>JAHJTC010000030.1 GCA_018830105.1 Bacteroidota bacterium
TGAAGGCCCACCTTATCCGTCAGGGGGTTACACACCATAAAATTGAGGTAATCCCCACGGGGGTAGATACGGAGATGTTCACCCCTGAACCGCCAGCAGCCCACGAGGGCGTAAACGTACTGCACCTCGGTGACATACGGGCAAACAGCGGTCTTGAGATGTTCATTGAATCGATTCTCCACGCCAAAGAGACATGCCCGGAGATCACCTACACACTCGTAGGATACCCTAGCTCCGCCACATTCCTAGCCGCTCTCAAAACCCAGGCGGAGGCGACAGGGTTCAGCGAATCGATAATTTTCAATCCCGCGGTTTCCCACGAAAAAACGCCTAACACTATCAATAACGCAGATATTTGCGTTATAACGTTGCCGCCTAACAGCGTCAACCACTCAGCGTTCCCACTGAGAATAATGGAGTACATGGCCTGCGGGATCCCTGTGCTCTCCACGCCTTTGAACGGGGTGCAAAACGCCTTCGAGGGGCTGTCTTCAGGGATAGTGTACGCTGATTATCAAGCAGAAGTGTACGGGGAAGCCCTTGGCACGCTTGCCGCAGACCCTGACTTAAGGGAAATGCTGGGGCAAGCCTCGCGCAGCGCAGCGGAACTGCGAGACTGGCGCATGGTCTGGAAGGAGGTGGAGGGCTACCTGGAGGGTATTCTTGAAGGGTAACGGTATTTCAGTTGGCATTATTCGAGTAGTCGGCATTCCAGCCTTTGACGAGGAAGCCACAATCGCCAAGGTAATAGTCAAAACCCTGAAGTACGCGGATAAAGTAGTCGTCGTCGACGACGGCTGCACCGACGACACCCCTGAGATAGCCGCCGCACTCGGGGTCACCGTACTACACCACCAAGGAAACCGGGGCTACGGAGAAGCCATATCCACCCTCTTCAAGCACATCCACGAAACCGGCGGGGACATCCTCATCACCCTCGACGGAGACGGGCAACACGACCCAGATGACATACCCCACCTAGTTGAGGGGTTACGTCACGCAGACTTGGTTATCGGCTCCAGGTTCCTCGCCGAGTCCAAAACGGATGTTTCAAAACGGAGAAGAAGAGGCATAGAGGCGATAACCAAAGCCGTCCAGTTCACCTCCGGCCTAAGCCTTACAGACGCCCAGTCAGGGTTCAGAGCATACAACCGGAGGGCTATTGACGTTCTCCGCCACGCTGTTTCAAGCGGTATGGGTATGAGCGTAGAACTATTGGGTCTCGCCTCCGCCGAAGGCATCAAAATTACTGAGGTTCCGATAACCTGCAAGTATGAGGGCTTGGATACAAGCACACATAATCCCTGGAAACACGGCATCGAGGTCTTGGCAACTGTCTTCCAGATAGTGACCGAAGTGCAGCCTCTCAGATGGTTGGGACTCCCCGCTCTGGTTCTCACCGTACTGGGAGCTCTCTTCGGATCATACGCCATCACTTTTTTCATACAAACCAAGATTCTACTCGTCAACTACACGGTGGTATCTCTAAGCCTAGCAATCTACGGTGCGATCCTCTTCTCCAGCGCAATAAACTTCTACATTTTATCCAGAATCAGAAAGGAGATACGACGATGAACCCCATCTATCACGCCATCATTTCTCTGCTGATAATGCTCTCTCTGCGAGGCTCCCTGCCTTCGGTAGTTATTGGGGTTCTCCTCGGCGTGTTCATCGACGTTGATCATGTTCTAGCGGGACTGGTGAGAAGCCCAAGCACAACCGCCGCGCTTATCTATAGACTGGAAATCACGGAATACTACAATTTCCTATCCTACTTGAAGGATCCCACATACATCTACTGGCACTCAGCCGTATTAATCGGTGCAACTATACTCAGCGTCCTCACCCGTCAACCCTACGGCTGGGTATTCATAGGACACCTTGCAGCCGACTTTGGGGGACAACTGCTTTGAAGGTCATGATGGTTGTCCGGGGTCTGGACTACGGGTTTGGCTCCCACGTCAATCCCCTTATCGACGCGCTAGAGAACCTGGGTGTAACCATTGCGTTAAAGGCGGCTGGAGGAGACATGAAGGCCCTGGTCATTCCATTGACTAGAAAAACTGATGCCGATCTTATCCATTTCCAAGGCTCTTATCTGAATGTCACCAAGTTGAAAACAGCGACAATCTCCACGGTTCACACAACCATAGGAGACGAGCTGCGATTCACCGTCAACTACAAACTACGGATGGCGAAGCAACTGGAAAAGAGAAGCCTGAGAAACAGCGACGCCATAATCTCCGTCAACCCCACACTCAACAAGCAGATCCTTGAACAAGCACCCGAAGCTCGCATACACACGATCCCAAACGGGGTAAACACCGCCGAGTTCAACAACCTCAAACCCCCACGGGGAAACTTCCTGCTATCCGGCGGCCGCCTTATCAATCGCAAGAACTTCATAACCCTGACAAAAGCCCTAGAGAACACCGACCTCCCCCCCCTCCGTCTATTCGGAGATGGCCCCCTCAACTTCATCATCAAGAAAACCCTCAGAGAACAGGACAAACTACTTGGATACATCCCCAGAAAAGATATTATAGAACTCTACAGCACCGCCCAAGCCTTCATATGCCCCAGCCTATACGAGACAGGGCCCATAACCGTCCTCGAGGCGATGGCGGCACGGTGTCCAGTGATATGCAGCGACATCCCCGCCGTGGAGGAAATCGTGGAAAACGGGAAAACTGGACTCACATTCAACCCCCACGACCCCGAAGAACTACGAGACCACATAGAAACCCTCCTCGGAGACCCCAAACTCCAGGACGACCTAGCGGAAACCGCATACAACTGGGTGAAAAAGGAAAGAAACTGGCAAGACATAGCCAAAGCAACACTACACGTCTACGAGGAGACCATTGAAGGAGGTGAGACGCATTAAGATTCTTGAGGTAAATCCCCCACGCTACAATAATATCGGAGTGATTCGCGAGGACCGCTGTGAAATGAAGCTGTAGATGCGTTCTTAGTTTCTCACAAATGCGGACCGCCAAGTGCTCCAGCCGCCTCTCTCTTACGTGTATATAGCTGGTATTCTGCGGGAGGAGGGGCATGATGTTCGGTTCCTTGATTGTAACAGCTATGATCTTGGGTTTGACGCGGTGGACGCTGCTCTTCGAGGCTTCAAGCCAGATGTGATGCTTTTCAGGAGTACGCCCAGCACCTTCTTCTACGATTGCCGAGTGGCGGGAATAGCTAAGAAGCATGGTGCAAATACGGTTATGCTGAACTGGAATCTGAACGCCTTCTCAAAGCAGGCTTTAGAGAAGGTTCCAGACCTAGATGTTTACGTCACCGCCTACAGCTATGAGAACATACTTCCACGCCTCTTCGGTAATGGCGATCTCGCTGACCTTCCAGGGGTCACTTATAGGGAAGATGGGGAAACCATTGTAAATCCCGAAGGAAGGAAGACTAAGGTGGGGGATATACCGCCTCCGCCGTGGGGGATTTTGCCTGATCACTCCGTTTTCTACACTCGGGTGAAGAGCATTTCTCCTTGGGCCGTATGTCGCGCCAGTAAAGGATGTGGGTACGTTTGTCAGGTGTGTTCAGATTCTTTTATTCCGTGGGATCCTCGGCGTCCGAAGTTGGTCGGTCTTGAACTTGAGGAACTGGTGGAGGGGCATGGGGCGAAATACCTCAGCTTCTTTGATAACACGTTCACCTTGAACTCGGGTTGGGTGAAGGAGGTTTGCAGTGAGATTGAGGGGCGTGATCTTGATTTCAAGTGGTTCATCAACACTCGCCCCGAACTGCTGAATGAAGATCTCATTGAGGCTATGAAGCACGCTGGCCTTGATGGTGTTTCGCTTGGTTTGGAGACTGGGAGCGATGAAACGCTAAGGGGGATCAACAAGGGCTTCACCTTGGAGCAGGGTGAGTCTGCCGTTAAGATGCTCCGCAAGGCGGGGGTCAAGACGTATATCAGTATGATGATGGGGCTTCCCGGTGAGACGGAGGAGCAGATGTGGATGACTTACAAGCACATCTTGAAGGTTAAGGCTAACGGGTTCCAGATTAGCATTGTTGCTCCTTATCCGCATACGCCGCTTTATCGGGACTGTTTGGAGAAGGGGCTTATCGATGAGGGGTTGGAATGGGATGAGCTCTGCTGTGTACCTCGTGGACTGCCTGGGGATCTGTCGTTGTCCCAGCTTGGTAACTCTGAGTTGCTGGCTCTCCGCCGGAAGTTCTATCGGAAGATCTACTTTCACCCCAGATATTTGCTTCCGAATATGTGGTGGGTGGCGATGCACCCCGCGGATTTGAGGATGGCAGTGGATCACTTCATCGAAAATATGCGTCGTCTAGCCAAGAAGGTGACGTTTTCGCATTGAGCGAGCTTGCGGTTCTCAAGAAAGCTTACGATAACCCCGTAGTTCAACGGGTTTTTCAATGTCTCTCTCAGAGGATTAGGGGAAACTTTGGTTTACCCCACGCCCTAGTATATGCGCGTAGCATCGACTTTTACACACGATACAATTCTATCCTCGCCAGACTACCCTTATTGGCGTCGGTTTTAGATGTCGGTGGGGGGAAAATCGGGGTCGGCGCGTTCCTTGATAAGGGGCATCCTGTGGTGTGCCTTGACCTTGATCCTGAGATCGTTAAGACCGCTATAGGTCAGAGTATCGTGGCCTCAGCCGAAGCCTTACCTTTCCGAAGTCGCTCGATAACCACAACTATAAGCGTGGACTGCCTTGAACACCTCCCTCGAAGCATACGTCCCGCCTTCTTGTCTGAGATGAAGCGGGTTGCACGAGAGAAGGTGCTTATACACACTCCGGTATATGAGTTTTCATGGCAAACGGATCTACGCTTCTATCGAACACACCGCCGCCTTTTCAGAACCGTGGATAAGGCTCACTCTGAGCATCTGAAATATGTGTTACCGTACACTAGAGAGCTGACGGAAACCTTCCCCGATGCCGTAGTTACTCAGGACCAGAACTGTTCCGTCACGTACATCCTGTTTGTGATACAGCGAATACCTGTTCTCGGGTGGATGGCGGGCTTCATCTATCTGTTCTTTTTGAAACGCCTTCATGATAACCCCCCGTTCTATGGCGTCCTGATTGACTGGGGGGTTCCACGCTGAGTTTCACGGACCTAATCGTTCTGTTGAGGCAGAAAAACAAGCCAGGGCCTTATCGAACGTGGACCCCTGAAAGGGTGATCACATGGGATGATATGCGCAGGGGCTATGTTTACGAGGAGGAGTTAAACCATTTTAAGGGGCTTCTCATCGATGAGTATAACCCTGTCTTAAACGTTGCCTGTGGTATCGGAAGATTCTTGGAATTATTTCCCAGAAATGGCTGCGTTAACCTGGACTTCTCACCAAGCATGTTAAAAATTACTAAACAGAGAAACCACGGCTCCACTATGGTTCTAGCCGATGCCTTTAACCCTCCTTTTAGGCTCGGTGTCTTCTCAGCGGTTTTCTCATGTAGGCTTCTCCATCATCAACGGGATCCCAAACCGCTGTTGCGGGTGTTCCGTGATATGGTGAAGGATGGGGGGGGCGTCTTTTTCGATGCTACGCATAGATCCTCCATCCCCCAGCTTGTAGCAAACCTCCTGGGGATAAATTTGCATGGGAGCAATATCAGACAGGTGGGAAACGACGTTGAGCGCGTCGGTATGAAGGTTGACGAGTTTTCAACGGGGTTCTTGCTTCCCGCGATTATCTACGGCTTCCTGCCAGAATCGTTTGTCAGGGTTCTTGACTCCCTGTTTTCCAGGATTCTTCCGTCAAGATCGTTCTGGAGAGTAATAAAATGAGTTTATTTGAGAGACATCTGAATCGTGTAATAGACAATGCCCCCCGAGTAGCTTTAGGCGTCACATCTGCGCTGATCCTTTTCCGGGGACTCTGGACGTTATCAAGCGGCTTCCTCACCGGGGATGAAGCGGGCTACATGTGGTCGATGATCACAACCTCAGACCAGGGCAGCTTCTTTTTCGTTACTTGGCGTCATCTTGCCTTCAACCTGATTAATGGTGTCGTCGCCCTTCTCTTTCATATTGAGTCGTTCCCTGCGCTCACCGTGTACTTTACGCTCCAAGCCCTATTCTGGAATGCCCTTGGACTCTGGATGTTTGATAAGGTGCTTCGACTCTACGCGGGAGAACGAGCAAGACACATGACACTACTAACGCTTCCATTGACCGCTTCCTTTCTCATTATGCAGTCCATGTTTCTGGCTGAAGCTGCTGGTCTATTCTTTGCACTCACATCGGTATATTGTATGATCCGGCTATTGAGAGGAGGCGAAAACCGTTTTGGGTTCGCTGCGAGCGCTTCAGCGTCAATCGCATACATGTTTAGAGAGCCGTACCTTCTTCTGGTTGTGTTTCTGGGGCTTTACATGCTTCTCGTAGCCTTGAAGGGGAAGGTTCCCAAGAAGGTCCTCGTTCTCTTCATCATTCCCGCGCTGATACTGGTACGACCTCCCACAGACGTACTCAAACTACCCTTCAAGATTGATCCAGTCTCCGTTTTTGAGCGAATATTATACCTTCTAAAACCCACTACCGCCCCGATTGGAATCCCCCTTAACGATCCTACGAGTACTAGCAATCTACCGCCGACGCTTGTGAACCCCACCACGGATATAGCATTTCCTCTTGAAAATCGTCCAGCCTTCGAGTACCTTTACCCCGATGAGTTTGGCTTTAAACATGGATTCACCCTTGAACGCCTTCTAACCCTACCCCCACGGGTGGCCGTGTTCGTGGTCAGATCCTTATCTCTTGGATGGACCCTGTTCTTCCCAATTACCTTGGCCAGCCTAGGTCTCCTTGTTTGGAAACACCGTAATGGTCCAGACTCCTCAATTCTATTCGTTGCGGTTCTATGTGGCTTTCTAATGGTGGCGTTCGTTGGCCTCCTCATAGTGGATAACGACTACCTGATGTCACCTGAGGCCTCGAGCATCGCCTTCAGGTTTAGCCATAATGGGTTATTGGCTTTCCTCGCTCTCCCCTTCTTATATGAACGCCTGAGTAACAAACACCTAAAGATCGGATTAGTCGGGGGGCTAATGCTTGCGATTATCCTTGCGCCCTCCCTTGCTTATGGGGTCCAAAGCAACCTTAGCACAGGATATGTCAACCGCTTAACTATCGCTTATAAATCCCCCCAGCAGAGACTTCGCCAATACGTTATCAACCAAGAAAAACCCATAATCGTGTTCATTGAACCCGCTATGCGAGCGGGGCTACTACTTCGGGGGATAGATAACGTTGTATTGAAGCGGGTGCAGGTTGACCATGCACGCTTCGAGGAACTTTATAACGCAAGCGAGGGGAATGTCGTGCTTTACATAGAGAAATGGTACGGAATCAACGACGTATTGAAAGATAACTCCCCGTTCTTCCAGGACCTACTCAACGGATCAGACACATGGCAGCTTGAGACAGTCACCGACGATCCGGAATGGGGATTATATCACATAAGGAGAGTCCAAAAATGAAAATAGTGTTAATCAACCCACGGAATGACCCCGCCTTTCCCCAGCCTCCTCTAGGTCTCTTACATATTGCGAGTGCCGTTAGAGAGTGGGCTTCAGGGTGGACGGTGGACCTCATTGACTGCAATGCCCTTGATCTAGATTTTGAGGCTTGCATTAGAACGATAGATCATTCGGCGGATGTCATAGGGATTAGCGCAATGACTCCGAACGTGCTTGAAGCGTCTAGAATATTTGACGACATCAAGGCACGGTGGCCTGAAATGCCCACGATTCTAGGTGGTCCCCACATCACAACGATACCCGAGCAGACTATGAACGTTTGCTCGTCAGTTGATTACGGCGTATTGAGTGAGGGGGAGGAAACGGTGCCCGAATTACTGGATGCTATAATGGGGCATCACTTGACCTTAGATAAGGTGGATGGGATTGTATATAGAGACCATCTGACTGGCGAACTAAAACTTAACAAGGCGCGGAAACACATTAAAAACTTGGATCGGCTACCTTATCCAGCATACGACCTTCTCCCCCAACCACTTACCCTTTACCGCCCGTACCCTCCCCACGGTAGAAGCCTCCCCTACATGACGATGGTGACTACAAGAGGCTGTCCCTATAACTGTAGTTTTTGTTCAAAGAATGTTTGGGGTAAAGTGTACAATGTCTTTAGTGCCGATTATGTGATCAAGCATGTAAAACATCTTCAAGACGAATTTGGGGTGCAATATATTCAGTTCTATGATGACTCTTTTACAGTACATCCCAAGAGAATCGCTGAAATCTGCAAAGGGATTGAACCCCTTAAAATTACGTGGAGTTGCGAAACCCGTGTAAATCTCGTAAACTATGAAATGCTTAAACAGATGAAGAAAGGGGGCTGTCTACTTATCGGGTTTGGTATTGAGTCTGGCGTTCAACGCATACTTGACTTGTTGACAAAGGGCATAAAACTACAGGAGACAAGAAAGGCTATAGAGCGCTGTGACAAGATTGGTATCGAGACCTCTGGTTATATGATGATGGGAAACCCGACTGAGACCAGAGAGGAGATACAACAGAGCGTAGACTTCGTAAAGTCCATTCCACTTAACTATGTTCAATGGTCAATCTGTACTCCATACCTCGGGACCCAACTATACAAGGACGCTATGAAAGCTGGGACGGTTCTACCTGAGAACTGGGACGAATGGGTATATGTGAGCCTCCAAGCTCTCAAGGAAGAAAAGACGCCAATGATACTAGCTACAGACCGATTTACATCAGAGGAACTTATCGAAATCCAGCGGAAAGCATACCAGCAATTCTATTTTAGTCTGCCGTACATTTGGCGCAGACTCAAGAAATGCACCTCATGGACAGGCATCAAAACCAACATACGGGGCCTACGCCTCTTACGGGGGATGCTCTCATGAGGCGAAAAGGTGAATCAATGTTGAGACCCCGCACCCGATTCTTACTGGCTTTAATCATTCTGGTTAGCTTCCTTTTAACCCTTAACGTCGAGGTGGTGGAGACCTCAGATTATTCACATAATCTATTCTTGGCTCGAACTATCCTTGAGACGGGGCGGATCCCGCCTCAGGAGCCTCCTGTGGTGTTCTATCTTCTAGCGGCCCTAGTGAAAATCTTCGGAGAAATCAAGGGGTTACAAGCGGCACTAGGCATTGGGGCTAGCCTCGTCGCCCTTCCAGCGTTCCTAGTCGCCCGGAAATTATCGGATAGCGAGGAGGCGGGGCTGCTCATGGCGGCTGTGGCGGTGATGAATCCCTTCAGCTACTATCTGGTGCGGTACTGTGTCCTCAAGAACCTGATTGGCAACGTGTTTCTTTTGGGCGGGATGGCTCTTTTACACCGGCAGACAGAGGAGGGGTCCTGCCGGAACATGGTTCAATTAGCTGGAATGTCCGTGCTTTTGATGTTCACCCACGTCATCAGCTTCTACACGTATCTAGCCTACCTCGCCACCCACACAATTCACAGCTTCCTCAATGGGAAGCCCCTCAAGGTAATTTTGCCCGCGCTGGCATTTGCGCCCTTCCTCCTCGCAGTTCCTCTCCTTGTGAATAATGATCTGAACTTGTTTACAGGCGTATTTCCCCTGGTCTTCAATTTTCCTCGCTTCGTCGAGGCGTGGACCTATGTACCCGTCGCCACAAGCCTCTACGTCGCCCTCGCCACACTCTACCAGGAATGGAATCTGAGGCCCGCCCCCACCGCGGCAGCCCTCACCGCTCTGGTTCTGCACGCGGGATCGTGGATTACCAAGCACGGCATCGGGGTGCGCCTCATGTACATGGCTTATATACCCCTCACCCTGACTCTGGCCACTCACCTTAAACCAGGGAGGGATCGCCGTCTCTGGATATTCCTCGCCGCCGCCTATATTCCCCAGTATCTAGCCCACCACATCCCAGGGGGCTGGCTATAATGAATGACACCCTAGCATCAGCCTTAATAATTATTCTAACAGTCCTTATAGCTCCACTTAGGTTGATTCTATCTCTTTATGAGTTTGTGTTATACTATTTTCTAAGGGGACCCCTTTGCTCTCAACACGAATATAACTGGGGCTTGTTGGGGGTTTTCCTTGTTTTAACAATTCTTGAAATAAAAGTTGTAACATGGCTTCTTTTAACCGGAGGTATGTTTTGACCTCTTCGGCTTCACGTTTTGAGCGAATTAGCAACAGAAACCTCCTCGACTTCTACCGGAAAGAACTTGAAGAGGGCAGGTGGCAGGACATCCCGCCGAATGCGTGGCGGAGGCTTAAAGACCTGGATGCGGTTCATGTTCGTAGGACGGGGAGACGGAAACTAATTATCACGCTCCGAACATAATTGTTAAAAACCTCGAAAACAAAGGATATACATCGGGCTGTGAGTCTCATAAAAGGAAAGATGCGCCCCTTCATCATACTTTTAGGGGTAGTCATCGGAGCCTTCTACGTAGGATCCTCCTTGGGGATGACTACAGATGAGTTTGCGCGAAACATTCTCAGCGACATAGTTACCAGCACAACTACCGTGATATTGTTTTTCTATATTCTACAAGTAAGGGACAGAGACTAAATGCCACGACGAAGAACTCGTGGACGAAGATCAAGAACAACAGGGAATACAGAGGGTCGTCCCCCTCATTATCCCAGTCGTCCCCAAGTTTCGCCTCCAACCCAAGACAAGTATCCCCGAGTTTTCTATAGAGGGACAAA
>JAHJTC010000001.1 GCA_018830105.1 Bacteroidota bacterium
AATTAGTAAAATGAAAAAGGAAATAGACAACAAACTCAACTTGAAAAATATCAAACCAACCGCAATGCGACAGTTGGTTTTACAAGTTCTGACAGAACAAAAAACGGCTATTAGTTTGCCTGAATTAGAACAAAAATTTGAGAAAGCTGATAAAGCAACTTTATATAGAACGTTAAAAACATTTCAGGAAAACAAACTGATTCATTCGATAGAAGATGGTTCCGGTTCTTTGAGATATGCGCTTTGTCAGGACAATTGCGAGTGCGACCCCGAAGACCTGCATGTTCATTTTCTTTGCACAAATTGCAATCAAACCTTTTGTTTAAACGACATTCCTGTTCCAACTATAAACCTCCCCAGTAGTTTTTCCCTCGAAAGCGTAAATATGGTAGTAAAAGGAGTTTGTTCAAATTGTAAAAAATAACTTTGCAACCCGGTTGCATCAACTTTGGAGTAACTTTGCTGTTGTACTTTATAAATGACAATAATTTTCAGATGAAATATGTAACAGTAATATTATCAATGTATGTAATGGTTTTAACAGCCATACCATGCAATGATGTACATGCTTCCAATTCAAATTCTGTTACGCTGGAATTATCAGAACAAAGCCAAAATCACACAAATAATGTTGATTTATGTTCCCCGTTTTGTTTTTGTCATTGTTGCCAAACACTTTCATTTCCTTCATTTTTTAGTATTTCCTTTATCAATTTAGTTGAAATTACTATAGATTTTAAATTGAAAGAACCTGCAATTTCAAGTCCCGTTGCATCTATCTGGCAACCACCCAAAATATAATTCATTTTTCTTTCTTAAATATTGAGCAGTTGACTTAGACATCCTTGCATTGCCATGATACTGCGAACGTATTAAATTTGAACGCATAGAAAAAAATGCTGTACAGGATTCACATTAATAATTAAAAGAAATCAAATGATAAACAAAATCATAGCTTTTTCAATAAAAAATAAAGCCCTCATTGGTTTGATGACCATAGGGCTTATCATCGGGGGTATCTGGTCGATGACCAAAGTGCCATTGGATGCCGTGCCCGACATTACCAACAACCAGGTACAGGTGATTACCACAGCCCCCAACCTGGGCACCGAAGACATTGAGCAGTTTGTAACCTACCAGGTGGAGCTTTCGGTGGCCAACCTGCCGGGGGTTATCGAAATACGTTCGGTTTCCCGGTTTGGGCTGTCAGTGGTTACTATCGTTTTCGAAGACAACATGGGAACCTACCTTCCCCGGCAATTGGTAAGCGAAGCCCTGGCAGAAATTAAGGAAAAAATCCCGGAGGGTTTTGCCGAGCCGTTTATGGCGCCAATCAGTACCGGGTTAGGTGAAATATACCAGTACACGCTGGAAGTACAGCCCGGTTACGACACTGTGTATAACGACATGGAACTGCGCACCATGCAGGAATGGATTGTAAAACGCCAGATGGCAATGGTTCCGGGAGTAGTTGAGGTAAACTCCTTTGGCGGACGTGGCAAACAATACGAAATCTCCATAAACCCCGATAAGCTACGCAGCATGAACCTGACCATTGCCGACATTTTCGAGGCTTTGGAAGATAATAATCAGAATACCGGAGGGGCTTATATTGAGAAAAATTTTCAGGCCAACTTTATCCGTGGCGAAGGTTTGATGCGCTCGCTCGATGACATCCGCAACACGCCGGTAGCCAATGTAAACGGGCAACCTGTTTTTATACGCGATGTGGCCGAAGTAAAATACGGAAGTTTTGTGCGTTACGGGGCTTTTACAAAAGATGGTAAAGGCGAAGCTGTGGGGGGTATTGTAATGATGCTGAAGGGCGAAAACTCCAACGATGTGATTAAGGATGTGAAAGAACGAATGGCGTTAATCCAAAAATCGTTGCCCGATGGCGTAGAGATAAAACCATTTCTCGACCGCAGCAAACTGATTAAAAGCACCACCTCCACCGTAGCCGAAAACCTTTCACTGGGGGCACTCATTGTAATCTTTGTCCTGGTCATCTTTTTGGGCAATTTACGAGGCGGTTTACTGGTAGCTTCTACCATCCCGCTTGCCTTGCTATTTGCATTTATCATGATGAAAGTGTTTGGCGTTTGGGCAAACCTGATGAGTCTCGGGGCTATCGACTTTGGGATTCTGGTCGATGGGGCGGTGATTATCGTGGAAAGCATGATATTTTATCTGCACCGGAATGAATTTATCGGGAAGAAACTGGGGCTGCCCCGGCGAAACGAAATAGCCTATAATTCAGCCAGTAAAATGATGAACTCCGCATTTTTCGGGCAGCTCATTATCCTTATTGTTTTTATTCCTGTACTGGCATTGCAGGGCGTTGAAGGCAAAATGTTTATACCCATGGCCATGACCTTTGGTTTTGCCGTGTTGGGTGTGATGGTGCTGTGTCTTACCTACATCCCCATGATGGCAGCACTTTTCCTGAAACCTCCGAAAACAGATAAAAAAACCTGGGGAGAGAAATTTATTATAAAGCTTGAAAACCTGTACGAACCGGTAATTGCCTGGGCTTTACGCAAAGGTAAGCTTGTACTGGGGATTGCCTTGGTGCTTTTAATTTCCGGAGGATTCCTTTTCTCACGTATGGGAGCCGAATTTATCCCTCAGTTGGACGAAGGCGATTTTGCATTTCAGGCTTTCCTGAAACCGGGAACATCATTATCGGAAGTGAAGGATGCATCTACCCGTCTTGAACAAATAGTACTGGAGAATTTTCCAGACGAAGTAGAGTCTGTTCAAAGCCGTATTGGAGTTGCTGATATTCCTATGGACCCAATGCCCATGGATATTGCTGATATATTTGTTATTCTTAAACCACAGGACAAATGGACAAAGGCCGAATCGAAACAGGAACTGATTGACAAGGTAAAGGAAAAGGTAAGTGTGTTGCCGGGTATTAACTACGAATTTACCCAGCCTATCGAAATGCGGTTCAACGAACTTTTAACTGGTATCAGGCAGGATGTGGCTATAAAATTATATGGCGATGACCTGGATATGCTGGCCGACAAAGCCGATGAAATTTCAGACTTAATCGCGGGAATTGAGGGTATTGAAGGAATAAGCGCTGAGAGAACCAGTGGATTGCCTCAAATAACCGTTAACTATAACCGTACCAAACTGGGGCAGTATGGACTCAAAATTAAAGACCTTAATACTGTGGTTGAAACAGCATTTAGCGGGGGTGTTGCCGGGGTAATTTACGAAGGTGAGCGAATGTTCGACCTTGTGGTACGCCTCGACGAAGAACACCGCCAAAGCATTGACGACCTTCGGAACCTGTTTGTAAACACCCCCACCGGTAACCAGGTACCACTGAAAGAGGTAGCTGAAATAAGCTATCAGCCGGGGCCCATGCAAATCAGCCGCGACAATACCAACAGGCGCACGTATGTGGGCATTAACGTGGAAGGCAGGGACGTTAAATCGCTGGTGGAAGAAATACAGCAAACACTTGATGAAGAACTGGAATTGCCTTCGGGTTATTACATTCGCTACGGCGGCGCTTTTGAAAACCTCGAAAGGGCAACCCAACGGCTTTCACTGGTTGTGCCACTCGCTCTGGCATTGATATTTATGTTGGTTTTCTTTGCCACAAAATCGTTTAAACAAACCCTCATGATTTACGTGGCCATTCCATTGGCGGCCGTGGGAGGTATTTTTTCGCTTTACCTGCGGGATATGCCATTCAGTATTTCGGCAGGGGTTGGCTTTATCGTACTCTTTGGTGTAGCCGTATTGAACGGGCTGGTATTGATAAGCGGTTTTAACGAGTTGAAAGAAGAAGGCAAACTCAGCCTTGGTGATATTATCAAAAAAGGTTCTATACGCCGGGTACGCCCTATTTTCCTGACCGCTTCAACCGATATACTGGGTTTCCTGCCTATGGCCATTTCTACCTCAGCAGGGGCCGAAGTGCAACGCCCGCTTGCCACCGTGGTTATTGGCGGTATGCTAACATCTACGCTTCTAACACTGGTTGTTTTGCCCGTATTGTACAAAATGGTTGAATCGGGAAAAACCAAACTGAAAACGCCTAAACTCAATACCACTGTAATAACCGTTCTGCTCATCATTGGCGGACTTGGTGTTTCAGGAAGCTTAAAAGCACAGGAAAATTCAGTTACCCTTGAGCAGGCAATTGAACGGGCAAAAGAAAACTACCCTTCGTTAAAAGCAGCTTCGCTCGATGTGGAGAAACAAAAAGCCCTGAAAGCTACAGCTTACGATTTGGGCAATACGTCCATCTACACCGGTAAAGAGGAAACCGGAAACGGAGCGGTGGGTATTCAAAACCAAATAGGGGTTACACAATCGGAAATTGACTTATTTGGCATACCTGCCAAAACCAAACTGAATAAATCACGTACCGACCTTGCTGTTTCAAAACTTGAACTGACAGAAAATGAACTGGTAAGAAACGTGAGCCTTGCATGGTACAGGTCACTGGTTGCAAAAAAGCAAACAGAATTGTACAATCAGCTTGACAGTATTTATACCAATTTTCTGAAAGCTGCCGAATTGCGGTTTAAAACCCAACAAACATCCAAAGTTGAGTACCTTTCTGCCTCGGCTAAATACAAAGAGTTAATGGTGAATATGAAACAGGCTGAGAGCGAATACCTGGCATCGCTGCAAATTCTGAACCAGTACCTGATGTACCCTGGCGGTGTTAAAATTACCGATGCCGGACAAGCATGGGATAAAACGATTCATGCTGCCTTTTCAGTTGATTCATTAAACAATGTTCCCTTATTAAATTATTACAGGAAGCAGCTTGATGTATCCGATGCAGAGTGGAAAGCCGAAAAGGCCAATTTTTTACCCAAACTAGATTTGGGGTACTCGCGGCAATCGGTCGATGGCACTTCGGGTTTTTATGGTTGGGAAGCAGGCATTTCCGTTCCTTTACTGTTCTTTTCCCAGTCAGGGAAAACAAAAGCCGCCCGTATCAATTACCAGATTACCGGACAGGAATACAAGCAAAGGGAATTGGAACTGAATGCCTCTTACAAGGAACTTTTAAGCCGTTACAAAGTAATGAGCGAAGTGCTGGAATATTATAAAAGCGAAGCTCTGCCGCTTGCTGCCGAACAAATTGAAGCGGCAAACCTGGGTTACCGGTTGGGCAGCCTCAGTTATATTGAATTTATCCAGAATACCGAATCAGCCATAAAAACCAGGCAGGAATATTTATCACGGCTATCAGATTTCTTCGAAATTAAAGAACAATTGGAATACATAACAGGTCAATAATTATAAAAACAGATAAAAATGAAAACGAAAATATTTTTAGCACTTCTTGTGGTAGTAACGCTCATGTCGTGCAACAGCAACAAAAAAGAAAACAGTGAAGCCGGGGAACATGCGGAGCATGAAGGCCCCGAAGGTGTGGTAATGCTGAACGAACTTCAGCGTGAAGCCCTGGATTTAAAATTAGGGACTTTCCAGATGCGCAACCTAACCACTATGGTTAAAACAAACGGTGAGATGCAGGTACCGCCCGCTAGCTCGGCAGAAGTTACCGCCGTAATAGGTGGAAATGTGAGGGATATTAGAATTTTTCAGGGCGATAAGGTACGCAAAGGACAAACACTTGCCATTCTCGAACACCCTGATTATATTAAGCTACAGGAAGATTTTGCTGATTTGGCCAGTCGGCTCGAATTTCTGGAAATGGAGTACGAACGCCAGAAAGAACTTTTCGAGAACAATGTAGGTGCAGGCAGGGAGTTCCAGCAGGTTAAGTCGGAATATAATTCGGCCAAAGCGAAGTACCAGGGATTGAAGGCCCGCCTGCAACTCCTGCATCTTTCACCCGAAAAAGTAAAAGAAGGAGAAGTTTCTAACAGCGTACCCATTGTAGCACCCATCAATGGCTATGTGAATGAAATAAATGTAAAAGTAGGCACCTATGCCGGGGCACAGGACATGCTTTTTGAAATTACCGACAACAGCAAAATCCACGCCGATTTTCTGGTGTATGAAAATGATGTTCACTTGCTGGAAAAAGGTCAAAAGATTCATTTTACCGTGGCCAATATTCCCGGTAAGGAGCTCATGGCCACCATATTCGCCATCGGGCAGGAATTTGAAGCCAACTCCAGGGCTGTACATGTGCATGCCAGCTTGAATGAACCCATGCCGGGGCTTATTCCGGGTATGTACATCTCTGGGCACATCCATACCGATGAAAATTATACCCGCACGCTGCCCAATGACGCCATTGTTTCCGAAGGAACCAAATCTTATATTTTCGTGCTGGATGAACAAGCCACCGAAGCGGAACACGGTCATGAGGAAAACCATGCTGGCGAAAGCGATGAAGAACACGGCGAACATTCCGGAGAAACGCAAGAAGGTGAAAACAATGAAGTAATGGCCTTCCGGATGGTGGAAGTAATAACCGGCTTACAGGATGAGGGATACACCGAAATAAAATTGCTCAATCCCCTGCCCGATGATACACAGATTGTAATGAACGCAGCTTACTACCTTTTGTCTGATTTGAAAAAAGACGAAGCTGGTGATGATGATTAATTAATTCTAAAATGATTAGATATGAAAGAAGTAAAAGCATTTATACGTCCCAATAAAGTAGATGACATCGTGCATCATTTAAAAGATGCAGGTTTTGAAAACATGACCATTTCATCGGCTGAAGGAACAGGGAAATTTCAGGATGAAGAAGCTTTTGTATCGCAAAAGTTCTCAATAACCGATAGTGAAATAGCAAAGCTTGAACTTGTTGCAAAAAAAGAAAAAGTTGATGCTATTGTGAAAATAATCTGCGAGTATGGCTGTACACTAAATCCGGGCGATGGGTTTATCTATGTTTCTGATGTTGAAAAAGTGTACCGGGTGAAAACGGGATTGAAAAACGGCGAAGAATAATCGCCGGATGAAGGGCAGGTTGCTATGAAATGAATAGTGACCTGCTGTTTTACAACTTATCGTTCTTCTTGCAAAACTTGTAAAATCAATGGTATGAAAAAATATAAATTGAAGAATCTTGACTGCGCTTCCTGTGCAGCAAAGGTTGAAGAAGGCGTCAGCAAACTGGAAGTAGTAAAATTTGTGAGCGTTAATTTTGCCACTGCTTCAATGACAATAGATACTGATGACCTGGAAAAAGTAAAAAGCAAAATAAAAGAGATAGAACCGGAAGTTGAAATTGAAGATAATAATGATAAAAAAACAATTGTTTCGTCAAGTGAACTTGCTGAAAACAAATGGACAATTATTAAAGCAATTTCAGGTATCCTTCTCCTGGCAGCAGGACTGATTTTTGAAGAGGTGCTCCACGATACGCCTTTTCACATTGCCGAATATGCTGTATTCGTGACGGGCTACCTCATTGTAGGCTGGAATGTTCTTGCATCGGCTGTTAAAAACATCATCCGGGGACAGGTTTTTAACGAGCAATTTTTAATGTCGGTTGCAACCCTGGGCGCCTTCGCAATACATGAAATGCCCGAAGCAATTGCTGTTATGTTATTTTACGTAGTTGGCGAACTGTTCCAGGATATCGCTGTAAACCGTTCCCGCGGGTCAATAAAATCGCTTCTTGAAATTAAACCCGATTATGCCAATCTGAAAGATGGCGGGGATATAATAAAAGTTTCACCGGAAGATGTGAATCTTGGAGACGAAATAATAGTTAGGGCTGGTGAAAAAGTTCCGTTGGATGGACTGGTAATTGACGGGAATTCCTTTGTGGATACCTCAGCGCTTACAGGGGAAAGTGTACCGCGTAAAATAAATCCAAACGATGAAGTATTAGCGGGCATGATAAATCAATCCGGTTTAATTACGGTTAAAGTCTCCAGGCTTTTTGAGGATTCTTCTATTTCAAAAATTCTTGAGATGGTTGAAAATGCCACATCCAAAAAAGCTGAGACCGAAAAATTCATCACCACGTTTGCCAAATATTATACGCCCGTAGTGGTTTTTGGAGCCCTTTTGATTGCCGTTGTACCTCCGCTTTTACTAAGCGGCGCAACTTTTAGCGATTGGATTTACCGGGCATTGGTAGTTCTGGTTATTTCCTGTCCCTGCGCACTGGTAATCAGCATTCCGCTTGGCTACTTCGGAGGAATAGGCGGGGCTTCCCGCAAGGGCATTTTAGTGAAGGGTTCCAACTTTTTAGATGCACTTACCCAGGTTAAAACTGTGGTGTTTGATAAAACAGGCACACTTACAAAAGGAGAGTTCAAGGTAACAGAAATAGTTACCTCGAATGGCTTTTCAAAGGAAGAAATATCAGAATACGCGGCGTATGCAGAATATAATTCCAATCACCCGATTGCAAAATCTATACTCGAATCACATAAGTTGGATATTGACAATTCGAGAATCGGGAAAGTGGAAGAGATATCCGGGCATGGGGTTAAAGCGTACATAGATAACAAAGAAATTTTTGTTGGAAATGACAAGCTTCTTCATAAAGAAAATATAGTGCATGACAAATGTGAAATTGAAGGAACGGTTGTGCATGTTGTGGTTGACAGGAAGTATGCTGGCTACATTGTTATATCAGATAGTTTGAAAGAGGATTCCATTGAAGCCATCGGACGTTTAAACAAAAAAGGTACAAAAACGGTAATGCTCACGGGCGACAGCAAGTATGCCGCGGGTATTTTTGCACGGAGGCTGGGTATTAAAGAATATTATGCCGAATTGCTTCCTGAAAACAAAGTTGAACATATTGAAAAAATGCTGAACAAGAACAGCAAAGTTGCTTTTGTGGGCGATGGCATAAATGATGCCCCTGTGCTTGCCCGTGCCGATGTAGGTATTGCAATGGGTGCGCTTGGTTCCGATGCGGCTATCGAGACCGCCGATGTGGTCTTAATGACCGATTCACCTGCGAAAGTTGCAGTAGCTATTGATGTTGCAAAAAGAACACGAAACATTGTCTGGCAGAATATCATTTTTGCTTTGGGGGTTAAAGCAGCCTTTATTGTACTGGGAATTTTTGGAATTGCCACCATGTGGGAAGCAGTTTTCGGTGATATGGGGGTTGCATTAATAGCTGTGTTTAATGCAATTAGAATTTTAAAGTAGTAGATTGAGTTATATTTTACAATTATGGATATTGAAAGTCAGGATTTTAGTATGCTTTCTGTTGATGAATTAAATAGATATAGTCGTCACATCTTGTTAGATAATGTAGGTGTTAATGGGCAATTAACTATTCGAAAATCCAGGGTACTGGTTGTTGGTTCTGGTGGATTAGGGTGCCCTGTATTACAATATTTAACCGCAGCAGGTGTAGGACATATCGGAATAGTAGATTTCGACTTAGTTGATATATCCAATCTACACAGACAAATTTTATTTGGGATTGATGATATAAATAAACCAAAAGCTGAAGTTGCCGCTCAAAAACTCTCAAAACTCAATCAAAATGTCAATATTAAAGTTCATAATTATAGGTTGACAAAAAACAATGCATTAGAAGTTTTATCTGACTATGAAATTATTGTAGATTGTACAGATAACTTTCCGACTAAATTCCTGATAAATGATGCCTGTGTCATTTTAAACAAACCTTTTGTATATGGTGCATTGTATAAATTTGAAGGACAGGTTGGAGTATTTAATTACAGAAATGGCGCTACATACCGTTGTTTTATTCCTGAACAACCTGAAGAAATTGGCGGATTAAGTTGTTCCGAGGTTGGAGTGTTGAGTATAGTTCCAGGAATTATTGGTTGTTATCAGGCTAATGAAGTCCTAAAAATCATTCTAGATATTGGCACCTCTCTTTCTGGGAGATTATTGCTAATTGATTGTTTGACAAGCGAATTCAACATTATAAATATTGAAAAAGATAATAAATACACGAAGATTAAAGAACTTGGTATATACCATGATATTAAATGCGATAATAATAATGACATAAATCAAATTACGATTAATGAATTAAAGATATGGATCAACCAGAAGAAAGATTTTTTAATTATAGATATCAGGAATAATAAAGAATTTATACACTTCCATATTGAGAAAAGTGTAAATATTTCAATTGAAAAATTACTAAATGAAGAATATAAATTACCAGAGGACAAACCTGTCGTTTTAGTGTGCAACTATGGAAGCAAGAGCAATCAGGTTGCACAACAACTGAAAGATAAATATCATTACTCAAATCTAATGAATCTTAATGGCGGACTAATTGAATGGATAAATCATTTTGACGATGAGAAAATTAATTTATGAATGAAATAAAATAGCTTAGTCCACAAATTATTTAAAAAAATTTAATTGTCTTAATAATGAATAATACAATACCAAACATATTATCCAATAACAACTTCACTGTTACTAATATAATTAGATTACTTAAATCGAATGATGGCGATTTAAAACTACTATATAATAGAGCTAAGGAGGTAAAAGAAAGCATAGTAGGCAATAAAGTCTATTTAAGAGGTCTGATTGAGTTTTCAAATATTTGTCAAAAGGATTGTCTTTATTGTGGTATTAGAAAAAGTAACACGAATGCAAAAAGGTATTTCTTATCAGATGAAGAAATTATACAGGCGGCAAAATTTGCTTTTGATCAGAACTATGCTTCTATTGTTTTGCAATCCGGCGAAATGTCTTCTCCAAGCTTTACAGAACGGATTGACCGGTTGATAAAAAGGATTGTAAAAATTACAGGATCGGAATTTGGTATCACGCTATCATGTGGGGAACAAAATGATTCGACTTATGCTAAATGGTTTAACAGTGGTGCAAATCGTTATTTGATAAGAATAGAAACATCGAACGAAGAACTCTACCATAAGATCCACCCTAGAAATGGAGCACATAATTTTCAAAAACGAATAGAATCTCTCCGGGTATTAAAAAATATAGGTTACCAGGTTGGTACCGGGGTTATGGTTGGGCTACCCGGGCAAACCTTAAGCCATATTGCAGATGATATTCTGTTTATGAAAGCTTTGGATATCGATATGTGTGGTATTGGCCCCTATATCGAGCACAAAGAAACACCACTCTTTGAACAACGTAGTACACTAATGCCTTTAAATGCCCGATTTGAGCTAACTTTAAAAGTGTTGGCAATAATAAGGATTATGATGAAAGACATAAATATTGCCGCATCAACGGCGCTGCAATCAATAGATAAATTAGGCAGGGAAAAAGCCATTCAGGTAGCGGCAAATGTTTTTATGCCAAATATAACCCCGCAATCATACCGGAAAAATTACAATTTATATGATAATAAACCCTGTATTGCCGAAAGCCCGGTTGAATGTCAAAGTTGTACGGTAGCCAGAATAAACCTGGCAAATGGCAAAGTTGCATTTGGAGAAACAGGTGATTCTAAGCATTATATAACCAGAAAAATGATTGTCTAACCCGAATGCTATCTCTCTCTTAAATATTTACTGTTATGGAAAACAATGAAATCGACAAAAAGCTCAAATCGAAAGACGTCAAACCAACAGCCATGCGAACATTGGTTTACAAAACACTTGCTGAATCGGGAAAAGCGTTGAGCCTGGCGGATTTAGAACAGCGATTTGAAAAAGTGGAGCGTTCAACTATTTTCAGGGCGCTTAAATCATTTCAGGACAATTTAATTGTACACACGGTTGATGATGGAACAGGTTCGGTTAAATATGCCGTATGCGATGACGAATGCACCTGTACTTTACACGACCAACATGTTCATTTTTATTGCACACGATGTGGAAGGACCCGATGTATGAGAGAAATTCCCATATCAAAAATAGATATGCCTGAAGGATTTACTTATGAGAGTGCAAGTTTTGTTGTGAAAGGAGTATGTCCGGTTTGTGACTAAAACTTTGCAACAGTGTTGCACTAACTTATTGGTAATTTTGTTGTTGAAATTATTAGAATGTCTAACATTAAAAATTATTAGTTATGAAAACTGGAAAATTTAAAATGGCTTTTTTACTTGTAGGGTTAATTGTCTTTTCTGCATCGCAGGCAATGGCACAGCACCATTGCTGTAACTCAAACTGGTCAGCTAACACAGATGCCCAATGGTGGAATTACAACACCCCGGCAGAATATGCGTTAACAGCCGAACAAATTACGGAAGTCAATGAGCTACGTAAAAACAGCTACGAGAAAAAGCTGCCGATTGAAAATGAGCTTCGCAGTTTGAGAATGGAATACCAGGCTGCTAATTCAAATCCCGAGCTGGATGTAAAAAAGGTGAAATCACTGAGAAGCACTATCCGCGATAAGGAAGAAAAAATTGAGGATATCAACCTGGAGACAAAAGTTCAGGTAAAAAAACTTCTTACTGAAAAGCAGCTTACCTACTTTAACAACAACAATTACAATT
>JAHJTC010000005.1 GCA_018830105.1 Bacteroidota bacterium
CGCATGCATGCAGTTTTTGTTTGGGATCGGACATGCCTTACCCTCAGCTGGTGCGGATTTAAAATCCGTATCCGGAAAAACGAAAAACCCACGGCATAAGCTGGTTTTCTTGTCCTTTGACCGGGCAAAGGACCCAAGCCCTCACTTATATCGATGAAGCAGGGATTTTTGTATAAAACAACAAAACTACAGCAACCGGATTTTTTTTACCGGAACTAAAGACTTTTTTTCTACTTTTATGCCTTATTAATCAAACCATTGGGCTTATGCAGCAATTAGCAACCACAAAATCTGAATATATCCAACAGATATTGTCGGATATGATTCAAAAAACATGGACATATAAGAAGTTGTGCTTAATGTTAAAAAAAGACCTGCATGATATTTAAGTATGAAGCATATAATAATTTGCTAGTTGAGTTAGGTCGACTAGATTATGTCGTTGAGATTTCTGAAATATCAGTTAAAGATTTCCTGAAAAAATTAAATCAATCCAAAGATCCTGAGTCATATTTGAAGCAGAAATCTAATGAATTTGGAATTATGGTTTCTTTTGACAAGTCAAATAATTATTATAATCAAATTGTTCTCGGAAACATCTCAAATGTTTATCATCTAGGTGAAACATTTTTTTATGAATTACAAACTGAATTTAATAGTATCTCAAATGAAGACTGGACATTTGAGCAGGGAAAGACAAAATTAGACCAAGTTATTTCATACTTAAAGCAAGTAAACAGGATTAACAATACCGACAAAATAGATGATTATTTAATTGATACTTTTGCTTATTACCATCAATTAAGAGTTTACTTTTCACACAAGAAGACCACTTCAGTGGGTGAAATTGAAAGCAAGTACAAAAAAGCAAAAATACACTTTGATTCTGCTTTATTAAAAAAATATAAGGTGAAAAACTCGCCAAAGAAATTAGAAGATATTGATTTTGAAGATTATTTCTTATTTACTCAAATCACAAAAGATTTAGCATTAAGAATTAGTTCTATAGGATATCCAAAACCCGAAGGACTCGCAAATTGGGAAGTAATAAAAAGAATAAAGAAATTTAAAGACGATAATGACAGACTTAGTAAATCAATTGAAAATGCATTAATAACTAGATATGGTTACATTAAAGAAAACGATTCTGATACATTAGTTTCAGAAATTATTAGCCATATATAAATAGGGCATTTCGTCTAGAGGTTAGGACGTCCGAAGCCACGTTAGAATCAAGAGTTCTAAGGTGATTTCGGGAAACGGGAGTTCGAATCTTCCAATGCTCACAATAAAATACTAAGAATTGAATGAGTTAAAAAAACATATCGAAAGAATGATGAAACCTTATCGGGAAATCGTAAAGATTACTGAACCGATGAGGAAAATTCAAGAACAATGGGCTGAACAATCTAGAACTATACAGAAAGCAATCGAGCCAACTTTGGAACTCCAAAAAAAGCTTACTGAACCATTAAAAGAATTTCAAAAGTCTTTTGAAAATATTAATAGGATTTATGCCTCTATCCCCAAATTTCAAAATCCATTCTTGGAGCATTTAGAAACCTTCAAAGAGATTGGGGAAAGACTAAAAGAATACGCTAAAAAAACTCCAGAATATTTTTTGCTTATTGCGCAGCACGGTTGGTTTATTGACTTGGAAAGTGACTTGAATTTCCCTTCAAGAGTTGCTAATAACATACAAGAAAATAAAGTTGATGTCGCAAATGAATTGCTGATAGATTATTATAAAAAAAATGTTGGAGAAATTTTTGAAAGTCTGATTAAAAGACACTATAACAGAAGGGAAATTTTAGAAAGAATAAAAAACTCTTTTGAAGAAGGAAATTACACTCTTTTAATTCCTACCGCCTTAACTCAAGTTGATGGTATTTGCTTTGACTTTACTAAAAAGAAGTTCTTCATAAAAGAGAAAAAGGATAAGAAATATAAATTCTTACCAGAAGTAATAGCTGAATTAGAAAAATCGGCAGGAAATTTCTTGGAGCTATATTTATCACCACTCCAAAATCAGACACCGATAATGGCAAGAGAACAAGATATTGGCAAGTTTCCTTGTAAATTAAATCGACACGAAATTCTACATGGAATAAGGACGGATTATGGAACTGAGGTAAATAGTTTAAAGGTAATTTCGCTTCTTAAATATGTTTCAGATTTACTCACTGACCTTGATAATAAAACACTCAGCACAACAAAAAATATAGTGCATTTGGCAGATAGTACTAAAATTTAAGATGATAGCAAGAAATAAAAACAGAAGTAAATTGAAAGATTAGAGCGTTGAAATGCCAAACGCTCCATATTTAAAACGTTGTGGTGTAATTTAGACTCAGCCAAAAAGGACACAAATATTGAAAAAATATTGATTGAAAAGATCTGATAACAAAGAGATTAATAAAATAAACAATGGATGTAATTAAAACTAAAAATTAATTTATGATTATGAGAACAATACCTAAACTTCTGATTTTATTCGTTTTTACTCACTTAATATTTAGTACACTAAATGCTCAGAATTTGGATATAACAAAAGTTCCTAAACCTGAATATTTGGACGAAGCCAAAAAGATAGCAAATACTTTTTTTGAGAATTTTAGAAATAAAAAGCATAAAGAGAATGCAGATTTTATTGTAAATAATTTAGGTAAAAATTGGGATGAGTCTAAGAAAATATCTGAACGAAATGACTATTTAGCCAAATTTGAGATTATAAGTCTTAAACCTCCAAAAGGTGTTTATGGAGCATTAGACGGTTTTGACTTAATTGAACAAGGATTTTTAAAAGGTAGTAATAGGTATTTTAGACATACTTATATTGGTTATCATGAAGGTAGTATTTTAATTTATGAATTTAGATTTTATGTAAATAGTAAAGCTAAAGTGACATTACACTATATAGGTTGGAGCGAAAAAAATCCTTTTGAATATATGAGTACACCAGATATGTTGTTGCCTAAATATGACAATTAAAAACTACACCCAACAATTTGTCATACGTAAAGGCGGGGATACTAGTAAATATCAAGGTTTGTGGCTCTCATCAACTTTCGATTAACTTTACAGGAAAGTGCCATCCCGGATGGCTCGGACGCGCCAGCGAGGGGGTATTTGTATATGTGGAAGAAACCCCATTCCCTATTTATTATAATGGAACCACTACAATTCAAACTTAAAAATATGAATAAAAGAATAGGAATAATACTGACTGTTGTAGTAATAATCATTTTATTGTATTCTATTGTCAAGCCAATAAGAACACCATGTGTAATTTCAAATATTGCCCAAAGGGAATTTCAAAATATCCCAATGTATGATTCAGTGAGAAAACAACTTAAAGGGCCAATAATCTTAAAGAAAAATAAATATAGTGAGTTTATGTGGTACAGGGTTTTGGATTGGGGTGACACAGCTGCCATTTACATTGACGTTTATAAATACCCAACATCGTTTTCTTGGCGTGACGATTATTTTTGGCCTCGAATTACAATGAATTATCAATGGGGTTATTTAGCATCAGGCTCAATGAGTACATTTAAAGATGTCCTTCCCCTTAAGTACGAAAATAATACAATGATATTGTCAAGTTTACAACTTTTCCCAAATCAAGAAAATTATTATGAAAGTTCAGAAGTATCAATTAGCCCTGAAGGATTGTTTTACTTTTTGAAGAAAGGGTATTTTGAGGTTTTAGAAAAGAAAGAAGATTTTACTGTAGTTGCTTTTTACCAACCAATAGGTAACGTATATGTAAGAACTCAAAATAAGATAGATACAGTAAATACAATGACAGCAAAGGTTTTGATTAATGAGGCATTTGAAGTTCTTATTATACCATATAATGCACCGCCTGAGCTTTGGGGTAAGACACACAAATAGCAAAAAAGCCCCTGGCACAGATTTATAATCCTATCCGGAAAAACGAAAAACCAACGGCATTGCCCGACTATGCTGCCAAGCCATGAAGGGTGAAAGGAATTTTTCAGCTGTCTGAAATTATCACGACCTTTGCCGGCTGTTAAAATATCCTGATGTTATTCAACATTAAAAAAGAGACATTTTTAAAGCGCAACTTTCCGCTTTTGCTATTTGGTTTTCTGCTGACTTTTTTTTCAAGTTTTGGACAAACCTTTCTGTTGTCGCTTTATGTGCCGGCAGTTGAGGCCATGCTTCAAATCAGCAATACGGAATTCGGCAGTGTTTATGCAGTGGCCACGATTGGCAGCGCACTCACCTTGCCCTGGCTGGGAAGTTATTTCGATAAGGTTGATATAAAGCCTTACAGCCTTGCGGTGATCATCGGCCTGGCCTGCTCGTTGCTGCTGCTTTCTTTCTCGTACCATATTGTGGTGGTGGTAATTGCTTTTTATGGCTTAAGGCTTTTTGGTCAGGGTTTGCTAAGCCATACTTCTATCTCGGCTATGGCGCGTTATTTTAGTGCCAACCGCGGAAAAGCCATTGGCTTGGTGGGTCTGGGTTATCCCACCGGAGAGGCCGTGCTCCCGATCGCCATTGCCTTGCTGATTGGTGGTTTGGGCTGGCGGGGCGCTTTACAGCTTTCTGCTGCAAACGCCCTCTTGCTGTTGGTGCCGCTTGTGTTGATCCTGCTTCACCTTTCAAAATCGCGCCTGGAGGAGTTTAAGGTGCAGCAAACTGTTACAAAAACCACCAGCCCCAAATTATCTATCTGGCAGCTTTTTGCGCAGAAACGTTTTTGGATCATTGCTCCGGTGGTTTTTATCCTGGGTTTTACCAATACGGCGGTTTTCTTTTTTCAGCTCAAGTTTGGGCTGTCCAGAGGATGGAGTCCCGAGCTTGTGGCCGGTTCTATTTCTGCCTTTGCCCTTACCAGTGCACTCAGCATGTTGGGCGCCGGAACCTTGGTTGACCGCTTCAGCGGAAAGCGTCTTTTTCCTTATTATATGGCACCCTATCTTATTGGCTTAATGATATTTGTGTTTTTTAGTCACCCGCTGGCTTATCCTATTGGACTGGCCTTTATGGGCCTTTCGAACGGAGCCGGAAGCACCATAAAGAGCGCCATGCTGGCCGAAATTTATGGCATAGCTATCATCGGTCAGATCAGAAGTGTTTTTTCAACAGTGATGGTTTTGAGCACAGCGCTTGGTCCGGTTGCTTTTGGTGTGCTGCTCGATTCCGGTGTTTCTTTTCCGCTGATATTTAGTTTGATAGCTGTTGCTGTGTTATTGACTGTTGTAAACGGAATGAGACGTTTGTAAACCTAATTCCTTTCAGAAATATCTGCAAGTCACCGAACAATTCCTTCATTGAGTGGTTTTTATTAGCAGAATAGCTAAAACTAAAAACACGATCTTCTATGGTTTCAAAAACAGTTATGGTAACAGGTGCTACAGGATATGTAGCCGGTTGGTTGGTTAAAAAATTATTGGATGAAGCTTATACCATCCATGCCACTGTAAGGGATCCGGGCGATAAGCAGAAGTTGCAATACCTGGATGCCTTGGCAGAAAAAGCGCCCGGCAGCATACGTTATTTTAAGGCCGACCTCCTCAAAAAGGACGGTTTCAAGGAGGCCATGGAAGGCTGTGAAATTGTCTTTCATACGGCATCACCCTTTATCAATAAGGTTGATGATCCGCAAAAAGACCTCATCGATCCGGCACTTATCGGCACACGAAATGTGCTTGAAACGGTTAATGAGGTGCCTTCGGTAAAACGGGTAGTGCTTACCAGCAGCTGTGCGGCCATTATCGGTGATGCCCGCGATGTGTTGAAAATGCCGGGGCAGATTGCTACAGAAGCCAATTGGAACGAAACATCAAGTCTGGAACATCAGCCTTACAGCTATTCCAAAACACTGGCCGAACGGGAAGCCTGGAAGCTGAACAAAGGAAAATCATGGAAGTTGGTCACCATCAATCCTTCGTTGGTTATTGGGCCGGGAATCAATCCCAAAGGCACCAGCGAGAGTTTTAAAATAGTGAAACAGCTTGTGGATGGTAGCATGAAAGCCGGAGTTCCCGCCCTGGAGTTTGGCATGGTCGACGTACGCGATGTGGCTGAAGCGCATTACCGGGCGGCAATCACTGAAGAGGCAGAGGGCAGGTATATCATTTCTGCCGAACATCATCTTTTTCTGGAATTGGCAGATATGTTGAGGCCTACATTTGGCGACAGCCTTAAACTTCCAAAACGTAAGTTGCCCAAGTGGCTGGTTTGGCTGGTAGCTCCGGCTGCCGGTTTGCAGCGCTCTATGATCTCCAGAAATATCGGCTACCCCTGGCGTGTGGACAATTCAAAAGGCAAAAAAGAACTGGGGATGCACTATCGCCCCACATCAGAATCTATCGTGGAATTTGTGGAGCAGATTAAGGAAACATTATAAAATAGCACTATTTATAATCGGTATAAATTTCTAGAAAAACCCAAAATCATTGAGATTACAAGGAATTAATTTAGTGGAGTTGCATACTTTTGCAAGTCCAAAACTAAATTACAGGAAAAGTGTACCAAACTGTTCTGATAGGCATCGATGATACCGACAATAAAGAAAGTCGTGGCACAGGCTACAATGCCCGTCAGTTAGGGCATTTGCTTGAGCGTGAAAAACTTGGAGAGGTCTATACCATCAGTCGTCATCAGCTTTTTGTACATCCGGATATTCCTTTCACCTCTCAAAACAGCTCAGCCTGTTTGTATATTCAAAATGGAAATATTGATCAGCTTATTCCTGTTTGTCAACAATATATGAGACAAACATGTGTGCCAGGATCCGATGGTGGTCTTGCAATAGCCAGTTTGAACGACATCACTGAGCAAGTAATTCAATGGGGCAAAATGGCAAAAAATCATGTATTGAAGCAAGCAGATGCATGGAAACTGGCTAAAGAGAATATTATTTTTCTGGAAGGTTTTACTGGGAATAATGACGGAGTGATTGGTGCTTTGGCAGCGATCGGGCTTAGAAAATGGGGGAACGATGGAAGATGCATCTGGCTAAAAGGCAAGGAAATTCGCGAAATTTCCGGAATATATTCCCAGAAATCATTGAAAGCAATTTGTCCAATTGATCAAATCATTACCGAAGAAGGCATTCCAGTTGAAGCAGACGAGCTTATCCAAACAGGTGAGTGGATGAGGCCGGCAATAAAAAATCACAAGATCACCCTTTATATTGAAAAGTCAAATCACCCTAAATACTCATGGCATGTTAAACCCAAATCCCGTCTCAAAGCACTTACCGATTAGCCGTACAGTCCTCGAAATTGCTGTCTTATCGCTGATTGGATTAGCCGCTGTTGCGATCAGAACCAAACTGCGGATTCCACTGAATATGCCCGGGCATCATGGCCTGGAAGTGATGGCAATTTTGTTGATCGGACGTCATTGGGCCAAGCTTCCTTTGGCTTCTTCGATCAGTAGTTTACCTGCCGCCTTGTTTTTACTGTTGCCCTGGGCTGGTATCAAAGACCCTTTTATTCCATTCATCTATATTTTGATGGGAGTCGTTATTGACCTGCTTTACAGGTTTACCTTTTCTGAAAAAAGAATGCTTTTATCGCTCTTAATCATTGGAAGCATTGCATACAGCATCATCCCGCTTTCGCGCCTGCTGATCCACCTCTCAGTTGATTATCCTTACGGCTCATTTCTTAAAACAGGGTATTTCTATCCCGTTTTTTCTCATTTCATTTTTGGTGCTGCCGGCGGATTATTGGCTGGTCTGCTGATTAAAACACAACAAAAAATCACGAAATGATCGATTTTATAATTTGATATTGTCAAGATTTAGAACCATGCGAAATGCAATAAATTACATAACGATTGTAACATTCTTAGCCGTCTTTTGCTTTGTTGGCTGCACCAAAGACAAACAACATCCAGGATTAAAGCCTGAAATTATATTTATCAAGTCAGCGGAATTAATTACTTCCGACACAATCCTTTCCATCAATCAAAAGGTGAAAATTGGAATTGAAGCCAGCTCCAAATCTGGCGCACCGCTCACCCAGTTAACCGTTATTTCCATTTTGGACGAAAACACAACTTCCATCGATTCAGGATTATTCAGTAACGAATTTCATTATTACAAAGAAATCACCAAAGGTTTGGCCAAATCAGAGCTTTGGCAGTTTTATGTAAAAGACCGTGACGGAAACTGTTCAGATACCATCAATTTGACACTTTATAAAGATGAAAACTCAGGATTTGGCCCCGTCCGTACGATTGAAAACATTGTTTTAGGCGCACAGCTTAACCCTGATCAGGGAAGTTTTTATTCCTATGAAACAAATCAAACTTATAGTATTTCAGAGGCTTACAATAACCAATCAATTATTGATTTGCTGTATTATTTCGATGTTGTGGAAACTGATGCACATACCATTGCTTCGCCAGGTGCCAATATTGATGCAGCAATATACAATAGTGAAATGGCGCCTGGAAATTGGACAACACGCACCACCTTAAGATTTGAATATTTGCCCGAACTTACTACTGCAGATTTTGAATCATGCACAAATGACAGCCTGATTCTGGCCAATACTTTTGTTTTTGGTTCAGGTAAAAGAAAAGCAAAAAACCTGACTCCGGGTGATATATATGCCTTTGTTAGCGAGACCGACGAAAGAGGCATCTTCCTGATTCGGCAACGCCAAGGTGTTGCAGATGGATTCATACAGTTTTCAATCAAGATGCAAGAACCATGAAAAAAATATTGGTACTGACATATTTGACTTTCACAATCATTAGCCTTTCAGGGCAAACTCAAGACAGTTTGAAACGCGAGATCGAACTCAATGAAGTGATCGTAACAGCTACACGTACTTATCGTCAGGCCAATGATTTACCTGTGCAAACCAATGTCATTTCTGCTAAAATGATTCAAAACTTTCCGGTTTTAAATATCGATGATGTTTTAAAAACTACCGCCAATGTATTTGTAAACCGAAGCTGGGGAATCTTTTCGAAAAACGCCGCCGTTACCATGCGTGGCCTCGAAAGCAGCGACCGGACGCTGATTTTGATCGACGGACTTCCCAAAAACAGGCTGGCAGGAGGATCAGTCAACTGGCACAATATCAATTCGGATCAGATTGAAAAAATTGAGATTATCAAAGGGCCTGCTTCAGCATTGTACGGAAACAATGCCATGGGTGGTGTGATCAATATCATCACCAAAAAACCCCAAACCGATTTAAGTGGAAATGCACGTGTTTTTTACGGCAGCCACAACACGATCGGAGGATCGGTAAGTGCTGCAGGACGCAACTTTGATCAAAACAAAGGGTTTTACTGGCAAGTAAATGGAAACTATCGGCGTGGGGATGGCTATATCTTTGAATTACCGGAATACCTGGACGAAACCGATGCCAAAACAAAACTTGACGAAGGCGGCGGGAGCCTCAAGCTGGGATACCAGTTTAATGAGCATAACACAGTTGAAATTGCTTTGGATCACTATCAGGAAAAACGCGGAGCTGGTCGCCAGGTTTATGCTCCTGATGGAAGTTTTGATGAATACCTTACCAATACGTTTCGCATCGCGAGTTCTAATCTTATAGCCGGCGGACTCTTACAGAGCACGATCTATTATTCAGCCGAAAACTATTACGGACAAAAAGAAAGTTTCAATGATTCAAAGGAGTATAAATTGCTGGATGCCTACACTGATCGGGAAGATATGGGTTTGATGTCGAACTGGTCGAAACGACTTTCGGCAAAACACCTGCTTACTGCTGGTTTAGAAGTGAAAGCCGGCACTATGAAATCGCATGAAATCTACCGCACCTCACCCGATGAAATCGAAGCTTCCAGCAAAATGATCATTTATGGCATCTATCTGCAGGATGAAATCAAGCTTTCGCCTGAAAAATGGCAGCTTATTGCAGGAATCCGGACTGATTTCTCAAATTTTTTCCAGGGATGGCAAAATGTTACAAACCCCACAAAATCAACAGGCTTTGAACAAAGTTTTTATGAAGATTTCCCGGAAACAAGCTGGTCGGCTTTGAGTCCTAAAATCTCTTTGCAATATCAGCTCATTCCGCAACTTGAAACCTATGTTTCAGTTGGAACGGGCTTCAAACCTGCCAAACTTAAAGACTTAAGCCAGTCAGGAAAGATTAACAAAGGATTTCGGCTAGCCAATCCTAATGTAAAACCGGAGTACCTGACCAATTTTGAATGGGGTTTCCATTATGATCAAAACGAAAAGTTCAGCCTTTCCGGAGCAATTTATCACAGTATTGGTCGTGATTTTCAATATTCGATTGGAACGGGTGATTCTGTTGACACCGGCGGCAACAGCCTGAAACCTGTAATTCTTACTGATAATGTAGCCGAAATTTCTGTTACAGGCGGAGAATTATCCATGCATTATTTAATTCATCCGCAGTTGCTTTTACAGGCAAGTTATTCCTATAACAATTCTGTTATAACTTCCTATACACCAAATATTAATATGCCCGATTACAACCTCTCCGGAAAGAAAATGACAGAAGTGCCACCCCAGCTTTTTTATGCTGGTATTTTCTGGCAAAACAACTATTTCAACCTAAATGTCAATTGTAGTTATATTGATGAACAATGGTTTGACATTGAAAATACCATTAAAATTGACAGTTGGTATTTGATTAATGCAAGGGTATCACATCTTTTTGCCAAAAAATATGAAATCTACATAGATATTCAAGATTTGCTTGACAACCCATATGTTGATCGTAAAGGTCAACTCTCGCCAGGCAGATTTATTATAGGAGGGATTAATTTTCAATTTTAAAAACTAAAACTATGAAACACATTTATCTTTTTCTGATTACATTGATGATCACATCAAGTGCTCTGTCACAAACTGAAACATTGGCCAAATGGACTTTCCCATCGAGCGATGTTGCCGATACCCTGGTTGAAGAAGCCAATGCTTTTAACCAAAATGCCTACTTGTCAACAGTGGGAGGTACCGGAACCATTGAAATGAAAAATGGCGAAACAAGTAAAGCTGCTCAATGCAATGGTTGGGATAACGGCACTGATACTAAGGCCTGGTACATTCAGATAAGTACCGAAAGTCATCAGAATATTACAGTGAGTTCCAAACAACAATCCGGAAATAATGATCCCGGTCCAAAAGATTTCAAACTACAGTACAAAATTGGAGATGCAGGTGATTGGACTGATGTAGAAAATGGAGCTATTACTGTCCTCAATGATTGGACTACCAGTGCCTTAACTGATTTTCCGTTGCCAGCTGAATGCGACAATCAGGAAGTGCTTTTCATCCGCTGGGTGCTCACCTCAAATCTGGATATCAATGGAGTAGAGTTGGTTGAAAGTGGAAAAACAAAAATTGATGATATTGAAATTAAAGGTGAAGTTTTCACTTCACTGGATCAAATCTCGGCTGAAAATTCTCCCGTTACGATTTATTATGGCACTAATAATCAAATCCATTTCAAAAGCTCAATTCTAATCAAGCATTTAATACAATACGATTTGTCAGGCAAAAAACTGCAAGAAAAAATCTTTTCAGCTTATACAGGGTTGCTCAACAACGAAAATAAAGGCATCAGCATCGTCGTTTTTCAGGATTTGAATGGGAATAGCTTTGCAAAAAAGGTTTTCATGAAGTAAACTTCAAAAAAACACATGAATTTGAAATATGGAGAAAGCCCAAATTAACTTAAGTTTGGGCTTTTTATTTGATTAATAACAAACCCATGTCCAAGAACCTGCTCATAATTTTCGCCTTAATTTTTGCTTCGCTCCTTTCGTTTTCCCAAAGCACAAGCATAACTTACAATCAGTATGTTTTAGGATCAGAGACTTCTGACACTACTGAAATAGCGGTAATCCAATCCGACAGCAAAGTAAAAATTGAATCCTTGGAAAAGCTTCCAGAAAAACCAATCCCAGGTTTAGCCAACGAAATCACTTTTCTTGATTATTCCAAAGGGGAAATAATCAGTCAATTAGTTTATAAAGATTCGAGTTATTTTGCGAAACAAGCCATGCACACCCCGGCATACGAGTTTTTGGATGATACGACTACAATTCTTGGACTAAGATGTAAGAAAGCCCAAACAACCATTAATTCGAACCGAATTGAGATTTGGTATACCAATCAATTGGGAATTGAATTCTCGCCGGTGAGCTGGCTCGGCAATTTTGAAGGTGCCATCCTAAAAATTGTCAGAAATGGAAATCGGGTTATTGAAGCCACTGAAATCAGTCAGGTAAAGGCCACTGAAAAGTTTATTCCCGATGATTTGGGAACGGCAATCTCATCGCAGCAGCTGAATCAGTTGCAAAAGGAAAAGCTGGTCATGCGCATTCCGGTTTTCAGTGATCAGCAGATTTTCTGGGGCGATACCAGCGCCTTGCCCGCCGAAATTCCTTACGACAGCAGCTTGCATACCGCAGGAGGGACACTGATTTTTAAACGCATGCAGCTGCCTGAGGTGCCGGACCATTATCAGATTTTTGCAGAAGTCAGCACCCATTCCAATGGTGATGCGTACGACCGCACCGGATCCGTTTTTGTGATTCCGGATGGGGATATCAGTTTTCTGGACGCGATGCTTGATGGAATTGATACACTGCCCGTTTTCAGCGGAAAAGATGGCGAAAGCTATCAGGGGATTCAGCTTACCGAAAGCTACCTTCCTCCAGTAGAACTGCTGCGTTTTTTTACGCCTTTTGGCGTGAGGCATTTTAATGAACGGGTGCAGCTCGACGGTTTGGAATGGGCTACGGAAGCCTATTACAAACAGGATATCAGCGATTTGCGCAGCAGCTTAAGCGGAGATGTGATGCTGGCTGCTTTTATTGGCAATTACGATAGGGGAGGGCATAAACTTAGCCTAAGCCTGAGTTTTTATCCCGGCAGCACCGTCTGGGAAGACCAAAACGATTTTGAAAACTGGTCGTTGCCCTTATTCAATACCTTGAACGCGATGGAGATGGCCGGTCAAAACTACGGCAAACTGTTTGGTACCGACACTTTAAAGATAGCATTTGATGTTCCGGAAGGTGTCGAAAAGCTGCGCTTGCGCTATATCAGTACCGGCCACGGCGGCTGGGGCGGCGGCGATGAGTTTAACCCAAAAGAAAACAAAATTTTTATCGATGGCGAGCTCCGTTTCGTACATACGCCCTGGCGAACCGATTGCGCAACTTATAGAGCATTAAATCCTGTTTCGGGTAATTTTTGGAATGGGATGTCGTCCTCCGACTTTTCGCGCTCCGGCTGGTGTCCAGGAGAAGCCACAGAACCGGTTTATTTTAATTTGGAAGATATGCAGCCGGGGAAACATCAAATCAGCATCGTCATTCCACAAGGAAAAGCTGAAGGAAACAGCATCAGCTTTTGGGCCGTTTCCGGAATGCTTATCGGACAAAAAAAGGTGACTAATGCGGATTAGCCACCTTCAACAGTTCGTTTTATTGATAAGGCCGGAATAGAGATCATGTACTTTACAAAGCAGCATAAAGCTGAATCTACTTATAAACGCCTATTGCAGGTGTTTATCCAATATTTACTTCCTTCAAATACAGATTTACTGTTTTATTTTTCTTTTCTCCAATACTCATTAATAGTTTGATTATTTTCCACATACGTAAATGTGATGAGGTCGCTCTCAATCTGAAATTCATACACTTTTTGAGTATCGTTGTAATCAAACTGAATCGTATTGGCTGAAGTGTTTACCTCAAAAACTCCAATAGTTTCATAGGCAGCGCCGGTAGCTTTGAAAGCGCCTTTTAGATCGTTTAATTCAGCATCTGTTTTAAATGCGATATAATCGCAACATTCAGCTATTAAACTTGAAATTCCATCTGTTACGCGTGTTTCAAGTTTCCATTGACCAAGAATTCCTGTCTGCTTTAGGTTGTCTGTTTGTTCAACAGCGTCTTTTTTGCAACCAGTTATTGCTATTAATGAAGTGACGAACACAACCACTATTATTCGAAAATTCTTCATTTTTTACTCAATTTATTCGTTAAATAGTGTCCGTTCATAAGCTAGTTTTTAAAAATTGTAGCTAATTCCCAGGCTAAAGGAACGTCCGGGATTATATACCTCATAAGGCTGATCATCGGCTTTATAGGCTTTATAAACCTCCTGGAAAGTTTCGCCTAGCAGGTTCGAGATTTTTAAATCAATAAGGGTTTTTCCGTCTTTACCCAACTTTTTATTGATGCTGAAGTTGAGGCTGTGAAATGGTTCAACATAAATATCCGGAAACAATCCTGCACCAACGATGGTTAAGGTGGAGCCTTTTACATTGTAAAAAAGTCCTGTTTCAATGTCGTTATCAGGTGTGTTATAGGTAAATCCGGCATTAATTACGTAAGGCGACTGGCCGGCCATAACGCGGGTATCTTCGGTGGTTTGGCCGATTTTTTCATAGCCTTTTCGTGAATTGAATTCTGACTCTGTCATTTCTATCTCGGAGCGGACGATGGTTACGTTTCCGCTGAAACTCAATGATCGCAAAGCCGGTGCAACAAAGCCCATATTTTTTCTCAGCTCAAATTCAAAGCCAAAAAGCTGACCATCGCCCACATTACGGGCCTGATATTCGGTGCTTGTCTGCTGCTGCGGAATACGAACCAGCTCGATCGGGTTTTTAAAACTTTTGTAAAAACCGCTGAAGCTAACTATTTGTCCTTCTTTTAAAAACCATTCCCAGCGAATATCTGCATTATCGATTCGTGTTTCCACAAGAATGCCATCCCAGTCGGGATATTCATAAAGGCTGCCATTAAAAATACGGTTCGATATCGGGTCGATGATCTGTGCATACGAAAGCTCTTTAAACGAAGGCCTGGCAATAGTTTTGGCATAAGCCAGCCTCAGGTTTTGTTCGGGTGTAAGGCTGTAGATCAGGTTTACTGAAGGAAACAGATCTGTAGCATCCAGCACTTTAGCATTGTCGAGGTTTCTTCCGTTTTCAGTATCTCCGCCGGCATATTTTTGATCTCTTCCGGTATGGCGTTGCACAAAGCTCTCGACCCTGGCGCCAAGAATTGTTTTTAGCCTGTTGAATGGCTGAAACTCCAGGGAGGCATAACCGGCAAGGTTATTCACATTCGAGCTGTATTCATTGGGGTTGGGTTCGTTATTGCCTGTTTGGTAATAGATGCCGTTCGGGCGGTTTGGATAGAGGTTGATGTCGTTGAGCACGTCATTGGCGGTAGGGTTTTCCCATTTCTGGGAAGAAGAAAACTGGATGTCATAGAAAAGGATTTCATAATCCCTGATTTTATAATTGTGGCTGGCTCCAAACTTGATTTTGGCAGCATTTTCAAATAGCGTCAGGTCTTTTTGGATATCAATTTTTGCGGTATTGTTCACTTCGTCCAGGTAACGCCAGATACGCGAAGGATTACCACCGGCTCCGGCACTGAATGAGGTGTCTCTGATGCCATAGGTGAATGCCGTTTTGCGGATATCAGGATCGTCTGAGCTGGAGCGTGTGGGCGAAATGCGCCAGTCAATTTCCCATCCGGAAGTGCCAAGAACATGGGTTCCATTGAGTAGCAGATTGGTTAATGCACGCTCGTTGTAAATCAAATTATCCGAGCCGGCCTCGTAACCTGATTGTCCTACAGCAGCTCCGTCGTTGATGATCTGGAATTGTCCCGAGCTGCTTAAGCCGTTTTGCAGATGCATGGCAGTAAATTTCAATTTGGAATAGCGCGTTTTGTAAGCAAGTCCAGCCAGCCCACCCAGCAAGGTGCTCTGCTCTGCCAAATTGCCTTCCTGAATCGTGGCATACCGCATTTCGTTTAAAGTGGGATCCAAATAGCGTTGGTATTCGCCATAAGTAATGCCTTCGTAGAAGGTATGTTCTGATTTATAGGTCAATGAAAAAATATAGCCAAGTTTGGGAGAGTTTTCACTATTTGATTTCAGGTCCAGCTGATTGCCGGCAGAAATACTCAGGCTATAATCTGCAAAGCTGGTTTGCCGCGTAGCTCCCAAAGTGGGATCAAAGCTTTTTATAAAATCAATGACTTCCTGCTCCGGATCGCCGCTATAAGGTGTTGGAATATCTTTTCCGCGTGCGTTGTCGGGCAATGCGCGGGTGCCATCATCAAATCCCAGAAAATCTGTTTTACCGCCTTCATAACTGATAAAATCGGGATTGAAATGCATATCGGGATTGTAGGACACATCAGCTGAGATGATCAGGGTTTTCTGTTCCGGGAAATCCTTGGTTTCAATATTGACAAGTCCTCCCGTAAAATCTGCCGGCAGTTCGGCCGTAAAATTTTTGGTCACCATGATGTTGTTAATCAGGTTGGTGGGGAAGATATCCATCTGCAGGGAGTTTTTATCGGGGTCGAGCCCGGGAATATCTACGCCATTAAGGGTGGTTTTTGAGTAGCGGTCGCCTAAACCCCGCACATAAACGTATTTACCATCTTCGATAGAAACACCGGTTACCCTTTTGGCTGCTTCCACGGCAGTGCCGTCTCCGGTGAGTCGTATTTTGGCCGAAGAGATGCCATCAAGCATGGAGGCGGATTTTTTCTTCACGGTAAGCAGCGCGGCTTCTGTGGTACGGATAACTTCGGCAGTTACTACTACCTCTGCCAGCTCCTGACTGCTTTCCTTCATGATGAGGTCGTCCAGAACCTTTACTTCACCGCTTTCCACTTTGATGTTTTCAAGCACAATGGTTTGATAGGAAATATAGGAGAACTGAACGTTGTAGGTTCCTGCCGGAGCCTCAATGGTATATTGTCCATCAAGATCCGTCATGGCACCTGTTGTTGTTCCAACAAGTAGAACAGTTACTCCAACAAGCGTCTCACCTGTGGATTCCTCGATTATCGTTCCCCTGATTTTCCCATTCTGGGCAAACAATCCTGTGGCTACAAAAATAATTGTGAAAAGGATAGCTAATTTCTTCATGATGATAAGTTGTGCAATTGTGCCATTTAAGATAAACCAAAGAACAGACTCATTGATTAGCAATGAGTCTGTTCAAAGGAATTCATTTATTTAAAGGATCTGTTTTTCAATAATAAATTGAAATTAAAGACCTGTTAATCCACCAGCTTTTGAAGCCCAAGTCCATCCAAATACGGATGAATCTGCGCCGGTTGAGCCTCCTGCAACAACGCCGGCAGGAACAGCACCATTCACATAATTTGCTAAGTCAGCAGCAGGAACATCCAGCATAATATTGTCGAAAACAACACCAACAGCAGTTACGCGATTTATTTTCATGCCTTCGAGGATTGAAGTGATGTAGATGTTTTGAAGTGTTACGATTGAGTTTTCATCCACATTGATCAAGTCTTCAGCTGATCTGTCAGCGTTGCTGGCTACTACAGTACCATTTTTGATGGTATGGCCGGCCTGGTAAGAACCTTCAGGACCGTCAAGCTCAAAGTTGTGTCCGGCAACAGTTACCACATAAAAGTTATCAGCAGTACCTGACCATGACTGGTCTGTATCGAGGCCGTCGTCACCAACATTCCAAACTACGATATTCTTTACGTTTACTGTTCCGCCGAACCATTCAATGCCATCGTCCTGGTTAGCAACAACTTCTACGTTTTCGATTACTGTTCCTGAACCAACACCACCTAATGTAAGGCCGTTGATTTCGTTTCCGGAACCGATGTTTGTTCCACCATGACGGATGGAGATATATTTGATTACGCCGGAGTTGTCAGCATCGTTAGTGCCACCATAAAGGCCGTTAGGATCTGAAGTGGGGATACCTTCAATCTGTACTTCGACAACATCTTCGCCTGACTCGTTAGAAGCAGAGATTTTAGCACTTCCAAGTACGATCACACCACCCCATAAGCCGTTTACGTCAGACTCAAGGTTAGGACTTTCAATCTGACCGGGGATAATTTCGTCAGCAATAGTGGTAAAGATAATTGGGGCGTCAGCAGTGCCTTCGGCCATCAGTTTGCCACCACGTGCCACGAGCAACACGGTAGCATTGGCACCTGTGCCTGCTTCGCCTTTAACTACTACACCAGGTTGAATGGTCAGGGTAGCACCGGGCTCAACTGCGATACGGCTTTCCAAAATATAGATTTTGCCTGTCTCCCAGGTAGCATCTTCAGTGATATTACTGTTGATGCGGAAGGTTGTCTGCTCGGCAACAACATTTACTACGGCAGTGGCATCATCGGCCAAACCTGCTTTGTCTGTTACTGAAAGTGTCACAGAACCGGCACCTGCTGCGGATCCTGTAAAACTAACTATGATAGTTCCGGAAGCAGCGTCAGCTGTACCATCTGTTTTAACTGTGGCTGTGCCATTGGATGCTGTAACAGCAGAAGAAGCAAAACCGCCTGCTGCAGTAAAGCTGAATTCTACATCAACAGTTGCGTTTACTAGGGCTTCCGAAGCTGCCGGAGCGCTCACTTTAGGTCCTTGCTTAACATCATTGTCATCATCTTTTTTGCAAGATGTAAAAATTGCCATTGATGCAACCAAAGCATACATTAAGATTTTTTTCATTTTGTTATAGTTTTTGGTGAAAAATTCTGATGCAAAAGTCAGCCAATCAGATTGCATGGCTGTTTAAATTGGTTTTATGCTAATGTTAAGCTTCTATTAAGCCATTGGCTATTCAGGTAGCTTATGTTAATTTAATGGTTGTAAAAGTTTTGTTATGATCTATAAATGAGAAGGTTGCAATAAAATATTTTGTTTGATGATATCAATTAATTGATGTTTCGCGCAAAAAAAAAGCAGTATTGTGCTGATATTAGTTGACAAGTTTTTTGATTGTGGTGGTGGCTGTGGTTTTATTACCCCGGCCCCCATACCCCCAAAATTGGGGGCTTCGTCCCGGTGTGAAGTGAAGAATATGTTAGATTTAGTGGTAAAGAAATTAATTAAGATTTGCTGGTTAGAGTTTCACCTTTTTTTCACATAGTCCGGGACGAAGCCCCCGGTATCGGGCCTGCCTGCCTTCAGCAGATAAACCTGGCTGGCATATTTACCTGGCAGCAGACAGGCAGGGGTATGTGGGCTGTAGGCACGCTTCGCGAAAAAAAATAGAAGTTGTGTGCTGATATTAGTTGAAAAGTTTTTTGATTGTTTTGGTGGTAGTGGTTTTAATGTCCCGGCCCCCATACCCCCAAAATTGGGGGCTTCGTCCCGGTGTGAAGTGAAGCATAGTTTCGATTTAGTGGTAATGAAATCAGAAAAGATTTGCTGATGAGAAAGTCACCTTTTCTTCACATTAGTCCGGGCCGAAGCCCCCGGTATCGGGCCTGCCTGCCTTCAGCAGATAAACCTGGCTGGCATATTTACCTGGCAGCAGACAGGCAGGAGTATGGGGGCTGTAGGCACGCTTCGCGCAAAAAAAAAGCAGTTTTGTACTTAATATTGGTTGACAAGTTTTTAAATGTTGTATTGCCTGGTGATTTTATTACCCCGGCCCTTATTCCCCTAATTCTAGGGGTTCGGGGGCATCGGCACGCTTCGCCCTCTCTTGCAAATCATTCCTCGATATAAATATCAGCCTTTTTTAGCCAAAAAGCTATTGCAGACCAGAATGGCGATTTCTGCCTGCCTGCTCAATATAAATCCTTAATTTTGAAAAAATTATATTCCATGAAGGTCAAAGCCATTGCATTTTTTCTGTTCTGTAGTTATTTATTGCTCTTTGGTATGCTGCCACTTACTGCTCAAAATCCGGAGGCAGGTTTTGTTTATAACGATGAAGTGGTGCCACGCATCGAAATCACCATCCATCCTGATACCTTGAGCTGGATCTATGATAATGTGGAAAGTGATGTGGAGTTTCATGCCGGTTTTGTTTTCGACAATGGCACCGTTCGCGATAGCGTTGATTTCATCGGTTTTCGCCTGCGCGGAAACACCTCACGCTACAGCCAGAAAAAGTCTTTCAAGGTTTCCTTTAACACCTGGACCGATGGCGGCAATTTTCATGGTGTTGAGAAGCTTAACCTGAATGGCGAACACAACGATCCTTCTATCATGCGCGCCAAGCTGATGTGGGACTTGCTGGCTAAGTGGGGCATTCCGGTGCCACGTGCCAATCATGTGCAGGTTTACATCAACGGAAATTATCACGGGCTTTATATTAATGTGGAGCATATTGACGAAGAATTTGTAGATCTGCGTTTTGGCAATAAAGACGGCAATATGTATAAATGTCTCTACCCCGCTGATCTGGATTATCTGGGAGATGATCCCGATTTATACAAATTGGAAGAAAGTGGCCGGCGGGTTTACGAACTCAAGCGCAACGAAGAATTGGATGACTACAGCGATCTGGCCAATTTTATTGAGGTGCTAAACAACATCAGCAATGCCGATTTTGGCTGTGAAATCGATGAAGTGTTCAATAGTACCGACTACCTGAAAGTGATCGCTGCTGATGTATTGTGTGGCAACTGGGATGGCTATATCTTTAACAAAAACAATTACTACCTTTATAACAATGAAGCCACAAATCGCTTTGAATACCTGATTTATGATGTGGACAATACCTTTGGTATCGACTGGTTTAATGAGGACTGGATGCACCGCAGTCCTTACGACTGGGAGATGGGCGGTAATGAGACACGGCCGCTTTATACCCGCCTGATGGACAATGATATACTGCGCCGGCAGTTTACTTTTGTGAGCGAACAATTGATGCGACAGATCGACCTGGATTCGCTTTTTCAGTCCTTGCAGACCCGTCAATCCCTTATCGCACCACATGTTGAGCTTGACCCGTATTATCCATTGGATTACGGCTACAGCTTTGCCGATTTTCAACGCGCTCTTGACGAGGTGATTGGTGAACATGTGAAAACAAGCATCTTTGGCTTTTTGACGACACGCTTCGGCAGTATGCAAAGCCAGCTTGAAAATACCGATGCGCCGCCTATGATCAATCACATCAGCCATAAGCGATTGGACGACAATCGTCTTTTTATCGGTGCATGGGCTGATGCACAGTTTCCTTTCGGGCTTGATGTGCAGTTCGTTATTGATGAAGATATCAGCGATAATGCTGCAATGTATGATGACGGCCAACATGGCGATGGAACAGCCGGAGACCTTTATTATGGTGCAATTCTGGAACAAATATCTCCGGAAACCGGTGTACATTATCAGCTTGTTGCTGTGGATTCAATTGAGCAAATCACCCTTAAGCCCTGCACGTATAGGCATGTAAGACCACTTTCGGGCGACCAGCCACTGCTTACTGTAAACGAATTTATGGCAGATAACGACAACTTTAATGCAGATGAATTTGGCAATTACAGCGACTGGCTCGAGCTGTATAACGGCGATACTGAAGCTGTTTTTCTGGCAGATTACTACCTTACCGACAAGCTTGATAATCCCGACAAATGGCAGATGCCTGAGGTTTATCTGGAGCCGGGGGCGTTTATGCTGTTTTGGGCTGATGATGAGGAGTCTTTGGGCGAAAACCATACCAACTTCAAACTCAGCAAAGGCGGAGAAGCCATCGGAATCTTCAACGGGCTTGGCGCTCCGGTGGATACACTCACTTTTGGTGAACAGGATACCGATGTGAGCTATGGCCGCTTGCCCGACGGAAGCCCCGAATGGATCTTTTTTACAGCTGCCACACCAGGCGAATCCAATGAATTTAGCGCTACGCCTGAATGGCAGAGCAGGGCATCCTTCGGCGTTTTCCCAAATCCTGCAAACGGCAGCCATCTCTATTTTACCAAGTCGCTCAATATTCAGCTGTATAGCCTGCAAGGCCAGTTGCTGCTGAAACAGCAATATGCCAAACAGCTTGATATCAGCCGGCTTGCTCCGGGAATGTATTTGCTTCGAAGCGCTGGACACCAGCCTGTTTTGTTTGTGAGGGAATAGCTCATCCACCCTTGTTCGTCAACCTATGACATCTGCCTAATTGCAGGTTGTTGCACGGATTTATGATAAATCAGCAAGTGCCTGCAGCCAAATTAACAACAGCCGAATGCCAGCCCGCAAGTTTTTTGTAATTTTTGTGTCTTAAGGAAGTTGTTTATGAAAATAGTGGTCAATTTTCCGAAAGCATTTATAGATTGACTTGATGCAGGTATAAATGCCTATTTTAGATGTTTTCTTTTCAACATAACAAAGTTACTTTGTTCAAATTTGACAGGCTTTGATGAATGACAGAAACACAACTTATTGAAGGTATTCTTAGCAAGCAGGAAAAATATTTTGAGGAACTGGTTAACCGCTTCCAGCCGCTGGTATTGAATACCTGTAACAGTTTTCTGCATAATCGAACGGACGCTGAAGATATTAGCCAGGAAGTATTTATCGAAGCTTTTCTGTCGTTACACAAGTTTAAAAAGGAGTCGAAATTATCTACCTGGCTGTACCGTATCGCTGTTAACAAATCACTCAATTTTATACGCGACAACAAAAAACGGAAGATCATCAGGAGCATCGAAGTTTTTTTTGGCGGCGAACCAAAACATAAGCTGCAGCTTGCCGATCCCGGCTTGGAAGATGCCGGTGATTTAGCCGATGAGGAAGAAAAAATGGCGCTTTTGCATCGTGCTGTGGCCTCCTTGCCGAAAAACCAGCGGGTGGCTTTTACCCTAAGCAAATTCGAAAAACTTTCTTATGTCGAAATTGCTGATGTCATGGAGCTTTCGCTCGCTTCAGTTGAGGGACTGATCCATCGGGCAAAAAGGAATGTCACAAAAAAAATACTGAGTCATTACCAGAAAAAAATAGCATGAACCAAAAGTTTTTAAAGAAATCGGTGTCAAAATACCTAAAACAGTTAAACATGAATTGCAGAGATGCCAGAAATAGTATGATCGTTTGCAGCACCGGAGAAATGAAAAAGCCGGAGCACGACCAATTTTTGCAACACCTGGCATCATGCAGCGAATGCGCAAAGCTTTACCAGCAACTGGACTCCACCTTAATTCTCGCTGATAAACGTGAACTAGTGCAACCCAATCCTTTTTTATATACCCGCATCAGGGAAAAACTGGATAAGATCGAACAGGGTGTGAGCAAAAATGCCGGACTGCCATCATACCAGAGAATTCTACGTCCGATTCTGCTCACGCTTGGCTTGCTGATCGGGCTTTATGGAGGCAACAGGCTGGGTAATTTTTACGATGCCAAACATCAGGAACAGCTCACAACAGCACTTACCACCGAGTTTTTCATTAACGATATGGAAATGGAAAAGCTTGAAGTACAGCTCTTAAACGACCAATAAAAATGACTACAAAAACAAATAGAACCCTCTTGATTTGGCTTATTGTCATCTTGCTGGCCACCAATATTTCCACCATCGCGACAATATTTTATCATGTGTATTTTCAGGAAAGTAAGTTACCTGATGTCCCCGGCAGGGAACTCAGGATTCCGGATGGGCATATGGGCAGGTTTTTCAGAGATGAAATGAACCTGACACCAAAGCAGCACAGGCAATTCAGGGATTTCAGACATGATTTTCACAGCAAGGCCAATGGCATCACGATCAGGATGCAGGAAAACAGAAATGCGCTTTTTGATGAACTCGCCAGAGAAAACCCTGACACCGTCCATCTTGGGCAACTTGCTGATGAAATTGGCGAATTGCACGCACAGCTCAAAGGCCTGACTTTTGAGTATTACCTGCAATTGAAGTCAGTTTGTGATCCGCAACAACAGAAAAAGCTACACTTTATTTTTTCAAAAATGATGAATGATGAACGGGCAGGAATGAAAATGCCCAAAAGAATAAATCCTAATAATTAAAATTAATACCATGAAAAATTTAAGAATCGTAACAATCGGAACGTTCATTTTAGCCATGCTACTCAGCGTAAACGCCAGCGTTTATGCACAAAGGGGAAATGGAAACGGGTTCGGGCCTGGTAATCATTGCATGAATATCCCTGACCTTACCGACGATCAACAAGCTAAACTTGAGACGATGCGCACGACACAAATGAAAGCCATGCAGGATTTTCGCAACCAAATGGGCGAAAAACGGGCTCGTTTACAAACATTACGCACTGCCGACAAAGCTGACATGACCGCCATCAACAAAACCATTGACGAGATGAGTGTGATCAGGACGAATATGCAGAAGGAGCGGGAACAACATATTCAAAGTGTTCGTAACCTCTTGACAGAAGACCAGAAAGTGCAGTTCGACAGCATGAAAAGAGGCAATGGCCAGGGATTCGGTTGCGGTCAGCGAAACGGACAGGGCAGAGGTTGTGGAAAAGGGAGAGGCCCCAACGGAAGAAACTTTCAATAAATTTCCCCAAACAAACAAAGAAGCTGCCTGCAAATTGGGCGGCTTTTTTTTTGAGCATGAGAAGCTGCGCACATACTGTAGCTATGCTGATCGGTGTTAATGGCTTGTTCGTTAAATATTTAATATTGTGGCTGTGGTTTTATTGTGCCCGAACCCTAGAAAATTTGAGCTTCGTTTCGGTGTGAAGTGAAGAATATGTTTGATTTAGCGGTAAAGAAATCAGAGAAGATTTGCTGCTGGGTATTTCAGCTTTTCTTCGCACTAGTCCGGGCCGAAAGTCCCCAGTTTTGTAGGTTTGGGGGCACTATAGGCACGCTTCGCGCATACATAAATAGAAGTTTTGTGCTGGGATAAGTTGACAAGTTTTTTGATTGTGGTGGTGGTAGTGGTTTTAATGTCCCGGCCCCCATACCCCCAAAATTGGGGGCTTCGTCCCGGTGTGAAGTGAAGAATATGTTTGATTTAGCGGTAAAGAAATCAGAGAAGATTTGCTGGTTAGAATTTCACCTTTTTTTCAAATAAGTCCGGGCCGAAGCCCCAATTTTGGGAGTTTGGGAGCCATAGGCCACGCTTCGCGCATACCTAAATAGAAGTTTTGTGCTGGTATAAGTTGACAAGTTTTTTGATTGTGGTGGTGGCGGTGGTTTTATTGCCCCCGAACACCCCTTGCGAAAATTGTTGCGCAAGAGATTTACCCGGGTATCCAAACTGAAACTGAGCCGGCTTTGCAGCGGAATACACCCCATCCATCAGCGTTGGTGTTTACCGTTTCTTTGATATGCTCTGTGATATCTGTATAGCTTGTGTTTGGCGCTCCTGTTGACATCTGCTTTATCTCATCGGCGTCATTACTCAGTAAAACAGCTATTCCATGCGGTGATGCTTCATTTCCCATCCTTGTCCAGCCCACACAATTCGGACGGTCGAAATAATCGTGCTGCTCGCCAAAAGCAAATTTTTTCCTGACAGCTAAAAACTTATCAATCAGCCACTGATGGGAATCCATCCTAATCTCGTATTTGTTTCCATCCAGCCCGAATCCATGATAATGTGCGCCGTAATAATCGGCAGCAAAAACACAGGGATAGCCGTCTTTTCGTAGCAATATCAAGGCATAGGCCAGTGGTTTGAACCAGGATTCCACAACTGATTCGAGTGCTTGCAAAGGCTGGGTGTCGTGATTGCTCACCAGTGTTACGGCAAGCGTAGGAAAGGCTTTAACGAGCGTATCGTTAAAAAGCGTTTGCAGGTTGAAGTTTTTGCCTTGCTTTCCGGCCTGGGCAAACTTATAATGCAAGTTCACATCGAAGAGCATCATACTCTCATCTGTTGCTTTGATAAAATGCTCCAAAACCTGACTTTTTCCTGACCAGTATTCGCCAACGGCAAACAGTTTCCGCTTGCTGTATTTGCGCATATGGTTTAACCAATACAGAAAAAAATCGGATCCAACATGTTTGGTGGCATCAAAACGGAATCCATCAATACCGGTGGTGTCCAGGTACCATTTGCCCCAGTATAACAGCTCTTTCTGAACATCAGCGTTGTTGATATCGAGGTTACAACCCATCAGGTAATCAAAATTTCCTTTGTCGAGATCTACATTGTTGTCAAACGTTTTCCCTTCGAAAAGATAGATGGCTGCGGTATTTTCGTCCAGCGCATTGTAATCGGCGGCATTAAAATGCCACCAATGCCATTGTAGCTTTGAGTATTTATTTTTTCGGCCGGGAAATGTAAAATGTGTCCAGGCTTTTATTGCTTGCAATTCGCCTGTAGTCTCATGTCTGTTGTCGGGATTAAAAGGCGTGGCATTGAGCTCTTCCATCTGATCAGCGCCAAGTTTGTGATTAAAAACAACATCGGCATAAACCTGCAGACCGGCTTTTTGTGCTTTTTTGATGGCGGCCAGGTACTCCTTGCGTGTGCCGTATTTGGTGCGAACAGTCCCTTTCTGATCGAATTCGCCAAGATCAAAAAGATCATACACGCCATAACCCACATCGGCTGCTCCGTCTGTGCCTTTGTAGGCAGGCGGCAGCCAAACTGCCGTAAAGCCGGCCTCGGCAAGCGCTGAAGCATCGTTGGCCAGTTGTTGCCACAGCTTCCCGTCAGCAGGGGTGTACCAGTGAAAATACTGCAACATAACACCATTGTAGTCGGACATACTATTTTATTTTATGCTTGAGGCCTACACTTGCTTAAGCAGATTATTTCCACTTAAACACCTGACTAAGCCATTCCAGCAACAAAAATAACCATTGAACAGCACATAGCCTCTTTTTTTCTGACAGTGGTTGGCTGGGTGTTTGGTTTTGAGCGAAAAGGAATTATTTGTCAAACCCCAAAGCCCCCTCAGCCTGCTGTTTGCTAATGAGTGGTTTTTATTTTTCTAAGTAAAAATGTAAATACTAATAATTATATACTTAACACAACTTGTGATAATTAAATTAGAAATAACTTTCATTAATATATAATATGCCTATCCGTTTTCCTATACAAAAAGAGAATTTGTATGCGTCAATCTTCCTTAATTTTTCACTGTTGTAGATTCAACAGTTAGCTTAGGCTCAATAAAACAACGTGATACACCCTGCAAGGGCAAGGTATGCCCTAACAAGGTGCTTTTTTTATGTATTGAGTTCCCCGGAGCAATGCTGCCGGATGATGTTTAGCCGGACTTTCAGCCCAATATTTCATGCGATCAGAGGATCAAAATAGCGGTAAAATTATTCCCATGTCCATGGTTTTCGATACGCATGCTCAGTGATATTATAAATCGGCAATAACCGTATTTACCTCATCGGCAAATTCCACTACTTTCGACTTTTCAAGTATAGATATTTCATAACCAACACTTTGTCCGGCATTATTTGTGATCACAAAAGTTGCCGTATAGCAATTTAGTATATTCACAGCACCCAAAATCAAGAGAATAATGCCAAATGATGTAATAAGTGCAAGGCCGGCAATGATTAATACAATGCCAATCAACAGTCTTAAGACAGAAAAACTTGTTGAACTGGTAACAGAAGCTATTGTTTTTAAAGGTTGACCCACCTGCGCTGTTCCCAGCGGGATTAGGCCAAAAAGTGTATTTGGTGTGTGACCTGTTACTCTCTTGTTGGTTAATGTGTAATGGGCCTTTAACCAAAATAGAATAAGGTTTGCAGTAAATGTTGCTTCTTTAATTTTTTGTTCATCTTTACCTAGAATTGTACTCATAATGATAGATATTTTTGAATTTTCCTACTCATAAGGCTTTTCGGTTTCGCCCCTTCTTTTTAGAGTGGTTCTGGATCCCACTTTTTACAATTCAATTTGTTTTTTACATGCGGGAGGTCAACCCATCTTTTGACCGATTGTTAAAAACATAAGCAAATATTTTAAGCGATTCAGTGGTTTTGGAGTACGCTTACCGCAGGAATGACCGGGGTTGTATGCCGTAAACTTTTTATTCAATTCCGGTAACCGTTTGGTTTTTAGTGGTTTTAGTTATTAAGCGTAAAAATAAAAATTCCAGAGGTACTTTCCAAATTATTTTCGATAAAAAATACAGATTGTACGTGCACAGCGGCTTCCGGGGCTCCTGGCAGCTTAGAAATTTGCCCCGACATTTAGTCCCGTAAATCACTATTTTTTTGCTAATTTTGCAGCCTCAAAAAAATGATTAAAAGCTATGTTTGAAGGTCTAAGCGATAAACTGGAACGCTCGTTTAAAATGCTCAAAGGACAGGGGCATATTTCTGAAATCAATGTGGCAGAAACCCTCAAGGAAGTCCGTAAGGCCTTGCTTGATGCCGATGTTAGCTTCAAGATTGCCAAGGAGTTCACCACCACGGTCAAAGAAAAAGCCCTTGGTCAAAAGATACTAACGGCCGTTTCTCCTGGGCAGCTGATGGTGAAAATTGTGCACGACGAGCTCACCCAGCTCATGGGTGGCGAGCAGGAGGAAATCAATATCAATGCCAATCCCGCTATTATCCTTATCGCCGGTTTGCAGGGTTCCGGGAAAACCACCTTCTCAGCCAAGCTGGCCAATTACCTGAAGGCGAAAAAAGGCAAAAAGGTGTTGTTGGTAGCCGGTGATGTGTACCGTCCCGCCGCCATCGACCAGCTTAAGGTGCTGGGCGAACAGGTAGGTGTTGAGGTGTTTACCGAAGATGGCAGCAAAGATCCCGTCGGCATTGCCCAAAAAGCCATCGCGCAGGCCAAGCAAACCGGAATACATATTGTCATCATCGATACCGCCGGACGTTTGGCTGTTGACGAGATGATGATGAACGAAATTGCCGCCATCAAGAAGCGTGTTGACCCGCACGAGATCCTTTTCGTGGTGGATTCAATGACAGGACAGGATGCTGTAAATACAGCCAAAGCCTTTAACGACCGGCTCGATTTCGATGGTGTGGTACTTACCAAACTCGATGGCGATACGCGCGGTGGTGCTGCCCTGAGTATCCGTTCGGTCGTGGATAAACCAATCAAGTTTGTGGGTATTGGCGAAAAGATGGATGCCCTGGATGTGTTTTATCCCAAACGTATGGCCGATCGTATCCTTGGCATGGGCGATATCGTTTCGTTGGTGGAACGCGCTCAGGAACAGTTTGATGCCGATGATGCCCGCAATCTGCAGCGCAAACTGGCCAAGAATGAATTCAACTTCAACGATTTCCTGAAACAGATTCAGCAGATCAAGAAAATGGGTAATATCAAAGATTTGGCGGGGATGATCCCCGGCATGGGCAAAGCGCTCAAGGATACCGATATCGATGACGATGCCTTCAAAGGCATCGAAGCCATCATCCATTCCATGACACCCGCCGAACGCGAGAATCCAAAGCTGATGAACGGCAGCCGCCGCAAACGCATCGCCGATGGCAGCGGAACCAGCATTGTTGAGGTAAACCGCCTGGTGAAACAGTTTGACGAAACAGCCAAGATGATGAAGATGATGACCGGTGGCGGCGGAAAAAAAATGATGCGGATGATGAATCAAATGAAAAAACGCTGATAAATTAGACACAAGTTTTGTGGGAGACGCTGGCTTTCAGGGTCTCTTATTTTTTTAGACACTAAGCAAACAAGCTGATGAAAAGCAAAGTAATTGATGGTAAAGCCATCGCAGCTAAAATTAAAAAGGAAATCGCTGCCGAAGTGGCGGCAATGATTGATAATGACGTAAAAGCGCCGCATCTGGTTGCTGTTATCGTAGGCGATGATGCCGCCAGTCAAACCTATGTCACTTCAAAAGAGAATGCCTGTCGTTCGGTGGGCATCACTTCTTCGGTTTACCGGCTGGAATCTGCCGCCACCGAAAAGGAGTTGCTCGAGATGGTGCAGTTTCTGAATCACGACCCTGATGTGGATGGTTTTATCGTCCAGCTTCCCTTGCCCGATCATATCGACACGGATAAAATTATTCAGGCTATCGATCCCAAAAAAGATGTGGATGGCTTTCATCCCGAGAATGCAGGCCGCATGATGCTGGGCTTGCCGTCGTACCATGCTGCCACACCATTTGGCATCATGGAACTGCTGAGGCGCAGCAAAATAGAAGTGACCGGAAAGCATGTGGTCGTATTGGGCAGGTCGAATATTGTGGGCACACCACTCAGCGTGATGCTTTCGCGCAAGGCGGCAGGCGCCGATGCTACCGTTACCTTGTGCCATAGCCGGACGGCAAACCTCAAAGCAATCACGCTGCAGGCGGATATCCTTGTGGCAGCCATCGGAAAATGCGGTTTTGTTACCGCCGATATGGTAAAGCCCGGCGCTGTGGTTGTTGACGTGGGGATTCATCGAGTGGAAGATGCCTCCAAAGAAAAAGGCTATCACCTGGCCGGAGATGTGGACTACAAACAAGTGTTTGAAAAAGTTGCGCACATCACGCCGGTGCCCGGAGGAGTAGGGCCGATGACGATAGTGTCGCTCTTGCAGAACACCTTAGCTGCTGCCAAACATAGCATTTATCAGGAATGAAAAACTTCAGGCTTCTTCTGGCGGTTGGCTTTGGCGTATTGCTGCTCGTGCATGCCGGCATGGTGCAGGCGCAGTGTGCTGATCCTTTTGCGAGATTTTTAAACAACGTATCTAACGAGCTTCCTGAGGTGCAGGCGCAGTGTGCTGATCCTTTTGCTGCAAATTTTGAGCCGGCCGAGGATCAAAAAAATGCAGCCTGCAACTACCCGATCACGGTTTACAACCCGCCCTTTTTGTTTGAGCTGGACAAAACTATGGAAGAAACCTCCGGACTGGAATTCTACAACGGATTGCTCTGGACACACAACGACAGCGGCGGCGAGGCGTTGCTTTACGGCATGGATACCGTGCAGGGAAAAATCGTTCAACGCATTGCCTTGGCAAACAGCAAAAACAGGGATTGGGAAGATGTAACGCTGGATGAGAACTATTTTTATGCCGGCGATTTTGGCAATAATGCGGCCACGCGAAAAGATCTGCTGGTGTATCGCTTTCCGCTTAGCGGGATACCAGCGCAGGGTGATGCCACTGTTGAAGCGGAAAAGATTCACTTCCGCTTCCCGGATCAAACGGTGTTTGAGCGCAACTGGGATTCCAATAATTTCGATTGCGAGGCCATGGTAGCGGGCAAGGAATACCTCTACCTCTTTTCAAAAAACAGGGGCGATCAGCAAACAAAGCTTTACCGCCTGCCCAAAAAGCCCGGGAATTATGTAGCCGAGTTGATCGACACCTTCAACAGTCAGGGATTGATTACCGGAGCGACATACGACAGCAAGAACAAGCAGCTCGCACTTATTGGCTACACCCACAAAACCTGGCAGCCTTTTGTCTGGCTGTTTTATGGTTTCGATGAGGAAGACTTTTTTGGTGGATACCACCGCCGTCTCGATCTGTTGAATCTGATCACGGTTCAAGCCGAAGGCATCGTTTTTGTGTCGCCCAATCAGCTGATGATTTCCGCCGAAAGCACCAAAACCTTCTCTGCACGGATGTTTCGTTTCGACGCCGCACCTTATACAGAGATGCTGCAACTGGCCAAAAGTAACAGCAAAGCTAGCGGCTGGCTGCAAAAAGACGAAGCCGGCAGCCGATATGTGGTGGCGGGCGATCAGCTAAAAGCAGGGTCCTATTTGTGTGTGTTGTTTGATGCACAGGGCAATCAGCTGCACAAAAGCCTGATACAAATCGATAATAAACCGCTGCCACTTGCTATTGCTGCTGAAACCATGCCCAGGATCACTTCCGTTGCCCTTTTCGGGAAACGACATACCTACTATACAATAACGAATGACGATAACAAATAACACGAACGATCTATTTGAAGACGGCAAAAAGCTTCCGCTGATGGAGGAGTTTTATACCATTCAGGGCGAAGGCTACAATATGGGAAGTGCCGCCTACTTTATCCGCATTGGCGGCTGCGATGTGGGCTGCCATTGGTGCGACACCAAGCCCAGCTGGGATGCCACGCATTTTCCACCCACTGCTGCTGCTGATATTGCAGCACGTGCTGCTGCCAGTCCGGCCAAAACGGTAGTCGTAACCGGAGGCGAGCCTTCGATGTATCCGCTGGATTATTTCACCGGGCTGCTGCAGGAATTGGGGATCAAGACGATGGTAGAAACATCGGGCGCTCACCCGCTAAGCGGTACGTGGAACTGGATATGCCTCTCGCCAAAGAAGCTGTCGCCGCCCAAATCAGCGATCTACCAGAAGGCGCACGAGCTCAAGGTAGTGATCGAAAAAGAAGCTGACCTGCAATGGGCCGAAAGCAATGCCGCATTGGTGCGTGAGGATTGTTTGCTATATTTACAACCCGAATGGAGCGTTTCAGAAAAAATAATGCCATGGCTTACCGAATATGTGATGAAGCATCCGCAATGGCGCATCAGCCTGCAAAGCCACAAATATATGCGTATTCCCTAATCGTATTGCTGCTGCTTTTAGGGTCGTCGGCTGCTGTGGCGCAGGAATTTACCACACGCAACAACACCTCAAAGAAGGCCTTGAAAGCCTACGAAAAAGCGGAGCAGCAGTATGTGCAATACAATTTTCCTGAGAGCATAGCGCTGCTGAAACAAGCCCTTGACAAAGATCCCTTACTTATCGATGCCTGGTTGCTGATGGGTGATGCTGCGGCAGCCCTCGACAGCAACTCGCTTGCCCTCGAAGCCTACGAAAATGCGTATGCGCTGAGTCCTTTCTATTATCCGCCAACAGCATATATGCTTGGGAAGGCCTACCTCGAAAGTCGTCGCTTCGATCAGGCGGTGGAGGTGCTGGCCACGCTGCTGCAGCATAGCGATCTGCCGGCTGAATTGCTGAAAGAGGCAGAGCAGGTGAGGCAGACAGCGGTTTTCAGAAAAGCGGCTTACGCCCAGCCCGTTCCTTTTGATCCCCTGCCGCTTGAGCCAAGTATAAACAGTGCAGCCGACGAATATGTGAATGCGCTGCGGCTGGATGGCCGGATGCTTGTTTTTACGCGCAGGTCAGTGCAGGAACAAAAAAGCCCGCCCATGTTGGAGCGGTTGATGCTGGCAGAGGCTGACAGCTCCAGCTGGTCTTTGGCGGAGGTTTTTAGCCCTGATTGGCCTGTTACAGAACAAATTGGAGCCGTAACTTTCTCTGCTGATGGCCTGCAGATCTATTTTGCCGCCTGTGGCTGGCCTGATTCAAAAGGAAGCTGCGACCTCTACCTGTCGCAATACAGCGATGGAGCATGGCAAAGGCCGGTCAACCTGGGAAACGCCATAAACAGCGGTTACTGGGAGTCGCAGCCCAGCATTTCTGCTGATGGAAGGCAGCTTTTTTTTGCCAGCAACCGCAGTGGCGGAGCGGGTGGCTCTGATCTCTGGAAGAGCAGCCTGAATGGGGATGGCAGCTGGTCCAAGCCTGTAAATCTTGGTGAGCAGGTCAATTCCGAAGGCAACGAAATGGCTCCTTTTCTGCATCCTGATGGCAAAACGCTGTATTTTTCATCTGATGGACTTATCGGCCTGGGAGGCGCGGATCTTTTTGTCAGCCGCCTCGATACAGCAGGGCAGTGGCAACAAGCCGTAAATATGGGCTATCCGGTTAATACTACCTCAGACGAAATCAACCTGGTGGTGGCTGCGTCCGGCAAAACGGCTTTGCTTTCGGCCTTGAGCGACAGCACGCAAACCTATGATATCTTATCGTTCAGCTTGCCGGCGCAACATCGGCCACAGCCGGTAACTTATTTGCAAATCGTGGCAAGGGATTTGGAAACCAAAGCGCCGCTGCAAGCCAGGCTGGTGCTGTCGGATCCCCGGACGGCCCGTGAGCTGATCACGGACTCCACCGATATATCAGGCGCTTCCTTTGTTGTGATCCCCGCCAAAGATTCTTATGCCTTGCAGCTGAGCAGCGAGGGCTATTTGTTTTACGACAGTTTTATCCGCCCCGAGGCAGGAACGGAGCTAGAGCCTGCAGAGATAGAAATCTTTCTGGAGCGTATAAAAAGCGGTAAAACGGTGGTGTTAGATAATATTTTGTTCCAAGTCAATCAGGCTGTCTTGCTTGCCGAGGCCTACGCCGGCTTGCATAACCTGGAGCAATTCCTGAGTCAAAATCCTGGGTTAAAGGTTCGGATCGAAGGGCATACCGACAATTCAGGCGGGGATAGCTTTAACCAAAAGCTGTCGCAGGATCGGGCTCAGGCTGTTGCCGGATTTTTGACTGATCGTGGAATTGATCCGAAACGAATTGAAGTAGCAGGTTTTGGTTCGAATCGCCCGATAGCATCCAATGAAACAGACAAAGGCCGCGCAAAAAACAGACGGGTGGAGCTAAGGATAATTTCCGGCTTCTAAATAGTGTCTGTCTTTAAATAGGCTTCAGACAACGATTTCAATTGAACTTCTTCCTGCTTTTTGGGGCTGTTAGATGGCATAAGTCTGCTAAGCTGTTCCGTAATAAACTGCACATCATCGGTCATTGCATGAGTCGAAATCGTTGCCCCGGAAACGGCGTCAATATTTTTGCCTACTTGAAGACTACTGTTGCCTCGATAGCCAAAAAATTGTTTGAGCCACCATTTGGCGGTGATTTCGTGACCATGGGTGGCCGCATAGTTGAAGATTCTGATATACTGCACTGATGCCGTTGTGTCAAAAAAGATATAGTAATCGAAATATTCCTTATCTCCGGTTTTATCAGCAGCATTTGCGATGGAACAGCCGCCGGAGCGACAACTGAAAACACGCCCAAGATAGAGATAGGCCTGTGTTTCACCATTTGCAATCACGCTATAGAAGTTACCTGCGGGCATCGCTTTGGAATCCTTGAACTGCTGGAATTCGGCTTGTTTCAGGTTCAGCTGTTTGCGGATGTCTTTTTCGAGCGAGCGTGGAAAATTCTGTTCCTGCGCTCCGGCGGGAGGCAGGAACAAAAGCAGATTGATATTGAAAATAAGGATTAGAATATTTTTCATGGGATTTGTTAAAACATAATTCCAAAACCGGCATTGAAGGTGGTTGAATAGGCATCGGCTGAGGCGGGTTTCACCAATTGAATATCGGTTTTAAACACGGCACCCTGCACGAGTCTCCAAGTTAGTCCGGTAGTTATGGCCTGCACCTCATTGGCTTCTGCCGGGGAGAGTCCTCCGGCTGTTTTTGCCTGGGTGTTGTAGGCTTCGTAGCGCACAAAGGGGATTAGTCCGGCTTGCTGATCGCTGTTTCCAAGCAGGTCGTAGGCGGCCTCCACATAGTATCCGTTCAGGGCGCTGCCCAAATCGCTGGCAGCAAACTGATTGTACGCAGCCGTATTGTTCACGGAGGCATAATACAGTTGTCCGCGAAACTGCCAGTGTTTCAAGGTGTAACGTGCATCAAGGCCGATCATATTGATACCCACCACGGAGGAGTCGGCAGTGGCAAGGGCAGCGGCATCCTGTTTGTCCAGTTTGTTATACAAGCTGCTCTGTGTTTTGCCGAAATAGCCCGAAAGTCCAAGGTTAAGGCCGCGAAGTCCAAAATATTCAAGCTTTGCGGTCAGGTTCGGTGAGCTGATGGTTGATTCTGCACCTTTTTGCCTTCCGGAGCGAAAACCATTGGCACCATTCAAGCGGGCGCTCCCGTCGTAGCCATTAAAACCGTTGACTACATAGAGCTGATATTTAATGCTTAAAGGTAAATAATTTCCGGTGATTCCAAAGCCAATTTCACGCCAGGTGGTGGGGGCAATCTTGCCGTCGATCAATGGTCTTTCGACTCCATTAAAGGTCGTGGGTTCGTGGTATTCATTGATAATTCCCATGGGAATCAAGAGTAATCCGGCACGAAACTGAACCAGCTGATTGAGCTTGTATTGCAAAAAAGCCTGCTCCACATAAACTTCCGAAACATGCTCGAATTCGAGCTCGGTTACAAACTGCACCTTGTCGCTGAAATTGTAGCCAAACAGCATCACCATGCGATGCACATCCAATTTGCCGTTGTGGCGCAAGTCATTGTCGAATGGCTGGTTATAATGTACTTCGCCATAGCCGCCAATAGTAAGCTTGCTTTGTGATGCCAATAAGTTATCAGCCATATTTAAATAGGTGTTTTGATTTTCTTGGGCAACAGCCACAACTGTTGTCAGTAAAAAGAAGATGGAAAGAAGGGTTGACTTCATCGGTTTTGTTATTGATTAATACTGCTGCAAAAATATTGCTTAGAAACAGGTGCGGGAATACCTAAATCAAGTGATATTTTAATGCTGTGTTTAGCTGAAAAGTGTAATTTTACCTTTTCTTTGTTTAAACCGATTCATACATTACACACAGTATGCTGTTACTTGTTTTATATCTTTTACTTGCTTTGGTGGTGTCGTTTCTATGTTCGATACTCGAAGCAGTGCTTTTATCGGCTCCAGTGCCTTATTTGCGCACAAAATCAGAGTCGGGAAGCAAGTTGGCAGCAGACTTGCTTGGCATGAAGGGTCAAATTGACAAACCCTTGTCGGCCATCCTTTCGCTTAATACGGTGGCACATACTGTTGGTGCTGCAGGTGTGGGAGCTCAGGCTACTTTGGTCTTTGGCGAGGTATATTTTGGAGTTGTGTCTGCGGTACTCACCCTGCTTATTCTTATCTTTACCGAAATCATTCCGAAAACAATAGGCGCACGCTATTGGCGCAATCTGCTTGGTTTTACCTATTATACTATTCGTGTGCTGGTGGTACTGGCTTATCCGCTTGTTGTGATGTCTTCGCTGATTACCAATCTTTTTGCCAAGCAGAAGGCGGAGCAAACCATCAGTCGTGAGGAGCTTGGTTTGCTTGCTGATATTGGCAATCAGGAGGGTGTGCTGGGAGAACAGGAAAGCAGAATCATCAAGAACATCATCAGCCTGCGACAGGTTAAGGTGGCTGATATCATGACCCCGAGGGTGGTTGTTGCTGCGGCTGATGAAACCTTAACGATGGCGGATTTTGGGCAGGATCCCAAATTTATCAGCTTCACCAGGATTCCGATTTATCATGAAAACATCGAACACATCAACGGTTATATTTTTCGGCAAGCGGTATTTGAACAGCTGGCGGAGGATCATCATGACAAGCAGATAGCTGTTCTAAAACGAACCATCGTGGTTGTCCCGGAATCAATTCCAGTGCTTAGCCTCTGGGATCAGATGGTCAGCAAAAGGGAGCATATTGCTTTGGTTGTTGATGAGTATGGTGGAACGGCCGGCATCGTTACCATGGAGGACATTATCGAGACCTTGCTGGGATTCGAGATTATGGATGAAAGGGATGCGATCCAGGATATGCAGCAGTATGCGCGCGATCGCTGGAAGAAAAGACAATAATGTTTTTTTTGATCGCTTAATGAACATTCTTAGGCGATGCTTGTCGTGTTGGTAGTTTTAATTGTTTACTATGCAGCAAATAGTTACGGTGACATTTTTTCGCTATAGCGGAATTCGCAACAAAATTTGGGGAATGAGCCAGATGTTTCTTGTCCGTGAGGCGATGCGTCAAATGGCGGGAGTATCGTTCTTTAAGCCGCTGGGAACAGGTGGTGGAGCGGGTTACAGCCTTATGCCTGATTTTGGTGTGTATGGTTTGCTCGTGGTATGGAAGGATATTTCCTTTGCTGAGGATTTTTTGAAGAGCACGAAGTTCGATGAATTTAGAATGCATAGCGCTGAGCAATACACCGTTTTTATGACACCAGTTCTTGCTAAGGGAAGCTGGTCGGGTTTCAGCGATTGGCAGGTTTCGGCTGATACAGATGCAAATGCTGCTGTGGCGGTGATTACTTACGCCACTATTCGAAAGGGTTTTATCATTCCATTTTTGCGTATCACACCCAAGGTGAGTAAGGTAAGCGAGGGTTTTCAAGGCTTGGTTTTTTCCAAGGGAATAGGGGAGAAGCCCATTGGGGAACAGGCAACTTTTACCGTTTGGGAAAATGTGGCGCATGTGGAGCAGTTTGCTTATCGCGGCAAACATCTTGAAGCTATGCGCCTTACACGTACGAAAAACGGCTTTACCGAAGAGCTTTTTGCCCGTTTCAAACCTTTAAAGGCTGTGGGAAGCTATCAGGGAACAAATCCCGTTCAAGAGTTGCTGGATAAGCAGCAAGCTGATACATAGGGCTTGCTGAAAAACCCGAAATAGACAATTCTGGTCATGCACCTACGGATCTTGATACAATTTTATTTTTATAAAGGTTATCGCCACGCTGTGGCTTATATTAAGGTAGGTTGCACCGTTAATATTTATTAGAAATCCTACGGAAAAAGAGGAACTAAGGAGCGTGATGAACTTGAGGCCGGTTATGAAAACTTCAAGATCGGAGCCTTATTTTGCAATGCGGGTATTGAGAAAGGAATGACACGGGAAGAACTTGCTGAAAAAGTCGGAACTACAAAATCCTACATTTCTAAAATCGAGAATAACATTAAAGAAGTCCGTATCTCAAGACTTCAAAATACAGTTGAACTTGGTTTTGGTGGCTACTTAGAATTCTCTGTCAAACTGTAACTTGCCTCTTGACAGAAAGAAGAAATGTCGCCCTTTGTAGCATACAAAAATATCAGTAAATTACGGTAACTGCTCCTCTGGCTTCGATCTGACGCCCTTCAGCATTGCGGTAGCGATAAACCCAAATATAGGTGCCCCGGCTCACTTTCTCGGTCTTGTATTTTCCGTCCCAGCCTTGCTGAAAATCACGGGTTTCGAAAATCAACTGTCCCCAGCGGTTATAAACCTGAAAAACATAATCGCCGGCAGGATCAAAACGCGAAATTGGTTTAAATTCTGGCGTATAGCCGCCGGGTTTAAAGGCATTTGGTACAAATAATTCACTGTCGAATCCAACACTCACCCGATTTGAAGCAGCCTTGACAAGGGGTTCTCCTGGCTGAGTGGCAGCTTCGGCTACAATATAATAGCTAATATTTCCGGCTTCGCCGCTTTGCGGAATGTCATTGTCAGTGAAGCTGGTAGCCGAAGTGGTATGGATTTCGATGTAGGCCTCTTCACCGATTTTTCTAAACAGGGTGTAAGCTTCCACAGCCCAGCCTTCATAGGCGTTCCAGCTAAGTTCAACGCTTTCTTCGGCTTGCGCTTCTGCGGTGAGGAAGATGCTGCGATGGGGTGTCACAGCAGGCAGCTTAAAGCCGCAATAGTCTGTTAGTGCAAGGTCGTACCAATAGGCCGTCTGGCTGCTGTTGGCCTCGCTGTCGCTATAGCTTACAGCACCAAAATTGCCCGACTCAAGTTGTTGATAAAACTGCAATGCATTACTGTTTTGGTCGGCTGTGCGCCATATTTCCAAGCCGTTTATAGTGCCCGAACCTGTTATCTCGCCAAGCAAAGTAACTGATCCGTCTTCTTCAACGGAAACCGCCATAATTGTTGGCGGGTCAGGACGTTCGTAAGCAGGTGTGTCGCGGGATTGGCTGTTTGAGTTGCTGCCTTGTTGCAGGCCTTCGATAGCATAAACGGCTTCCACTTTATAGGTGTATATCTGATCAGGATCAAAACCCGAATGGGTGTATTCGTAAACGTTAGTGAATTTATAATCTCCGGTAACCAGCTCATTGTCATAAGTGAGAATTTGATCCACCGGTGTGAGGGAACTCTGCGCCAGCGTAGCAATGGTGTTGAAGTTTGGATCGCCCTCAACACTGGCTTTTATGACATAGGAAATAGGCTCAAAACCATTGAAAAACGAAGTCCATTTTATCGTGTTTGTCAGCGCACACTCATCATAAACGATTGTTTCATAAAGAAAAATGGTCTGCATTTCTTCTGACTCATAAATGGGATTCGCTTCTAAATTGATCCGGTAGATTTGCTTTTTTTGGCCTGCATTAGAGTTTTCATCCACATAAGTCAAATCGGAAGCACTCACCCTGTCAATCTCCTGAAAAGCACCCTGATCATCACCCGGGATAAAGTACTCAAAACGGGATATGATATAGATCTCATTCTCATTATTCAGCAGCTGTTTCCATTGGATTTCAACATGATTATTCTCGTCAATACTAACAGACTCAATAACGGGGTTTACTTGCCCCATAATATTTGTATTACAGCCAATTAGGAGTAGTGATAAACCGATTATTATATGTTGATAAAACCGCTTCATTATTTGATTTATTCCGGTTTTTGCAGCTCGTCGCCAACCACCACCGTTACCATGCTTGCCGGATCCAGGTATTTAATGGCCAGCATTTTTAGTTCGTCGGCAGTTGTGGCTTGAATTCTTTCCAGGCTTTCCTTATAAAACTGCATATTCATTCCGCTGTCGTAAACCGAACGAAATCGTTCGGCCTGATTAAACACCCCATCGAGGGCACGTAAATAGCTGCCATTGAGGTAGTTTTTAACCAGCTCCAGTTCGTCGCTGCTAACGGTTTCTTCGCGCAGCCGCTTGAGCTCGTGTTGTATTTCTTTTAAAGCGGCTTGCGTCACGGCAGTACCCGTTTCGGTCGAGATGGCGAAAGAGGTGGCATGACGCATAGGCATCACCTGTGAGTTTATGCCGTAAGTATAGCCTTTATCCTCCCGAATATTGGTCATCAGCCGCGAACCAAAATAGCCCCCCAGAAGCGTATTAAGCAGCAGAAAAGGGATATAATCCGGATGCTGGCGAAGCATCAGCGGTCTTCCTATCATGATGGCCGATTGCAGGGCTTTTTCTCTTAAAACGGGATGATAGCCCGACTGAAAATCAAAATCCAGGGGCAGCATGGATTTGCTCCCGCCTTCGCGCCAAACACTTCCTAATTCATTGTTTATTAGTTTAATATCACTGTCGCCTATTGCTCCACTCAAGATCATATAGGCATTATCCGGGTGAAACTGCTGTTGGTAATACTGAATTAAATCGCTGTTGCTTAGCAGATCGAAATCCACTTCTGAAGCTGCCTGGCCATAAGCTGTATCAGCGCCAAAAATGAGTTTGTTGAAAGCCATCCGCGCCATTTGTTTGGGTTTCTGGCTATTGATGATAAAAGCCTGTTTTTGCCGCTTGTTTTTTAGTTTGAAGTCGCGCGTTCTGAAGCTTGCTTCTGTCAGCATGCTTTTAAGCAATGGCAATAATTTCGGCAGGTGTTTTTGCAAACAATAGAGACTTATCCAGGCGGTATCTTTGGAGGCCTGCAGATCAATGTATGCGCCGTAGTAGTCAACTTTGGAGGCGATGGTGCCTCCGCTAAAAGAGGCGGTGCCTTCTTTGAGCATTTTAATTGTAGTGCTGGCAACAAGTTTCTTGGTTTGCCAGATACTCCCTGCGTCAAAAACAATATCCAGCCGTATTGCCGGATGGATGGCATTGCCAAAAACAAACAACGGTATCCCGTTATCCAAGCTTAGCTTTTGCGGTTCGCTCAACTTGAGCGCTACGGTTTTTATCAGCGATGGTGCTGATCTTCTGTCGGGTTGTATTGCGCGCATAATTAGTTTTTTTCGCTTAAGTAGAATAGTGTGGAGCAATTGTCGGGGCGAAGCACTTCGCGGGCTTTATCCAGTATGTTTGCCGGTTTCACGGCTTCGTACTGCTCGGGCACTTCGTTGATCATTTCGGGACGACCCAGGTGTGCAAAGTAAGCCAGATTCATGGCTTTGTTCAAGGCCGAAAGCTCGCCGAAAGTGTGTGTCGCGATCGCCTTGTTTTTTACTTTACGCAATTCTGCTGCCGTTGGAGCTTTTTGCCTCAGTTTTGCAATGGCTGCTTCGAGGGCATTATTGGCGAGATCCGGGTCAACGCCCGGACTAATTTTTCCGGTAACGATAAGCAGGCCGGGGTCGATATCGCCTGTTACAAAGGCATTTATTTCGGAAAACAGCTGTTGTTGTCGCACCAGCGTTTTATACAGCCTTGACGACTGCCCTGATCCCAGCATATCAGAGATGAGGTCTGTGGTGTAAAAGTCATCGTCGGCACGCCCGCACATATGCCAGGCCTTGTAAATGGCAGATTGCGGAACACTTCGGCTTACCCTTAGTTCACGGGCTTCCTGCTGTCTGGCTTCCTGCGGCAACGATCGCTTGTTGTCGGCTCCACGAGGAATGGAACCGAACCATTTCTCGGCCATTTGCTTCACTTCCGCGCTTTGCAAATCACCGGCAACTACTACAATAGCATTGTTCGGATTATAAAACCGTTGATAGAAAGCACGCACATCATCGAGGCTTGCCTCCTCAATATGACGGATCTCTTTCCCGATCGTATTCCACTGATAAGGATGCGTTTTGTATGCCAATGGCTTGAGCAGCAGCCACACATCACCATAAGGCTGATTCAGGTAGTTTTGCCTGAACTCTTCCGTCACAACCTGTCGTTGCACCTCCAGACTTTTCTCGCTAAAAGCCAGATCCAGCATGCGGTCTGATTCGAGCCAGAAGGCTGTCTCCAGATGCTTTGCCGGCAGGCTGAGGTAGTAATTGGTGATGTCGTTATTGGTGAAGGCATTGTTGTCGCCTCCGGCACGCTGCAATGGCTCATCATATTTCGGGATATTGATCGAGCCACCAAACATCAGATGCTCAAACAGATGGGCAAAACCTGTTTTGTCAGCTTGTTCGTCCCTTGCTCCAATATTGTAGATAATATTAACCGCAGCAATAGGTGTGGTGGGATCATGGATCACATAAAAGGGAAGTCCGTTGGCAAGTTGAAAATGAGCGTATTGTATCATATCAGAAATTAAAAAGCGTTGTTTAATTTATACAAAAGTAGTTAAGTTGAGGCAAACGATAGCAAGGCTTAACAGTGTTTTACGTTGAGTTGCTGTAGTTCAAACTGCTTTTTGCCGGTTTTATTTTGAGATGGACAAGATTATGGATGGCCTTGCTTGCCGAAAAGAATCACATTCAGGTTGTTGATATGAAATAATATGTATATTTACGAAATGAAACATTTACCCGGCCAGGTAATCTAAAATCATTTATGGAAGTTTTTAACAATAAAAGTCGTGCTGAATTAATTGCGGAACTCGTTAGATACCGCGAATTATATGGCATTTCTGATCAGTCTGCTCCAAGCGGAACTGATGAAACCGACAAGCAATCCTACCTGAAAATCCTACTTGATGCAATTCCTGATTTCATTTTCGTTTTTGATCATCAGGGAACTTACCTCGATTGTCAGACAGGAAGAAAAGACCGTTTAGCCATGCCTGTGGAGCAATTTATGGGACGTAAGGTAACTGACCTCTTTCCTGCTGCTTTTTCGAGCTTGATTATGGATGCCATAAATACTGTAATTAGCAGCAAATCCGATAAAGTGATTCAGTATGATCTTGAGATCGAAGAAGAAAAACGCAATTTTGAAGCTACCTTCAGCCCTTTTGGTGAGGAAAAAATAATTGCCATTGTCAGAGATATTACTGATAGAAAGATAATTGAGCAAGAATTTCAAAATAGTCAGAACAAGTATTACGAGTTGCTTGATCTGGCTCCTGACTTGTTTTTTCAGGGCAACGAAAAAGGCGAGATTCTCGAATGCAACCAAAAAGCTGTTGCCTTAACAGGTTTCAGTCGCGCAGAACTTTTGCATAAACCGTTGGCCAGGCTTTTCGATCCGGGCGAACTAAAGCATAAGCCACTTCGTTTCGATTTGCTGAATGATGGCGATCAGATTATCCAGGAAAGGACAGTTATCACCAAAAGCGGCGACAAGCTGCCGGTAGAGATGAATTCGCGCCGGATGCACGATGGCACTTATCAAACATTTATGCGGGATCTTACCGAGCGCAGACAAAACGAACGCAAGCTTCAGCAGGCTTACGATACCTTCAGGGGGATATTCAATACTGTTTCGGAGGCCATTTACATACAGGATGCAGCAGGTACTTTCGTAGAAGTAAATGATGGCGCGCTCAAGATGTATGCTTGTACGCGAGAAGAACTTATCGGCCAAAGCCCGCTAACGGTAGCTGCTCCGGGCATGAACGATCTTGATGAGGCACAACGGCTGAGTGCTGAAACGCTAAGAACCGGTGTAGAGTCCAGGTTTGAGTTTTGGGGCAAACGCTGCGACGGATCTATCTTTCCCAAAGACGTTAGTGTGAACCGGGGAACATTTTTTGGTGAACAGGTGCTGATTGCTACCGCCAGAGATATTAGCGCGCAAAAACAGGCAGAGAAGCATATATACGAGAGCGAGAAAAAATACAGACAGCTGTTTGAGACCATCAGGCAGGGCGTAATTTATCACGACAAAGATGGCTTGATCCTCCAATCCAATCCTGCAGCTCACAACATTTTGGGATTGTCGCAGGAGCAACTCACCGGCAAAAAGCTCACACGGGCATTGTGTAATTGGATTCGTGAAGACGGAACTTATTTAGCTGACGAGGACTATGCAGGCTACAAGGCATTAAAGCATGGGAAATCGCAGCAAGATGAGCTTATTGGTATTTTAAATCCGGTTGACAAGCAGTACCGGTGGATCCTGGTAAATGCCTATCCCGAATTTGAAAATGGTGGAGAAAAACCCTTTCAGGTGCATGTCTCCTTCACGGATATCACCGCCCTCAAAACCGCTGAAATGAAGCTTGAAGAGAGCGAAGCAACTTACCGTAATCTGTTTCAGAACGCTCAGGTGGGTCTGTTCCGAACACGCATATTCGACGGGCAGGTGTTAGAAAGTAACGAACAACTGGCGCATATGTTTGGCTTTGAAAACAGGGCAGAATTCGTGAAATCGTATCAAACCGGAGGTAATTATGTTGATGAGGGTAAGCGGGAAGAGATGCTGGAAATACTCAATAGGACAGGCTCTGTCAAGAACTATGAGGTACGGTTTTACAAGAAGGACAAGTCTGTTTTCTGGGTCAACTATTCTGCCCGAATTAATACTGAAAAGGGCTGGATTGAAGGCGTTGCTGAGGATATTACCAAAAGAAAAACGTCAGAACTTCAGTTGATCGAAGCCAAGAATAAAGCCGAGGAAAGCGACCGGCTCAAATCTGCTTTTCTGGCCAATATGAGTCACGAAATTCGTACACCCATGAATGGCATCCTGGGTTTTACACAGATTTTGCAACGCAGGGAAATTGGCAGGGAAGACAGGCAGCATTATATCGATATTATCGAAAAAGCTGGTAGCCGTCTGCTCGAAACGGTTGACAACCTGATTGATATAGCCAAAATTGAAACAAAGCAGGTGCCTGTCAAGGCATCAACCATGGATGTTGAAGAGAAATTAGTGGAGCATGTTAATTTTTTCGCGCCATTGGCTGACCAAAAGAAGCTCAAAATAAAGTTGAATATTCAGCTGTCGGGTCCTTCTGAAAAAATTGTTACAGATATTTATAAGTTCGATTCTGTGATAACAAATCTGATCAAAAATGCCATAAAATATACCAGTGAGGGCGTCATTGAGGTAGGTTGCTATGTAAAACAGGATATGATCGTATTTTTTATCAGCGATACCGGCTCCGGGATTCCAAAAAGCAGGCACGAAGCAATCTTTAACCGTTTTGAACAAGCTGATGTAAATGACCGCATGGCATTGCAGGGTTCTGGTTTGGGCCTGGCAATTGCTAAAGCCTATATCGAAATGATGAAAGGCAAGCTATGGCTGGAATCGGAGGAGGGAAAAGGATCCGTGTTTTACTTTAGCCTGCCCTTAAAACAGCTGCAGCACGAAGCTGCTGAACAGGCTGTGGCAATTCATGAACCGGATGAAGTTTATGAGAAACGCAATATGAAAGTGTTGATTGCTGAGGACGATCCCAGCAGCTCTTTATACCTCGAAACCATCTTGAAAGGAATTGGAGCTGAGGTGATGGTAACACGAACAGGCAGAGAAACGGTTGAGGCAGTTAAACTTAATCCCGACATCAGCTTTGTGTTAATGGATATAAAAATGCCTGATGGAAGTGGCCTGGAAGCGACACGTGAAATAAGAAAAACGAAGCCGCTGTTGCCCATCATTGCTCAAACGGCTTATGCACTTTCGGGCGATGAGCAACGTGCCATTGAAGCTGGTTGCAATGCTTATCTGACGAAACCTGTCAGAAGGCCGAAATTGCTGGAGCTGATAAAGCAAATCGTTGGATAATCTGCAAAACAACTTGGCTTTAAAGACTGAACAGCGCTATTTCAATAGCTTGTGGAATATTTTCCGGCTATTAACCATTGGTGTTACTGCTGTTGTGTCGGTTAAGTTGCAGCAATTTTTTTCCGGATCAAATGAAGCTATCCTAAAACCAATCAATACTTCGTCAGATTATTTCGCAGCTGAAACAGCCTATCAGATGAAAAAAATCGTGTATCTTTGATACTTAAAAATTATAAGCAGGTGATCTTGGTAAATTGCTGAAAATGAAAGTTGTATTGATGTTATCAATCAGTAAGTTATTTTTTGTTCAGTATTACCGGAAAACCACAAAACTTTTAGAATATGTTAAGAGATGAAAAACTTTTCGACCTGATACGTCAGGAAAAGGAACGTCAGATGCACGGTATTGAACTTATCGCTTCGGAGAATTTTGTGAGTGATCAGGTTCTTGAATCCATGGGATCGGTGCTTACCAACAAATATGCCGAGGGCTATCCCGGCAAACGCTATTATGGCGGCTGTCAGATCGTGGATCAAACGGAGCAGCTGGCTATTGATCGTGCCCAAACGCTTTTTGATGCAGCCTATGCCAATGTGCAGCCGCATTCAGGCGCTCAGGCCAATATGGCCGTGTTTTTGGCTTGTCTTAATCCGGGCGATACCTTTATGGGGCTCGACCTTTCGCATGGGGGACACCTCTCGCATGGGTCGCCGGTAAATATTTCCGGAATACTCTATAATCCAATAGCTTATGGCGTTGATGAAGAAACTGGTCTGGTCAATTACGACAAGATGGAGGCTTTGGCGCTTGAACACAAGCCAAAGCTGATTATTGCAGGTGCCTCTGCTTATTCCAGAGACTGGGATTATGAGCGCATGCGTGATATAGCTGATCAGGTAGGAGCGGTGCTGCTGGCAGATATCTCTCATCCTTCGGGGCTTATCGCACGCGGCTTACTCAATGATCCGATCGAATTTTGCCATATCGTGACTACCACAACGCACAAAACATTGCGTGGACCGCGCGGTGGCCTTATCGTGATGGGGGAAGATTTTGAGAATCCCTGGGGCAAGAAAACGCCCAAAGGCGAGATAAAAATGATGTCGGCCTTGCTCAACTCAGCTGTATTCCCGGGTATTCAGGGTGGTCCGCTGGAGCATGTGATTGCCAGCAAAGCAGTGGCTTTTGGTGAAGCCCTTACCGATGAGTATTTTCAATATATCCTGCAAGTGAAAAAGAATGCCGATGTAATGGCAGAGGCCTTTATTAGCCGCGGATATCATGTGATTTCAGGAGGAACAGATAACCACCTGATGCTTATCGACCTGCGTTCGAAGTTTCCGGATATTACTGGAAAAGTGGTGGAAAATACACTGGTAAAAGCAGATATTACCATCAATAAAAATATGGTGCCTTTCGATAGTCGCTCACCTTTCCAGACTTCAGGATTGCGTGTGGGAACGCCGGCAATCACCACCCGCGGACTTAAAGAAGCGCATATGGAGCCCATCGTCGATCTGATTGATGAAGTAATTAGTCATATTGATGATGAGAAAACTATTGACGCTGTTCGGCTTAAAGTAAACAAGATGATGAGCGAATTCCCGTTGTTTAACTGGTAAGTTGCTGGGCTAAACCGACCTAAACCCGGGAAGTGTTCCCGGGTTTTTTTTTTTGACAAAAACAAAAAATATACTTGACTGTTAGTCTTATATGAAAAGTAAGTGAAGAAATTTACAATTTGTTAATTTTGTAAAGTTTTGATTCTTAGATCAAAGGTGTAATTTTATCGTTTTTAATGGAAAAATGCACCTTAATAAATTTCATTAAGAAATAAACAACAGTTTGTTCATTGTTTTTTTAAAAACCCGTTCTTATAAAGGCTTAATGAACAGAACTTTGAAGTGATATAATACGATAGTTAGCATGGTAAAGTGTTTTGTTTTTTTAACAACCAATCTTTAAAAGCTATGAAAACAATATATGTAGTCCGTCATGCCAAATCATCCTGGGATTTTCCTGCCTTGCCAGATCATGACAGGCCCTTACTTGAAAAAGGCAAGAAACGCACTAAAAAGGTAATCGACTACCTCTTGAAGCAGTCCATTCAGCTTGATTTTGTGATCAGCAGTTCGGCAGTTCGAGCCAGCGAAACAGCTGATTACATCGCCCGTGCGCTTGGCTATGACAGTGGAAGCATAAAGTATGATCCAAGTCTGTATCATGCTGACAGTGAAATGATTTTTGAGCAGTTTTTGGATTTGAATGATGAATATAAATCCCTAATGCTTGTTGGCCATAATCCGGCGCTGACCAATTTCGTGAATAACTGGTTGAAGCCACCGATCGACTGGCTGCCCACTTCGGCTGTGGTTTGCCTGGAGTTTAGCACAGATCATTGGGACGAGCTGCGTCATGCTCCGGCCAAACTCAATTTTATCGTTTTCCCGAAACTTATAAAAGGGCAATAGAAAAGCAGCCTTCAACACTTTATGGTAGTTTTGTAGGCTCAGCGTAACAGTATTGGCGAAAAAAGTATGAAGAAATTTTTAATTAACAGAGAGATAAGCTGGTTGCATTTTAATGCCAGGGTTTTGCAAGAGGCAAAGGATGAGCATAATCCGCTGCTCGAGCGACTACGTTTTATTGGTATCTATTCCAATAACAGGGATGAGTTTTTTCGGGTGAGGGTGGCCACCTTGCGGCGTCTGCGGAAGTTAAAAAAGGATAAGCCCGAGTTTTTGGCTTACGATCCCGCTAAAATATTAAATGATATCCGCTTGATTATCAAGGAGCAAGAGGAGACTTACATGGCCACCTACCTCGAAATTGCTGAACAGCTCAAAGACCATGATATCCATCTTATCGACGATCAGAATCTTAGCGAAGACATGGGAAAGGCAGTGGTTCGCTATTTTCGGGAGTCGGTTCATCCCCATCTTTTTCCGATCATGCTCAGCGGATTGAGCGATCTGAACAACCTCAAGGACAATTCTATCTACCTGGCGCTGGTCATGCGCAATTCGCAGGATTTGATACCGGAGAATTATGCCTTGGTGAAGGTTCCAACAAGCAGGGTTTCCAGGTTCTTTCTGCTTCCCGAGTCCAACGGAAAGACCAATGTTATGTTGCTCGATGATGTGATTCGCTACAACCTGGGCGAGATTTTCCTGCCTTTTGGATATGATAGCTTTGAAGCGTATTCATTAAAGTTTACCCGCGATGCAGAGCTGGATATCGATAACGACATCTCGAAGAGTTTTATTGAGATTATGGCAGAGAGTCTGAAACAGCGCAAAAAAGGGGTTCCTGTGCGTTTTATCTATGATGAAGATATGCCCGAGACCCTGCTGAATAAGCTCCTTAAGAAATTTAGGGTGAGCAAAAATGACATCATGATATCCGGCTGGAAGTATCATAACTTCAGGGATTTTATGGATTTCCCTAAGATTGGCTCAAAAGAGCTATATGCCGATGATCTTCCACCACTGCGACATCCCGACTTGCCGCCGTATAAAAGCATTTTTGGTGTAATTCGCCAAAAAGACATCATGCTGCACTATCCCTATCAATCCTTTTCGCATCTGATCGATCTATTGCGTGAAGCCTCCCTGGATCCTAAAGTGCGTTCCATAAAAATGACGCTATACCGCGCAGCACGTGATTCAAAAGTTATCAATGCCCTGGTAAATGCAGCACGTAACGGTAAATCGGTGACGGTTTTTCTGGAGCTTCAGGCCCGCTTCGATGAGAAAGCAAATATACAGTGGACCGAGAAACTGCATGAAGAAGGCGTTAAGGTGATTAAGACTATTCCCGGCCTCAAAGTGCATAGTAAGTTATTGCTAATCAGAAGAAAAGAAGAGGGTAAAAACGTATATTATTCCAATATCACTACCGGAAACTTCAACGAGAGCACTGCACGGGTTTATGCTGATGACAGCTTGTTTACAGCAGATGAACGCATCGGTGTTGAGGTAAGCAAGATGTTTCAGTTGTTCGAAACGCCTTATGCACCGCCTGATTTTCAGGAATTGGTGATTTCGCCCTCCAATATGCGCAAGCATTTTATCAAGCTGCTTTCTGCTGAGATTAGCAATGCGAAAGCGGGAAAAGAAGCTTCGGTGATCCTTAAACTCAATAGTCTGGTTGACGGGAAACTTGTCGCAAAGCTTTATCAGGCCAGTAATGCCGGCGTTAAGATACAGATTATCTGCAGGGGGATTTGTGTGTTAATTCCCGGTTTGCCCGGAAAAAGTGAGAACATCGAAGTCATCAGCATCGTTGATCGTTTTCTGGAACACAGCCGGGTGTATATCTTTGCCAATGGAGGTAAGCCGCTGTATTATATCTCTTCAGCTGATTGGATGGTTCGCAATCTGGATCACCGTTTTGAGGTTACAACACCTGTCAAGGACAAGCAAATACAGCAAGAGCTTTACGATATGTTGCAGATTCAGTTGCGCGACAACTGCAAGGCGCGTTTACCCAATCGGGAAATCGTGAACCAATACAAGAGCAGAGAGAAAGGAACGGCTTTGGTGCGGTCTCAGCTGGTTATTTATGAGTATCTCAAAAAGAAATCGCTGCTGGGTCAGGGCTAAAGCCCTCGTGAATAGTGCGAGCTCATCATCCCCGGCCTGAAGGCCAGGGATAATGAAGAACCAGTTTTGATGCAGCACAGAGAGTCTGGGTTTTTTATGGACTGGCGCTGATGAAAAGCGATATGCCTTTATAGTTAAGAGTCGAAGGTATGAAGAAGCGATCAGTTACCTGGGGTGTCCATAATCCCGGCGCTACTGAGGCTTCCGATATCCGATGCCAGTGAAGAACCCAAGGTCTTCTCCGCTTACGAAGCAAGTGACTCAGCGGCCAGGGTGATGAGCTAGTCTTCATTAACTCCGGCCTTTAGGCCGGACTTAGGTGCCCTGCCAGCACACAAGGGCTTTAGCCCTGACTGCTTAATATTAACGTCCAACACTTACTCCTTAAGGGATATATCGTATTTTTGCAAAAAACTAATTGCATGATTTCTTTTGAAGAAGCCTATAAGATTGTTACCACAGATATACAGCCCCTTTCTGCAGAAATAGTTACGCTGGCTGATAGCCGCGGCCGTGTGTTGTCGGAGCGTATTGTCAGCGACATGAATATGCCGCCTTTCGACAAGGCCGCTGTGGATGGCTTTGCCTGTCGCCGTGTTGATCTTGGGAAGGCCTTGAAAGTAACAGCAGTAATTCCTGCCGGAAGTGCGACTGCACAAGCCATCGAAGAAGGCTGTTGCGCAAAAATTATGACAGGAGCGATGATTCCTGCCGGTGCTGATTGCGTCGTAATGGTTGAAGAGACAGCAATAGCAGCTGACAAAACGGTCATTGTAAAGAACCTGAAGACCAAGAATAACATAGCTTATAAAGCCGAAGATATTCAACAAGGCGATAGCGTGATTCCTGCCCACACACTGATAAAGCCACAACATATGGCGGTTATGGCTGCTGTTGGCGCTGTAAATCCGCAAGTATTCAGAAGGGTTCGGCTTACTGTATTCAGCACTGGCGATGAGTTGGTTGAGCCCCAGCAAAAACCTAAAACCGGACAAATACGTAACAGCAATGGCATACAGCTTATTAATCAGGCCGCTGCCATGGGTTGCGAAGCACGCTATGGAGGCATTATCCCTGATGATGAGTCGGCCAGTCGCAAGTTGATCAGCGAAGCTCTTGTCTGGTCTGATGTGCTGATTATGTCGGGAGGCATCTCGATGGGGGATTTTGACTATATTCCTCAAATACTAAACGACTTGGGCTTTCAGCTGCATTTTCAAACCATTGCAGTACAACCCGGAAAGCCTACGGTATTTGGCCGTTCGGGCGAAAAGTTTGTGATGGCCTTGCCGGGAAACCCTGTTTCCTCGCTGAATATTTTTGAGCTGCTGGCCAAACCCATGCTATACCGGCTGATGGGTTACGCTTTTGAGCCACAGCGGATTTTGCTTCCACTGTCGCAGGATTACCGCAGAAAACGTGCATCACGGCTGGCTTTTGTGCCGGCGCGGTTAACTTCAGAATCAGCGGTAGAACCGATTGGCTATCATGGCTCAGCCCATATCAGTGCACTCGTTGAAGCCACAGCGCTGTTCGAAGTGCCGGTGGGAACAGATTTTATTGCCAAAGGAGAACAAGTGCATGTACGATTCATTTAACCGAAAAATCACTTATCTGCGCATTTCGGTCACTGACCGTTGCAACCTGCGTTGCCGCTACTGCATGCCCGAAGAAGGTGTGAAACCGCTTCCGCATGACGAAATACTGAGCTTTGAGGAGATCCTTGAAGTGGCTCGTTTTGCTGTTGCACATGGTGTAAACAAAATCCGTATTACCGGAGGTGAGCCGCTGGTGCGCAAAGAAATAGTAGCATTGGTAGCACAGCTTGCCAAACTGACCGGCCTGAAGGATTTTGGGATGACAACCAATGGTATTTTATTGCCAAAGTTTGCACAGCAGCTGGCCGATGCCGGTTTGAAAAGGGTGAATATCAGCCTGGATACCGTTGACCCGGAAAGGTTCAAATGGATTACGCGACTGGGCAGTGTGGAGGCTGTTTTCAAAGGCATTGAAGCGGCGCGTGAAGCCGGATTAACGCCCATCAAACTTAATTGTGTGATTAAAAATAATCATGATGAGCCGGATGCTCAAGCCGTAAAAGCCTTTGCTGATGCCAATGGTTTGCAAATACGTTTTATCAAAGAAATGAATCTCGAAACAGGACAGTTTTCTGTTGTCGAAGGCGGCGATGGCGGACACTGTGCCAGTTGCAACCGCATGCGGCTCACGGCTAATGGCGACCTGAAACCCTGTTTGTTTACCGATCTGAGTTATAACGTTCGTGCCCTGGGTGTGGAAGAGGCTTACCTACAAGCCATTCAAAATAAACCTGCCTGTGGTTCTATCAACCAGATGAATCAGTTTAGTAATATTGGGGGGTAGGGGTTTTTTGGTCGAAGGTCAGAAGGTCGAAGGTCTGAAGGTCAAAGGTCTGAAGGTCGAAGGTCTGAAGGTCAAAGGTCTAGGTTTATAAAAAAAGAGGCTTAATTGTACGATCTTTGCTAACAAAACAGCAGCTTATATTGTTATAGCACTGGAAATTCAAACTGATGTAGCTGCCTTTTTTTGAAACCGTAAATAGCTAATAAAATGACAAAACCAAGCGTAAAGATTTGTTGCATCAGTAGTAAGGCTGAGGCTCTTACAGCCATAAAATATGGTGCATCGGCCATCGGTTTGGTGGGTGAAATGCCCAGCGGGCCGGGCGTGATAGACGATAAGCTGATCTATGAGATTGCCAGGATTGTTCCGCCCTCTGTTGCAACTTTTCTGCTAACGAGCGAAACGCGGGCCGATGATATCATTGCGCATCACCGAAGGGTTCAAACTACTACAATTCAAATTGTTGATAAAATTCAATTGGATCAATACCAAAGATTAAGAGATGAGCTTCCAGGCGTGAAACTGGTTCAGGTAATTCATGTGATTGATCACAATTCAGTGAAGGAAGCCATTGAGGTTGCTGCTTTTGTTGATGCCATTTTGCTCGACAGCGGAAACCCTAATTTGAAGGTAAAGGAACTTGGTGGAACAGGCAGAACACATAACTGGGATTTGAGCAGGGAGATTCGGGAGAAAATCGATATTCCGCTTTTTCTTGCAGGTGGCATAAACAAGGAGAATGTGAAACAAGTCATCGCATACGTAAAGCCTTTTGGAATTGACTTATGCAGCAGTGTCAGGACAAACGGACATCTTGACGAAACCAAGCTTGCAGCGTTTTTTAGTGAAATTGACTAAGACCATAGTTTTCAGCAAACATTTAATAAACCCTTAAATAAAGAAGATGATGACAAAGCTTAAAATGTATTTTTTACCGGTGATATTCCTGTTGTTGCTTTCTTCCTGCAGCAATTTGACTGAGGAAGCAGAGAAGCGAATCAATGAACTAAGAGACAAAACAGAGTCCCTGGATTCGTTGCTCAACAGGGAAGTAGAAAAAGTGTGGGCACTCGACTCCCTGATCAACAGAGAAAGCGAGAAAGTGCAAAAGCTCGATTCCCTGATCAATAATTCAGCCTCAAAAATTGATTCCGTTTCCAAGGAAAAGATCAAACTCCTGGAGGAGCTGCTAAACTAAGCAGGATATTGGGGAAAGGGAGTCTGTGGTTGTCGTGGTTGTTCTTGTTGTTGTCTTTGTTTTGTATCAATAAAAAAACTAACGAAAACGTTGGTTTATTGGTCAAAACGAGACAAGGCCAAAGCTAAAGCCAACGCCATAAACCTCTTCAAAGTTGGATTAATCGTGCATTTTTGATCGTTTTAAGGCAATAAAAAACGTCATTAAGCCGGAAAACAGGATATCCGGCTTGCAGGGTGTAATGCATTACTGAATTGATTTTAGCAACGCATCAAAAAAATGTTGCATAATAAAATCTTTACTACCTTTGACCTTACTATACCATGTCAATCAAGGAAGTAGACTGTTTCAAAGCAGGTTTGCAGTCTTCTGGCTTTACTCACTAACTATTCATCTTGTATCATTTTTCATACAAATGCAAATGGCTATATGACCAAATACGATATAAATACGGAGCTAAAACTTGTCATCCACAAGTATAAAGGTGATGTCACAGCCCATCATCTTAAAAATGCCTGGCTTACTTTCATGCACCTTAAATCATTCACTGTGGAAGGGTATAACCTCATATCTGATTATAGCGAGGGAAAATTCAGAATGCACCTCAATGAATTGAATGTGGCCAGAGCTTTCCTGAAAGGACACCGCTATATGTTACAGGGAAAGAAGGAAGCTATTATTTCAAAAGATCCTTATACTACTGCTATAGGTAGTCTTTTCGAACAGTATGCCCTTGAAGATGCAGGAATGATCGTAAAGGTTTTCAATACAAAGGATGCAGCCTTTAGATGGATAATGCATTGTAAATACTCCTGTGGATGCTACCAGAAGAACTGTAAAATTCTGACTGAAAAAAGATACGAGGAATTTATGGAGCGTAATGATTATAATCGGTAACTAAGTTGCTACAGATGCCATACTAACAGCTTGATTCTCTAGTAAGGCGCTAACGCCACGAGAGGAACACGAAAATTTTTTTTGGGCTGAACATGATGAACACTTAAAAAAAAGACTGTCGGGTTATAAATGGTTTTGCTGGTATTAACGCAATTGACAGTCAAAGGGATATTTAGGAATCATACAAACCAATAAAGTTTTTTAGCCATGAAAATGAAAATGAGACCAATACTTTTGAACGTGTTTTCAATTGTATTTTTTGTGTGTTTAGCATTGCCAAACTTAAACGGACAAAATACTGACTCACTGAGCTTAGTTAAAGAAAGTCAGCATTTCGCCTTCTATTCAACCAAAGCTGACATCGGAGTTTTGGATTCGCTTGCAATCATCCTGGAAAAGAATTACGCCAGAATTACGAACCGATTGGGAATAGAGATTGACAAAAAAATCAATGTGAAAGTCTTTCCTGATGTAAAGTCCTTTCATATTGCTGTTAACTATCCTGATTCACCCGATTGGGTTGTTGGTTCGTGTGTTGGAGATGAATTATTGATGGTATCACCATTGAATCCGGGAAGTGTTCACTCCTATGAATCCCTTATGCAGGTGGTTGTACACGAATTTGTTCATATTGCGGTGTACTATACATGTGGGGATAAAGTCCTTAGCGCGTTGCCAAAATGGCTTAACGAAGGATATGCGCAATACGAAGCAGGACAGCTGAATGATCGCGTCCGTAAATCCGTAGAAGCAAGTTTGCGCGATAAGGCCCCAAACTGGGCGCAACTTAATGCCGCATCAGCTATGGAATTTGGCCACATGAATGGATATGCAATTTCTGTTTCTATCGTTGAATTCCTTGTTGATACCTATGGAATTGACAAATTGGTTTTACTGATAAAAGCGCCTGATGATCTTGATACCATATACGGCTTCCCGGAAAATACCTTGGAAGAACAGTGGGTTCGGTATGTAAAACATGAAAATACGGATTAACAGCCGCTGCAAACCCTTGCCTTGAATTTTGAAACAGCCATCTATCACGAAAGATGAAGGATATTATTTACAAATTAAGGACTCAACTAACGGAAAGCATCGACGCCGGGTCAAAAGAAAGAAGTCAGGGATTCTTTAAAGAAAAGATTGATTTTTATGGCGTAAAAGTGCCGGTTGTTAACCAAATCAGTCAGGATAGCTTTAAGGAAATAGAGGCACTTGGGAAAGCAGAGATTTTCAGCCTCATTGAATTTCTTTGGCAATCCGGAAAACTCGAAGAGTCATTTATTGCATGCCATTGGACTTATTCACTTCGCAAAAGCTTTGAGCCAAACGATTTTGAGGTATTCAAAAATTGGATTGATTTGTACGTAAATAACTGGGCATCATGTGATACCTTTTGTAACCATTCAGTAGGTGAATTTATTCAGATGTACCCCGACTTCTTAATGGAAATCAAAAAGTTTACTGAATCAAACAACAGGTGGATGCGAAGGGCTTCCGCTGTTACTTTAATCATTCCTGCCCGAAAAGGCTTGTTTTTGGCCGCCGTTTTTGACATTGCAGATAAGCTCCTGACTGACACCGACGATTTGGTGCAAAAAGGCTATGGTTGGATGTTAAAAGCTGCCAGCCAGTCGCATCAACAAGAAGTGTTTGATTATGTAATGAAAAAAAAATCCATCATGCCCCGGACTTCTTTACGGTATGCCATAGAGAAAATGCCGGCAGAAATGAAGAAACTTGCAATGAACAAATAACTAAAATGACACAAGAATTAAGCTACGTGAATTTGATAGCTCCCTGCGGAATGAATTGCGCGATTTGCATCGGGCATATAAGAGAAAAAAACAAATGCCCGGGATGCAGAGAAGTTGACGCCTATAAATCAGGCTGCGGCAGAAGCTGCTCCATAAGAAGCTGCCAGATGCTAGAGGACAATAATTGGAAATACTGTTCCGATAAATGCGAAAAATACCCCTGTTTGAGGTTAAAAAACCTTGATAAACGCTATCGCACAAAATATGGCATGAGTATGATAGAAAACTTAGAAAACATCAAGGGTCAAGGTATTGAGCAGTTTATTGAATCGGAGCAAAAAAGATGGACCTGTCCTGAATGTGGTGAATTGCTTTGTGTGCATAGGGTTTCTTGCCTAAAATGCGGCATGAAACGGGATTTGAAACAAATGAATTAAGGAGAAGATTGAAAGGAATTATTTTGGGTACATTTTACAAATGTGCGCCAGCGTGGGATGGAACTTTTTTTTAATTCCGTCAACTGTGCGGCGATGAGAGCTTGTAAACCCTACCATATTTTGTTGATGTTTTTTTTTCGCTTTTTCTTGATCCCGATAGCTAATGCATCGGGACAGGTTCCAAGCTAGCAAAAATCAAGTGTGAGCGATGCTATCTGCCCACAGCAGCCAAAACAGCGGAAAACTAAGCGGGGTTGGGTATAGGGCAATACAAAATGATTTTGCTTTATAAAACACTCATGGAATTATTGTTTCAACAGGCGATAAGGATAGTATTGCCTTACACTAACAGCCTTTTGGGCTGCCCCGCTAGTTTTCTAGCTGTTTTAGCTGCCCTTCCCGCCACACGCCCTCCCGAATACTTTCGGTGGGCTCACACGAGCCTGCGCACCCATCCCGGTGGTGATTTGTAGTAATGGTCTGTTTGTACTTAGTTAGGGCAACCCAGACAGGGTGTCGCTATATCTTAATTGTTCTGGGACTTTTTCTTAATCCCGCCAACTGTGCGGCGATGAGAGCTTGTAAATCCTACCATATTTTGTTGATGTTTTTTTCGCTTTTTCTTGATCCCGATAGCTTCGCATCGGGACAGGTTCCAAGCTAGCAAAAATCAAGTGTGAGCGATGCTATCTGCCCACAGCATCCAAAACAGCGGAAAACTAAGCGGGGTTGGGTATAGGGCAATACAAAATGATTTTGCTTTATAAAACACTCATGGAATTATTGTTTCAACAGGCGATAAGGATAGTATTGCCCTACACTAACAGCCTTTTGGGCTGCCCCGCTAGTTTTCCAGCTGTTTTAGCTGCCCTTCCCGCCACACGCCCTCCCGAATACTTTCGGTGGGCTCACACGAGCCTGCGCACCCATCCCGGTGATATTTGAAGAGAAGGTTTGGTTTGGCATGATAGCGAAACCCCTGCCTGTCTGCCTTCAGCAGATAAACTCGATGCAGTCAGTCAGGCAGAATGGGTTGCGCTATATCTTTAATTGTTCTGGGACTTTTTCTTAATCCCGCCAACAGTGCGGCGGTTACAGCTTGTAAGTCCTACCATATTTTGTTGATGTTTTTTTTTCGCTTTTTCTTGATCCCGATAGCTTCGCATCGGGACAGGTTCCAAGCTAGCAAAAATCAAGTGTGAGCGATGCTATCCGCCCACAGCAGCCAAAACAGCGGAAAACTAAGCGGGGAATTGAAGAAGCAAGAGCAAGCGTATTGAGGACAGTTTGTACTGAAAAATGAATGTGCTACTTAAGTCAAACGAGCCAACAACTGCCTGCCGTGAGCATTCAGGCAGGGTCAAAGCCAATGCTTAATAAATCAAAACTTGCGCTTGCTGTATTTGCGCACGATTTCCAAGGGGTCGGGCAGATCGCTTGGTGCCGGAGGGGGAGTGGGATTATTTTTGAGGTAGGTTCTCATATCAGCTTCAGCATCGAACTTGCTTGCTGCCTTTGATGCGGCATAATAGCTTAACAGTTGCGAAACCTTTTGCTCATCTTTGTTGTGTGATGGATTGTAAGGCATAATCATGGCGAAAATATTCGCTTTTTTCTGATTTTTACTCTTCGTTTTGTAACGATTTAGTTGCAATGTCGCGTCAAATGCAGGACATTTTGTGTCACAAATGTACCACAATTGTGTTACAATGTATTACAAAAAGGATTAATTTTTTTTCTTTTCTTTTTCAAAACTGGTTTTCAACCTGTTGGTTAAGCGGAAATTACGCTGTCTGGCGGTTTCTTCCGTAATCCCAAATTCCTGGCATACACTGGCCATTATTTCAGGGTGTTGCTTGCCTTTTTCCAGAATAGGAACTGCCATCATGATCAAAAACTTTCGGTCTTTTGGCTTAAAAGTCTTGAAGGCCTTTTTGAATACTTTCATGTCTTTTCTGAAGGCCGCATCTTTTTTGGGCAACGCAAGCAATTCATCTAGTTGACAAATGTGGTCTTGATAGACACTTTGGTCAATTATTTTTCTCAGTTCCTTTGGCGGTAAACTTAAATACACCTCCTTGTCCAGCCATTGGTCTTTTAACATGTCTTTAAAAAGAATCGTGACATGTTCCTCCAGATGACTGAAGATGGCGGCCTGCATACTGAGTGATGATCTTTTTCCCTTGATTACCTTCAGGAGGGTTTCGGCATTTTCAAAGAGGTATAAAACGAGACTTCCAAATATGGAGTAAGCAAGTTTCTTTTTATGATCTTTTGGGTAGCCCTCGGTCTGGTTGTGGCAAAGTTCGTACAAGCGGTTGGTATGCCTGTTTGTGAATTCCTTAAAAGCTTCTTCGGCTTGTTGCTTGTCTTTTGATGCTATCATTTGTAGCAACTGACGCTCGCTTAGCGGGGAGATTTTCAAGTGGTTTATTTCTTTTTTCATTTCGTTTAATAATTTTAACCTTATCAGTTGCATGATGTAAAAGAGCGCCTGATTTTCGACTAACACAAAAATACGGAATCAGCCTTTTTTGTACGTGAATTAATTGTAAACAATTAGTCCCACTTTATCTTAATAAGTGTTAAATGTATTGAATATGAGTACAATAAGAAATATTTACTGTTCAAAAGTATTTTCTCAATTCCTGTTTTATGGTTTTTTTGCAACCTCAATCAGCGAAAAAACAGCTTTTTAGGGTATTCCTGAATGCTAACATCCCTGGCAAAGCAGATTGGGACAACTACATTTGTGCTATAGAGCAGCTGCAAAAGGCATAAATGGGAATGCAATAGCCCATCAGGCAAATGCATTGTCATTTTGTGGTTTTGCAACGCCATCTTGCGCGAGTGCATTGTGATCTTTTGTGATTGCAAGCTCATCTGTTGCTTTTGCAAAGTCGTCGCAGGCTAAACCATTGTCGTTTCCTGCCGATGCAACGAGCTTATGTAGCTTTACAAAGTCGTTTGGCGTCAATGTAACGACCTTGTGTGGCTTTGCAAAGAAGCTTTGTGTATATGTATTTCCATAAATGGGAATACAAAGAGCTCATGAGCGATTACATAGTGCCACAAAGCGATTGCAACGATCAAAAATGCCTTTGCATCAACGTATTTTGTGTTTGCATAAGCGTCTTTAGCCTTTGCAATGCCATACTTACAGCTTACAAAAGCCATAAATGCTTTTACAAAGACGTTTTGTGCGTTTGCAAAGTCATCATTAGTCTTGGCATCATCATCTTGCGTGTTTTCATAGCCATAAATGGGAATGTTCCCAATTCGGGAGTTGGCTTAAGTATGATTGTTAGCCGGATGCTGCTCAGGCCGGGGGAGCGGGCTGACAGGGGGCGCGACTCCAAGCAAGTCAGGGCGCGACTCCAAGTCGCACCCTGACTTTGCCAAGCCGGCATCCTGCCTTACCAACTTTAGCTTTCTATTGAAGTACTAAGTGTTATTGCAATCCATATGCAATGGTGTTGAAAGGTCGTTGAAGTGTTTTTTTGCCCTTTGAAAGTCCAAAGGGCGAAAGTCCTCCCTCTTGCTTGTCGTGGAGCTAAACTATGCGGGGTCTGGTTCATGTTTCAAAAATAAACAATTCTTATCAATGAATTCATGTTTTTTTTAAGTGTAAGCTGTGGCATGCAATTTATTAATCCGGATACGGATTGCAAATCCGAATGGCCGGGAGCACCAGGCCAGCAGAGGAGTTGCTTATTTGCAGATGAATTCTAAGACAAATTTTAAGGCCTAATTATAATTGCCATTTTCGTCAGTTTTAGTTATATATGTTTGGCCGTTTTTGAATGATGAAAATATAACTCCATTATTACAATTTATTTTTATCCCACCAAGAACGGACTCTTTAATTGTCCAAAGAAGTTCACCTTTTCGATTAAAATAATCAATAGAAAAAGCATCTATTGTAACGAAATTATCGCCCCGAGCATCTGCCAAGTAAGAAAGTTGCTCTTTTCGCCAAATAATCTCGTGATTCAAATTCCTAAGTTCAGTATAAGAGATGCTGTGTTGTGTTTCATCATAAACACTATATGAACCACTCAACAAATAGTAAGCTTCTTCAAAGCTTGCCAGGTAATAAACCATATCATGGCATATATCAGGTAATACATCAAGCCGGCTAATTTCCTCCCCCTGATTATTTATTTTTATGATTTCGTTAATGCCTTTTATTAAAATGCTTTCTTCTACTTTAGCTATACTAATATACGGATAAAACTTATCTGTGTATGATGGAATGTAGATATTGTCAATTTGGCTTTCCCAGTTTATGTCTCCTTCAAAGGAAATGTTGTAAAGTGTCAAATGATTCCTGTCGAGCGGGTAATTAATGGTATCGGCAAACTCTCCCTGATTGTTATATACATATTCGGGTTGTTTTCCATAAAAATGACCAGTTAAGAGATAAAAATCGGAGTCACTATTTGCTGCTAATGAATTTCCTTTTAAATAATGGTCTGGAATGGTTTTGGACCACAAAAGACTTCCATCTGTATCAATTTTCAACAACAGCACTTCACTATTATATGAATAGCATTGACTAGTACCTAATTCATAAGCTGGAATACAATTTATACCATAAATGCCACTTTGAGCATAAAGCAATTGCCCCTCAAACAGTACATCGCAATACGTTTTAACTGACTCGCCTTTCAGTAGAATTATTACAGAGTTGTCAGATAGTGCAATTATTTCTCTCGGCGTCATGCTGTTATCGATAGCATTAGACCACAGCAATTCACCTTTTTCATTTAGTTTAAGAAGTTTGTTTTGACCTTCTTTTATGCCCAGGATAAAAACATTCCCCAAATTATCTTCACAAAGATCAATTACTCCTATAACCTCTTCTAAGGCAATCTCGAATGTTGAAGTTGAGCAAGTAGTGTTAGCATCGACACCAGCATCATTTTTGCTGCATCCAACAAATAAAATGAGTAGTAAAACATAAAGTAAGCTGTATTTTAAAAATCGTGCTTTCATAAAAATATTTTTATCTGTTTCCTCCGGCCATCCGGGATGTTATCGATGTCCGTACAATTCGTTTTTGATTTATTTAATGCTTTCGGCTCATGTTTCAAAAATAAACAATTCTTATCAATGAATTCATGTTTTTTTAAGTGTAAGCTGTGGGTGCAATTTATTAATCCGGATACGGATTGCAAATCCGCATCAGCCGGGTAAAGACTTTTTATTGCACACTGATATACATAAACTTAACAACCCAATCAAATTTAGTAATCTAATAAAGTTCCCTTAATTGTACTCTAAAAAAATCAGGAATGTGCTTTGATAATTCAGTAGGTAAAATAATTCCATTTTTAAATATTATGTATTCACGAGATAATAAGAAATCATCACTATTAAATGAGGCAAGCATGTGCTTATCAATAAGGTATAGTAAAACGGAATATTCTTTTTGAGAAACAATTCGCTCATTGTATTTTTCGATCAAATTAGCCCTAACCAATTGAATATTTTGAATTTGCAGCCTCAGTAAGTTTGTTTGTAGTAAACCCATATCTCTTTCTGGGAACAAATCAGCTAAATAAAGCTGCTTACCTGTCCTTTTCGAAAAGGTATAGTAATCCGTCCATCCATAAAGAGTTTCCCCCTTTTTTAAAGAAATTGCTACACTTAAAGATATTGTAGTGTCGGTTTCGAATAACATATATTTTAAGCTATCAAGTCCTTTATCAATAGCTATTTCAATAGTATTCTCCACAGCACCACAATCATCCAGATTAAAACTCTTTTCTAAAGTATTTAAAAATGTTTTGTTAATATTTTCAGCACCTGATATATTTTTGAAAACCGGATAAATGATTGAATTATCATTACATGGAAGCAATTCTTCTATGTATTCAACATTCTGGCTTTTTGCTATATTTATTGATGTCAACAATACTATAATGGAGCAAATGAACTTTATCATAACAATCAAATTAAAAACCTATGTAATTACCATTTAACTAACTGTTTAAAGGTGCTAAGTACCTTCCCCCCTGGCGCCGACCTACAATCGGTGTCTCTATAATTTGTTTGTAATTGAGTTTCATGCTTTTGGTTCATAGTTCAAAAATAATCAATTGTTGTAAACTTTCATCTGTGTTTTATTCCCAGATTTAATGTTACACAAGGGGTTGTTCCGGATACGGATTGCAAATCCGCACCAGCCTGGGGGCTAAACAATGCAGGTCTGATTCATGTTTCAAGAATTATCAATTCTGATCAATGAATTCATGTTTTTTAAGGGCAAATTATGGCATGCAATTTATTAATCTGGATAAGGATTGCAAATCCGCATCAGCCTATGGGTAGGTGAGTGTGGTGGTTTGGCCGTTCATTATTCATCTTTTAATAAGAGTGTAAGTTACCTCCTACTCTCATGCAAGTTCTTTTTGTACCACCGCTTTTTGTTAAACCATGCCAAAGTGCTGTCAGGCTTTTGATCGGTTTTAACTAAGCTATAGATAATTGACTCCTTTATAAGCTCATGTTCAAACCAATAAGAGTAATCAGAAAATACTTTTATGGTTGAATCATTGAGTATGACGCCTTTGGTTTCATAAACTGATCTGCGGCAAAGTTGGTCATTAGAAATACCAAATGTCTGAATAATTATAGTATCATTAAATATTCGAAAATGTCCCCATAGCTCTTTTCTGAAATATTGATCGTTTTCCAATAAATTAGCTATCTCAACTTCTGGATTTAACCAAAAAGAAATAATATTAGATGGAAAACTTGAAATGGTTTTTGAGTACCCATTATTATAAAAACATAATGCATCTTTTCCATTTAGTGAGACAAATATTCCTGCATAAAGATCAAATGAATCATATCTAACCACTGGTTCTCTATATATTTTAAAATACTTCCGACAATTGATTGGGCTTACACATGACGCAAACAGAAATAGAATACAGCATCCGATTATTACATGATTAGATTTCATGATTAAAATGTATAAAGTGAAAATGGATTAACATACCCTCCTTGCAGGAATGGTACAGAAGGTGAGCCGTAATTTGTATTAAAATAAGGTGTTGGCACCACCCATCGGTGAATACCATTTTGAAAAAGATCCTGTACCCATGGAGCATCAATTCCAGCTCGGCTCACTCTATTCCCATTTCGATAACCTAAATACATGCCTGCATATACCCGACTCCCGGTAGAGTAAGTTCCTAAAGGATTTTTACCGTGTATTGGTGATATGTATTCTGAGTTGCCACCCTTATGAGGTTTACTATCATACTCCTCCAATGGTGGTTCAGTAGTAAAAAGATTAAATCCAAACGAAACTTCGCCAATGCCAATTTCGGCTGCGGCTGTGCGATACCAGTCACTACCTCTGAAAGCATCATTGGTCATGGCAAAGGAAAAATCGCCCCTGCCGTAGCCAACAAACCAGTTCTTTTGCGGGTGACTTCCATAAAATGAAGACAACCCAAAGGAGAATTGCTGGTCGCGATTTCTATCATAATACGAAGCACCACCAAAAGCCTGATATCCTGATATAAACTGAGGGTTTTTTGAAGTTAGATTTGTCCAGCCACCATTGTATCCGCCACCAACTGAAAATGAAAAGTCGCCAATATTTAATGTTGTTGATGTTCCAAAACTTGATCCCAAAAAACCAAAACCAGCATGAAAAGATTGGGTAACATTACCACTTCTAAATGAAGCATTCATAGAAACACCTAAATTGAATGGATCTAAACCAACTGTAATACTGGTGTTATTACTTTGATAAATTGGCACTTGCACAGCATTGTTTATTCCGCTTATCGTGCTTGAAACATTTTTATACGCACTACCAAGTGGATCATGATATCCGTTAATTAAATTGCTTGTGAAATCAGCTACCATTGCCATCAGGAAAAAAGGCGCCATAAAGGTTTCCCCACTCGGATCCGTAAACATCAACGGATTATTCAGGGCATAACTATACCTGTTAAAGTTTTGTGAGAAATCAGGGGTTTGTACGAAGTTGTCGGGTGCAAGCATACGGCTTACTACCGGGTCGTACATGCGTCCATTCATGTTTATGAGTTGGAAGCCGTCTAAGTGTTCGTGTCCGGTAAAGCCACGGTCAAACAAAGGAGACTGCACTGCCATGCCAGCCTTTGTCCAGGTTGAGGGGGAGCGCCTGTTGCCCTCCCGCATTCGTGCCTCCGGCGGGATTGGTTCAACTAAGCCTTTTGGTTCGCTGCACTCCCAAAAGCCAAGTTTCACTGAACAGGCATCGTAGCTTTGCTCGTTGATTATTGTGCCTGTGTCATCGCTTACCGCAGTCCAGGAGCCTAAATGATCCGTGTGGATGTAACGTATGCTCTCGCTCTCATCTGGATTGATAAGATGTAAGGCATAAAGCCCGCCGGGTCCGCTCAGGTAGGTGAGTGTGGTGGTTTGGCCGTTTTTGGTAATGTACTCGCAAGCTCCTGCCCATAATTTGAGGCTGACGAAGTGGGTTTCTTCGTCCCAGTACTTCTGCCGGATGCGCTGGTGGTGGTGACCGTACATGATTGAGAGGCCGAGTTCGCCCTGACTGAGACTTTTCAACTGCTCATAAGAGGTGTATTCAGCTGTTTGAGGATCGGCAGGAAATACGTTTGCTGTAGTAGTGGCCGATGAAATTGCATGTGGCCCGTGATTACCTTCGCCATATTCGGCATTGCTGTAAATTTGCTGCCCATTGGCAGTTTTAGCCGTGATATTGCCCAGCCCGCTGTTATCATAAGTTTGCCCACCGGTTGTCTGTCCATTTAATTTGATGTCGGTAAGCCGATTCAGGTCGTCGTACCAGAATTCTTCTTTCAAAAACTGGTTATTAGCTCTGCTAAGCCATTTGATGCGGTGCTGCATATTGCCCAGCTTGTCATACTTATATTCAAAGTCCTGCACGCGCTCCTGGGCAGCATTATAAACGAAAGAACCGGTCAAACGCAGTGTTTCGGGCTCGTACTGGTTTCTGGTAAGCAGCCCGTTGCCGGTAGCTGACTCATGTAGCATCCCGGGCGCATAATAGGCCTGAGCTTCCCACAACAGGCTTTGGTCGTCAGCATTGCTGATTTTTTTCAGGTAGCCGTGGTTGTTGTAAGTGTTTTGCTCTGCAAAACCCGAAGGATGAGTGATGGTTTCGGGGCGGCCAAGGTGGTCGTATGTATAAGTGGTGGTGTAATCCTGGTTGTTGATGTTTTCGACTACTGTTTCAGGGCGTAGCAGTTCGTCGTAGGTGTAGGAAGTAATTTGGCCGAGACCTTCGATGCGTTGCAAAGTACCCAGAAAACCGGGGGTGGTGCTGTAGTGCCAGGTGGTTGTGCCTTCGTTTTCGATGCGGCTTGTTGTGCGGCCCAGCTTGTCGTAGGTGTAAGTGGTTTCAAAACCGCGCGGTGTGGTTTGGTGTATGAGTTCGCCAAAGGCGTTATAGGTGGTTTGCATCAGCCCGTAATTGGGATCGCTGAGCGTGCTGCGCTGTCGGCGGCTGTTGTAGCTGAGTGTGATCAGGGTGTTGGGCTGTGCGCTAATCATGGTTTGATGAAGTTTTCCGTCGCTAAAGTAACTATAATTTACTTCGGTACCCAGGGCGTCGGTGCTTTTTGATAGCCAGCCGGCTGCGTTGTAGCTCTGGATAGTGCTTTGGTTTTGTGCATTGGTCGTGGTTACAGCGTATTGCTGGTATGCTTTTTCTGTTTCTGTCCCATCTGGGCCAGCGGGGGTCGTCTTGCTCTTTTTCCCCCAGCTTACTAGCAACAGACAGGCTCTGAAAAAAATAAAAACAGCACTTAGCTATACCTATTTGCTGATTATCTTTCTTGACCTGAGAGTCTTTTCATAATTTAAATGTTTCTCCTTCAATTTCGTTTGCATATTCAGCGTTATTATAGAAATTATAAAGGTTTGTCCCACAATAAGGGCAGTAATTTATATTCATCAAAGGTAAATCTAATTTAAACTCGTCATAACCTATGGTAACAAAATACCTCAAATCATTTCTTTTCTTTCCAAAATTATTATTTATGCTCTGAGATATTAGAAAACCAGAAGTAAATTTCACGATTCTTATATTTGGAGCAAATTCATTTTTGATATAATAATTTCCTTTAAAATTTGAACAACAAAACTTCATATTAACTATTTAAATAAATGTAAAATGTTAGGCACTATACTTGGGTGTATTTGATATTCACTACCATATACTCCATCATGTATCCCTCGATATGTTTGTATATGTCCATTAAACTGCATTTGCATATAAGTTGAACGTGGTATTGTAACTTCCACAACACTTCCCCCATTTTTTACATATGTAGAAGCATAATTAGGGTCATCCGTCATAAATAAAGGACCTCCCTTACCTTCGCTTCCAGTAGTACCTCTATACAATGTAATATTATTTCCATTTGGGTCAGGAGTATAATCATATTTTGGACTGAGACTCTCTCCGTTTCTCCAATTTAAATTATTCTTCTGAGCATAATTATACCCTGAAATTGCCCCAGTAGTCAACCCTAGTCCAACACCAAATAAAGCTCCTTTACTTCCAGCACTAATAGCAACATCCCAATCATTACCATTCAGTTTAGATACTCCTGTACCCAGTAAAAATCCAGAAGCAGAGTTGCTTACTCCTTGCGTTAAGGCTTGCTGAACAACAGGACTATTTGTAATTTTAGATGTCAAACCTGAAACATGCGGAGAGACAACACTTGTTATTTGCCCACCGACATAAGCCGTTGCACCGCCCATGAAACCTGAGAATACAGCTTGTTCCCAATTTACATTTTCCAAACCATTATTGGATATTTGGTTCGTCATGTCATTCCCCATACCTAAAACGGCTCCCCCAGCAACCGGCCCTGCATAAATAGATACTTCTGCAGCAGCTGCACCGGCCAGAAAATAACCACCTGCATCACCCCAAGAATTTATATTTCCTTGAAGCGCATTAACTCCCAAATTAATCAAACCACCAACACCCATTACAATTAAATCGTCAATCAGGGCATATTCGCCTGACGGATCAGTATAAACCAACGGATTATTCAGCGCATAGCTATACCTGTTAAAGTTTTGTGAGAAATCAGGGGTTTGCACGAAGTTATCGGGGGCCAGCATGCGGCTTACAACAGGATCGTACATGCGGCCATTCATATTAATCAGTTGGAAGCCATCGAGGTGTTCGTGGCTGGTAAAGCCGCGATCATATTGCGGCTCGGGGGGAGTGTAGTTGTAGCTTGACCAGGTAGCTGGGTTTCTTCTGTTACCCCAGGCGTCGTAACTCTGCTCGTCAACGATAGTGCCTGTTTCGTTGGTTACTGCTGTCCAGCTGCCGAGGTGGTCGGTGTGGAGGTAGTGAATATTTTCACTGCCATCAGGCAGGATGCGGTGCAAGGCATACAGCCCATCGGGGCTGCTTAGGTAAGTGAGTGTGGTGGTTTGGCCGTTTTGGGTGATGTACTCGCAGGAGCCGGCCCACAGCTTGAGGATGGCGGTTTCTGTTGCTTCGTCCCAGTACTTTTGCCGTATGCGCTGGTGATGGTGGCCATACATGATTGAAAGGCCGAGTGTGCCCTGCGTAAGGCTTTTGAGCTGCTCATAACTGGTGTATTCAGCTAGTTGCTCTTCTTCAGGAAACGCATTTGCTGTGTTAGCTGCTGAGGTAATGGCATGGGGGCCGTGAGTGCCTTCGCCGTATTGGGCATTGTTATAAAGTGTTTGCCCATCGGCGGTTTTGGCTTCTATATTGCCCAGGCCATCCTCATCATAGCTGTGTCCGCCTGTTGGCTGCCCATTTAATTTGATGTCGGTGAGGCGGTTCAGCTGGTCGTACCAAAACTCTTCTTTCAGCTGTTGGCCACCGGGGAGGGTTTTGCTGCGGTAGGCCATGTTTCCGATGGCATCGTAGTCGTAGCCAAATTCCTGAATCATGGTTTTGTCAGGCTTGGCCACCAGGCTGTTGGTCAGGCGCAGGGTTTCGGGATTGTAGCTGTAGTAGTTGAGCAGGGTGCCGTTGCCTGTGGCTGAACGTTTTGTCATGCCTGCCGGGTATTGATCGAGCAGCTGCCAGAGGTTTTTGTTGGTTTGGGCATCGCTGATGCGGTGCTGGTAGCCATGGCGGTTGTAGCTAAGCTGTTCAGTAAACCCGCTGGGGTGGGTAATGCTTTGTGGCCTGCTGTTGCGGTCGTAGGTGTAGTTGGTAGTGTAGGCGGTGCCGTTGATGTTTTCGATTATGGTTTCGGGGCGCAGCAGTTCGTCGTAGGTGTAGGTGGTGTTGTGGGTGGTATTTTCAACACTTTGCAGCGTGCCTAGCTCAGGGATGGCCGTGGCATAGTTCCAGGTGGTTGAGCCTTCGGTTTCGGTGCGGGTGGTCATGCGGCCCAGCTTGTCGTAGGTATAAACAGTTTCGTGTCCGCGAGGAGTGGTTTGGCTGATCAACTCGCCAAAGGCGTTGTAGGTGGTTTGCATCAGCCCGTAATTGGGATCGCTGAGCGTGCTGCGCTGTCGGCGGCTGTTGTAGCTGAGTGTGATCAGGGTGTTGGGCTGATTGCTAATCATGGTTTGATGAAGTTTTCCGTCGCTAAAGTAACTATAATTTACTTCGGTGCCCAGGGCGTCGGTGCTTTTTGTGAGCCAGCCGGCGGCATTGTGCTCCCGGCTGCTGCTCTGGCCAAGTGCGTTGGTGGTGGTAACGGTGGTTTTGTGGTATTGGTTGATGGTGCGTGTGCCATCGGGGGCTTCTATCATGGTGGTGCGGCCTATGTCGTCGTATCCATAGGTGGTGTAGTACTTCTTTTTGTCTTCCTTAACATACGGCAGAGAGGTTTTGTGCAGCCTGTTGTTTTCGTCGTAATAGGTATCGGTGTAGATGGCACTTCCATCGAAGCCTGTGCTGACGCGGCGCAGTTCGGCGCCTGTTTTGTGGTAAAAAACTAGTGATGGGGCACTGCCTGTTTGTTTTTGCCAGCTGTAGTAGGTGGCATTGTCGGGGGCATGGTCGTGATTGTTTGCCCAGCGCAGGGCGGCACCTTGCTGGCTGCCATCGGGTAAAGTAGTGAGTGACTCTATTCCAAGGGGATGGGGATTAAAGCTTGTTTCGAAGCCATTGGGGTCGGTTTCGGTAAGTTTCCAGCCGTAGGCATCGTTGTAGGTATAGCTGCTCAAATATCCCAGTGGGTTGGTGGTGGAGGTGAGCAGGCGGTGTTTGTAAGCGGCATCATAGGCCATGGTGGTGGTGCGGGGTGCCGGACTACTTGGGTCATGCGGGGCTGAAAGTGTTACTGAAGTTGGGTTGCCATAGATGTCGTAGGTGTAATCTGTTTGGGTGGTAAATTCGTGATTGGTGTTGCCTTCAGGATGGTCTTTTTGTGATTTCAGCAGTGGAAATGAGGCATGACCTGAAGGAAAGTATTCGTAAACAGTTTTGTTGAGAAATAGCGTTTTGGAATGATAACGTACCTTGGTGTCTGTTTCTTCCGGCCGAAAAATCCAATTGTCGGTGTCGTATAGATATTGTGTTTCGGTGGTGGTTTGGAGGGTAAAAGTTTCATCTACCCATTTTTGAATAGAATCCGACTTAACTGTATGAAGAATTACATTTCCGTAATCATCATATTCAAAGGATAGCAGATTTGTATAATCGTACAATTCGCTGGTATATTCCCGTTTTTGTTTTAAAATATGCCTCTCAAAAGGAAAGAAAACCATACTATTATAACTATTCAGTTTCTTATCGGGGAATTTTAATACATATTCTATAGTTTTCTGATTTGTTTTATCAGTTTCACTAGTGAAATTATATAAATAATAGTACTCTTGATCAATTCCGTTTATCTCATTGAATGTTAGACCTGAATTTGAATCATGAATTTTTCTTTCTTTAAAGCCTAAAAATCCCTTACCTTGCAGATGCAGTTTTGCTCCAATGTATTGATAGGTATTTGTTGCTGTTAGACCAGTATTAACATATTCTCTCTCTAAAGCATGTACAACATAAAGTGAAGGTTGAATATCCATTAGGGGATATCTTGCATCATTCTTCTTGGTGTATATAGTATTATCAGTAAGAGGTTTATAATTCATATGACTTTTCTCTCCAAATCCATTAATTATTGTTTCTATTCTATTAAAACCATTGTCGGGTTCATAAAGTAAAGCTTTATCATAACTAGTTGTTTGATTAGCAAGATAAAAATCAATATACCCGTCACCATTAAAATCCATTATCTGTCGTACATTGTTAAATACAAAATTTCGTTCTGTAACTTGAAATGGACCATTAAAACTAAATGAACCAACTAATTCGTTTCCAAAACCACTTCCACTAGAGAAAAAAAGTGAATAATCCGCATTAGGATCTGTTGTTGCCCCCTTAAATGTATGCAAAATATCTGTAAATCCGTCTGCGTTAAAATCATTCAAACTTAATGTGTGTAATCTGCTGTCGTTCTCATCTAACAAGTTAAACCTGCCAAGTTGAGGTGCTTCAATTTGCATGAAATCATCAAAACCATTAAATAATCCTATTTCCCATTCGGGCTCTTGAGCAGTGCTATTATAGGTTAAAATATCAGTGATGCCATCACCATTAAAGTCGCCCGGATAAATCTGATGCCATGTAGTTGGATAGCCATTTGATTCTGTTCCATGCATGTATTCTGCATTTTCTGATAGCAGGTTTATTCGATAAATAAAACAATTGCTTGTATGGGGATTGCCACCATATTCTGCAGTTCTCAATAAATCGCTTTTTCCATCTCCATCAAAATCTCCAATAATGACGTCTCCATCCTCTTCAACTGTGTTTCCCACATCAATAAAGTCCTGTAAAATTAATTCTTTAGGGTTTGACTGGTTGCTAAACTTATAAACAAAAACATTATCATAATCATTACTATTCCTGTTTACGAGGATTAATTCAGAAATCCCATTTCCATCAAAATCACCTACATTAAAAATGGGATGTTTGGCTTTTGATGGATTTATTGCATCATTTGAAAAGCTACGAAAATCGAATCCATTGCCATTTGAAAAAGCAACTAAATCAACTATGGTTCTTGATCGCATTTCATTTAAAAACCTGACATAGACAAAATCACTTAGCCCATCACCATTAAAATCTCCTGTTAAAATATGACTAAAATACCCAACCGGATCTATTATAAATTGATTATTGTCAGAAAAAGTACCATCACCGTTATTGATATTGAACCACCATGCCTTTGGTTGTTTTGCATAATTTGTTTTCACATTATATGGAAACCAATAATAATAAACTGATAGTCTATCTGATAAACCATCACCATTTATGTCAGGAAAAAAATGATCCACACCATATTGCCAAGTAAGGTCAATACCTGTGAAGGCATTCTCAATAACAAAACCTGCTTCATCAACTCCACCCCATTCTATTGTCGTAGGATTAATAAACTCAGTTTCCGTATCACCTTTATACAACCAAACATGTTTCATGCGCGGATAAAAGTCGAGATCGTATTCAAGTTTATAATGATGGAGGGTTTGTTGGTTGACTCTTTTTACCTTTATCTTATCGAGTATATACTTCGTCTCCACATAACTGCCACCGATGTATTTTTTTGTGTTTGTCGGGCCTGTTGGTGGTATAGCTGAATAGTACTTCATACACATGGGATTGGCCGGTTACACGGTTGGCACCGTAGGCTATTTTTGCAATCCTGCCCACGCCGCCTTCTTCCTGGTAGGTTAATTCCACATAGTTGCCAAGTGGGTCTTCTATCCGATCGAGCAGCCAGTTCATCACCTTTTGCTTGCCCGTTGCCTCTATACAGCTGTGCGATTCCTTGCCATAATACAGGGTTTGTCCGCTTTTTGTTTGTACTTTGAACCAGGTAGGCTCACCTCCCACTATTTGCTGGGGCAGGATGCGCATGAAGCTTTCCACTTCGGTGCGGTATTCTGTTTTGCCGGCATTAACGGACATTAATCGCTGCCCGTCTAACACATAATTATCGGTGTTATTAAATTGTATGCCTTCCACCTTGCCATCATGATAGATGGTTTTGCCGCTTCGGCTGATGCCCGACAGCCCGCTCAGGCTCCAGCCCATTCCCAGCAGGCCGTTGCCTCCCTGGCTGTTATACACCAGTGCCAGTTGTGGTGTGAGGCCGCCAACGCCCTGTGGCAAATCAATGGGGATATTGTACACGGCTGCTCCGCTTGGGCTCACCATCAGGTTGCCCGGCAGGGTGCCTGGAAGGCCGCCATGGTTGTTGGCCGGGTCACCTCCGGTGATGCCTTCAGGTGGAAAGATGACCGGAGATTCTTCTATCCAAGCCTCAAAATAATCGTCCCCAACCAGCGGTTTATAACTAAAACCCGGCAGCATCCTGATGGATTGGGTGGCCATATAGCTATGTTGGCCGCCGTTGATAGCCTGATCAAGAATAATATTTTCGCCTTGTTGCTGTGCAGCAGCGCTGAGCATTAGCAGGACGCTGAGCAGGGTAAGTAGGATTCTGGACATAACTTGATTTTTGGTGGTTCGTAATTAGGCGGGCTTTGGTTAATTTTTAATGAGCTTGAACAATTGGTTTAGTTCGCCGCTTTGCAGGTGCAGGTAATAGGTACCTGCCTGCAGCTGCTGCATATTGATACGAAAAGGATAACTTTCTGTCGATTCGTCTTCCAGCAGTCGTCCTTGTGTATCCAGCAAGCGGTAGCGACATACAGAAGCGGCTTCGCTGCCCGGTGCTACGTTCAGGATGCGTTCCACTGGGTTGGGATATACTTGGGTGGCCCTGTAGCCGGCTATGGAGGTTTCATCAGCCGGCAGGCCGGCCAGCAGCTGGTACAGGGCAGGATCGGTAAGCAGGCTGTCGCTGCTTTTGAGTTCTTTTACGCTGATCCAGCGTTTGATGCGGTTGCCGGCTTCGTCGTAGTCGAACATCACGGTGGTTTGGGCTGCTGCGACTATTGGCAGCAGCAGTGCCAGCAAGGCAAGGGCTATCAGGTGTTTCATGATAAAGGTTTTTGGGCAGGGGGGGTTAGTCCTGCAGTTTTTGCTTGAGCAGTTCTATCTCTTTTTGTTGTTGCTCCATTGCCTGCTGCTGCTGCAACACATAAAGGGTAAGTTCTTCCACTTTTTTAAGCAGCAGGGCATTCATTTCGCCAACTGGCACACCGGTTTCGGCCACTTGTTCGGCAGGGGGCATATCGGGCAGGTGGCGATGGGTTTGCACAAACTGTTGCAGCTCGGGCAGTGGCATCAGCGGGTAGCTGGGTTCAAATACATAGTCAGGCCATTGGGAAAAGTATTTTACCACCACTTCGGTAGCGATAATTTTTCCGTTTACGCCAAGCTTGTAGCCTTTGGTATCGTTGGTGCCAATGCCTACATTGCCGCCATTGTAATAGATAGTACTGCCACTGGGCTGCCAGTAACTATCGCCTCCGCCTCCACCAGATGGCAAGGCCCATGTGCCATTGTGGCTGAGAAACTCACCGGGGTTCCCTTGATTAAGCGGCAGGCTGTAGGCGCCGTTTACTTCGAGGCCTGCCACTTTTACGGGGCCTTCAAAAGTAAACTGCCCGGCCGAAAACTGCATCAGGCCAAGGTCGGTAAATAGCTGTAGTCCAGTACTTTTCCCTACCGCAATACCGGTATTGGCATCCATCATTTGCAGCAAGGCCTTTTTTTGTCGTGGGTCAGAAGGCTCCAGCAACAGGCTGGCATCCTCATCCGCATCAGCACGGATGTGAAGTTTCGCCTGGGGGGAGGTGACGTTGCCAATGCCGATGCGGCCGGTGCGGTTAACACTGGAAGATCTGCCAACATAAAATGTCGGTTTGGTAGAGCCTATCCCAATCATTAAAGACCATGGAATATTATTCACAAACGAGCTATCAATATCGTATCCATACCCAATCCCTATTGCAGTTGATGCAGTTACATCAATAAACTGACCCAATGCAATTGAGCTGCCACCAAGTGCTTTTGCTCTGTTACCAAAAGAGAAAGAAGATTGTCCACTGGATTCTGAAAAAAGCCCACCTGCAAAGGAATAGTTACCTGTGGCAGAAGTGTATCTACCAATTGCACTTGGATATAACCCGGATGTAGTAGTTCCATCACAATTAATACTAGCACACTGGCTATATCCACTATTTTGCTGTATAAAGAATAGTGAAAAACTGAACAATATTGCCAAGAAATGTATTGACTTGTGATTTTTTTTATTGATTTTCATTGTTTTATGATTTTTAGGGTTTGTATGAGTTGTTGATTTTGCAAAATTGAAGCAAAATATATTCCTGGTTGCATCGATCCGACTTCTAATTGATTAATGCCTTTATTAAGGTAATATGATGCGACAAGCTGACCAGACACATTGTAAACAAGTAATTCACATAATTCCGGTACATTACTCAAAGTTATCCTATCCTTTGCAGGAACAGGATGTATTACTACGCTGTAATCTGTGTCATAAAAAACATCTGTAGATGTAATAACATCATCTAATTGAACTTTCAATAAGTAGTAATCCGAATAATCAGCTCCATCATACTCAGATGCTGTGCCTGAAATCAGACACCCTTCGTCTGAGCATGCTAATAGGTCAGAAATATAATATCGACTATCACCATGATGAACTTTTACTCCCATCAAATCTATTTGATCGTCGTATACAAGAAATATAATGTCTTCTTTGCCTGGTACTCCAGTAGGACTTTCCCAGTCGAATGCTGCAACCCAAATAGAAGAATCATTAGCAAGCCCAATGCTGCGCTTTAAAGGAGTGTACACCTTATTTTCCGTATAGTAAATAGAGGTTTTTATTAATTCTAAATCAGTGTTATATAATCGCATTTCTACCCCATAAGTGAGTACAGGTCCTGATTCTAATACCTGATTGGCGATTGCTATATTTCCATCTTTTAACCTTACAGCACAAATTGGAGCCAGAAAATAGCTGCTTTCGCTTTCGAGTCTTCCACTATCAATAATATTTAAGTCTAAGTCAAACTCAATCCAGTCTTTAACAACAGAATTTAATGATAAATTACCTATTAAATAGAAGCCTGTGCTATCAGCCTTGAATATCATTTCACTTGAATTCCCTAAATCTTTCCAGGAAGGAAACAAACTAAACTGAAGCCTGTTTCCTTGCATATCAAACTTCGTTAAATATAGTAGACTATTAAACCCGTATAATACTGTATCAATAGTTCCCTGTAAAATTATTTCTTGATCAGAAGTCATTAAAAAATTTCTAACATTATGAGTAGTTGTATCAACAGGTGGGCTGGGTATAGGATCAATTTTCTCCCAAATCATCTCAAGATCAGGCGTAAGTTCACTGATATATGTATATCGGGCTTTTCTCCAACTAATTGTATCTGCGAGCGTACCAATAAACATCAAGTTACCATTTACTTTAGGAAAACCGAAATAGAATGAAGAATTACTATCTGCTTTTGGATAGGTTTTCTCTGCTATAATCTCGCCGGTTTTACTTATCTTGGATACAGTAGCTGCATTTATTTGGTTTGACTCTGATTTGCCCTTTCCACCTGCTACAAAATAATATCCCTGATGTTCAAATGTAAATCGAGAACTATTTGTAGTGTCTAATTCGCCATATTTTAGTTCGAATGAATGCTGAGCTGAGCATGGAATAAGCAATCGAAAAAAAAGAAAAATATATAAGAATAGTTTCATTTTATAATATCCAAATTAAATTTATTGAAGTTCTTGTGGAAAGTCTACTGTAATATAATTCACTTTAATTCCATACTTAAAATTTCCTATGTGAGAATACTCAAAACTACCGTTGTCATCGACATCTATTTTATCACCAGTTAGGTATAAAATACTTATAAGGCTATATGACGGGCTCAACTCTTCCTCTTTAATTTTTGTAAATAATAGATATTCAAGACTAGAATAATACCAATTCATAATATTTCTATTCAAACATAGTCCTACATTGCCGATATCTTCATTGCCATAGAATAGATAATAATCATATACATTATCTTCAATATCATTTGGCCTTCGTAAATCAGAATCACCTCCCTTTTTAGTAATTTCAACAGGGTTGATCACATAAAAATTCCCCTCCGGATCAGGTAACATAGCATTTATGGCTAATTTCAGCTGATTCGCTGCATCAGAATCGCCTAAAAATTCATCACATCTTCCTTTCATTTCTCCATACCACCAGTCATCGCCTTCCTCAAAAGGGCCATCCAGTACCGGTGATGGTGGCACTTCGCCCTTTTCTCCTGTTACTACCTGTACGGTAAAATGAAGCAGGCCTTCATCAACAGTAGCTTCCTGCAGGTTTACCAGCGAAAGGCCTTTTTCGGCATATGCCACTGCATGATAAGTGGTGCTGATCTCCTGTATCATCTCGTTAAACTTATCCGTGAGATCAGTCATATTAACCTCACTGCCCGATAGCAACAGGCTAAACGACAAGGTATCGATAGCAAATGATTTGTAAAACTCGTTCGGGAAGCCGTAGCAATAGTTAAAGGTGGATTCCAAATACCACAAGGCAGAATCAGCACTGATGGTTTCGAGGCTTTTAAAGCCGGGATAAGCCTTATGGTACTCCACTTTGTTGATAAAGCTATTGATGCTTTTACCAACTTTTAGATCGAAAGCCGAAACAGGCCGTTCTGTTGCAATTTCGTTGGTGTCTTTGCTACAAGCTGATACGAGCAATACAATTGCGCATAAAAAGAAAAATTGATTCAGTTTCATAAAATTAGATTTTTGGTTAATAAAAAGGCGTTTGTCCAGATCTTGTTCCGGAGAAATCGTTCATTGTATATTTTTGCGTAAGGCATTGGCTTGGGTTTTGGTTGGTGTAAAGGTATTTATGCAATAAGTTCAGCAAGTTTGTTGCGGGGGCTTGCAAGCAGTGTGTACTGTAGAATAATTATTAACTGGAGCAAAACAATTGCATATATACTTGTAGATCAATACAATAATTGCATGTGTGGGTGGTATTAGATGTGCCGGTTGTTTCATGGCTAATTGTTTGTCGGGACAATAGTAAAAGTGTTTTTCTAAAATTCCAAGAAAAAATACAAATAAATTAAAATTTGCTCTAATTTAGAATATTTCCAGATTTAATTTGCTCAAGCATTTGATCATATTGATGTGGATTTAAGGTTCTTGGAATTTAAACTTTTGATTCTTGACAATTTCCAGTTTCTAAAATCACCAGATTTGAAGTATTTCGGCAGTTTTATGCCAACTTATACCTTCACAAACTTAGCTAGTGTCATGTCAACACTACTTTAGCCGGTCCAAGTCTTGTTCTTTTTCCTCAACTCTGCAAAATAAATCCTTTACGTAGCTTAGGCTATGCGCAGAATTTCTTTTTTGATTTGAGAAAAAATTGCTACGACTTAACCGACACAGTAGCATTGACACGACACTAGGGAAAATCAAAATTTCATCAATAAAGTCGTCCTCGGCAGAGCGCACAGGCCATCCTTTCCTACCTGACTGCGCCAGCAGCGTTTACCTGCTGAAGGCATACAGGTTCGTAAGTTTACCTCCCGACTATAAAGAGGGAGGGTTTGGTCCTTTGCCTGGTCAAAGGACAAGAAAACCAGCTTATGCCGTTGGTTTTTTGTTTTTCCGGATACGGATTGCACTTCGGCAGGCTCCCTTCGGCAGGCTCAGGGCATCGCAGCCCAGGCAAATCCGCACCAGAGGGAGCAGGCTGACAGGGGGCGCGACTTCAAGCAAGTCAGGGCGCGACTCCAAGTCGCACCCTGACTTTGCCAAAATTGAAAGCAATCTTGTTTATGGTAAAACGGCTGCTAAGCGTTACCTATTTGGGCTAATTATTATAATGGTTTGAATAGCTGTAGTTTGTTAGCGTGTTTCTTGTGCGAGTAAGGATAGTTTGAGTAGAAGTTTGCATGATATCAGTAAAAGTTTGCATGATTTTAGAAGAAGTTTGGATGATTCCGGAAGAAGTTTGAATGATTCCTGTAAAAGTTTGGATGATTTCAGTAAAAGTTTGCATGATTTCAGAAAAAGTTTGGATGTTTCCAGGAAAAGCTTGGATGATTCCAGTAAAAGTTTGGATGTTTTCAGAAGAAGTTTGAATGATTCCGGGAAAAGTTTGAGAAGTTGCCGGAAAAGATAGGGCTGCGAGCAAAAGAAAAGCACGGAACGAACGAATATCAAAAGGGAGTTTTTAAATTTTTTCAGAGCGTGTTTGATTTAATAAAAGAAGAATTGCTACATTAGCTGCGACAATAACCAAAACCTGAACTTATGCCTGCAGCAAAACGACTGAATTTTCCACCATTAAGCATGAAAAGCTTGAAAAACATTAAAAATCCGCTCAATGGTTTTGAAAAATAAAAAAGGTAAACCTGAACCTATCCAACAGATTATTGCGGAGATGATTCATAAACATGGGTATAGAAGAAGTTGGCGCCAATTAAAACAAAACTCCAGATATTATGACAGATGATAAAAGAGTATATTTCTTATTTTCAAGATTAGAAACAGACCAGTCTAATAAGGCTGTGTACAATATTGTGCTTGATTATTTTTTAGATAATAAAAATAACTTCGCATCTGTAATAGATATTTCTAATTCTCTAGTGCCTAAGAAGATTAATTTTAGTCCTGAAACGATACAGAATATTTTACTTCAATTAAACTATTCTGAATTATTTGACCAGTTAACCACACAAAAGGAATTAAATGAACCGTTTAGATTTAAATCGAGTGTTTATGAGAAATTGTCTAGCTACACTAATTACATCAATAAACTAAATATTTATGTAAACACTTTTCTGGGGTCTAAAGGTTATCCTAAAAAAAGAAGCGAATCAGTTATTGAGATATTGCTGGAAACAATTTTCACTCGAAATATTCAATATTTAAAAAAGATATTATCAGCCAAAGAAGAGATAAAACTAAAACTGCAAATAAATGGTAAACATTTGAACTTTAGCAAAAAGGATTGCGAGTATTATAATGAGATGATTCTTGAGTCGTCTAGTGAGTTTAATGAAATACTAAGAGTATTAATTCTTAAAATGTTTGAGTTTTTATCTCTTAATCATAATCCAAAACACAAGGAAACCATGAACCAAAGGTTCAATGGTAGGGTATTTTATCTTGATAGTTCGTTTATTTTAAGATTGTTTGGTTTTGATAATGAAATTAGAGAAGAAAGGTCTATTAAGTTAATTAATATACTAAAAGAAATAGATGATGTTGAGTTTGTGGTACATAGAGAGACCATTTCAGAAGCTCAATTTCGTATAAAAGAGATAATTTCACATAGTGTTCCAATAATTCATCATCGAGAAAAAATTATTAAAAAAATATTTGAATATGTGCCCGAAAAGGGTTCTAATACTGTAAATCTATACTTCCGCCTTAAAGCACTTGGAAAAATTACTAACGAAAAGGATTTTCTTATATATTTTGCAAATATCACACAGAAACTCAAAGATGTTTTTAAGTCGCAAAAATTTAGAATTGACGATACTTCAATTAAGTTGTCCAAAACAAAAGCTGGAGACTTATTAACTAAATTATCAAAAACTGAAAAATCCAAACCAAGGATTAAACACATTATTAAGCTTTTATCACATCTCGAAAATCTGCGTGGTGCTAATAAATACAATCCTTTTGATATTAAATATTGGCTCGTAACGACTGATAACAAAACATTAAATATAGATTATGAAATTTGCGAGAAATCAGATAGTGCCTTAAAAAGTGTTTGCATTTTGCCAACTGAATTAATTAGAATGATTGATGGGGTTGGTGAAATTACAGGAGACCATATTACCGTATTTAAAAGTTATATATTACAATCACACGTTTTTGTTGAAAATTACAATGAGAATGATGTTAATGTAATTGAAAGAATTGCTACGCTTATTGAGACAGTTGACTTGGTAAAGTATGATAGCGAAGAAATGATTAAAAATTTATTCGAAAAAAACAGCTTTGTTGATATTCAAAAAAGACTAAATAATATTGAAAGCGAGAAAGAAAAAAATGAAACTTTAGTAACGCTTTTTAACGAAGCTAATGAAGGGTACATAGAAACAAAGTATACGAATTTATTGTGTAAATTATCAAATAGTTACACTAAAATTGGAAAGATTATTTTCCCCATTTCTGTATTTTTATTGCCAACATTATTTTTTATTTATATCGGCAAACAGATAATTAATCCAAATCTAAATATTATTGACCCTAAAACTTATTTTATAAAGGAGAGTTGGGATTCATTAAATATTGTCATTACGATTTTTAATGGGACAATATTGACAATTGCCTTTTTAATAAATAGAAAATATTCGGATAAATTTGTTAAATGGTATGTAAGATGGCGATTAAGAAAGTACAAATAACTGGTGCTAACACGCGGTATAAAACATTGGGGTTTAGGCGGATATGTAAGCACCCTGCCACGCTTCAAATTTGGTGTAACTGGACAGGAAAGTAGCCCGCAATCCCCAACGATTTCATACCGCCAACCGTTGGATGTTATTAAAAAAAAACAAAAATTTGAATGAGTTACAACTGGGAGAAAATATTTAAAAGTAAAACTGACAAAGAACTTTATGAAATTTTCTTAGGAAGAAAACAATTGGGCGCTGAAGCAAAAAAATTTGCTGAAGTAGAACTTAAATCAAGAAATTTCAAATTTGATAATATTGATTCTCATAAAAAGAAATGGACACTTGAAAAACTAATTGAAGATGAAAGAAATGAAAAAGGACCATTTTTTGGAATAGGTTTGAGTTGGGCTTCAAATTCGAATAATTACCTTTTCATGTTCATATTAGGAATTGGAATAACAGTTTTAATGACTCTTGACTATTTTTTTAATTTCTTAAACCAAGGACAGGAGAAAATAAATCATAATGAACAGATTTTATTCCTAATATTTTTTACGTCTTTTTCATTTGTAGGATTTTTAGTATATCGGAAAAAGAAGAAGCAAGAAAAGAGAAGAAGGGAAAAAATAGATGAATTAATCAAAGAAATTTAGTAATAACAACAGGTAACAAAAAACATAGTGCAATTGGAAATCAGAGTGATAAATGACGATATTAGCAACAAATAAAGTGAGTGATAGTTTGAAAAATAAAGGTTTCAAAAATCCAAACGCACCATATTCAAACCGTTGTGTGGCATTATACAAATCCTAATATGAAAATAACAAACATATTTTTATTGATTTTTTTAAAAATCGCAATTCATTCGGTATTTGGACAGAATAAATGTGATACAACACAATATGGAGAAAATGAAGAAATATTTGTGATAGTCGAAATTATGCCGACTCCAAACATTACGTCTAAGCAATTGGAAATAATTCTAAATTCATCAATAGACCTCAATGAATATCCAGATGATTTAAAGAAACCAATTTACATCACATTTATAATCAATTGTAAAGGCGAAGATTTTAATTACAAGTTCCATACTCAAATTGATCAAAAACTTCAGGTCAAACTAAATAATATTTTGAAATCGAATCTGAATTGGACTCCTGCATATCATAATGGAGAACCAGTTGACATTAGTAAAAATATTAAAATTGAGATTGTAAATAATCAGTTTCAAGTTCCAGATTTTGAAAATCAAAAAAGGAATAAAAAGAGTCGAAAGAAGAAATAACGCCACACAGTAATTAGGAGTTCATGTGGCACCAAGTGCCCTTCCGATAGTTATAGGAAGAACTCCCGGTTGAACTACAATCCCCAACCGAAGTCTGATATTATGGAAATTGCACAGGGTCTATATAGGAGTGCGGAATGTGAGACGGAAAACGAGTGATAAAGAAATTGGAACCGTAACCCTTTCAGCAATCATAACTGCATTTACTCACCCATTTTTTGGTCTTTGCTCAATCGTTTTTGGTGTTTGCACAAGCATAATTGGTGTTTGCACATCCGTAACGGGAATGTTCCGGAATGGGGAAGGCTAACAGCCAGCTTTTCAATGAACGAATAGCGGTATTGTGCCCTATTGACAGAATAGGATCGTTGATGGCCATTGAAGGGCTTTTCGTCAATTGCTGTTTTGGTTGTAAAAAGTGCAGGGATACCGATTGCACTTCGGTGGGCTCAGCCCAGGCAAACAGGCATCAGTAAAATGTTTCTGATTGTTCAAGCTGCAACACAAGAATTTTCAGCTGTTTTTGTGCAGAATTTTTGTATTATGACAGAGAAAGTTTAAATTAGCAGCGAAAATTAACCAATAGCTCACTATATGCCAAATTCCATGGTTTTAAATGCTGTGAAAATGTGGCAATTAATTTTAAGGAAATGATGATGAATACAGCTACATCTCCGGGAATGAAATGCTGCAATCGTTTAAAAATTGCATTGATGACAAAACCAGGCCATGCCGGCAGCAAAACGACTGAAATTTACCACCATTAAGCATGAAAAGCTTGAAAAACATTAAAAATCCGCTCAATGGTTTTGAAAAATAAAAAAGGTAAACCTGAACCTATCCAACAAATAGTGAATGGTAGATTCAATAAACCTGAACATGTAAACTAGTTGTGTGCAACTATAGTGAACATCCTGCAAATGAGAAACTAACAACTAATAGAAATGAAAATGACGACTGGAATAATAATTGGACTATTGATTTTGATTACTTCCTTAGGACTTTTTGCTTGCAAAGGAAAACTACAAGGAAAAGATAAAGTTAAAGAAACCAAAGTTGCAGATAATCCATACCTTGATTTAAGAACTCAAGCAATTAACGTGACTCCTGACCAATTGCAATTGAAACTTGATAATGATAAAGACATTTATGGGATTGTAATGGATTGGAATATGGGTGATGCGATTGTGACGGTTGTTTCGTTTAAGACTGGTGATGCAAGTGTTTACATGAGTACAGGACAAGCATTTATTGGTGGATATGCGCATGAAACCGTAATTAATGCAGCTAAACAATTTGTGATTTCTGGGGAAAAATATTTTTCAAAAGCAATAAAGACTGAGAATTCAGAACCGACAAAAGAACAAAAAGTTGATTTCTATTTTCTGACTAAATCAGGTAGATATTATATTGAAGAAGATTTTACAAAAATAGAGAATAGCACATCTGATTTATTAGGACTTTTTGAAGCTGGAAACCAAGTAATAACTGAGTATAGATTAAAAACTGATAAATAATAGCAGCGCACAACACACAATATAGCCAATAAGGGTTTCAGTGGTATGCGAAGGTTTGTAACCCGCTTTAACTTTTCGTGTAACCTGATAGGAAATCACCCGCAATCCCTTACTGGCCATATTGTCAAACGTTGAACTATAATCCCCCAACCGAAACCAATTATTATGGAAATTGCATAGGGTCAATATAGGAGAGCGGAATGTGAGACAGCAAACGAATGTAAAGAAATTGGAACCGTAAACGTTTCGGCAATTGTAACTACATTTGATCGTCCATTTTTAGTCTTAGCTCAATCGTTTCTGGTGCTTGCACAAGCATAATTGGTGTTTGCACATTCGTAAACGGGAATGTTCCGGAATTGGGAAGGCTATCAGGCAGCTTTTCAATGAACCAATAGCGGTATTGTGCCGTATTGACAGGAAGGGCTCGTTGATTGCCATTGAAGGGCTTTTTTATTACTTGCTGTTTTGGTTTTAAAAATTGCAGGGATAGCGATTGCACTTCGGCAGGTTTACCTGGCAACAGACAGGCTCCCTTCGGCAGGCTCAGGGCATCGCAGCCCAGGCAAATCCGCACCAGGGCGCGACTTCAAGCAAGTCAGGGCGCGACTCCAAGTCGCACCCTGACTTTGCTAATATTGAAAGCATTCTTGTTTATGGTAAAACGGCTGCTAAGCGTTACCTATTTGGGCTAATTATTATAATGGTTTGAATAGCTGTTGTTTGTTAGCGTGTTTCTTGTTCAAGTAAGGATAGTTTGAGTAAAAGTTTGCATGATATCAGAAAAAGTTTGGATGTTTCCGGAAGAAGTTTGAATGATTCCAGTAAAAGTTTGTATGATTCCAGTAAAAGTTTGGATGTTTCCGGAAGAAGTTTGCATGATTCCTGTAAAAGTTTGGATGTTTTCAGAAGAAGTTTGCATGATTCCGGGAAAAGTTTGAGAAGTTACCGGAAAAGATAGGGCTGCGAGCAAAAAAAGAGAACAGAACAAGGAACATCAAAAGGGAGTTTTTAAATTTTTTCAGAGCGTGTTTGGTTTAATAAAAGAAGAATTGCTACATTAGCTGCGACAATAACCAAAAGCTGAACTTATGCCGGCAGCAAATCGACTGAATTTTCCACCATTAAGCATGAAAAGCTTGAAAAACATTAAAAATCCGCTCAATGGTTTTGAAAAATAAAAAAGATAAACCTGAACCTATCCAACAGATTATTGCGGAGATGATTCATAAACAGGGGTATAGAAGAAGTTGGCAACAAGTGAAATAACCAAGACAGGAACAATTCAGATTATACTATGATTGAGAAAAAAGACATTAATACTGAATATACATCCCGAATCAATCGGACATTTGATTATATTGAATCGAATATTGATAAACCAATGACACTTGAAGAATTAGCAACAGTAGCAAATTTTTCTAAATTTCATTTTAATAGAATATTTCAGTCAATTGTCGGAGAAACACCTTTCCAGTTTATTTTAAGAGTTAGACTTGAAAAAGCTGCAACATTAATTTTAACCAATAAGAAAGAGAGCATTTCCGAAATAGCCTACAAATGTGGATTTTCTGACATTTCAATATTTTCACGTAATTTTAAGAGCTGTTTTCAAATTTCCGCTTCTCAATACAGATTAAATAAATCAAACAATAGCAATTTAAGTCAACAAGATAGCAATAGGCATCAAAGCGATGAGAAGCCAACTCAATATTTTTGTCCTGAATTAAAAACCATTAAATGGAGGACAAATATGAAATTAAACAAAAATGTGGAAGTAAAAGAACTTCCAAAAATGACAGTTGCCTACATTAGGCACATTGGCCCATACAAAGGGAACGATAAACTATTCGAGAACATTTGGAATAAATTGTTTTCATGGGCGGGACCAAGAGGTTTAATAGGTGGTAAAGATTTCAAATCGTTGGTTGTTTATCACGACGACCCAAATGTAACCATCGAAGACAAACTTAGAATGAGTGTTTGTATTACTGTTCCTGCTGACACTAAAGTTGAAGGAGAAGTTGGAAAAATGGAAATTGAGGCAGCAAAATATGTAATTGCCCGTTTTGAGCTTACCGCCCAAGATTTTCAGCAAGCATGGGATTGGGTTTATGGTAAGTGGTTTCCGACAAGTGGCTACCAACCCGATGATAAACCTTGTTTTGAAATGTACCCTGAAGAACCTAAAGACGGGAAGTTCATCGTTGATATTTGTGTTCCTGTAAAGCCATTGTAAAAACGAACTAAGAGAGCCTGTTTCATGCAGGTTCTCTATTTTAATATGATTCACTATGGGCTATTATATTGATTTAGAAAAAATTACAATTAAGGATTATCAGATAAAATTGGAATCTGCCTACCTGCCACCAAGCAGAATGGTTCTTAAGGAAAAATTGGATGAACGATTTGGATATTTTGAGCAAATCGGAATTAGTAATGTCAAAGAGTTGATTCAGATACTCAAAACGAAAGATAAGTTCGCTGAATTATCAAAGGTAGCTTGCTTTTCGGTTGATTATTTGACAATTTTACTTAGAGAATTGAATAGTACACTTCCCAAACCTAATAAGATTAAAGATTTTTCTGGTATCTCAAATGATACTGTAGACAGATTAAACAAAATTGGCATTAAAAATACAGTAAAGTTATTTGACATGGTTTTAAATGCAAAAAGCAGAAAAGAACTTGCCGAAAACACTGGAGTAACTGACATTGAAATTCTAGAATTAACTAAATTGTCAGATTTATCAAGAATAAAGTGGTGTGGGGTAACATTTGCACGAATGTTATACGAACTAGGAATAGACACAGTCGAGAAAGCATCAAAAGTAGACCCTGAAAAATTACATACAAGTATAAATGTGTTAAATAAAGAAAAAAAAATTTACAAAGGACAAATTGGGTTAAATGACATGAAAATATTTGTGAATGCTGCAAAAGAGATACCTTTGGAAATAGAATATTGACTGATAAAAGAACACCAGTTGCCAATAAATAGGACTCTGAGCGGTCTGCAAGACCCAGAGTGGAGTCAGAGTTTAACTACATCCTGACAATTACTGAAAAAATGTTCTATGTACTTAGCGACGGTTTTGTGTTACTTTTTCATTGAATTACAGTGAGTTGATGGGAGTCAACTTAAACTATGATTCGTGAATATGAAAGGCAAGTTTACAAATTAAAAGATTTGATACCTTTTAAGTGATGGAGAATAAAAGAACAGAATATTTAAAGTATGTAAAAATGTAGAGAAAGAGTCTTATAAAGAAGCTATCCCGCTGGGATTTAGTTCGACACGCGGTATAAAAAATTGCCGAGACAGTATGTTTTAAAAAGGTTGTAGCCCCTGCCTTTGCCGGCAGGCAGGCGCTTCAAAGTTTGTTATAGCTTGACACGTGATTCGCCCGCAATTCCTCACTGGCCATACCGTCAACCGTTTCAGCAATCGTAACTGCATTTGCTCACCCATTTTTTGGTCTTTGCCCAATCGTTTCTGGTGCTTGCACAAGCATAATTGGTCTTTGCACATCCGTAAAAGGGAATGTTCCGGAATAGGGGAGGCTAGCAGGCAGCTTTTCAATGGACGAATAGCGGTATTGTGCCGTATTGACAGAATAGGATCGTTGATGGCCATTGAAGGGCTTTTCGTCAATTGCTGTTTTGGTTTTAAAAAGTGCAGGGATGCCGATTGCACTTCGGCAGGTTTACCTGGCAACAGACAGGCTCCCTTCGGCAGGCTCCCTTCGGCAGGCTCCCTTCGGCAGGCTCCCTTCGACAGGCTCCCTTCGACAGGCTCCCTTCGACAGGCTTCCTTCGACAGGCTCAGGGCATCGCA
>JAHJTC010000025.1 GCA_018830105.1 Bacteroidota bacterium
CGATGCCGTTTACCGGGAATGGCTGGAGTTGCTGGTGAAACTTGTTGAGCAGGGCGGCAACGGTTTTGAGACATTCACCAGGCGCCTCAGACATGCCTTTGACGCGGTAAAAATTGACAAAAGCGTCCGCAAGCCGCGCATCGGTCTGGTTGGAGAAATCTTCGTCCGAAGCAATCAATTCAGCAACGACTTCATTGTTGGCAAACTGGAAGCCCTTGGTGCCGAATGTTCGCTACCGCCGATGGAGGAGTGGGTAGATTACATCGACTTCGAGCGAAAGCGTCAGTACCGGCTTGATAGACGGTGGAAGGGATACGCCAAGCAGAAATTAACCGAGTTGATTCAGGAAAGGGCGGCTGAGAAATTGAGGCAGTATTTTGATGGAGCTCTTGAGCATTTCAGCCGTGAACTACCGACATCGGAAATTTTAGCCCGGGGCTGCACCTATTTAAGCGATGAGATAAGGGGCGAGGCGATTTTAAGCATGGGGCGTGCCGTGGAATATGCCGAACATGGCTTCAACGGTGTTGTCAATGTTATGCCCTTCGGCTGTATGCCCGGCACCATTGTCAGCTCCCTTCTCCACCAATTTCGCAACCAACACGGTGGTCTTCCCATATTCAATCACGTTGTTGACGGCACCAGGGACCCGGGGCAGGAAATCCGGCTCGAGGCATTTTACCATCAGTCCTGCCAACGCATGCGCCGGCTTGGCTAACCTGCTTCTGCCTTCAGTCAAGGAGTGGATGAAAGCAAAAGAGTTAACAGACCTAGTCGTGTCGGCACTCCTCCTCGCCCTAGCCTTTGGCATCGCTTTTTCTGGTGGTTTCCGCGCCATTTTTGAGCCAGGCAAACTAATTAGCCTATTTCTCTTAGCTCTGGTTGGAGTTTCCGCGGGCTTTATTCTTCACGAGCTAGGACACCGCTTTGTTGCCAGAAAGTTTGGTTGCTCCGCCGAGTATAAGATGTGGGCTACCGGCTTAGTACTGGCTATCATATGCTCACTCTTTGGCTTTGTCTTCGCTGCCCCTGGTGCAGTTATGGTTCATCCTGGCACCAACCTATGGGGAAGACCTACCTTAACCAAACAAAGGCTTGGTGTCATCTCCATAGCCGGACCATCAATGAACATCTGCCTAACCATAGTTTTTATCTTACTAAATGCGTTTTACCCTTCTCTTGCTTTTTCTCTAGGAGCCATAATCAACACTTGGTTAGCCGTGTTTAACCTGATTCCATTTGGTCCATTAGACGGAGCCAAGGTTTTCAACTGGGATAAAAAGATTTGGTTAGTGGCAGTAATAATAGCTGTCAGCTTGTTCGGTATACAGCTCTTAATCTTTTAGATTTCTGAGTTCCTAACCAAACCGTGAGTGGGCTTGAATCACGGGAAAGAGGCAATATTATAGAGGTGCTTCCGTGGAGCTGGGGGGATTCGAACCCCCTACCTTTTGACTGCCAGTCAAACGTTCTCCCGATTGAACTACAGCCCCACCTTCATTTTATAGTTTACCACAAAGCTAAACAAAGGACAACGGGAGAATACTTAGCAATGTTCCTTTTTCCGCCCCGGGTGAGGCTTGTTCCTTGCCCAAAGCTTTTGAATCCAGCGGCGCTGCTTGAGGTAGGTTTCGCCATCTTTTTGCCAAATCCAGAGGAGGTGACTGGGAATAAGCCAGGCTACTATAGACTGCCGATAAGGATAGGCAACAAAAACAGCCTCAGCCACTCGGTCAAGTTCAGCCAGGGCTTTTTCGGCATCAGCCACACTAGGAAGGTGTTCCAGTAGGTGGCTGGCAAAGACAGCGCCAAAGCTTTTATCAGAGAAGGGGATATGTCTGACGTCAGCAATTACTCCGCACGGACAACCATCAAACGCCCGTGGGTCAATATCTAAGCAAACATCACCATAACCATGCGCCATCACTCCAAAAAAACGGCGATGCCGGGTAACCCCTAACGGTCCACCGGCTACCAGTAGTGGCTTACCTGCTGCTGCGGCAAAGGTAGTAGCGGCTTCATATTTTTTGTTTTTGTCTAGGCTCTGACGAAGCAGAACTACTCCTTGCCAGGCAACCAATGCCAAGAACAAACCAAACTTCCATAGCTCATAAAGAATCCCGGTCACTTTGAGATAAATAGTCGGCAAAGCGGTTAACCCGAGTGATAAATACTGATACCATTCCATTGCTCACCCCATAGAACTTTCTCTAACGGCTGAGACTAGATGAATCAGGTTAAACTCCTACCCCCAGCAAGCGAAGTAGGGAACGCAAACCTAAATAGCCGGCATAAGCAATAGCCAGGCTCTTAACTGTATTGCCTGCCCAGCACAGGAGAAAAAATTTCCATAACCGGAAACGGAGCATTCCCATAGCAATAGTCATCGGGATAAAAAGAGGATTAAACACTGCTGACATGATAAAGACAGCTACCGAACCTCTTCGTTGTACCCAATTCATGAATCGGGAATAAAGGCCGTTGTTGACATTGTGCAAAAGGCTATGCCCCCCGTAGCCAGTCAGATAAATAGTCATAGCGCCAACACTTGCCCCCAGCCCTGAGGCAGCCCCGACCAAGGCTGGATTTAATACCCCGCCTAGGGTAAACACCACTACCACATAAGGGATCGGCAGCACCATGATACTGCCAGCAAAAAGACTAATAATAAAGACGCCTAAATAGCCATAGCCCTGGAGCTGGTTTATATAGTCCCAATAATAAACTACAGCAACACACAAGAGGAGGGTAATCACTAAGGCTAAGCCACTTAGGTAGAAATTCTTCTTGGCAAAAACCTTCTTCATTTATGCTGTTGCCTCAGCAGCTTTCTTGGTGGTAAAACTCAAGCCATCACCCTCAACCCCAACAACTATAGTATCGCCTTCGGTAAATTCACCACGCAATATCCGGGCAGACAGGGGATTTTCTACATAGCGCTCGATAGCTCGCCTCAACGGTCGTGCCCCGTATAGCGGCTCATAGCCTACCTTAG
>JAHJTC010000006.1 GCA_018830105.1 Bacteroidota bacterium
ATTCATGAAGGGGCCGCTAAACGGCATTTGGGCTTTGAAAAAGCCCACTCCTTCATTGAATTTTCGGCTTTCCGGCAGAGCGCGCAGGCCATCTTTTCCGTAAAGGGTTTGGTCCTTTGCCCAGTCAAAGGACAAGAAAACAGCTTATGTCGTTGTTTTGTCGTATTGTAGGATACGGATTTTAAATCCGCACCAGCGCCGGGACAAGAAAAACAGTTTATAGGATTGGAAATCCGCACCAACCCTTAGATTTTGGCATAGCCAAGTGCTTCAATGTCCCGGATGTCATTTGTTAAATATGTTTTCCCGTTGTTTAACACATAAAGCTCATCACAAATGTCAATAATGTATTTGTACAAATGATCCGTGATAAGGATGCCTTTCTTTTTTTTCTCCCTTAAAATCAGGTTTTTGATTGTTTCAACATGCACAGGCATCACCTGAGAGAAGGGCTCGTCCAACATGCAAAATTTTGTTTTTGATGCAAGTATGGTATAGATTTCGACAATCCGCTGTTCTCCTCCCGACAAAGCTGAAAGCTTTGCTTTGTAAAACTTCTCAAAACCCGGAAATTCAGTGGTGAAATCCATAAAGTCGAGCTCAAAATCATTGAAAATCCTTTTGAGGCTTAGCATTTTAGGCATAAAACGGCCTTGTGGCAGATACCTGATATCCCTGGCATAGCGATGATTGCCTAACAGCGCATTGCCATTCAGTCGAATAGATTTGTCGTTTGGCGAAATCTCTCCGAAAATAATTTTCATCAAACATGATTTCCCCGTCCCGTTCCTGCCCAGCAGTCCAGTTACTTTTCCGGTTTCACTTTTCAAATAAACGTCCTGCAATACCCTTTTCGAATCAAATTCAAGGATAACACTATCAACTTCAAGGGTATTGATCATCTTAGTTTTAAGGTTAGCATAAGCATGAATACAAATAGGATCAAATCAAACGACAGGGCGGAGCTCCACAAAACCAATTTTGATATCCCCAGGTTTTTATAGTAATAGATTTCTTCACGCTTATAACTATTGATGAAGAAAAAAAATACAGCAAGTGTGCTAAGCTTAAACCAAAAAAGTGTTGTAAAGGCGCTGCTTCCATTGGTATAAGTAACCAGCATACAGCATAAGGTTATCATCCAGCTTGCAAAGGCAAATGATCTGTAAAAGGTAAAAATCAGTCTAAATGGTCTCATCGGTTGCATCATTTCATTTTCTGAAAGCTAAGCCATTGTCGTGTCAACGCTGCTGTGCCGGTTAGCATAAGCTTGTCATGACACTATTTTAACGCACAATTCCGAATAATCTTATTTGCACATCTGTCTATTTACAAATAAGATGGGTTCAGGCCTGCATGTAGCGAAGAGGCATGCTCCCTAAAAGCAGTTCAGTCATGTGTTGAAAACACTAAAATAAGCCTACAGGTACAACGGGCAATGATGCAGACAAGGAAAAACAAGTCAGCAAGAATTGTCTTATATCTGGCACTTTTCCAATAACGGGAGGCAACCAAGGCGGTTTTAGTGTGGACAAAGAGCGCGCAGGCCATCTTTCCTGCCTGACTGCGCCAGCAGAGTTTACCTGCTGAAGGCAGGTTTATCTGCTGAAGGCAGGCAGGTCCGTAAAGTTTACCTCCCGACTGAAAAGAGGGAGGGGTTTGGTCCTTTGCCCAGTCAAAGGACAAGAAAACCAGTTAATGCTGTGGTTTTTTCGTTTTTCCGGATACGGATTTTAAATCCGCACCAGCGCCGGTTTACCTCCCGACTGAAAAGAGGGATGGGTTTGGTTCTATGCTCAGTCAAAGGACGAAAAATCTCTATGTTTAGCAGCGTACTACAAGTCTTGAAAGGAAACAGTGTGTTACATTGTTGCGGAACATCAGCTCTTGGGAGTATTTAGGAAGCTCACTTCCACATCCCAGCTTTACCAATAGCGAGAAGAAATCAAAAAACCATAACAAAAACGTTTTCGGAAGAGCGCGGTGGCCAGGCGGAAAGGCGAGGGCGTCGAGCGATGAATTTGAAAACGCTAGAAATCCGTCGAAAATGGCCCCAAAGGCCATTTGGGTTCGCACCGCAGGGAGAACCCACTTTTTCGCCAGGAGTTCTTGCGTTTTCGAAGAAGCGCGCAGGCATTCCTTTCCGTAAAGGGTTTGGTCCTTTGCCCAGTCAAAGGACAAGAAAACCAGTTAATGCTGTGGTTTTTTCGTTTTTCCGGATACGGATTTTAAATCTGCACCAGCGCCGGGGAGGAGGAATACCCCAATTGCTATTATGCCTATCAAAAAGCCCGTTGGCCGGCAAGATCCGTCAGGCATAAAAAAGCTATATAATAAGGTACTGAGAACAGTTTACTCCAGACTACCTGTTTATTTCAATACTGCTTTGGCCCTTTCAAGTGCCGATTGAATATCACTACAATTATTTGCCTCACCCAAGGCTTGCAGTATGCCTGCTTTGCTTAGACTGGCCAGCAGCTTTGGACCGGCACCTGAAAAGATAATCTGTATGCCGTTTCGTTCGGCCCTGTGGATAAAAGCCTTGAGGTTGCTCAAGCCGGTGGAATCGATAAAGGGAACCCGCCTCAGCCGGATAATACGTACCTTGGGTTTTTCGCGGGTGAGTTTTTCGGCTTCTTCAAACTTATTGGCAATGCCGAAAAAGAAGGGGCCGTTTACCTCAAACACTTCCACGCCTTCGGGTATTTGCAGGCTTTCGCCTTCGTCAGTCAGCTCTTTGTTCTCAGCTTCTACCTCCATATTCAGCACGGCCACATCCGTAGTCTCGATGACGCGTTTCAGGAAGAGCAACACAGCCAGCAACAAGCCAAACTGTATGGCTACTGTTAAGTCGATCAGCACAGTGAGCAAAAAGGTGGTAAGCAATACCGCCACATCGCTTTTGCTGTTGTTAAACAGGGCTTTAAACGAACGCCACTCACTCATATTATAAGCCACCACCACCAAAATGCCGGCCAGTGTACTCATGGGAATCAGTCGGGCAAAGCGGCCAAAAAACAGCATAATCAGCAGCAGCACCACGGCATGTATCATCCCTGCCACCGGGGTTTTTCCGCCATTGCGGATATTGGTCATGGTGCGGGCAATAGCACCTGTTGCCGGTATGCCGCCAAAAAAAGGAGTGATGATATTGGCAATGCCTTGTCCGATCAATTCGGTATTGGAGCGGTGTCTTCCGCCTGTGGCGCCATCGGCTACCATGGCCGAAAGTAAGGATTCGATTGCTCCCAAAATGGCTATGGTAAAGGCAGGAGCAAGCAACTGCCTGAATGTGTCGAAGCTGATGAGTGGTATTTTTGGGGCCTGCAATCCGCCGCTGATGGCTCCAAAACGACTGCCGATGGTTTCGACAGGAATTTCCCAAAAGGTGGTTGCCAGGGTGGTGAGCAGCAACGCAATCAGCGTGCCGGGGATGCGTTTATTCACTTTGGGCCACCAGGCGATAATCCCTACTGTGGCGGCTCCCAATGCCAGCGCATACCAGTTTACGACATCGAAATGGAGGAAATAAAACCGCCATTTGTCCATAAAATCTGCCGGAACAGCGGCTGTGGTCTGCAAACCAAACAGGTCTTTCATCTGTGAGGAGAAAATCACAATGGCGATACCACTCGTAAAGCCTACCACAATAGGATAGGGCATAAAACGAATCAGGGTGCCGAGTTTTAACACGCCCATGATCACCAAAATTACACCCGCCATCATGGTGGCAATGATCAGTCCATCAACACCAAACTGCTCTACGATGCCATACACTATCACGATAAAGGCGCCCGTGGGACCACCGATCTGCACCCTGCTTCCGCCAAATGCCGAGATCAGAAAACCTGCAATCACAGCGGTGATCAGGCCACGCTCAGGAGCTACGCCCGATGCAATACCAAAAGCAATGGCAAGTGGCAAAGCCACCACGCCAACGATAATTCCGGCAATCAGGTCGGCTACAAACTGATCGCGGGTGTATGAACGGATGGTCGTAAGGAGCTTGGGATAAAAGACTTGCGCCACCGAATCCTTCCATTTTTTTGAACGCATAAGGCAAAAGGAATCAGGGGCGCAAAGTTATCAAAGCTTTTGGCTTGTTGCGCTGCTTTACGGAAATTTTATCAGGAATAGATGCATTTACCGATTTGTTGTCAAATGTTGCCTGATATCAGCTATCAGGATGCCTGACCTTTTTCAGCGATTGCAGGTAAATCTATTGCGTGGCTTTCCAGAACGTTACAAGGGCATCAATTTAGGTGTCAATTCTATGAATGAATGGTCTGGTTTTTGCTACCTTCGCAACCTATAAGCCAGAAAATCACAACAAATGAATTCAATACTCAAACGCTTCGGCATCATTTTATCCTTGTTGGTGTTGGCACTCAGCCAGCAATCATTTACCCCTATTTCCACGACTGATTTTGAGCAGGAATGGAAAGCTGTGGAGCAGCTTTTTCAGAAAGGACTTCCCAAGTCGGCTGCCGAAAAAATTGAAATGATTCATCAGCAGGCACTTGCTCAAAACAACCAGCCACAATTGCTCAAAACTATTATATACCGGTTTAAGGTATTGGAGCAAACCAGCGAAAACCCGATTCCGGCATCAATAAGCTATGCCCAAGCGAAGTTTACGATCCTGGACAAACCTTCGCAGGCTTTTTTGCACACCTTGATTGCAGAGCTTTACACAGCATTTTATCAGCAAAACCGTTATCGGCTGCTCGAAAGGCAGTATGAAACGGCCATGTCGTCGGATGAGCTGATGCGTTGGAACCTCCCCCAACTGCGCGATACCATTCGCAAGCACTATGCCGCTACTTTGCGTCCGCTTGCTTCATTTGATACGATAGCGCTCGGAAAATATGCGCCGGTTTTAACAGCAACGGATAAGGAATCCCTCGAGCTGCAGCCCACTTTGTTCGACTTTTTGTCGCAGTCAGGCATCCGATATTTTTTAATGGATGATGCCGGCCTTAACGTCTCCAGCGCGATCGATAAGGCAGTTTTTGAGTATTTGTGGTTGCCGGCACCGGAGTTTGCACTGGCCGATTTTTCTGCCAATGGCGATGATAAGCTCCATGCCCTGAAACTGATGCAGCCTCTGCTGCGCACAAACCTCAGCAACAGACATTTTGAGGCCTATGTTTACAATGATTTGCAACGTTTTGAAACGGTTTATTCGCTTTCAGATCAAGCGGATGCAGATCAGAAGCGCTATGCTGATGCCCTGAAAACCTTGCAACAATATGCTTCCTCCTGGCCTGTTTCAACCGAAGTAGCAGCTGTGAGGGCTAGCTTTTTGGTGCAACAACAAAACAGTAGTCCGCAGGATAGCAGCTTGCTTCACAACAAAGCACTGGCCTTAGCGCTTTGTGAGGAAGCCATCCAAAGTTTTCCCGAAAGCCGTGGTGCCAAAAAGTGTGCGCTTCTGAAGGCTGAAATTCGCTCAAAAACGCTTCAGCTCGAAACGCAGGCTGTTGTTTTACCTGCCGAAGCAATACCTGCCCGGCTGCAATACCGCAACATCACCAAGGCGTATTTCCGTTTGATCCGGATAGGCTCGACAAGGCTTGCTGCCATCAGAAAACAAGACGACATCCGCCAGCAAATTACTGCCCTCAGCCTGATGAAAGCCGAGAAATCATGGCAGATTACTATTCCCTCAGAAACGGATTACAATAGCCACAGCAGCCTGATTGCCCTCCCGGCAGTGAACAAGGGGTTATATGTTTTATTGGCTTCTTATCAGGAGGATTTTGCCGGGGAAGCAAGTGTTTTTGGCAGCTTTCAGGTGAGTGAGCTGAGTTTTATCCAGCACAAACAAGCGGATCTGAATCGGTTTTTTGTCCTTGACCGAAATAGCGGTGCGCCTGTAAATAAAGCGCAAGCACATATAATGATCCGCAATTACGACTATCAGCTTCGCGATTACGTGGTCGAAAAAGTGCATACAGCCGAAACGGACAAAGATGGCAGCTTTGTGGTGGACAAAAGCACAGGGATTCCGCAGAATCAAGCCTTTTATGTAGAACTTTTTTATAAAGGAGACAGCCTGTACAGCGACAATTATTTCGATCAATACAGCAGAAGATCCGTTACGCGGACACAAACAAAAACATGGTTTTTCACTGACAGGGCAATCTACCGGCCCGGCCAGACTGTCTATTTCAAAGGGATCAGTCTTCAAAAAGAGGGAAGAGATTACGAAATAGTGAGCGATATGGAGACGGAGGTGGAGCTTTTGGATGTGAATAACCAACGGGTGGGTTTGCTCAGTTTATCTACCAATACTTATGGCAGCTTCGAGGGACGTTTTGTACTGCCGGCTTCCGGCCTTAATGGCCAATACCGACTGCGCAACAAGCATGGCGCTGTTTCTATTGCTGTGGAAGCCTATAAAAGGCCTGAATTTGAGGTCGTGCTCGATCAACCCCAAAGCCAGTATCAGCTGAATGAAACAGTTTTGGTTTCGGGTGAAGCGCGTGCGTTTGCCGGCTTTCCGCTGGATAATGTTACAGTGAATTACCGCATTGAACGGGCTGCTGAGTTTCCGTATTGGCGCTATTGGTGGGGTTTCCCGCCGTTTAGCGGACAGTCGGAGACGATAGCGTCAGGTACGCTGACTACCGATGAGCAGGGTGGTTTTCAGGTGCCGCTGCAATTGTTGCCGGCTCCTCATGTCAAAGCTGCTGATCAGCCGGTTTTTACCTTTACGCTTTATGTAGATGTGCTTGACAAACAAGGCGAAACACAATCGTCGCAGCTCAGCTTACGTGCCGGATATCAGGCTTTATTGCTTAGCACCAACCTAGAGGATCTGGTAAGCAGCCGGCAGTATAAAAAATATCAGCTTCATGCCCGTAACTTGCAAGGCAAAGCCGTGAAGTCAACCATCAGCCGTAAGTTTTATCTGATGGAAAGCGAAAGGGCTTTTGTATCGGACAGCTGGACAGCCTTCGACCGGCAATTGATTTCTGCAGATAGTCTGCAGCAGTTGTTTCCACTAATGAATTACTATCCAAAGCATCCCCTGCAACGCAGTAAAACATTGGTATATAGTGATTCCGTTGAGGCTAACGGGCAGTTTACGCTGTTCCCTCATCAGCTGGAATCGTGGCAGGCAGGCGAATATTTGCTGCAATTGGAAGCGGTTGACGATTTCGGGAAAGCCGTTGAAAGTACGCAAACATTTACGCTTTTCGATCCCCAATCCCGCAAGGCAATTCCGGGTAAGTTGTTTGTGGCAAACTTATCGGCTGATACGGCCTTGCCGGGCGATGAGGTGAGATTTAACCTCAGCACCGAAGCTCCTGACAGCTTTATACTTGTCGAAATATGGGCCGTTGATACGCTACGCTATTCCAAATGGTTAAAGGCCGACAGCAAACAGCTGCAAATACCTTATGTGGTGAAAGAAGGCGATCGTGGGAAATTGAGTTTTCAGGCGGTGATGGTGCGGTACAACGAAATTTTTACGCAGAATAGTGGCCTCAATATACCCTTTGATAACCGCAAACTGGATATTGAACTGTTAAGCATACGCGATCAGCTGCAACCCGGCGCTCAGGAGCAGTGGGAGCTGATTATCCGTGATGGGGATAAACTCCCTGCCGCAGCCGAATTGCTGGCCGCCATGTATGATGCCTCTCTGGATCAGATCAGGGGGCATAGCTGGCATTTCGACATCTTGCCGGAGCTTCCGCTTCAGCGCAGCTGGACGGCTGATCAGGGCTTCTACGGGAGTGGCAGCAGTACTCTCTATCATGATCGAAACTACCGCGATTACCCGCAGCCTGTGGCACAGCCTAAAATCAATTATTTCGGGCTGTATATGTTTTCGGGCTATTATGGCCAGCTCAAAGGCAGGCAAATGCATAATGCCGGTGAGGTGGTGCTGGAATCTGTTCTAGTAGTTGAAAATGACGAAGCAGAGCTAAGCGACGATCAATCGAATGGCGCGCCAATGACAAATCAGGAAACTGAAGCGCCACCGAAAGCTGAAAGCGCGCCTTTGCGGACTAACTTTAACGAAACCGCATTCTTTTATCCGCAATTGCAGACAGATGAGGCAGGGATTATTCGCATCAAGTTTACAACACCTGATGCCCTTACCCGCTGGAAGCTGCTGCTGCTGGCACATGATAAGTCACTCAATTTCGGACAAAAAGAATATGCTTTTACAAGCAGTAAACCCCTGATGATTATGGGTAATCTGCCCCGTTTTTACTACGAAGGAGATACCGCTATTATTGCCGCGCGTGTGGTGAACACTGGCGACGAAATAATCACCGGAATAGCCCGCCTCGAAGTGTTTGACGCCATCACTATGCAATCGGTTCAATTGCTTGCCGATGCGGTTCAGAAGCCTTTTGTGCAATTGAAGCCGGGACAAAGCCGTATGCTCAGCTGGAAAATCCAGCCACAGGCTGATCACAATCTTATCGCCCTCAGATTTAGTGCTTCATCCGGAAAGTTTACGGATGCAGAACAGAAGTTGCTTCCGGTATTGTCGCGTAAAACTTTGGTGACCGAAACTGTTGCAATCACCGTTAATGGGAAAAGCGACAAGCGTTTTGTGCTCGAAAAGCCCGATGCTGAATCCACTTCAACAAAACAGCTGGTATTGAATCTGAGTAGCAATCCTGTTTGGTACGCCATTCAGGCTTTACCCTATCTGGCCGAAAACAAGCAAAAAAATGCCGATCAGATTTTTTACAGGCTTTATACCAATATGTTGGCGGCGCATATTGCCAATCAAATCCCACAGCTTATGGCCAGCATCGACCAATGGAGAACCCACAGTCCTGAGGCATTTTTGTCGCAGCTGGAAAAAGATCCTGAGCTGAAGAATATGGTGCTGAACGAAACGCCCTGGCTGCTGGATGCTCAAGATGAGGCGGCACAAAAAGCACGGATTGCACTGCTCTTCGACCTTAATCGCCTGCGTTATGAACAGCAGCAGAGCATCAGAAAGCTGCGGGATATGCAGCTTGGTAATGGTGCCTGGCCCTGGTTCGAAGGCATGCCCGAAAGCCGGTTTGTTACACGCACCATCCTTCAGGGATTTGGTCAGTTGCAGCAGCTCGGAATTGCTTCGGAAGCACTGGATGCCGACGATCGCCGTATCATGGAGCTGTTTGTTCGCAAAGCCAGGGCTTTTGTGCAGGCAGAACTCACAAGGGATTATGTGAAACTGCGCGAAAAAGCACAGCTCGAAAAATATAGCCTGAACCATCAGCACCTGGCTGATCTTTATGCCCTGAGTTTCTTTGATTTTGTTGCGCCCGAAGGAGATGCCGATGAGGCCTTCAGGTTTTTTCTGAAACATAGCGGCGACGACTGGCTCGATTTCAACCCCGGCATGCAGGCTATGGCTGCCCTGGTTTTGGAAAGAAATGGCCGAAAAGGGGATGCTGAGGCAATTTTGGCATCTTTACGCGAACGGGCTTTTAGCAGTGAAGATATGGGGATGTACTGGAAACAAAAATCCGGATATCACTGGTATCAGGCGCCTGTGGTGAATCAGGCTGTGCTGATTGCTGCTTTTGATGAAATTGCAGCAAATCATGCAGAAACCGATAAGATGCGGCAGTGGTTGCTTTCGCAAAAACGAACCCACAGCTGGGCTAACTCCCGCGCGACAGCCGAAGCCATCTATGCAATTTTGTTGAGAGGCACGGATTGGCTTGCGGATCAGAAGCTGCCAACAGCAATGCTGAATGGAAAAAACCTTGACCTGAAGGAAAGTGAAGCCGGAACAGGATTTATTCAAATGAGTTGGGACAATGAAGCGCTGCCCGATACGACTTTTGTGGTGGAGATTATTAACCCAAATCCACAGCTCATGTGGGGAGGTTTGTTTCATCAGTTCGAACAGCCGGCCGATGTGGTGAGCGCTTCGGGCGGGCCGCTGAATATCAGCCGCAAGCTTTTCAGGGTGGTGATTCAAAATGGCGAATTGACGCGTGAACCGATCAATGAAGAAAACCTGAAAATTGGCGATTTAATCGTTGTTCAGCTCCTGATCGAAAGTGATCGGGATATGGAATATGTTCACCTGCACGATCAGCGGGCTGCCGGTTTTGAGCCGGTTGAACAGCTATCGGGCTATCAGTACAAGGATGGGCTGTCTTTTTATAAAACCAGCGATGATCTGGGCACGGATTTCTTTTTCAATGATTTGCCAAAAGGGAAATACTTGTTATCCTATAACTTAAGGGTAAGTCAGGCAGGCAGTTTTAACAATGGCTATGCAAGCTTACAATCGTTTTATGCACCTGAATTTTCGAGTCATTCGCAGGGAATCAGGGTAAAGATTTTAGAATGAGTAAATTTGTAGCATATTAATTAGCTGGCACAAAATGAAACAAACACTTCAATATAGTTTAGTTTTTCTGTTATTGATGGCAGGATTTACTGTTCAGGCCCAGAAAAGTGGTACTGATTTTAAGCAGCAGTCAACTTTTGGGCAAGCAGGAATACACCGAAGCGTGCAAGCCGGGCTGGAATTCCCTGATTTCCCTTTATTAACATTAACTTCTGCAAGCCGGGCTATTGATTTGCCCTGGGTCGTTGACAATTCAACGCAGCCCTATTTGCGGCCGGTTTTTTCGCAACAGGGCGCTTCCTGTGGTCAGGCTGCCCTTGTAGGCTATAATTTTTGTTATGAGATAAACAGAATGCGTCAGCTCAGCGCCGACACCAGCATCCATTTGTATCCCGATCATTTTGTGTGGAATTTTATGAATTACTCCGTGCCATACTATGGTGGCGGGGTAAGCTATTTTCACAGCTTCGATCTTTTGTTTGATGCCGGAACTCCCACAGAAGCTGTTTACGGCCCGATCGAACTGGACGACAGCTACTACTGGATGAGTGGCTACGAGGGCTATTATCAGGCCATGCAGAACAGGATTTCGGGCGCCAGTTCCATACATGTGGGCACTGCTCAGGGCATTGAAGTGCTAAAACACTGGTTGCACAATCACCTGGAAGAAGCAGCGGTAGGGGGTGTAGCCAATTTTTATTCCGGGCTAAAGTATGGGGCAAGAATTCTCCCCGAAGGTACTGAAGAAGCCGGAAAACGCGTTTTTACTGAGTTTGGTGAAGAAGCAACCCATGCCATGACGATCGTAGGATATAATGATTCCATCAAATACGATCTCAATAACGATGGAAGATTTACCAACGAGCTGGATATAAATGGCGACGGGCTGGTTGATGTAAAGGATTGGGAGAAAGGGGGGGTGAAGTTTGTTAATTCCTACGGACCGAACTGGGCTGACTCGGGCTTTGCCTATATTTTATACAGCGCTTTGGCACAAAAATATGGCGAAGGAGGCATTTGGAATAATGCGGTTCACGTGCTGCATCCGGATACCATGGCAGCTCCAAAACTTACCATAAAGGCAAGCATCGCCTACAATAAACGTATGCGAATCCGCTTGCGTGCTGGAATTGCCACCGACACCGCGCACTATTTTCCCGAGAAAAGCATGGCCTTCTCCCTGTTTAATTTTCAGGGCGGTGATTTCCCGATGGGAGGCAATCCCGGGTCAGACACCCTTGAGCTTGGGCTGGATATTTCATCCTTAATGAGTTACGTGGCTCCTGATACCCCATTTCGGGTTTTTTTGTTAATTGATGAAGAAGACCCCGACAGTACCGGAAATGGTAGTCTGCTGGATTTTTCTGTTTTGGAATACGAACAGCAAACCTTGGTGCAGCAGGCGGATGCTGAAGATTTGCCACTTGCTGTTATGGATAACAGTACCACAGTGGCTTCTTTGGTATTTCAACATAATCAGCCCAATATCAGCATTCAACCAGCCGATTCAGTTTTTATACATGCCCAAGCCGATTCCAGCATACAGTTTACTGCCAGCGGTGGTATGCCACCTTATTCCTGGCAGTTGAATACGATTTTTCACGAAGCCAATGCTTTTGCAGACTATCCTACGCCCCAAGGCAATATGCTGGTTCCCGATGATCACAGCATGGGTTATGCGGCGGTTGCGCTGCCTTTTAGTTTTCCGTTTGGAAGCAAAACCTATGACAGTGTTTATGTCCATGTTAACGGGTATTTGATGTTCGACAGGCAGGATATGCCCTATTATTATTTGACCTATGACGAACTCTATCTGCGCCAGATTAAGGCCATCGCAGCCTATATGAATCATAAACTGGGCTTGAATAGTGCAGATGATTATATGATTTATGAGTCTGATACAAATTCAATAGTATTTCACTGGCGGATATCTGATGCAGAAAGTAATTCCGGCGCGATATTTTCGGTCAGGCTTTTTTCTGATGGGAAAATGGAATATCATTATGGAAATATCGCTTCAGGAATGACGTTTTTGCCAGTAATCGGATTGAGTGACGGAAGTAGGGAAAGTACGGTTTACAGTGTCTATAATAAAAATATTCCCACTGAAGGCCAACGTATTGTATTTATTCCCGACCTGAGCCTTGATGGATTGGAAATGGCTGAAGATGGCCTGCTGAAGCTTGCAGAACCAGAGACTATTAAAGGAAGTGTGCAGCTAAGCGTTACGGATGCACAAAGGATGACCGCTACAAAAAACATGACGTTTTCCAAAGGGTTAAGTATTGAATTACAGTTGGAAGACCCTTATAAATATTTAATTTCCGGTGAAACGGTTCCTTTAACGATTTATATACAAAATCACAGCGAAAATGCCTTTATGCTCAATGATCTTGGAGTGACAAGCCTGGATCAGCGGCTGACACTTGCCGGTCAAAATTTATTTGATATTGAGTTATTGCCGGGCGAATCTATTGCAGTGGCTGATCATTTTACAGCTTTTGTAGAAGAACAGGCGGATGGAAAAGCAGCTGTTCTGATCGAAGTTTCCGCCTTGGCCGATGGCGAACGCATTAGCGCCTACACAAGTTTTCCGATAGGGATTGTGCATGTGGAACTTTCACCTCCGGTGATTGTTGACAACCAAAACGGCCGTCTTGATCCGGGGGAAGCAGCAGTATTGGTTTTTCGAATTTCCAACAGTGGTTTGGCCTCGGCGGGTGAGCTGCATATCGAAGCGGTTTTAGACGATCCTTATGCATCAATAAGCACAGCGGATAGCCTTGCGATAGCCGAATTGAAAGGGCTTACGATGCAGCAAATCAGTTTTGGTATTCAAGTCAATAGTGCTGCACCAAAAGGAAGATCCATCAGTTTTAAGATCAGCATTAGTGATCAGGACGAACTAGTGCTCGAAAAAACGGTTAATATTGGTATTGGTCGCACACCAATTTTGTTGGTTGATAAAGACAAGAATCATAATTCAGCGGTTCATTTGGGCGCTACCATGCAAGAAATGGATATTCAGTACGATCTCAGCGAAACCATCGGCCCCAATATATTGCAGTATGATCAGGTTTTTCTTTCGCTTGGGTTTTTGCCAAACAACCATAGCTTGAGAACGTTTGAAGACACGATTTTGATTGATTATTTGCGTGCCGGCGGCAATCTTTACCTCGAAGGAGGTTCGTTTTTCAAATTCGATCAACCAACGATGTTGCGTGATTATTTACGCGTGCAGGGCTCTTTTAACGCTGTGGAAGCTGATACCCCGGCAGATACCATCACCGGAATTCAGGGAAGCCTGATGGAAGATATGAAGTTTTATTACCGGGGCGATCAGGTGCTTGGCGAAAATTTAATTGCCCTGGAGCCGGCTGTACCTTTATTCAGAGACGACAATACGGGCTACGACTTTATGGTAGCGCTTGATTCAGGTGATTACAAAGCCATCGCTACTTCTTTGGAGTTTGGTGGGTTGATTCAGACGGGGCCACATAGTCGCCATGAATTGGTGCGGCGATACCTTTCCTATTTTGGCTATCAGCAATTTCCGCTTGCAGCGAAATTTGCTGCAAGCGAACGAAAAATCTGTGCCGGCGAATCGGTAGCTTATTCTTTTGAGGGCATGGGAATTCCTACGCTGTATAGCTGGAGTTTTGAAGGCGGAATGCCTGAGACTAGTAATGCGCAACAGCCAGTTATACAGTATGATATACCTGGAAGTTATGCGGTTAGCCTTAGCGTGGAAGATGGTGCCGAAAGCAATACGTTTTCGTTGGAAAGTTTTGTTCAGGTGGTCAGTTGTACCGGCGTTGATGAACAGCCTGATGTAGATTTCAGCGTTTCCCCCAATCCTGCCCATTCCTTTATTTGGCTCAAACGCACTTCAAGACAGACAGAAAGGGCCACATTACGTATCTTTGATCTAAGCGGAAGATTGGTTTCTGAGTCGATTTTCCCGCAGGGGCAACGTGTAATGCAGCTTGGGATTGATAAGTTACAGCCAGGGTATTACCTGATCAGTCTATCGGGCGAAACCGAACAAAAAACGACAAAGCTATTGGTTTATTAAATCAGGTTCCAACAAGCATAAACAGGGCAAACATCAAGCTTGCTCCTGTTGCGAAACCAACATAAACTTCGGCGGGTTTGTGTGCGGATAACACAAGTCGCGCTGTTCCTGTTAAGCCTGCAATTAGCAGACTAATTACAAGCAATAAGCTGAAGTTGTTGGGCGATAAAATGGACAGCCCTGCATAAGCTCCCGCCAGCGCACCGATGCCAACCATGTGCAGGCTGATTTTCCACCAAAGCGTTATGGCTGACGAAACAACAGTAAGCAGCGTAGCACCAAGCATGTATAAATAAACGATGGGTGCAATTTGCAGCTGTTTTAGCAAATAATAAGTCATGAAAAAGAAAATTGCCGTAACTATCAACGGTCCAATACGTTCGCTGCGTAAAGGCATCGCCAGACTGCTGATCATTTTAAAACGAAGCATTAATAAAATTATCAGCGTTGGAAATAGGAAGCTTGTCATAAATATCAGTCCTGCCAGTGTCCAGGTGAGGTTAAAGGGAATACGCAGCAAAATAAGATTTCCCTGGGTGATCAAACCCAGATAAGCCCAGGTGGGAATGAGTAAAGGATGGAAAACGACAGAAAAAAGTTTGGCCGTAAAAGTTTCGGTTTGCATAAGGTTTTCAAAGTTCTTTGCGTAAACGGGCAACCGGAATATTAAGCTGTTCGCGGTATTTTGCTACCGTACGCCTGGCAATATTGTAACCTTTTTCTTTTAAAATGGCAGTCAGCTGTTCGTCGGTAACAGGTTTGGATTTGTTTTCGGCATCAATACAATTGTTCAATATTTTCTTGATTTCGCGGGTGCTAATTTCCTCGCCAACATCGTTTTGCATCGACTCGCTGAAAAAGCTCTTCAACAGATAAGTACCAAAAGGTGTTTGCACATATTTGCTATTGGCCACGCGCGAAATGGTAGAAATATCCAGGTTTACTATTTCGGCAATATCTTTCAGAATCATGGGCCTGAGCTGGGTGTCGTCGCCCGACAAAAAATAGGCATATTGATAATCCATAATGGCCCGCATGGTAAGGTAAAGGGTGTTTTGTCGTTGTTTTATGGCATCGATAAACCATTTGGCGGAATCAATTTTTTGTTTCACAAACATCAAGGCATCCTTATTGCTTTTGTCCTTTTTGTTCTCTGAATAGGCCTGCAACATTTCGGTATAGGCGCGGCTGATATGCAATTCGGGCATGTTACGGCTGCTCAGGCTAAGCTCCAGTTCTCCGTCATTGTTGAAAATGATAAAATCAGGCATTACATAATGACTGGTGCGTGAGGCATCGCTCATCGAGTTGCCCGGCTTAGGGTTGAGTTTCAGGATTTCTGTTAGGGCATCTTTCAATTGATCCTCAGTAATTTCGGCGCGTTTCAGGATTTTATCGTAATGCTTTTTGGTGAACTCATTAAAAAAGCGGTCCACAACCATGATTGCCATTTTAAAATCTTTGTCGGGTTCATCATACTGAAGTCTTCTGAGCTGAATCAGCAAACATTCCTGAAGGTTGCGGGCACCGACTCCGGGAGGATCAAAATCCTGAATTACATCCAGCACACTGAGGATTTCTTTTTTGTTGGTCTTGATATTGAGGGCAAAAAGCAAATCGTCGGATAGGGCATCAAGCGAGCGATTTAAATAGCCTGCATCATCCAGGTTGCCAATGATATATTCGCCGATTTTTTGCGATTTTTCGTCTAATTTCCTGAACCCAAGCTGTTGTAAAAGAAACTCATGGAAAGTTTGATTGCTCGAAAACGGCATCTCGTAATGGTCGTCATCAGCGCTGCTGTTGTTTGAAGCCAATTTATAGCTGGCTACATCGTCATCATCCAGGTAATCGTCAAAATCGAATTCGTCCTCGGTGCTGTCGTAGATTTCTTCCTCATCGAAATCGTCATTTTCAGCAGTGTCATCTTCGAATTCATCAGCAACATCTTCTTCCTGCTGATCGCCCTCTTCTATATCCAGTGCGGGGTTTTCTTCAATTTCTTGTTTGATACGCTGCTCAAGCGCTACAGAAGGTATTTGCAAAAGCTTCATCAGCAATATTTGCTGTGGCGAAAGCTTTTGAAGCAATTTCTGTTGTAGTCTTTGGTTCAGCATAGTCTAGTTCATTCTGTTGGGAGCAATGGATTTTGCAAAATTTGGTGCATTAATCTTTTGCGAATGTAAGACAAAATTAAAAATTGCATTTCAAAACATGCTTTAATCTTGCCATATTGTGAAATATTTTTCTTTCCGCGCGGAAATGATGGCGCTAAAAAGGCATGTGCGGATGGTTCCGGCCTGAGATTTCGATAACAGGGAAATGGTCTGAGAGGCTTGAATGTAAGATGGTTAAGTTCAAATAAATGGCTACTGCAAAAGAGAAGCATTACACAGAACTCCTGCTATAGAGGCAAGCGCTTGCAACTGAAAAAAAACAGCATCCTGCGATCAGCAGCTATTGCTTTCAGGAAGATTTGTGGGCTGTGCGTGCTATGATTTCGTTCTGCAAATCACTGCCTAAGTCGTTGAAATAGTCGGAATAGCCGGCCACACGTACGATGAGATCGCGGTATGCCTCCGGGTTTTTCTGTGCTTTCCTGAGGGTTTGGGCATCCACAACATTGAATTGGATATGATGACCATCGAGCCTGAAATAGCTGCGTATCATACTGCAAAGCTTATCAATAGCCTCTTCGGAATCGAAGAATTCCGGGGCAAATTTCTGGTTCAGCAGGGTTCCTCCGGTTTTAATATGGTCAATTTTGGCTGCCGATTGCAAAACGGCTACCGGCCCATGGATGTCAGCTCCCTGCACCGGGCTGATACCTTCGCTCAGAGGCTTCCAGGCTTCGCGCCCATCAGGCATGGCCGCTGTTACACTGCCAAAATACACATGCGAGGTGGTGGGCAGCATATTGATGCGGAATACTCCTCCGCGGTAGCTTGGCTTGCCATCAACTGCTTTCAGAAAGCTATTGAAAACCCTTACGGCATGCTGATCAGCTTCTGCATCATTGTTGCCCCATTTGGGACTGTGAAATACCAGTTGCGCGCGTAAGGGTTCGTGGCCGGTAAAGTTGTTCTGCATCGCATCCAGCAAGCTGTTTGCATCAATTTCATGGCTGTCAAAAACCCATTTTTTTAGTGCGGCCAAACTATCTGTAATACTGCCCAAACCAACACCTTGCAGGTAGCTCGTATTGTAACGGGCGCCGCCTTCGTTGTAATCTTTGGCATTGGCAACACAGTCCTCAATAAATAGCGACATAAAAGGAACAGGCATATGATGGGCAAATAGTTCTTCGATACGGTTGTTTCCTTCAATTTTAATGGCGATAAAATGGTTAAGCTGTTGTTCAAAAGCTGCATATAGCTCCTCGAAAGTTTTAACAGCTGATAATTTGGGGGTTTTAAGTCCGATTTGTTGCTTAAGGCGTGGATCAAACCCTCCGTGTAATGTAAGCTCCAGCACCTTGTTCAGGTTAAAATAGCCCGAAAGGGTGTAGGCTTCGGTGCCAAAAGCACCGGTTTCGACACAGCCACTGGCACCGCCATTGCGCGCGTCTTCAATGCTTTTGCCTTGTCGCAACAGTTGTTGAATGATGGCATCGGTATTGAAGAATGAAGGTTGTCCAAAGCCAGTTTTTGTGATTTTCAGGGCGCTTTTGATAAATAGGTCGGGATTTTTTTTGCTGACCTGCACCATCGAGCTGGGTTGCAAAAGCCGCATTTCCTTGATCACATCCAGGATGAGATAAGTAAGCTCATTCACGGCATCGGCGCCTGATTCGGTGAGTCCGCCAAGGTTTATCAGTGCAAAATCGGTGTAGGTATTGCTTTCGAGTGCCGTAACACCCACTTTTGGGGGAGCCGGATGGTTGTTGAATTTGATCCAGAAAGCCTGAAGCAATGCTGTTGCGTGTGCTTTGCTGAGACTTCCATCGGCTATTTCGCGTTGATAAAATGGCCACAGATGCTGGTCGAGCCGGCCGGGATTGAACGAATCCCAGGGGTTTAGCTCAGTGATGATACCCATATGGATAAACCAATAATGCTGAAGGGCTTCATGAAAACTTTGGGGTGCATGTGCTGGAACTTTTTCGCACACCGAAATCATTGTCCTGAGCTCAGATTTTCTGGGCTCATCACTACAGTTTTTGAGTTGTTTCCTGAGCTCATCGGCATGGCGTTTTGCATGGTCGATCATGGCCTGCGCAGCAATTTCCATTGCTTCCAGTTCTTCCCAGCTGCTTTGTACAATGCCGCGTGCTGCCTTGGTTTTGCGAACCCATTTGATTTCTTCAAGAATATCCAATAAACCCGTATTGAACAATCGCTTTCCTGCAACGGTATGACCTGGAGCACGTTGTTCCTGAAATTCAGTGAAAATACCTGCAGAGTATGCCTGTTTCCAGCTGTGGGTCATTGCCGAAAATATTTTGTCGCGCTGGCTTAGGCCTTGCCAAAAAGGAATGATTTTGTCCTGATAGGCGTTTTTAACGCTTTGATCCACTTTAATACTAACTTTCTCGCGCTGATCAAGTATTTCAAGGTCTTCGAGACTGTGTAATGAAATTTCAGGATAAGTTGGTGTTGCTTTGGGAGCAGGCCCCCGCTCGCCTACAATCAGCTCGTTTTCCTGAATGCAGATATGTTTGTTGTCGAGCAGGTATTTAAAGGCTTCGGCCCGCTGCACTGCCACGGCATGACTGAAAGGATTTGCCGTAAAATATTCGGTTATAAGCAGTGCGCGCTCAGCTGAAATTGTAGGGATGGCAAGCAGGCTGTTTTCCCTAAGTTTGGCGATTCTTTTGTCCATTTGGTTTTTAGTTTAATTTATGCTCCTATACTCACTATTGGCGCCAAATCGGCAAAAAACTGAAGGGCCATTTCGCTTTTTTCGGCAGGGTAAGCAGGCATATTTTGGTGAATATAAGTTTTGCTGAGGTTAGTATATTTTTGATTTGCTGACTGATGATAGGGGAGAAGATCAATGCGTTCGATATTTCGTGTAGTGGAGATCAAGGCCCGTATAGCTTCAAAATTGGCAACACTGTCTGTAATGTTTTCAACTAATGGAATACGAATGATGAGGGGTTTATTTTGCTGTTGAAGCCAATTAAAATTACTTAATATCAAATGATTGGGTTTAGTTGTGTGGTGTTGGTGTAGCTCGGATTGCATCAGTTTCAAATCAAACAAAACCAATCTCGCATGTGCTACGGTTTGCTGAAAAACTTCTTGAGTTGCAAAGCCTGAAGTATCAATAGCGGTATGGATATCCTCCTGATTAGCGGCCTTCATCAGCGCAATACAAAACTGATGTTGCAGCAGCGGCTCGCCCCCCGAAAGGGTGATGCCGCCCCCCGAATCCTCATAAAAAAGCTTGTCGGCTTTAGCCCTTGCAATGGCGGTTTCCAGACTGATGCTTTCGCCAACAGACACCTTTTCGCTAAATTTGAACGAACCAAGCTGCTTGTTACGGCAGATGACTTCAATCGCTGCTGATTGACTTTCGGGGTTGTGACACCAGGAACATCGCAAGGGGCAACCCTTAAAGAAAAAGCTCGTCCGGATACCCGGACCATCATGCACAGAAAAGCTGCGTATATCGAAAATAATGGCTTTCATAGGAAAAAAATTGGTAAATGTGTAGTCGATGAAGCTGTTGTTGGCTCAACACATCCAGCAGGCAAAAAGGCGTTTGCCGTTATTGTGGTATAAGTCAGTTCGATGAAATCGCTGCATAATGAATCGAATCAGTACGTCATAAATTGCTCCGCTAAGGTATAAAATTATCCATTGTCAACAGCTTTCAGCCAAATTGTATTCCGGTTTACCTCAAGTTTTTGCTGCTGTCGTTTCTTGATCCACAGTGTAGTAAGAATTGCCGAGGCAATGGTTACGGCACGAAAAATATTTGAAAGCACTGGACCGAGGGCGTTATCGCCGGCATCAAAAAGCATCCAGCTCAGATTCATTAAAACATGCATATTTACAATGAGCCAGATATTGAATTTCCATTCTGCGTAAAGCCACGCAAAGAAACCGGCTCCCATCAGGGTGGCGATGAAAATGCCTGCCATGGCAGCCGGCTCTTCGCTTTGATAAAGGTGTAAGCTAGCAAAAATCAAGGCGCTGATAAGTAAAGCGGGGATAAACCCGAGTCTGGTATAACGAAAAAGCAGCCCAAAAAAGAAAGCCCTGAAATACAGCTCTTCGAAAAAGCCTGCAAAAAGCGCTCCCACAGCCACTTGCGTGTAGGTTAGCGTAGCATTGAATTCATATATGAGGCTGTACCCAACAAACATCGGGGCAGTAAAAAGTAAAGCCGGGAAAAATCCTTTCAGAAAATTGCCACTTAGGCCAAGGCTGTCGGCGAACTTTTTTTTGTGCAGAAGCCAGGTAGCTATAAAAATGGGAAGTCCTATAACACAACTGGCTACAAAATAAGCCGTTACGGATTCGTGGATATGTGCCAGCAAAAATTGGTACACAATTGAAAACCAAGCATTTCTTATCAGTAAATAAACCAGAAAAGCAGCAGGCACAAGCAGGTATGATCGGGATTGCAGTTTTTTCATGGAAAATTGTTTGCGCAAAGAAACACAATTTGTTGTTAGTGTATTTATGACATGCTTAATTTTCCTGCTTCACAGTGATTCAGGTCATAATTTTTTAACTTTACCGTGTTTAATCTTAGCCCGAATGAGTATGCTCACCCTCTTTGTTGATGATCACCTGTATTTAAAACAGCTTGAAACACCGGATGCTCTAACTATTTTTGAAACCATAAACAGTCAGCGGGATTACCTGCGTCAATGGCTGCCTTTTGTGGATCATACGCAGGAGATTGGTGATACCATTCAATTTATTAAGACCGTTAACCAGGATAAAGAGCGTGTTTTTGTATTGAAATATGAGGAGCAATTTGCTGGATTAATTGGTTTTCGAGATACCGATAAATCCAATAAGAAATCAGAAATTGGCTACTGGCTTTCTGAGCCTTTTCAAAAAAAGGGAATCGTTACTAATGCTGTGAAAGTGTTGGTAAAATATGCGTTCGACGAATTGAACATGAATCGTATAGAAATAAAGTGTGCTGTTGGAAATGCGCCCAGTAAGCGGATTCCCCAGCGGCTGGGATTTTCTTTTGAAGGCATTATACGTCAGGGTGAGTTGTTTCCGGATGGCCGTTTTGTAGATCTGGAATGCTATAGTTTATTGAGGCATGATATGGTTTCCTGGCTGGAGAATGCGACTATTTGATAAATAACTTTAGCCGATAGCGTTGATTTTAGCCTTACATTTTGCACAAAATTCCGCATTTTTCAGATCAATATCTTCTACATAAGTGCTGGCCTGCATCACGCATGAAGGGGTGTAGCAATGAACCAGGCCAAAAGCATGTCCCAGCTCATGGATTATTTCTTTAGCAAAACGATCAGACAATTGATCGCTGGTTTTTAATATTCCATAGCGCTCGTTGCCAAGGCGATAGCCCGAAGCTACAGCAGTTTGTCCATTCAAATAGGCTTGTCCGAAGATATAGGTGAGTATAGGGATAAATAAATCAACCTGAAATAAACCAATCGTTTTGTGCTGATCAGAGGCATAGCGTTCCTCAACCATTTGTAGCAGCAGGTCAGCGTTGTATTGTCTGCGTTGGCCATCAAAAAAACTGCCCAATTCAAGCCGGGCTTCTTTTAATATTACAGGCCGGTTGAAGGCTTTCCCAACGCTTTTTGCAATTTTGTCCAGCATGCCTTTTTCAGGAATGCCAAACGACACAAGGTTTATATGTTGTGAGGGCACCATCTTTTGGTCGTTGATTGGGACAAGTTTTTCGCCCTTAATCGTTTTGTTTTAGCTTGTATTTCTTGATTTTGTTGTAAAGGGTAACTCTGTCAACTTGAAGGGCTTTGGCAGCACGCGTAATATTCCAGTTGTATTTGCTTAAAATACCCACGATATGTTGTTTTTCAAGCTCGTCAAGACTTTCGGTTTTATTTACGCTCACTTCACTGCTCAACGGCAAATCCTTTAATTTAATTTCTTTGCCATTGCCTACTACAATGGCCCGTTCAATAATATTTTCGAGCTCTCTCACATTGCCCGGAAAATCGTATTCCTGAAGTCTTTTCAGTGCTGTTTTATCCACTCCAACCTTGTTGCGGCTCATACTGGTGCAATATTTTTCGATAAAATAGTTCACCAGTAGTGGAATATCATCTTTGCGTTCGCGCAGTGGCGGAACTCTGATATTGACCACATTAAGCCTGTAGTAGAGGTCTTCACGAAAGCTTCCCTCCTGAACCATTTTTTTGAGGTCGCGATTGGTCGCACAGATCACCCGGAAATCGGAGCTGATTGTTTTGTGACCGCCCACACGAACAAAAGTTTTTGATTCCAGAACACGCAGCAACTCAACCTGCATTTTGGGTGAAATTGTGGCAATTTCATCCAGGAAAATCGTCCCGCTGTCGGCCATTTCAAATCGTCCCTTGCGGTTATAAACAGCACCTGTAAAGGCACCTTTTTCGTGGCCAAAGAGTTCGCTTTCGAGCAGACTTTCGGTTAGCGCGCCACAATGCACGCTTACCAAGGGGAAAAAACGACGCGAGGAATTGGCATGAATAGCTTTGGCAATCAGTTCTTTACCAGTTCCGCTTTCACCCGTAATGATAACAGAAGCGTTAGACTGTGCCACATGTTCCACCTCGGAGAGCATTTGTTTTACCGGTTCACTGTCTCCAATGATATCTTCAACATTTTCAAGGTCAACAACCCTGTTGCGCAGGCTCTCATTTTCTGTGCTCAGGTTGATTTGCTTGAGGGCATTGCGAATCAGATGCGATAAATCGTCTGGATCGAAAGGCTTGGTCACATAATCGAAAGCGCCGTCTTTTAAAGCTTGCACGGCAGTATCAACGGTAGCAAAGGCAGTAATAACAATAACTACTGCATCGGGGAGTATTTGCTTGATCCGGCGTAGCATTTCCAGTCCATCCATGCCGGGCATTTTAATATCCGCCAGAATGATATCGAACCTCAGATTGTCGAGCATATTTAAGGCTTTGGAAGCATTTTCGGCACAGGATACCTCGAAGCCGTCCTCCAAAAACCAATTGTATAATGAGTCTCTTACGGAGGCCTCATCATCAACGATTAAAATTGAATTCTTTTTTAACATGATGTTCAGGTTTTTTCTTCACTTAGGGGTAAAATGATGGATATGGTCGTTCCTTTTCCCGGCTCAGAGGCTACTTCAATTTTCCCGTTGTGCCGTTGTACAATACCATGCACAATCGCCAGGCCAAGTCCGATGCCGCTAACGCCATGTTTTGTAGTATAAAATGGCTCAAAAATATGAGGCAGAACCTCTTCGGTAATTCCTGCGCCGTTGTCAGAGATTTCAATGCTGATGGTTTGATCGTCGGGATTTGACGTGCTCAGTATTATCTCACCATTTTCCGAAACAGCTTCGCTGGCATTCATAATCACAGCCACACAGGCTTGTTTGATTTGGTTGGCGCCACATTTTACCAGATCTTTTGTAGCGGTGAAATTTGTGATGAAACTGATGCCGGCGATTTTTACAGGATGACTCATCAAATCAAAGGTTTCAGAAAGAATCTGATGCAGGTGAAGTACAACCATATTGTCCTGTTCTTTCTTCGAAAAATCGAGCATGCCTCTCACGATATCGCCGCAGCGTTTGGTTTCTGATTCGATCAAGCTCAAATGTTTCAGCATGGATTCTTTTTTTGAAGCATACAATTCGACATTTCCGAGTTGTTTGGTAATCAGTTTGGTATAAATTAAAATACCAGATAGCGGATTGTTTAGCTCGTGGGCAACGGAGGCAGAGAGTTTGCCCAATGAGGCAATGCGTTCCAGCTGAATAAGTTCGCTTTGGGCAGAACGTAACTCTTCGGTTTTTTTGCGAACTTTATACTCCAGCTGCTGCGACCAGTTTTCGAGTTCAACAGTAGCTTGTTGCAAATTGTCGAGCATGTCATTGAAGGTAACGGCAACAAGTCGCATATCATCAAGTTGGTCGTTGCCTATATTAATACGCGTATTAAACTGACCCGATGCCACAGCCTTACTGGCTTTTAGCAGGGCGTTCAACGGTTTTTTGATTTTTTGTGTGGTAAGCAAAATCAGCAGTCCCAGAAGAATGACGGAACTGATGATGGCCATTACATAAAAATCTATGGAGGATTGTTGCACGGCTGTATCCAACTGTTTAAGCGGCACTTTGATGATGAGTGAGCCTAAAATATCCTCCTCTGGATCGTGGGCATGGCATTCGGTGGTGGAGCACGAAGGTTCGTTCAAGATGGGTGTTCGAATCAGCAGCTGCCTGTGCTTGTCAAAAGTTGTGCTTTTACATTTACTGTGCTCATCAATAATATGATAGGCCTTTTCGGCGCGTGGAAATAGTGAATTCATATCATCGTGGCATTCGATGCAGTCGGGATTGCTCAGGTCGTCATAAAGCGAAAAAGACCCGTAAACGAGATAATTTTCTCCATCATAAAGATTGACTTCATCAATGCTGGGCAGCGTGTTGATTACATCGATGATGTTGTACAACTCACTTTTGTTGTTTTCGAGCATGGAGTGATACATAGCGCCTTCTACGATCGAGCCAACATTGTTGCCACTTTGCATAATTACCTCATTCAACTGATTTTCGTGTACGGAACGATAAATAAGTCCAAACGAAATAAATAGAAAAAGGGTCATAAGGCCAATAATTAAAATCACCCTGCTGTAAATAGTAGAGCGAAACCAATGGCGTGGAAACCACTGAAATTCAAATCGTTGATCTTTAGTTTCGGTTCGTTTAGCGTTCATGTCAACCTTCTTTCCCCTAATAATATAAACATGCTAATCCAAAAAAAGATATTCCTGCCCTTTTTGTTGCAGTTTTCAGCTTCGAAAATACAACAAAAAGGGCAGGAAATGATGTGTAAAGCTACTAATTTTCAGAGGGAATGCTTAAAAAGGCTTGTTGAAAATCATTCCAAATAGCAGCCGGCATTTCGCTTAATATTTCAGGACTGATTTCGCCTCCATCCTGAAGTATAACAGGCTGATTTTGAAGTTTATCCGAAAACTGTCCGCTGAAGAAGTCGCGCATACGACCCAATTCAAGCGAGAGCCAGTTTTTTGCAGCCTCACCGCTCAGCAATTCCCGGGCTTCGTCCTGCCAGTTTTTTGGATTGATATCCACCATCCAATTGCTTTCGTAGGGTACTTCACCAACGATCATCTTTTGATCCTGTAATCGGGGATTGAGTCCGCTGATAATTCCCGAAACTGGGGCAAAAATTTGCAGCTTTTTTTCGTTATCACCGATTTGCGCAAGCAGATCTCCTTTGTTTACCAGCTCCCCATTCTGTCTGAAAAAGTTCAGCTGATTTTCGCCTACCATGTTTACTATCAAGTCGTTTAGGCCTATTCTTACCTTAGTTGGTTGCATCAATTGAACCCAGGTATGGTTCATGGCCAGGTAAATTTCCTGAGGAATGCCCAAGAGATTATCAAAGATGGAAGCCCTTTGCGAAACACGAACGGGCGCGCTTACTTTGCGGTTGAGCACGATCCAGAATGGAATCAGCAGCAAAAAGAACACGATAGTAAGCAGGTATTCCGCTCCTTTTGTTTCGAATAAGTTATAATAATGAAATCCGTCCATAGCTTTAAGTTTTTATGTTGATACTATTTAGTGTTTATCGTTTACCCAATCAGGTGATTTCCTGAGAACAGGCATGCGTGTTATGATCCACCGAAGTACCCAAATCTCAATAAATATGATTGTTAGCGTTACTACAAATTCCTGCCAGGTTGGAATGTAACGCACAGCAGCTTCCCACTGAAAAGCGATAATGGAAATGTTCATCCTGTTAAGGACAATACCTAACAACGCCAGCACACCGGCGATTTTTACCAGCGTAATGTTGTAGGTGCGGTAACTTATGAAAAACAATACCATTGGAAGAAGCACAAAACCAAGCATTTCGAGCAAGAACCAATAGCCCATCGGGCTAAAGATATAGGCGTAGTTTTGCTGGTGCACGAATATGATAATTTGCATGAAGAAATAGACAAACATGCCAACGGCACAAATTTTCGCCAGTCCGTGCATGATGCCATTGTGTTGTTTGTGATGGTTTTTATCTGTTTGATAATCAAATACCTTGCTGCTTATGCTTCCTTCGATGATAACCATCGAAATGCCACCAAATACACTTGAAACCACAAACATAAGCGGCATATAGGCATTGTACCAGAGTGGATGGATTTTATCTTTAGCCATTAAAAACAAGGCGCCGATTCCTGATTGGTGTAATACAGAAAGCGTTATTCCGAAAATTACGGCAGCCAGTGTCATCCCGGCAAGAAACTTACGCGCTTTTCGGGCATTGAGCCATTCGGCTATAGCCGGCGAAAATTCGAGCAGTAATGCTAACATATAAAGCAGGAAATGCCAACCCACTAAAAACAATACCGAGCTCACGCCATAGTCATTTCCGATGATTACATTAATGATTTTAAGCGGACGACCCAAATCAAGCAGTAAGGCTGCCGAATAGAACAGATAAGCCAGAAATCCGTTGAGTACGGTTACCCTGACAATGGGGCGGTACTTTTCCAGGTTGAGGATATATACCATGAAAACAAGCACGTAAGCACCACCGGCAAATGCAACGCCGGTAACTACATCAAAGCCAATCCACAAACCCCAGGGCACTTCCTGCGTGAGATTTGTTACAGAGCCAATGCCCTGCGTAAATCGGATATACATGATGATAATGCCTGTAATGATAACCGGAATGCTGATTATATTAAAGGGGGTAAACATTTTGCCTTTAGGCTTGAGTTCATTCAGTAAAAACTTGAAGGTGTTACCCGCTTTATTATCAAGATACAAGGGTGTAGTTGCCGACTTATTCATTTTGTCCCTCCTCCATATTTTGGGTTGATTTATCTTTTTTTGTTGCTTCATATATTCCCAGCAATACTGCTGGCAGCAAAATATCCACAGGAGCTATTGAGGAGATAAATCCCTTGGTTAGTGATGGATACGATTTATTTTGAATATTGGTATTAAATCCTAATTCCTCAAAAGGAACGGGAGAGAGGTACATCCAGCTTGAGCCGCCGGCTTCGTGTTCTCCGTAAATATGCGGATAATAGACTTCTGGATTTTCAGCGATTCTTTTATTGGCTTCGGCAATTAATTCGCGGCGTGTTCCAAATAGCAAGGCACCATTAGGGCAGTTATAGGCACATGCCGGTTCTTCGCCTTCATTTTGTAAAACGTAGCACATATCGCATTTCTGAATTTTTGGGTTGGTGCTATGGTATTCAAATTTTGGCATATCGTAGGGGCAGGAGATCATGCAATAGCGACAGCCCATACATTTGTCTTCGCGCCAGATTACCGAACCGTCTTTGGTTTTGTGCATCGCTTGTGTCAGGCAGGCCGCTCCGCAAGCGGGGTCGTTGCAGTTCATGCATTGCTTTTTAACATATACCGGTCCTTTTGAGGTTTGATATAGGTTGACAACGGTGCGTCGGGTGTCGTCTGTTTTTCGAATAACGGTGTCGTCAATTTCACCTGGTTCGGTGAGTTCGTGCTGCCAGGCGCAATCGTACTCGCAGCCATAACAGCCCTCGCACTTTACAGAATCGTAGAGGATACCCTTTAACTCAGGTAGCTCTCCTGTATTGATCGCATTGCCTGCTTCAGATTTGTCAATACCTACGGCCAGGGTTGCAGCAGTAACACCCATAGCCTTGAGAAAAAATCTCCTGTCGATTTTTTTCATAAAGCTTGTGATTTTAATGAGTTTGGTTTTGGATTTTTTAGCGTGATGGGTTGATAAACTGTGTCTGGAAGTTTTCCCAAATTTCGGGGCAGCAGTCTTTTAATGCGCCTGTCATTATTTCGCCCCCATCTTGCAGCACAATTTGCCTGCTGTCAATAGCTTCAAGGGTTTTGTTTAAGGCGAAGAAATCGCGCAGGCGCTTCATTTCATTTTTAAGGAATGTGCTATAAGTGTCAACCATCATCATGATCCGGTTTTCATTTTGCCAGTTGGTTGGCTCAATTTCATAGAGCCATCCTGATTCGTAAGGGTAATTATTTAATGGAGACACATTTTTTTCGAGCGATTGATTCGCCGTTTTAATCACACCTGAGACAGGTGAAAAGATGGAAATGCTCTTGCCGTTTTGTGTCAGGTTGATGATGGGATCACCCTTACGCACTTTCTCGCCGGCAACTTTCATTTTGAGCCGTGTTATTGGTCCTGTGGTTTTTAGTAGAAATTCATCAACACCCATTTTCAGAAGGCCATCTTTCTGCATCAGTGCCCAGGTATGTGTGCGATCGAAAAGCAGGCCGGCAGGGGTGTTTAGTTTTGTTTCATCGAAAGTTGTATCTAAATCAGTTGTAGAACGATCAATCACTGAACTGTTCTTTTTCCGCAGATAAATAGTGCTGCTCAACAGCCCGATTATCAAAAGCAAACCCAGTGTTGGAAAAAGAAATTTTGGCCAGGTGTTTTGTGTAAGTGGAGAAAGTGGAACAACGGGAATATTATTGAGTTTTTCAATGTTTGCATGGATTTCTGTTGCTGCCAGCTGTCCTATTCCTGACGCTGCCATAATCTCCTGTCCGTTTTGCATGGCCCAGCGTGCAAACATAAGTTGCGTTTCAGATGGTTCGCCTGAGGAAGCTACAAAATAGGTGTTTGTAAGTGCTCTGGGGTATTTTCCCAGCCAGACAGCGCGCTCAAAACTACTGGATTCGTTGTAGAAATTTTCTGTGTGGTCGATCTTTCCATTGCTGTTGCGATCAATAGGCAGCAGGCTAATCTTACCAATTTCTCCCGCAGCAATTGCGCTTTTTAACACGGAAAAATTACAGAAACCAATGATTTCAGGATTCTTTTCAACCTGTGAAATTATCTCCTGATCTGTGCTGAAGTATTGAACCTTCCAGCTTGTCTTAGGCTGATTGGTGTAATGCTCTAAAAGTTGAATCATTTCCTGATCTTCTGCAAGCCTTGTTTGGTCATCGTTAAGCAGCCTGACGAGCTGCTCTTTATCAATTCCGTTTTTGAGCCAGGTACTTGCCTGTGGATGCTCAATATTGATAATCGGAACTAAAACATCGCGCCCAACGGCCATATGCCAGTTTGAAGCCGGAAGTTGTTGCAATTCGTTTTTGTTTAAAAGCAGCATGCTTTCTGCATTGGGGATATCGATTGACTCCTGATCTGCTGTGACGACTTGAACAAGGCTGTTTGCACTGCCACTCGCATAAGCTGATGTCAGCTTTTCGGCAACTGTTTGAATGGGAGTTTTGGAGTCGCTGTTTATCTGTTTGGCGGCGGTGTTTGTTGCGGCCATCGAAGTGAAACTGAGAAATACTGCAAGCAGTATTGTGTTTAAGGTGATAATTTGTGCTTTCATGATCTTATTTTTTCTGAGTTTGATTTCTGATTTTTGCATTGCTGATTTATTGTGAAGTTCGCAGCAGCTATTTCAACTATGATGCCAAAGCCAAAAAATATACTTTAATACACAGTAAATCAGATGGATAACAATTTCTTTGGTTGAGCTTTTCACTGCTATAAATGTTTAAAATTTCAACAGTTTATATTTCAGAATCATACAAAATCCTGAAAAACAGATAAATAGAGAAGGTGTATAAAAAATATACAGCTGTTTAAAAAATACACAGTATGAAAAGTAGATTTTATAAAATTCACAATAACAGGTAGATACAATTAAGATTTTATTTCACAATGGAGTCACTACTGTTGATGACATGCCGAAAAGAGGGTTGACTTATTACCTTATCCTATGCCAAAAGACGCCTTGCGTTTAAATTGTTTACGCTCTATTCAGAAAATAGTGCATAGAATTCCTACAGTCTTTTGACTGTTTCAGTAAATTTTACTAAAGTCACACCTGTTGACATAACATCAATACTCTTTTTTTTTCTGAAAGTTTATCATCGACCTAATGTTTTGTATTTTCGCCGGCAATAAATCGCTAACAATGATACATAACCCTGTTTTACTCACAATTCTTGATTTTTTGCATCAAATGGCTACCATCGCCTGGATCGGCGGAATGGTTTTTAATTTGCTTGCCGTAATGCCGGCGGCCACTAAAGCGCTTGATCCTGCTACAGCTGGAAAGTTTATGGGAGCACTGATGAAAAGAGTGCGCGTGATTGTTTATATCTCATTGCTGGTGCTGTTTGTAACGGGCATCCCCATGAAAATCGCAAGCGAATATTATGTGGCCATCATTAATTTTGATACAATCTGGGAAACAGCAAGCTTTGTAAAACATGTGCTGGTCGCTATTTTGGCTTTATTGGCGCTCTACTCGTTTGAGCTACTCGCGCCTCGGGTTGGCCGTCTGGCCTCAAAAGGCCCTTCTGCGGAACTCATCCAATTACGAGCCAGACAGAAAAAACTGGCTGCTGCTTCGTTCTTGTTGGGAATAACAATTGTTTTTATTTCGGTGATGATGAAGTACCTTTAGGCAGGGCTTTGCGCTGATATTTTTGAAGTCACTTTTCTTTCCATTTCGAGGGTTCAATACATCCTTGTCAGCTTGTGTAATTACTGTGCGCTGTTGCGAAATAGTTCCTGTTTGAGGTCTTCTGTGGCTATATAGCCCTCGTTCCTGAAAAATTCCTTTCCGTTTTTATCAAGTAAAATTTGAGTAGGAATAAAGGAAATACCGTAGTATTTTACAAGGTTTTGATTTTCGGGTTTCAGAATGCTCACAAAAACAACATTCACCTCAGGGTGTTGGATTTCAATGTCTTTCATCACCTGTTCCATCTTTCTGCACATCAGGCATCCTTTTGCCCCGAACTCCAGAAAGCTTAATTCAAACGCCTGATCGTTTGTATTGTAGTTGAAGCGTTCATTCTGCTGCTGACTGATTTGATCGGTCTCAGTTGCGGTTATTTGATTTTGCATCATCGTGCTGATGTGGCTGTTCAAGCGGTTTCGAGACATATAACCTACAATCAGCAGAGCAAAAAAGCTCAAAAAGAAAACCAGGGCAGCGATTCGCTTAAGTTGTTGCTTCATTCCAAAAAGTTTTGGAGGTTAATAGTTGGCGAAGCCAGGTTTCGGGTATGACTAATCAAAACGGAAAATGAGTATTTATTGCCCAACTGAATGCTGTTGTAATGGCGGTAAAGAGGTAATGAAAATGCCAGGTTTATATTCCATGAATTGCCTAAACGGTAGCTTATTTGTGGAATGGCATTTAGATGTTCGCCTCCGGTTGCTTCCACAATTTGGTTATTTTCTCGCTTCGAGCGATCACGGAATTCTGCCTGCAGCTGCGCCAGCACAACTAATCGGGGGGTGATTTGGACCCCTCCACCAGCAAAAAGACTGGTTACGGTGCCATATTTATAATCAAAGTTTTTGGAGTGAATCCATTGTGATAATTCCGTGTGAATGCCGGCAAATGAGGATATTTTACTGTTTCTACTGGTTTTATTCAGGAGCAAACCGCCATGATAGCGAAAGCTGCCCGAAGAAGGCTGCAATTGCACGGGCAACTTAACATGATCTTTGGTGAGATCGAAAACGCCGATCGGAAATTTAGCCCCTGTTGTACCGCTGAGGCGCAATCGCCGTGAGGGTTTTTGCCAGATATCAAATCGTACCAGCATGTTGAGGTCGGCTAAACCTGATGCACTATTATCCTTAAAATCCGGATTAGAGTAGTTTTCATACTTGGAGAGGTAATATCCTGCTTCCAGCTTCAGGCTCAACCAGGATAACACCCCATATTCCATGCCCATCTCAAGGTAATTGAATCCTGATTGATCTACATAATATATGTCAACTTCCTTATTTACATCGTAATAGATATCCGAAATGCTATTACGATAAAGCAGAGAGAGCCGTAAATCATTTTTATTGCTTTGTTGAAAATCCGGAGACAAACTAAGGGGATTGCCAGCTGTGCAGCACTGTGCGACTGCTTGTGCCGGAATTAGCAATACTATGCCAATAATTAGCAAGTATGCAATAGGATGCGTTTTCATGGATTTTCGTAATAATTTCTGATTCGGATCATAATGGTGTCTTCTACAAAGCCTGTTTCATTATACACCCTGCAGGTGATTGTATTGAGGCCCATACAGCAATTCCCGGCTGAATATTTCACTGTGTTGCCCTGCCCAAGCACCGTTCCGTGGTTGGCTTCCCAGCTGTAATTCAGTTGATCGCCCACAGCCACCACACGGATGCTGGTTGTATCCCAGGCTTTGATATCCAGGCGGGTAGCCGTTAAACTTACAATGCTGATTTCATCCGAAACAGGACCAATATCTTCCGATTGTTTATTGCATGAAATGGTCAGAAGTAAAGAAAGGAACAAAAGCATTCTAATTTTCATCTTGCTTGAATTTATTTAGCATGTCCTTTTTTGAATGTTCCTTTTTCGCGTGGCTTTAATTGACACATGCAGCTTCCGGTGAGCCGCTCACTCAGGTCAACAATCAACGGAAATCCTTCCTTTTCCCAATCTACAAGACCGCCAGCCATTGAAACAGCCAGATCATAACCTGATTCTTTGAGTTTGATCAGCACTTCCTTGCTACGCAAGCCAACAGCATCTGCCAGTATCACGATTTCATTGGCAGGAATTGTATCAAGGTTTTCGAAAATTTCATCATAGGGAATTTGCAGCAGATTGGGCACATCCGGTATCTTTCCGGCGCCTTCATAGTCGGGTCTCAAATCCACTAACAAAACGCCATCTTGAAGATAAGGATAAGCCTTTGAAGGCGTTATAAAATTTAATTGTTGACTTTTAAAGCATTGTTGAAAGAAATCATTCCTCATTGCTAAAACAGTTTTTTAAAAAAGTCCTCCATATATTAATCCGCTTATAGTGGCCATCACGATTACCAGTGCCACATAAACCAATGTTTTTTGTGTTCCCATAACGCCTCTGATTACAAGGATATTTGGTAAGGAGAGCGAGGGGCCTGCCAGTAAAAGGGCCAATGCTGGTCCTTTGCCCATCCCGGCAGCGATAAGACCTTGAAGAATAGGTACTTCTGTAAGCGTGGCAAAATACATAAACGCACCAACAATGGAAGCAAATAAGTTTGAAAAAATAGAGTTACCACCTACCAGCGCTGTTATCCAGTCGTTAGGAATGATACCTGGTATGGCCACATTATCATGTGTTGAGCCCAGCAAAAAGCCTGCGGTGACCACACCCACAGCCAGCAAAGGCATAATTTGCTTGGTGAAATCCCAGGCCGAGCGTGTCCATTCCGGGTTATCTTCATCGTTTTTATCCAACAGGGTGATGATGCTCAATCCGGCAATGGCAACAACCATAGGCACCAATGGAGAGGCGGTAAGCAATCCGGCAGCCGCTGTTGCCAGCGCGGCAAGGGCTACATGCCACCATTTTATCTTGAGGATAAAGATGAGCGAATAAATCAGAAACAAACCAAAAAAGCTGGTGATCAGCCATTTGTTCGACCAGATCCAAAACCATGCGCCCGTTGTTTCATCGGAGGAAGGAGCTCCCCAGTTGGCAAAAACCAAAATCAGTACGAGTGTAAAAAAGTGAAAAGAGGTCTGCCACATCGGCCTTTTTTCTGGCATATCAGGGAAATTCATTTGTTCGGCGCGTTTGGCTCTCTCTTCTTTGCGGTAAATCAGCGACATGGCCGAGCCAATTACTACTGCAAAAACCACTGCGCCGATGATACGGGCCACACCCATCTCGAAACCAAGGATGCGCGCGGTGAGAATGATAGCCAGTATATTGATGGCCGGGCCGGAATACAAAAACGCAATGGCGGGTCCCAAACCCGCGCCCCTTTTGTGAATGCTCGAAAACAAGGGCAAAATAGTACAGCTACAAACAGCCAGTATTGTTCCTGAAACAGAAGCCACGGTATAGGCCACCCATTTTTTGGCTTTGGCGCCAAAGTATTTCATCACAGCTCCCTGACTCACAAAAACGCTGATCACCCCGGCGATAAAAAAGGCCGGAAGCAGGCAGAGAATTACGTGCTCTCTGGCATACCAGCGCGTTAAATCCAGCGTAGCATCAATAGCCGTAAGAAAACGCTCATTTTCGAGCGGTAGGAAAAATGCAAAAAGGAAAATCGCGATGATCCAGCCCAGTATTTTAAACTCTTTTTTGATTTCCATGAGTAGAAGTCATTTTAAGGAATAAAGAAGATGAAGATATAGTACAATCCTACCAGGATGAAAACAACTGCGATGACTTTTCTGAACCATTTCTCGAAGGTTTTAAGCTTATTGTAAAAGCTACCCACTTCCGAAACGGTAAAGGCAAGCATCCAGGCCAGTACAATAACCGGCAGGCCTGTTGCCACAGCAAAAATCACCGGAAGGTACAAACCCGATGGACTGGCAACAGTGATCGGGATCAGCATGCCAAAATAGAGCAAGCCGCTGTATGGACAAAAAGCCAGCGCAAACACCATGCCCAGCAGCAGTACCTGCCAGAATCCTTTTTTGGAGTTTTGTTCCATTTTATCACCCAACTTGCCCAGTCCGGGGAAATTGATGCGGATAAGATCCAGCATAAATATACCAATCAATACGAGTAATGGCCCCAGCAGGCGTTCGCCCCATTGCTGAAAAAAACCGGCTACCGAAAAGGTGCTGGCACCAAAAAAGAGAATCACGCCAATAGCGGTATAAGAAATAGCGCGACCGAGCGTATAAATCAGGCCGTTGAGAAAAACCCTGCGCCGGTTTTCCATATCCTTGCTAATAAAGGCGATGGCCGTGATATTGGTGGCCAGCGGGCAAGGGCTTATAGCCGTCATCAGGCCCAGCACAAATGCTGTGAGAAAAGGCAATGAGGTATTATCCAGCAGGCTTTGTAAAAAATCCATACCTGTAAAAATTTTGTTTTTTAGGGCGTAACAGCCTTAAAAAAGCAGGTTATTGTAATAACGAATACTTTTCAAAAAAACGCCAGGAAAGCTGACTATAATCTTAAATACCAGTTAGTTTAACAGTTTTTTGATAGAGCCTGCCAACACCTTATGAAATTCTTCCGGTTTGGTGCGTGCCATGGCAAATCCTTCTTTGGTGAGGTCAGTCCGGTTTTTGGTGTCGCCATTTTTTACGATAAACAAGCTGGAACCCCACACCTCAAATTCATCCACTATTTCTTTGTTTTTCTTCAGGTCGATATTCACGATATGAACCGCTATCTCGCCATTTTCCATTTGTTGCTTAAACTGACTGTTAAGGGTTTGCATAGTTTCTTTTTCGATGGCTCTGCATCCGGCACAGCGGTTTGTGCTGTGGGTATAATACACATCCAACACTGCTTTTTCAGCTGCTTGTACTGCTTTTTCTGTTTGGGCGCTTAGGCTGCTCATCAGGAGCATCACCAGGCTAAATAAAAAAAATTGTTTCATCGGGTTAAGGGCTTATTGGTTTTGAAATGGATTAACTCAAAAAATCTTTGATTTCAGTAGAAGAGGGAACACGGCCACTTACCACCACTTTTTCGTCAACGACCAGTCCGGGCGTGCGCATCACACCATAATTCATGATATCCATGATATCTTCTACTTTGGTGATTTCAGCATCAAGTTGATGTTCGGCAACTACATTGCGAACGCTTTGTTCGAGGGTTTTACATTTAGGGCATCCGGTGCCCAGGATTTTAATGGATTTTGACATTACTTTAGATATTAAGGGTTTTTAATTGTTCGTTTTTGAATAAATCACAGAAGTATTGCATGGCCAGTTCCCAGTTAGCACGATCCAGGCAATATTTGATTTTAGGAGGATTCACTTCTCCTTTGATCAGGCCTGAAGCTTTCAACTCCTTTAAATGTTGCGATAAAGTGGAACGGGCAATGGGCAGTTCATCTGCAATATCTCCGCTATAGCAGCAACTTTGATTCGAAAGCAACTCCAGTATCATCACACGGGCCGGATGACCCATTGCCTTGGCAATTCTGGCTAACTTGATCTGACTTTCGGTATAGGCAATCGTTTCTGACATGTGTTTCGTATTTCGTAAAATAACGAAACAAAAGTAGAAGCTTTCCCCGGACTAACCATGGGTAATATGTTAAAAAGCGCAGTATTGCTGAAATTTATACTCAATCTAAATAAGCTGAGGCGAAAATTATTTTGTGAAGTTTTTCTTTGAAAAGCGTTTTTCATTTCGTTATTTTGCGAAATAACTAACAGCATCAGCTATGAAGATTCAGATAATAGGAACAGCTTGTCCAAATTGCAAAATATTTGAGACCTATGTAAAGGAAAGTATTCAGGAATTACAACTGGAAGCCGAACTGAGCATAGTGGATTTAGATTGCGAAAAGAAAGACCATAAAGCAATAGATCCACCGGCACTTATCATTAATGGTAAGCAGATATTGAACGGCTTGCCCCCAAAGAAAGAAGACATCAAAAATCAATTAAAAAACTACAGCTAATGGATAAAAAGATCGTTTTTGAAGAGGATATTACTGAGCTGGCGCGCTTTGCAAAAGCCATGAGTCATCCGGTTAGGATACACATTCTCAAGAAACTGGCCCATATGAATACCTGTTGCTACAGTGGCGATTTGGTTGAAGAATTGCCTGTAGGCAGATCCACTTTATCCCAGCACCTGAAAGAGCTCAAAAATGCTGGTCTTATTCAGGGCGAAACAGAAGCACCTTATATTAAGTATTGTTTGAACCGCGAAAACTGGGAAAAAGTGCGGCAATTGAGCAAGGATTTATTTGACTGAGAAAAATGGAAAGCAATCATTAACCTATAAAAATAGAAATCATGGAAAAAGAAAAATCACCAATGGATTTGCTCAAGGCTTTTGCACCTGAATTTGCACAAAATCAGCTGGACGCTAAAGCCTTGCTTTTTGAGAATGAAAAATACCAGGCTGTCCCCAAAAAATACAAATTGCTTGCCGGAATAGCTGCTGCGGCTGTTTTAAATTCCGACACCTGCACACGCATGTGGGCGAAACAGGCCAAAAACGCGGGGATCTCTAATGCTGAAATTACCGAAGCAATCATGGTGGCCCGTTATATGAAACAGGCTGTTGTAAACGATACAGTAGCCAACACACTGCAATTATTGGAAGATGGAAATTTGTAAATAAGTCTTAATATGTTAGAAATTAAAGTTTTGGGTTCAGGCTGCCCCAATTGCATCAAACTGGAAAAGCTGTGCCGGGAGGCTTTGATCGAATCTGGATTGGATGGAAAGGTTGAGAAATTAACCACTCAGGCTGATTTTGATCGCTATGGTATTTGGATGACCCCTGCCCTTATAATCAACGAAAAGATTTTGCTTCAAGGTAAACTGCCAACCAAAAACACTTTATTGAACTGGATGAAGAAAGCAAACTGAGATGCTTCTGAAATCATTAAACACAAAAGCTATGAAAACTTATGACAAACCCTGCTTTCAGGATTTTCAGATCGAAGGGGTAAGGCATATTGCTGCAAAGGATGCCTATGAATTGATACAGACAAAACAGGCTGTGATGATCGATGTGCGCGAAATGGACGAAGTGAAAGCCGAAGGTGTTGATATGGAGGGTGTATTGTACCATCCAATGTCAGCCATATTAGACCGACTTTCGTATATCAGCAAAAATCAAAAAATCATTTTGGCTTGCCCGGGTGGTGTGCGCAGCTCCAAGGTAGCCAACTTGCTCAATCGTTTCGATTATCCCGAAGTGGCTAACCTTGATGGCGGATTGATGCAGTGGAAAGTGCAGGGTTTGCCTTATAAAGTGCATCTAAAAATCAATACTGGCGCGGGCTGTGGCTGTGGATGCGGCACCGAAAACGACAATCTTATACAAGATAAAAGTTGTTGCTGATCCAAAAGTTTAAAAAATCTTTGTAAACTATGCTACTATGATTCATTCGGTAAAATTGCTTTGTCCATCAAAAAAATGCAGGAAATGTATCCGGTTTGGTCAAAAGATTACCGAAAAATTCAGGCAAGCTGATGAACCGTATAATATAGAAACCTAATTTTTTATTAAAATAGCAACTGAAGCTTAGCAAATCGTTTTAATCATAAAAACTAAAGCATGTATGAAACTACAATCAAATACCTCGACAATGGGAAAAACTAAAAAACATATTGGATTTTTCGAAAAATACCTCACCATTTGGGTAGCATTGGGAATACTGGTAGGAATCGCTCTGGGAAATTTTGCCGGCGACAGCATGGAGCTTGTCAGTGACTTGGAATGGGCTAATGTAAACATTCCGGTGGCTATCCTGATCTGGTTGATGATTTATCCGATGATGCTGCAGATTGACTTTAGCAGCATCCGGCAAATCGGCAAAAAACCAAAGGGCGTGGTATGGACTGTAGTGATTAACTGGTTGATTAAACCCTTTTCGATGGCCTTTTTTGCCTGGTTGTTTTTTACTAAAATTTATGCAGCCTGGATTGATCCGGCTTTGGCAGGCGAATATATTGCCGGAGCAATATTATTAGGTGCCGCCCCATGCACCGCCATGGTTTTTGTGTGGTCATACCTTTCTGATGGAGACCCCAATTATACGTTGGTGCAGGTTTCGGTGAACGACCTGATTATCCTTGTCGCCTTTGTGCCGATTGTGGGTTTGCTTTTGGGGATTACAGATGTTGTCATTCCTTATGACACGCTGGTTGCCAGTATCCTGATATTTGTGGTGATTCCGCTGGTTGCCGGTGTCATCACCCAGCGGGTATTGGTAAAGTCAAAGGGTGAAGTATGGTTCAAGAAAGTGTTTTTACCCACCCTCAAACCGGCAAGTATCATTGCCCTGTTGGTCACGCTTGTGCTTTTATTTGCATTTCAGGGACAAAATATCACAAACAATCCGCTTATCATACTCCTCGCGGCTGTTCCGCTGGTGATTCAGACCTATTTTATCTTTTTCATCGCCTGGTATGGCGGTAAAAAGCTCAAACTGCCGTATGCCATTTGCGCGCCTGCTGCTATGATTGGCGCGAGTAACTTTTTTGAACTTGCGGTAGCCGTTGCCATCGCTTTGTTTGGGCTGCAATCGCCTGCTGCTTTGGTAACCGTGGTTGGCGTTCTGGTAGAAGTGCCGGTGATGCTTTCGTTGGTAGCTTTTGCAAATCGCAAGCGCTATGCATTGTAGTGTTTTAAATTTGATCGTGTGAACAAGGATAAATTATTGACTTATCTTTATCTCATCAAAATCTGAAACTTCATTTTATGTCGAATATTGACCTTATTATCGAAGAACGTGCTGCCAGTATTGGCAGTTTTATGGTGGGCAGGCTGCTTCCTTTTAGGCAGAAGCGTGCCGTTGGACCTTTCGTTTTTCTGGATCATATGGGGCCGGCTCAGCTGAATGCTGACACCCAATTTGAGGTGTTGCCTCATCCGCATATCGGCCTTGCTACACTCACTTATCTTTTTGAAGGCGAGATCATGCATCGCGACAGTATAGGTTCAGTGCAACGCATCATGCCGGGCGCGGTAAACTGGATGACAGCCGGAAGTGGTGTGGTACATTCCGAACGTACGCCGGACGAACTCAGGGATCAACCCAAGAAGCTTCATGGATTGCAGATTTGGGTGGCCTTGCCAAAGGATTTGGAGGAAACAGCACCTTCATTTACACATATTTCGGCTGATGCGCTTCCAGTGTGGGAAACTGATGGGGTGCATTTTAAACTAATAGCAGGAGAAGCTTTTGGAAAAAAATCGCCCGTTTCGGTGCATAGCCCGCTTTTCTTTATTGAAATTGAAAGCCAAGAATCCGTAAATCTGGAGCTGGGAGATGACTTATATGGGGAGCATGCACTCTACATCCACGAAGGCAGCGTTTTTGAAGGAGATCACGAGCATAAGCCCGGACGCATTCTGGTGGCGAAAGAAACAAAAATGTGCAGTCTGAAACTGGCTCCTCGGTCGAAAGTCTTCCTTTTCGGCGGTGAGCCATTTCCTGAAGAGCGCCATATCTGGTGGAATTTTGTAAGTTCTGACAAAACCCTTATTGAGTCTGCAAAAGCAAAATGGAAGCAACAACTTTTCCCAAAGATCCAGGGTGAAACGAGTTTTGTACCTTTACCTTAAAATTTAACTAAAATGTCAAATTCACCTATTATAAAAACTTTTCCGTTGGGCTTCAATTGGGAAGTGAGTAACCCTTTTTTGTTTTGTGTGCACCACTTGGATTATTATCCCAAAGCCAATGCTGAATTTGGTCCGGAAGCATCACTAGCTGGTCGTAACATCGGGCAGGATTTTACGCCAAAGGATGGCTGGCGGATGTATCACGGCACAAAAGTTCCGGGTTTTCCGGCTCATCCGCATCGGGGTTTCGAAACGGTAACCATTGTTTTGCAGGGTTTTGTGGATCATTCTGATTCGCATGGACAGGCCGGGCGTTATGGCATGGGCGATGTGCAATGGATGACAGCCGGAACAGGTTTGCAGCACAGTGAGATGTTTCCATTGCTGAATCAGCAAAGTGAAAACACCTTGGAATTATTTCAGGTTTGGCTCAACCTGCCCAAAGCCAGAAAACATGCCGAACCCCATTTCAAAATGTTATGGAGTGAAGAGATTCCGATCGTAAGCAAGCAAGATGATGATGGCAAAACCACTGAAATTCGCCTTATTGCCGGACAATTGGAAGAGGTGAAAGCTCCGGCGCCTGCACCGGATTCATGGGCTGCTGATCCAAGCAATGAAGTAGCAATCTGGCTGATCAAAATGGAAGCCGGCGCACAATGGACTTTGCCTGCAGCTACTGATCAGGCGGTAAGAAATCTGTATTGTTATCAAGGGAGTGAAGTGATGGTAGCCAACACAAAAATAGTTAAGGATCAGGCTTTTATGTTGGAAGCTGATCAAGATGTTCTGCTTAAGAATTCAGGCGCTGAGCCAGCCCTTTTCATGCTTTTGCAAGCAAAACCTATCAACGAACCTGTTGCCCATTACGGTCCGTTTGTGATGAACACAGAAGCCGAGTTGCGGCAGACCTTTTCCGATTTTCAGCAAACACAGTTTGGCGGTTGGCCCTGGGATCGGCATGATCAGGTACACGGAAAAGATGCCGGACGTTTTGCGAAGTATCGTGATGGAAGGGAAGAGCGACCCTAAGCGATTAAAAGCGCATTTATTGTTTTCCACAAAATTTCGGTTTGCTATCCAGCTGACACCCCTTCTGGATATATAATGATTAATCCTGTTTTTTTAGGCAAAAAGTGGATTAATATAGAGCCTTCAGAAAAAATATTTCTCGATGTTCTAATGGTGTGTTAAAGGTAAATGCTGTTTTTTTTTGATAATTATGTTTTACATAATGAACAAATTACAGGGATGTTTGTATTTTTTTGTTAAAAGTTGTCAGGTTTTTTTTAGGTCAACGACTAAGGGTGACGATATCAATAACTGTCAACAATGCTAATTAAACAACTCATTAATTAATTCATTAAAAATGAAAATTCTTACTTTTTTACCTACTAAAACACTTTTACTTTTGTTCAGCCTGGTGGCATTCAGCGCTCAGGCGCAAGATTATTCTTCTGAAGATTTTATTGGCACCTGGAGCGGAACCATCAGTGCTACAAATTATGGAGGATACAATGATCCCATTACATTGACGATTTATGAAGACGGTTTCTACACCGAAACTTCTGGTCATTTGATGCCTACGACTTATCCTAACACACAGCAGTTTGAGTATGATGCTGCAACTAACCGCCTTCATTTTTGGTACCTTGATATTGTATATGCAGGACAAAGCTTTTATCAGCACTTCTATTACGAAATAGTTTATTTTGAGAATGAAACATTGGAGGCCCATTACAATTTCTGGGACGATCCACAGCCGTGGCCAGACGCCGGGATAATATTTTTAGTAAAAGAAAGCGCCAATACGACGCCCCCACCGGTTAATCTGGATATTTTTCAACAAGATGATATGTTTTATGTTGATTGGGATGCCCCTGAAAATGGTAATCCGGAGTCTTACAACGTTTATGTGAGTGTTGAAATGGGAGAAAATGAGCTGTTGGGCTCGGTGCAGGAAACCATGTTTTTGGTTAGTGAAAGTGCCGCTGCCGGACTTAATGAGTATTACATTACGGCAGTTTACGAATCAGGTGAGTCAGATCCCTCTGAATCATTGATTGTTACATATGCTACACCTGAGCCGTCTAATCTTTTAGGTATACCTCAAACCGGAGAAATCATGCTTGAATGGACAGCACCAGCTTTTGATGAGCTGCTCCCGGCTGCTTTATTAGGATATAATGTTTATCATAAATTTGAAGAAGGAACCTACGCATTGGTTGAGTTTACCGAAGAATTAACTTTTGTGCATGAAAATCCCGAAACCGGCATGCACAACTATTATGTTACTGCCCTTTATAACGGAGGCGAATCAGATCCTTCCAATGAAATAGAAGTGTCTTACGTGATTTCTTCATTGAATCAAAACCCGATTTCTTCAGCACGCATTTATCCAAATCCCGCTACAGATTTTGTTTACATCAGTGCGGAAGAAAACATCCGTGAGATCAGCATCATCAACCAGCAGGGTCAATTGGTTCAAAAAGAAGGAAACAAATTACAACAAGACAGAATCGATCTGAGTAATTTACCCGCAGGCATCTATACACTAATGCTTGAAACAGAAAATGGCTTGATTACCAGGAAACAGATAAAGTACTAAACCCCATTTCTTCTTTTAAATATTAAAAAAGCCGTCTCCCGGATTTGTGGAGGCGGCTTTTTTAATTAGTAATTATAGTATTGGCATAGTGAAATTTAATGAAAGTGAAACAGGCTTTCTTGCAGGGGAATGCTTGTTGCCGGAGCTGATCGCTGATAGGAAGTAAAAGAAATTGTTCTGGCTACTTAAGTATCAGCTAAAAAGCTTAACTAAGAAATCGCTTAGTTAAGGAAATCACCCCAAAACTTAAATAAGGGAAAAGTTAGTTAAGGATTTAGGCTGATTACTTAATTAGTATAAAATTAACTTAAGGATTCTTCGGGACTTTTTCAATGCTACTTTGTTGATCCTGTTTTTTTATGCATGCAGTTGGTCAGGAGATTAATCAAAAAATCAAAACAGAGTCAGTAACAAATTCTTATATTTACACAATCAAAACCAAAGCCTTTATGAAGACAGTTTTTTATTGTCCGGGGGCATCTCGTTATAATAAACCCTGTTAAAACAAACAACAAATGAAACACTTTACTTATCTGAAAATGGCTGTGATTCTAGCTTTTTTCCTGATTTCGTGCGAAAAAGAAACAAGCCTTCCTGAGATAAATCCTTTCCCGGAAGATCTAAAAATGAAGATAGAGCATGCTGTTGATGAGGTTTTTATACAGAGCAATACACCCGGAATAATTGCTTTGGTTGCTATTGAAGGATATGACGACCTTATTGTAAATCGCGGCGTAAGCGATATTGTTTCGCAGGAGCCAATGCATGAAAGTCATTATTTTAGGATAGCCAGCAATACCAAAACGTTTACGGGACAGGCTGTTTTGATGCTGGCTGACGAGGGGATGATTAGTTTAGATCGTTCGATAACACATTATCTACCCGAATACAATATTCCCAGAGGTGATGAGATTACAGTCAGGATGCTGGGACAAATGCGGAGTGGTTTGTTTGATTATTCTTATGATGAGGGTTTAGGGATGCAGTTTTTGGAAAGTAATTTTTTAATGACTTTTCCACCTGATTCGCTCCTTGCTATTGCCTTTCGCCATCCTCAAAATTTTAATCCCGGTGAGGGGTATCAATATTGCAATACCAATATTGTCCTGCTGGGGTTGCTGCTCGAGAAAGTAACCGGTGAATCCGCTGATCAGGTAATCTATGACAAAATTCTTAATCCTTTACAACTGCTCAATACCTATTGGGGAAGCACTTATTTCCTTAGCTCACCCTATTGCAGAGGGTATAATTATTACATACTTGGCGAACAGACTGATGCCACAAATTGGAATCCTTCCTATACCTATACTGCCGGACAGATGGTTTCAACGATTCATGATATGAAAAAATGGGCGAAGCTGAATGCGGAGGGCGTGTTTTTATCTGATGCAATGAAAGCCGAGCGTTTTAATTTTGGACCGGAGGGATATGGTTTTTGCATGATGAAAGCCAATGACAATTGGATTGGTCATGAAGGAATTATAATGGGTTATAATTCGGAGGTGTTTTATAATGCAGCTAAAAAAACTACGCTTGTACTATATTCCAATACCAATGATGACTTGCCTGCGCATGAATTGCTGGCAAAACTGGTGCCCTTGCTTGGGCTTTAAAAAAAATTAGTGAATTTTATTGAACGCTATTGTTCATCTATTTGATTTTAACTCGTCGGCAGCGTGATAATAAAACTTGTTCCTTCACCCAACAGTGATTCCACTTTAAATGCTCCACCATGCGCCTTCACAATATCATAACTTAAGGACAAACCCAATCCTGTTCCCTGTCCGGTAGGTTTGGTGGTGAAGAACGGCTGGAAGATTTTGTTTTTGATTTCATCCGGAATGCCGCTGCCGTTGTCCTTTACGGAGATTTCAATCTTGTCGCCGAGGTTTTTGGTAGTAACGGTTACCAGCGGTTTAATGGGTTCCAGGCCTTCAAGGTTTTCATTGCCCTTTTCTGCTAGATCTTCAAGGTCTTTCTTAACCCGCTCATTCACGGCATAAAACGCGTTGGTGATTAAATTAAGCATTACCCTTCCGATATCCTGTGGAATGATCTTAATTTTTGGAAGTGACGCATCAAATTCAGTTTTAAAATCTGCATTGAATGATTTGTCCTTTGCACGCAATCCGTGGTAACTTAAGCGCAAATACTCATCCGCCAGTGCGTTGATATCGGTGGGTTCTTTTTGACCTGTATTTGTCCGGCTGTGCTGGAGCATGCCTTTTACGATGGCATCAGCACGTTTGCCATGGTGATTGATTTTTTCGAGGTTTTGTTTGATGTCTTTTGAAATTGACTTTGCCTCTTCCAGTTCGCCCTGATCCAGTTCATCGTTTAGTTCGTCTAGTAACTCGCTGCTTACTTCTGAAAAATTATTCACAAAGTTGAGCGGGTTTTGGATTTCATGGGCGATACCCGCAGTGAGTTCACCAAGCGAAGCCATTTTTTCGGATTGGATGAGTTGGGTTTGGGTTGATTTTAAATCTGAAAGTGTTTTTTCAAGGATCGTATTTGCTTTGTGCTTTTGACGCACGTTTCGGTATAAGATGAATGCTACAATCAGGATGAAAAACAAACCTGTGAGGAGTGAATAAATTCTGATCCTGTTTTTCGTTTGTAGTTTTTCCTTTTCCAATACTTCCAAACGGAGCTGTTCATCAAATGAAATATTTTGGTATTGCGTAAGGTTAGCAATTTTTATCTGATTGACACTGTCGCGTGAAACATAAGCCAACTGTAGGTATTTCATCATGCTGTCGGGTTTTTGATTGAGCTGATAAGCCTGGTACATTAGCTCGTAAGCATTGCTGATGTTGATGTCTTTAAGTGGATTCCCCTGCAAATCTTTAATCCCTTTCAAAAACCGCCTGGCATAGATCAGGCTTGAATCTTTGTTTTCTGCAGCCAGGTGCCATTTTCCTAAACTCATCTCGCAGATGATTTTTAGGCTGAAAGCATTCTGATCTGTTGCCAAACTTAGGCCCTTATGGTAATAAATGAAGGCTGAATCGCTATCTCCATTCCGGAAATGGATATCCCCGATATATTTTAGCGCGGCACTTTTCCAACGATCCGCATGAACAAGTTCTTTCCTCTGATAATACAGGGCCGAATCGAGGATATTCATATCCAGGTAAACTGCTCCGATGTTCATATCGACAGAATTATGTGATGTTGGCAATGCCTTATCAAGATAGCGGGAGCTTTTCCTGAACTGTTGAATGGCTTCCATATTATTATTGGTCGAACGAAATACAAGACCCAGATCGTGGTGGAGCCAGGCAAGTATTGCCATTCTGTATTGGAAAGGATCGGCATCCGCCGGTTTCGTCCAGCTGAGATGCTCATTGTCAGGATCTTCTGCAAGCTGGATGCCTTCGATATAGCATTCAAAAGCTTCCCCATACCGGTCTTCTTTGTTGAGATAATATCCAATGCGCCCAAGGGAATTTGCTATTTCAAGATTCATGTTGTTTTCCCGGGCAATTTTCAGGGCTGCCTCATTATATTCATATGCTGTTCTTCGATCTTTGTTACCATAGTAGTCAGAAAGTTTTGTATAAATACTGTACCGGGCAGAATCCGTGAAAGCATTTTCCAAAAGAATTTGGAGGCTATCAGGATCTGCCGATTGTGCCTGGACTGTCAGCGAAAAGAAAAAAGCGGTTAGTATCAATACTGCTCTCATAAAGTTATTTCTTAATTGGAATCCGGATAGTAAATGTGGTTCCATCAACTTTTGTTGAGTCCACGGTCAATTCGCCACCATGCGCCTTCACAATATCATAACTCAACGACAATCCCAATCCTGTTCCCTGTCCGGTGGGCTTTGTGGTAAAAAAGGGCTGGAAGATTTTGTTTTTGATTTCTTCGGGAATGCCGCTGCCGTTGTCTTTTACTGATATTTCAATCTTGTCGCCGAGGTTTTTGGTAGTAACGATTACCAGCGGTTTAATGGGTTCCCGGCCTTCAAGGCGCTCATTGTCTTTTTCTGCTATATCTTCAAGGTCTTTCTTAACCCGCTCATTCACGGCATAAAACGCGTTAGTGATCAAATTAAGCATTACCCTTCCGATATCCTGCGGAATGATCTTAATTTTTGGAAGATTTTCATCAAACTCAGTTTTGAAATTTGCATTGAAGGACTTGTCTTTTGCCCGTAATCCATGATAGCTCAAGCGCAAATATTCATCGGCCAGGGCATTGATATCGGTGGGTTCTTTTTGGCCTGTATTTGTCCGGCTGTGCTGGAGCATGCCTTTTACGATGGCATCGGCGCGTTTGCCGTGGCTGGTAATTTTCTCAAGGTTTTGTTTGATATCAAATGAAATTGCTTTGGCTTCTGCTACATCACCTTTTTCTAATTCTTCATTCATTTCATCCAGGAGCTCGCTACTTACTTCCGAGAAATTATTGACAAAATTTAGGGGATTCTGAATTTCGTGGGCAATGCCGGCGGTGAGTTCTCCCAAACTAGCCATTTTTTCGGAATGGATAAGTTGGGCTTGGGTGCTGCGTAATTCGGTAAGCGCCTGTTCCAAATCGTTTTTCTGTTTGGTGATTTCCATTGTTCGTTCGGCCACCAGCCCTTCCAGTTCTACCTTGCGAATGGCAATGGCCCTGTTAAGTTCATCTTCCTGCTGCCTTTTAATACGTTCCTTTTCGTTTGCTTTTCTCTGCCTGGCCTGACTAAACAAAATAGCTGCAAGCCAGATATAGGTGATTGTGATCGCATTTTTGAAATATGACTCCCATGTATCAAAAAAATCAGGTAAGAATGCTTGATTCAAATCATAAATAATTTTTATAGCAACATAAGGAGCAAATGCTGCAATGAACATACGCAATGAACGAAGCTCTTTTTGTGATATCGGATAGGTGACTATAACAATCAGGAATAAATTCCACAGCCATTTCATAACTATCGGAGCGGAAATTATAGCCGTTACAGCTAAGAGTAGAAAAGAAATGAAAAAAGCGTACTTATACTTTGTTTCCAGTTCAGGAAGGTTATTTGTTTTGGCATATTTGCGCATATTATCCGCAAAAATCAAACTAACAATAAATGGCACAACATAATGAAACATAGTAAATTAGTTTTAGTTTTCAATACATTTAATGATAATTATAAAATCAGTAGATTCACCTGCTATTGTTTCAACTTTCAACTCACCACCATGTGCCTTCACAATATCGTAACTCAATGAAAGGCCCAGCCCGGTGCCTGAACCTGTTGGTTTGGTGGTGAAAAAGGGTTGGAATATTTTGGCTTTAATATTTTCGGGAATACCGGAGCCGTTGTCTTTTATCCTGATTTCAATGCTGCCATTTTGCAGCTTAGTACTTACAACAACTTCCGGTTTATAAGGCACTTCAATTTCTTTTGCTTTATTATCCACTGCATAAAAAGCGTTGTTTATGAGGTTTAACAGCACCCTGCCAATATCCTGCGGAATGACATTTATTTTGGGAAGTGTTTCATCAAAAGCTGTTTTAAAACTAGCGTTGAAAGAATTGTCTTTGGCACGGAGGCCATGGTAGGAAAGTCGCAAATACTCATCGGCGAGCGCATTGATATCGGTGGGTTCTTTTTGTCCGCTGCTGCTGCGGCTGTGCTGGAGCATACCCTTTACGATGGCATCAGCACGTTTACCGTGATGGTTGATTTTTTCGAGGTTAGCTCTTACATCCTCCGCGAGGGCTTTGGCCTCTTCTAAATCGCCTTTTTCAATTTCTTCCCACATTTCTTCAATCATTTCAAAACTTACCTCTGAAAAATTATTGACAAAGTTAAGCGGATTCTGAATTTCATGGGCAATACCGGCGGTAAGTTCTCCGAGTGAAGCCATTTTTTCGGATTGTATGAGCTGAGCTTGTGCTGCCTTGAGCTCAAACAAGGCTTCTTCTGCTTTCTGACGGGCAGCTTTGATTTCGATAAGGTCTTTTTCGGCAGTCTTTAAATCTTCAAACCTTTTGTATGCCAGATCAAACACCCTGGCAAAACGCACCAAGGTATCCATCGCCTCTTTTGGTGGCTCGGGAACCATTCCGGGGAGGCTATACCCGATTTCGCCATGGGTGGTACGGGCGATAATAAAAGTCAGGCCGCCAAGTTGCTGAATATCATCCCGGGTAGGGGCATTGGGATCCACCTGTTCATAGTCACCATGGGTGTTCATGTTTTCAATATAATCCCAGGCATCAGCTGCATCCAGGGCTAAAACATAAATGGGTTTATTTCCTTTTTCCCATTCTGACAAACCTGGTATTTGATCGTGCACAAAGCCGGGTACTTTGATTACCATGCCGAGGCGATGGCCATCTTCGGAAGTCATCGACATCTCATAAACATCCGGTAGCCAGCGCATATGCCAGAAATAATCTGCTTCATGTCCCAGCGAAATAAATTCCTTCCGCATGCTCACCACAATATCAAACAAGTCAGATGATTCCTGCATAGACGTGACCTGCGACCGGATGCGCTCCAGTGATAATTCAATCTGGGTTTTGAGTGCCTGTGCCTCAGCTTTTTGCAGGTCGAGGAAGCGGGTGTAGGTTTGTTCGAATACCTTCGCAAAACGATGGAAAATTTTATGGGCTTCCGGCACTTTTTTATAGGTGATAAACAGCACATAACCATGCTTAAAAAAGGCAATATGGTCAATTTGATAAGTTGGCAATGAAACACCTGATTTCTCGAGGGTTTTGAGCGAATCACCTAGTACAGGAAGAGTTTTTAAATAGTCGTAATGTGCTTTGCAGTCTTCTCCGGCGAATTCTACACTATGGGTTATTTTGCCAAGCTGGCCTTTTTCATAGATCCGCAGGAAGAAGTTATCGCGTGGGGTTTTGTAGAAAGGCAAGTTGCCGTTCTCGCTACTGAACCACTCATAGTCGCCATCTGCATCATCGGTATAGATATGAAAGGCACATCCCCAGGTTTCAATGCCCAAAGCACGCACTTGTTCATCCAATACGCCGGAGGCTTCGGCTAATTCATCTGAGTGCTGCATGGCCATGGTGCGTGCACGAACCCGCTCCAGAGCCAGCTCTATCTGTGCTTCGCGATGCTGATACTCGGCAGCTTTCAGGTCTTCAAAACGTTTATAAGCCAAATCAAATACGCCCGCAAATCGCATCAATGTTTCTATGGCAGCTGCTGATGGGTTGGGCACTGAGCCAGGCAGACTAAATCCGATTTCGCCATGGGTGGTGCGTGCCATAACAAAAGTTAGACCGCCAATGTGACGGATGTCATCCAGGGTGGGCGCCTGCGGATCCACTTTTTCAAAATCGCCCAGGGTGATCATTTTATGCACATAGTCCACGGCAGTTTCCGTATCCATGGGGAAAACAAGGGTAGGCGCACCGCTTTTTTCCCAATCGGCCACCAGTTTCACATCTCCGTGAATATGTCGGGGCAGCGTCATCACCATCCCGATGCGGGTGCCATCGCCGGAGGTCATGGCTTTTTCATATTTTTCGGGGAGCCAGCGCATGTGCCAGAAATAATGCGCCTCATGACCCAGGGTCACAAACTCCTTGCGCATCATAACTACAATATCAAGCAATTCAGCAGATTCTCTCATGGCGGTTACCTGCGACCGGATGCGCTCAAGGGATAGCTCAAGTTGTGCTTCGCGCGCCTGTGCTTCGGCTTTTTGGAGATCGAGGAAGCGTTGATAGGCCAGATTAAAAGCGCCAGCCATCTTTGTTACAATGTTTTTTGTGTCCTCCGTTGGCGGAATGGTAAGGTCTATTGATAACAAACCTGCCGACAGACGTCCGGCAGGATTCCATTGGTGTGTTAACTTTCCCGAATCTATGGCATTTTTGAAATGACCCGCCATCTCAGGAAGTAATTCTTTAAATTCCTCGACAGCCTCCAGTAAGGTTTCCTTTGGAAAATCCATAACAAAATAATCCTGATTTGAAGACCTCCAGGTTTCGACCCACCCGCCCAATACAGGATATTTTTTTGCATCATATGAAAAGGTGTAACTACCCGGATTGCTGATGCTTCCGGGACTTGAAATATCCCAGACTTTCACCATATCATCCTCATCCACTAAATAAATACTGGCGCCTGTTAACCCATCTACCTGTAGATATTTTAATTGATCAAGCATTTCCTTATTGACATGGATTATATCATCCGTACAATACATGGCCATGGATTGTGCCCGTACACGCGCTATCGCAGCATCAATCTGTGCCTCGCGCGCCTGGGCTTCGGCCAGTTGGATATCCATAAACCGGCGGTATGCCAGTTTGAAAACCAGATGAAAACGCTTGAAGATATCGAGCTCATGCTCACTAATTGCCTCGTAGGTAGTGAGACCTAAACCGCCCTCTCCAATAGAGTAAAAATAATAGAACACCTCTGAAAGCTCATCCATGATCGGATCGGGAAACTGATCATATTTTTTTCTCCAAGCGCTAAATTTTTCTAATTCCTCACCTTTGATGCTGCCTATAAAAAAGGAGTTGGCTGATTTTTGCATTACTGCTACCATTTCAGAGGAAGCCGGATTATCTGTATAAACCGTTTCCTCGAATACGCTTTTTGCGTAAGCAGAAAAATACTGATAATTCGCATAGATTTTTTTTGGCTCATCAATGATGGCTACCTGCACATTTCGGATGTTGCCTACTTTTAGCTTCTCCAGTTGTTGGGATATGATGCGGCAAACATCCAGCAAGTCGTCGGGTTTTTTCATGCCCATTGCCATTGTCCGCACACGTTCAAGAGCTGATTCTATTTCCAATTCCCAGTTTTTACGCTCCAATTCGGCGGTTCGTCTTTTAACAGCGTCTCGGAGTTCGAGGTTTTCCCGGTTAATTTTATCAATGGCCAGCGTTTCGCCTTCGCCTACCCGGATATCCGGAACGGAACCATGCTGCTGCAGCACTTTCCAGCCTGTTTCAGTTTCACGCAGCCAGGTGGATATCCTGATCTTTGAATAAAAATTCCAGGCTGAATCAGCGAAGACATAAATATCACTGTGTTCATTCACAAGCATAAGCTGGTCCACAGGAACAACTTTGATTTGCCGGTTTCTCAAATCAGCTTTTCCGTCGATCTCTGCTATCTGCGCCTTTAAAAATGCTATCCCACCAGCTTTGGTATGGCAAACTTCGGCTTCGGAGGTGCCGATCATTTCATAGTTGTCATCTAAGGTGGATGCAAATGTTTCCAGGTCACCTTTGGTATAACTGTCCCAATAGGTTGCATACACCTTGCTGGCGGCGTCTGTTTTTTTGGCTTTTGGCATATCAGAAAATGTGTTAAAAGCTGTGGTTTAATTATCCAAAATCATTTGAATTTCTCTTTTAAGAGTTTCAAAATCAATGGGTTTAGTGAAAAACTCTTTAGCGCCCGAACTAATGGCCCGATCATAATTCTCAGTATCGCCATAAGCTGAAATCATGCTTACCTTAATCTGCGGAAATTCAGTTTTTACGATTTCCAGTAATTCAAGGCCGGTCATGCCGGGCATATTGATATCCGAAAAAATATACATCACATCCGGTGGCCTTCGGCTGCGCAACATTTCGAGTGCTTCCTGTCCCGAAAGTGCAAACTCCAGTTCGAGCAGCCCGCTGCGAAGCTCTTTTCTAAACTTTTGCCGAAACAGCATTTCGACATCTTTTTCATCATCAACGACTAAAAATTTCATTTCTGTGATCTATTGAGGGTTAATAAAAATAGGAGAACTAATCCTTTTTGCTTGTGGGTGTCAATTGTGGGCTTCAAGAAATATATTCCTGATATAGTGCTTGTAGCGCAATTTACATTCTTTATCTAAACACCTTCCTATGCTTTTAGTTTTATACATGCTATAATGTGTTGGTTTTTGTAATTCATCCTGTCAAATCCAATTTCGTTGGAATCGGTTTCCACAATTTGACCCGCTTACCATAGGTTAGCTGTCGCCAAAGCCATTCCACAGGGCCAAAGCGGAAATAATTTAACCAGATGGTGCTAAAAATGACTTGCCATCCAAATAAGACCAGGGCAACCAGCACAACAGCGGAATACCCCATGGTACCGCCAAACCCCAGCCCTATGCCGTAAAAAATGAATATGCAGATCAAACTCTGAAACAAATAATTTGAAAGGGCTGTTCTTCCTACCGGAGCCAGCCATCCCAGCCAGTGTGGGCGATGGGTAACCACAATGGCTACGGCGGCACAATAAGCAACCGCCATGGGTGTGAGGGCCAGGGCATTGAGTGCAAATTCAGCCAGTGGCCAGAGTTTGGCACTAAAATGACCAAACTCAACCCAGGTACGGAGCAGATTCATGGGTAAACCAATGACTATGCCCCATAGAAAAGTTTTTTTCAGCAGCGCTGTATTCGAAAGCATATTTCGTTCAAGTATCTGCCGGCCTGCCCAGATGCCCAATAGAAATAGCGCAAGGACTTTGAATAGTCGCCCTTCCCAGAGAATCCCGCCCAATCGCCGGAGTGGCATTAGAAGATTCACTTCCAGCAGCTCTTGAATGCTTGTGATGGCCATATAATCAGGAATGCTAAAACGGGTAATCTTTTGCCCATCTGCAATTCCTGTGCTAGCCATGGAAGCCAGTTTATCATGAAGCCTGAAAAAATATCCAGGATAGAAATTGTCAGTCAGGTACATCGCCAACCAGTGAACCACAGGCATCAAAAGCAATATGCCAGTCCAAATCAACAGGCGTTTGTCAGAAAATTTCCGAAACCAGATCAGGGTAAAACCTACAAGGGCATATAAGGTAAGGATATCGCCCAGCCAAATCAGGAAAAGGTGCGTACTTCCGATGATGAGCAATCCCAGCATTCTGCGCCTGAAAAGCGGCACAAATACCTTGTCGTCTTTATTCATCCGCTGGTATTGCACTGCAAAGCCAATTCCGAAAAGGATGGAAAAAACAGAATAGAACTTGCCATCCACAAAAATGAAGGCCAGTATTTCAATCACGTAATCCAGGGAGGCGGTTTTCAAAAGCGCCTTTTGCGCCTCAGGAATAAAATACTCACCCGAAAGATACTGGATATTAGCCGACAGTATAAAAAATATAGCTATTCCGCGCAAAATATCCAGAAACAGAATGCGCTCTTTGTTTGGCACCGGAATATCAGGATGGTCGGTGGTGAAAAGACGGATGTTGGCCGGGGCAGGTTTTTTATCGGCAAGAACTGATGTTTTCATTATTCGTTGGGTTTCAAAAGTAATTTGGACAAAAGCTATTATTGTTAATAAATTGGTTAACTCATTTTAAATGAGCATACTATGCGGTTCAATAATTAATAAACAAAGCCGCAGTAATAAATATTCCTGCAACAATCGTTAGCATTAGAAAGAGGGGCCAAATAAACCTGAACCATTTCTCGAACGGAACACCGGCAATAGCAAGTGATGCCATTAACACGCCGTTTGTCGGTACCACCAGGTTGGAGAATCCATCGCCAGAAATAAATATCAGCACAGCTGTTTGTCTGGAAATACCCAGCAGATCAGACAAAGGAACCATCAAAGGCATCGACACCATGGCCTGTCCGGAGGCAGAAGGAATGAAGAAATTCAGCATGGTCTGAAAAGCGTACATGCCCTGCGCCGAGAGGATGGGATGTTTACCTTCGAGCATGGCAGCTGCCTGATACAGTATGGTATCGATGATCATTCCTTCTTCCAGAACCACCTGTATGCCACGTGCGAAACCAACAATCAAAGCTGGTACCAGCATCATTTCCAAGCCTTTTATAAAGCTCTTCATGGCTTCATCGCCCGACATGCCGCTGATCAGGATGGTGCAAACACCTACAGCAAAAAAACCTCCTGTCATCTCAATAAGCCCCCAACCCATGGTTTGTACGGCAAAAAGGATCAGTGCAAAAAGCACAATAGCTGAGAGCGCGATGCCGATATGCTTCCCGGTGGGTTTGTCATTTTCGTCAAGACTGGTATCGCCTTCTATTACAAAAGGGTCGTCGGGCATTACCGAACGCGATCTATCTTTTTTTACTTTTTTACCATAAATCACCAAGAATGAAAATCCCAGAAAAGCGCAAACTAAAAAAAAGATGATGCGTAAGCCTATGCCACTTCCAATCGGTAATTCAGCAATTCTTTGCGCGATTTGAACGGTAAACGGATTGGTAATCGCGGTTGACCAGCCCACACCGGTCGCAATTGTCAGCACACCAAGCCCAAATAGGCGGTCATACCCCAGTCGTTTGGAGATCATCAGGAAAATGGGGATCAATGGAATGAATTCCGCTCCCATTCCCATGAATGTTCCGGCAGAAGCAATGAAAACAAACAGGATAAAACTCAGCAGCATGGGAGAATCGCCAAATTTGTGCAACATCATATTGATAAACACATTGATGGTACCTGTGTGTTGGATCAGTGCCAGCACCGCCCCAATAATAAAAACGAAAAAAATCAGCGCAGCGGCTGAGTTAAGTCCTTTCGGGATTGAAGAAAACAGGCCTAAAAGGCTTACCGGAGTTGATTTCCCCTTAACCTCATCTCCGAGGATCACACCTTTTAACGAAAAGTGTTTTGGGATTTCTTCATAGCTACCTGGCACCACCAGGATTTGCTCCACATGATTCATCATGCGGGTGGTTCGTTCAAACTTCCCGCTGGGGATGATATAGGTAAGCGCACTGCTAAATAGTATGATGGCTGAAAGAAAAATAAAAACATGCGGGATTTTAAAGTTTTTCATTTTTTAATCTCTAAATGATTTTAGAATCATTAGTTTTTCTACCCTAATTTGATTGTTAACCATTTATCCATTTTTCAAAACTCTTATTGGGTTCGCCTTCAGCGTAGCTCCAATCGGGTTTTAGCCGCAAGCCGCCCTCTTTTCTCCAGATAAAATCCATGGCTTCGTTCCTGTCTTTTGGGTTGTTAATTTTTAACAGTAATAGATTCCTTTCATCCAGTTCAATTATTCCGATTACCGAGCTAATGTTTTGGGCAAGCAGGGCATTGGATAATACCTCCGCCTGATGCAGATTATAAGTGGCCCAAACAATACCATATTTGCCTGAAAGAAGCGTATCTTCATCCAAAGAAATATCAAATTCCAGGGGAGTTCCCGGTGGCAGGTCAGGGCTGTTTTTATTGCTGAGCCACTTCCATGAAATAGCAATATTCGGATGGAGCACAATTGCTCCATCCGAATTGAATATCCCTGTTTTTTTGATAAGTTTCAAGATTTAGGGTTTTTGGGGGCTATAGGCCATGCTTTAAATCAGACACTAATTATTTCCTATTTCGCCGGTGGATTATGACTCAAGTCTTCATCGCGCATATAGAGATAAGCCCAGGATTCTTCGACGACATCGCGCATCTCGGCCTGCATCTGATCTCTTTTTTCCTTTCCGTGCGCGTTCTCATAAATGGTCCATACATTATCGCGATCTACATCCAGTTGAGCAAAATTTTTGAACGGAGTGGCTACAAAAATATCTTCTGTGTCCTTGCTGCCTCCCATGACGCTGTACCAGAATCCACGTGGCGATCCTTCAACTTTGGTTACGGCATCAGTTATTTCCTTAACACCTTCCATGAATTTTTTCCAGTCGTTTACCTGCCATGATGATACCCATAAAACCGGATCGGGATTGGGATAGGATTTGCTGTAGTCGGGCATAAACCTGGCAAAATTGCTTTCAGCTGATTCTACGTGCGGGTTGATCAGATCGCGGGCAAGCATGCGGCAATTTTTTCCGGACTCGTCTGTTTCATCCATTTCGGCCCAATTGCTCATACTTGAAGTCAGGATATACACATTTCCTTTTCCCTGAATTCTTTTCCAGATATTCCAGGTCCACTCGCCACCATTTTCGAGGTAACAGGCTTTCCAGGCTTTTATACCTTCTTTGAACTGATTGTCCTGGCCAGGCTTTATGGTGAATGTTGTCATCGAAAGGATAAAGCCTTTTTCGCTTTCCTGTGCCTGAATTTTATTGCTTAACAAGGTTGAAAAAGCAACGATTAATGCTACAAATAAGAAATTTGTACGCTGTACGGTAAGAGTTTTCATAACTAAGTTGATTTTAAAAAATGCCTACTCTTTGAAAAAGGATTTTCGGCAGCCTCCTTTTATTCGAAAAGAACTGCGTCAAAAGTAGCCCGGCAAGAAGGCTGTCGGCTAGGATTTTTATTACAATGTGTTGGACATTTCGATCAGAGCATCATTTTAAGCTGGAATAGGAGGAGAGGATATTGTTAACGACAGGAAATTTATTAAAATCAAATTTTCATGACAAGAAGGATATGGCGCATATTCTTACGGCAAATCTCATATTCAACAAGTGATTCAATACGTACAGCAACAAGAGGCACATCACAAGAAAAAAACTTTTATCGAAGAATACAAAGAATTTCTGGATGCTTTTGATATCCCATTCGACGAACGATATATTTTCAAACCAATTGAACATGAACAATGATTAAGTACCTACGGCACTAAAATGGTTGTGTTGGAATTTTGTTCTACCAATATTATGTCCCTATGGGACATTAACAACGGTCAGCTTAGAACAAGCGAAAAGATTAACTTTGTGTAAGTCAACAATCGAATTATGTTCCGTTAGGAACAAGATATTGGTAAAAAATTAACACAAGTCCCGTAGGGACATAATATAAATCACATGGCAAATTAATGGTGTTTTCTACCAGCTCCAAAAACCATAAACGAAATTAAGTTCCTTTGATCTGGTCATGAAACTCCGACGGGCTACACCCAAATTGTTTTTTGAAGGCACGCGAAAAATAGGCATTGTCATTAAAGCCCACCTGGTAACTGATTTCGGAAACCGAACCGGCCTTTTGCTTCAATAAATCTGCAGCTCTTTGTAGCCGGAATGAGCGAATCATCTGTCCCGGAGGCTGATCAATCAAGGCGTTGAGCTTGCGGTTGAGCTGGGTAACACTCATGTTCACATGTTCTGCAAGCAGCTCAACAGAGAATTGCTCATCGCCAAAATTTGATGCTATTGTTTGTATTACTTTTTCCAGAAATACCTGATCAGCCGAAACCACACTCACCTCAGAAGGTTTGATGTTCAATGATTTACTGAACCGCTTTTTGAGTTGCATGCGCTGATGGAGGAGGTTTTTTACGGTTGCCATCAGTTCTTTTGCACTGAAAGGTTTGGTCAGGTAGGCGTCAACACCAGCGTCAAGGCCCTCGATTTTATCCTCAAGGCCACCCCTTGCTGTAAGCATGATGATGGGAATATGGCTTGTTTTTTCATTCAGCCTGATGGCATTACAGAACTGGTATCCATCCATTTTTGGCATCATGACATCCGTAATAATCAAATCCGGCACTATTTCCTGCGCCAAACTTAATCCCTGTTCGCCTTCGATGGCTTCAAAAGCATGGTATTCGCCTTCAATTTGCTCGCGAATATAGGCGCGCACATCTTTATTGTCTTCAACAATAAGAACGATTTTTTTAGCGCCTTCTAATTGCTGGGTTGGCTCAATAGGTTTGTCTAACGAATTTTTAGTGTGCAACCCGTCATCCAAACCTTCGGAATTGATTTCCTGCGATCTTGTCTCCGAAACCGGACTTTTGTTCTGCCCGGTATAAGCGTAGGGGAGAGTAACGATAAATTGAGTCCCCGCGTTTAGCTTGCTGTTCACCCTGATCTTTCCCTTGTGCAACAGCACCAGCTCTTTGGCAAGTGCCAGTCCGATTCCTGTGCCTTCGTGCTCGCGGGTGTTTGAATCATCTACCTGATAAAAACGATCGAATATATTTTCAAGTTTGTCCTTCGGAATGCCACAGCCTGTATCTTGCACTTTTATTTCGATTAAATGCGCGTTTGCAATGCCAATACCAATTTTAATGGCACCGTTTTCGGGGGTAAATTTGAAGGCATTGGATAGCAGGTTATAAAATACCTTTTCCATTTTATCGGTATCAAAAAGTACGGTGATATCATCCGCTTCCGATTCGAAGCTAAGCCGGATTTTCTTTTGCGCTGCCATTGATTCGAACGAAAAGAAAAGGTTTTTAAGGAAAGACACCATATTGTTGTTTTCGGCGTAAAGCTCCATGCCTCCTGCTTCGAGTTTCGACAAATCGAGCAGTTCATTAATCAGTTTGAGTAAGCGGCGGGCATTGCGGTTGGCAACCTGAAGTTTCCCCTTTTCTTTGCTGTCGATGGCCGATGACATCACGTTTTCTATTTGCCCGAGAATCAAGGTGAGCGGCGTGCGGAATTCATGGGAAATATTGGCATAAAACTGCGACTTCATCTGATCAAGATTCCTAAGCGAGTCGGTGGTAACCTTTTCGAGTTTTAACTGGTTACGCAGGCGAATTCTGTTCAACTCGTAACGCCTGATGCCCGAAATTATCAGTAGAAAAGCCAATACATAGAGCAGAAAAGCCCACCAGGTGAGCCACCAGGGCGGAAGAACCCGGAAACGATAGGAAATGGGTTCGCTCCAGATGCCGTCCGGGCTTTTGGCCTTTACCTTAAAAGTATAATTACCCTGGGGAAGGTTCCGGTAATCAACGGTTGATTTTTCAGTCGCTACATTCCACTGCTCATCGTAGCCTTCAAGGAAATACTGATAGCGGACTAAAAACGGTCTGCTTGTTTCGACTGCAACAAAATCGAAACTGATGGTATTGAACGAAAAGGGCAACACCAGATTCTCCGGGATTGCGCTGAAGGGTTTTACATCATCGAAATGAATAGCACTGAACTTGAAACTCATGGTGTCGCGCTCAGAATTACTTAAGGTTCTGCCAAATACAAGCAGTTCATCAAGCACATAAGCAGGCACATTTGCTGAAGATGCTAAAGAACTTTCTGTAGTGGATCTTGCCCTTTTAAGGCTTTGCCAACTGATTTTTTCGTTGTTGATTCTGATTTCCTGAATCTCCGGAAATAAAGCGCTGCTTGATTTTCGGACTTCTTTATAGTCAAAGCGCACCAGTTTGTCGCCCGTTCCCAGCCACACAAAACCATGGCTGTCAATGTGCATACTGTAGTTGTTGCTGATATCTTTGATGGGATAGCCGGTTTTTTGGTTATAGTATTCAATTCCGGCGCTTGCAATTTTTTTCCCTTCCGCTGCCAGGCCTCCTTTGAGCACCGTAAGCCCTTTGCTGGTTCCAATCAGGATATTGCCAGCTTCATCTTCCAAAATCCCATAAACCACATCATTGGCAAGTCCATTGGTAGTATTGAAGTTTTGGAAAAGATCACGATCTGCTTCCGTAAAATTTGTTTTCTTCAGCGCTTCGAGCTTGCTTTTTCTGATGATTGAAACGCCACCACCCCAGCTTCCGATAAGCAGATTGCCAAACCTGTCCTGCGTTACGATAGATAATTTGTTGTCGGGGAGCCCCTGTGCCTTCGTGAAATTGATAAATCTTTTGCCGTCATAACGGCTCAAGCCGCCCCTTGTGGCGAGCCAAACCGTTCCCGTTTCGTCTTCATGCATGTCCCACACGGTATTGTGCACCAAGCCCTGGGCTGTGGTATATTGAACGAATGAATGGCCGTCAAATCTGTTGAGTCCCTTTTCATAGGTTCCCAGCCAGACATTTCCCCGGCTGTCTTCCATCAAACTCACCACATTATTGTTAACCATGCCCTGATCGGTTTTGTAAGTGGTGATCGATTTTTCGTTGTAGTGGTTTAGTCCGTTGCCCGAGCCATACCAAAGGTGACCATTTTTATCAAAGAGCATAGTCAGGACGTTATGGCTGGTTAATCCCTGTGTCGTTGAAAATTGAATAAATGAATCGTTGTTGGGGTTGAGCGTGTCGCGCTCCAGTTTGGTGATGCCGCCATCCTGAACGCCAAACCACATATTCCCTGCAGAGTCTTCGGCTATTGAGAAAACTGCTTTTCTCAAAAGTCCCTGTTGCTGTTTGTATTCTAAAGTACTGAGACCATCAAGGCGGCTCAACCCACCGCCGCTTGTGCCAAACCAAATGCTTCCTGAGGCATCTTCGGTAATGCAGATGATGCTGTTGTTGGCTAATCCCTGATTGGAGGTAAAGTTGAGAAAAAAGGCTTCATCCTTTTTTAAGGAGGAAACACCCGCCTTGGAGCCAAACCAAAGGGTTCCCTCGCTGTCTTCAACAATCGAAGTGATCTTATCGCTTACAAGTCCGTCAGTCATAGTAAAGTTGACAGTGGCAGCATTTTCGGTATCGGCTTTTTCAGGGTCGAACCTGAACACGCCCTCATCGGTACCAAACCAAATCATTCCATCACCATCCTCAGCTATGCAGTTGATGAAGAGGCCTTCCAAACCGCATTGTTTTGAATAATCAGTGAAAGTGATTTTTCCTGCAGGTTCAGCCCAGGGGTCATATTTCATTATACCGCGGTCAGTAATAACCCAGATGCTGCCTTTTTGGTCTTCGATAATTGCACGGGTATAATTTCCTATAAATCCGTGTTCTTCATGGATAAGAATAAATTTTTCTGGGCTTGTACTTTTATCCAAAGACACAGACCTGCACAATCCCTTTGCAGTTGCAGCCCATAGCGTTCCCTGCCTGTCTTCGAGCGATTGAAGCACATCATTATCAGGAAGTCCATCTGCCGTTGTGAAGTTTTTAAACGAAACGCCATCATATTTGCTCAGGCCGCCAAAAGTGCTGAACCAAATATTTCCCTGCCTGTCTTCAGTAATGGAGTTTATAAGATTATGCGGTAAGCCATGAGCAGAACTAAAATTTGTAAATGTTTTTCCATCGAATTTGCTCACGCCATTGCCGAAAGTGCCAAACCACAGCTTACCAGCATGGTCTTTAAATCCGCAAAGGATGCTGCTCAGTGCCAATCCCTGATCCGTATTAAAGTTTTCCATGGAGATATAAAAGTCTGCCCGCTGCTTTTGCGGTAAAGGTTTTCGGGATAAATCAACTTGTTCAGGTTTCGGGTGGTCGCTCAGGAGACCGACAACCGGATTATCATGATAAACGGCAACCGGTGCATAAATCGAATCGGTGGAAGTAGAAGTACTTAGCGGCAAAGGCTCAGCCAGCTGCTTGCAGGCTGCAAGGGAAATAAGCAGCATCAAGGGCAATAAAGATAAACAGCTTGGTTGAGTTTTACGCATTACATCACAGGGATTTACCATCTCAAAAGTAAACTATTATTTAGATAATGGATATTTGAGAAAGATTCGCCACAATAGGTTACTCCAGAATGTCAGATTAGACATTAATATGTGCTCATTATTTTTTAAAAATTAGCTATTGACTTTTTTTGCAAATGGCTGTAAATTTGTAGTTCACAAGTAGTTAAAACCTAATTAAAACAACATGAAACGAATTTTTACCTTAGCAATTTTGCTGACATTGAGCGCAATCAATTTGCTGGCTCAAGACTGCCATAATTATTGGGCAGTTGTATCTCCCGATGGCAATTACCTCTATTTTTCGTCCGACCGGCAAGGTGAGGGATGGGATCTTTATCGCAGCAATATCGATGGATCAAATTTGCTTCACCTGACGAATTTCACAGGTAATGAGTTTTTCCCATCCGTTAGTCCGGATGGCAGTAAGGTGTTGTTTCAGCATGGCGACTATGGTGCACAAGCTGAGATATACGTCATGAACAACGATGGTAGCGAGCTTACGCGTTTAACGAACAATTCCATTTATGATGGTGCTCCAAGTTATTCGCCTGATGGCCAACAAATTCTTTTTTCGGCCTGGGATACTGATTATTATCCTGAAATTTTTCTGATGGATACTGACGGGTCCAATGGGGTTCAATTGACAACAATGAGTGGGGCTTTTTGGAACTCTGCTCCAAGGTTTCATCCCTCAGGAGAAAAAATTTACTTTCAGGCCGGCTTCAATGCTGATGATCATTTAGCGATGATCAATACCGATGGTTCAGGATGGACGGATATTACTGAAGCCAATACTTTTGGTTATACTGAGGCCAATATTTTCTTTAATGCTGATGGTTCTAAGATGACCTTTTTTACGACCGAAAACCTGGGGTATAACAATGGCGGCGATTTGGTAATGGCCAATGCTGACGGATCAAACTGGACGTATCTCAGCAACGCGGCGCCAGGCGAATATTATTATCAGGCGAGTTTTCATCCCAACAATGGAAAGCTATATGTAACTCATATGCCAGCAACGAGTGAGAAGTGGAATATTTACACCATGCAGCAGGATGGCAGCAATCTTGTGCCTTTGACAAATTGCAGTCTCACAGGTTTGAATGAGGGAGAACAAATTGTAAAGGTTGAACTGAAGCCCAATCCTGTGCAGGATATGATGACGATAAATGTTACTGGTATTAAGGGAATTAAAAACCTGGAGATTGTATCGCTTACCGGCCAAACGATCCAAACCTTTGAATGGACGAATAACCCAAGTGAAATAATTGATCTTTCTGCATTGAGGGAAGGCGTTTATTTTTGTCGCATCTCAGGTGAAAACACAACAGTAACACGGAAATTTATGGTTGTTCGGTAAATATACTGGGCTGGTGACGTGCCAGTGGCGCAGAGCAGCACACCCAAACCAGAGAAAGAGGCGAAATTGTTGTTACTGGTTTTATTTTTATTTTGCACGATGCAAAGGGATTACATTGTTTATTTCCAAGTTTGAACCTTGATTGCAACGAAAATCACAACAATAATTCGGCTTCTGACCATGGGGGGGAGATAACAACTTCTTCATTCACATGATCTTTTCATGCAACAACCATGAAGAAGTTTAAATGGTTTTCTTGGTTGTCATTGTTTCAAAATAGTATTGTATTGCGTAATAGCAATAAATAATCATGCTGGATGAGGGAAATTTGTAGACATCAAGCTGCATCGGTTCAACCACCATTGCAGGTAAGTTAATTGCTGTTTTCCTGAAGTTCCAAACTGGCTATGCGAACCGATCAGGAGCAAATTTATTGCTGCCGGTACATTATTTTGTCAGCCTCAGACCAATAGATAAATCGATGCGAGATAAGTTTTCATAACTGTCTTTTTCGAGTTTGATTTTTTCTGTTGTGCCTCCGTATGATAAATCGTATTGTGTTAAAGTTCCTAACATATAGGATAGCTGAATTCCTAAGGCAAAATTTTCTGACAAGCCAATATCATAACCAATATCCCAGCATAAGCCTACAGTACTGCTTTTAATTGTAAAATCCGTAAACAAAACGGCCTCATTTGTATAGCCCAAATAGCCAATGCTAAAATTCACTATAAAGCTATTTCTTTTGCTGGCATTTAAAAGTCGTGTACCGAAAAATGGGCCAATGAAATCTATTGAAATATCATCGCTCATCATGCCGTATTTTGTTGTCCCATCAGGTTGCACTACATAAATGTTATTGATTTCATTTTTTGATTTGTGCCTATTGTACTTAAGACCAAATCCAAGTTGTTCCGTGAAATAATAGGACAAATCCATTCCGTATTGATAGCCGGATTTCAAATCCTTCATATATTGCTCAAAATCAGGAGGAATGCTTGGCGAAATTTTGGCCAGCCTGTAACTCCAGCCTCCATTTATTGCTGCTCTGAAGTGTGGGTATATTTGATTGCCAATAATTTTTGCAGCCGGCACTTCCGACTGTTGATAAAAATTGTATTGATGAAATTTTACCTGATCCAAAGGCAGTAACGTGCTTCTAATCTCCTCTTTATGCTTAAAAGTGAAGTATATATTGTCTGTTTTTATTTTTGATATTTTACAGTTCAATGAATCTCCCTCGTTGGTTACAATTAAATCTTGCGCCTGCATTGACATCGACATTATTGCAACGGACAGAATTACAAAAATATGCTTTAAATTGTTGTTTTTCATTGTGTTTAGAATTTGGTTATTCATTATCCTGGATACTTTTAATTTGTGATTTATGCGTTTGAGGTTTTGTTGCTATTTCATTTCTGAAAATTGTAAAATTTCCTGATCATGATCCGCGCTATTGATAATCCATTCAAATATTCAGTTGTCATTAAAGAACATCAAGGTTCGTTTTCTGTTTTTTTAATCTATGGACTGGTACTCAGCTTTCCCCGTTTGATTGTCGACAAGTTCTAATTTTGCGCGTCCAACAAATGCCCCCATTTTTACACTGCAACGGATGTAATATTCATTCCCTAATTCAATATTTATGGGCAATTCTGCTTTTGCTTCAGTTTTTGCCCAGAGCGTATTTCGCCCGTCTTTGCTGATTTTGATCGTCTCTTTCCATTTGTTCTTAACTCTGCAAATAACAGTATCACCTAAATGCAAATCGTAACTTATTAATGATCCAAGTCCGCGATGGCGATAAACATGGAGTAAGGCATAATCAGCGTCAATTAAGGAGCTATCCACCACTGCACTTGCGGGGATATGATCAAAGTTCTCAACTTTCAGTATTTTGGCAGTTATCCTGTGACAAGAACTACCCATCGCGCTGGGCGGAGTATGTTCGGTGATCTTTATGGCATTGCCGCCAATTTTACGCGCCTCCATTTTTGCATTGTCTATTACAAGATCCCATCCGCAATTGGTCGAAAAGCCACTATCACCGATTTTCACTTCACCCAATTCCTCAGAATCTGTTGGCACAGGGTCTTGCAAGCCTAATAATCTAACTTCGTCCCGATAATCGAGGGCCGAATAATTTTTACTTACTGTTGTTGAAATCTTTGGTGTGCATGAACTTATTATCAAAGCACAGCCGATTAATAGCATTGAAAGTTGTTTCATTTTATGTTGTATTTTGGTTAATGAAGATTTTACTGTTGGTTTATTTTTCAATTTCAATAGTTAAACATGTATTATTGTTTTTGGGCAGCGGTTTAAACTATCTACTACGCCTCTCTCAAAATCTTTTCCATCTTTCTGCCCTTGGCCAATTCGTCCACCAATTTGTCCAGATACCTTATTTGTTGTGTTAAGGGATTTGCAATTTCTTCTACGCGATAACCGCAGATTACACCTTTAATCTGTTGGGCATTGGGGTTCAGTTTGGCTTGCTGAAAGAATGTTTCAAAAGTGGCTTTTTGGTCAAGCAATTCCTGCAATTTATTGTCATCAAAACCGGTGAGCCAGCTAATCACTTGATGTAATTCCGTTTTTGTCCTGCCTTTGCGCTCAACTTTTGTGATATAGTGCGGATATACCGATGCAAAAGTCATTTTTGCCATTCGCTCATCGTGTTCGGCTGTAGTTTTCATCGTTGTCATTTTTCTAGTTGATTTTTGCTATTTACTCTTTAGATTTACGCTATTTCGATAATGCTGTTTTGCAGTTCAAACAAAAATCGCGATGGACCGAAATCCCTGAACCACAGACAGCACAAGTCCATTTGTTTTGCTCATTTTCAAGAAAATATTCAATGCCATTCGCGTTTATGAAATTCAGATTTGCGATCATACTCATGCGGTATTTGGTTCGGTAGCGTTTGTCAAGCTGTTTTAGTCTTGTGCAAGGATACTTAGGGCAATCGTAGCAAAACCCGGATGCTGTTTTTGCCAATAATTCACAATTTACGATGGCACAGCTTCTGCAAGCAGCAGGTTTGTTCAAGTCATCTTTTTTGAAGCATCCGCCACAGGGTTTCTTTTCGCGCAAATAGCCAATGCATAGCCCGCAGTTCATGCCGCAGGCCGCAATCAGTCCCTGGTATTTATGTTCCTGAGTCATTGTTTTGGGCTGTATTTGTAATGATATACTGTAAACCGATCGTTAAAATGGGCTTCATATAATATTCATCCTTTTTATCGCTATGGAATAGCCGAACTGGTTAACAATTCTGAAACTCCCAATTTTTACTTTACCTTGTACTACAGGCTCTAAAGTGAATAAATTGAACCCATTAACAATTGTAAAATTTGCTCTTAACGAAACCCCTGCATTAATTAATTCACTTTCATTTCCCCACTCAAACTGCATAAAAAACCTTGTATTCGAATTGCGAAATTGTTGTCTAACGCCACCAACTAAGCTTAATTTTTGAGTTTTATGCTGATAATTGTATCCATATCCAAGTTCAAAATAGAGCATATCTGATGGCTTTGATTGAATTAAATGCGTCTCTTCACCTTGTTCCCAATAGTCATTAAAGTTAAAAGGATCAAACCTGATGGTTCCGGTATTAAGCTGTAAACTCCCAATCAGTATATGATTTTTTAGTTGACCTGCAAAACTGTAATTCAATCCGAAATTGTTTATACTTGCACCGATTTGTATTTCGTTCGATCTGTTAAAAAGTGGGGAATTTAGTGTAACAGGTGTGTATAAGGCTTCTTTGGATTGGCAAAAGGCTTCAATAGTTATGAATGCGGTTAAGAAGATAAGTAAAGAAGTCCTTTTCATCTTATTTCAATTTTATTCTCACAGCCTGTTAGGTTTCATGGCATTTTGTTATTCAAACAGTTTCTTGTTCGTTTCAATAAACGATTTTAATGTCGTTGGCTTTTTCCCTGTCAATCGCTCGTAAAAATCAGAAATCTTTGGCGCTTTCTGAAATCTGGGCAAAAAGTGAAGCAGTAGCAATACGAGAATCATTCCTTTTTCCATGCCTTCCCGCTTTTTAATCCAATAGAATTTGAAAGGATTAACATTCCTAAAGCGAATAGGATTTTCTATTGCCATATTGATGAGCGCGGTTACTGTTGCAAAACTTTCGTTTTCCAATCCGGTTAGTTCAAATGCCTGGTTTTTGTAGTCATCGAAATTGTCGAGTAAAATCGCTGCTGCTTCACCAATATTTGCGACATCAATCCAGTTGAATTTCGCTTGTCCTGAAGGCAAAATAATCGCTCGTTTGGTTTGTATATCCTTAATCAGCGTTGTTGTCAGGTTTTGCATAAAGTAAGCCGGGCGAAGAAAAATGTAATCCAATCCATGTTCAATTATTAATCGCTCAATTTTGTTATGTGGAATCACTTTGCTTTTTTCTGCGCCCTGAACCGATAAAAATACAATCCTGTTGACCTTGTTTTTCTTAATCGCTGCCAGCAAAGGTTTAAAATATTTATCAACATCGGACAGATGCGGAGGGCGTAACAGGAATAATGTATCAATACCGGCTAGCGCCTGATCAAAGGAGTCCGCATCTTCAAAATCAAAATATGCGTAACCTAGATTTGGATAGGCGTTAAAAACGGTTTTGGCCTGCTCAATATTTCTAACCGCAGCAGTTATTCTATTTGAGGCTATAGCTTTGTATAAAAACCGAATCACCTCAAAACCAATGTTACCGGTTGCTCCTGTTATCAGTATGTTTTTCATTGGTTTTTTTTTTTGCTGGTCAATTCTAAAAAAATTAAAAGGGTTTTTAAAAACTGATAGAAATTTCTTTATGGGAAAACGACTTCTTTATCTCGATCAAGATTTATTGTACCTTCTTGAATTGTTGGAAATAATAGATAACCTGATTGTTGAGAAATCTTCCATGCATAAGTTCCTTTCTCCAAGGAGTAGTTTTTAAAGGTCTTACCTAGGATCGTACTACTATTCCCATCAACTTCAATCAAATACGGATTATTTGAGGTATTAGTAAATCTCAATTCATAACGAGGTGTTAGATCTTCATTGTCTTTTTTACAACTCACGAAGGATACCGAAAGGGCTAAAAAAAATGATACCAGAAAGATGCTTAAATAGCGTTTCATTTAAGTAGATTTTGGTTGGTGAACTAAATTGTTGTTCAAATCAGCTAATCGTGTGGTGCGGCGTAGTTTTAGTTAGCAGGCGTAAAAGTAGAACTTCCGAAATAACCTGGCAAATTATTTTGAAAAATTACCGAAGGCACATTTTTTTTGAACGCAACCACTTTTTGGGGATTAATAATAAATCAGGCCGCTATGTAGGTCATTCAAATTTCTTTGATAGCAAGAGCTGTTTTTAAGAGGCCTATCGAAAACAGGTGGGATGGTTTTCTCCAGTCAAATAGTTCAGAGAGTAAACATCCCTATTTTTTGTCTAATATCTTCCAGCTGTTCTTTCCTTAAATCCCACACCTTCTTGCCGCCATAAGCCGCGCCTAGCGTTAGTAAAATCGCCAGTCCGGAGCCGATTGGAGCGCCGCCGCCTACTACCTCACCACCCGATTGCGGGTCTTCCGGCGGATCAGGTGGTTGGGCATTGGTGTTCAGAGAAAAGCCTAATATCAGGAAAACTATCAAGATGAAACCAGTTTTTATTTTTTTCATGGTATGTGAGTTTTATTGTTATCGCTTGTCTAGATTAAAAACACCTTTCAAATGAGGATGAAAGCCTATTGTATCCATATTTTTTTCACTGTTACTGATTTTTTATTGCCAAAGCGAACCAAATAAACTCCAGAGGCTAATTGAAGCGTAGTGGAATATGTGCCGTTCAGGCTAAGCTTTTCCAGCAGCAGTTGATGTCCTGCCAGATCAGTAATGGTAAGGATCCCGTTTTGCTGTCCGTTAGGCGATTGCAGATAAAGCCGGTTTTCGTAAGCGAAAATGGAAATAGATTCAGCAGCCGCCATATCAGCTACATCCATGAGGGATAAATGCAAAATAAACCGGTTTTCATCCTCCGGCTCATCCCACGAAAAAGCATAATCGCCCGATAACAGATCCGTAAAAGTATTTTCTTTCAAATCTTCTAGTACAACACTTTCCAGTTCGCCAGCATCTTGTAAACCAATACGGTACACCCCCGGCTGGGAATTGGCAAATCCTAGTGGCACGACAGCCTCAAAAGGCCTTACATCAATACTGAGTGGCCCGTCGGGCGACATGCTGTAAATTTGCGAGATGCCCTCATTTTGCGTAAGTAGTTTCCAGGCATCGATAGGTAATTCAAAACCCGAAGCAGCGTTTTCGTCGAAACGAAGATGTAGTTCGTCCGTATAGTTTTCATCTGAAGCAGCAAGGATGAGCCCATTGGACAGCTTATTTAAGTCATCATCTTTGTAAAAGTTATTGGCTCCTGTATGTGTACGCACGTTGTTTTGGAAAGAAAGCGTAGCCTCTGCATCAGTATAGACAAAGAATCCCTGCATAGGGGCGATGTATTGCGAACCGGTTCCACTGCCATTATTCCACGAGAGGTAAGACTCAGAAACAGGATCCCAATAATAAACAGCACCATAGGTATCATCAAGCAGACTCCAGTCGATGGCCGAAGGATAGGGATTTCCCACCAGGTTAAAGCCCTGCATGCCTCCACTTCCCGAAGCAGACAAAGCAATTTGTTGTGCTCCGGTATTGGGCGTGCCGTTAAAAGTGTGCGTAGTTGTTTTAGATTGGCCATACAGATAGTAGCCGGTTGCCGGAATAAGCAGCTCATTGGGGTCAGTTATGTAATCCCATGATGAAGTGGTTTCATTCCAATTTAACAGATAATCCCCTGCAAACATGCCTGCACTGCTGTTATTATTTGGAGGTGAAATGATATGGTATTCGCCATCAGACAGGGTAAGTTCGGCGTTGATAGTTCCTTTATTGTTGATGATTCCTTCTGTAATTAGTGAGCCACCAGAATTGATTGTTAGGGCAGCCTCAGCATTAACAATGATGCTATTGCAGGATGCACCTATTGTCGTAGAAATAACCGGACTTATTCCGTTGGCAGTGATTAAGACATCATCGTCAGAGGTGGGTACTGTTGCAGGGTTCCAGTTATCAGCTGTGTTCCAGTCGGCACTTATATTGCCTGTCCAGGTATTTGGATAAAGCTGTGTATGTGCGGCGTTGGTCCAGGGGGCATAGCTGACTGGTCCTGTGTTTTCATGAATGCCGGCATTAATTTCGGCAGCTTCTACTGTTCCCCACCAGATGTAGCCGGCTTCAATAGCATCAGGGCTGTTATTGGAAATATTAAAAGTCGTATTACTGTGGATATCATTCCAGGAGGCCAGTGAACTGCCAAAATTTAAAGTGTTTTCTCCGTCAGCACCCACATAAATTCCATTAGTGCCATTTTCCCTGATCGAAGTATTGGTAAATGTTGCGGAAGCGTTTTGGTTTAAATAAAAACCATTGGCGTTGCTGCTGTCAATCAAACAGTTTTGAAAATTTGCAGCAGCATTGATCATGGCTATCATTGCGGCTGTATCGTTTTTAGTTTCCGTATAAAAACCGCCATGCGAAAAGTTGCAATGGTTCATCTCGCTGATTTTTTCATCGTTTTGAAAAAGCATATGTTTCCAGTGGCCGTCGCTTTCGGGCATGCGGGTAAAAGTGATAGTCGAATCAGCAGTACCTGTTGCCGAGAGCATGCCGTCCACCCAAAAAGTTACTTCATCTGCTAAATAAAAAGTATTTCCTTTTTCGATGGTTAGCGTGTCACCGTCCATTAAAGAAATATGTTGGCTAATCTCGTAAGGAACACCATGGTTTCGCCAGGTTCCCTGATGGAATTGCCCGTCGAAAGCGCCGGGTTCGTAACCGCCGGTTACCTTTATGGCATCGTGGCCGTTGGAGTGGATATTGATATTTTCGGTAAAAAACCGTAATACATCAGCAGGGGCTACAATGGCATAACCTCCATTGCCGTATATGTTAGTATGGCTCAGGTTTGTGTAATTGTACCAAAACCATTCAGAATTAAGGCCGTGTGTTTGGTTGTGATGAATATTACTGTTGGTGATGCTAAGGAATTTTCCATCACCGCCTCCCATGTTTATAATACCGCTGCTACCGCTGTATGAGATATCGCAGTGCGAAAGGTAAACCTCTGAGTTTTCGGTGTAGATATTTGGTTCCCATTCTGATTGCCCGGCATATTTAATATCGCAATAAGTGAGGTGACTGGTGTCGGTAGCATGGTGGAAGTTCAGTCCCTGCCAGTCCTGAGGGCCGGGATCGTTTTGTGCTGAGGTAAATACAATATGTTGATCGCTGGTGCCAATTGCATTTAGAGATGACTTAACAGTCAAATCAGTATAGGGCAAAAACTTCAGCACAGCGCCGGGTTCTAGGGTTAATTTGCCAGGGTCTGTCCGAATCTGTTTATAAACATAATATTCGAGATCTCCCGGCCAGGTGGCATCATCTGTCATGTAACCACCTGCAATTTCTATCCTTTCATTGCGTTGATTGCCAGCAATTGTCGAATTGTACAGGCCACCAACCATATTCATGGGAAGTCGAACCGCCGGCCCCTGGTTGTTGGTAATTTGTGCTGCATTTAATGTCCCGCCACTGTACTGGTGATTGCAAAAAATTCCGTAGCTGCCGTTTTGCATGATGATGCAACTGTCGATCATTGGTTCGCTATAATAATCCATATAAATTCCGGAACTATCGCAGCCAGCGATAAATGTATTCTTGATCAGCGGATTGGAACGATAAATATAAATGCCATCGCCGGCACAGTCCTCAACGTAACAATCATTGATAATTACTGCGCTGTCCTGTGGTGGCGCAGAAGTATGAATTTCTATTCCGGCAAAACGATCCTTAGTGTTGCTGAAACCGGCATTTTTAACGGTTACGTTTGTTAATTCGCTGCTGTCGCTGTTGGAGAAATAAATGCCCTTCCAGTATCCTTTATTGGCAGGGGGTTCCACTTCCACTGCCGGGAGGAATTGAATATTTTCGGCCTTGAGCGTTCCGATTACCTGTATTTCGGCTTCTGGCCTGCAGTAAATGGATGTTAATGTGTTGGGATGGATGATTTCGAGTGATGCCTCTTCAGCAATATATAATCCTCCAAGATACAGGTCAATGTTCAGAGGTGGCTCCGGCCAAATTGTATTTTCATCGATATGACTGTGAAAAATTTCAATTCCATCGGGATGGTTGTTTTCAAAATCCAGATTTACATCGGGTTGCAGCAGCGCACCCGCAACCCGAGCTGGAACCCTGATGGCAGTGGTGTCGTTGCCATGTGCAAAAATGTCGGCTGTTTGCAGTACATGGTTGTCGGACTCATCGTCATCGTAGAAATTGAGGCCAAAGCCCGTATTATCATTCACTTCAAGACCGGTAACAATTAAACTGCTCTGGCGGGCATACACACCATCACCACCATTTTGACTGGCCGCAAAATTATTAAGCGTTACAGTGCCGTCGGAGTAATTGATCTTCAGCCCATGCGAGCCGTTGAGATTGGCCTGGCAATCGGTAAAAGTGCCCTGCCCGTCGTATCTGATAAAAATTCCACTTTCGGCATTTTGGTTGAACTCACAGTTTGTGAACAAGGGGTTAGAGCTTGCTCCCTCAATTTGTGCGCCATGAAAATTATTTTCGTTCATGATGCAATTGGTAATCAGTGGCTCTCCTGCTGATACCAGAGAGATGCCAATGTTGTTTGTGGTAAAATTACAATTCAGCACTTCGGGCGATGCCCCGGTTCTGATCATCATGGCATTGCCCAACCCCTCGAAAGTGCAATTTGAAATAAGAGGAGCCGAAGCAGTAGTTATTTCCATACCATATGAATCATCATAAAACTGACATTGATTGATTTCAGGTTCGGCATTGTTTTGAATGGTTAATCCGGTTGGCCGTTGTGCACTTCCATCTAAAAAATGGCAGTTCTCTACAAGCACATTATCACTACTGTCAATCACAAGTGAGCCGCCATTGTGAAAATTCACATATTTGAACCAGGAATCGCCGGCATCAACAAGTGTAAATCGTCCATTGTCTCCCGTATCGCCCTTTATGTGTATCAGGGAAGAAAATCCATCCGCATGCACGGATCCCTGAATGGTAAAGGTTGAGCCATTCTTGAACCTGATTTCAGTGCCCGCCTGAATGGTAAGGGTTGCCGACGCATGAAGGGTAATATTTGCCGTGATGTAGTGAAGGCTGTCGGCAGTCCAGATTTCACTTGTGTAGATGTCTTGGTTGTGATAAGCAGACTGTGCTGTAACACCTCCTGCCACTATAAGCAAAAGGAGAAAAAGTAAGAGGGGTTGTACTTTTTTCATGGTTCATTTTATTAGGGATGGTTTATAAAAATATGTTTTGGTTATCGCTACTGTAGTTTATGCTGGGCTTCAATATCCATTGCCTACGCTGTCTTATTTCAATAAAAATTAGCAATAACAAATTTACTTGATGTGCATTCCAGGTGTGTGAAAACTTGGTTTAGCTGAATGAAAACTTTGTTTGAATAGCTGAAATTTTGTTTGAATACATTAATGCAGGCACATCGTAATGAGGATTGGGTTGAAGCAAAAAAAACCCTGGCGATTTTGTTAATACGGCTGTATAATAGTCAAGAGGCAGCCTTTAGACGGGCTAAAATTATCAGATGAAGCGAGTGGTTAGATCAGTTTTTAGAAATAGTGCGGTGGAAATCTGTTTTACTTTCTCTGGCAAACTTTAGAAATTGGCCAGGCGTCATGCCGGTAAATTTTTTGAAAGCCTCAATAAAAACCGAACGTGATCTAAAACCCGATTTGAGCATAATTTGCTCCAAAGAAAAGCCGTATGCGCCATTTTCTTCTATCAGTTTTCTGGCTTCTGCTATTCTGTATTTGTTCAGAAAGTAATAAAAATTCATCCCCGAATGCTCATTAATGGCACGTGAAATATAATTCTGGTTAGTGTTCAGCGATTCTGCGATTGCGTTAATGCTTAGACCTGAATCGGTATAAGGTTTTTCTGTGGCAAAGAAATCCAGGATTCTTTGATAAATATAGCCTATGTGGTCGTTTTGTTCACCCTGGTTTTCAGTGCTTTTTTCAAATGCAGGCATCACTGATTGATAAACGTCCTTATTCATCAGTTCCAAATTCAGTTCGTATTGTTGTCTGAGTTTCTTGGCCCGAAAGCGGTAAAAAAGCAGCAGTAAGATTATTGCCAAAACAGCCGCCGCCAGAAGCGATTTTAGCCATGTGCTATACAAACGGTTATTGTCGATTTCAAGCTGTTGATTTTGTATCAGCTGGTTTTTATATTTCAGGTCGTGGAGGATTGACAATTCATTGAAAGACTTAGCTTTTTCACTGTCGAACAAAGAATCCGAAAGGGCGATCTGTTCCTGGAAAGCCTCAGTACCTTTTTCCTTTTCATTGAGTGCCAGATAGATTTTCACCAATAGTTTAAGGGCGTGATTTCGTTCGCGTGGAATATGTTGTTTTGTTGACATGTGGAGGCTTTCACGAGCCAGTTTTTCAGCTTGTTGATAGTTTCCACTTTCCATGGCTAAGCGTGCCAATGCCAGCATCACAGAAGCACTATTGCTATGTGTGCCTGCTTCTTGTGATATTTTGAGTGCTTTCTGATAATAGTTTCTGATTTGGTTTTGATCACCAGAATTTTTTTCATAATAAAGCGCCAGGTTATGATAAAGCTCTGCAATTCCGTAGGAATAGTTTATGGCCTGATAGTTTTCCATGGCACGAGCAAAAGCCTTCATCATTTCTGATTCGTTATTACCCATTTCGGCCAGCAGGCTGAACATATTTTGACAAGCCAAACCGATATAAAAAGTATCCTTAACTGATTCAAAATACGTGAGGGCTTCTCTTAGGTAGAATTCACTTTTATTGTAATCCTTGGTAACGCGATACAATCGTCCAAGGTTGATGTTTACCTGCCCAATACCTTTGTAATTGCTTTGAGCCTCTGCAATTTTAAGCGCTTTATGGTAAAAATTCAACGAAAGAACAGGCTTCCCAAGCAGGTCATAATTGATTCCGATATTGTTGAGGATTCCGTACTGCATATTTGGATTTACAACGGCTTCGGGTCTTTGCAGCGCCTTGAAATAGTATTCGTTTGAAACCTCATGGAAGCCTGCATAATAATAGACAATACCCTTATAATACCAGGCCATTGTTAGCAGTGAATCGTTGTTGCTTCGCGAGGCAAATTGTTCTGCTTTATCAGCATTGGAAAGTTGCAGCGAATCCGATACAGTCAGGTTTTCTTTAACAATAGTGAGATAGACAGCTGCTGAATCTTCCCAGGTATTCGATTGTGTATAAGCAAAAGAAATGGTAAGCGTTGGTAATATGAATAAGCAAAGGATTGTTTTCATATTCGGCCTGATTGGTAAGCTAATAGCACGGTAAAGTTAAACCTTTTAGGGTTATCAGTCAAAAATTGGTAATCGGTTGCAGGCCGTAAAGTTTGTTTTACTTGTTTGCCAATCTTTATTTAAGGAAATTATTGCCGTAAGCTCAGTTATCTTTCAACAGAAATATTTTACCTAAATCCTGTAATCTAATTTAGGAATTTGATATACAGACAAACCAAGCTAAAACCCTGTTAACTTGGATGAAATAAGCTAAAGCCAAAGGCCTTTTAAGAGGTTGTCGTTGTTGTCAGAGTTGTCATTGTTACAATTCAGCTAAACAAAGCTAAAAACTTCTTCCCTAGGTATAAGCGAGCCAAAGGCTAAAATCCAATAACTAAAAGCCTATTAAGAGTTAATTATTGTTTTAATTCAGGTAAATTGTAATAATTGCTGATTATTAATTGCATCACACCCATCAAGTAAAACATGCAACGAAAGCGATTTTTGTGGGGGTTCATCCACACAAAGTTTTGTTGACTGGTTATTAGCTGATTAGCTAGAATAAAATTTTTTTGAAAACTTTCGCAATAATCTATTTATGACGTACATTTGAAGGTGATATATTGCAAGGGCAACCATCATTTTAATAGGAGCAAAATGAATAAAACATTTCCGATAGTTAGTTTCTGATGCTCACTTATTCAGTTGGGCAGTGGAAAGCAACTCGGGTTTACCAAACAAAAACAAACATTATGAAACGAATGATTATTTTTTCCATCCTTATGCTGGTTGGCTTGTCATTTTCGTGCCAGAAGGACGAAGATTCTGCAGATCCTTATGAAGGAGGACAACTGCACAAAAGTCCCTCAGGCGCTTTCTATATTGCCCAATTGCAGGGGACTTTCAAACAAATGGGTCGGCAATACGGGCTCATGCTTTCAGATCAAATCCTGGCGTTTTATCAGGAAGCCGTTGTTGAACTGGCCATGAACGAAGAAGGGATGAAGTATGAGGATCTATTGGAAAATGGCAGGTATAACTATAATGATTTTCCTCAGATTTTTCGGGATTATTTCGATGGGATGGCCGAAACCAGCGGCTTAACTGTGGATCAGACAAAAATAATGTCGGGTGTGATGTACCTGATTTATATGACAGGCTGCAGCAGTCTTTCCACCTGGGGTGATTATACCACGGATGGGAATACAATTACTGGTCGTAATCTTGATTTGTTTGCAGGAAATTTGAGGAGATTCAGTAAATATTATCATATAGTGGTATGGAATCCTACCGGCTTTCCGGCTTCCGTTGCCAATATAGATTTTATGGGTGGGGTTTTTTACCAGACCGCGATCAACGACAAAGGCGTTTTTCTGGAGCTTCAAAATGGTCAGGCTACAGATACCAGCAATGCAGATTACAGAGAAAACACCAACAATATCCTGCTCGAAAGCTTGTTTCGCAATACCAACGCTGAAGAAGTTGATCGCTGGTTCAACACCACACTGCCTTATTGTGGCTTGATCATGAATGCTTCTTTTCCTGATGATGCTGTTATTTATGAATGGGCAACTTACAGGCTTGCAACCAGAAGGGGTCAGGGAATTCTCTCGGCAAGCAATGATTTTATTGATCCCTCCTGGAGCGATTATCCTATCATTTTTTATGATTCCATAAATGAAGCACCTTTGGGCTACACCTGCAAGCGCAGAAACAATTTACTTGCCCGTGGCGAAGAATTCAAGGGACAGATTACACCAGAGAAAATGATGGAAATTTTTGATATGACGCTTCCATCGGCAGGAGCAACTTTCCCGGAAGAAGGAGATATTCGCACCATTTATTCCGTGGTTGTAAAGCCCGACGAGCTTAAAATGTGGCTGAATGTACGCGAATATTCAGGGTGGGAAGAGATTGATCTCAGGCCTTATTTTACAAGCAGATAAAAGCTTGCACAGGCATAAGTTTTATAAGCAAAAAGGATATTTTGTAATGAGTAAAACCAATGAAAATGAAATCTATAAGTATCCTGATTTCCTTTTTGAGCGTGTTTATCTTGACCGCAACCAACTTATTTGCACAATTACAGCTTTATGGAGATCATGTAAAACCTCTTATCAACTTCCTTCAATCTATTCTTCCAGCTTTTTCCTGAAATCCCACACCTTCTTTGCGCCATAAGCTGCGCCCAGCGCCAGCAAAATTCCCATGCCCGAGCCAATGGGAGCGCCATTGCCGGCGGGTTGGTTGGTATCGCCACCATGCCCGTCGGGTGTTGGAGGCGGTGCGCCTTGCGCAAAAGCGGTTGTTGTGCAAATGAAGAATGCAATAGTAAAGAGTATGTGTTTAACTGGTTTCATGATTCATATTTTTTTGAGGATTATTAGCTTTTTATTTCAATCTTAAGTTTAGTGTACTATCACCTTTTGGGTATACGTTTGCGTATCACTCAACAAATGCACTAAAAAAACACCCGACAGTTTTGCTGCCCTGATTTGCTGAATGAGGTCAGAAACCAGCTGCATTTTTATACACAAGCTAAAAGCGAAGAAGACGAATAAATGAAAGTGTTGATTTCAAAAAGTAAGATGCATGGATTTTGATTGTTTTGGCGATATCTCCTTGTGCTCAGCATGAAAATATGTGATATAATCATTTGATCTATAAATAGTTTTGTGTTTTTCAGCAAGCCCTTAACAGGAAAATTGAAGCAGATCATTGCGGTTGTTTTTGGCAAAATTCATGAATTCCTGTTTGCTCTGCCTGGCAGACAAGTTCAAATCCCTCAATTCCGGAAAGCTTAGGTATTACTGAGCGTAGTGAATGCCTTACTTTTTCTGGTCTTGCACATCCCATTAACTGAGCAACTAACTTTACATACAGACCTCTTCATAACCACTTTTGATGATGGTGGTTATCATTTTAAACCGCTCCTTAGCATTGATGGTATTGGCGCTATGTGCCGGAATGATGATGGCCTGACCCGTTTTTAACTTATTGCGTTTGTTGTCGATGATAATTTCAGCAGTACCATCAATAATCTGAATAAAATTATCAAAAGGTGAAATTCTGTCTGTCAGTGTTTCGCCAGAATCAAAAGAAACTGCACTTACATTACCCGTTGATTTCTTGAATATCGTTTTGATTACCACTGAATTTGGAACATATTCAATAATTTCGACAATGATGAAAGACTTCGATTTTTCTAATTCAGTGTATTCCATTTTTATTGCTTTAGCGTAAATTCAACTGTGCCATTAACAAGTCAGTATAAATTCCTTTTGGAATTCATCCTGACCTGATAAAGACGATGGTTTTTTGGTAGTGTAGCTCCTTTTTTAAAAAAAGGTTATGTTTCTGGCTTGGCAGTTTCTTAAAAAATATAGCGTATCGACAAGGCACCGCCATCTCCCCAAAAACCATTATGCCCGTAAAAATTGAGTTCCGGTTTCCAGTCAATACTCAGATTGATAGGTATTTCCCTAAAGTTATATTCCAAACCAAGGATGCCATCAATACCTACTACTGTATATTTTTCATCGTCATCTGACCATGGAACTTTATTGCCATTCCAGAATCCGATGTGTGCACCAAATCCGAAATACCAATTCAGCCGATCGGCATTGAAAGCACGGTTGTGAATTTCGTAAAGACCTGTGATTTGAAATCCTGACCAGCGAGAGGATAAGATCCCCTCGAAAGCAGCTTTTTGGCTAACGAAGTGCTTTATTGTCAGCCCGTTCGAAAAGCCTCCCCTAAATCCGATTCCTGTATTATAATCCTGTGCCTTGCCAAAGAAGAAAAGGCATATTGCAAAAAACATTGTTAATCCTAATTTTTTCATACTAATTTAAGTTTACTGTTTTCCTACTCTTTAGGCTTTTCGGATGCTCCCCGGCTTTTATACTGCGCTGGTCAGTGTTAAAAATTACCAGATTTTGGCTGGCTAAATTGCCTTGACACTATTTTTTAGGCTTTGATGGAGTTTCAAAAGGGGTTATTTTAAACCCGGTTTTTTTCTCATCGCGTTTTGCCGCTTTGGCAGCGCGTTTCTCCTTCAGATTTTTGGCCGGCACCTTTTTATCTGACTTTTCTTTTGGTACTTTTTCGTGTGACATATTGATTTTTTTTTAACTTCTATTAATAGGATTATTTAATCAGAACATTTTCCTTCCTTGAATAATTCTGAGAATTACTGCGATAAGGGCAATTACCAATAAGATGTGGATGATGCCTCCTGCATTATAGCCCACGTAGCCAACTGCCCACAAAATGATCAGAACCACCGCAACGATATAAAGTAAATTCGACATGATATTTAAGTTTTTAAATGATTAATCTGTTGTAATTTGTAAAATTTTAAGGAATGAATCTGATTTCAACTCGCCTGTTGTTCGCCCTGCCTGCTGCAGTTTCATTCGTGTCTCTTGGACGTAATTCGCCATATCCTTTAAAGGTTAAGCGGCTGGTATCGATACCCTTATCCACAAAATACTGTCTTACGGCATAAGCGCGACTTTCTGAAAGTGTTTGATTCGCTTCGTCGCTACCAACATTGTCGGTATGGCCTTCAATTTCAAATTTTGCGTTGGGGTATTGCTCCATGGTTTGGATAATGTCATCCATTTTGGAATAAGAGCTCGGTTTGATCACAAATTTTGCGGTTTCAAACTCAATACGATCAGCAAAACTTTGAAGGGTAGTTTCTATTTCTTTAATTTTCACTAAATCCATCACGGGACAGCCAAAGTTTTCGGCCGGACCGGATTCTTCAGGACAATTATCAAGCTCGTCGGTAATCCCATCACCATCGGCATCAGGGCATCCTTTGGCGCTTGCATCACCTGCTACATCCGGACAATCGTCAGCATGATCTGCAATACCGTCACCATCGCTGTCGGGGCAGCCGTTGAGCCAGGCAGGTCCTGCAATATCAGGACATTCGTCAAGATGATCCGGAACACCGTCGCCATCAGCATCCGGACAGCCATCGAACCACGAAAGGCCTGCAATATCAGGACAGCGATCATTGTGATCGGGTACACCATCGCCATCTCTGTCAGGTGCAATGGCTACTACTTCTGTAACCACTTCAACTGGCACCTCTTTAGCCGATCTTTTGTTAAACCTGGTAGCTATGCCAAAGGAATAGTGCATATAATCGTTGAAGTCAAATAAATAGTCATAAGAGACTTCAGCATTGACGGCAAGCCAGTTAGTTACCCAAATATTAAATCCAAGTCCGGTTGATTGTGCCATATAAGTGGTTTTATCAATCCGGCTGCCGTTTACACCTAGAAAGAAATACGGATCGAACCTGGCCTCTTCATTTAGCAGGTAGCCATTGGCAAATTTGTATTCAAACTGACCCTGGAATCGCATCATATTATTGGTCTGGGTGATGGGCTGCTCGAGTGATCCCCAGTTGTTCAGCTTTTCTGTTTCCAGATTGATCATCGAAACTTCAACGCTAAAAACAACTTCCTTACTGAGCAGGCGGCCAACTTTTAATTGGGATACAATGGTATTTCCCATCCAGTTCATATCCGTTAATTGCTCGCTAACAGGCATCCTAACGGCATGGAAGTCAACGTAATTTGTGCTTACACCAACCAACCAGGGTCGGACGCTGTTTTGTGTATTTGCAGCAAATGAAACTGCAATCAACATGGCAAGTAAAAAGATAGATTTTTTCATTTTTTTTTAATGTTAGTTTGACAATTAAAACAGGGTGTTGAAAGTGTAAAGGTGAAGTCATTTTTCATGGAATTTTGTTACAGAAGTCTGGAAAAGAGTAACATCATTCACTCATTTTCATGACATGTTAACCCCTAAAGATGAATCACTTAACAAATTCAATTGAAAAATTGGCTTATCGGACAGCAAGAGACAAGGTTATTGCTTTTTTACGCCAAACAGAAGTATTCCGCCTCCGATTGCCATTACAACTGCTCCTACAATAGGCGACCATGCTACGGAGTGATTCTTGTCCATGGTGATTTCAACATCGCCAATGTCCACAACCTTTTCTCGGGTTACATAATTGAATCCTGTTATTAGCATGATTATCAAACCAATTACCAGGATTACGATTCCTAAAATTTTCATTTTTGTTTCTTTAATTCTGTCAATATTGACAAGATCAAAGATGCGAACCATCTTAAGCGAAAACATTACACACTTCTGGCAAAGTGTTACATATTTTACAGGTTTTCAAGGCTACTTCGGCGGTTTTGTTTTAATTGTCTGTAATATGAGGGTGTGAGACCGGTTACTTTTTTGAATTGGTTGGACAGGTGTGCAACGCTGCTGTATTGAAGCCGGTAAGCGATTTCGGTTAACGAGAGATCGTCGTAAAGTAACAGTTCTTTTACTTTTTCAATGCGGTGCATAATGATATATTGCTGCAGTGTAATCCCTTTTACCTCCGAAAAGATATTAGACAAATAGGTGTAATCGTAGCCTATTTTTTGGCTGATAAAACTGGAAAGGTTGATTTTAGGTAACGCTTCATCGTAGTGAATCATTTCGATCACTGCATTTTTTATCCGTTCAATCAGGATGCTTTTTTTGTCATCAAGTAATTCCAGGCCTGATTTTGAAAGGTTAGCTTTCAATTGCTGTCGCTGTTCATCAGTGATATCACCGCTAATTTCGACTGAGCCCAGATCAACAAATACATACCAAAGCCCTAGCTTTTTCAGCTCTTGTTTCACTACCATTTTGCAGCGCAGGCTTACCATATACCGGATGTAAAGGATCATTTTATTCTTTTAGCGGTTTAAACAGATGCAAACAATGAACTTGAAAGTGAATGTTATCAACTGTTCAGAACAAAAAATCAGCATTTATCCATTTCGTATTTATTGTGCTTTCAACAACAATTCCCTGCAGAAATCAATAGCGCAATTTCATACGAAGTTATGTTAAATTATTGAACTTGAAAATAATATTCCCAAACAATTTCTGAATTGCCCCCAAATTATCCATTGCTACTGAGCCATTCAAAAAAAAATTGGAATCACTTTGTACTTCATTTATGTTTGTTTTTTTTTTGACTGACCATATATCAGCCGTTAGTTAATTTTCAGTCCGATCAGTAAACAAAAAGCAGTCTGAATAGTAAAATAATAGTTTTCATGAACACCAGGGTTTAAGATTGAAAACGGTCTAATTTATACAAAAACCGGAGTTCTATGATTGAGAATAAAAACTTGTTTCCCATGCTTTTTCACGTGATTAATATCTTATTCGATCTTTCCTTTAGATCTTCGAGGTCATTTTCTTCTTTAATAGATTGTTTGCCTACATTTAAAGTCATTTTCACATGTTTGATAATGGCCTTTTTGTAACTTTCGTTTGAAGTCAAGTTGTGAATTAGCAGCAAAACGTCCATTAATCTGATAATTACGGCGGTGCTTCCAGCCGAAAACTGTCGAATTTGATTGAAAGCTGCATCCAGAACACCTTCAAAGTCAACCGTATTTGCAATAACGCGCAGTTCTTTTTTATCGTCAAGCCTGTATTTTGATGGAAATTTTACCTGCGCAAGGTAACACATTGTTGCAGTTAAATGATCAATGCAGGTAATTGCCGTGTAGGGGTCATTAATGCCCGGGGATAAGGCACGAGCTGCAATTTCAACCATTTGATGAATGGAGAATTCAAGATCTTGCTGCGCAGTTTTTGTTTTTCCAATTACAAAATGATAAAAAATCTTTTCAAGCTGCTCTTTTTCCAGCTTTCCGTTTGTGTATAGTTTTCCGATCTCGATAGTTTCAACAATATAATCTCCGGGTCTGTAATTTATCTCAAATAGCCCATCAAAATTTTTCATTGTATGCAACAACGATGCACTATCAACATATTGAAGATAACCTGTTTTAGGGCTTTTCAAAGAAGTGAGGGTTGAATATTTTGATTTTATCGGATCAACAGCTAAATCATTTTCAGTATCCGGTTCATCACCCATGTTTTCGGGGAACAACTGACTGACTTGATTTGAAATAAATACTGAAATATCAGAAATAACTTTATCAGCCTGAATGCTAACGGCAATTTGGTGGATAAATATAATGAGCAGAATGATATTTAAAATGGCCGCAATAATAGCCATAAGGATAGAGAGTGATGGAATAAAGGTGAATCCGTTAGTTTCTTGTATGGCATTTAATACAATAAGGCAATACAGATAGGTGGAGATGTAAGCCCCCAGCACAACTTGATTGAGCCTGACATACATAAAGTTTTTTATCAGGCGCGGCCCCAATTGCGACGATGCCAGGGTTAATGCCACGAGCGTAACCGAAAAAACAGTTCCTGCCACACCAATCATAGCCCCCGAAATAGTTGATAATATGCTGCGGGCCGAATCAACACTGTGTACAAAAAAGAAACGCCCCAGGCCATCCTGCGAAAAAGTATAGATTTGATCCATATATACAAATCCAATCGCCATCAGAATCGAAAGCAGGATGATCAGGACAGGAACAAACCAAAAAGTGGCTCTCAATTCATTCCAGAAAAAGAATAATTTTTTCATAGCCATTAGCATTAATTAGAGTCCGTCCGTAAAGTGTTTGTTTAGTTCATAATGTTCGAGTTCGAGCCTGCCTGCCTTCAGCAGATAAACCTGGCCGTCAGATCTACCTGGCAGCAGACAGGCAGGGTCTGCGAAGTATTTAAAATCAAGGATTTTATTCACGTAAACGATTGTTTTAAATACGAGTATAACGAAGAACCGAGATATAACGAGCTCACGAATACCGCTTAAATTTATAATTAAATGAGTAAATCGGACATTATGGACAAACACTAATTATATGACGCCCAAATTATTACATGTAGTAATAAAACAACTCAAATGTACACATAATATCATTGGTAAGCAAAAGTTGCATTTCAACGAAGTGTGATAATTGCTTAAATACAGGAGTGAAATCCGAGAGGGCTTGCATTATTCTTATAGGTGCGGGACGCTAACCAACTGAGCCAAAACACCATCAAGTTGTTCTGCTGAAATCATCGTTTCAATGAGTTTTCTGCTTTTCTGTTTTTTAATAAAGCGCTCAATTTTCATGGCCTCACCCAAACTTTCGGCACATTCAAATACAGCAGCCATTTTCCAAGGCCTATGTTTAGCAGTAAAAGTAATTCTGTCGGAGCTATTGTGTTCCACAAGGCGCTTTTCGGGATTCAAAGAAATCCCGACATAAAATTTGTCGGCTCGTTCAGAAAATAAAATGTAGAGATAGTACATGGTAAAATAAAAAAGGGGCTGAGTGCCCCTTTTTTGCTCCCCCTTCAGGACTTGAACCTGAGACCCTCTGATTAATCCCGTACGTACGGGACTCTAACCAACTGAGCCAAAACACCATCAAGTTGTTCTGCTGAAATCATCGTTTCAATGAGTTTTCTGCTTTTCTGTTTTTTAATAAAGCGCTCAATTTTCATGGCCTCACCCAAACTTTCGGCGCATTCAAATACAGCAGCCATTTTCCAGGGTTTGTGCTTAGCAGTAAAGGTAATTCTGTCGGAGCTATTGTGTTCCACAAGGCGCTTTTCGGGATTTAACGAAATCCCGACATAAAATTTGTCGGCTCGTTCAGAAAATAAAATGTAGAGATAGTACATGGTAAAATAAAAAAGGGGCTGAGTGCCCCTTTTTTTGCTCCCCCTTCAGGACTTGAACCTGAGACCCTCTGATTAACAGTCAGAAACAATATGTTTCCTTTGTTTTCTGATATTTTCTTTTTACTTGATTTTGTGTAAGATACAAAATTTAATTTTCTCTTTACTTCCGGTTTTATCCGATTTTCACTTAAAAAGTATGTATATAGTATGTATGGATTTTCAAAAATACATACTAATTTAGCTTCTCAAAAATATTACGAAATGGCTAAGGTTACGACTCGAATTCTGCTTGATACAAGACTCAAAAATAAAACCGGATCATATCCAGTCCGGTTAAGGGTTACACATGTCAAAACTCAAAAATACTTTTCTATTGGGATGAGTATGACACCAGAGGAATGGGAGAAAACCATTGACCCAAAGGCCAAAAAGAAATTCAAGGAGAACAAACTTTACTTGGAAACAATTGAAAATCGCGCTAATGAAGTAATAAAGAAGATTCATCCTTTTTCATTTGAGGTGTTTAAAAGAGAATTTGATGGAACGTCTCCACAAAGACAGGAAGTATTTGCAGCTTTTCAGCAGTATGTTAATAAACTAAGAAAAGAAGAAAGAATTAGGACAGCAGACAGCTATTCCAGTGCTCTTATATCCATCAAAAAATTTATTGAAACAAAAAAGCAAAAGAGATTAGTCTTTGAAGATATTACAGTCGATTGGTTAAACGCTTATGAAGATTGGATGCTTGAGAATAATAAATCAATTTCCACCATTGGGATATATATTAGAAGTCTGAGAACTATTATTGGGATAGCAATTAATGACAAGGTCATGAAGCCAGAACAATATCCCTTTGGTAGGAATAGGTATAAAATTCCTGCCTCGGAAAACGTTAAAAAGGCTCTACCGTCGAATGATCTTAAAAAGCTATTCGAGTATGTCCCTCAGAACAAAGCCGAAGAAAAGGCATTAGACATGTGGAAGTTTACATACTTATGTAATGGAATAAACTTTAAAGACATTGCTAAACTCAGGTTTATGGACATAAGTGAAACCAACATCCAGTTTTTCAGATCCAAAATTGTGCGCTCTGGGAAAGAGAATATGCGCCCCATTGTTGTGCCGCTTGAACCTGAATTAAAAGCCATTATTGATAAGTGGAGCGTTGAACCAGAATCACAGAAAAGCTATGTATTTGGTATAATAAATAGTAAAGATTCCCCAGCAGAACAAGCAAAAAAAATTCAACAAGCAACAAAAATCAACAATAAATACACAAAACGGATTGGAGAATCTCTTGGCTTGCCAATTAAGTTAACAACATACACTGCCCGTCATTCCTTCGCTACCATGTTAAAACGCAAGAATGCCCCTGTTGCATTTATTAGCGAAAGCCTTGGCCATAAGGATATTAAAACCACTCAGAGTTATTTGGATAGTTTTGAGGATGACACTAAACGGGCTTTTCAACGCAAACTTCTGGATTTTGATTAATATGACTTGTATGCACAAACGCAGACCAAGCGTAATCATGTGATAGCTATCTAATACAAATGACTTAACAACACTTTACTTTATTAATAGAGACTTTCCTGTTCCTCATCAATGGATTAATTTGCATAATACCTGGCAGTACATGCCATATCCAGCTTAAAAATCTCAACAATCCTGAAGAAGCAGTTTCAGCATTAGCCTTTTACATAGATAGAAACCTTTACGGACAAAACTGCCATTTTGAGCATTACAGTATGATATTACAGCGCACTTCTCCTAATCGTGGTGTGATTGATTATTACTACCCGATGAAGTTAACCAGCTTTATCCCAGTATTAATCCTTGATGCAACGGACAGAAAAACCGTCAAGATTAGAAGTGTTATAATCAATTGGTTCACCAGAATAATATATCAGGAGAAGACCACGGGCAAAGTTCAACCCAATACCAGTTGAACTCCACCAAAGACCTACGTCACCAACACCAGTGAATACTTCATTTTCATTAAAAAGATTACCACCAGGTAGACCTGCAAAGCCGGATTCGTTTGTGGCTCCAGTGTTGGGATCTTTCCATAAACCCGTTCCTGCTTCAATAGTTCCGGTAGCTTTTAATTTACCGCCTGCATTATCGGCTAAATACTCAGTTAACTCTGTCCACTCCTCATCACTTGGCAAATGCCAACCTGCGGGGCAAACATTCATTGCAGTTTCCCAGTCGTACAGATAACCGTAAACTTCCACATTTGCATCATCATTATCGTAAGCCCAATAGTTTCCGCTCGATGGCGCATAAGCGAGGTTCTCTGCCATCCAAACTTGATTGCCAATGACTACTGTTTGGTAAACCTTACCGTCTCTTGAATCAGTAAAGCTGCTCATAATCGGTTCCTGTCGTGTAGTAAAAGACATAGCACTACCATATCCTATGCCTGCACTATTTATAGCATAAGCTCTTAAATAGTAGGTTGTGTTTAGCTCTAAATCAGTAATATTGCTTGTAAAACTGCCAGCACCAGTGCCGTCTTCTGTTTTGCTGTTGTTGATAGTGGGGTTTTCGTTTGTGCTCCAACAAACGCCACGAAAAGTTACTGTTGCGCCGCCATCATCGGTTATATTTCCACCTGATCTGGCTGTGGTTGTATTAATCTCTGTTACCTCCATAGTGGATAGAACAGGAACATTTTCATCTTTTTTGCAACTGCTTGCAAACACTAAAAATACACCCATTATCAGCAATGGGAATAGCGAAAAGTTTTTGATGTTTTTCATGCCTTATGATTTATGAGGAAGTACAAGGTTTTGGTCAATTATTGCAGCTAAATTAAGATTTCTTTTTAAAACCAAACAGAGCTTATACTGCATAATGTATTCTGCACAGAAAATATTGTAGCTCACTTTATCATGTTTTCACCCTAAAATTTTCCCAAAAAATTTTTTTTGACAGGCATTCACACGCATTGACCACCTGACAAACACTACCCCCCTCTAAGTCTCGGAGGGAACGCCCCCCATATCAAGTATTAACTATTAAATCTTAATGTCATGGTCAAAATTATTGATTACAAACAGCATGAAAATGCTGCCGGAAAAACCTTTTTCTCCTTGATCCTGCAAGGCGGAATTTCTATGGTTCAAAGTCAGGAAACTGGCATGTATTATGCCACAACACATAACGCTTCGGTTACTTCAACCTTCGATGAAAAGACTTGTCAGTCGCTCATCGGACATGAAATGCCTGGCAAGGTCGTAAAAGTAAAATGCGAGCCTTATGAATATGCCTTGCCGACAACCGGGGAATTGGTTACCCTGAACAGCAGATGGGTATATATGCCAGAAGAGGCTACCGAAGAACAAATAGTTTTTGAAGAGAAGGTCGAACGACCACTCGCTTTTTAAGTCACCTATTGTCTAATCCGGGAGGTTCATTGAGCCTCCCTTTTTTATTTAAACACTATGCAATTAACAAAAGCTGAAAGAAGACAGGCTAAGATAAAATTAGCCTTTCAGGGTCCTTCGGGCTCTGGGAAAACCTATAGCGCTTTGCTGATGGCCTATGGCCTTTGTGGATCATGGGGAAAAATCGCAATCGTTGATACTGAAAATGGTTCATCAAACCTCTACGCTCATCTGGGTGCTTACAATGTGATCAGCATTGCAGCTCCCTATAGCCCTGAGAAGTTCATCTCGGCCATAAACCTGGCTGAATCCTCAGGTATGGAGGTTGTCGTCATTGATTCTATTTCGCATGAATGGGAAGGACAAGGCGGTATCCTTGATCTGCATGGCTCGATGGCTGGCAATAGCTTTACCAACTGGTCGAAAATGACGCCAAGACACAACGCCTTTGTGCAGTGTATGCTGGGAAGCTCCTGTCATATCATTGGCACAATCCGTTCAAAACAGGATTATGTGCTCACAGAGAAAAACGGTAAGCATGTCCCTGAAAAAGTAGGCATGAAAGGCATCACCAGAGATGGCATGGATTACGAGTTCACGGTAGTCCTGGATCTGGACATCAAGCATAATGCTACTGCCTCAAAGGACAGAACGGGTTTGTTTATGGATAAACCTTTCTTTGTCGTCAATGAGGATACGGGGATTAAAGTCAGGGAATGGTGCGAGAGCGGAAGCAGTCTTGATGATGTAATCAATCAGATTGAAGCAGCGCAATCAATCGAGACCCTGAAGGAGATCTATTATAAATATCCTGAGTATCGGTCGAAGATTGAATTGCTGCTCAAAGAACAAAAGAGAAGCCTCGAAGCTGAGGCTGCGTTAAATGATGTTTCACTTAAACCTTCAGAAAATGGCGTATACCACTGAGATCATCCGCGCAGAACCGATGGTTTTCAATAAAACCTCGGAGGATGAATTTATTGTTTCCAATACTGTGCCTATTGCACTTCAAAGCCTGAAGAATGATTGTATCATTCCCAATTTTGCGAAAGACAATGAGTCTACGATCAGCCATGCAGAGTTCATTGAGGCTGTGATGGAAACGGTTGCTCACGTCTTTCCGAATGAGGCAATACTTGAACCTGCGATTCGTGTATCTCACCCTATAAGGGGCAGGGTTCCTGAGGCAATGGGCAAACCAGCCAGAGCCCTGTCGGAGCATGAGAAAACCATGTATTACGAAAGGATGGCTTTCTCCATTGAGATTCCCTCTATTCACGACGGTATTGCCGGAAATGAGTTGTCATTAACCGTTGGTGGAGTGAGGGCTTATAACCTTGAGAACCTTTATTCACGTAAGTCGCTTGAGCGTTTTAAAGTCTTCATCGGTTTTAAGAATCATGTCTGTACAAACTTTTGTGTTTCAACGGATGGTTTTCTTGGTGATCTGCGGGTTTCTAAAACGCATGAAATTGTCGAAAACACTTTTCAACTGCTTACAGATTTTAACGTTGTCCGGGTATTAGATGATTTGAGGCATTTGAATCAATACGATTTGTATGAGAGACAATTTGCTCAGGTAATCGGTAAGATGAAGATGTATCAGTTTCTGCCTAAAGCTCAGCAAAAGAAAATCGCGGCTGTCATGCTGGGAGATTCTCAGATTTCCACAATGGTTAAGGCCTACTATCAGGATGAAAATTTCAAGGTGGACGATTATGGGAGAATCAGTTTGTTCGATTTCTATAATCTGGCTACCGGGGCTAACAAGTCTTCTTATATCGATTCGTTTCTGGACAGAACTGTTAGCATGCTTGACTTGTCGCTCGACCTGATGAGGGGAATCCAATCACCCGGGGCTTCATGGTATGTGCAATAGCCTATGGAACCGGATGATATTGATGAGGTGATCAGATACCTGAGCCCGTATTCCTTACTTGTCATGACACCGACAAGATTAACGAGAATTTATTGCCCCTTTACTGTGATGGCATTGGTTGTCTTTGAAAGTATTCAGGCTAACCAGCATTACACGGTAACCAGGGTTAATATCGATCGCGACGCGCAAATGGTCTATATCATCAAGGGGAAAGCTTATCCTTCGGGATACTTCCTTTTGATGCTATGACCATGACAGGGTTATGCTGTATTTTTTTCTCCCTTTTTGAGATGGTCTCCCTGAAAAAAAAGACCGCTGAAAAAGGGAGTTTTTTCCTTCTTTGGAAGTTGAAGACTGCGACAATTAATACCTATAACAATTTTAATTATTAATAAAAATGAAGAAAATAACAATTCTCCTTATAGTTGCTCTATTTGCTACTTTAAGAACATGGGCGCAGAACGAGCCTTTCCTTGCAAGTCATTTGTTTATGAGCGTATCTCACTTTTACGTTAATCAAGATGATGATAATGTCCATTTCGTTTCCGCTAACATTTGGCTCGATGATTATGAAATCAAAATTATTTTTGAGGACAAACTCCCTGATGAATACCAATTTGAGGACGAAATAACCGCTTATAGTGAAAATGACTATAGCCTATGGGCTCAGGACATCAAAAACATTAAAACAAATGATGAGTATAGGTTGGTAGTTCTTACACCTAAAGATCGCCCAAATATCAGATACATCACTTTTGACTCTCCGGATAAAGGGAGAGTCATATTCGTTTGTGAGGTGATCTCTGCCAAGCATTATTAGTGCTGTTCAAAGGAAAATAATCTTTTGTACAAATCGTCACATCGTCATTTCATCACCTGGGGGTTCTCATTTTTCCGGAAATGACCCTCAGGGATGATGGTGTGGTGGGGGTTTGTGCTGCACGAGATTCATGCAGTGATTTTGTGCTCCTTCGATTTCTGATTAATTGCAGATATCTTAGTAATTTTCTACCAAAAAATGCAAGTGTCAATGTGAGCTGTAAACCCCTTTATCAATGCCGAAACTACAATTAATTATATTATGCTACATAAAATGAGTTTGGCACTTCTCGATTCTATACTTTTCAAAATCAGGAAATTGCATCAATTTTCAAGTTAAGTCTTATTGCAAAATAATTCATTAGGTCTATTGAGTTCTTCCAGCCTCCACAGCACTCAGGGCTTAGTGCGATCGTCATAACCTCAATCTTTCCGCTTGATAAATAGGCTTTTAATTTATGAATTAAAAAATCAATAGCATCATTTGATATAAATCTGATGGTTATTTCTGTATCATCAATCTTTTGAAAAAAGTAATCTAAATCAATATTAACAATCCATTTATAAGGGCCTGAAGTGCCTTTGTCAAATAAATAATCAATAAGATTCAATAAACCATAAATTGGATATTGATTCAATTTATCCTTCATTTCATCAAATAAGGAACCTTCTCCATGCGTAAAAAAGTGATAAGAATTGACATTTTCTTTATACATCCTATGAAAAATAGGGAAATAATTATCCCATCGCATTATTTCATGACCCCCTCTGAAATCTTCGTCATAAAATTTTATTGCTAAATATTCATGAATACTAAGTTCTTTGATGTTATCAGGAATATGCTCTACCCAAGTGTCTATGCGGCTTGCCATCGTATCATAATGAGCATCAATATGTAGAATGTTATACTTTTCATTTGTCTTGATTTCTTGAAGCCAACACCATAAGCCCGCAACATGATTATCCATCACGTAAATGTTATTTTTCTTACACAGTAGATTCAAGTCTCTAACCCAAGAAGTATTTTGCCCTTTAAACTCGATAATATTTTTCATGAAGTCATTTTTTAACTTGTCAGCATTGTGCCTCAGCTATGTAAAGAGTGGCATTTCGATGCTCATTCCTGTCCAACAATAACACAAATAGCCAAGAAAACAACCCTTTCAATAACCAAAGTCAACCATTTGTCTTAATGAATATTGCCATTACATATCATTTTTCAATTGTCATATCAATCTACTGCCCCAATGTCCAACATTTTTGTTTTCTCCAAATTTCAAATATTGCCCAAGTCTTGAATTTAATGTCGCTTGTCCTTCTGGACTGCCTGCTTTTCCAATGTAGATAACTTGTGAATCACATACATGATTTTGTTTTAATTCAGCTATCGAAACATTTAGATCTATACACAGCTATTGCAGTATTTTCCTGAAAGTATAGCGAATGAGTGCGTTGGCATTCTCAATTTAAATCGAAACTATAATTATAATCAATCAGCTTTCTTTTAGCATTATTCTCAATCCAGGCTTTTTCTCTATGGCTGATTTCAATTATTTCTGTTGTCGATGTGGTTTTAAATCTTTCTGCAACCGACTCTAATATTTGCAATTCACTTTCGGTGAACAATTCCTCATCAAATGTCTTGTTTGGATTTGGCTTAAATTGTTCTCCTGTGCCACCATCGGCAAAATTGGTGTAATAAATATCCAATTCGTCTTTATTGGCTAAATATTCAAAAATACTATTGAAATTATTAGGCACTGGCCCCATTGGAATAGCCCGATACTGAACACCACTCATAGAAAATCCTGATTGTTTATGCATGATGAAGTCAGCATAAAACAAAAGCTTATTCAACTTGGTTTTCCATGGTTCAAGTTTCTCAGTAAAAAACACAACCATTTCAGAAAATTTTCTAAAATCAGGTGTTTTAAATCCTGTCAGATTGTTAGGAAGGCATGTACCAAAGAAGTAATTCTCCAATTGCCTTTCAAATTTATACTTCTTTTCTTCTTCCAATAAATTATCAATTGTCCTATGTGTTTTTTCTTTAAATTTTTGGTCAAGTGTTGTGCAATAATTAACCAGTTTTTTAAACTCATGTGGGTCATTGGCTAACTGGATTAATTTTGCGTTTGACTGGTTGGGAACTTCGCCACCTTCGTATTGGCGATATCCGTTTGTGCCAAAGCCTAATATCTCGGACATTTTTGCTGCTGACAAATTATATTTTTCTCTAATTGAAATAATTTGTTCAGGAAAGGGGATGTTGTATTTTACCCTGTATTGATTTACTAATTGATTGTAATTCAATTGGGCAAATGCATCATCCTCAAACTGCTCGCCTGTATCTTCGCATTTGTACGAATGAAATAACACCTTGAATTCGTCTTTGCGAAAACTCATGGTTCTCCACTCTTTTACAATGCTCATTTCTTTACCTGTAAATGGACTGTTCATGATGTTCATTTTTTAAATGGATAATTCATAGGCTGTTCAGCAATATGAAACGAAATGCAAACCGCTCCGCTGTTCTCAATTCCCATACTTACTTTTATGTACACTTCTTTCTTTTTTACCTCTTTGCCAAAAACCCACATAGGCAATATGCCACGCATTTTTTCATCTAAAGGGCCTTGTGAATAATCTTCAGCCTTTAACGAACTTATAATCTCTTTACGTTTGGCAGGTGAAATTTCTAAATCGTGCAGCGTTTGTTGATTCTTGCCACGGTCATCAAGAAACAGTATGCCGAAAATTTCCATTTTCACCTTTAATTCCTTTAAATATTTTTCAACTTCTTCCTTTAATGTCATGTTTAAAGTAAAACTGGTACAAAGATACGATGTATTTTTTATTTACAACTTTAAAATTGTATAAATATCTAATAAATTAATTTTATTTAACTTTAAAAGTGCTTTACAAAATAAAAATCCTATCAAAATCCTAAAACATTAATCAATGAAGAAAAATCAGTAAACCTGTGTATGCTCTGGCAATATAACAGTTCTAAATAATGGCAACCATACTATTGTTTTTATGATGTGACTTTTTCCACTTTTTATATTTTGAAAGATCTTTTTCATTGAGATGGTACTTCCTGGGTTTTTAGCTAAGATTACTGTTAATAACGAAGCACAATTCGGGGCATTGTTCATATCGCTTGAAATTAGAATACAAAATGCTCGAAAATTAAGAAAAACATTACTCTCTGTAATATTTTTATTAAACGTTATCGAATTAATTTTTAATGTTTTCTGCTAATCTCTGACTAACTGACCTTTGCACAATTGCTTGAATTGTCTGATTCATATTCCTCATAGGAAAAGCTACCTGAAATTGAAAAAGCCCCAATTCAGTAATTAATTTTCCAATTAATTCATCAGCAAAAGAGGATGCGATTATTCCAACACCATCAAAATCAATAATTACGGGCTTTTTGGCACTTTTGTAAATGTTTATCAGCTCATTTTTAATTCTAAATCCTGACTGCCTCGTTCCGGTTCCAGAGGATTGTTCTATAATTTTGTATATTATTCTGTCGTGATCATCCTCAAGGTTTTCAATAAATAAATCGACAGGCTCATAACCTCCAAGAGCCTCCTTCATGGATACTGGATTATTAAGACTTATATCAAAGTTGACAGCTGTAGACTGTTTGTTCTGATTTAGCATTATGATATTTTGGTAAGATTCATTTCTTTTGGTACGATTTACAAAATTCAAACCGCCTTTACCTGAAATTATTTGGAGACCACCATCATTCAAGTTTATTATATTATATAAACCCCACATTCCATTTCCCTGGCCAACTTTACTATCTCTTGTAACCCCTTCTTGTATCGCAAGAGAAATTGCATCAGAAGCATTACGAGGCCGGTGTATAGAGTTTCTCAAAGATTGGTATATTCCTTTACCATAATCAAAAATTGAAACTTTCAAAATTTGACTGTCTTTTAGGACTTGACCCATTACAAATCCTGTGTTTTCCTCTGAATGCTGAATAACATTGTCCATAATTTCATTTAAACCCCATTCACAAGCCTGTAATATTCCCTCCTCTACCTGACAACTTTTACGTATACTGGCTAAAAATCCATTAACAAGAGTATGGACATCATCAGATGAATGAAAAAGCCAAACACGGTCTAAGAAATTAGATCCTTGTCCAGTTGTCGTTTTGTTAATGTCATCAGGACTTAAAAAATGTATTTTCTTCAAATAAGTTGGGACATTTATAAACTCGAAATCGACATTAAGCTCTTCTTTAAAGTAGTGTATATACCCAGCCACTGGTACTGTAGGATACGGGAATACTTTTTCTATTTTCTCAAGATCAATAATTATCTTGTTGTGGCCAAACTTAAAATGAAGTCTTTTTAAGCCATTTATCACCTCTGGTATCAACCGTTTGTTTGTCAAGTTATAAGGCTTGAGCACATTTTCAAAAACGGCACAATTATAATTTTTGAAATATGTTCTTGGGCTGTACATTTTTTTAATTTATTCCATTTAATTTTTTGAAAAAGTTATACTAAAATCTCTTTCCCAATACCGACTATTCCTAATATGGGGGTTTTTTGGTCTGCCATTTTTCTTCACTTTCTTCAAAAGCAGTCTCTCTCAAATGCTTCAATGCTACTATTTATTCAACTCTTGAGGTTATTCACCTCAACAATCAGCAAACTAAGTTTTCAGCAAACACAAATCCACGACTCAACAAAACGTCAAATCAACAAGGAAGGAAAGAAACAGGTTTCGGTCAATTATCGCGCTAAGGTAAAAATTATTTTCAAAAACAAACAGCGTTTTAGCTGTATTTCTCTCATTCTTCGAGTCGGTCAAAGACTACTGAAAAAGAATGCCCAAGAGAAGTGACGGAGTGATGATTTGCTTGGAAAAACAAAAAAAAGCCTGTAATGCCCGTGTAGCAAGAGAATAATCAATGATTATTTCATTCGGGAAATCCTCTGCGTATCTTAGCATGAAATTAAAATTATTTAGCATGAATATCATTCAAAAACAAGCGGCTGACTTCTACCAAATGAACATGAGAGAAGGCCGCACTAAGCATCAAGCGTTTATTGATGTAGTGAAGTCTGAATTGTACAATTATCGTAAGCAGGCACACAAAATGGAATTTCTGCAATGGATCCTCTCTAAACTCAAAATGGATTTTGATAGCCATTATGAGGAATGTGAAAATAAAGAGAACTGCCAGATCAATGAAACCTATGAAAACTCCTTGTTTTTCCTCCAGATTGAACTTGAAGAGATCGAAGCTTCCTTGTCTGAAAATGACTTCACATCGCTTGCAAAAACAGAAATGGATTTGAAGCTGAATGAAATCCTTGATCAGATGAAAACTGTGCAACTGGGCCAGCAAATCACATATGATGATATAAAGTCTGAAATAGAGGAGCTTAAAGATTTTTACTTCCTCAACAAGAAAAATTGGAAACAACTACTACTGGGGAAACTGGAAGATTTTACTGTCGCCGGAATAGTTGCTGAAAAAATCAGCAAACCTCTCCTGGAATTATTGAAGCAGTTTTAATACTGTCAGGTGTTTTGCCCATCCACGCTGAGCAAGTAGATTGACAACGCCATGTAACACATTAGTTATCAATTTATAACCAATGGTAATTTTATTTGGGAAAAAAATTAGCTAAATTTGGGGAAATATGTATTAGTAAATTCATATAATATTCATTTTCAATTTATTAAAAACTATTTTACTCAATAATTACTTAAAACTTATGAAGAAGCAGAAATCTTTAAAAATTAACCAATTCAAGAAATCCCCTAACTCAAATTTGATGCAGAAAAGAAATCACAATACTGAAATCACTAATTTTCAAGTCGTTCATTACATTAATGTATTTCAACATGGCAGTAATGGAAATGTAACCAATATGACCTCTTGGTTCTCGCTGAAGTCAATTTTTAGCCTCTTATCCATTAAAATTGCGGTCAATCTGCTTTTCGATATAGACCTTGAAAAAAGTTTCCTTTCAGGCACTTTCATCTCATTAATCATTTACTTGTTTTTAAATTACTGCAAAGATGCCCTTTTCACTTTCTTTTCCTAAATTTGACCTTTCACTCACCTACACATCAGGCTGTAGGTTTATACAATTAGTTTTCAAACAATTAGACGCTATAAAGAATAGATACACCCATGACCAACGATCATCTCGACCTCCAATCTCCTGACCTTGTTGCACAAAACATCGATAAAATTGCCGCCCTCTTTCCCAATTGTGTTACCGAAGGCCCTGACGGCAAAGTGATAGATTTCGATCTGCTGCGTCAGGAGCTAAGCCCTCATGTGGTGGAAGGCACCAAGGAGCGCTACCGGCTGGAATGGCCTGGCAAACGCGAAGCTATCGTAACGGCCAACCTGCCCACCACCAAAACCCTGCGCCCTGTGCGCGAAGATTCTGTTGACTTTGATAACACCGAAAACCTATACATTGAAGGCGACAACTTAGAAGTGCTGAAGCTATTGCAAGAAAGCTACTTGGGTAAGATTAAGATGATCTACATCGACCCGCCTTACAACACAGGTAAAGACTTTGTGTACAAAGACAACTTTAGCAAAGACACCCAGGAAGAACTTTTCGAAAGCGGCCAAAAAGACGAATACAACCAACGCCTGATAGCCAACCCCGAAACTGCCGGGCGCTACCATTCAGATTGGTTGAGTATGATGTACCCCAGACTGAAACTTGCAAGGAATTTATTAACTACTGACGGCGTCATTTTAATCAGCATTGGAGAAGATGAATTGGGAAATCTTAAATCCCAGCTATGTGATATTTTTGGCGAGTTTAATTATGTATCATCTTTATTATGGGAGAAAGGAAGAAAAAATGATTCAAGATTCTTTTCACACGGTCACGAATACATTTTAGTTTTCGCAAAAGATAAAGAGTACTTAATAAATGAAAACATTTATTGGAGAGAAGAAAAGCCAGGTGCAAGAGAAATCTATAATTTCTATCTAATGTCAAAACAAAAACATTCTAATGACTTTTCACAGATAGAAAAAGAGTTAAGAGCATTTTATAAAAATCTTCCTAAAGAACATCCATCAAAGAAACATTCAAGATACTCGCATGTGGATCAACGTGGTGTTTGGAGGGACGACAACATGTCTTTGCCAAGGGGTGGTGCTCGCTATGAAGTCATTCACCCCGTAACAGGTAAGCCATGTGCTATTCCTCCAGGTGGTTGGAGATATGCATCTCTCGAAATAATGCAAGAAAAGATAGATCAGGGTTTTGTTGTTTTCAGAGAAGATCATACGGAACCGCCTGTTCGCAAAACATATCTTGTTAGAAGCATAAACGAGAATACAGAAGAGCCTGAAATTGGACTTCAGGTGCTGGGAACATATTTCTACCGCAGTGGACTTCAAGCTACGAATGAGCTAAATAGTATATTCGGGCGACAGCGAGTTTTTAACAACCCAAAGGATCATGAAATTTTAAGCAAATTAATAAATTACTGCACAGGAAGAGATAATGAAGCAATAATATTGGACTTTTTTTCAGGTTCCGCGAGTTCCGCCCATGCTGTATTAGAGCTTAATTCTATCGACTCTGGAAATAGAAGATTCATTCAAGTTCAGCTACCTGAAGCAACCGACGAAAAGAGCGAAGCCTTCAAAGCAGGCTACAAAAATATCTGCGAAATAGGCAAAGAGCGCATCCGCCGTGCCGCCAAAAAAATCAAAGAAGAGCTGCAAGCCAAACAGCAGCAACAGCAAGGCAAGCTCGATTTTGAGGAGGATACGACAGTGGATATTTCCAAACTCGATTTTGGCTTTCGTGTCTACCGCCTCGACAGCTCCAATATGCAGGATGTATATTACCGCCCACAGGATTACAAGCAGGAGGCCATGGAACTCTTTGCCGATAACATCAAAGCCGACCGCACACCTGATGACCTGCTGGCACAGGTAATGCTCGACTGGGGCTTGTCGCTTTCGCTCAAAATAGAACAGCAGCAGCTGCAAGGCAAGCTGCTCTTCAAAGTGGCCGGCAATTCCCTTTTCGCCTGCTTTGATGATGGCATCGACGAAGCATTTGCCAAGGCCGTTGCACCTGAGCATCCCTTGCGCATCGTATTCCGCGACAAAGGCTTCAGCAGCGACACCGCCAAGGTAAATGTAAAGCAGCTGCTCAAACAGCTGAGCCCCGAAACAGAAATGAAAGTGATATAGGTATGGCACTACCAGTTAACATAGAAGATTTGGTTCATGGAAAAACTATTGAGTGGGCTCGTATTGAACTGAAAAAAGGTTGGAATGCAAAAAAAATAATGCATACAATGTGTGCCTTTGCTAATGATATTCATAATTGGGGCGGTGGCTATATAATTGTTGGCATAGATGAAGTTGATGGACAGGCAAAATTACCTCCTGAAGGAATAGAACAAAATTCAATCGATAGTATTCAAAAAGAGTTATTACAGTTAAGTCATCGTATTATTCCCAATTATTTTCCTATTGTTGAGCCTTATGTTTTATATGAAAGGCATATTCTGGTCGTCTGGTGTCCTGCTGGAGATAATCGCCCTTATTCTGCCCCTGTGTCATTAGAAAAAGGCGTCCATAGAAACTATTATGTCAGGATCAATTCTAATACTGTTGTTGCGCCGCAGGGATCAGCTGAATATAATCAGTTAATCGAGCTTGCAGCCCGCATCCCTTTTGATGACAGAATAAACAATCAAGCTACAGTTGACAGTCTTGATCTGGGCTTAATCCGAGAGTATCTTCAAGAAGTCAAAAGCAACTTGTTAGAAGATAGCCTTCACATCCCTTTCGCTGATCTGTGTAGAACTATGCTTATTGCTAAAGGACCTAATGAAGATTTACGCCCGGTGAATGTAGGCTTGATGTTTTTTTGCAAAACACCAGAACGTTTTTTTAACCGAGCATGGATTGAATTGGTATGGCATGAGGATAATTCGAGCAAGAAATTCAAAGAAGTTTATTTTAAAGGACCCTTGCAAAAACAGTTGCGGAATGCACTATCCTTTATCCAAACAAACATTGTAAAAGAAAAGGTCGTTAAACACAAAGACAAAGCCGAAGCAGACCGTTTTAACAATTATCCCTACGAAGCCATCGAGGAAGCCCTTTCTAATGCTGTTTACCACAAAAGCTATGAAATGAGATCACCGATTGAAGTGCAGGTTTTTCCTGATAAGATCACTATACTAAGCCACCCGGGACCGGTTCCGCCTGTTAATGCAAATGTTCTGGCTACACAGCGTCACATCATCGCTCGGGAATACAGAAATCGCAGAATAGGTGATTTCCTGAAGGAATTGCATCTTACTGAAGGACGAGGTACAGGTTTTCCTACAATTTATAGTGCTATGGCTGATAATGGTTCTCCTGATCCTGTTTTTGAAACTGATGAAGCTAATTATGTACTGGTAACAATACCTATACATAAAGGATTTGGTGTAGATGACCAAGTAAGTGACCAAGTAGGTGACCAAGATAAAGATCACGTATTCAATTCTTTAGAAGATGTTATTGCTTTTTGTAATGGCGTTAGTGACCAAGTTAGTGACCAAGCTCGTGATCAGGCTCGAGCAATAGTAACTGATCATATTCATCCTAAAGTTTCTGATATACTTCAAACTACAAGAAATTGGATTAAAAGATCAGATCTATTTTCTGCAATTGGATTGACCAATCATTCAAAGAACAGGAAAGCATATCTTGATCCACTAATAGATCTGGGATTAGTAGAAATGGAATACCCGGATAAGAGGACAAGTCCAAAACAGAGATATAAAATCACAACTTCAGGTTATCATCTTTTGAATTTGATAAAACAAGCATGAAACTACAATTTAAACAACAAGATTTCCAGGTAGATGCAGTGCAAGCTGTAGTAGATTGTTTCGAAGGACAACCCATAAAAACCAACCGTTTCACCCTCGAACGCAGCAAAGATCTGATCAAAAAAGCCAAATTGGCTGCATTGGGCACACAAACAATCGACTTTGAAACCGATGTACTCGAAGAAATTGGCTACCGCAACAGCCCCATACATATTCTTGAATCGCAGGTGCTTGATAACATCAAAGTAGTTCAACAGCGAAACGACCTGCTCGAAAGCGAACGCATCGAAAGGCCAAAGGGTGTGAAGCTGGGATACAACCTCACCATCGAAATGGAGACCGGAACAGGAAAAACGTACACCTATATCCGAACCATGTATGAGCTCCACAAGCATTATGGCTGGAGCAAATACATTGTGATTGTTCCCAGCATTGCCATACGCGAAGGGGTTTACAAATCCTTTCAGGTAACACAGGATCACTTTCAGGAATTGTATGGCCACAAAATCAATCCCTTTATCTATAACTCAGGCCGGCCACAAGACATTGAAAACTTTGCTTCTGACAGCCGCATCAGTGTAATGATCATTAATACCCAGGCTTTTGCAGCAAGAGGCGAAAACGCCAGGAGGATCAAACAGGAGCTCGATCAGTTTGGAACACGTCGTCCAATAGATATTATTGCCGAAACCAATCCTGTCCTTATCATTGACGAGCCTCAATCCGTTGGCAAACAAGGCTCCGTCACATTGAAAAGCCTCGAAGAGTTTAATCCCTTACTTACCTTGCGCTATTCGGCAACACATGCCGCAGGCGAAGAATACAATAAGATTTACCGTCTCGATGCACTGGATGCCTACAACAAAAAGCTGGTCAAAAAAATACAGGTCAAGGGGATCAACGTTAAAGGCATAACAGGCACGGATATTACCAGATAGCTCAAACAGATCATTTTGAGCACCAATAAACCGCCCATGGCGCTCATCGAGATCAACAAAAGAAGTGCAGATGGTGTAAAAAGGGTGCGTTTAAAACTGGAACAAGGCGCCAATCTGTTTGAGCTATCTGGTAATATCCCTGCCTATGAGAATCTTATGATTACTGAAATAGATGGTTACCAGCGTAAAATTGTGCTGGGCGGTATGGAACTTTATCCCGGCGACATTCTCAACAACTTCAACGAAAAAGACTTCCGCAGGGTGCAAATACGCGAAACTATACTCTCGCACCTCGAAAAAGAAAAAGAACTCTTTGCCAAAGGCATCAAAGTGCTTTCACTCTTTTTTATCGATTCCGTTGAAAAGTACCGTATTTATGATGAGGATAATAACCCGCAGCCTGGCGATTACGCTAAAATATTTGAAGAAGAATACCAGAAACTTAGAGACAATTACCTGGATTTGTTTCAGCAGGATTACAACGACTTTCTGCTCGAAACCGATCCTTCCAAGGTATATAAAGGGTATATGCCAACCGACTATGAAGCCTATTTGCTTCGTGATGATGCTGCTCAGGTACATAATGGTTATTTTTCCATCGATAAAAAAGGACGCATTATTGATCCAGGCGTCAAACGTGGTAGCGAGGATTCAGATGATATTTCTGCCTACGACCTGATCATGAAAGACAAGGAACGGCTGCTCAGCTTCGAAGAACCAACACGATTCATTTTTTCTCACTCTGCTCTCAAAGAAGGTTGGGACAACCCCAATGTTTTCCAGATATGTGCGCTGAAAAATCCTGACTCAGGTAGCGAAAATCGCCGCCGTCAGGAAGTAGGCCGCGGAATGCGCCTCTGCGTAGATAAAAATGGTGTACGTTTTGATTTTGAACAAATTGGCAGTCAGGTTCATCAGATCAACAAGCTAACCGTTGTGGCCTCCGAAAAATTTGAATCTTTTGCCAAAGGCTTACAGGCCGAAATAGCAGCCACGCTTAAAGACCGCCCACAAAAAGCAGACAAAGAATTCTTTATTGCCAAACTGGTCACAAACGAAAAGGGAGAATCGCATCGCCTTTCCGAAGAAGATGCCCGTAAGTTGCAGTTCAAATTAATTCAGTCGCAAGTAATTGATGATGAATACAAAATAACTGCTCTGGGTCGCGAACTGATCGATCAAAACAAAGTGCCACTTCCGGAAAATCTTGTTCCTTTTAGTGAATCCGTGCATAAACTACTCAAATCGATCTACTCTGGTGAGGCCTTTATGCCTGAAAATGAAAGGAAAACAGTCAGCCTGCGCCCTAATAAGAATTTTGCCAAAAAGGAATTTCAGGAGTTGTGGAACAAAATCAGCTTAAAAACAATCTATGAAGTCAATTTCGATACCGCAAAACTCATTGATGAAAGCCGTATCCGTATTGATGCTCAGCTCAATATTGGCGATCGTATCTACGAAGTGAAGACTGGTGAACTGGAATCCGGCACCAAGGAAGAGATGGAACTGAAAAATTTGATTAGAGAAACCAATCGCACCACAACAAAGTTAAAAAACGAGCTTTATACCAATACCGCTTACGATATTGTTGGCGAAATAGAAACACGTACTAACCTCACACGACGCACTATTGCAAAGATATTGAAAGCCATAAAGCAGGAGAAATTTCAGCTTCTGCGTAAAAATCCTGAAGAATTCATCGCTAAATGCAGCCGCCTGATCAATGAATCAAAAGCAAGTCTGATCATCAACAACATTGTGTACCACAAAATTGATGAACGTCATGATGCCAAAACAGTGTTCACCAACGACAGTCAAACACTTCAGAATAACGAACTACTGAAAAAACACATTTACGACTACCTGACTTCCGATTCCAAAATTGAAGCGGACTTTGCTCAGGCTCTCGAAAACAGTGTAGAAGTGGTAGTATATGCCAAACTACCCAAAAGCTTCTATATCTCAACGCCCATCGAAAATTACAGCCCTGACTGGGCAATCGTATTTGACAAAGAAAAAGTGCGTCATATCTACTTTGTGGCCGAAACCAAAGGTTCTGATTCAGACCTTCAACTACGAGAGATTGAGAAGCTGAAGATTCATTGTGCTTCCCAGCATTTTGACACCATCAGCGATGGCACGGTCAAGTTTTCGAAAGTTAGTAGCTATGATAAATTGCTTGAAATAATACAGTTAAAATAATGGAAAGCCTATCATACATATCACCTAACCCGAAATCTTGGCACAAAATACATGGTTTGCTTACGCAGTTTTGGGAAGAAAAATTAAACAAGACTGTTCCAAAACCTCCTGTTCCCCTTATCTTAAACGGCTGGGTTTTTAGTAGTGATTTTGAGAAGAAAAACAGATGGTTGGAGACGCTGAAATGGGCAGAAGAAAATAATTGTTCTCACCTTATTCCTCAATTATCAGAAGAAGACAAATATTTTGGATAAGAAATGAAACTCATCGACAACGTAAACATAAGGCTTGGCGACGACCTCAAAAAATCCATCCAAAAAGGTGGTAAGATGAGTATTGCCGCTGCTTCTTTCTCCATTTATGCCTTTCAGGAGCTAAAAAAGGAATTGGAGCAGATTGATGAATTACGTTTCATTTTTAGCTCACCAACCTTTTTGGAGGAACACTTCAACAAAGAAGTGCCAAAATTTTTTATCCCACACCTTTTTAAAGAAGCAGATTTATGTGGAGGTGAATTTGAGCTCCGACTCAAAAACCAATTAAACCAGCGTGCCATAGCAAAAGAATGCTCCCGATGGGTGAGTAAAAAAGTAAAGTTTAAATCCAATAAACATCATGCACAGCCCCTTAACGGCATGATACATATTCAAAACAGCCCTAAAAGCGAATTTGCCTATGCCAACATAAACAGCTTCACAACTTCCGACTTGGGCTCAACACCAAAGAAAGGTTTTCCCACCTTAATCCACAAAACAGAATTTCCTGACAGCAAAGCCTACCTTGATTGGTTTAATCAGGTATGGGAAAACAACGAAGACCTTCAGGATGTGACTTCCAAAGTACAGCAGTACTTCGAAAACGCCTACAAAGAAAACAGCCCGGAATTTATTTACTTCATCACACTCTACAACATTTTCAACGATTTTTTGGATGATCTGTCAATGGACAACCTCCCAAACGACCAAATTGGCTTCAAGAACACAGTGATCTGGAACAAGCTCTTCAATTTCCAAAAAGATGCTGCCATCGGAGCCATCAACAAGCTTGAAAAATACAAAGGCTGTATCCTGGCTGATAGCGTTGGTTTGGGTAAAACATTTTCAGCTTTGGCTGTGATCAAATACTATGAGATGCGCAACAAAGACGTTCTCGTTCTTTGCCCCAAAAAATTGGAAGCCAACTGGAATACCTTTCGCCACAACGACAAAAATAATATCCTGGCTGCTGATCGCTTGCGCTATGATGTGCTGTTTCATACCGACCTGTCGCGCGAATCTGGATACAGCAATGGGCGCAACCTGGAATCGGTCAATTGGGGTAATTATGGATTATTGGTAATTGATGAATCGCACAACTTCCGAAACAACAATACCGTTGAAGGGAAAGAAAACAGGTATCAGAAACTCATGCGCAAAATTATTCGTGAAGGTATCGAAACAAAAGTACTCATGCTTTCTGCGACGCCTGTCAACAATCGCTTTAACGACCTGCGTAATCAATTGGCATTAGCCTACGAGGGCGAATCTGCCGTTATCGACAGCAAACTTGAAACGGAAAAAGGTATCGAAACCATCTTCCGCAGAGCGCAACAGGCGTTTAATATTTGGACAAAGCTGAAAACTCCTGAGCGCACCACAGAACACTTGCTGGATATGCTTGATTTTGATTTCTTTGAAATACTTGATTCCCTTACCATTGCACGCTCCCGTAAACACATTACAACCTATTACGACACAACGGCAATTGGCAAGTTTCCTACACGGAATAAACCTGTTTCCATTCAAAGTGCCCTCACCGCTGACGATAGCATTACTTACCAGCAGATAGCAGAAAGCTTATTCACGCTTAACCTCTCCATTTATACGCCTTTAAGCTATTTGTTACCCAGCAAAGTACAGCTCTATGCTGATCTTTATGATAAAGATGTAAAAGCCGGTTCAAGCAGATTAAAGCAAATCGACCGCGAGAAAAGTCTTAAAATCCTGATGGTGATCAACCTGCTGAAACGACTCGAAAGTTCCGTTGATTCGTTTCGTATCACCATGGAAGGCATCATTATGCAAATCGAAAAAGCCCTCAAAGCAATAAAGAGAGGGGCTTCGTCAACCTATGAAGGCATTGAATCTCTTGTAAATGAAGAAAACTTTGAGTGGGAAAATGATTGGGGTGATGAAGAAAATGTGATCGGTCGAAAAGTAAAAGTTCATGTGGCGGATCTGGATACACGTAAATGGTCCGAAGACCTGAATGAGGATTTGGAATCACTCAATAAGCTATGGAGTGCCATCGTCGATATCAGAGGCAGGCATGACAAAAAACTGCAAACACTGATTGAACTCCTCGAACAGAAAATTGAAAACCCATCTAACCCTGACAATAAAAAAGCAATCATTTTTACTGCTTTTGCTGATACAGCAAATTACCTCTATGAACATATTAATCTCGTGTTCAAAGAAAAATACAAACTAAATGCTGCACTGATCACTGGTTCAAAACGCCTTACCACGGCATCATCAATACCTGCTGAATTAAATGCCATGCTCACATGCTTTTCTCCAAAATCAAAGGATAAAGCCAGTATTTACCCCAAACTAAAAGAATCAATAGACATACTGATTGCCACCGATTGCATCTCTGAAGGTCAAAATCTCCAAGATTGCGATTTCCTCATTAATTACGATATTCATTGGAATCCCGTGCGCATCATTCAGCGTTTTGGCCGTATCGATCGTATAGGTTCTACCAATGAGAATATCACCATGGTCAACTTTTGGCCGGCTGTATCTCTCGATACCTATATTAACCTCAAACAGCGCGTGGAAAGCAGAATGCTGATCACCACGATGACGAGTACAGGGGATGATAACATTTTAAATATTAATGAAAAAGACCTCGAATACCGTAAAATCCAACTCCAGAAACTACAGGAAGAAGTGATTGATCTGGAAGATTTGCGCGAAGGGGTGAGTATTACGGATCTTGGTTTAAATGATTTCAGAGTGGATTTATCCAATTACATCAAAACCTATGGCAAGCTTTCCAATATTCCGGAAGGCTTGCATGCAGTTGTCCGATCCAGCGAATTGTTAAAACCAGGAGTGGTATTTGTACTCAAAAATGTCAACGAAAACATTAACATCAACAAGCTCAACAGGCTTCATCCCTACTATTTAGTCTATATACTGTCTGATGGTAAAATTTTCCTGAACCACATTGAATCAAAAAAAATACTCGATGCGATCAGAATGCTGGCCAAAGGTCAGGACGAACCTATTGTTAAACTATGCCAGATAATAAGTGATAAAACAGATGAATACCATGATATGGCCAGCTATTCCGGCCTGTTGAAGAAAAGTATTCAATCAATCCTGCACACCGAAGAAGAAAAAGAGGTACAAAGCTTGTTCCGTTCTGGCGGTACAACAGCCCTCAAAGACAAGTTCAAGGGTATTGAAGATTTTAAACTGATTTCTTTCCTAATCGTAAAGTGATGGAACATTTTAATCTTCCACCCTCAACGACAGTAAACAAGAGCATTCCTAAAAATGCTTTTGATTATTACACAAACTGGAAGCAGAAAAAGCAATTTACTGATCTGGTCGCTAAAATTACCTGGACAAACAAACTATCTACCGAAACGATCAACTTACCGGGTAATGAAGTTTCAGAAATTCAGTTTATAACGATTACGCTTAAAACAAAAACCATCATTGCTCCCTTGCTTAAAATCATTGACAAGGCCATTCCTTATCACATACTCTTCACTATATTCTTTGAGGACGAATATTACCACTCAGCGGCACAGAAACATCCTAATCCACTTGATAATGACAATATGGTAATAGATTGGGTTTATGCATCTAATTGGAAACCGACTTCTTCCCAAAGCATCAGTTTCACCTTAAAGCAAAGCCTCGACCATATCTTCTTTCAAATATGCAACCAGCTTGCTCCCAAACTCATACGTAACAAAACAGCAAATTTTAATCAGCTGCTGGCAGATGTAGCTATGCTGGATAAACTTCAAAGAGAAATTGCTCAGCTCAAAAACCAAATCAAAACAGAAATACAATTCAACAAAAAAGTCGAGATGAATATTCGGCTGAATCAACTGCTTGACAACTTAAATGAATTTTATAGCGGATAAGTAGCTTAATAACAAGTTTTTAACTACTTAACAGTTGGTTTTGCAAACCTTTCGCCTGCGATTGGTTGCAATAAAATATTCCTGACAACTGATAAATTTAATCAGATTGATAAGTTGGCACTAATTAAATCTTTTTGATATACAATAAAATCGTCACTCCGTCACGAATGAATTGACATTTTTGTGACGAAGTGACGATATGTATGTTGTTAAACAAAATAATAAAACGACCTTCGAGTCGCTTCAATTAGGCAGTTTTCTTGCAATTGACAACAATGCCAACATTTGTTTTTTGGCATGTAAACCCTTGCTTTTCGATCCTCTTTCTAAAGTTCTTGTTTCCAAGAGGCCGATAACCATTGTCAGAGCAATAGCCTTTGTATTCATAATACACTTCTTTAAGGGTTACTCTGTTAGCAGTGTCAAACACATAACCTTGATCTTCAATGAACATAAATACGTTATCTGATTCCTTTTTATATGAAACTAAAGCATTATCAATTATCTCACTTTTAGAAAACCCTTTTTGCTTTATGAGTCTATCAAGGCCTTTCAAAACCCAATTTAACACACCAGGTAGTTCATTTTGAATAATTCTTTGGCTGAGATGTTTGTCTTGCTCTGATTCTGGTATTGTAACGTTAAATGGAATTATCAAAAAGCGTCTGAAAAAAGCATGATTATGCTCCACATCACTGGGTAATCCATTGGTATTAAAAATCAACCTGGCATAGTTTTCTAAGATCATGGGGTCCCGATAAGGTAATCTTGCTTCAACTGCTTCTCCTGAGGCAAGTTGTTTAAAAACTGTAGCATCCATCTTATTACCAATCTCACTTGAATAGTTTAAAAGCTTATTTCCGATCATTGCGCGATAATAGCCATTACTATCAGTAAGTTTAGAAATAGAGTAAGTGGTAACATTTTCCCTTCCCAATAGTCCATTGATGATTTCGTAAAATGTGCTTTTACCATTAGCTCCCTCACCAACCAGCATCAAGACCTTCTCCAGTTTCATAACAGAATTTGGAATAAACAAATACCCAATATATTCTGCAAGAACATTTTGAACCGATTGGTCAGGGAGCACTTTATCTAAGAAACCTTTGAAATCTAATGCTTTCGCTTTTTTGTTATATTCAAAAGGGAGCTGATATGTTAAGAAATCAATTGGATCAAAATCTTTCATTCGATATCCTTTCGGCGAAACTTGCAGGGTTCCGTTAGACAAATTAATCAAGATAGCATCGAAAGCCCGTTTTTCCTTTTGTTGGAATGCGGCACTTTTAAACTGCTTCAAAAGGCTGTCTCGAAAACCATAATAGCGTGAAAGCTGTTTATCAATTCCCATTTTTCTTGCCCCGTCTCCAAAGTAATTCGATAATGCATAGTCTTCTAATTTGACCCAAAAAGCTCCATTGAAAAGATAGGCACTCCCATTATGTTGACATAAACTGAACTTTTCCTTTTGAGCCAAATCCAACAAGTAGTCAACAACAGCAACGATCTTTTCGCTTTTAAGCAAATTCTTGTCGGCTTCCATATTTAAATGTGTTTGCCAGTCAATTTTTTCTACCTTTTCAAGAATTCTGCCAAGAATGACATTTTCGTTTATTGACATAATGATAATCTTTGTTTTGCTTTAGAATCTAATTTTCGATTACTCATACTTAATATTTTTAAAGGCATGGTTGCAGATTTTCTTGTTGGTATTCTTTTCTGCTCTGCAAAACCATGCTTAGATAAGTAGGTTTCTCTATGCCTTGTCAACAAATGGCTTTATTTGACACTTGTGGAGCATTTCATTGATGTCATTCACATCGTAATAAACCCGTCCACTAAACTTTGAATATGGCAAAATTCCGCGCGACCTCCATTTTTGAGCTGTTCGGGTACTTACCCCCATAACATCAGCAAAAACTTTGTTGTTGATGTACCGAACTCCCTTAAGAGAATCCGCTGAAATTGAGTCCTCTGTCCTGTTTTGGTTTTTAACAAGGTTCTTAATTTTCCTAAAGAAAAACATCTTATTAATTCTCATAAATTTTAATTTTTACAGATTTGAAACTTCATTGCTTTCTCTTCTATTTCCATCACTGTCGAGACACGGTTACTGGTTAACCATGCTTCAAGTTCAGTGCGCCGGAAAAAGATTAGCTTTCCAGAGGGTTTGAAAAAAGGAATACTCCTGTTTGAGGTTCTTTTGTAGAGGTCACTCGCACTGATCCCTGTCAATTGACTGGCCTCTGCAAGTGAAAGCACCTCTTTCTTGAACAAGCTAACTTTTTTCAACTCTGTTTTTAGCTCATAAAGAGCCTCCCTCATTTCTTTGAGGGTCGAAATCTGCTCCTTTTGGAGCTGTAGGATGTTACTTAATAATTTATCCATTGGTATATAAATTAATTTTACTGCAAAACACCGAAATAGATAAAAGGTGCTTAAATAGTGAATCAGGTGAGAAGGTGGTGAATTAGGTGAGTAGGTGGTGAAAGTTAGAAAAAAGACCTCAGCTTGATAACTCGAGTAAGCGATAAAATGCAGTATTCACCTAACTATAGGCTAAGAATCCATTTGGAAGTAGAACCTAAATAACTTGATATATTTTAGAAATAGAGTAGTTTTTGTCAGAAAACACCAGACTCGTTAAAAAGGATATCTTTTGGGGCGGGAAGATAGCTTCTTTTTAGTGGTTTCCTTTTCTGTGTTGGCAAATTTATTGTGAAAAACCTCATGAAGAAAATCAATATATTTATCATTGACTTTATGCTGTGGCTCATTATCTCTCATTATTAGATAATAAGTATATGTAATTGACCTTACAGAAATGCCATCCAAATCAAAGGTATTGTGAGGAGTATGGAAAGAATTATTGCATACCAATTCTACCGTCAATTTGACCAGCTCTTCGTAATCATGTCCAGATAAAAATGACTTGTTGTATTCATTCTTGCCATTTAAATGCGAAAGCCTCTCCTTAATCTTTGCTATTTTGACTTCACAATTGGATTCCAATTCAGAAAAATCATCCTTATTTTCATTCATTAAAGCTTTTTTACTGGCTTGACCAATATTTTCCTCTGGAATTCTTAAGTTATACTTTGCTTTCCACTCCTCCATCCAGGAATAAAATTCTTTTAGCTGCTCTGGAATAATCTCAATTACCCCATATACTTCTTCTTTGCCGCATGTTGAAATTAAAACAGATAGGTTATCAATATTTTTATTTACATAAATGCTCTGCTCTGGAAAGTTCAATGAGTGTGCATGGTAATTGAATAGCAACTTGGCTTTATTAATATTTTGCTTGATTTCAAATGAAATCTCACTTTCTAAGGTGACTTATAAATGAACCTTCTCACTTGTCAATTTATCAATTCCCTCATAAGTGCAGGCAATTCGTTTATAATCAATTAAGCTACCATACTCTTCAGCATTTCCTATAAATCTCCTTATTCTATCTTGTAGCCCACCCAGTTCAATTAAATATTGAAAGTATGCTAAAGGATTAATGCTTGTTGGCTCATAAAGTTTCTCCATATCAAACAACTATTTTCTGGAAAAAGTATGTATATAGTATGTATGCAAATAAAAAAGGGAGCTACAATTTGTCGTAACTCCCTTATTCTTAAGCTCCCCCTTCAGGACTTGAACCTGAGACCCTCTGATTAACAGTCAGATGCTCTAACCAACTGAGCTAAGGAGGAATAAATCCTTTATTTCAATGATCCATCCTAGCGACCCTCTGATTAATCCCGCATGTGCGGGACTCTAACCAACTGAGCTAAGGAGGAATAAATCCTTTATTTCAATGATCCATCTTAGCGACCCTCTGATTAATCCCGTATGTGCGGGACTCAAACCAACTGAGCTAAGGAGGAATTCTTAGCTTTTGCTAAGAGGCTGCAAAATTAAAGATAATTTGGTTTTAAACAAGTTTTTTGGATAATATTTCTGCCAGTATGTTGCTTTCATTGTTTTAAAGGGATTTATGTTAGAAAGGTTTATTGATCAACCGCTGTGATAATAGTAATGCCTGGAAGTTGAAACGGATCAGATAGGGGTATATCAGTGAGAAAAACATAATCCGTTTTCGTTTTTTTTAATTGGACTTTGCTTTCTTTGTTAACAAATAGCTTAATGCCAGAAAGTACATCTTTTGCTGCTATGCTGTCCTGTTCCGGATAATAAATGGTAATTGCTGTTGTGTCAGTTTTAGCTTGCAGCATAATAAGATTTCCCGAGATGAAACTAAACTGATCAACCGCTATAATGCTTGTTTTGGCAAATGCTATAGATTTTCGGCTTCCGCGAACAGACTCCTTTAGCAAAGGGGCATTTGAGATAGCCGTGTGTGTAGCAGGAATTTCCATATTCAATAAAAAGGAAGCATTGAGATTGGTTTGATAAAACGCTGGAAACGCAAGAAAAGCATTTCCGGCATTGGGATGAGTCAACAGAACGTTTTTGCCAGTTAAAAGAGATTCTTGTGGCATATTAAACTGGAATTCAAGTTGTTGATAGCCCGGATCGAATTCTTTACCTTCAATAATGATATGCCCGTTGCGATAAGTATATGGAAGTGAAACTCCTTGCATGAAGACGTCAAGCAAATAGCTGCTTTCCGGGTGAAAATCTAAAATTAATGGTTCTGAATTATCCGCCAAAAAAAACTCCAGCACCAAACTTGCTTTAATTTCATAGGGTTTTTCTTCCGGGATTTTCAGGTACAACAAATAGTTAACATTTGAAATTTGTGTTGTTCGCAACTCAACTAATTCCTTGCTTATACCACTTTCGAGAAGCGAATCAGGCAATTTATTTTTGCAGGAAAACAAAAAGAGTAAAATGTATAAAGTGGTGAAAAATAGTGATTTAGGCATATACATCCGTTTCATGCAAAATTAGTATTTTATTGATTATAAGGCTGTTTAAGTGCCAATTTTTCGATTGAATAAAATGTGAATAAGTCGTTTTGATAAATTTGCGGAGGTATGGAATGATAAACTATCTTTATGGTTTCAAAATACAGGAATGCTCCCATGAAATATAAACCAACCTTATGGATGCTTTTTTTAATCGGTATATTGTTGTCCGGACACAATAGCACTGCTCAGCAAAGTACTGTTGAAGCGTTTAAGATTACTTTCACTTTTGTTGAGGAACCGGCAGATGGTTTAAATATCAGCATGACACCGCTAAAGTATAACAAGGATTTTGCCGTGGTTTTGCAATTAAACAACGGCGATCCAGCCATAGATAATGATGTTTTACCCTTTTTTAAAGGACAGGCTGGCAATCCGGGGCTATTTTTTACCGAGGGACAGATAAACAGTATTCAACCTTTTAAAATGGATGCCGTGCATTATGCTTTCGATGAAAACGGAGAAGATGTGCATGACTACAAACCCGGATTTCTGAACTGGGACAACATAATTAACCTTTGGGCGGGCGAGTTTGGTATCGTTGCCAATGGCTTAAACTTTCCGCCACAGGCAGATCCGGCTGTGGAAGTTGACAGAAGTTTTAGCTACACACAACGCAAAACCGAGAGTGGAACAATTCAGGGGGGATTTCGCACAAAAACCTATGTAGTGCCTGACAACGGACAGGATCAGCTGACTTTTGCGCGTCAAAAATACCTTGCTGTTTATGCCAGTGGTGCAGGATCTTTGCCAAACCCTTCTCCGGTTGAAAGTTTTGGCTCAATAAGCGGAATTCAGGTCTCGAGGTCGCCTTTGCAAGCGGGTTTTTATAATCAGGTGTTCCAACTGGCGCAGCAAAGCAGCGAAAATAATCATCCGGTGGGCACGTATTATCTTGAAGATTTTAATTCCGGGTTAAGTTTTGATGCTTTCAAACAGGAAATGAACCAGATTGCCGGAAGTTTTGGCCGCAATGGAAGTGATAATATTTGGGTAGCCACTTCGGCCGAGTTGTTCGAATACCTTCGCGTTAAAGAGCTGGTCGAGATGCAGACCCAAATCAATGGAAATATCGTTGAGATTACGTTCACTGCTGATGAAATGCCCATCGATTTCAGGGAATATTGCTTAACTTTAGTCGTTGAGGGGGAGTCAAATATTGTGGAAATGCTTGTTGAAGAGCCCGATGCAATCTCAACCTATCGCTACAGTGGAAGTGATGCCCTTTTAAATCTAAAATGGAGAGGTAGTGTGGTTCCGGATATCGAGCAGCAGGCCATTCAGGCGGTTGAGCAAACAGAAAATCAACCTACTGCCGCGCATGCACTTGCTGCAATGGATTATGTGTTGATGCTGCAGGAAGGTGATTTGAAAGAAGAGTTACGCGAGAGGCTGTGTGTTTTTGCTTATGATTACGAATCCGGATTTTGTCCCTTGAACGAGTTTTTAGGAGCAGATACCACAGTTTGTTTTGGAAGCCTCCTAAATTATCAAGCCCCCGAGGCAGAGTCCTATTTGTGGAGCACGGGAGAAACAACGCAGCAAATCGTTTTTGAAACCTTGAGTGATACGGTGCTGTGGGCTGAAGCAAATCTTGGCGGTGGTTTTATTATTGCAGATACGGTTGAAATAACGGCTATTCCTTTGCCGGATGTGGTTATTAACACCGAAACTGATACGATCGGCCCCGGCGATGAAGTGTTGCTGGTGGCTTCGGGTGCACGCGACTATCTTTGGTCAGACGGTAGCACCAACGACAGCCTTATTGTAATGCCTGAGCAAACAACGCAATACATCGTAGAGGGTACAAGTGAAGCTGGTTGCGTTAGCAGCGACACCATAGTAATTGTTGTGGAATATCTTTTGAGTATTGATTTTATCTACGATACGGTTTGTTATGGGAATGCCACACAGTTTTTTAGCCGCATTGAAAGCAATGATTCAATCCTTGTTAAAGAATGGGACCTGAATGGCGATGGTATCTTTGGTGATGCCTTTGGCGACACCGTACAATACTTATTTGAACAACCCGGCGAGAAGCTTACAGGCTTGAGGGTAAAAACAAAAAGCGGCCAAATGGAATTGCAATATCATGCAGTGCCAGTAGCTGACTTTCCTTTTGTGCGATTTGATTTTGACAATACCTGTGAAGGCGAAACGGTTCAGTTTACTGACAGGACATCAGTAAATATTGGTTTCCCGGATACCTGGGAGTGGTCTTTCGGTGATGGCAGTTCCGCTGATTTTAAACATCCAACACATTTTTATGACGCGATTGGTTCCTATGAAGTTTCCTTGATCGTCACTTCAAATTATGGCTGTGTCGATTCAGCAAGTCAATCATTAAGCATCAGAGAAGCACCTGTGGTTGATTTACGCCTTGACGATGGCACAGCTGTTGCCGAAGATGCTGAGCTGCAAATGGCTACAGGAAGTAGTTTAACTTTTTTAGTAGCAAGCACATACGACAGTCTTGAATGGACTGGCGGTGTTCAAACTGAAACCTTCAGGGTGATCAATGCAGGTTTCTTTGATGTACAGATTTACTATGATGGCTGTCCTAACAGTCGTTTTTTTAGTGTTGTTGAAACCAGCGACCCCATTGATCCGACCGAAGGAATCATGAATCTGATTACGCCCAACGGCGATGGTTTTAATGATGTCTGGCTTATCGATCTGAATAAGTGGCGACCTGCAAAAGTAGCTGTTTACAGCCGGGCCGGGCGTCAGGTGTTTTCGTCCAATGATTATGACAATGATTGGGGAGGAACTTACAATGGGAATCCCTTACCCGAAGGCACCTATTATTACCTGATTGAAGGCGGAAATGGTGATGTAATTAAAGGACCAATCAGTATTTTACGATGATAAAACTATATTTAAAATACCTTTTAACTTGTGTGGCTTCACTGCTGACTGTTGTAACAGCTCTGTCGCAGCAGATGCCCTTTAGCTCACATTATATCTTTAATCGCTATAGCCTCGATCCGGCTTTTGCAGGGGCTTACGATCATTCGGCTGTTTATCTGAATTATCGGCGCGATTGGGCAAATATCGAAGGAAGCCCGCAAACATTTCGCGCTAATGGTTTTTCTCCTGTTTACAAGCAGATGTACCTTGGTGGCGAAATTATTGCGGACAATACGGATATCTTTAACCGCATCAAGGCCAGCCTGAATTATAGCTACAGGCTACTCATGGCTAATGAACAATACCTTTCATTTTCCCTTTCAGGGAGTTTGTACCAAAGTGTTGTGCGTTTTGATCAGGTTAATGCTGACCTGGATGATCCTTTATTAAAAGATATCAGCCGTATCACAGGCACGGATTTTAATGCGGCTTTTGGGTTGATTTACAATTGGCGCGATTTGCATCTTGGCATTGGAATGCCTGTCCTTTTTCGTTCTAAAGATGCCTATAACCTGACATCCGATGGCAAATTTGCCTTTGAAAGGGCTTTTTTGATCCATGCCTCCAACCGTTTTCATCTGGTCGATCGCTGGAAGTTGCAAGTGTTTGGCGTGTATCAAAAAACAGATAATCAGCCTTCGGTTGTTGATATTTCTGCGACTGTTTTTTATGATGAAAAATACCATTTCGGATTGCTTTATCGTAGCGGAAATACGCTGGCTATGGGTTTGGGTGGCGAGTTGATTGATAATTTTGTTTTAGGATATTCCTATGAATTTGGGTTGGGAGGCATATACAACGGAGCTGGAGGCGCGCATGAAATTAGCGTAGGTTATCGTATTCCCGCTAGAACTCAGACGCACAGTTATAAGTCTGGCGTCACTCGTAAACGAAAGCCTTTGAGACCGTTGCAACCACCCGGAAATAGTCCTAAACCCGTTGAATTTGACAGGAGATAATCGCTATGAAATTAATTATAAATTTATACAGATATAGCCTATTTGCAGCTTTGCTGGCTACATCACTATTTGCTGCTAATACGATCAGTGGGCAAACCTCAGAGCCAGGCATCAATTTTATTATGGTCACTTTTGATCAGCAACCAACAGAAGCGCTCGTTGAAAAAAGCCCGCTCAGGTATAATAAAAAGTTTGCCCTGAGCTTTCATACCGATGACGGAATAGGGGATGTTTTTAGTGTTGGTTTTCCGTTTTTCACCGGTATCAATACTGGAAACACCAACCATCCGGGTCTGTTTTATACGGATGGATGTGGTAATACATTGTCCTTTAAAATCAGTACAGCGCTGTTTTCTTTCAGCAGCTTTAACGGCCTCGATATGCATGATCCGGCAAATGGCTTTACCAATGTCACCTGGGATCAGTTGGCACTTATGTACGAGAATGGCTCTGGCATTTATAATCATGGGGTTTCTGATGATGGCTCCTCGGGCGATTTTATGCATTATAGCATTCGAAGAAACGAAAGTTATATTCGCCGCAAACTTTATGGCGTAACCGCCGGTGGCGTAAGAACCAGGGTATTGGTCAATCCCAATGGCAATCAAGACTATACACAGGCTGCATTTGATAATGGCTACCGTACTGCATTTCGTATTGGGGGTCAGGTGATTTCGGATAATGGCGTAGATGTAACTGATTTTACGGACTGGAATCAAAATTTAGAATTAAATCGCAGAAGTGCTGAGGATTCTCCGGTTCCTGATTTGGCTGACTTTATGGCAACTGCCGAAGGAAACTGGTGGCTGCCGATGTATGGTCATAGTATTACTTTGAACTATGGAGAGACGAAATTTTATAACGATTTCAACGCCTTGGCAGATAATTATGGCATTACCGGCCAGGACAATATCTGGATGACCAGCGAAGAAGAAATTCTCGACTACCTGCGAATCCGGGAGCTAACCGAAGTGGTATATAACGTTGCCGGTACGAGTATGCTTATTTTGCTGGAAGGAGCTATTCCAAACGATCAGCGCTTTTATCCGCTTAGCCTGAATTTACAAGTTACGGGAGCAACAATCACCAATATTTCGATAAACGGCGGGACAAACAACAGTTATAATGGTGTTGGAACTTCATCGGCTTTAATTAACCTGGAATGGAATGGCCGTGAAATTGAAGATCCGGCTATTGTTGCTGACAGTATGGTTACAATCGCTGAGCAAACACAGACGCAATATGATTGCTCAATTGCAATGGATTATGTGTTGATGGTTCCTGAAGGCGATGAACAACAAGCACTTAAAGATAGGTTGTGTGCAATTCCTGATGTGGAATACGAGAGTGGTTTTTGTGAGGTTTGTACATTTACACTGGGCGACGATATGGAAATTTGTCAGGGTGAGTGCGTAAGTCTGGAAGCCCCTATTGGCGAAGGAAACACCTATCTGTGGAGTAACGATAGCACAACACAATCCATAACGGTTTGTCCCGATATTACGACAACCTATTGGGTAGACCTGATAACAACAGGGGGCTGCGAGGCTTCTGATACCATCACTATCAGTGTTTTGGAAGCACCAGTTTTTGATTTTGGCCCTGACCAGGATATTTGTCAGGGCGATAGCATTTCGTTCGAGCTGCCTTTTTCTGAAGATTACACCTATTTGTGGATTGCTAATGATGATACGCTTGCTGCTAACACCAATACCTATGGATTTGTAGTGCAGGACAGTGTTCAGCTGGTTGCTGAAATTGGCTCACCAAATGGCTGTATTAGCACGGATACGGTGTTAATCAACGCCCTGCTGTCGCCTGTTTTCGATTTTGATGAATTTATCGAAGGATGCCAAAATGATACTACACTTATCGCAGGTCCTGTTGGCGAAGGGTTTCAGTATGATTGGTTGCTTGATGGAGAACTCCTTGCTGATACCACCATGCAGCTGCAGCTGCTAATTACAGATACTGCAATGCTTGTGCTGGAGGTTACAGCGCCGAGTGGTTGCCTGGCAAGTGATTCTGTTTGGTTGTATCCATTGGATACGCCGGAAATTGATTTTCCGCAAGATATTCAGGTTTGCATGGGGGATACACTTTTTCTGGAAGCACCGCAGGGCGATAACTACCTTTATGCCTGGTATGCCGGAGACGAGCTGCTTGATGAAACATCCTTCGAGCTGGCATGGATGGTAACGGATACCACGTCCATCAAACTGGAAGTATTTGCGCCAAGTGGTTGTATGGCCGCTGATTCAATCCTGGTTTTTGCACTGGATGTGCCTCTTATTGAGGTTACTCCTGCATTATCCGAATTGTGTTTTGGCGAAGGTATTACACTGCAACTCAATGCGCAAAATGCCGATGGTTTTGAATGGTGGGACGGAAGCACAGCGCAGAGTATCGATTTTCTGCCAACTGTCACTGATACAACGTATAATCTTTGGGCCGAGGCTTACAACGGTTATGGATGCACGGCAAGAGATACTGCAGTTGTGGCGGTTTACAGCCATCCGCAAATTTTACTCGAAATTGAAACCGGTGGACTGGAACTATGCATGGGCGATAGCTTAAGCCTGAATGTTTCGAGCAATAATCACATTATGGCCGATAAAGTAGTTTGGAATGAAACGGACACTGTGTTCTTTGGCAATGAAACCATCCTCAATAGAGTTTTCACCCCCAACGAAAGCGGCTGGATAAAAGCTGAAATATTTTCGGATCAAGGCTGTATGGACAGTGATAGTATGTATATAAGCGTGTTCGAAAACCCGCAAATTACAGTTAGCGATGATCAGGATATTTGTTTGGGCGAATCAATCCAGCTCGAAGCTACAGGAGGGTTTACGTGTAAATGGTATAATGATAATGGCTTGATTGCTGAATCTTACCTGCTCGAACTTCAGCCTGATCAAACTACTGTTTATTGGGCAGTTGTTGAAAATTCGGCCCCACTATATTGTAGCGCAACTGACACCGTTGAGGTGATTGTAAGAGATAAACCGGAAGTTCTTGTAAACGCTTCAGCCAACGATATATGTGCCGGTTTCGGGGTAGTATTAAATGCTTCAGGTGCCGAAACTTACGAATGGAGTACAGGCGAAAGTGGCAGCCAGATTTCTGTACAACCTACGGACACAACCAGCTATACAGTAATTGGGATGAATCAATTTGGTTGCAGTGATACAGCCGTTTTAGTGTTGAATGTGTTTCCTTCAACTGATTTGACTATCACTGGCTTGTTGCCCGTTTATTGTCAATCTGATGATCCCTCACCTTTAACGGGCTTACCCGCTGGCGGATTATTTTCGGGTCCGGGAATGGTAGCAGGCACTTTTTATCCCGAGCTGGCAGGGGATGGCGTACACCAAATTGTTTATCGCTACAGCAATGAATATGAATGCACCGACAGCGCCTTTGTTACGACAAGAGTTTTTGGTGGTTTAACCAGCATCGATTTGGGTGCCGATTCAGCGATTTGCCCCAACGACACCTTGCGGCTGGATGCCGGCGAAGGTTTTAGCCAATACTTTTGGAATACCGGAGAAACCACTCAGCAGATCACAATATTGGGAACAGATTATCAGACCGGCACTTCGCGCGAAATCTCTGTTGTGGGGGTATTGGATGGATGTACCGCTTCGGGAAATATGCAGCTGACTGTCCTGGAGGATTGCTTTATCGGCATGCCTGAAAATGAAGCAACGGATGGATTATATATCGCGCCAAACCCCGGAAATGGTGATTTTCAGCTTTTTCTGGCTGATGATATCCGTGTGAAACAAATAGAACTTTACGACCTTAGCGGACGCCAGCTTTCAGACAAAATTCGGCTTGTTTCCTGCAATGATGGGGCATGCAATTTCGTCATTGATAGAACTATGCAAGGATGGTATATTCTAAAAGTATTTACAAATAAAGGTGTATTTACCAAATCGTTGATCATGCAATAGGCTTCAGCATTTGAATTGCGGAATATGACTTTTCTGCGCAATCTTTCACAGCAAACCCCGATTGAAGCCATTGCACCAAGGCCGGGTGTTCTGTTTGCCGCTTTTTATTGTTTGGTTTTAATACCTTTGCAACTCATTTTTTAAAAAATTAAATTTATGGCAAAGAAGGTTTTAGGCATAGGAAATGCCCTGGTGGATATCATGATAAAAGTGGATGACGAAAGCATACTCACGCAGCTGCAATTACCAAAAGGCAGCATGCAGCTTGTTGATTCATTGCGTTCGGCCAGCGTAGATATAGCCACGAAAAAGTTAGCACGGATCATGTCATCGGGTGGATCGGCAGCCAACACTATTCACGGTTTGGCAAGGTTGGGAGTAGAAACTGCTTTTATCGGGCATGTGGGCGCAGATGTTACGGGCGATTTTTTTAAAGACGACATGATTAAAGCCGGTATTTCTCCCTTTCTTTTTAGCAGTGCTACAGCCTCCGGAATTGCGCATGCTTTTGTCACGGCCGATGGCGAACGCACTTTTGCCACCTGCCTTGGTGCAGCAATCGAACTTTCAGATACACATCTCGAAGAAATGCTTTTTAAGGGCTACGATTACTTCTATATCGAAGGCTATCTGGTGCAAAATAAAGCCTTGCTGTTAAAAGCTATTGATTTGGCTGCCAAGGCCGGACTGAAAGTAGCGATAGACCTTGCCAGTTTTAATGTAGTAGAAGACCAGAAAGATTTTCTGAATGAATTGCTGAATGGCAAAATTGATATGGTTTTTGCTAACGAAGAGGAATCCAAAGCACTTACCGGGCTGGCTCCTGAGGCTGCACTCGATCGCATTGCTGAACACTGCGAAACAGCCATCGTAAAAATCGGCAAAGAAGGCTCACTGATCAAACATCAGGGTGAAACCTGGCATATCAAACCCATTCCTGCCAAAGCTATTGATACCACCGGAGCCGGAGATATGTATGCCTCTGGTTTTTTGTATGGAATTGCTAATGGATTGTCTATTGAGCAAGCCGGACGTATCGGAAGTCTGCTGGCAGGCAACGTTATCGAAGTAATGGGAGCTAAAATGGACGAGTCGCGCTGGCAACAGATTCGACTTCAGCTTCAGACAATAATGTCTTAGCAGGTTTTTTAGCCTTTCTGTCACTGGATTTTCAATTTTTTGATTTGATGGTTGTAAATAGCATTAAATCAATTCATTATAAATTATTTTGAAGCTTAATTGTCTTCATTATAAATAAGCGGCATCATTTGTTTATATAACTGAAATGCTTAGATTTGCAAGCCTATTTTTGGAATATTTGACAAACTTTAACCGCTTTTTATATGAAGGTATATCAAACAGATGAAATCCGGAATGTAGCCTTGATTGGTGCTGCGAAATCCGGCAAGACTACATTGGCTGAGAATTTGCTCTTTGAGGGCAAAGCGATTAACAGAAAAGGAAGTGTTGATGACAAGAATACGGTTTCTGATTACCGTCAGATTGAATTGGATCGTCAGATCTCAGTCCATCTGAGCTTGTTGCATACCATCCATGAAGAGAAGAAGATCAATATATTAGATGCTCCCGGATTTAGCGATTTCTCTGGTGATATTCTTTCTGCAACCACAGTGGCTGATACAGCAATTTTGACAATTAATGGTCAGGCTGGTGTTGAGGCGACTACGGAGAATGCCTGGAAAATGGCAGGTATTTCGCAGACTCCTGTCGTGTTTTTTGTGAATCAGCTCGACCATAATAATGCTAATTTTGATGAAGCAGTACGCCAAATCAAAGATTATTTTGGCGACAAAGCCACGCTGGTGCAGTATCCCGTTAATACAGGAGAAGGTTTTGATACAATTATCGACCTGATGCTGATGAAAATGTTGAAGTTTAAGCAAGATGGCGGTTTACCGGAAGTGCTTGATATTCCAGCCGATGAAATGGAAAAAGCTGAAGCGCTGCACAAACTTTTGGTCGAAAATGCCTCGGAAGGTGACGATGAGCTGATGGAGAAATATTTTGAAAACGACACACTCAGTCTCGAAGAAACCCGCGCTGGTGTTCGTTTGGGTTTGGTTCAGCGTGTTATTTTCCCCATCATGTGTGGTGCCGTTAAGCATGGAATAGGCGTGAGCCGATTGATGGATTTTATCGTGCATTCCTGTCCCGGCCCTGCTAATGCAATCCCGCGCAAAACAACCGAAGGAAAAGAGTATCATTGTAATGCCACTGATCCTGCCGGACTATTTGTTTTTAAGATCGCCAACGAACAACATCTTGGTGAAGTTTCGATGATTAAGGTTTATGGCGGAACAATTACCGAAGGTCAGGATATGATTAATCCCAGAAATGGTAATAAGGAACGTATCTCGCAGTTTTTTGTCGTAAACGGCAAAAACAGGGAAAAAGTTGACAAGGTTGTTGCAGGAGATATTGCTGTAACCATCAAGTTAAAGGAAATCAGAACCAATGACTCATTGATGGATATGAAAAATGCAGATGCCGGTTTTGAACCCATCGCTTTTCCTGATCCCATTTTTATGACAGCTGTTAAAGCGGAGAACTCGCAGGAAGACGAAAAGTTGGGTAGCATTCTGCAGGAAATGCATCGTTCCGATCCTACCATTATTGCAGGCCTGTCGCGCGAGTTGCGCCAGATGATTCTGAAATGTCAGGGCGAGTACCATATGAATACCATTAAGTGGTATTTCGACAATGTACATAAAATCAAGATTGAGTTTTATTCTCCAAAAATCCCCTATCGAGAAACCATTACTAAAGCTGCCAAAGCAGACTACCGCCATAAGAAACAATCCGGCGGTTCGGGTCAGTTTGGTGAGGTACACCTCATGATTCAGCCCTACGTTGAAGGCTACAAAGATCCCACTGATTTCCCTGTTCGCGGAAAGGAAGAGCATAAGCTTAACTGGGGTGGCAAGCTCATCTTTGCTAACTGTATCGTAGGCGGATCAATCGATGCACGCTTTATGCCTGCAATCCTTAAAGGTGTTATGGAACGCATGGAAGAGGGACCACTCACAGGATCCTATGCCCGCGACATCATTGTTTATGTTTATGATGGGAAAATGCACCCGGTCGACTCCAATGAAATCTCCTTTAAACTAGCTGGTCGTCACGCTTTTAGTGATGCATTTAGAAATGCCGGGCCAAAAATTATGGAGCCGATTTATGATGTGGCCGTGCGCATGCCCGAAGATATGATGGGTGCCTGTATGACTGATTTGCAAGGCCGCCGGGCAAGTATTATGGGCATGGATGCTGATGGAAAATATCAGATTATCCGTGCTAAAGTGCCTTTGGCCGAAATGGATAAATACAGCACCTCACTCAGCTCGATCACTTCGGGTCGTGGAACCTATTCCATGAAATATGCCGAATATGCTCAGGTTCCAGGTGATGTGCAGACCAAGCTACTCAAAGAATACGAAGAAAGCCTCAGGGAAGAGGAATAGAACCAAAAACCACTTCATCAAACCGGTATGCTTTGCGTACCGGTTTTTTTTATAGATCTAATTTATAAGTCGTTTCTGGATTGGCTTTTCGGTGGGTGACAAATCGTTCAATTATTTCTTTAAGATGTTCAATATCAATAGGCTTAAGCAAATAATCAAAAGCCCCATAGGCCTTTGCTTTCTCTTCGTATCGTCCGTAAGCAGTAATGAAAATGACATCGAATTTACGAATCGGGAAACGCTCTAATAAATCAAAACCATTGCCCCGGGGCATATCGATATCCAGAAAGATCAGATCAGGCTTATGCGTTTTTATGCTGTCCCAGGCTTTGTCGATCATAGGCACTTTGTCAACGATTTCAATGCTGTCGGAGCAAAATTCCTGAAGAATGATTTCAAGAGAGATGATTGAATCGGGTTCGTCATCAATTAAAATTACTTTATAAGGTTTCATGTTGTGAAGGATTTTAAAAAGTAAGGAAAACATACAATTACTTCGGTGCCGCTGCTGCTTCCATCGGGTGCTTTCAGATCGTTGTAAGCAAGCGTTATATTGGTTTTCTCTTGGCTGTTAATTAGAACTATGCGTCTCTTAATAATGTTTATTCCCAGCGATTTACGGCCATCTGAATGTGTTGACTTACGGATTTTATCGGCTTGTTCGCGACCAATTCCATTGTCTGAAACACGTACTTTAAGGTCGGTTCCGGCTTCACGTTCAAAGCTAATTTCTATCATGCCGTGCTTATCACTATTCATCAGTCCATGCCAGATGGCATTTTCTACAATAGGTTGGATGATAAATACCGGAATTTTCACTTCCTCTGCAGGAATTGTGGCATCCACTTTTACCTCAAACTCAAACCTGTCTTTAAATCGTGCCGATTCGAGCTCAAGATACAAATTGAGGGCTTCAGCTTCTTTTGCGATCGAAATGGATAATTCCTGCGAGTTATCCAGAATTTTTCGCATCAGTGTCGCAAATTTTGTAAGATATCTGCTCGAAGCCATCCGATCATTTTGCAGTACATACCGGTGAACCGTATTCAACGAATTGAATAAAAAATGCGGATTCATCTGGTTGATCAACGCTTCTTGCTGATACCAGTTGATGTCGTACATGAGTTGGTTGCGTTTCTTGATTCGCTGAATATGCCAGTAAAAGTAGAGCATAATTAGACCAAGCATCGTTAGGCCAAGCAGGATGATAAACCAGGTTTTGACCCAAAAAGGCTTGAGTATGGTGATTTCCAGACGCACAGGGTTTGTATTCCATTCGCCCCTGCCATTCATTGCACTTACTTCATAAATATAGTCTCCCGGAGGTAAGAATGGATATTGCGAACTGGTTTGCTGGCTTACAATCCATTCATTTTCAAGGCCTAGAAGTCTGTGACGGTAGGTTTGTTTGCCTTTGTTGCGGTAGCTGATGGCAAAATAATCAATATGAATGTTATTTTTGGAGTAAGGAATGCTAAGCTGATCCACTATTTCGCGTGCCTTATGATTTACCTGAAGATTCGTGATATATATAGGAGTCTGCACATCGGGCATCATTAATTCATCGGGATGAATGATTTGTAAACCATTGGAGGTGGCCAGATAAAAATAGTCGTGCAGGCTGCCGATAGCATTTATTTCGCTGGCGTGTAAACCGGAATTTGCAGTATAGGATTTGAAATCGGCATTGTTCATCAGCTGCTTGCGTGTTATCAGACTTATGCCTTGGTTTGTTCCGATTATCAAATAGTTCTGGTTTGCTCCGATTGTGCGTATTGAATTAGAAACCAATCCTTTAGATTTGTCAAATTGCGTTAGTTCGTTGTTAACCAACCTAAGCAAACCATTAGCTTTTGTGCCAATAAATAAGGTGTCGTTGATGGCAAAAACCTTGGTTATTCGGTTTTCGAGCAAAGGAAATTTATTTTTTAAATGCGTATATGCTCCATTATAATAGCTCATCAAGCCGTTTAAGGTGGCAAAGTAAACCGTATCATTAATCAGCGTTATATCTTCGATGCGAACAATAAAATTATCCAACGATCTGCTTGAGAACGCCACTTCCAGATTTGGTTTATGCTTGTACAAACCGCCGAAACGCCCAGTCCAAAGGTTATCCGAATGATCCATGTATATATCCAATGTGCTTCTAATAGCTGGAATAGCGGTTATGTGAAATTTTGAAATATTTTGATTTGAGTTGGGTTTTAAAGGCCGTTCTTTTAAGGTATAAAACTCATTAGTGGTAGCGATCAAAAGGGATTGGGTGGGTTCGTGAAAGAGTATGTCGTTGATTTCAAAAACGTTTTCCTTGTTTAATTCGATAATTTCGATTGCATTGTTTTTTGTTAGTTTTCCAATTCTGCCACGTGTAAGAGCCAGCCAACAGTTTTCGTTGGGATCTATATAAATATCTTTAACCTTTTGAAAATCATGATCGGTGTGTCGGTTAAAGAAAATACTGTTTTTTATGGGAATATAATAAACCCCTTTATTCAGGCTCGTAATCCACAAGCCTCCTTCGTGATCATAAGCAAAAGCTGATACAGAAAGCCGTTTAAAAAAATTATTGGGTTCAGACGACAGGTTGAAATCCGAGAACTGAAAAACACCATGAGCAGCCGTTCCGACTAAAATTGTTCCGCTTGCATCACCATTTAAGGCTAAAATACTGCTTTTGAAGGTTCTGCTTTGTTTGATATGGCCATGAGGGTCGAGTTCATAAAGCGTTTGATTAACCGAGAAAAACAGGCGATTTTGAAAGCGAAAGGCTCGAAAATACTGCCACATGTTTTTTAATTGCTGGGGGATCTCAAAACGTGAGACTCCTTGATCAGTGTGCAGCAAATATTTATGCCTCTCTTCTTCTGCTGATGTTCCCTGAAACAAAACTTTATTACTGTCTAAGAGGTAAAATGCGGAAGTTGTATCTTTTTGAAATGGTTTAAGCGCCGGAAAATTGCCCTTACTATTGATTTGGATGTGGCCATAAGCAGGGTGGTTGATAACAAGCGAATCCGATGGAAATACATGGTAGGTATCATAGAGACGTATTGAAATCTTATGCTGTGTTAAAAAACTGTCTAGTTTGTGATTAAAGGGATAGGCTACAATTTTTGTTCCGTCAAAATAGGCAAAATGCCCTTTGATAGAATTCACCCAAATGCGGCCTTTTGAATCGAGTTCCAGATCGAAAACGGTATTTTCGGGTAATCCTTTGTTTTCATCAAAAATCGTAAAACGATAGCCGTCGTAGCGCGCCAGCCCTTGATCGGTCGAAAACCACATATAGCCCTTATTGTCCTGTAGCACATCATAAACCTCCGACGAAGGCAGGCCGTCTTCATTTGTAAACTGCCTGTAAACGGGCTCCTGTGCGTGCAAAGCCAGGCTGATGAGCAGAAAAATGATCGAAATGAGTGAAAGAATGAAAACTTTCATCCTGCTTGGTTTTCTGACAAATATACGTGAAAATTATTCATCTTCAAGCAGGCATATCATTTAGTAACGGCTTTAACAGCTTATTTTTTTTGTATTATTTATATTGTTTTCGATCCATTTTCGATCTAAAAAAACAGTTTTAGCATGTTTTTGTCAACAATTCCTAAATCTTTTTAGTTAAAACTTGTTTGTAATGTTGAAAAAATGTACTTTTCACCCTGCAATTAAGGATAGCTAATGAAACGACCAATTAAAGCGAACATTTTATTGTGGATACTTATTATAGTGTTTTTCCTTTATGGGGGGACGCGCCTTATGGCAAGTGAAAACGATAGTCTTCGGCGCTTAATAACAACCTCCAGCTCCCGAATCGACAGACTTAATGCCCGTTTGCTTTATTCGCGCAAGATTATTCCTGAGCAAATGGATTCGGCCAGAATGCTGTTGTTGCAGGCTGAGGAACTTAAGAACTCGTCGGATCTATTGCTCAGAGCCGACTATTTTAATGTTTGGGGATTGTATTATTGGTACAGAAATGAGGCTGACAGTGCCATAACAGAGCTTACAAAAACAGCACAGCTGCCTGTGCAGGAACGCTTATTCGATAAGCTGGCCGAAGCATATAATAATTTGGGCGTACTCTATAGCAGGGGGGCACGAACTGATTCTTCCCTCAAATACCTGCACAAAGCCCTGGAGCTGGATCAGATGCGAGACAACGCCAAAGGAATTGCTAAAACAAGTTATGATTTGGGGAGGATTTACCGCAGCCAGTCGAAATACCTGATCGCTTATGAGTATCAAATTAAGGCAGTTGAATTGATGCGGCAGCAAAAGGACACCTTACGCATAGTGAGCACTCTGGTAGCACTGGGTGTGCTGAGCTCAGATTTAAGGAAAGTTGATGAGGCCATAACTTATTATAAGGAAGTGGAACAACTGGCCGATGCCTATAGTGGTAATTATAATAAAGCTGTTTTGTACAACAATATTACGGCCTATTATATGGATGTAATGAATGATTTTGAAAAGGCTGAATATTATGCGCGTAAAGGATTGGAGGAAGCAAATAACGACTTACAAAGTCAGACTTTTTTATACGCTAACCTTGCTTCGGCACTCAGGAATTTGGGGCAATTAGATAGTGCAAAATACTATTTTAGAAGGGCGATAAGTCAAGCAATCGCTTATGGATATGACCAAAGCTTGGTGGGTTCTTACAGCAATTATGGAAACATGTTCAAAGCGAATGGCAGCATTGATTCGGCTGGCTTTTACCTGAACAAAGCATTGAATGTTTCTGAACAGCTGGGAAGCAGAAATTGGAAACAGATGATATTGGCAGGTTTAGCGTCTTTGGATAGCTTAAAGGGTGATTATCAATCAGCTTACAAACATCTTTTGCAATCGGCTGTTTTAAAAGACTCCATCTTTAATGAAGAGAGTGACCGCCGAATCGAGGAGCTCAAAGTGATTTATGAAATCAAGGAAAAAGATGCCGAACTTGAAGCCCTGAGTGAACAAAATCAATTGAATCAAAGAATAATACAAAAGCAGTACCAGGTGATTTTGATCACGATAATTGCCGTTATTTTGTTTCTGGGAATCATTTTCGTTTTGCGCCGCTCGCGCTTGAAAATACTGGAAAAAAACAAAGAGATCCGTTCGCAGAAAGATGCTATTCAGCAGAAAAATAAGAATTTGCAGGAGCTGAACCAAACCAAGGATAAATTTATTTCCATCATTTCACACGACCTCAGGGGGCCTTTTAATTCGCTGATCGGCTTACTGGAAATGTTTATTGATGATTATAGCACCATCGATGATGAAGAGCGTCTTACCATGCTCAAATCCATGCACAAAAGCAGCACGAATACCTATAATTTGCTGGTTAACCTGCTGGATTGGTCGCGGGCACAAAGAAGCAAGATTGAAAATAACCCGAAAATATTTAACTGTCATGAAGTAGTTAATCAGGTATTTGAGTTATTGGCGTCCCGTGCAGAGCGAAAAAGCCATGAGCTGATAAACGATCTTCCGGAAAACACAGAAACCTTTTCCGATCCCAACCTGATAAGCAGTATTTTGATCAATCTGGTGAATAATGCCATCAAGTTCACGCCAAAAGGCGGAACGATCAGGGTGCATTATATTGAAGAAGCCAATCAGTGCAGAATTTGTGTGGATGATAACGGCATAGGCATTCCAAAGGAAAAGCAGCAGGAATTATTTAAAATTGATAGCGACTTCCGCAATCCGGGCACCGAAAAAGAAACCGGAACGGGGCTGGGTCTGGTTTTAGTGAAGGAATTTGTTGATTTAATCGGCGGTGAAATCATGGTTTCGAGCCTGCCCGAAAAAGGATCGCGCTTCTGTTTTACGATTCCTAAGAAGGGGTGATTGTTAACCCACCCATTTTCCTAGCTTTGCAAATCAAAGCAAGTGTATGAAATCAAAAACTATCCGAACTGATAATGTTGATGTTTCCTGGCAGGATGTTGATGCGCACGGACAAATGAGCCTGCGGGCTTTTGCTGTTTTCATGCAGGAATCGGCCTGGAAACATGCCGAGGAGCTGGGTTTTGGTTTTGGCTTTATGGCTCAGCATGATGCCTTTTGGGTGCTCAAAAGCATACGGGCTCAAATTTTTCAGTATCCGGCATGGAAGCAAAATGTGCTGCTGCAAACCTGGCATCGTGGCTATCAGGGTTTGCTGGCTTTCAGGGATTTTAAACTTACAAATCAGCACGACAAAGTGCTTGCGCTGGCTGCCAGCGATTGGGTGATCATGCACCGGCAAAGCCGTCGCCCGCTCAAAACAGATATTTTGGAGGAGTTTGCCGCAACAGCGTTGGAACAGCAGGCGCTGGAGGGTTTTGTTTGCTCAAAAGAACAAACCACAAAGCTTGTTTATGAAGCAGATCGCACAGTAAATTTTTCCGAAACAGATATGCATGGCCACATGAATAACACCCGTTATTTTGAATGGGCAGCGGATGTTTTGAATGAAGTTTCGGAAACGAAAACACATGTGAAACAATTTGAGATGCAGTTTCGCAACGAATGTCGTGTTAAGGATGTTATCAAAATATCAGCGCATCAAAACGGCAAAACCTACACCATAGCAGGCGTCAACAGCCGCCATGGAAAAACTGTTTTCCAGCTTCATATGTGTGGGGATTGAATCAGGAATTTTTGAATTTTAATCACACCACCTTCTTATACCGATTCACGGCCAACACAAGCATCAGCGCCGCATATCCGGCCAGCGCATAAAACAAGCCGGCAAAATCTGAAAAACCTGATCCTTTGAGCATGATCATCCGGTTGATGGTGATGAAATAGGCAATTGGATTGATTTTGTTGAACCATTGCGCCCAGTCGGGCATGCTTTCGATGGGCGTAAACAAACCGCTCATCAGGATGAAAATCACCAGAAAAAACCAGGAGATAAACATGGACTGCTGCATGGTGTCAGTAATGGTCGAAACCAGCAAGCCCATGGCCAAAACCACCAATAAATATACTGCTGCAACCCCCAGTAGCAACGGGAAGCTGCCTAAAAAAGGAATATTGAAAACAACTTTGGCAATGCCTAAACCAAAAACCAGTTCGAAAAGCGCAATCAGCCAGAAGGGCAGGAGCTTGCCGGTAATAAACTGCCATTTTTTGATAGGTGTTACATTGATCTGTTCGATGGTGCCCAGCTCTTTTTCCTTTACGATATTCATGCCCGAGAGGAAAAAGCCGATGATCGTTACCAGCAAAACCAAAATGCCCGGAACCATATAGGTGATGTAATCCAGTTTGGGATTAAACCAAAACAGCGGCTCGGCAGTCAGATTGCCTTTGTTGGTTTTGAAAGGCACTCTTTTGGCCAGTATGTTTTTATTAAAGCCCTGAATTACCTGTTGTGCGTAGGCACTCATCAGGCTGGCTGCCGATCCGTTGATGGCATCGGTTACGAGTAGAACCTTGGTCGGTTGATTGGTTTCAATGGCCTTTCCGAAATCTGTCCCAATAACGATCAACTGATCAGCATCACCATTTTTGAGCCATTCGGCGGCTTGCTCATAGTTTTGCTGACGGGCAACGATTTTGAAGAAAGAGGAGCTTTCGAAATGAAAAACCAGCTCGCGCGAGCCTTGGCTATGATCTTGATCAACAACTACAAGGCGGGTATTCTTGATCTCAAAAGTGGCGGTGTACGACAGGATAAGCAATTGCACGATGGGCACAATAAAGATAATTGGCAGCATGGTTTTATCTCTGAAAATCTGTCGGAACTCCTTTTGCAAGATGAAGATAACCGTTCGCATGGGATTTATTTTAGGTTTAGCCTGACTTCAAAATTCTTAATGCTCAACAGCACAAAAAAGACGGCCAATGCAAGGATAATCAGGGTTTCTTTCCAGATATACATAAAGCCAAGGCCTTTGAGCATGATGCTTTTCACGATGATGATAAACCATTTGCTGGGCATGAGGTGGCTCAGCCATTGCAAAGGATCAGGCATATTTTCGACCGGAAACACAAAACCCGAAAGTAAAATCGTTGGCAGCATCAGCGCAAACATCGAAAGTAGCATGGCTGTTTGTTGGGTATTACTGATGGTAGAAATAAACAACCCCATGGATAAGGCCATCAGGATAAAGAGCAGGGTTTCGGCAAGCAGCAGCAAAAGGCTACCATTTATGGGCATTTCAAAAATGGTGTAAGCCATGATCAGAATTACCAAGGCATTCACAAACGAAAACACCACATAAGGCATTACTTTTCCAAGGATTATCTGATAAGGTTTGAGTGGTGAAATCAGCAGCACTTCCATGGTTCCCATTTCCTTTTCGCGGGCTATCGAGATCGATGTCATCATGGCCGAAACCAGCATCAAAAGAATCGTAATTGTTCCCGGGACAAACATAAAAACTCCTTTAAGTTCAGGATTATACAACATGGTGGTTTCGGTAGTTACCGGCATGGCTTGATTTTGAGTCATTTCGTTGGCAGCAAAATCCATCAGTATGGCAGTGGTGTAGCTGCTGATCAGATTGGCGGTGTTGGGATCGCTGGCATCATTAATCAATTGTACGGCAGTGGGTTGTCCCAGCGCTAAAGTTTTTTCGAAATCGGCTGGAATCACCACTACTTCCTTCACCTTTCCGCTTTGAAAGGCTTTTTCGATTTCTGTCGAATGATCCAACTGCGCATTGAACTTAAAATAACCCGAGGCGGTAAGTTTTTGTTGCAGCTCCAGACTTTTCGAATCTTTTGCCCTATCGAGCACGGCTATGCTGGCATGATTGATTTCGTTGGTGATGGCAAAACCAAAAAGCAAAACCTGTGCAACTGGCATCCCAAAAAGGATCAGCATGGTACGCAGGTCGCGAAAAATATGCAGAAATTCTTTGATGATAAATCCCTTCATACAAGTCTATTTTGGAGCCCTGGCCAGTTTCACAAAAACATCGTTCATGCTGCTAACAGCGAATTGTTTTTTAAGCTGTTCGGGTGTGTCCAGCGCTTCAATCCGGCCATCGACCATAATACTCACCCGTCCGCAATATTCTGCTTCGTCCATATAGTGTGTGGTCACAAAAATTGTTGTGCCCTGATTGGCCTGCTCATAGATCAATTCCCAGAATTGCCTTCGGGTGATGGGGTCAACGCCTCCGGTTGGCTCGTCCAGAAAAACAACTTTTGGCTGGTGCATCACCGCCACCGAAAAAGCCAGCTTTTGTTTCCAGCCCTGAGGAATATTGCGCAAGACTTCATTTTTGGCATCCAGAAATTGAAGCCGCGACAAAAGTGCTGCTGTCCGTTCCCTGATAACTTTTCGGCTCAGGCCATAAATACCGCCATAAAACTGGAAGTTTTCGTTGATGGTAAGGTCTTCATAAAGGGAGAACTTCTGGCTCATATAGCCGATATTCTTTTTGATTTGCTCGCTTTGCCTGTACACATCAAAACCGGCCACACTAGCCTTACCCGAAGTGGGAGCCGACAGCCCGCAAAGGATTTTTATCGCTGTGGTTTTGCCTGCACCGTTGGCGCCCAAAAAACCAAATATCTCGCCCGGAAAAACCGAAAAGCTCAGTGAATCATTGGCCACAAAGTCGCCAAATTTTTTCACCAGATTTTCTACTTCAATAACAGGCTTCATGGGCTTAGTTTTGGGCTTGCATTTGATAAATAAAGCTGTCTTCGATAGTAGGTCTGATTTGTTCCAGCCTTACCGACTGATGTCCTTTTGTTTCCAAATAGGCAATCAAACTATTGTTTTCAGTGAATTTCCCTTCGGGTATCAGGCAGAGGTGATCGCCGGAGCGATAGGCTAATTTTGTTTTCGAAAAATCGCTGATGTCTTTGAGTAACTCGAACATACGATTGCTCTTTACCGACCAAAGTTCAGCATCAAAGGCTTTTAGAATTTCTTCCGGCTCATTGCGCAGCATGATTTTTCCGGCCTGCATCAGCGCCACTTCATCGCAGCGCGAAGCCTCATCCATATAGGGTGTTGAAACCAAAATAGTGATATTTTGGGCTTTGAGTTTTTGCAGCATTTCCCAGAATTCGCCACGCGAAACGGCATCCACGCCTGTTGTGGGTTCGTCCAGTATCAGCACTTCAGGTTTGTGAATCAGGGCGCACGAAAGGGCCAGTTTCTGTTTCATGCCGCCTGAAAGTTGGCCGGCTTTGCGGTTTTTAAAAGGCTCGATATGGCTGTAAATATCCTGAATTAAATGATAGTTTTCCTTTATCGTGGTCTTGAAGATTCCGGCAAAAAACTTCAGGTTTTCCTCTACGGTAAGGTCCTGATAGAGTGAAAACTTTCCGGGCATATAGCCAATGATGCGCCGTATTTTCTTGTAATCATTCACGGTATCGAATCCCATGATGCTGGCTTTTCCGCTATCGGGAATGAGCAGGCTGTTTAAAATCCTTAAAAGGCTGGTTTTACCGGCTCCATCGGGGCCGATAAAACCAAACAGGCTGCCTTTTTCAATCTCAAAACTGAGACTTTCCAGGGCATTTTTGCCTTGATAGGATTTTGACAATTTGCTGGCGCTTACAGCTATCTCAGGATTCATTCCGAAACTATTTTACTGCTGTCCAATAGGTTGTGCGGCCAATCAATGAAATACCGATATATCCGCGAATTTTCAGCTTCCCATCATCACCAAAAGCCATATAACAGCTGTAGGTTTTGCCTGATTTTGGGTCGTAGATTTCACCGTCGGTCCACTCCTCGTCATCGCTGTCGTAAGTAAATCCCGAAAGCATCTCAAGTCCAAGCACAGGCCTAGATTTCAGGGCGTCATCGGGATTTTTTTTGTCGAGTTTGGGTTTTCCGGTTTCGTCGTCGGTAGGGAACTTCAGCCAGACCAGCTTACCTGAAAAGGTGTCGCCCGATTTGGTGATTTCCACATGGGCATCGCCATCCTCGTTGAGCCATTTGCCCAATACCCGATCGGCTTTGTTTTGAGCCGAAAGGCTGATGGCTGAAATACTGAAAATTGCGCTTAGCAAGAAGGTTAAAATCTTGTTTGTCATTAGATTAAAAATTAGTGATTGATTAAATGGACTTCTCCCGGCATGCCGATTTTCAGCCTGCCGTCGTTGCCAACCCTTACCTTAATGGCATAAACAAGGTCGGTACGCTCTTCTTTGGTTTGTATGGTTTTTGGGGTAAATTCGGCTGATGAAGCAATCCAGCTGATGGTGCCCGGAAGTTCAATGGCTTCGTTTGATCCGTCAATAAGTACTTTAACTTCCTGATTTAAAATAAAATCGGTAAGTTGTATGCCGGTGATGTAGGCTTTGAGGTCTAAAAAACTCAGGTTAGCTATTTTGTAAAGCGGTTTACCGGGCGTGGCAATTTCTCCAGGTTCAGCGTATTTGTTAAGCACAGTTCCTTCAATGGGATTGCGCAGGATGGATTTTTGCAGGGTTTCGTTGATTTGGGCTATCTGACTGTCAATCACCTGTATTTCTGCTTCAATTCCTGTATACTGTGCTCTTGTTGCAGCAATTTGATTGGAAATTAAAGCTATTGCGCCATCAATGTCCTCTTTTTGTTTTTGTGTTGCAGCGCCTGCATCAAAAAGCTGATGGATGCGTTTTTGATCCCGGCTATTGTTTGCAAGTTGTTGTTCCTGAACCTTGAGCTGTGCTTGAAGCACTATTTTCCGGCTGCGTATAACGTTTTTCTGTTGGTTCAGCTGCGCTTTCTTTAGCCATAAATCGACAGTATCAATCAAACCAATTGCTTGTCCCGCTTGCAATAGGTCGCCTTCATGAATTTCAAATTCCAGAATTTGACCTGCGGTTTGTGCAGAAATCAGGGTTTCAATGGCTTCAAAGTTGCCATAGGCATCAGCAGTTTTTTCATGATTAGTGCATGCATACAGCCCTAATGCGCTGATGGATAGAATTATAAATGCGGTTTTAGTCTTCATAAACAGAAGTATTTCCGGTGATGAAATTAAGCTGAATAATTGTATTGTAAAGCTGCAATCTATTGATTTGCAGATTAATCAGGCGTTGATTGTATTTTTCAAGCTCAAGCAAATAACCAGCAGAAGTAAGGGTTCCGGCTTTTAATTGAGAAGTTGAAGTTTGCAGTATTGTTTTTTGCAGACTAATAATTGCCTTGTCTTGCTCAATCAGTTGCTCAAACTTGCTGATTTCGGCGATTTTTGACCGGGCGGCTGCTGTTATTTGTTGTTCAAAATCGGCTTTTTGCAGGCCAATTGCTTCCTGTCCGAGCTTTAATGTTTCTCTTTCACGCTGACTGTTTTTCCAATCCCACAGCTTATAGTTAAAACGAATTCCGGCCATTGCATAGATTGCAAAATCATCATCGAGCATATTGTAGCCCGGTCGGCCATAACCTGCCTGACCAAAAGCCTGAATTACAGGTCTGCGTTTGGTTTTGGTAAGCTGCTGTCGGTTCTGAAATAGCTGCTGCTGTAACTCAAACAAATGCAATTCGGGGCGTTGAAGTTTCAGTGTAACTTCATCGAGTGAAACAACAGGAATCAGCAGACTATCAGCTGCGGAAAATTCTATATGCGTAAAGACAGAAAGCATCTCAAGCGAAGCTTTTCGGCCTGCTTGCGCTGAGGTTATTTGCTGCTTGATCTGCATTTTTTCGACTTTCAGCTTGTTGGCTTCCGATATTAAAATTGTTCCGGCATCAACTGCCGTATTCATTTCATCAATGAGCTGTTGCAGGCCGTTCAGCGAGCTATGCAGCACATTCAATTGCTGATCAAAAAGTAGAACACGGAAATAAATCCCGGCAATCATTTCCCTGAAATGATAAATGTGTTGATTGTTTTTTTGTAATTCAATGGCCAGATTTGTAGATTCAATTTCCTGTAGTTGTCTGCTTGCGCCACCATCATAAATCAATTGACTGAGATCCAGATTAAGTTTATACCAATCTTTTGCAATTTCGGGGGCACTAAAACCAGGTAACGGAATAGTGATTTTAGGAACATCAGATTGATAGCTGATTTGGCCGTTAAGCTGCATTTGCGGATTCCAGGAGGTTTTGATAGTGGCGGTTTTCTGCGTGTTGATTTGTTGGTCGATTTGAGCCTGTTTGCTGATTGCGTAATATTTTATGGCTGAATCCGTGAGCGATTCCAGCTCATATATTTTTACCCTGTTTTGGCTCCAAAGTGCCTGAGTGGTAAGTAAAAAGAATATTAAAATGTTCAACGTTTTCATGGCAAACTTTTAGATTGGACGAAGCGATGTCAAAATCGTTTGAATAATGTCATCGGCTCTTTTTTGCATAAAATTCTCATAAGCTTCCTGCTTACCTTTAAAAATGATTTGTTCGATCATGGGGCGGGCAACAAAGGGAAAAATCGTAAGTGCCAGCATATTGATGATTAAATTTTCTGGTTCTACAAACCTGATTTGTTGTTCTTTTATGGCTTTGTCAATGAGGACTTTGAGGCTATCGAATGGAAAGTTTTGTGCATGGGCAAGTCCTGCTATCCTTTCAGGATTTTGGCTAAGCTCGTGCATGATAAATTGCGGCAGATAAGGGTTTTTTTGAATGAAGTTGAGGTAGAAAGGCACGAAAAATTGTATAAAAATGACGATATCGGCTTTTTCATTAAGCGATTGGCGCAATGAAGGAATAATCTGCTGAAAAGCTTCTGTGAAGATATGGTCAAATAGTTTGTCTTTTGACCGAAAATAGTAATGCAACAAGGCTTTGTTGATGCCTGCTTCGTCTGCAATTTCCTGCATTTTCGCTCCTTGTAGTCCTTTTCTTACAAAAACCTTGCGGGCTGCATTAACGATTTGTTCTTCTGTTGTCATAGTGACTAACTAAATAATTTAACTAAATAGTTAAACTATTTGGCAAAATTAATAGAATTTGAATAGCAGTCAAGTTTATTGTGTTTTTATTTTTTAAAAATAGGTGAATGCATTTTGATCTCGGCGATTATGAATCAGCCACCTGACTTTATGGACAAACACTATTTAAGAACAGGTCCTATCGCTATTTATCATTGATAGATGGTATTTATAAATGATTATCTTTTGGAAAATTCATGTAGTTTTGCATAAAATTTTTGGCATGAAAAATAGTTCAGTTCTCGGCAAGTTAATTGTTATTATCGCGTTTGCGATGTTTTATTCTTGTTCTTCGAGCCCCGAAAGCAAGCTTGTAGGCACCTGGAAAGTTGAAGATGTAAGTGTTGAATTTGATGAGCAGAAAGCTGGGCCGAATACCATCCAACAGGTAGCTGAGCGAGAGAAAAAGACGATTTTAAAATTTACCAGCGACAGTACCCTCAGTATTATTGACAACAATAATACACACCGCACATTTTGGGTTTTAGAAGATGATGGTTTGATTCGGTATCAATTTGAGAAAGATCAAACCTTTTACGAGCTCGGAAAGTTTGAAAATAAAGTGATTACTGCCACTACTTCAACAGCTTTAGGAGATATAGTGACTGTTTTCAAAAAATCAAATTAATAGACCATCAGGCAGGGTCTTTATCGGGCAATTCAAGGGTGTAGAGAATAGCTTCCAGTTGCCGCAGATAGTCCCGTTTGGGTTTGTTGGGTGCATAAACATATCCTTCAACCGTAATTAATCTGCCATAGCGTTCATCTACAAGGGTATAGGATACAAATGGGCCGGCCATAAAGTCGCCTACAACATTCCATACTCCGCGGGTTTCTACGGCATAATCAGTAATATATTCAGCAATAGGACGGCTTTTAGGAAGAATAAACTCCTTGTCGGTCGACATAAATGAATTATCAACCGGCCCGGGAACATATTTTTGTAGCAATGAATCTCTTACTTTGATAATACGCGAGGCACTCAGATCGGCGGTGTCATTATAGGGCCGCACATAGAGCAAAATCCCCTGACTGTAATCAGCTACTTCTTTGCGTATCCACATGAAATTGCCTGTGTTTTTGGCCACGAAAAAGCCTTCGGGAACCAATAATTTGAAGTCCATTGTTTTTTCTATCTCACTGATAATTTTATAATCAGCGGTTGGACGGAAGATGTTCATCAAACGCTCGCGTTCCGAACGATTAAAAAGTATGGCAAATCCTTCTTTATGTTGGTCAAAAGTATTTACCCAGCTTTCAGCATTCGGAGCGGTAATTTTTATAATGCGTTGCGGCTTTGCCCAGATATCTGAACGGGTTTCCACAACCGCTTCTTCGAGCTTGGGATCAATTTCTACCAGCAGCATATTGCGATGTTTCTTAAACATCTCTGATAGGTTTGGCACCAGAATATTCGCAATGCGAAAATGCGGTTCTGCTTGTGTTAATCCGTATTGATCTCTGCCAAAAAAGCCTCGGATAGCTTCACCGGGCGCATTATCCCATTGTTTCTGACTTTGTGTAACCACCAAAATTTCTGAAGTGGCGCCAACTGATCTTGCTGTGCGGGGTTGCGGATTGGAGCAGGCTTGCACGAGAACAATACAGGAGATGAATGAAATGAAAGCGAGTTTTTTCATTGGATAAGTATTTTGTAATTGTCGATACAAAAAGCAATTTCAAAATTACAGCGATTGGTAAAGCAGCTAATAAAAACACCAAATACTTGTGTTTAATATACAGGCCGCGAATCAATGCTGTTTATAAAACGTTGTAGTCAACCAGCTTGGTATATGCAGAAAAAAATATTATCCTGTATTTGCTATTTTTAGTTTTTGCCCCGGCTTAATGCGTGAGGCATTGGTGAGTTTGTTGAGTCGCTTGATCTGATCTACCGTAACACCATCATATTTGCGGGCTATATCCCAAAGGGTATCTCCGTTTTTAACTGTATGAATCAAATAGTTTCCATCAGAAGCAGTATTTTGAGCGGTTTGTTCGGCCGGAGGATACACCCTGAGTTTTTGGCCGGGTTTGATTACTGAACCGCTGATGCTGTTCCATTCGCGCAAGTCGGTTACAGAACACCTGTATTTTTTTGCAATAAGACCCAGGTTTTCACCTGATTTTACGGTATGTGTAGCAGAAGTAGTGGAACGCATCACCGGGCTTTTTCCGGCTTGCGCCATCGGTGCTCCGGAGCTGTAAACCACAAGTTTTTGGCCCGGGCGAATCATGGTGCCTCTCAAATTATTCCACGATTTGAGTTGATTAACGCTGACACGGTATTTTTGGGCGATCAATCCCAGGTTTTCGCCACTGCGAACAATATGCAGGCTGCGATCGCTCAGTTTTTTGATCTCTTCGAGCAGCTGTTCTTTTTCAATACCTTTTTGGGTTTTATAGGCGTATAGGTTTTCCTCGTTATTGAGATAGCCACCGATAAAGTCAGAAGGAAGCCTGAGGATATACGGATTTTCTGCTGTTGCGGGGATTATATTTTTCTTAAACTGCGGATTAAAAAATCTGAGATCTTCCATGTCCACGCCAATCATTTCGTTCAGTTGTTCAAATGAAAGCACATCGCGCACCGTAACTGTGTCGGTTCCATGCATTACCATGCCCGGGTGAGCGGGATAAATATTGTGTTCTGCAGCATAGTTCATCACATAGTTCACAGCAATAAAGGCCGGAACATAACCTCTTGTTTCGCGGGGAAGAAAAGGCCAGATTGCCCAATAGTTTTTCGTGCCCCCCGCTCTTCTAATGGCGCGGTTAACATTGCCGGCGCCGGAATTGTATGCGGCAAGCACCAAAAGCCAGTCATCATAAATTGTATACAGGTCGCGCATATGCTGGCAGGCAGCTTCAGTAGATTTATAGGGATCGAAACGATCATCCACCAGAGAAGTCACTTTAAGGTCGTAAACTTTCCCCGTTCCATACATAAACTGCCATAACCCTTTTGCTCCCATCCGTGAGCCGGCAGTAGGATTGAGGGCCGATTCCACCACGGCAAGATGCTTCATTTCCAAAGGAATATCGTAGCGATCCAACAACTCCTCAAACATGGGGTAATAAACATACGACAAACCTAAAACCCGGCTGGTGAGCTCTCGTTTACGACCGGCGTAGAGGCCGATAAATGATTTGACATGTTTATTATAAACCAAATCGATGGGTGTTTCGCGGTTTAGGTCGGCAATACGCTGGCTATAAATGCTATCAGCAAATTGCGGTATTTCGTTCGCTTCGTAACCATAATGATTGATCAGCAGCGAGTCTGTTTGCAAAATGCTATCACTAAAATAACGTATTCTATAGAGGCTGTCGAGCATTTTTACAATGGGTGAATCTTCTACAAAAGCCTCTCCGGTATTTTGAGCATTAATTTCTTCCTCAGTCATCATCATACTGCTGTCAGCCTGAAACAGGCTATCAGCCATAACGTTGGTAGAATCACGCAGTAATTCCTCAATTTCAGATTGTGCATAAGAAATAAAGGGTAGCGCATGCAGTATGAGCAGTAATAGGGCAATGATATTGCGCTTCATAAATGTAAACCTTTAAAAATTTGTGTAAAAATAGCTGATAAATAGTTGTGAAGGCGACTACTATCCATGAAAAGCCAACAATACATGGTTAATAAGTTTGCTGAAATAGGTGAAGTAATCGACCTATTTTATTAGGAAGAAACAGCTTGTCAATCAAGCTGAAACTATTTTATTTCTTTTCCGTCGTCGGCTTTTTTTTCTTCTTCATTTTCTCCGCCAATTCCATCTTTGAATTCTTTGACGCCTCGGCCAAGTCCGCGCATCAACTCCGGAATTTTTTTGCCACCAAAAAGCAGTAATATAACCAGCACGATAATAGCTATTTGCCAGCCACCAATCATACCTAATAATATGGATAAATTCATTGTGTCAAGTTTTTTTGATCGTGAGGCAAAGATACATGAAATATTTCATCCCAAATTTGAGATTAAATAGCAGAATTAAAGTCGTTTTTTGAAAAAGTGATCCCAGCTGTCTTTATCAATTTATTTTGTGCAAAAAATTCATTCATCAATTAAATTTGTTGGTATAAAGCGACAAAATTGGCTGCTAAATGGTCTATATGTTTAACTTTGGCTCCCAAAATCATACTATCACATCTTAAAACCTATGAAACGTTATTTTTATTTTATCTTGTTTTTATCTCTGATGCTAAATATCCAATTGATTGTTGCACAGGATAAAACACCACCAGACTGGCGAAAACTGCATTATCTCTCCGAAGAAGAAATGTCGTTGCCGGTAACCAATAACCTGAATTTTACGGAAACAGATCCGCCGGAAGGTGACGTGCGCATGGTTGCTGAGTTTGAACCAATGCAAGCTGTTCTGATCCGTTATCCATTTGGCTTGCCTTATATATTGATTGCAGAAATGGCGGAAGACATTGAGGTTGTAACACTTGTGAATAGCAATACGCAGGCCAATCAGGTTTTAAACTTATACACACAGAATGGCGTAAATACAGATAATTGTTCATTTATCATTGCACCAACCGATTCATACTGGACACGCGATTATGGTCCCTGGTTTGTTTTTGATGGCAATAAACAACCTGGTATTGTTGATTTTCCTTATGACAGACCCCGGCCAAACGACAACAATGTTCCCGGCAAAGTGGCACAGGAACTGGGGATCGAGTTGTATGGTATGAATTTAGTGCATACCGGGGGAAATATGATGGTTGACGGACGCGGCATGGCAGCTTCAACAGATTTGGTGTACGACGAAAACAGCATGACTCCGCAGCAGATTCAGGATAAAGTTGAAGCTTATTTAGGTGTTACGCAATATGATGTTACAATTGATCCGCTGGGCGATTACATCAAACATATCGATTGCTGGGGGAAATACCTTTCTCCAGATAAAATTCTGATTGGTCAGGTACCACAGTCGGATAGCCGCTATGCAGATTATGAATCTGTGGCCAATTATTTTGCTACTACACCTTCTTCTTATGGATATCCCTATGAAGTTTATCGTGTTTTTACTCCTGGCGGATTTCCTACAACTCCCTATACTAATTCAGTAATTTTAAACGATAAAGTATTGGTTCCCTTGTCTGGCAGTCAATGGGATGATGAAGCTATCGCTGTTTATGAGGAGGCCATGCCCGGCTATGAAATAGTTGGCATTAACTGGAATAATTGGGAAAACACTGATGCCTTGCATTGCAGGGCGAAGGGCATTGCTGATCTCGGAATGTTGTTTGTTGATCACAGGCCTGTTTATGGTGCAATACCTTATGAAGATTCGGTGGCGATAAGCAGTAAAATTATTGCGTATTCCGGCGAAAGTTTGCTTGCCGATTCATTGCTGGTATATTACAGCATCAATGGCAGCGAATACCAAACCACAAGTTTTGACGTAACCGAAGAAGATGAGTTTGTAGCCTACATTAGCGGCTATGAAGGTGGCGACACGATCAATTATTATGTTTTTGCCAAAGATGAAACCGGCCGTCGATTGAAGCAACCCGCTATGGGAGCTTATGACCCACACGTGTTTATTGTGGAACAGCATCAAATTGCAGAGCTGACAATTATGCCTGACACGCTTGTCTATATCAATGAATACGCGGCAACTTTACAGCTGATAAATCAAACCTCGAATGCTGTTGTGATTTCGGCATTTGAAGAAGACAGCTATTTTGTGCTGCCTGTTGCGGTTGATGTTCCCTTTACACTCGAACCGGGAGAATCCATTGAAGTTGAAGTTGAAATTCAGTCGGGCGTACTTTATGACCCAATTACTTTTGTTTATGAGGAAATACAAGTGGTTACCAATATTGGCACTTATAATGTAACGCTTGAAATCAATATTGATCTCATCAGTAATCTGGCCGATAAGAAGCAGATCCGCGCGAATGTTTATCCTAATCCTTTCGGCCAAGTATTGAATATCAGTCTGAATTTGCCCAGTGCAGCACCTGTTTCAATCCTTCTTACCGATCTTAGTGGAAGAGTGCTCGAAACGATCTCAAATGCACAGCTTAATGCCGGCGAGCATCAGTTTGAAATCAAAGCTGAGCTTTCGGATGGGATGTATTTTTTAAAGATAATGCAAGGCAAGCAGCAAAAAATAGTGAAGGTAATAAAGCGGTAAAGCTTTGTGAATCGAGATAAAAAATCCTGTCATGTTTGCATGACAGGATTTTTTTATATCAAAATTTGACTTAGATAAACGGCTCCGATAAACGCAATAATATAAATTACAACCATAACTCTACCTGGAAGATCATCTTTTTCGGGCTGATAGTCAAATTCACTGTTTTTCATATAAAAAGGCTGTTTTTTGGGTTTGCTGAAAAACAAAAGTACATAGAATATTTTTGCAAAAGCCGGGTTGATCATCAGAAAATAAAGCCTGATGATGGATTATGGATAAAACAATACGGTGTTTGTGAGCAGGCTAAGCCGGATGTTTAGATATTAATCTCAATTGAAAATAACTTCTGAACAGGAAAATATAGAGATCAATGTTTTTAGTGAGCCCTGAAAAAAAGGTTTTTATGGTGTTCTTGAATAATGATTAAGGCAACTTGCTTAACCTGATTCCGTTTCTAAAAGCCACCACAAAAGCATCATAAACACCATTTGTCGCACGAATTGTGTTTCTTCGCTGAGCAGCTTGATCATAATTAGAAAACGAACCAACCGTATAAATATAGTAGCCGTTGAAAGTGTTTTCCTGGATTTCTGATGCTGAGAAATTGTAGCTTCTTGCCAGCTCTTGCACCGAAATTTGCCGACCGTACCGTGCCCTGATTTGCACACGGTATTCAATTGCATCTTTTGCAGGAACATTATATTGAGGAACTTCTGTTATTTCTTCTTCAATAATTTTTGGGGTCTCCGTTTTGGGCTCCACTTTTTTCTCGGGGCTCAATTCAAGAACATCAATTACCCTGTTAAAACTTTCCGTTTGCGTATTGGTTTTGTCAGGGGTAACAGGTGCTTGCTGGTCAGGATCAACAATTAATAGTCCGGGCTCTGCTTCGGGTACCATTTTAATGTTGCGGCCTGAGCTTCTGAATGTGTAAGATAGTCCTAAGGAAGTATGGTTATAAATGTCATATTTAAAACCCCCGGCATAATTATCGAGCAGATCAGTGTTTAAGGCCCTGTTAGCTGTTTCTAAGCGCAATGACCAATTGGAATTCAGTTGGTAATCAATTCCCAAACCGCCCATAATAATACCTTCCAGGGTTCTTCCATCAATTCCAGAGCCATTTCCAAATCCTCGTTTCGCCAGGACTTTATCCGTCCCTAATTCATAAACCGTAGTATTAAAATTCAGTAATCCAACACCCACAACAATATTGATGTTCCAGGGGCGATTGGCGTTGTAGCCGGCAATGAGGTTGTTAAGATTTATCGCTGTATTGAAATTGAATTCTATTAATTCTGAATTGAAATATTTTTTCCAGACGCGTCGTGTGCCTGCAAGATTGGAGTATAGTGCTTGTCCGCGTAAGCTAAAAACAGGACTTATGTTCCGTTCCAATAGCAGTGAGCCACCAAATTTCCACTCACTCTCATAATTCATTACAGGATAATATTGATATTGTTTCGTGTCGCCAAAAAAAAGTGACGGGCCAAACCCGGCAGATAAGCGCCAGCTTTGTTTAAACTGATTGCTTCCCATTGTGGAACTTTGCCTCGTATTTTGTGTTTTTTGTTTTTCTGACTTTTTAGCATTAGCCGAATAGGTAACTTGTGCATAAAGTTGTTCAGAAACAAATAAACTTGCTATAAAAATCAAGGTAAAAAACAAGGATTTTTGATACACTTCTTTCATGGTTAGCGACGTATTGAATGCTATTGATTGGTTTTCCGGAGCTCAATGCGCTAAATTAAAGAAGTTTTGGGCCATCATGTTACATAAGTATTAAGGGTTATAAACAGTATGCTGTTCATAACCACTGAATTTTTGGCAGTTCCGCTGATTATTTATTTAGATTGGCCATCCAGCTTTCTACTTCTTCAAGTTGAAGCGCATCCATGTTTAGTTTGTTTTTTTTGCGCAACCCATTAAGTTTTTGAATAAGCACGCTGGGTTTTTCCTCTTTGATGGCATCCACTGACTGATAACCACTTTGGATGATTAATGCTGCCCATTCAGCGGGAATATTGAATTGTTTTAAATCGTTTGCCTCAAGTGATTTGCGGATTTTTTCGGGACGCATTTGTGGGAAAAACAGCACCTCCTGAATGCTTGTTTGGCCTGTTAAGAGCATGACGAGGCGATCAATTCCAATTCCCATGCCAGATGTTGGCGGCATGCCATATTCCAAGGCGCGCAAAAAGTCCTGATCAATAAACATGGCTTCGTCATCGCCGCGTTCCGAAAGCCCGAGTTGTTCTTCAAAACGCCGGCGTTGGTCTATCGGATCGTTGAGCTCGGTGTAAGCATTGGCAATCTCTTTGCCGTTGATCATCAACTCAAAGCGTTCAGTAAGATCCGGATTGTTACGATGGCGTTTGCAAAGCGGCGACATCTCGACAGGATAATCTGTTATAAAAGTAGGCTGGATATAATGGGGTTCGCATTTTTCGCCAAAAATTTCATCGATTAATTTTCCTTTTCCCATGCTTTCATCCACATCGATAGCAAGTTGGCGGCACACATCGCGCAGCCCAATTTCATCCATTCCTGCAACATCAAAGCCGGTATGTATTTTAATGGCGTCGAGGATGGGAACACGTGCAAAAGGCCGGTCGAAATTTATCTCATGATTACCCACTTTTACAATGGATTTATTGGTGGTTTCTTTTACCACATGTGCAATCATGGCTTCAGTGAAATCCATCATCCAGCGGTAATCTTTATAAGCCACATAAATTTCCATCACCGTAAACTCGGGATTGTGCATGCGATCCATGCCTTCGTTGCGGAAGTCTTTTGAAAATTCATATACGCCATCAAAACCACCTACAATTAAGCGTTTCAGGTATAATTCATTGGCAATACGCAGGTAAAGAGGCATGTCGAGCGCGTTGTGATGTGTTGCGAATGGCCTGGCAGCTGCTCCACCCGGAATAGGCTGCAAAATGGGTGTTTCCACTTCCAGGTAGCCATATTCATTAAAAAACTGACGCATGCTGTTAATCACCTTGGTGCGTTTTACAAAGGTGTCTTTTATGCCTTCATTCACGATCAGGTCAACATAGCGCATGCGGTAGCGTTGCTCGGGATCGGTGAAAGCATCATAAAGCTTGCCGTCTTTTTCCTTTACGATGGGAAGTGGCCGCAACGATTTGCTGAGCACCTTCATAGCTGTAACATGTATGGTGATTTCGCCCATTTGTGTGGTAAACACAAAGCCCTCAACACCAATGATATCACCAATATCAAGCAAGCGTTTAAAGACAATATTGTAGAGGCTTTTATCTTCGCCCGGACAAAGATCATCACGCTTAAAATACAGCTGAATACGTCCGCTGCTATCCTGCAATTCAACAAAAGATGCTGCACCCATAATCCGTCGGCTCATGATCCTTCCGGCAATGCTAAGCTGTTTGAATGCCTCGGGATTTTCGGGAAACTTTTCCAGAATTTCTGTTGTTGTGGTGCTCACTTCAAAGGCTTCAGGCGGATACGGATTGATGCCCATTTTATACAATTCGGCCAACGATTGCCGGCGCTGCTGTTCCTGCTCACTCAAATTCATACTCATGCTTACAAAAATTTCGGCAAAGATAGCTAAACTGCGGGAAAACAGTCAGGAAAGAAATGAGATCCACAATTAAATTATGGACCTCAAAGACCAAAAAAAAACAGCGCTGTAATTGCAACAGCGCTGTTAGTTTTTTTTGACTAATCAAATGGTTATTGAATAATCAACTTGCGATCCACCTTGGTTTTACCTTCAATAATTAAATGGTAAACACCAGCTGGTAAATGGCTTAGGTCGAGTTTCCATTTTCCGGTATTGGTTTGCAAATCCTGAGCAGAATAAACAGAAACACCTTGACCGTCGAAGACACGCAGATTTACCTTTTGGTTTTCTCCGGATTGCATTTCGATCTGGAAAAGGCCATCGCCAGGATTGGGGTAAACGGCCAGTTTGATGGCATTACGCTCATTCACACCGGTGCAATTGATAAACTCAATTAGGACTTCATCCGAACGACTGATACAACCGTTTTCGTCAACCAGTTCGACCCACATAGTTTGAACACCATAACCATATCCTGTAGTATCAACCAGGATAGTTTGTGTTTCCATATTGTTCGACCATAGATAGTTATAACCTTCGTGGCCGGCATCAAGCGGGAATTGCTCGCCGCCACATAGTACCTGATTGTCGCCCAACACGGCTACAGGAGGAAGTTCGGTGACAGCAACTTCCAATGTGTCGCTGTTTACACAACCCAGCTCTGAGGTTACTTCAACCCAGATTTCGTGTGTTCCTGTTCCCAATGATGAACCTTCAAGTGTAATTGCAGCAGATGATTCACCTGTTGACCATAAATAACTGGCTCCTTCTGTGGCAACATCCAACTCAATTGATGCATCAGCACACATTTGCTGGTTCGGCCCTAAATTAACTTCCGGTATTTCACCAAAGGTAACCATAACCGTATCTGCATTTTCGCAGCCATGATCTGAGGTTACTATAACCCAGATTTCATGTGTTCCAAATCCAAGAGATTCAGCCGAAGCTTCGATAGATGCTGTTGTTGCTCCTGTTGACCATTCAAACTGAGCACCTTCGGTATTTGATTCCAGCGTAACAACCGCGTTTCCGCAATGGCTTTGATCTTCTCCCAAATCAGGTTGTGGAAGCGCATAAACAACTACAGTAACCGGTTCACCTGGAATGGTATCAGATTCGAGCGTTACAAAAGGAAGGTAAATACTGGTCTCAACAGGACTAACTGTAGCTAGCTGTTCTTCGGCAACAATTTCGCCGTCTTCTGTAGTCCAGAAATAGCCGAATGTTTCACCCTGGCCTGTTGCTTCAACGAAGAGTTGACTGCTTTCGCCTTCGCAAATCTCGGCAGGATCAGCCTGAGCTGCGATCATAATATCAGCTACTTTCAGATGAATAGGTACTTCAAAAAGTAAATTGTCAGGATCGTTATTGGAAATTTTCAGATTGGCATAATAGTCGCCAAGTTCAACATCCTGGGCGTTGAAACCAACAGTAATTGTATCCGTTTGCCCGGGTAAAATGGTGCCCGCATTTGGTGAATAATTTAACCAGCTGATGACATTCAGCGTATAATCTTCAACTTCGCCATAAGTTGTAGTTCCGCAAGGGCTAACATCGCCAGTATAAGTAATGCGGATACGCATGCGCGTTTCACCGGAGGGTGTACCAATCGGCGGTTCGATCATTGCTGTGTATGGGCCGTCGCCGGGTGTGCCTGAAATCATTATCGGTTCATCGTCGAATTCACCATTTTGATCCCAATCAACCCACACACCACATTGGTCGCTGCTGTATGGGTTTCCGTTGGTTACGGTTAGCTGCAGCGGTTCACCGGTTTTAACCTCGGTTGACATATCCTCGGTGTAGTCGGTATAGCCGTCCTCGCCTGATGCGTTGTTAATCGACCCGATTTCTACCATTGAAATATATTCATCGCCACCACCTGAAGCGGTGCAATATTCGTTCACCTCACGGGGTAGATCAACTACTTCTGAGCTTACACTATAAATCATATCCAACTGGCCCACGTTACTTACAATGAGCTGTTGCGAAGCGGTTTCTCCGGGTTGCAGAATCTGATAAATACTTACCGGATCTACGGCAATACGGGCATCGCCCCATTGCACTGAGGCACGTGCAGCGCCGCTTTCGCCATCATCTTCATAAGCAGCCGTTACGCCGTAGGTATAAACACCATAATCCGGCAGTTGATCAGTATAACTTTGTTCTTCGGTTGTGCCAATGATTTCATTATCTCTGTAAATATTGAAATGAAGAAATCCTGCTTCTGACTCATATTGCCATTCAAGTTCAGTTTCTCCGGTTTCAAAAGGCACTTGGGCAATCAGGTCAAATGGTCTGCTCAGGGCGTTGGTTTCATACGGTGAGGTAAAGGTCATCATATATCCCAGGCGGTTGTCGCCCCAAACGGGATAAACTTTCCCGCCTCTTGCGGAGATGCCCAGGTAATCACCCATATATCCTCCAGCAAGTCCGGGGATTGGTGAAGGCGTGAAGGCGACATCAGAAACTTTAAAGTCTTCCCAGGTTTCTCCGCCATCGAAGCTATTGGCACAAAAAACCTCACATTGATTTGAGTTAACATTTCTGTCGTCATAATAAACCACACTCAAAATTCCATTTTCAGGATCGCAGGTAATCCAGGGGAAGTAGTGCTCTTTTCCCTCACCATAAGGATCCTGATTAATGCGAGTTGGAGTGCTCCAGGTATCACCTTGGTCAGTGGATTTTATCATATAAACGTCAATGCTTTCATTCTCATTAAAACCGGGAATACCGATATTGCTCCAGACAACATATAAAGTGCCGTTATCAGGTCCACCTGAAATATCCACTGTCATCACCGGAAAGCTGTTTACACGGTGGTTTTTGCTTGTTTCAGTGGTGCGAATACCACGAATATTTTCAATGATGCGAGTTGCATCTTCCCAGGTTTCGCCACCATCAAAAGAACGGGAAAAGCCGAGAGCGCCTTCGTCGGAAGGCCAGCTGTTATAAATGGCCCAAACGGCATAAACTTCACCATTAGGACCTGTATTTACATTAACGCCCTGATTGTGGCTGCCTGCGTTAACTGCTGTACTAATAGGTGTTCTGGGTGTCCAGGTATCGCCATCGTCGGTGGAGTAGGAAACTACAATTTCAGAATCATAAGGGCCACCAAAATCTGACCAAACATTGTATAAGTTGCCTTCGTATGGTGAGCTGAGGCTGTTATCGATCCAAAAGTGGTTTTTATCAGCTAATGAACCCGGGTTTGGAGAGATGGTACGGGTTGTCCATGAATCACCCTGATCATCAGAATAGGCAACACCCTGTCCGCCGGGATTAGAAATATAGTTCACGTACCAGCGTCCGTTGAGGCCGATAGCTGTAGCGGGGTCGCCGCTGTTGCTGCCTCCTGCGCCCTGCACTTCGCCTAGCCAGGTTTCACCATAATCAAAGGAGTAGAAGTCGTTGGCACCATAAAGCGAGCCCACGGGATTTTGCGTTGAGTTATTCGATTGTAAAACAATGTCGGGATTGTTTGGGTCCACAAAAATCGAGTTTTCGCTTTGCGTTGAGTTTTCTTCTGTTACCGGCACATCAGGCGAGTCGTCTGTTAAAACGCTATACGCATTGATTTTGCTGCCGGTAAAAATAGCCTCGGCGGTACGCATATCCGGATTTAAGGTGTACAATCCTTTTTCGGCCAAACGTTTATAATAGCCGTTATTGTCCACGCGTGTGTCCACCATATTACGGCGTTCGCGTTCTGTTTTGCTGTCGTCACTGATTACCCATTGCAAGCCTGCAAAGAGTATGATAAGCAGTGAACCAATAATAATGGTAAAGTATTTTCTCATTTTGGTTGAAGGTATTTTGATGATTAATAATGCCCAAAAGTATAACTTTTTAAGTTTAGTGATTGTTTGAATGAATTTTTATTGCAACTGTCAATTTAAGGGTGGGCCTTTTGATCCAAAAGAAAAAGTTGAATGACGAATAGATAACAGGATAAAATATGTGTTGAAGAAAAACACCTAAGCTATTGATAATAAGCGTATAAGAAGTTTTTTGGTTTTGTTTGCTTCTTTCTTGTTTTCAGGGTTCTGAAAAAAAATAATCACCATTAATACATTTACTATTGATGTAAAATTGCGGGTTAATACAGTTTGATTGGAGATGAGTAGATCCTAAATCCCGCAACGCTAAATTAGGTTTGATAAGCAAGTATAACTTCCAGGTTATGCTTGTCTTCAAAATGATCATTCGGTGAAATATTTTGAAAGTCTATTTCAATTGTCGTCTTAGGAAACGCTCACGAGATAGTAATTCTTTTTCCCTTTTTGAACCAGTATATAACGATCGTTGAGCAGGTCGGGCAATCCCAGTTGTGATGTTTCGTTTACTTTTTCCTTGTTGATGGACACACCATTGTCTTTTAGCATACGCCTTGCCTCACCTTTTGACGCAAAGATTTGGCTATGGGTAGTTAAAAAGTCAGTGATGTCGGTGCCTTGAGCAATTATTGTGTGCTCAACACTTACATTCGGCACGCCTTCAAAAACGCTTAGCAAGGTTTTTTCATCCAGTTTGCGGAGTGCTTCTGTGGTTCCTTTTCCAAATAGAATTTGCGAGGCTTCTTCGGCAAGTTGCAAGGCCTCTTCAGAATGCACCCTAAGGGTGATTTCGCGTGCCAGCGCTTTTTGAAGCAGCCGAAGATGCGGTTCTTTTTGATGTTCTTCAATCAATGAATCAATTTCATGCCGCTCCATCAGGGTGAATATTTTTACGTATTTGGCAGCATCGTCATCCGAGCAGTTGAGCCAGAACTGATAGAAGGCATAAGCTGTGGTTTTCTCAGGATCGAGCCAGATATTTCCGCTTTCCGTCTTGCCGAACTTGCCGCCGTCGGCTTTCGTGATCAGCGGACAGGTGAGTGCAAAAGCTTTTGCTTCGGATCCAAGTTTGCGCCTTATGAGCTCGGTGCCGGTGGTGATATTGCCCCATTGGTCTGAGCCCCCCATTTGCAGTTTGCAGTGTTGGTTCTGATAAAGGTATAAAAAATCGTAGCCTTGAACCAGCTGATAAGTAAACTCTGTGAACGACATTCCGTTTGCGTTTTCGGCTGTAAGGCGCTTCTTCACCGAGTCTTTTGACATCATATAATTTACCGTAATATGTTTGCCTATCTCACGGATAAAATCCAGAAAACTGAACGACTTCATCCAGTCGTAGTTATTTACCAGCATAGCCTTGTTTGGTTGCTCGGATTCAAAATCCAAAAATTTGGCCAGCTGTTGTTTCAGGCATTCCTGATTGTGACGCAAAGTAGCTTCATCCAGCAGGTTCCTTTCTTGCGATTTGCCTGATGGATCACCAATCATACCTGTTGCCCCTCCGATAAGTGCAAGTGGTCTGTGTCCGGCCATTTGCAAATGTTTTAGCATCATAATACCTACCAGGTGTCCGATATGAAGTGAATCGGCTGTGGGATCAATGCCAACATAAGCTGTTGTCATTTCGGCTGCCAGCTGTTCTTCAGTTCCGGGAGTCAGGTCGTGTATCATTCCTCTCCAACGCAATTCTTCAACAAAATTTTTGAGCATCATATCGGCTATTTTTTTCGGGGCAAAGATAAGGCTTTCGATAAATAGGCTCGCATAGAGATTGATTCTGCATTGTTGTTTAATATTTTCTCATTTGGTAAAAGTGAGATTGAAAACTGTTATGTACTTTTGTATGATGAATTTCATCACGGGCGCAACAGGTTTGGTAGGTTCACATTTGGTAGCAAAGCTCTTGCTTATGGGTGAATCTGTAATGGCTTTGCGACGTCCACAATCTGATTCGAGGCTTTTAAAAGATGTGCTTGCCCGTGAATTTTCCGATCCTAAAGTGGCCTTTGATAAGATTAGCTGGGTCGAGGGGAATATTACAGATTATTATACAATCGAAACGGCGTTGCAACAAGCACATGCTGTTTATCATTGTGCTGCAACTGTTTCTTTCAGATCATCGGATAAGGATATTGTCTTGCATACTAACATTCAGGGAACTTCCAATTTGGTTAATGCAGCCTTGCACTGTGGCATTAAAAAGTTTTGTCACGTGAGTTCTGTTGCGGCTTTGGGTCGGACAGGTGAGGGGCAGCCAATTACTGAGGAAGCCAGCTGGAAAAATTCAGATATCAATTCAGTTTATGCGCTTTCAAAGTATAGAGCCGAAAGGGAGGTGTGGCGTGGTATAGCCGAGGGCTTAAATGCTGTAATTGTTAATCCTTCCATAATACTTGGAGCCGGCCGCTGGGATGATGGCAGCGCGGCAATTTTTAAAACCGTTGATGAAGGACTAAAATTTTATACCAAAGGCATCAATGGATTTGTTGATGTAAAAGATGTGGTAGATGTCATGGTTTTACTGATGAAAGGTGATTTTCAGGGCGAGCGATTTGTTGTTTCTGCTGCTGATTTGAGTTATGAGGAGCTTTTTAAGCAGATAGCCAGTAATTTAAACCGTAAGCCTCCTTCTATTTATGCACGTCCCTGGATGGGTGAGCTGGCCTGGAGATACTATGCATTGAAGCAATTGCTGTCCGGAAAAAAAGCCTTAATAACACGTGAAACAGCTCGTACTGCCAAAAACAAGCATTTCTATCCTGCCACAAAGCTTAAGCAGAGAACAGACTTTAAATTTCGTCCAATGCCTGATTCGATAGCAGAAATCTGTAAACAATATAAATCTGAATCAATCAGCTGACGAATTATGCGCTAAATATAATGGTTGGCTTTCTATACTCTATTTATACCCATTCTAAAATAGATTAATAGTATTGATAAGCATGGAATAGTTTTAATTTTACGCCTGAAAACGATTGCACAAATTCTAATAACTATGAACAAAACCATTTTATTATACTGGGCACCAGGGGGTAATGTTGAAAAAGCAGCTAAGGCTATTTATGAACACATGGGAGCTGATATGCTCGATATGATGGATTTAGCCAGTTTTGATCTGGATCGCTTTGACGACTACGAAAACTTCATTTTTGGTATTGCCACGGTTGGAGCTGAGATATGGCGCGACGCCAAAGGCGACAATCATTGGAATGATTTCTTCGTAAGCACCGAAAATAAATCCTTCGAAGGTAAAACCTTTGCCTTTTTTGGATTGGGCGATCAGGTGCTTTATCCCGATCATTTTGTTGACGCTTTGGGCTACCTCAAAGCAGAAGTGGACAAGCGTAAGGGCAGTATTGTTGGTTTTTGGCCCACCGAATCTTATACCTTTACCGATTCAGAAGGCATTGCAGGAGATAAGTTTTTTGGCCTGGCGCTTGATGAAGATCAACAGGACAACTTAACCCCAGAGCGCATCAAAGCCTGGACGGCTCAAATCAAACGCGAGATGGGGCTGTAATCCGGCGCAAATTTCTTTTAGTTAATAAACGACACTTTGCTTATGGGTGCGGTACTGCTGTAGTATTTCAACTCCCAGCTATTGCCGGAATCCGACGTCTTGATGATTTTTCCACTGGGTGGCCAGCCTGCTGAACTGCCTGCTATTAGTGCTGTTTGGGTGTTATAATAATCAATGCCGAGTAAAAACATATTGCTTGGTCCTGCAGAGCCCTGATCGGTCCAGGTTTTCCCCTGATCTGATGTAAAGAGCGTGTGGTCGAAATCCAAAGCGGCCCACCAGCTGTTTTCCGATAGCATGGTCAAACAGTTGATATCAGCTGCTCCGGTTCCAGTGCCTACGATTACAGAGTCATTTTTCCAGCTGTTACCGCCATCAATGGAAAAGCTGTAATGGCCTTTTGATCCGTAAATAACAATGTTTTCTGTGCCAAAATTACTTACACCAATCCATTCGTTGATGTTATAATTATCTGGTAATTCAACCTCCAGCCAGGTTGTACCGCCATCTTTGGTCATGGCGATTACACCCTCCATTATGCTTTTGTTGTTCTCTTTTCCTCCCACGCTAATAACCATCTGTGATGTAATTGCTTTGATTCCCTGTAGCATCCCCGATTCAGCAAAAGGCAGGGTGTAAATTTCCCAGCTTGATCCTTTATTTGAGGTGTGAAGCATAGTACCATTTGTTGCACTCACCCAGATATTGGTATTGTCTGCTGAAGAAATACCATAAAACTCAATGTTTTCAGCCAATTGAGGGAGTTGCGATTTTTGCCAGCTAAGCCCTCGGTCAGTGGTATAGATAATGGTTTGATTCCCGCCGATTACCCAAACTTCATCTTGACTCAGGACACAAAGATTTTCGAGGTTAACATCTTTTATGGCTTCAAAATTTCCGGCCCGACGCTCCCAGGTTTCTCCCAAATCTGCTGAATGCAGCAGGAGTCCATAACCGGTACTATCGACCTGGCCAACCGCCCATGCGTCTTTTTGGGGAACTATTACAGGGTCTGACTTGTCTTTTTTACAGGAAGTAATCATCATGCTCAATGCAAAAATGATAACGACAAATGCCAACATCGTTTTTTTCATCTTGTTTTGATTTTTGTTTGACGCCCGAAAGTACAAAAAATGCCTAAGAAAGTGAAAAATAGAATTTATTTCATTCTAAAATTAAGTTGCGGTAATGATCGTAGCGATCCGTTATTTGCTCCACAAAGGCATAGGTTTCTTCGCCACGTGCGTAACCATAATAGACAACAGAATCATGATAGAAGGCTGGTTTTGACTTATTTAGTAAAAAGAAATCGGTTTGTTCAGTCCAGACATCCGGATCTTTCTTGTATTTTTTTGCCAACCTTCTGGCATCAAGCACATGGCCTACACCAGCATTGTAGGATGCTAGAATAAATTTTATGCGTTCCGCTGAGTCGGTAACAGAAGCAGGGATTTGCCTGTTGAGGTACTGAATAAATTTACCGCCAATGCGGATTTGCTCTTCCGGGCTTGCGGTGCTGTCAATACCAAACTGTTCCATTACCACAGGCATCAGTTGCATCAGCCCGTAGGCGCCTGCCCAGCTTACTGCATCCGGATTAAATTCGGATTCCTGATAAATCAGCGAGGCCAATAGACGCCAATCCCAGCCAATTTCATTTGCAACGGCTTTTATGGTTTCATCGAATGCCGACAAGCGCCCTTGATTGAAAGAGGTGTATTCGCTTTTTGCCAGATAACGAACCCTGTTATTCTTGAAATACTTGTTGTAGATTACCCGGGCTTCAAGCGTGTTGTTATAGGACTGAAGCCATTGGTTTATTTCATTTAGCAGCGCTTTATCCTGTTCTTTTTTTACCGCCCAGGCAAGTTTTTGAGGAAAGCTAATCGGCATTTTGGCATCAATATCAGGGTAGATTCGCTCATTAATTAAGGCAATATGCTCGTCGGCAATGGTGTATTCAATTTCGCCATTAGCAACGGCGGCAATCAGGTCTTCAACTTCGCGCTTATCTTCTATGATATAGATAGTGTCGGCTATTTCATCCATCAATGTTTCGAGGCGTTTTTTAAAAATACTTCCTGCTTCTACATGAATGGTTTTTCCGGCTAGCTCAAGGCTTGATCGCAACAAATTGCCCTCAATTTCATCACGTGTTGCCATCTTTTGCCAGCCTTCGGGCATGCGCTGAACTAAAACCTGTCGTGTAATAATTATGGGATCCGTAAAGTCATATTGACTTTGGCGCTTTCCGGTAACAGTGAGGCCCATAGCAATTAGGTCAACCTTATCCTTATTGAGCAGTTTAAAGCCTTTCTGTAGGTTTTCTTCTATCCTCAGCTCAAGTCGAATACCCAGATGCTCGGTAAACTTCTGCAACATCTCGTACTGATATCCCATGGGTTCGCCCCGGTAAATGTAGTAGTTCACCGAGTTGTAATCAGTTAAAGCAACTAACTTTCTGCGGTTAATAATTTCTTGCAATTTGTCGGTAGTGTCGGCTTTTAGCTTGTTCTTTGACGAAGCATTATTGTCCGTATTTTGATTGCACGCCCAAAAGCCTGAAAGCATTACCAACAAGGCAAGTTTTGTAAATATATTTAAAGGTTTTAACATGCAAAATGAGCTATACGCAAGGATAAAATTAAGAAATTATGACAAATAAACAAATTTTTACCAAAATGTAGTGATTGTCTGCAAGTATCGTTTATGATCAAAAATGCCTTGGAACAGGAGTTTTAGAAGTGACAAATTGTAAGCTTTTACTCTATTTAAGTAGCTGATGGTCATTATTTGAAGAGCCTATTGGACAGACATAATGAACAGGCTCTAAATAGATTAGGATTAGGTAAGTAATCATACGGATAAAAAAAAAGAAATATATTTTAGAAAAATAATAAGGTTATTGACTTGTATCTCAGAATAATGTAGCTTTGTGAAAGATATTATAACCATCAACCAAATTTTATACTATGAAAAAATACATACCGTATTTGATATCCGGCTTGTTAATGTTGTTTATCTACGGATCTTTGGGCGCACAAGAGCTGCCGGATGATGAATATTTTGAATCGGAAGAAGTAAGCGATGATACAGGTTTTGGATTGGGTTTAGGTGTTAAGCTTAGCACTTTTGGCCCAGGTGTCGAGATAATTGCAGCATTCACGCCAAAAATTCAACTGCGCCTCGGTGGAACTTATTTCAATTATACCTACAACCATACCGATGAAAATGTTGATGTAAATGGCAGCGCCGATGCAAAACTTGGTAGTGTTTCGCTTTTAATGAATTATCATTTAGCCCGTGTTTTTTTTCTGAGTGGTGGTTTGCTTTACAATATGAACGAAATCGGGCTGAATGGATATTTTACACAATCCATGACAATAGGTTCTATGGAAGTTGAACCTGAAAAGATAGGCACACTGGATTTCTTGGTGAAACCCGGATCATCGATCACACCCTATGCCGGAATAGGTGTTGGGCGATCGCTGTCGAAGAATGGTGTGGTCTCATTTGCCGTTGAAGCAGGAGCCGTTTTTCACGGAAAGCCTCAAGTTGAGTTAAATGCTAGCGGTATGCTGGAGCCAACAGGATCGGAGGAACAGCGACAATTATTGGAAGATAACTTGTCAGGATTTAATATTTATCCGATGCTTAATTTTCAGCTATCATTTCGGTTATTATAATACGAATTCAAAACCTTTTTTATCATGAAAACTAAACATATTGTTTTATTACTTGGCAGTAGCTTGTTGCTTTTTGGATTGTTTTTTCAGAGTTCCTGCAACAAGCTTAAAGATGTTACTGATGGTGCTCAATTAATCATCGACTATAATTTAATTGAAACAACTGTTGATGTGCAATTTTACGATGCAGCCACAGGAGAGTTAATAGGAAGAAATGGCGATGCTTCTGTTAATGTGAAAATCACCGGAGCCGATAAAAACGGTGTCATGGATGTTACCGGTGTTCAAAGCCAAAGCATGCAATACGCCACACAGCGCGGAATGGTTGGTCTTGCGTTGCTTCCCGAAGCTGCTTATACGCCTTCGGCCACCAAGCCAATTTCTTTTAATCTGGTTGCTGATATTCCGGGATACCTGAGTACAAGTCAAAAAGTAACCTTAGTTGCTACCGGCCGTACCCAGATACGGGTCAATATGGTACACAAAGATAATCCACCCGAAGGTGTAACTGTTGCCCGTGAAACCGGCGTAACAACTGCTGTAAATGGTCGTGTGGAAAATCCGGCTACAGTTACCACACCAGGTGGCCGGGCTCGCATAGAAATTCCTGCCGGCATTATACTCAGAGATGCCGGAGGCAATGCCTTAAGCGGAAGTATAAATATGGATATTGTGCATTTTGACAACACTGTGGAAGAAGCGCTGGCTGCTTTTCCTGGTGGGTTGATGACAAATGTAACAAGAAGTGATGGAAGCGAAGAGGATGGCATGTTTTATTCGGCGGGATTTGTAGCCATAGAAATTACTGATGGCAGCGGCAGGCAGGCAGCAACTTTCGAAGAAGGAACCGTAGCGATGGAAGCTGTTGTTAGCCCGCAAACATTTAACCCAGAAACCAATGGAAATGTAGCTGCCGGGGATGTTGTTCCTGTATGGAGTTATGACGAAAATACGGGTGAATGGACAGAGGAAGGCACTACTACACTCGAACTTGTAAATGGCGAACTTACCGCTGGCTTTGAGCTCACACATCTTTCTTATTATAATTTCGACTGGTTTTATGGAGCGTATTGCTATAGTGGTGTTCCCTTTGTTTTTAACGCTACAAATACTACTTGCGATTGCTACCAAATGCAGGGAGCGATGTATCGCCAAAGTGATGATAGCTTTTTAACCTATGTTTATATGTGGGTTTGTGGCGACGAACCCGTATATACGGCCTATGCACCCGGAGGAATACCCGTAAAAATAGTTTGGGACGAAAATTATTATGATAATGTTAGTATAGCTCCTGAATCACAACCAACAATGATTGATGATTTGTGCGCGGGTAATCCGATTCAGATAAATGTGGTTACTCAGCCGTCAAGTTCTATTACTGTTGAAGTAGAAGTATATTGTGCCAGCGAACCAAATGTGATCATCAGACCTTCTTTTGGTGCATGGTACCGCGAAATTAATTCCTGGAACTGGCACTGGGCAGAGATGAATAATGGCGATGCTGAAATATGCGATGTTCAGGTTGGTAACACCTATGTTGTTGGAATCTATTACGATAACAATTGGTATGAAACAGAAGTAACCGTAACGCAGGAAGCCTATTCTTATGTTGGCTTTGAATTGCCTGCTGATGTATGTAGTGAAGTGTTTGGTTATTAGTGCTTTGTAGAAATAAGTGGATCGTATAAAAAAGGCTGCTTTCTGAGCAGCCTTTTTTATTTTTATTGCTAAGGTAGGGCTATAATATTTCAGGAAGTTTGTTTTTCAGCGATGATACCACTTCCCAGGCAATAGTCTTCTTCAGCATGATACAATACTCCAAACTGCCCCGGAGCTATTCCGGAAATAGGAACATCCGACAGTATATACCAGCGCTGACCTTCCTGTTTTAATTTTCCGGTGTTGAATTCGGGCTGATGCCTTATCTTAAAGCGAATCTTCATATCGTCTTTAAGCATAAATGAGGCGTGAAGTAACTGCATATCATCCAGATAAATTTGCTCGCGATACTGACTTACCGGATCATAACCATTAGAGACGTAAATAATGTTTTCTTCTACATCCTTTTTTACCACAAACCACGGCCCACCGCTTAGGCCAAGTCCTTTGCGCTGGCCTATGGTATGAAACCAAAAGCCTTGGTGTTTGCCCAGTTTTCTGCCACTTTCCAGTTCGACAATTGCGCCTTCTTTTTCGCCCGCATAGCGACGGATGAAATCGTTGTAGTTTATCTTTCCCAAAAAACAAATCCCCTGGCTGTCGGGACGATGTGCGCTTGGCAGTCTCATTTTTTCTGCAATTCGTCTTACTTCAGGCTTCTGAAGTTCACCGAGAGGAAACATCAGTTTGCTTAGCTGAGGATAAGTTATTCTGCCTAAAAAATAGGTCTGATCTTTTATGGGATCCACGGCTGTTCCAAGGTAAACACCGTTCTCTTTTTCCAATATCCGCGCATAATGCCCTGTACTGATTTTATTAAACTGATGCCCAAAACTGGTTTCAAAAGCACCAAATTTTATCAGCCGGTTGCACATTACATCAGGATTGGGTGTGAGGCCTTTTTTTACAGTCTCAATGGTATAGGCTACCACTGTTTCCCAATAGGCGCGCTGCAAATCAACGATTTCCATCTTGCAGCCATACTTTTTTGCAATATAGCTTGTAATTTCTATGTCCTCTTCCGAAGGGCAATCCACAAATGACGGATCATCTTCCATACCTATTTTGATATAGAAAATCACCGGATCAAAGCCTTGCTCTTTGAGCAAAGGAATGGTTACTGAGCTGTCAACGCCTCCCGATACAAGTGCTGCTATCTGCATGAATTTAGTTTTATGCTGCAAAGATCGGGCTTTTTCTAAAATAGTGATGGATAATGCTAATTTGTAATGCTTTTTACTCAGCAGTTTTTGCTACTTTTGAAGCTGGAAAATTGGCGGATAATGCCGCAAAATAATTAAAACTTAAAGCTATGTACGGCAAACTTAAAGCACATCTTGAAAAAGAATTAACCGATATCCGCGAAGCCGGATTGTATAAAGACGAACGCATAATCACCAGCCCGCAAAAAGCTGAAATTGTGCTTAAATCAGGACAACGCGTTTTAAATTTTTGCGCCAACAATTACCTTGGCCTTTCTGATCATCCTGAACTAAAAGCCGCGGCCCATGAAGCCCTCGATAGCCATGGTTTTGGCATGTCGTCTGTACGTTTTATCTGTGGCACTCAGGATTTGCATAAAACCCTGGAGCAAAAAATTGCTGCTTTTTTCGGCACTGAAGATACCATTTTGTACGCAGCTGCATTCGATGCCAATGGTGGCGTTTTTGAGCCGCTTCTTTCTGAGGAAGATGCCATCATCAGCGATTCACTCAACCATGCTTCTATCATCGATGGTGTGAGGTTATGCAAAGCTCAGCGCTATCGCTATGTCAATGCGGATATGGAGGACCTCGAAAAACAACTTCAGCAGGCTCAGCAACAGCGTTTTCGTATTATTGTAACTGATGGTGTTTTTTCTATGGACGGCAATGTGGCACCTATGGATAAAATTAATGAGCTGGCCAAAAAGTATGACGCGCTGGTAATGGTCGACGAATGCCACTCGGCTGGTGTAGTTGGTGAAACTGGTCGTGGGGTTACCGAATTGTTTGATATCCGCGGAGAAGTAGATATCATTACCGGTACTCTGGGCAAGGCTTTTGGTGGTGCTATAGGTGGTTTTACCACAGGTCGTAAAGAAATTATTGAGTTGCTGCGTCAGCGTTCAAGGCCCTATCTGTTCTCAAACTCACTGCCACCGGTTGTAGTTAATGCCGGAATCCGCATGTTCGATATGATGGATCAAACCAATGAGCTGCAAGAGAAACTACATGCCAATACGGCGTATTTTATGGAGAAAATGACTGCGGCCGGTTTCGATATCAAGCCAACGAAATCAGCTATTTGTGCCGTGATGCTTTACGATGCCCCACTGTCGCAAAAAATGGCTTCCATGTTGCTTAAAGAAGGTATTTATGTGATAGGATTTTACTATCCCGTGGTACCTAAGGGGCAGGCGCGCATACGCGTTCAATTATCAGCTGGTCACGAAACAGCGCATCTCGATAAAGCGATCAATGCGTTTATCAAAGTTGGCAAAGCGCTGAAGGTAATTAGCTAAACTGCTTAAATTATTTAAATCCCGGGCTGCAACGACTGCATTCCGGGTTTTTTTGTGCAAAAAAGAGCTGTGAAATGGACCTATAAATAGCGTACTTTTGTTTTAAATCTTTTTAAAATGATTTTTGGAATTGGAACTGACATCATTGAAGTAGCCAGAATGGAACGACATCTTTCTAATAGTGATGCGTTGCGTAACAAGCTATTTACCGAGCGCGAACAAGCTTATGCCGATAACAAAGCCAGCACATATCAGCACTATGCTGCGCGTTTTGCAGCAAAAGAAGCTTTTTTTAAAGCGCTCGGAACAGGCTATCGATTTGGCATGGCTTTTTGTGAGATTGAAGTGATCAATGATGAACTTGGCAAACCCGTGATTCATGCTCATGGTAAAGTAAAACTGTATATCGACAAACAGGGTATCAAAAGCATCCACCTCAGTATTTCACATGTCAAAGAAATGGCCAATGCATTTGTGGTACTGGAGGTTTAGCGTTTTAAGTGTTGCCTGATACCTAAGATAGGTAGAATTATTCCGACTCAAAAAAAATCTTCTAATCCATTATTTCTACCACTACCGGGCAGTGATCAGAATGTCTGGCTTCGGGCAAAATGCGGGCTGCCCTTAGCCTTGGAAGCAGATTTTCGGTAATCATATGATAGTCGATGCGCCATCCTTTATTATTAGCGCGGGCGTTAGCGCGATAGCTCCACCAGCTGTAATGATGAGGTTCTTTGTTCAGCTGCCTGAAAGTGTCAATATATCCCCGATCTAAAAACTGACTCATCCATTTGCGTTCTTCGGGCAAAAAGCCCGAAACCTTGGCATTTCGAACCGGATCGTGTATGTCGATGGCCTGATGGCAGATATTGTAGTCGCCCGAAAGCACAAGCTGTGGCCTTTGCTGACGAAGTGTTTCTACGTGTTGCTGGAAGTCATTCAGCCACTTCATCTTAAAAGCTTGCCTGAGGTCGCCGCTACTGCCCGATGGGTGATAAATGCTGGCAACTGAAAGTTCGCCAAAATCAGCCCTGATAAAGCGCCCTTCCTGATCATAAGCTTCAATACCCATCCCATAAACCACCTCATCGGGTTGTTGTTTGGAAAGAATGGCAACACCACTGTATCCTTTTTTCTGCGCAGGAAACCAGAAGTGATGATAGCCTAAAGCTTCAAAGTCAATCAACGGAATCTGCTCGTGCATGGCTTTGATCTCCTGCAAACAAATTATATCAGCATTAGACGCAGCGATCCATTCTAAAAAACCTTTGTTAATTGCTGCCCTTATGCCGTTTACGTTGTAACTGATAATTTTCATGCCGTAATATTTTTTAGCGAAGATAATAATTTGCCCGGCTTTGTGGTTCAGTTTCAAATGCATAAATTCGCAGCTTCAAAACCTGATGTTCAAAAAATTGAAACCGGAACTTATTTTACGTAGATTTTTGCGTTGGCGTAGCACCCATATCAGCGATAAACAGTATATGTATGTGCTAAGCGTTATCGTTGGAATTTTGGCCGGATTGGCGGCTGTTATTATCAAAAACCTTGCCCATGCTATTCAAAGCATGCTTATCAGCGGGTTTACCAGCCAATATGAAAACTTCCTTTATTTTGTGTATCCGGCGGTGGGTATTTTGTTGGCCATTGTTTTTATGCGGTACATTGTGAGGCAGGATATCGGACACGGTATCCCCGGAGTGCTTTATGCTATTTCGAGAAAGAATGGCATTATTAAGTTTCACAACATGTTTTCGGCGATCATTACAAGTGCCTTTACAGTTGGTTTTGGAGGATCTGTCGGACTTGAGGGTCCTACTGTATCAACAGGGGCTGCTGTGGGTTCGAACCTTGGGCAGTTGCTGCGACTGAATTATAAACAGATTACGCTGATGATCAGCCTTTCGGGCGCGGCTGCTATGGCTGCTATTTTTCAATCGCCCATAGCCGGGATTGTTTTTGCCCTTGAGGTGATTATGATCGATCTAACGATGGCCTCGCTGATTCCTTTGCTTATCGCCACAGCAACATCAGTATTAACTTCCTACTTTTTGCTCGGTCAGGCTGTGATGTATCCCATTGAGTTGCATGAAGCGTTTATTCCTTCCAACACGATATATTATATCGCACTGGGTGTGCTCGCCGGATTGGTATCGTCCTACTTCACGAATGTTTATATTTTGACCGAACGGTTTTTTAGCAGGTTTGGGAGTATGTGGAAGCGATTTTTGATTGGAAGCTTTTTGCTTGGATTGCTGATATTTTTCTTTCCTTCACTTTATGGAGAGGGCTACGAAGCGATTAACCAAAGCTTACAGGGTGATTATAGCGCTCTTTACAACAATAGCATTTTTTTCCCCTACAGGGATGTTGGCTGGGTGATTCTTATCCTGTTTATAGCAGTTATCTTAATTAAGGCTTTTGCTACCTCATTTACCTTTGGCGCCGGAGGGGTTGGTGGAATTTTTGCTCCCGCCCTGTTTATCGGTGCCTTTACGGGATTGTTTTTTGCCCTGTCAACAAATTATCTTGGGCTTGGAACACTCAATCCGGGCAAGTTTGCTCTGGTAGGCATGGGAGGGATGATTGCAGGAATCTTGCATGCACCACTTACAGGAATATTCCTGATTGCTGAAATCACTAACGGTTATACGCTTTTTGTGCCGTTGATGATCGTGTCAACTATTGCCTTTGCTACTGTAAAGATTTTTAACAACAACTCGGTATATACTTATCAATTGGCCCAGCGCGGCCAGTTGCTTACTCATAACAAAGATAGAAGCATCCTTAATATGATGAGCCTGAGGCGTTTGGTCGAAACGAATTTTAATGAAGTTAAACCGGGCACAAGCCTGGGCGATTTGGTGCGTATTATCGCCAGCTCGAAACGGAATATATTCCCTGTAGTGGATGAGGACAAGAAGTTTTACGGACATATCCGACTTGACGATGTTCGAAATATCATGTTTGATACAGAATTGTATGATACTACTGTAGAAAATCTGATGGTGATGCCTGAGTATATTATTGATCCCGGAGAGCCGATGGCTGAGGTTGCCCGAAAGTTTCATGAGTCGGGTAAATATAATATTCCGGTGGTGCATAAAGAGCGCTATCTGGGATATGTATCTCGGGCCAATGTGTTTTCAACCTACCGCCGAAAACTGAGTGAAATTTCTGATGATTAGCAAGTAAGCAGCAGGCAATCGGCCTTGTTTTTTCGGCTCATTTTTCTTATATTTGCTTTTTAATAACCAAAAATAGCAAACATGTCATTTGAATTACCGGTACTGCCCTTTGCAGAAGATGCTTTGGAACCCTATATTTCCAAAGAGACCATTAGTTTTCACTATGGAAAACATCATGCCACCTATGTGAATAATCTGAATAAACTTATTCCGGGTTCGCGTTTTGAGAACGCCAGTCTTGAAACCATTATTAAAGAGGGAGAGGGAGGCGTTTTTAATAATGCTGCTCAGGTTTGGAACCACACCTTTTACTGGAACTGCCTGAGTGCATCAGGTGGAGGTGTGCCTTTTGGAAAACTCGGAGAAGCTATTGACCGCGATTTTGGAGGCTTCGAACAGTTTAAAGAGCAGTTTAGTCAGGCTGCTGCTACCTTATTTGGCTCCGGCTGGGCCTGGCTTGTTAGCGACCGCGCAGGAAAACTTTCTATTGTGCAGGAAAGTAATGCCGGAAATCCGCTTCGTCAGGGATTAATGCCTTTGCTTACCTGTGATGTTTGGGAACATGCTTATTATATCGACAAACGAAATCGCCGCCCGGCTTATATCGATGATTTCTGGAAAATTGTCAATTGGAAAGCAGCAGAAGCGTATTACCTCAACAGAATTGCATAATAAGTAATAAAAAGTAAGGCACAAAAAAACGGAGCAGTAAATATTGTTTGCTGCTCCGTTTTTTATGCTGTTTCTTAGATGAATTATTCCACCGTCACCGATTTTGCCAGATTTCTTGGCTGATCCACATTACATCCGCGCATTACGGCAATATGATACGAAAGTTTTTGCAGTGGAATGGTTGCCAGTAATGGCACAAACATTTCTTCTGTTTCAGGTATTTCGATCACATAATCGGCCATACCTCTTACTGCAGTATCACCTTCGGTAACTATTGCAATAACTTTGCCTTTGCGGGCTTTCACTTCCTGTATGTTGCTCACAACTTTGTCGTAGGTTCCTTTATTAGTGGCAATAAATACCACAGGCATTTCCTCGTCAATCAGGGCAATGGGGCCGTGTTTCATTTCAGCTGCCGGATAACCCTCAGCGTGGATATACGAAATCTCTTTCAGTTTGAGTGCTCCTTCGAGTGCAACAGGGAAGTTATAACCACGCCCCAGGTAAAGGAAATTGCGCACGTTTTTAAACTGTTCGGCGATTTCAATCACTTTTTTACTGCCTTGTAAGGTCTTTTCCACTTTAGCCGGAATGGACTCCAATTCGTAAAGCAGGTGCATGAAACGCGATTTTGTAAGTGTCCCCTTTAACTGTGCAAGCCTTAGCGCCAGTAGTGTAAGCAGGGTTACCTGAGCAGTGAAGGCTTTGGTTGAAGCCACACCAATTTCCGGACCGGCATGGGTATAGCTGCCTGCATGGGTGGCACGGGCTATAGATGAACCAACCACATTGCAGATGCCCAGGATAGTGGCGCCTTTTTGTTTGGCCAAATCAATAGCTGCAAGTGTGTCGGCTGTTTCGCCTGATTGTGAAATAGCAATCACTACATCGCTCTCATAAATCACTGGATTGCGATAACGAAACTCAGAAGCATATTCTACCTCAACCGGAATTCGGGCAATGTCTTCAATAAGGTATTCGCCAACAAGACCGGCATGCCACGAAGTGCCGCAGGCTACAATGATAATACGATTAGCATTTAATATTTTTTGTTCGTAATCGATGATACCGCCTAATGAAACACTGCCTATTTCAGCATGCAAACGGCCTCGCATACTGTCGCGGATAGATTGCGGCTGTTCATAGATTTCTTTGAGCATGAAATGCTCAAAACCACCTTTTTCAAGCGTGCTCAGATTCATTTCGAGTTCTTGAATATAGGGTGTTTTCTCTTTGTTCCTGATGGTTTTAATTTTCAGATCACTGGAACGTGAAATCTGTGCAATTTCTTCATCATCAAGGTACACAACATTGCGCGTGTGTTCAATTATCGGCGTGGCATCGGAAGCTACATAATAGTCGTCGCTACCAATACCAATTACCAGTGGGCTTCCCTTTCGGGCAGCGATAAGACTGTTGGGATCATTGGCGTCGATCACTACGATAGCATAAGCACCAATTACCTGATTTAAGGCAATTCGTACGGCTTCAAAAAGTGTTACCTTTTCGTTTTTCTTGATGTCTTCGATCAGGTTCGTTAGCACTTCAGTATCAGTATGCGACTCAAAAACATACCCTCTCACTTCAAGTTCACGCCTTAGCGGCGCGTAATTTTCAATGATGCCGTTATGAATCAGCGCAATTTCTTTGGATTGTGAAAAATGCGGATGAGCATTCACATCATTGGGTTCACCATGTGTGGCCCATCGGGTATGAGCTATGCCAATCGTTCCGTGTAAATCGACATCTTTTACAAAGGCTTCCAGATCGGCAACCTTGCCTTTGGTCTTATACACGTTTAGGCTGCTGTTGAGCAGTGCAATACCAGCGCTGTCATAGCCCCTGTATTCAAGGCGTTTGAGGCCATTTATTAAGATAGGGTATGCTTCTTTAGGTCCCAGATATGCTACAATTCCACACATAATGGATTATTTTTTAATTCGAGAGGGTTGGTAATCGTAAAATCATTATTCAGAATTGGTTGTTGAATAATATGTTGGCAAATGTAAGCAGCCTTTGATTCTTTGACAAATTATTTTTACATTTATTCGTTCACTACCGAATAAATCAATTGAAGTTCAAGGGGTTTGAGTGTGTCTGCCTGAGGTGTTATACCATTGAATACCCAGCGATCTGCTTTGGATGATGCGCCATAGACTAAGAAATAAAGGCCGTGATTTTCCTTTTCTTCTCCGGCCAGAATCATATCCTGCACATAACGTGTAATGCGATACTGATAGCCTTTGATGGATGATTTATACTGGCCTCCAAAATAGGCATCACCTTCAAGTTGATCGGGCAGTACTTCATAAGACTCATTGTTCTTATTTATAACCAATGCCATTTGCGAAGGCGCATCAAATCCTTCGGCTAATGCGGAAGCACGCATAAAGAGCTTGGCCTCATTGATAATCATTTTGCTGCCCGAAGGATGCTGCATTTTGTTAATATTTGGGAAGCGTATTTTTGTTTTTACGCCACTCATCGCCTGTGCATAAAGTGTTTGGCGACCAGCAAGGGTGTCACCCTGAATCACCTGGTTTGTAAAGTCCTGGCTTGCATCTTGAAAGTTGTTGTGATCAAAATAGTTGTATCGGGCTTCAGATGCTGTAATGTAAAACTCATAACGAAGCGAATCGTCGGTGTCGTTACTATAATAGATTGTCAGACGCGATAGATTTGAAGGGATATCGAAATAGCTGATGGCACCCCCGTTAGCAACAGCTTCGGCTGTGATAAAAAGGCCGTTGAAATACGCTTTAAAATTTTCAGTTGATTCAAGATCAGTTTCCGTTGCCGCGAGGATTTTTTCTCCCATTGAAGCAGAAATGCTGCTTAATGGAACCCTAATCATTGGAGCTAAGGTGTCTTCGAGCATTGGAAAGGGTGTGTTTGGCATTGGGGTAAATTCATAAGCAGCCAAATCTATATCTCCCGTAGGTTTCATGGTGTTTGAAAAATAACCGGAGTCCACATGAATTTGCTCTTCAAGTTCGTAAATCCGCATGGTTTGTGTGGCGGCAGTATCGCCATAATATCCCGAAAAGGCCAGTTGCAAAACAAGGGAGTCGAGTTGCGGATTGCTTCCAAAGCTGTGGCCATTGGTAGAAAGCCGAAACTGTGTAAAAAAACCAGCTACTGTAGTTCCAAAAACCGGATCTTTCATACTGCCAAACAGTATTTTCGCAGCTTCATCAGTGCGGATAGAATCTTCGGCAACGCTATAAGCTTCAATGCTGATGGTGTCGGTGTAAAAAAGGCCGATATTATTTTGGTCGGGTTGCAGATTATCACCTATACGCTCTGGTTTTTTGCTGCATGAATAGGTCATCACTAAAGCGGATATAACTAAAATTAAGGTTATCCGCAGGGGCAAAATGTTTTTTCTCAAAGTGTAATATTTTCTGGATTCGAGATATATTTACTTCTCAAGCAGCGAATCATAAAATTCGTTGTAAGCCTCGATATAATTGTCCTCGGGCTGAAATTCCAAAACGGGTTTTTTCAGACTTTGGATGTAATCATTGATTTCGGGATTGATTTTTTCGCTTCCGATAATGATTGCGTCAGCATATTCGATGGCTGCCTTGGTAAGCGTAACGTAGTTTGAGCTTTTATAGTATTTCAAATCTTTGGCTGTGATGCCGGGCAGCTTAATTTTTTTATCGAAGCCGTCCTGAAATACTTCGCTGAATTCGTCGTCATAAACTGAGTAAACCACTTTTGACTCCGAAAATAGGGGGTTGTCCTTATAAGCACGTTTCACGTAAAGAGGAACCAAAGCCGAAATCCAGCCATGACAGTGGACGATATCAGGAGCCCAGCCAAGCTTCTTAACGGTTTCGAGCACGCCACGCGAGAAGAAAACAGCACGCTCGTCATTGTCTTTGTAAAATTTATTGGCTTTGTCGCGGATAGTGAATTTGCGGTGAAAAAAATCTTCGTTATCAATAAAATAGATCTGCATGCGTGCTTGCTGTATAGAAGCCACTTTGATAATCAACGGGTGATCTGTGTCATTGATGATCAAATTCATTCCCGAAAGCCGAATCACTTCGTGCAGTTGGTTTCTCCGTTCGTTAATGTTTCCGAAACGGGGCATAAATGTTCTGATTTCTTTTCCTTTTTCCTGAATTCCCTGGGGCAGATAACGACCAATTCTGCTCATGGGGGTTTCTTTGAGATATGGCATAATCGCCTGTTCCACAAAAAGAACCCTTGCTTTTTCCATTTTTAAATGATTTAATGAACTTTTGCGAAAAAATATGTGCAAAGGTAATAAAAATTCCGGTTTTTATCAATTTGGCTGATTGACAAATGGTTTTGGATTGCATTAAATGAGGATAACAGCACTGTTTTAATCATTTGTTCGGGAAAGCCTGGTATCAATGCTTTGCTTTGGTGAAAACTTTACGCCTAATATCCTACAACAATGTGTTAGTTGGTTTTTACAAATTCCAGAATTTCTATTGCAGCGCCATTGTGTTCGAACATAGCTACTCGCACGCCTTTGCTAGGAGAAGTAGGTTCAACAAGAATTTTAAAGTTGCCCCTTTTAAGTGCCTCTTCAAGATTATTCACGCAGAAAGCCAGGTGCGGTTGTGATTTTATGATTTCATCAAGTGGACAGTCGCTATCGAAACGCATCCACTCAACGCCAAAAGGACTGCTTGCAAAACCAGAAGTGTAGAATTTTAAATGGGGTAAATAGGTTTCACCTTGTATTGAATCTGTAGTTGGGATACCAAGATGATGAAACTGCCAGCCCCATTCCAGGATGGCTTTTGGTAATTCATGGTCTGCTCTGAGGTAATTCATTGTTATAATTTTTCAATTGGAAATACCAGAAGGATGCACAAATTTAGAAAAAACAGCTTTTTATTTGTGCATTGAAGCTTAATTTACTTTCTCAAGCCCTAACAAACTAAGCGGAATCAGACAAATGGGTTATGAATTGTATAGATGCCTGTCCGTACTACTTCGTATTTCTCGTTTTTTCCTGGTAAAATAAATGCTGGTCGATTGGTATCTGGAGGTTGAGCAATTGGAAAAATAGCAGCATTATTTTGTGTCAGCTATCTTAAACTCTTCCAGAACAGGCAATTCGCGGTTATTGAAATCAAATAGCGCTTGATTTTCCCAGGGGGACGCGTCAGTCGCTTGTTCGCCTTTCCAGGCAATTAGTTCAGCGCCCCAATAGCAGAATCCAAGTCCGTTGGCTGTTTGCTCAACAATTAGTTTACGGATGGCTTTGATAAAGGCCCGCTGTCCCTGAGGCGAGGCCGGATATTGTGGCAGGATTAAGTGTTCTTCCAGGCCAACAATATTATTTGTGTAATCGTCCCATCCCAGGGTAAACGGATAAGCTGTTTCGGCAATAACAAGCTCCTTACCGCTTGCTTCACCCAGGTTTTTTAAAACGAACTCCAAATCCGACAGGTCGTTGCCATGCCATATCGGATAATAGGAAAGTCCGATAATGTCATAATCCAGTGTTTCAAGCTCTTCGAAAAACTTTTCGGCACCTGAAATGCCGGTATAATGGATCATGATTTGTGTTTGTGGTGAATGTTTACGAACGACCTGTATGGCGTTATGCATCAGTGTTATAAACTGTTGTGGATTCGTGTGCCTATTGCCAAAAGGATGCAAAAAACCAGGATTAATCTCATTGCCAATTTGAATATAGTCAGGCTTAATCTGTTCAACAATACTTTGGGTGTAATTTTGAACGCTGTCATTCAAGGCTTCAAAACCAATTCCTTCCCATATTGCAGGAATTTTTTGATGTCCGGGATCTGCCCAGGTGTCAGAATAATGCACGGACAGCCAAATTCTGAAATGCAGTGCTTTTAACCTTTCTGAAAAGGCTTTAACTTCTGCAAAGCCAGAATGTCCGTTCTGCGGTTTTATCCAAAGCCTCAGCCTGATGGTGTTGATGCCACTATTTTTTAAGATTTGAAGAAAGTCAGCAGCTTGGTTTTCATGCGTATAAAAAACCGGCTGCGATTGTTCAATTTCCGGGAAGCTGGAGATGTCAACCGCAGAAATCGTTTTTGTTGTGGCAACTGGCTCATCTGCCGGCGCATTTTTTTCGCAAGAAAGTAATAAAGTGAGTGTGATGATTAACAATACTGAAGTAAAAATTCTAGGATGGGATAAGTGCATTTTACCAATGTTATCGTTATATCTCAACTGAATCAGGTGATTTCACATTACTTATTCCTGCAAATATGAGGCGTTTTTTAGAACTGTTGTTTTTTTTACAGCAGGCTTTTGCAATCGACAAACTGATGTTGTAAAATACAACAATAGCTATTCACTTTATATTTTACAAAAGTATTACCAGATACAGCTTTATAGAGTGGGTTTTTTGATTGGTTGAAATATTGCGCTATTTCCTGTTTATGGGATGGGTAATACTTCATTGATTTGTTTCCCCGAATCGGTTGTCACCTCTCGGGATCTTACTTCTCGACCTTCACGGACAAAAAAATCTTCCCACTATCGTGAAAGGATTTTGTTGCCCGATCAGGTCTTCCCGAATCGGTTGTCACCTCTCGGGATCTTACTTCTCGACCTTCACGAACAAAAAAATCCTCCCACTATCGTGAAAGGATTTTGTTGCCCGATCAGGTCTCGAACCTGAACTCTTCTGATCCAGAGTCAGACGTGTTGCCAATTACACCATCGGGCAATGCGGCTGCAAAATTAACAATTTCTTAGGAAAATAATCTTTTTATCTTGTTTTTTTAGCAATTCGCTACGAATTCATTCTGGCCCAGATATCTTTTAAGGGCACGGTGCGGTTGTAAATCAAGCTGCCCGGCATACTGTCCTTGTCCACACAGAAATAGCCGATGCGCTGAAACTGGAATTTGTCGCCCGCCGAAACATTGGCCAGCATGGGCTCCAGCTTACAATTCGACTTGATTTGCAAAGAATCAGGATTCAGAAATGCCATAAAATCCTTGTCTTTGTGACCTGCCGGGTCTTCATCGTTGAAAAGGCGGTCGTAAAGCCTTACTTCAGCATCTACTGCTGTTTTGGCTTCTACCCAATGTAAGGTGCCTTTCACTTTAACTTGCTTGCTTCCCGAGCCACTTTTCGTGTCGTGATCGTAAGAGCAAAAAATTGTTTTCACCTCGCCTTTTTCGTCCAGCTCATAGCGCTCACAGCGGATCACATAAGCGCCTTTTAGTCTTACTTCCTTATCGGGAGCCAGTCTGAAAAACTTCTTTGGTGGGTCGATCATAAAGTCATCGCGCTCAATAAAGAGTTCTCCGCTAAATGGAATGTTTCTGCTTCCGGCTTCAGGGTCTTCGGGGTTGTTAATCAAGGTGATCTCCTCAGTCTGATTTTCGGGATAATTACTGATCACCAGCTTCACTGGATCAAGCACTGCCATCACCCGGGGAGCTATTTTATTGAGGTCTTCGCGCACGCTGAATTCAAGCAAACCTACGTCGATGGTATTATCGCGTTTGGCCACGCCAATGCGATCGGCAAAGGCACGTATGGAAGCCGGAGTGTAGCCTCGACGGCGTAATCCGGCAATAGTAGGCATGCGTGGATCGTCCCAGCCATTAACAATATTTTGTTTTACCAAATCGAGCAGCTTGCGTTTGCTCATTACGGTATAGCTGAGGTTGAGTCGTGCAAATTCTATCTGACGTGGGCGGTAGCTGGAGTCAATGAGCTGATCCAAAAACCAGTCGTAAAGCGGGCGATGCACTTCAAACTCAAGCGTACATAAGGAGTGTGTGATTCCTTCGAGATAATCTGACTGCCCGTGGGCATAATCGTACATGGGATATATTTTCCATTTGTTGCCCGTGCGATGATGCTCGGCATTCAGGATGCGATACATCACCGGGTCGCGCATATGCATATTGGGCGATGCCATATCAATTTTGGCACGTAACACCTTGGCACCATTGGGAAAATCGCCCCTTTTCATCGCTTCAAAAAGTTCCAGATTTTCCTCAACAGATCGGTTTCTGTGAGGACTCATTGTGCCGGGACGTGTTGGTGTTCCACGCTGTTGGCTGATTAATTCCTGTGACTGATCGTCAACATAGGCTTTGCCTTTTTTGATGAGCAGAACAGCCCATTCATAAAGCTGTTCGAAATAGTCGGAAGCAAAGAAAGGTTCTTCATTCCATTGAAAACCAAGCCACTGAACATCGGCTTTGATGGAATCCACGTATTCCATTTCTTCTTTGGTGGGATTGGTGTCGTCGAAACGCAGGTTGCATTTGCCGTTGTATTTTTCTGCCAGACCAAAGTTCAAACAGATGGATTTGGCATGGCCTATATGAAGGTAGCCGTTGGGCTCCGGAGGGAAACGGGTATGCACCCGGGAATCATTTTTACCGTTTTTGATGTCCTCTTCAATGATATTCTCGATGAAGTTGAGTGATTTCTTATCTTTTTCGGGCGCTTCCATGGAAATTCGTTTTAGGTTTTTGGGCTTGATTGTAAGCCTTTTCAGGGGCGCAAAATTACGCTTTTTTCAAGAAAAAAGAAGGATTTGGCTGCAGGCTTATACAAATCGTTGCAGGCAGGACTGAACCTGACTGGTATAGCTGCTTCCAAATAAATTGACATGAACCAATAAAGGATAGAGATTACATAAATCAACGCGCTCCTGCCAGCCTTTCTCCAGCGGCCAGGCTTCATGATAAGCTGCGTAGAAGTGAGGATGAAAACCGCCAAACAGTTTGCTCATGCCCAGATCCATCTCCCGATGGCCATAATAAACAGCTGGATCAATCAATACAGCTGCTCCTTCGGAACTGCATAAAAAATTGCCGCTCCACAGATCACCGTGCAGCAAGGCTGGTGTTTCTTGAGGGAAAAGTTTGGGCAGAAGAGGAAATAGTTTTTCAAAATCCCGATTGATTTTCGATGATATCAATCCTTTTTTTAGGGCCAAACTTAGTTGTGGCTGCAAGCGATGACGGATAAAAAAATCGGACCAGCTGGATTCATGCGTGTTCTCTTGTCGAAGAGAACCTATATAATTGGAATGATCAAGGCCAAAATGGGTGTTGGTGTTTTTATGCATGGCAGCCAGCCCAACGCCAAATTTTTCCCAAAACACTTTATTTGTCTGGCCTTCAGTGATGTAATCCAGTAAAATAAAGGAAATTTGATCCTTGCTTCCGGTTCCAATTACTGACGGAATGTGTAAGCTGCGACTTTGTCGAAGCAGTGTTAAACCAGCAGCTTCCTGCTCAAACATCTTCGGAAAACGCCCGGCATGGTTGTACTTCAAAAAAAACGACTGCCCGGCATAAACCAAACGGTAGGCAGAATTGATAGAGCCACCGCCAACAGCACTGGTTTCATCAATAAGGCCTTCTTTTCCTGTATGTGATTGAAGCAGTTTTTCAATTTCCGGGACGATAGAAAAAGGAATCATAAATACTAGTTTTTGGAGCTAAGATAGTTTTTTGGTACTAAAAACGATGCTTTTCCTGACGAAAATGTGATTGGCTACAAAACGAATTTACGACAATCTGCTGCTTCTGAAGTTTATGAATATAATATAAGGTAAACTGTTCGATGGAATTGAGTAAAATTTGAGCCGGTTAAAACAGGCTGAGCTTACTGCTAAAACCTTTGTGCATTAAGCGCTCAACACCAAAAAGTAACAACAAAGCGGGTATAACCGCAAGGCTAACTGAAGGCAGGTTACTGACGGTTTCTGCTAGGGTAGTCAGTATTTCGCGCTTACCTTGAAAAAACTGGCCTGAAAACTGCATTAATTGAAAAAGAGCTGTGTTCACAAAACTAAAATCTGCCAACACAATAATACTGAGAAGGCCTGCCAATAAGCTTGTGATAAGCATATACCGTTCGGGGAGCATCTTGTGATCCACGATATTTTCGGCGGCTTGTGCTTCAATTTTTTGCATCACCTGATCAGCAAAGCCATTGCTGACCTTTTCCTTTGGAATTTTTCCAAGCAGTTTGCTGATATAATTCTCATTTGGATTCATGGCAATATATTTTGTGTGTGTTTGATAACGAATTTTCTTCCATAAGTTGTGCCAGTTTTTTGCGGGTTCTGAAAAGCTTCACTTTAACATTCGACTCGCTCCAGCCACCTATTTTACTTATTTCAGCAATTGAAAGTTCTTGCATATAAAATAAACCAAGCAGTCCGCGCTCCTCCGCTGTTAGCTTTTGCATGGCTTTTTCCAGTATTTTCAAGTCCTGATCCTCTTCGGTCAGCGGTTCTGTAAACTCATCTGCAATCAGCTGCTCATGCCCCGAAAAAGAAACAAGACTAATTGCCCGCACCGATTTCTGCTGTCGATACCGGCTAATTGACAGATGATAAGCGATGCGATAAAGCCAGGTCGAAAAAAGCGCATTTCCTCTGAAAGTCGATAATTTTTCATAGGCTTTCAAAAAGCAAAGCTGTGCAGTGTCTTCTGCTTCCTCACGTTGCTGCAAAACACGCATGGCGATGCTCATCACCATATCCTGGTATTTTACGACCAGTTTTTTGTAATCCTTACTATTGCCTGCCAGCACAGCATTAATTATGGCGATATCTTCGTCCTGCATATTCTCTCATTGGACGCTATAACTTTTGTTTAGTTACAGAAAAGCTATAAATTTACATCATAAATTTAAACCAAATGTACAGAAAAATAGTAGCTTTTAGCCTGATGTTCATAAGTTTATCAGCCATGGCGCAGTTTGATAGTATTTTTTATAACAAAAGTTTGCGCCTTGATTATGTGCACGCAGGCACTGCTGATGATGAATGGGTTGCTTTGGACAAACTTCTTGAATCAAGCTATTGGGGAGGTTCCAAAACAAAATTGATTGATAGCCTGCGTTATGGAAAATATTTTTTTGAGCTGTTTGATAAAGCTACCGACAGTTGTATTTATTCACGGGGATATGGAAGTCTTTTTGGCGAATGGCAAACTACTGATGAAGCGCATCAATCCATGCGTAGTTTTCATGAAACAATACTGATGCCCTACCCACGAGATGCTGCCAGCGTGGTGCTTTACAGTCGATCGTTCGCGGGAGAATGGGACACTTTGTTTAGCCTGGATATTGACCCCGACAGTTATTTTATCAGGCCTGCCCCTGATCCAAAATGGCCGGTGATGCACGTTTCGGGTGATAGGCCCCCGGAAGACGCTGTGGATATTGTGATTTTGCCCGATGGCTATACGATGGATGAACTGGGTAAATTTATTGAAGATGTTCAATTTTTTAAAGAGAGCCTTTTTGCTTTTGAGCCCTATGCTTCATGGCAGGATAAGTTTTCGATTCGGGCTGTGCTGGCGCCTTCTGATCATAGCGGCATTGCCGTTCCGGCCGAAGATCATTGGCCTCAGACAGTTCTTTCATCAAACTTTTACACTTTTGATAGTGAGCGATATTGCATGAGTTACGACAATAAAAGTATTCGTGATCTGGCCGGACAAGTGCCTTACGACCAAATTTATATCCTGGCTAATACCCAAAAATATGGAGGTGGCGGCATTTATAATTGCTATGGGTTAAGCACAACTGGCAATCAACTTTCGGCAAAAATTTTCGTTCACGAGTTTGGCCATTCCTTTGCAGGCTTGGGTGATGAATATTTCGACAGCTCAACGGCCTATGATGAATTTTATAACCTGAAAATTGAACCCTGGGAACCCAATTTGACCACACTTGTAAATTTTGACAGTAAATGGAAAAGCCTGCTCCATTCAGATACTCCCATTCCAACTATTGCGGCTGATAGTATGAAGTCGGTTGTGGGCGTTTTTGAAGGCGGAGGATACGTGGCCAAAGGCATGTTTCGCCCCAAGATGGATTGCCTGATGCACACTTTTAAGGAAGAAAAGTTCTGCGAAGTCTGTGAAAGCGCCATTATCAGGATGATTCGTTTTTACAGTGAATAATCAATAAAGTCATTTGGCGCTATTGCAGCTTTTTGCTATTTTTGCCGTCTTAATGTGAAGAAATTAACAATACCAATAAATTTTATCATCACCTATGGAAATTACTAAACTTGACCAAATGTTTGATGCCTTGCGCAACAGTCCTAAAAAACGCCTTATAGCTGCATTTGCTAATGACGAACACTCAATCAGCGCCGTAAATATGGCCATTGAGATGGGCCTTGTCGAAGGCACCCTGGTAGGCGATGAGGAAACGATTAATGCGGTATGCAAATCGCACAATATTGATGTTTCAAAGTTCACCATTGTGCATGAGCCCGATGAAATGAAAGCGGCATACAAGGCCGTGGAAATTATCAATAAAGGTGAGGGAAATTTATTGATGAAAGGATTGGTTAGTACGGATAAATATATGCGTGCTATACTTGATAAGGAAAAGGGATTGATGAGTAAAGGCGCTGTATTGAGTCATGTTACGGTTATGGAAAATCCAAACTATCACAAATTACTCATTGTTGGTGATGTAGCGATCCTGCCTGCGCCCGAAATGCCGGAGAAAATTGCCATCACAAACTACCTTATCCGCACGGCACATGCACTGGGGATTGAAAAACCTAAAGTAGCACTAATTTCAGCTTCCGAGCAGGTTTCTTTCAAGATTCAATCCAGTGTTGACGCTGCACTGATAGCGAAAATGGCCGATCGCGGACAAATTAAAGGTGCTGATGTTGACGGACCGCTGGCCCTGGATGTTGCCATTGATCCGGAAAGTGCTCAAATAAAAAAACTTAGTGGTGCAGTTGCAGGTAATGCTGATTGTTTGGTTTTCCCGAATATTGAATCTGGCAATGTTTTTTATAAAATGAACACCAAACTTGCCGGAGGCGAACAAGGCGCTATTGTGGTTGGAGCCCGCGTTCCTGCTGTGCTCTCATCGCGTGGCGACAGCACAAAAACCAAATTGTATTCTATCGCCCTTGCAGCTTTAACAGCGCAGGCATAAATTGCCTAGTGCTGAAATGATATTAATTATTTGATCAAAAACCGCATGGAAGACTTCAGAATACTGACGATAAACCCGGGATCAACATCAACAAAATTTGCTGTTTTTTCGGGCACTGATCCGATTTTTATTAAAACCATCCGCCACACTACCGAAGAGCTCGAACCTTACGAAAAGATTGCTGATCAGTTTCATTTCAGAAAAGAGTTGATTTTAGAGCAGTTGCAAAATGCAGATATTGAGCTAACACAAATAAGGGCTGTCGTTGGTAGAGGTGGTTTGTTAAAGCCAATCGAATCGGGAGTTTATGAAGTGAATGACACCATGCTTAAGGACTTAAAAAACAGTCCGCTGGGCGAACATGCAAGCAATCTTGGCGGACTTATTGCCCACGACATTGCGGCTTCGCTGCCTGACGCCCGTGCTTTTATTGCAAATCCGGTAGTGGTCGATGAATTGGATGATATCGCACGTCTTTCCGGTCATCCGCTGCTTCAGCGGGTGTCTATTTTCCATGCCTTAAATCAAAAAGCCGTTGCCCGCCAGCATGCCAAAAGTATCATGCGGAAATATGAAGAGATGAACTTGATTGTGGTTCACCTGGGCGGAGGCATTACAGTTGGAGCACACAAGCATGGACGCGTAGTTGATGTAAATCAGGGCCTCGATGGCGATGGTCCATTTTCGCCCGAACGCACCGGTACTTTGCCTGTAGCCGCGCTGGCAAGGCTGTGTTTTAGTGGAAAATACAGCCTAAAACAGGTGTTGAAAATGATTAAGGGAGAAGGTGGTTTGGTAGCTTATCTGGGTACAAATAGCGCCTATGAAGTTGAGCAGCGCGTTCAGGCGGGTGATAAAGAGGCCGAATTGGTATATAAATCAATGGCTTATCAGGTGGCTAAAGAAATTGGCTCGATGGCTACTGTGATGCATATGCACGTAGATGGTATCCTCATTACCGGGGGAATAGCACACGACAGGTATTTTGTGAATCTAATTATTGAGCGGGTACACCGCATTGCTCCTGTGCATGTTTATCCCGGAGAGGATGAGTTGAAGGCTTTGGCAATGAATGGATTACGTGTGTTGAGCGGAGAAGCTGAACCGAAGGTTTACAACTGATAAGATTTTTTATGAAAAAAAACGCCTGACTATTTAAGCAAAATAGTCAGGCGTTTTATTTGTAGGTATTCCAGGCAGTTATCCCCTCACAAACAAGGCTTTAATGATGTCCATAGCCATTCCCGGATTTTCTTTCAGGCGACGCGTTGAATAAGCAAACCATTGTTCGCCAAAGGGCACATAAATACGCATGCGATGACCATCTTCAAGGATTGATTTTCGCAAACCCGGAGTTACGCCATAAAGCATCTGAAACTCATATTTTTCTTTAGGAACCTGGTATTTCTCTATTAGTTTGTAGGCGCCCTCAACAAGGGGTTTGTCGTGTGTGGCAATCGCTGCATAAATACCTTTTTGAAACATAAGTTCCAGGTCTTCCAAAAAGTGCTTGTTGATGGTTTCGTATTTCTTGTAAGCAATCTTTTCGGACTCCACATAAATACCTTTGCAAAGCCTGTAATTAACAGGAACATCTTCAGTTTGTAGATCAAGCATTTCTCTGATGTCGTTGTTGGTGCGTTTCAGATAGGCCTGAAGTACCAATCCAACATTTTTCGGAAACTCCGCCTTTAACTTACGGAAAATGGCTATTTCCATATCAACACATTGCGAATCTTCCATATCCACCCGAACAAAGTTGTTGTAAGATGCCGCTTTGGCAACAATCTCTCTGATATAGCGATAAGCAGCGTCTTTGTCGATCAGCAAACCAAACATAGTAGGTTTTAATGAGTAATTGCCATCAATTCCGGCCTGCTGAATGGTTTCGATAATGTTTAGGTATTCGTTTTTGTTGGCTTCGGCTTGCTCAAGTTCGGTAATAAACTCGCCAAGTAAATCAACGGTAACCATCATGCCTTCTTCATTGAGTTGTTTGCTTACGTTTACCGCATCTTCAATTGTTTTGCCGGCGATATAACGTTTTGAAAAAAGCCAAACAAAGCTTTTTGGCATCAAGGGCAGCATGGCTGCAATCATTCTATTGAGTAACATCATGATTTAAAATTTGAAAAATTAATACTCTTTCCCCCCATTTTGTATAAATCCGATTCATTTTAGTAGGTTTTTTAGAACCGAATTTAGCCTGCGAAGTTAATAATTCCTTTAATGTGTGAAAAAAATAACAAGTATATTTTATTGTTTAGCATGAAAAATTTAAGGAAGCGAAAATCGTAGTAAAATTGTTTTTTTTACAAATCAAAAAAAAGGAGGTTTTAATAATTATTTGTTCTTCAAAAGATTAATAACTATCTTTGCCGCCCTATTTTTAAGTGCTTAGAAGTGAAATCTTTTCAGGAATTTTTGATCCCATTGGCAGGCTTATCTGCTGGAGAACACCGTTATGAATTTGTCATTGGCGATGCTTTCTTTGCGCATTTATCCTATGCCGAGATAGAGAAAGGAGACCTTAAGGTGGATTTGCTGCTGGACAAAAGGGACAATATGATCAAGCTTAATTTTTTGTTCGAAGGCACTGTTGAAGTGATGTGTGATCGTTGCGCCGATAATTTTAATCTGGCACTTGAAGGCGAAAACTCCCTTTACTTAAAATACGGCGATCATTATCTGGAAGAATCGGAAGATGTGATTGTATTACCGGCAGATCAGCATCAATTTGATATTAGTCAGCTGCTCTACGAATACATCGTATTGCTGTTGCCACTGAGAAAAGTACATCCGGAAGATGAAGATGGGAATTCATTATGTAATCCCGAAGTTATCGCTAAGCTCAACAGCATGAGCGTATCAGAATCTGTTGATCCGCGCTGGGAAGCACTGAGAAAGCTAAAGAATGACGAATAGATATAGTTTAAGATTAATACAAATTTCAAATAAGTATCAATAATGGCACATCCAAAACGGAAAATCTCTAAAACAAGAAGAGATAAAAGAAGAACACATTACAAAGCTGAGTTACCAAATCTGGCAAAATGCCCTGTAACAGGCGCTATTCATGTTTATCACAGAGCATACTATGTTGATGGTGACTTGTATTACAAAGGTCAGCTTGTTGTAGAAGGTGCTAAAGCATAGGTGGTATTAACTGCCTAAGCAAATCAAGAAATCCTATGCGGATCGGACTTGATATATCTGGTGGCGATTTTGCGCCCGAATCTACGCTCAATAGCTTGTCGCTGGTTCTGCCTGAATTAGCAGCAGATGACCAACTTGTTTTGTTTGGCGAGGAATCCTTTATCCAGGATTTTCTTGCCAGGAACAATTTGAGTGATGATCGATTAGTGGTTGTTCATGCACCTGAAATAATTGAAATGAACGATTCACCCACTAAGGCTTTTCAACAAAAAAAAGCCTCATCCATCGTCCTCGGTTTTGACTGGTTGCGCAAAGGAAAAATTGATGGCTTTGCCAGCGCCGGAAATAGTGGAGCAATGATGGTGGGGTCTGTTTATGCCATCAATACTATTCCGGGTGTTATCAGGCCTTCGAGTGCCGTAATGATACCAAAGTTAGATGGCGGAAATAATGTGATGCTTGATGTAGGCACAAATCCCGATGCTAAGCCTGATGTATTGTTTCAATATGGATTGCTTGGTTCATTGTATGCGGAGCATGTTCTTGGTATTGAACACCCACGCATAGGGCTGCTCAATATCGGGTCAGAAGAAAAGAAGGGCAACTTGCTAGTGCAATCGGCCTATCAGTTGATGAAAGATGCCACAGAGTACAACTTTATCGGAAATGTTGAGGGTCGCGATCTTTTTAATGATAAGGCTGATGTAGTAATCACCGATGGTTTTACCGGAAATGTCGTCATCAAACAAATTCAGGCCATGTACCGCTTGATGGAGAAAAGGCTGCTGCTTGATGATTATTTTAGCCGGTTTAACTACGAAAATCACGGTGGAAGTCCAATTATTGGTATCAATAGCGCCGTCGTAATCGGTCATGGGATTAGTAGCCCCCTGGCCATTAAGAATATGATGCTACTCTTGCGTGAGGTGTCTGCTTCTGGTCTGCACCTTAAAATTAAGCACGCAATCGCTAACTATGGTTTATAATCTTTGTTGATTTACCCTAAATGTGATAGAAATGGCAAAAATACATGCTGCCGTTACAGGCATACATGCATGGGTTCCTGAGTATATTCTTACCAATAAGGAACTTGAAAAAATGGTTGACACAACCGACGAGTGGATTACTTCCAGAACAGGAATAAAGGAACGTCATATTCTTCGGGGCGTAGAACAGGGCACCTCAGTATTGGGCACACAGGCTGTAAATGGTTTGCTTGAAAAAACTGGAACCAAGCCGGAGGAAATCGATATGCTTATTTGTGCAACCGTTACACCAGATATGCAGTTCCCGGCCACGGCGAATATCATCAGCCACAACTGTGGGATAAAAAATGCCTTTAGTTTTGATATGAATGCAGCCTGCTCGGGTTTATTATATGCCATTGTCACAGCATCAAAATATATTGAGAGTGGAACACACAAAAAAGTGATTGTCGTTGGTGCCGATAAAATGTCGTCTATTGTTGATTACACTGATCGTTCAACATGTATCATTTTTGGCGATGGTGCCGGAGCGCTTTTGATGGAGCCAGTTCAGGATGAATTAGGAGTGATGGATGCGATCATGTATAGTGATGGCTCAGGAATGCCTCATCTTCATCAAAAAGCCGGAGGTTCTTCCAAACCTGCTTCACATCAAACAGTTGATGCTCGTGAGCATTTTATTTATCAGGAAGGACAGGCTGTATTTAAGTTTGCCGTTACTAAAATGGCTGATGTTGCTGTTGAGATTATGAAGAAAAATCAGCTGAGTTCAGAAGATGTTGCCTGGTTGGTGCCGCATCAGGCTAATTTGCGTATTATTGAAGCTACCGCCAAACGTATGGGGCTGGAGCGAGAAAAGGTAATGATCAATATTGAGCGATATGGCAATACCACCAGCAGCACGATCCCGCTTTGCCTTTGGGAATGGGAAAAGCAACTCAGGAAAGGTGATAATGTTATTTTAGCTGCCTTTGGAGGTGGTTTTACCTGGGGCGCAGTTTACCTAAAATGGGCCTATGATCCCAAGTAGATAAATTTATTTACAGAATTTAGAAGGCCTTGTTTTTTTAAGATGAGGCTTTTTTTGTGCGTATTAAACTGCTTTTTCAAGTACACTGAATAGAAACTTTCTAAATTGCTGAAATAGCATGATTCAAACGAAAAATTATCAACATTGTGGCTCATGGCGTATGAAATTATTCCTACTTTTGTGAAAAATTTCACAAAAACATTTACTTCATGAAACCTACTCATATTGAACATATTGGAATAGCCGTAAAATCTTTGGATGAGGCAATTCCTTATTATGAAAAATTATTGGGCACTACTTGTTATGCTGTTGAGGAAGTTGCTGATCAACGTGTGCGCACCGCCTTTTTCAAAATCGGACAAACCAAGATTGAACTGCTTGAAAGCACAGATTCGGAAGGACCTGTTGGTAAGTTTATTGAAAAGAAAGGAGAAGGGATTCATCATATCGCCTTTGCAGTTAACGGGCTTGAAGGCGCCCTGGAGGAAGCAAAAGAAAATGGGATTCGACTGATCGATGAAAAGCCGCGTATGGGAGCCGAAGGCCTTCATATTGCTTTTCTGCATCCAAAATCTAGTTTTGGCGTGCTTACCGAATTGTGTGAAGATAGGAATAAAACCAAATAATACAGACAAATGTCAATTGAACATAAAATTCAGGAATTGCTCGACAAGCGGGTTGAAGCAAAAAAGGGCGGAGGAGATAAACGCATTGAATCACAGCATGCCAAAGGCAAATTGACAGCGCGCGAGCGAATTGATTTGTTGCTTGATGAAGGTAGCTTTGAGGAGTTTGATATGTTTATGACGCATCGTACTACCGATTTCGGACTCGATAAGCAGCAATATCTTGGCGATGGTGTTGTTACGGGTCACGGAACAATTGATGGCCGTGTAGTTTATGTGTTTTCGCAGGATTTCACGGTCTTTGGTGGGTCATTGTCGGAGACTTTTGCCTTGAAAATTTGCAAGGTGATGGATCAGGCCATGAAAGTGGGTGCACCTCTTATTGGCATTAACGATAGCGGTGGAGCGCGTATCCAGGAAGGCGTGAGAAGTTTGGCCGGTTATGCAGAGATCTTCCAACGCAACATTATGGCATCAGGGGTAATACCACAGATTTCTGCAATTTTTGGCCCTTGCGCCGGTGGTGCAGTTTATTCTCCCGCACTTACCGATTTTGTGCTGATGAGCGAGCAATCAAGCTATATGTTCGTTACGGGTCCCAAAGTCACAAAAACGGTTACAGGCGAGGATATCACAACCGAAGATCTGGGAGGTGCCTGGGTTCATGGAACAAAGTCGGGGGTAAGCCATTTTGTGGTAACCAATGAGGAAGAAGGGATCTTGTTGATCCGGAAATTATTGAGCTATCTGCCACAAAACAACCTGGAGGATCCGCCATTGGTTGAGTGTAACGACCCGATAAACCGTATCGAAGAAGGCTTGAATCAAATTATTCCTGATAACTCGAATAAACCTTACGATGTTACAGATATTATACACGGAATCGTGGATGATGGTGAGTTTTTAGAAATTCATCGCAATTATGCAAAAAATATTGTTGTAGGTTTTGCCAAATTCAATGGGATGCCTGTTGGAATGGTAGCTAATCAGCCTAACTTCCTTGCCGGAGTGCTGGATATTGATGCCTCAAGAAAAGCAGCCCGCTTTGTGCGTTTCTGCGATTCGTTCAATATTCCCATTGTTACTTTAGTCGATGTGCCCGGTTTTCTGCCCGGAAGCAATCAGGAGTATGGCGGGATTATTATTCACGGTGCCAAATTGTTGTTTGCCTACGGCGAAGCAACGGTTCCGAAGGTTACAATTACCTTGCGCAAATCCTATGGAGGAGCCCACGATGTGATGGGATCCAAGCAATTGCGCGGAGATATTAATTATGCCTGGCCTTCAGCAGAAATTGCCGTTATGGGACCTGCTGGCGCTATTGAGGTGTTGGAAGGAAGGAAAATTCTTGAAATTAAGGATCCGGAAGAGCGTGCTGCCTTTATTAAAGAGAAAGAAGCTGAATATCGTGAGAAATTTGCAAATCCTTATGAAGCAGCTCGTTATGGGTATATTGATGATATCATTGAACCCCGCAATACACGCTTTCGCGTTATCAGGGCGCTTCAGGCACTGGCAACCAAGAAAGATGTAAATCCGCCCAAGAAACATTCAAACATCCCATTATAATTGATAACCATGCTATTATTAACTGATTTTGTAGATGTGCCCGAAACCACACTTATTGAAGGTGTGGTAATCTCGATTGTGGGCTATTTAATTGTATTTGTGGCGCTGGTTGTTTTGTACTTTGTGTTTTTTCAGATTTCAAAGTTGATAAATATGCAGCTTAAATCCAAGCTTCGCCGGCAAGGAAAACTCGATCGGATTGAGGATAATAAAAGCTTATCAATTCCGGGGGAGGTGGCAGCTGCTATAAGCATGGCACTTTATATTTCATGCCAGCTGCACGATGAAGAAAGCAATGTGCTAACCATTAAAAAAGTTTCCCGGGTATATTCGCCCTGGAGTTCAAAAATTTACGGATTACGAAACCTGAATCGCTAAAGCATATAACATGAGAAGTTTTAAATTTTCAATCAGTGGCAACAATTATGAAGTTGATGTGCTGAAACTCGAAGGATCTTACGCTGAGGTGGAGGTCAATGGAACACCTTATCAAATTGAAATTGAAAGACAGAAGAATGAATCTAAAACACCCATTTTAGTAAGGCCATCACGACCAAATCCTAGTGGGTCGCACGAGATAAAAAGAGAAGAAAAGGACACTAAGTCTGCCTTGTCAAAAATTATGGCGCCGCTGCCAGGAAACATTATGCAGGTGATGGTAAAATCGGGCGATCAGGTAAAACGTGGCGATAAACTTTTGATTTATGAAGCCATGAAAATGGAGAATAACTTGCTGGCAGAGAAAGATGGCCTGATAAAGTCAGTGAAAGTACAGGTTGGCGATAGCGTATTGCAGGGTGATGTACTAATTGAAATGGAGTAGATCATGGAACTGAAAAAGGCATTTACTGTTTTCTCAATTCTTGGTTTGCTGGTGCTGCTAAATATGTTGGTGGTTTCTAATCCGGGAATGGCCAACAAAGTTATTCCTGCAGAAAGCACTTCAACATCAGCAATGGCGGAAGATTCTGGAGAAGAAATCTCTTTTATGAGTTTTGCCCTGGAAAAGACCCTGGAAGGAATATCAAAATTCGCAAGCTTTACAGGTTTTCGTAATGCAACAGGTGGGAACCTGATCATGATAGTCGTGGGTTTGTTTTTTATCTACCTGGCAATCCGATACAACTACGAACCTTTATTGCTGGTGCCTATTGGCAGCGGTATAATCATTGGTAACATCCCATTTTTTCAGGATGGAGGCGTAAACCTGCAATTGGGTATCTACCAGGATGGTAGTGTGCTCAATTATTTGTACTATGGCGTGCTTAAAGGGATTTATCCTCCGCTGATTTTTCTTGGCATTGGTGCCATGACGGATTTTTCATCCCTGATTTCCAATCCCCGGCTTATGCTTTTGGGAGCAGCAGCACAGATAGGTATATTTTTAACTTTTATCGGTGCGCTATATCTTGGATTTAATATGCCTGAAGCCGGATCTATTGGTATAATTGGTGGTGCCGATGGCCCAACAGCTATATTTTTATCCTCTAAGTTAGCCAATGGTGGGATGGTGCATGGTTATGAAACCAAAAATCTGATTGGGCCTATCGCCATTGCAGCCTACTCTTATATGGCACTGGTTCCTGTGATTCAGCCTCCCATAATGCGACTGCTTACTTCCAAAAGGGAACGCCTCATTCGTATGAAACCTCCGCGTTCGGTTAGCAAGCTCGAAAAAATTATGTTTCCAATCGTTGGATTAATCCTAACTACATTTATCTCGCCAGGAGCGCTTCCTTTGCTTGGAATGTTGTTTTTTGGAAATATCCTGAAAGAAAGTGGTGTAACTAAACGACTTGCCGACACAGCCAGAAACAGCTTGATAGATATCGTAACAATATTGCTGGGTCTAACTGTTGGAGCTTCCACGCAGGCTGATGTTTTTCTAACAGGAGAGTCGATGCTGATCTTTATATTGGGTGCCGTTTCCTTTATGGTAGCAACAGCCGGAGGCGTGCTTTTTGCTAAGGTGATGAACTTATTCCTGAAAGACGATCAAAGGATTAATCCACTGGTGGGGGCGGCTGGCGTTTCTGCTGTTCCCGATAGCGCAAGGGTTGTGCAGCACGAAGGACTTAAAAATGATCCCTCAAATCACTTGCTGATGCATGCCATGGCTCCAAACGTAGCAGGAGTTATTGGCTCTGCCGTTGCAGCGGGGATTATGATGAGTTTTCTACTTTAAGAGCAATCTTTTATTGAAATTGAATCCTTCAAAAATAAGCCTTTAAACTGATTAAGATAGCCGGCAAGTTGTTTCAAAACTTGCCGGTTTTTTTGGGCTCCTGATCAAAATGAATAATTTTGGTGTACGTTGGTGGTTTTTTTTCTAAATTTGGCCAACTAAACCACAGATAAATAAGAACCACAAATGTTGATTATTGGGATTGCAGGCGGCTCGGGTTCGGGCAAAACTACCGTTGTTAAAAAGATTATCAGAGCTTTGCCTAACAGCGCAGTCTCAGTTATATCGCAAGATGCTTATTACAAGGATAATGGGCATTTGTCGGCTGATGAGCGGAAAAAAATCAATTTTGACCATCCTTCCTCCATTGAATTTGAACTACTCATCAAACATATCGACTGGCTGCTTTCAGGCAAAGAAATTCCTATGCCAATTTATTCCTATGTTAGCTGTGCACGTTCAAACGAAACCATTCCTGTGAAGCCTACAAAAGTGGTTATCGTTGAGGGTATTTTGGTGCTCACTAATGCAGAATTACGCCGCCGGATGGATATCAAAATTTATGTGGATACTGATGGCGATGATCGGCTGATGCGGATCATACAACGCGATATTGAAGAAAGAGGTCGTTCTTTTCTTGAAGTGTTGAAACATTACGAACATTTTGTTAAACCAATGCACCTGCAGTTTATCGATCCCACCAAACGCTTTGCGGATATAATCATTCCGCAGGGGGGAGCCAATCAGGTAGCTATAGATATAGTTGCCTCTCGCATACGGATGAACCTGGATGAAGAAAAGACAGCCTATGAAAACAATAATTAAACTTATTTTAGTTTCTGTAACACTATTTTTCTTTGCCTGTAACAAGGATAATGATCCTGTTCCTAAAAAAGATGGCTGGGAATATCTGGCCTCCAAGGATGGCTTAGTGAATAATAATGTGCGATGCATCAGCATTTATGACAATGGGGTTTGGATTGGAACCGAATTTGGACTGTCGTTTTATAATGGTCAAAACTTCAGCAATTTGAATACACCTCAGGGATTGATTCATCACCAAGTGAACGCCGTAAGTCAGGATAATGCTGGTAATGTATGGATTGGAACGCCCTATGGCCTGTCGATGCGTGCCGGTAATCAATTTATAAATTACAATGCCGAAAGTGGGCTCAGCTACGATTTTGTTTATGCTGTTGCAATTGATCAGCAGCAAAACCCTTGGGTAGCCACCGGCAAAGGGGTTAGCTATTTTGACGGAACCGAATGGGTTATATATCAGAAGGATCAAGGCAATAGCCTGGTACATAATATTGTGAGAGATGTTGCGGTGGACCAAAGCAATAGTAAATGGTTTGGAACGGAGTTTGGCATATCAAAATTTTCTAATGACACCTGGCAAACTTATCTTGCAGAGCTACCGCTTGCAGATTTCATCTTGGATCTCTATGTTGATAATCAAAATAGAATTTGGGTGGGAACCCTGGCCGGCGTCTCAGTGATAGATGGTAATAATATTACTGATTACAGCATGCAAAACGGCTTGGTTTTCGACAGGGTTGATGCAATAGCGCAGGATAACGAAGGTGTGATGTGGTTCGCAACCCAATATGGTGTTTCTGCCTTTGATGGCTCAATCTGGGAAACTTATACGACAAACAATGGCTTGCCCGAATCCTGGGTTACATCAATTGCAGTGGATGAAGCAGGTAAAATTTGGTTTGGAACAAAAACAAAAGGCCTCGCTGTGCTTAAAAAAGCAGTGTTGAATTAAGTTGAACAATTTGGTGCAGACAACTGTTTTTTTAGCATAATTACCGGTTCTATATAAACATAGCTATGCTCAAAAAGAAAATTAAATCACCTTGTCAACTTATATGTACCTACGATAGCGATCACATCTGTGTAGGTTGCCATCGTTCTGCCGAAGAAGTAGCAAATTGGGACAGTTATACAGAGGATCAAAAACGCGAGGTTATCGATAACACCATGAAAAGATTGGAAGATAAAGGCGGAAGCTACTACGGGTTTGGATGATATAACTTTCACCAGTGAAATTTCACTGGTGATCCAGTAACTTCCAGCTATGCTCCAACACTGCAATTATTTTAGCCGATACTCTTTTTTCAATCTGTTGCGTTCGTCGTACCATTGGGGCAATGCATAGGCAAAACCTCTTCCTTTATGATTCACTTTTCTGATGTCCTCGCGCCGGTTGGTGAGTTTGACAAGGCATTGGTTAATTTTCGACTTTGACTTATCATCCGTAGTGAAGATACCTGCTGCAACGGCTTTTTCTTTCACTGAATCATAAATCTCTTTACTCAATGTTGCTCTGTTCGTCTCTTCAATGGTTTGAAGGATAAATTTGTCCCAATCAGATAATGGATAGGGTTTTCTGCTTTTCTTTTCCGACTGTACTATGCTGCTTTCTGCTGGTTGCTGTTCAGAACTTGGAGCTGTTTCAGCCTTGACATTCGCGGTTGCTGCTGCTTTAATTCGCTTGATAGTGCTGTACTGTGCTTCAAGGTCAGCAACTTTATCTTTAACAAAATCAACCTTGTGTTTCAACTTACGAAGTTCGGAATGATACTCATTCAGCAGATCGAGAATGTCAAATTCATTTAATTTACTGGAATATTTCATTTTTTTGGAATTATTTTATAAAAGATTTCATTTGAAAGTTTAATAACGCTTTATTACAAATCATTAAGATTACAAAACATTGATTATGAATAGTATAAATATCATATATTTACATCCTTTTAGCATGTATTTATTCGTTCAATGAAATAAAAACATAAGGCATAATCATATAAATATCCAAGTCAACACTTTAACTAGCAAATGTATTTAATATTGAAATAATATGCAAGTGTTTTTTAACAAGCTATTTATCAACAACTAAAATAATGGCTTTCTTTTTATGTCTGTTTATTTTTAACGTATAGTTGTGCAACAAAAATATATTGGAATATACAATTTGTACTGTTTTGAATTAATAGGTTTGTTCTTCATCTTTAGGAAAACCTTGGCCAATCCAATTGTGGTTTTCAAAAGCTTGTTTTACTGCCGTTTCGTAAGTTTCAAAACTGTTGTTTTTCTTTATCAATCGCCAGATGGCCTGAGGGTCGTCAAAGGAATATTTTAAGTAGCTCCAAAGCTCTTTCATGCGTCCAATAATAGAGAGATTGTCATTGCTAAAAGCTCTGCGCTGCAGGTATATCGCTTCGACAAACTGTTGCACAATCTGTTTTCTGTCGGTCTCAGATGAATCAATGGCACGAATATCCATTGCCAAAAACGGGTCGGAAAGAATGCCTCTGCCAAGCATAAAATGGTTTATTGCCGGAAATCTTTTTTTTCTCTCAATAAAATCCTTCTGACTAAATAAGTCTCCATTATAGCCCGGAGTAATTATAAGATCGTTAAGTATTTCTTCAAATTCATCCAACAAAACCTGGCCTTTGTATAACTGTTTTCCTGTGCGGGCATGAATAATAAGTTCGCTTATGGGATAACGGTTAAAAACCGTTGCCAATGCTTTGATAGTTGCGGTGTTTTCGTATCCTAACCGACACTTAATTCCAGTAGCTAGTGGATTGCTTGAAAAATGTTGCTCAAGAAGTTGGTCAATTTTTTGAGGATGTGCCAGCAAACCGCTTCCACGCTGTTTTTTGGCTACTCTGGGATAAGGGCAGCCCAAATTAATATTGATTTCACTATATCCCAGGCCTTTGCAATACTCCGAAAAATTATACAATTCAAAGGCTTCGTTTGTTAATAGCTGAGGCACCAAACTGCTGGTATCATTAGATAGTGGATCGATTTCAGCTCCCTGAAGGTTTTTACTGTTTACTTTATGAATCCCGGTGAAAAAGGGGGTGTACATCTTGTCGATGCCACCAAAATAAAGCCTAAAGATATTTCGGAAGACATGATCTGTAATGCCCTGAAACGGCCCCAGACTTAGAATAATGTTTTGTGAAACAGCTGGTTGACTCATGTGATTCAATAGAGACGTCCTTTTTTCATTTGATTTCTTGCAAAGGCTGTCAATAGGAAAATGGCCATAACAAAGGCCGCAATGCGAGACAGATAGTCACCGTATTTCACATAAAAAGTCAGGCGGTCGTTAGTAGTCAGTTGTTGCCTGATTACCGCTGGTTCCCAGTAAGGAGTTGCCTGAAACACATCACCCCGCTGGTCAACAAAAGCAGAAATGCCTGTATTGGCTGAGCGCGCAATGCTTCTGCGTGTTTCTATAGCGCGAAGTATAGAAAAATCCATATGCTGTCGATGGCCCGGACTATTGCCCCACCAGCCATCATTTGTGATTATGATTAGAAGATTTGCGCCATTGCGAACAAATCCTGAAGCAAATTCACCAAAAATAGATTCGTAACAGATCAGTGGTCCTAAACGGAAATTTGTATCCTGACTCAGAAAAACGCGTCTTTCGTTGTCTGTTTTGAGCGTGCCAATTGTGCCACCAAGATCAATAGCCAACGAACGCAAAGGGCGCATAAAAAACCAATCCGGCATCATTTCAACCCCGGGTGTAAGCCGTGATTTGTGATAATACTGTATTGGTTTGTCGTTTTCTATAAAAAAGGCTGTATTATGGGCAAAATAGTAGCCTTCTCTATTGGTGAATTTTCGTGCAGCAAAATCTTTTTCCTGTGCACTTGAAACAGGGCTAAAGGTGCTTGCACCAATAATCAGACCCGTTTCAGGATGTTGGCCAATGAATGCCTTCAGACTTTGTATGGACGCTGACAAATGACTGTTGGGCAGCCAGATGTCTTCTTGAATAGCCGATTCGGGGCAAATGATAAAATCGACAGGTTTATTCATCACGCTTGCAGCTAACTCCAGATTGCGATCAATAATTGTTGAGGCGGGCAATTCATACTGCTCGGTATAAGGGTCGAAGTTGGGTTGCACAACAATAATTTCAGCTTGCTTTCCTGATTCTTCATAATTGCGGTAGAGTTGCTCGCCTACTATCACCGGTCCCATCCAGAGAATAACCAGAAGTATCAGGTTAAAACTAAAAGCTCTGCTGCTGTTTTTCCAGTCGAGAACAGAGCGGATTACTTTAAAGGCGATGATGTTCATCAGCAAAACCCAGACCGTGCCTCCCGGCGCACCAGTGAATTCATACCATTGAATCCAATGATGATAGGGAGAAAAAACATTACCTAAATTGAGCCAGGGCCAGTTCAAAGCCCAATGCATATGCAGGAATTCGAAGCTCAACCAATAAAAAAGCAGGATTAGGTTGCCTTTCTTATTCTGATATAATTGAACTTTAGTGAAATGAAATAACCAGAATGTGGTAGCCATAAAAATGCTGTTAAGCACGATAGCGCCGATACCGCCTCCCGGTGTAGAATTCCATATCCACCAGGTGGTGAGGCTGTTCCAAATCGCAAAACCTAACAAGGCCAATAAAAAAAGCAAACCACCTTTCCCTTTATTTTTTGCTTTTCCCAAATCTTCCTGAATAAAAAACAAGGGCACAAAAGCAATAAAAATAAGCGGAGTAAAACCGTTCACAGGCCAGGCAGCGCTGAGCAAAAGTCCACTACTAACGGCTAAAAGAATCTGTTGATATCGCTTCATCGCATGGGAGTTCTCGGTAATCAATTGTTTAAACTGTTTGCAAAAATAACCAAGATCAGCTCCCGAGCGCGCAAGCTTTGATTAATTTTTTGTTTTTTGGAGTTGCTTGCCACTTGGAGTCAATCACTGGCTAGATTATAATTCTAGTTTTTTGGTTAGCAATCGAAACAGATAGAACCAATCTTGATTTGGAAGAAAATGTCTAAAATGATATTGCTATAAAGTAAATTATTATTTACCTTTGGTACGATTTTGAAAAATGAATTGCATGAAATGTTTTGAATTATTCCGACTATTGAAAAAAGATGATTGGTATCCAATTTCGCAGAAAGGGTCACACGTTAAAATGAAACATGACCAAAAAGATGGAATAATTATTTTTCCAAATCATGGGAGTCAAGAGGTAGGCAAGGGACTCGAAAAAAAGATTCTGAAAGAGGCAGGACTAACACTTTAAAAAATTGAAATCATGAAAAATTATAGCAAAAAAATCAAAATAATTGTTGAAAAAACAAAGACAGGTTTTTCAGCCTATTCCGAAGATTATTCAATATTTACAACGGGTAGAACTATTCCTGAACTTATTAATAACGCACTTGAAGCAACTCAATTAAATTTTGAAGGAGAATTTTATATAACTCATGAGCATTTGAAGTTTGAAATTGATTTTGCACAATTCTTCCAATATTACAAAGTACTGAACTCAAAATTTCTTGCAGAAAAAATTGGGATGAATCCTACTTTGTTGTCTCAATATGTGAAAGGAAATAAAAAACCATCTGAAAAACAAACTGAGAAAATATTAAGTGGAATTCATCAAATCGGTAAGGAATTAGCCGAAATAAATTTGATCTATAGAAGTTAAAAACACCGCCAATTCGTCTTCAGCGATTGACTGAAAATTTTAAATTTTAGTCAATCGCATGGGCTTTGTTCGTTTTGAAAAATTTGTTTGTGCCGTTGCGAAAAACTACTTTTGCCATCTATTTTGTCAAATTTTGAATAAAATCCTGGTAATTCGCTTTAGCTCAATCGGTGATATCGTTTTAACAACACCGGTGCTGCGCTGTATTAAAAAACAGCTTGATGGTGTAGTATTGCATGTGGTAACGCGTGCTGCACATCAAAAAATGCTTGAGAATAACCCTTATATTGATAGGGTTTTTGGCTTTAAAACTGATTTGGATGAAGTGGTGCCGGCATTGAAGGCGCAGCAGTATGATCATATTGTGGACTTGCATAAAAACCTCAGATCTTTTTTGCTGATACATAAATTAAAGCGGCCATCCACAAGTTTTCCTAAGTTCAATTTAAAAAAATACTTATTTGTTCGGTTTAAACTGGATCTTATGCCGAAGTTGCATATCGTTGACAGGTATTTTGAGGCGGTAAAAAAACTTGGTGTGCAAAATGATCAGCAAGGGCTGGATTATTTTATTCCCGAAGATCAGCAAATTGCCAAAACGGAATTGCCTCCTGCTTATAGGCTAGGCTATATTGCAGTTGTTATTGGAGGCAAGCATCTTACAAAAGTGCTGCCGGCTCACAAAGTGATTGAAGTGTTGACACGGCTTAATCTGCCTTCGGTGCTGTTAGGTGGTCCCGAGGATAAAGAAAGGGGCGACAGCATTGTTGCAGCGCTTAACGAAAGAGTTTGGAACACCTGCGGCGAGTTCAGCCTGGATCAGTCTGCTTCACTCATTCAACATTCAAAGGCGGTGCTCACTAACGATACAGGCTTGATGCATATAGCAGCAGCTTTGCAAAAACCAATATTGTCAGTTTGGGGCAATACTGTGCCCAGCTTTGGCATGTATCCCTATATGCCAAAAAAAATAGGGCAATCCGTGATTGTTGAAAACAACGCCTTAAGTTGTCGTCCGTGCAGTAAAATTGGATTCGATCGCTGTCCCAAGGGGCATTTTAAGTGTATGAATGAACTCGATGCAGCAATCATGGCGACTAAACTAAATCAAATCAGCCAATTGCAACAAAAGGATTGTTGATTTTTTCGCTGCCAATGGTTGTTTCCGGTCCATGGCCGGGATAAACCACCGTTTCGTCGGGAAGCACAAAAAGTTTTCCCCAAATACTACTCTTCAGCTTGTCATAATCGCCTCCTGGTAGATCAGTCCGGCCAATACTTTGATAAAAAAGCACATCACCCGCTATTACAAAGGCATCTGCTTCATTGTAAAAACAGAGACTTCCGTCAGCGTGACCCGGCGCATGCAATACCTTCAAACTGCTACTGCCAAACTGCAGGTAGTCGTTGTCGTCTATAAAATGTTTTGGTTCAATAACTTTTTCGAGCCGCAAACCAAACGATTCTGCATAAGCTGTGGCATTGTCGAGATACATGGCACCGTCTTTATGCGCGGTGAGTTGCAAACCATAACGTTCGGCAACAAAAGCATTGCCCAACACATGATCGATATGGGCGTGCGTACTAAGCAGTAAAACAGGTGTTAAACCCATCTGAGTGATGAAATTGCTGAGCCGGGATTCTTCCTCTTCGTTTGCACAGGCAGCATCAATTATAACACATTCTTTTGTGTCGTCGAATAAAATATAGGTGTTGACCTGAAAAGGATTAAAAACGAATTTCTTTATTTGTATCATAAGGTTGATTTCAACATGAATAGTGAACAAAAGTAATTGATTTTTTATTTTCCATGCTAAAAGAAGACAGTTTGAAATATCCTAATGAACTATTTGTCAGGGGCTAGATAAATTGTTTTTTCTATGAAATGGCTGCCTTTTGTTTTATTTTAGCATACCTCCGAAATTAATTCTCCTTAACAGGTAGATTTTCGTCGTTAATTCTGCAATGCCGCATCGCATAAAAAAGTATTACTTTAGCACCACCGAACCATTGATAATATGGTAAAAGATAGAAACAAAGCAGCCATAGATTTTATTCGAACACCTGCCCATTTAAAGGTGCTTTTCGTGCTTTTGGCAAGCTTTGTTTTGTTTGCGATTCCATTAAATGCACAGTTTTACAATGGGTCAAATATGTCTTTTGGCAAAAATCGAGTTCAGTGGGATAATACTATTTGGACCTATTATCGCTTCAACGATTTCGACACCTATTTTTACCTCAATGGGCAGGAATTAGCCCTGTATGCTTCCAACTATGCCATTGACCAAATCCCACAATTGGAGCGAAAACTACAAAGTAGTCTTTCAGAGAAAATACAGTTTATTGTTTTTAACAGCCTGAGCGATTTGAAACAAAGTAATATTGGGCTGGCATCTGAACAACAGTACAATACGGGAGGAATTACACAAATATTGGGAACCAAAGTTATCCTCTACTTCGATGGTAATTATTTGAATTTCGAACAACAAATTCGAGCCGGTTTAACTGAAATGTTGTTGAATCAGCTGATGTTTGGTGGAAGTATTGGATCACAAATCAGAAATACTGCGGTCTTTAATTTACCCGATTGGTATAAAAACGGGATTCTCTCTTATGTATCGGAAGACTGGAACACCACGCTCGACGATCGCCTGCGCGAAGGAATCGTTTCGGGGCGGTATAAAAAACTTAACCGGCTAACGGGCGATGATGCCCGGGTTGCAGGCAATTCCCTTTGGCGTTATATCACGGAAATATATGGTCCTTCGGCCTTGCCCGATATTTTGCATATGACCCAAATGAACCGCAATGTACAACAAGGGTTTTTGTATGTTACCGGCATACGGTTTAAGAATTTAGTGAAAGATTGGTTTTCCCATTATCAAAAGCTGTACGAACAAACAGCGCAGCGTTTGCCTGATGATGCTTTACCGATGAAATACCGCACCTATCGTAAATTCGAACAGCCTGCCCTCAGTCCCGATGGCAGGTTTCTGGCATATGTTACGCACGATGAAGGAAAGATAAGATTTTGGCTCAGGGATTTGAATACAGGCAAAAAACGGAAACTTTATAAAACCGGCTACAGGTCGGACGACAAGCCCGACGACAGCTATCCATTGCTCAGCTGGCATCCCGGAAGTGAGCTGCTGGCTTTTGTGACAGAGTCAAAAGGTAAGCTCTGGCTTCATTTTTACCATACAGAAGAGCGAACATTAGATTCGCGAAATATGATTAATTATCAAAAAATCACTTCCATCAGTTATGCTTCCGATGGCCGTAAACTGGCAATGGCGGCGGTGCAGCAAGGAAAACCGGATATTTATGTTTTTAATATCCCATCGAACACACACGAACAGATTACCAATGATTTTGATACCGACCTGAATCCCGTTTTTGCCGATGCAGACAAACGCATTGTGTTTAGCTCAAACAGATTGTCGGATACATTAAATAGGGAAGAAGAAGCCAAGCCCGGACAGAACAATCAACTGAGGCTGTTTGCCTATGATTATGCAAGAAAAAGTGATGTTTTGCAGCCGATTTCAAACAGCGAAAATGCCAACGAAATAAATCCTTCCGATGGAGGTAAAGGCCTAATTCGGTTTTTGAGCGATCAAAATGGGGTATTTAATCTTTATGAGGCACGTTTTGATAGTGTAATCAGTTTTATCGACACAACGGTTCATTACAGGTATTTTACCCAAACCAAAATGCTTACCGATTTTACGCGTAACATACACGATTACAGCTGGAATCCAATAAGTCAAAAGCTGATTGTGTTGATGAGAGACAATAACCGACAGAAATTTTTTGAGGTGCAGCAATCTGATTTGCTGACGGGCGATTTTGATGCGGTTTCACTTACAAGATATGCCCGTAAACGACAGGCGCTCTCCCAACAAAAAAATGAAACAGAAAATGCCGACAGTCTGGCAAAGCCATCCAGACGATTTAAAACGCTTTATCGTGAAGTGACAAATGCTGACAGCCTGAACAGAAGATCACTCCCACAGCGGCAAGGCGCTTTTGGAATTTTAGGAAATCAGCGAACGAACCTGCGACTGGATCATAATTTGGCGGCTTTGTACGAAGACACCTTGAAAAAGATACCAAAGAGAAGAAATTATTATGTTGAATATTTTTATGATGAATTGGTTACCCAGGTTGATTTCACCTATATCAACTATAGTTATCAGCCTTTTTCCGGAGGGGGATCACCCATTTATCTGAATCCCGGCTTTAATGTTTATCTGGGTGTAAATCTCACCGATTTACTCGAAGATTATCGTATTAGCGGAGGAGTACGACTCAATACCAGCTTGATTAATAATGAGTATGCCGCCAGCTTCAGTAATTTGCGAAAAAGAATGGATAAACATATTGTGGTGCACCGACAAAGCGTTGAAGATTTTCAGAATACCTTTATCAGCCGTACCTACTCGCATGAAGCTTTCTATATGCTGAGCTGGCCCTTTAGCGAGGTGTTGAGTGTGAGAGGTACAGCAATTTACCGCAACGATATGAAAGTGTTTCTCGCCACGGATCAGCTTAACCTTAAAAAGAACAACAGCTACGAAAATTGGGGGGGGCTGCGCACCGAACTGGTCTATGATAACAGCAAGCAAATTGGAATGAATCTGCATACCGGGATGCGGGCAAAAGTCTTTGGCGAGTACTATCAGCTTATTGATTCAGACAGCCGCAATTTCGTGGTTTTAGGTTTCGATTGGCGTCATTATCAGCGCATTCACCGGAATTTTATCTGGGCCAATAGAATTGCCGGAAGCAGTTCGTTTGGTACCGACAGGCTTATTTATTACATGGGCGGAGTTGATAATTGGCTTTTCCCTAGCTTCAATCGGGAAACTCCTATCGATTTTGGACAAAATTATACCTACCAAACGCTTGCTACCAATATGCGCGGGTTTAATCAGAATATCCGCAACGGAAATAGTTTTGTTGTCATCAATACAGAACTCAGGTTTCCGGTATTCAGTTATTTGTTTCAGAATCCGATTAGCTCCGATTTTATCAGGAATTTTCAGCTAATTACTTTTGGAGATATCGGTACCGCCTGGACAGGCTGGAATCCTTATGATCCGGCTAACTCACTTTATACTTCTTACATCGAAAATGGCCCTTTGACTATTTCTGTTGAAATACAAAAAGATCCCTGGGTTGGTGGTATGGGGTTGGGTGCACGAACAACGCTGCTAGGTTATTTTATAAGGGCTGATGTAGCCTGGGGTGTTGAAGATGGCGAAATCAATAAGCCTGTTTTTTATCTTTCACTAAGTTTGGATTTTTAATATGAATAAAATGACCATTACAACATTGATCATACTTATATTGATTGGCTTAGTCGCAGGAATATTTAGCGGGCTGATCGGCATTGGAGGGGCATTAATAATAATTCCGGCACTTATTTTTCTTTTACATATGGATCAATACACTGCTCAGGGAACCAGCCTCGCTATCATGTTGCCCCCAATCGGACTGCTGGCAGCCTACAACTATTACAAAGCAGGTGCATTGAATTTGAATTATGCACTCATCATTGCGGGCGCTTTTTTTATCGGTGGTTATTTTGGTTCTCGCCTGGCTGTTAATATCCCGATCGACATCCTTAGGAAATCCTTTGCCTTTGTACTTATCTTTATTGCAATCAGAATGTTATGGGGAAAATAGTGTGATTTACTATGCCGTGCCAAACTTTTCAATTTTCCAAAGAAAAAAAATAACACTGAAGTAAAAAGTGTCAGTAAGGCATGCTATACGTTCGATTGCTGACTTATCAACACACCTTAGTTGAAAAATTACAGGGTCTATTACACAGATATGGTTGTATATTGCAATCCGTTTTAACCGCAAAAACAATGAACAAAATTTGCTGTTAAAGAGGCGATTAACAAAAATCAAACAATTTTTAAGTAATACTGAAAATGGAAAACAACCTGTTTGCAAATATCGAAGTGACTGCTAAACAAGAGACTAATAGTGATTTTTACGAAAAAATACTCGAAAATAGATCAAGACCCGAAATGCAAGACAGTGAACAAATCGAAGAGCAGCTGCTTAAACAAAACAAGAGCATGCCTCCTATAGCTACCCCTACGAAAAAGTATGAACATGATGAAGTTTTAAAGGCTTCTACCGCTTATTTTAAGGGTGATGTTCTGGCGGCCAATGTGTGGATGAATAAATATGCGCTCAAAGATAGCCAAGGAAATATTTATGAACTTACTCCTGACGACATGCACAGGAGACTTGCCTATGAAATAGCCCGGATAGAGCAAAAATACCCCAATCCCTTAAGTGAGGACGAGATTTATAATGTGCTTAAAGAGTTTAAATACATTGTACCGCAGGGTAGCCCCATGGCCGGAATTGGTAATAATTTTCAGGTGTCTTCACTTTCTAACTGCTTCGTAATTGGAAATGACGGGAACTCAGATTCCTATGGCGGTATCATGAAAATTGATCAGGAGCAGGTGCAGTTGATGAAGCGACGCGGTGGTGTAGGCCACGACCTCTCTCATATTCGCCCTACCGGCAGCCCGGTAAAAAACAGCGCCCTCACCTCAACTGGCGTTGTTCCGTTTATGGAGCGTTACTCCAATTCAACCCGTGAGGTGGCACAAGATGGCCGTCGTGGTGCATTGATGTTGAGCATTAGCGTAAAACATCCGGATGCAGAAAAATTTATTGATGCCAAATTAGAGTTGGGAAAGGTAACTGGAGCCAATGTTTCAGTGCGCATCACCGATGAGTTTATGCAAGCTGTTGTTGAAGACAAACCATTTGTGCAGCAGTATCCTATCGATGCTCAAAATCCAACATATAAGGTTGAGACTGATGCGAAAAAATTGTGGGACAAAATTATCCACAATGCCTGGACATCCGCTGAGCCGGGTGTGCTGTTTTGGGATACTATCATCAGAGAATCTATCCCGGATTCGTATGCTGATCTGGGATTTAAAACGCTCTCAACCAATCCTTGTGGCGAAATTCCACTCTGTGCCTATGATAGTTGCCGATTGTTGGCTTTGAATCTTTATAGCTATGTAGATAAACCCTTTAGTTCTGAGGCCAGTTTTGATGCAGAACTGTTTACAAAACATGCTCGTCTGGCTCAGCGCATTATGGACGATATTGTGGATCTCGAAATTGAAAAAGTGGATGCTATTCTTGCTAAAATAGAATCAGATCCTGAACCAATCGAGGTAAAACAAGTCGAGATGAATCTGTGGAAAAATATTAAGAATAAGTCCCTACAGGGTCGTCGTACAGGTATTGGCATTACTGCCGAAGGCGATATGCTGGCTGCATTGGGCGAAACTTATGGCTCGGATGACGCCATCAGCTTTTCGAAAGAAGTGCATAAGATGCTGGCACTGGAGGTTTATCGCTCATCGGTTGATATGGCTGAAGAAAGAGGCGCCTTTGGTGTTTATGAGGCAAAAAGAGAAGAAAATAATCCGTTTATTGGGCGTATCAGAGATAATGACGCTGAGCTGTATGAAAAAATGACTCGGGTTGGCCGCAGAAATATAGCAATGCTTACTATTGCTCCAACTGGCAGTGTTAGTATCTGCACGCAAACCACTTCCGGTATCGAACCGGTGTTTATGGTAGCCTATAAGCGCCGCCGTAAGGTAAACCCCAACGAGAAAAATACGAAAGTTGATTTCGTGGATGAAGTGGGCGATTCGTGGGAAGAATACAATGTGTTTCATCCAAAATTTGAAACTTGGCTGAGTACTAATGGCTTCGACATCAAAGAAGTGAAAAATTATGAGGATAAGCAGCTGCAGGAAGTAATCAAGATGTCGCCTTACTACAAAGCAACCTCAAACGACATTAATTGGGTGAGCAAAGTTAAAATGCAGGGCGATATCCAGAAATGGGTTGATCATTCAATTAGCGTAACCGTTAATGTGCCTGTAGATGTAGATGAACAACTTATCAGCGATATATACAGAACTGCCTGGGAAAGCGGCTGCAAGGGTATGACCATTTATCGTGATGGCTCACGATCCGGCGTTTTAATTAGTGCTGATGAAAAGAAATCTAATGATGCCAATAACGAGGAATTTAATGAGACAACAGCGCCGCCCAGACCTAAACAAATGGAAGCTGATGTAATCCGTTTTCAAAATAATTACGAAAAATGGATTGCTGTGGTTGGTAAGCTTAATGGAAAACCTTATGAAATATTTACCGGAAAAGCCGACGATTTTTTCCTTCCGCCATGGGTTGAAGAGGGCACTGTAATTCGTGAAAAAATCAAAAATGAAAAAGCCCGTTACGATTTTCAGTTTGTTGATAAACAAGGGTATAAAATCACTATCGAAGGGCTTTCACGATCATTTGATAAGGAATACTGGAACTATGCCAAGCTTATTTCAGGAATCTTACGTCATGGCATGCCCTTGCCCTATGTCATTGAGTTGGTTCAAAACCTAACCTTGAGTGATGATAGTATCAACACATGGAATAATGGTGTGGTACGTGGGCTGAAACGCTATATTCCTGATGGAACCAGAGCTGATGGCAGTTCTTGCCCCGAATGTGGCTCTAACGATAGTTTGGTTTATCAGGATGGATGCCTGACGTGTAGCTCATGTGGTTACTCGAAATGCAGTTAACATATATTATTGATGGTAGTAAACAGGAAGTCATTGCTGGCTTCCTGTTTTTTTTGCTTTTTAGTTCTTAGAAACGAACAGATCCTCAGCTAATTCATAAGATTTATCATAACATTGAAAACTTATAATCGGAGTATGCCTTACTGAGTTGCTTTGAATCTGACTAATCGGTCTAAGCATGGATTAGCTTAGAATCGTTTCTTGTGATAATCAAATGTTTGACGATTTCGAAATGCTCTTATTTGCTGAGCAATTACAAGAAAAACAAGCAATTCCTTTTGATCGAACCAGGCGATGGCTTGAGGGCCTTCATTTACAGCATCAGCAAGCCTGACTAAAAGTTGAAACTGATGTTTGATCAGCCAGTTTCTGGCTTTTTCCTGTCCATCAATGGCTCCATCCAAGGCAGCTAAATGAAAAAAGCGATGCTTCATCAGCCAGCTAATGGCCTCTTCGCTTCCTCTTATGGCACTGCTCAAAGCCGCTAATTCAGGATATCCGTTTTCGAGCAGCCACTGAAAAAACTGCGGCTGATCTTCCTTAAAGGTCTCACTAAAGGCAAGAAGAATCTTTGGTGGATATTGGTGCATAGGCAAATCGTTTAAGTAAAAACATCAGCTTGAAGTCCGTTTTCACGAACTTGTTTTACAATAAGATCCAGTTCATGTTTTGGAATACGCTCCAGACCTTCCAGTGCAGTTTCTCTTTCGATGGTATAAATCATAACCATTTTCGGATGAATAAGCTTCAGTAGTTTTATCCAGGCCGCAACTTCCCCGGCTTTGGTGTTGTCAACATAATCTTTGCCTATAAAACCCCTAACAAAAAGGGTTTGTATGGTAAGGTTTCCATTAAAACGCGAAAGTTGTTGTATGAATTCGTTTAAACGAAATGCTTTTAACGGCATATTGATTCTTCGTATGGTATCCTCTGTCCCTCCGTCGAGTTTTAGAATATTATTGTCGGCGAGCTTAAGCGCTTCAAAAATTTCGGGCTTATGAAGCATACTGCCATTCGAGAGAACGCTCACAACAGCTTTAGGAGCATATTGGTGCTTGAGCTCAACAGTTTCTGTGAGGATTTCAACAAAATCAGGATGCATTGTAGGCTCTCCGTTTCCGGCAAAAGTAATGCTTTCGGGTTGCCATTCGGTGCCCGAAAGCTCTTGTAATTTTTGCTCCAACGCAATCAATAAATCAGCCGAAACTGGAAGATCTTGTTTTATTGCCTGTCGTGTTTTGGTCCATCCGCACTCGCAATAGATACAATTAAAGTTACAATTTTTATCATGCAAGGGTAAAAGATTAATGCCCAGTGAAACTCCCAAGCGGCGACTTTGAACAGGGCCAAATATCATTTCATCAAAAAGAAATCCGCGCATGCTTTTTTTTGCAAAAGTAAGACAAGCTGCTTTATTAGCAGCCTATGGTAAAACAAGAAATAAGATAGTTCTATTAATCTATGAGCAGAACCAGCTTTTTGGTGGCACTCCAAAAATCATCCGCATGAAGGATTTTTAAGCTGTCAATTTGCTTCCCCTCACCATTTATAAAGGTATAACTTTCGAGCGGATGGATGCTTAAAAGCTGTGCTTTTTTGCTAAATACTGGTAAGGCTGAAAGTTGACGCATATCTGCTTCGGTAAATAGAGAGAGGTCGAAATTATCAACAATCTTTTTTGTTCGGCCAATGCCTAAAAAACCACCTTCATTTTCAATAATTCCCTGTTCCATCAGGGTATTTTTGGTGCCCACAATATAATGTATTGTGTTTATTTGGTTTATTTTGGCTTCTATTTCCTGGGCGCGTTGCAGGTTAATGGCTTCCATTTCCTCCAGGTCAGCTTCCAGATCTTGTATTTGAAGATTTTTTTGTGATAAATCTATTTTCAATTGCGTAAGCTCTAGATCCTTAGCTTCAATTTGCTCGCTTAGTGTATTGATCATGAGTTCAAGCTCTGAGTTTTGTCTGCCGCTCGATGACAATTGCTTTTTCATGCGGTCAACAATTTGCTTGTTTTTTAATAAAAGCTGATAAATGGACTCAATATCGCGGTTAATGTCCGTTTCATGCTTTTTGGATATTTCTGGATTGTCCGATTGATTACTGATGATATTTTCCATCTTCTTGATAGAGTCCAGATTAGATTGTATAGCGTTAAAGCTACGCACGTATTCCAAGGTGTAGGCTTCTTTTTCGGCGCCTTCAACGATCAAACTATCATTTTTAGCCTGAAGGTTCTCTATTTCTTTTTTGTATTTATCATTACAGGAACTCAGTAAGATACTGGAAATCACTATTGAAAATAAGATAATACGTTTCATTTTTGTGTGGTTTTGAGATTAAAGTAACAGCAAAGTTAATGCTGATTTGGGTGATTGCGACAAGATAAGAAAAAAATTAATGCGCAGCTTGTTTGGCGGTTAAAAAATGTGAGGTAATTGGTTGGAAAGAGTTCAAGGGTTTATGAGTTTAAGAGTTCAAGGGTTTATGGGTTGATGAGGTTTTATTTTTTTTACGGCAGAAGTTAAATGCGAAGAAATAGATTCAATGATCACAATCAGAATTCAGGAAAATGGAAGCTTAGCTTTGCGTTTTCGAGGTAGGTGATTGTTGCTGATTTGTTTTCAGTAAACCCTAAAAGATAGCCTCCACCTCCCGAACCACAGAGTTTTAGTGTAAAGGGTTTTTCTGTTGTTGTCGGACCAAAATAGGCACGAAAATCAGCTGGAATCATCCATGCAAATTCCTCCTGCTGCATGCTGGAGAGAATAGCTGTTTGCCTGTTAAAAACTTCTAAATTGCCTGCTAAAAAGCTTTCAATAGCCTGATTATTAGCCGGAATATAATGGTCTTGCAGCTTTTTGAAAAAACTGTAATGATGAAGTCTTTCTTTAAAATGAGCTACCAAGGGTGCGGTTGATGAAGTGAGTTTGGTGTCGATCAAAAAAATATTTATCGGAAACTGAGGCTTCTTTTTGAGGATATCAGGCAAGGTAGTCAACAGACCATTTTCGTCAATTTTTAGGGCTTGCTGCAAATGACAACACAAGGGATCGATGCCGGAACTACTTCCATGAAATACGGATTCAATACGGGCAAATAATTGCTTCAACATCCTTAAGTTGTCGGGTTTTATTCCCTTGTAATACCGTTTGTAAACTGCTGCTACCAAGGCTCCCGAACTGCCAGCGCCATAGGCCTGCGGAATTGTGGAGTTAAAATAAATTCCAGTATGCAAATCTGATTTAAAAGCTTGAATATCAAACAGTATAGATAATTCGGGGGAGGTTTCTAAATAAGTTATGAGTTGCCCTAAGCTCTGGATTGATGCCTGAATTCGTTCGGTTTTTTGCTGTTCAGTTGTCAAAAATTCCCAACTGGCAAACTTTTGTTTATAGGGAATCACCAGGGCTTTTGAGCCACAGGCTATACTATGCTCACCGAATAACATGATTTTTCCGGGATAGGTTTCAGACATGGTAAAATCAGTTAATTTTTGAAGATCCGTTACCGGTTTTATCGTCTATCCAAAGCTTATTTGCGCATAAATCCAGCAATTCACTTTGCAAAAACGAAAGCACTTTTTCGCGTTCCGAAGCAGGATATAAGAGATGGATATTGGGGCCGGCATCAAGCGTAAAACAAAGCGGCACTTTAGTCTCCAGCCGGAAGTTTCTGATTGCATTGATGGCCTTTAAACTGTTAGGCTGCATTAAAATGTAAGCTGGATTTGAAGTCATCATTAGCGCATGCAATTGTAATGCCTCGGCTTCTGTTATTTGTATAAAGGAATCTAAATCACCGGATTGCATGCAACGAAATAATTCCTGAGTATGTTTGTTGGCTTCTGCGTAACGGATATTTGCATAGGGGTTATTATCCATCAAGGCATGCCCCGCCCGGCTTGAAACAGACTTAGTTCCCCCATCGACAATTAAAATGCTATCGTAATAGCTATTGAAAACCGGATGAATCGATTGCTTTATTGGGATGGCATACTCATCGGCGCTTTCTGCAAGAAAATTCGTTTTCCCCCAGAGCGCAGCTGTCGAAAATAGAGACCTTGAAGCGCTTCCTGAGCCGAGGCGCGAAAAATAGGATGCTTTTTGAAGGTCGATGGTATTGTCGTTCTTTAACTTATTTTCCAGGTCTAAAATGCACATAACCAATGCACTCATTGCCGAAGCACTGGAAGCAATGCCGGATGAATGCGGAAAGGTGTTCTTGCTTGATATCGTTAGTGCAAGTTGGTTAAGAAAAGGAAAATAGTCAGTAATGCTCTGCAGAAAACGAAATATTTTTTCACCAAAAGCCGTGTTTTCTTTTCCTTCAAAATAGAATTTCAAAACGGGTTGATTGCCCGTGTGTTGCTGATATTTGATGCTTGTTTCGCTTTTTGATTCACTCAGAGTCAGGCTAATAGATGGATTGTTGGGAAGTTGATTACCATGCTTGCCCCAATATTTGACCAAAGCAATATTGGAAGGGCTTTGCCAGCTATGTTCTCCTTTAAAGCTGGAAGGTACTTCCGTGATCGCTTCTTTTAGCCAATTATTAACTGTTGCTTTATTCACAATTCAGGATTTAATAGTTAATTCATCAAAAGAAAATAAGATAGGCAGGCCTTTCTGTTTAAAATACTGACGCACAATATCTTCTGACCAAGGTGTTGCGGCCAGTAGAAAATCGCCGCCCCATGCTCCAAGGGATTTCATAGTGCCCCGAAAATCAGGATAATCGGTCTGTATTGGCGGTATTCCAATGTGTTCGCTAACAAGTTGTTCGTGCTGTTGCAAGAGTTTGCAGAATTTTTCAAAGTCTGAAGTTTGGGAAAGTTCTTCTGTAATTTTAGTGATGTATTCAACCTGCTTTATCAGATTTTTATTTTCGTTTTTCTTTGCAAAAGCGCGAATACCTTTTGCAGAATCTTGCTTTTTGCCTTGAAAAACAAAATACAGATTTTTCAAAAATGGCGGATTGAATGAGATTTTTTGTTGATGAGGTAAGATGCCTTCCAGCTGATAAATCAGTGGCTGGCTCGATTGTCCGCAGGCAATATCATAACCGGAGCCTCCTATTGAAAAATTAAGAAGGGTATAAGGATTAACTTTGGCCCAATGGGCAAGGTTTACCAACAAACTGGAGCTGCTTCCAAAACCCCATTCAGGCAGAAATTCCAGTGTAGTTGTAAATTTGTAGGCAGTATTGGGCAGAAAAGCCCGAGGATTTAATTGTTGTAGCGTGAGCAGGATCAATTGCAGCTTAGAGGCTTTTTGCTGGTCATCTGTTTTGATGATTGTTAGGTCGGGCAAATCCAAATCGACTGAGAACCATTTTTTTTCGGGCGTATTGGCTTCCCAGTTAATGGTAGCTTTTGATGTGGGGTTCAGTTCTTCTACCATCATAGTCTGACCTTTGTTTACCGGTATGGCAAGAGATTTTGCGCCATGAAGCACAAAATATTCACCCGTAAGCATCAGCTTGCCATTGGCCCTGAAAGATTTCGATTTTATCACCTTAGCTACGCATTGAAGCGATATATTTGCCTACACTGGCAAACGACACTTTTTGATCTTTAAAATAAGCTACCGCAGCACTTTTTTCTTCTTCACTTGCCTTGAAGTGGTTAAGAATATTGAAGAGATGCATTTTCATGTGGCCGGCTTGTATTCCTGTAGTTGTGAGAGATTTTACGGCAGAGAAATTATTGGCCAATCCCATCACTGCTGCAACCATCATAAGCTCTTTTGCAGAGGGATTTCCTAATAATTGCAGGGATTGTTTTGCCAATGGATGGAGGTTGGTAAGCCCGCCAACAGTGCCAATAGCCAGCGGCGCTTCGAGTATGAAACGAAATTTATTGTCTTTAACTTCCACACGCGACAGGCTTTCGTAGTGGCCGTTTCGGGCAGCATAAGTGTGTCCGGCAGCTTCGATGGCTCTGAAATCGTTGCCGGTTGCAATAGCCACAGCATCAATGCCGTTATATATTCCTTTGTTGTGGGTGGTAGCCCTGTAAGTATCAATTTGGGCGATTTTTACCGCTTTTTCAAACTTTTTTGCAAAAGCAGCTCCAGTGAGATTTTCATCTACATTTTCCAGCTCGTCAATAGTACATTCAACCCAGGTTTTTACCAGGCATGATGGCGTATAATTGGAAAGTATAGCCATAATGATTTCAACCTGACGCTCGTCCAGACTCAACTGAAGCTGTTCTGCCATAAATGTGCGCAGGCTATTTCCAAACTCTTCCAAAACAGAATTGATGAAATTTGCACCCATTGAATCCTGTGTGTCAAAGGTAACGAGCAACTGGTAGTAATCTTCCAGCTTTTCTGTCATATTAACCAATTGAATATCCAGTATGCCACCACCGCGTTTTTCCATATTGGTGGTAATGGGTTTGGCAGCATCAATCAGGTATTTTTTTATGGCGGGCATCAATGCCTGCAACACTGCTGGTTTTCCAGACCAGCTAAAATGCACTTGACCGATCTTTTGAATATCGACTACCTCGGCATGAAATCCTCCTCTTTGGCTCCAAAATTTTGCGGCGGCAGAAGCGGCAGCTACCACCGAAGACTCTTCAATCACCATAGGAACGAGATAGTTGCGCCCGTTAATAATTACATTGGGCGAGATGCCATAAGGGATATAGAAATTGGTGATGGTATTTTCGCTAAATTCATCAAAAAGCTTTTGCTGGTGTTCATCAGTATGCCAAAAACTTTTTAAAAGACTGACTACCTCACCCGGATTTTCAAAATACTCTGCAACCAACTTCAGTTTTTCTTCTTTCAGAAGCTTTGAAAATCCTTTAATGATGATATCGCGTTTTCTTATCATGGTATGCGCTTGTGGTTTTTGATCATTGCAACCAAAGAAGAAACAAAATAACGGAATAAATGTTTAACATTCAAGTAAATCCTGAAAGTAAATTTACCAGATATCCTCCACGGGTTCGGGTTCAGGTTTCATTTTTTCTATCAGAAACGCACTCCATTGATCTACATACTCAGCAATCTGATCCAGATAATCTGCCCATCGCGGATCATAGGCAGGATCATCTTTATCCAGCCAGCGTTCAATCTCAAAGCGGGAAGCAGTTTTTAGCAATAATTCTGTTATGGTATAACGGTAGCGGTTGTCGCGCATTTCGATGGTAAACTCATAAATAACCGTTGGCCCGGTTTTTTCGATGCCATCATCGTCTGTGTATTTAAGGCGGATGGTGTGTTTTCCCATAATTTTTCCTGAAGGCGCATCACGCACGATGGTAACCCGAACGGGATCTTTGTAATAGTCGTTAAGCCAAAAAATGCAGCGGTGAAAGAGCTCTTTTTGTGTTCCTTCTTCCTCAATTACTTGCTGAAACTTGATTTTTTTGGCTTCAGCATCAAAGGGAATGGTCTTTATCTGTGCCGAAATTGAAGAATGTAGCAGTATGAAAAGTAATGAAAGGACAGAAAATAGCAATTTTTTCATTTCGTATTGATTGATTTGTAGATGTTAATGCAAAAATACTAAAAAACAGGCTTAGTGCTCAACTTCTTAGGCGACAGGATTTTTCGAGATGTATGCAAAAAAAAACCGTCACTGCAATTACAGTAACGGTTTTTAAGGTAGTTATATTATTAGACTACATCATGCCGGGCATTCCGCCGCCCATAGGAGGCATAGCCGGGGCAGGAGCATTTTCGTCTTTGTGCTCAACCAGTACACATTCGGTTGTGAGCATCATACCAGCGATAGATGCAGCATTTTCCAGTGCAATACGTGTTACTTTAGTTGGGTCGATTACGCCTGCTTCGTAGAGGTTTTCATAAGCCTCGGTGCGCGCATTGAATCCAAAATCGCCTTTTCCTTCTTTTACACGGTTTACAACAACAGAACCTTCTAATCCTGCGTTTTCAACAATCTGACGCAATGGTTCTTCCAATGCACGACGAATGATGGCAATTCCGGTTGTCTCGTCATCGTTATCGCCTTTTAAATTGGTAAGTGAGTCCATTGCGCGAATGAAACCTACACCACCACCAGGAATGATGCCTTCTTCGATAGCGGCACGTGTAGCAGCAAGTGCATCTTCAAAGCGGTCTTTCTTTTCTTTCATTTCCATTTCGCTGGCAGCACCAACATAGATCACAGCAACACCACCGGCAAGTTTTGCTAGGCGTTCCTGTAGTTTTTCTTTGTCGTAATCAGAAGTGCTTGTCTCAATATGCTTTTTGATTTGAGCAACGCGTGCCTGGATGTTTTCTTTGGCACCACGACCACTTACAATGGTAGTGTTTTCTTTATCGATACTAACTTTTTCTGCTTCTCCCAGCATATCCAAAGTGGCATCTTCGAGGCGATATCCTTTTTCTTCACTAATTACTGTGCCACCAGTTAATACAGCGATATCTTCCAGCATTTCCTTTCTGCGGTCACCAAATCCCGGAGCTTTCACAGCGGCTACTTTAAGCGATCCGCGAAGGCGGTTTACAACCAATGTTGCCAAAGCTTCACCTTCTATATCTTCTGCAATGATAATGAGTGGTTTGCCAGCCTGCATAGATTTTTCAAGGACAGGCAGCAAGTCTTTCATCACAGAGATTTTCTTGTCATAAATCAGGATGAATGGATTTTCATAAACAGCTTCCATTTTTTCGCTGTCGGTAATAAAGTAGGGAGAGATATAACCGCGGTCGAACTGCATGCCTTCCACAACATCAACATAGGTCTCAATTCCTTTGGCTTCTTCAACGGTAATAACGCCTTCCTGTTTAACTTTTGCCATCGCCTCGGCAATTAAACCGCCAATGGTTTGGTCGTTATTGGCAGAAATTGCAGCAACCTGTTTGATTTTGTCATTGCTGTCGCCAACTTTTTGAGTTTGAGCTTTAAGGGCTTTAATTACTTCGATTACAGCTTTGTCAATGCCTCTTTTCAGGTCCATTGGATTAGCGCCAGCTGTTACATTTTTTAAGCCAGTAGTAATGATAGATTGCGCCAAAACAGTAGCAGTAGTTGTACCATCACCAGCCAAATCGTTGGTTTTGGAAGCTACTTCTTTTACCATCTGAGCACCCATATTTTCTACAGGATTTGTCAGTTCAATTTCCTTGGCAACGGTTACACCGTCTTTGGTGATTTGAGGCGCACCATACGATTTTTCGATAATCACATTGCGGCCTTTAGGTCCAAGGGTTACTTTTACTGCATTTGAAAGTGCGTCAACGCCTTTTTTTAAGCTGTCGCGGGCTTCAAGATTAAATAAGATGTCTTTTGCCATTGTATTAAAATTTTTAAAGTTATTTCGATTTGTTAGATAATTGCAATAATATCAGATTCGCGCATGATGAGGTAATCTGCTCCCTCAAGGGTAAATTCTGTGCCGGCATATTTGCCATAAAGCACCTGATCACCTTCTTTAACAGTGAGCGGCAATTCGGGAGTGCCGGTGCCAACTGCAATTACAGTTCCTTTTTGTGGTTTTTCTTTGGCTGTATCAGGAATAATGATACCGCTGCTGGTTTTTTCTTCAGCAGCTGCTGGTTCAATGACCACGCGATCGGCTAAAGGTTTAATCGTCAATTTTCCCATAAGATAGCTATTTTAAAGTTATTAATTATCTGATTATTGCCCTGAACAGGACGGTAATGCCTTGTCACATTTTGTGCCAAAACTGTGAGACAAAAAAAATGTCAGAATGAAGTGACATTCTGACATTTTTTCATCGCGCGTTGGCGGAAATATTTTATTCTTCAATTTCCTCTTGCATCGGAGGAGCTTGAAAATCTACAGGAGCAGTTTGCTCAATTTGGTCGCGCAATTCGGTATCGAATTGTCCGCTGGCAGCATTGTACTTTGGGATTGCCATTGTTGCCGAAAGGCTTAAAACAAGCAAGGCAACAGCCATTGACCAGGTAGCTTTTTCCAAAAAATCAGCAGTTTGACGAACGCCCATAAACTGATTTGAACTGGAAAAGTTGGAAGCAAGACCGCCACCTTTTGAATTTTGAACCAACACGATTAATCCTAATAAAATGCTGATAATCAGGATGAGAATTGAAATGAATACGTACATTTTTCTATTTTTAAACGATTAATGTTTTTTTGCTTCTTCAATAAGGCCTGCAAAATAACTACTTTTTTCCGGATATTTCAAACTTAATTTTTTGTAAACTGAAATTGCTTTATCCTGATGACCCTGATTGAGGTATATTTTGGCAAGGGTTTCGCTGACTATGTTTTCCTGATCAACAACGCTGTATTGTGCATTAGTCAAGGGATTATAGAACCCTGATTTAGGTCGGCTTATACTTGGATTTTGTGCAATGAAGTTGTCGATTATCGCTTGTTTACCCGTTTCAGCAGCCATATTTTTGGCTGAAGCCGGTTGTTTTTTGTTGTTTTCAATCGCATTGATACGCTCGGCAAGGATGCGTTTCAATTCTTCAAGCGAATGTCGTTTGCGATCTTCGGTGATTGTTTGTTCGTCCTCATTAGCAGGGGTTTCAGAAGCTACAGAAACTTTAATATTTTCTTGCTGATCCGCCTGTGTAGTTTTTGATTGTTTGTCTGCTTGTTTGGCAGGTTCTTCCTGAATTGCTTCGTGCTCAACAGAAATATTAGTGGCAGAGGGTGTTATAGGTCTGAATTCGTCAGGCAGATCAGTCGTACTTTTTAGTTGACTAATCTGGCTGATGTGCAAGCGCAGCAAGTTGCGGTCGGGCATCAGACTGGCGGCGAGTTTGAGTTGGTTGTCGTAAACAATATGGTTTACCAGATGCATGTTCATCGCCAAAACAGTTTGTACGATACTGCTGTAAGGAAATTGCGTAGCCAAATCAGTGATGTCGATAATGGTATCCCGATTCATTCTTTCGGGTTCTTTTAAATAACGAATGAAAGTTGCTTTATCCATGACCTTAATTTTACCAGTTCACAACTGATTTATTGAAGATATCATCAACCAGCATGGCAACAATATCTGTGATAAGCTGCGATTTTACAGCATTCAAATCTTGTTCGCTGGGATATTCCATATATTGCGTAAACTTTGATTCAAAATTACTACTTTCATTAAATTTATTGGTAAAACGCACGTTTACAGTTATTGTCAGCCGGTTCAGTGCTGCAGTTTGATCACTTTGTATCGCTACAGGAGTGGTTGCATAATCTGTAATCTCTCCTTCAAAAGCAAGGTCTCCATTTTGGGCAATCATATTGAGACTTGTCTGGCTCATAAAACGATCGCGCAAGGCGTTGGTAAATTCATCACTCAGCAGCGGCTCTACTAATAAGGCATTGTTTTGAAAATATTGAACAGAGATGGTTTTCGCCTCAGGCGGAATTGATGCTCCGGTGAATGAATAAACACCACATGATTGCACCATCAACAACACGAATCCTACCATAAACAGGCACAAAACTTTAGTACTGAAATTATGAATATATTGCATGTGTTTTAGAGGTTGAGGTCGTACTCTTTAATTTTTCGATACAGGGTTCTTTCGCTGATGCCAAGTTCTTTAGCAGCATTTTTTCGTTTTCCTTTGTGTTTTTCCAATGCTCTTTTGATCATGTCAATTTCAGTTTTTTCGAGAGACAGATTTTCGTCAATCACTTCAGAGGGTTGAAAATTTCCGGGGTCATTGGTAGGCTGAATTTCAAAATTATCAATGGTATCTTGCTGTTCCTCCAAATCTGATCTGTACTGACGGATCAATTGGTTGTTGTTCTGCTCAAAATCTTCATCAATGTCATCTTTCGAGATGATTTCGGCCATGGTTTTTCGCAAGTCCAAAATGTCTTTTTTCATATCAAACAACACTTTATAAAGGATGTCGCGCTCTGACATTTTTTCATCGCTATCATTTTTCTTGTAAAGAACAGGAAGCACATTCGACCGGTCTTCCGGAAGGTAAAGGCGCATCAGTGGTGCATCAATAACCTTTTGCTGTTCGATAATAGAGATTTGTTCAGTAACGTTTTTTAGCTGCCTGATATTTCCCGGCCAACGGTAGGTTTCCAACAAATTAATTGCTTCAGCGGTTAACTGAAGCGGTGGCATATGGTATTTTTCTGCAAAGTCATTGGCGAACTTCTTAAACAGCAAAAAAATATCATCTTTACGATTGCGCAGGGGCGGGATCATAATTGGAACGGTATTCAGCCTGTAATACAGATCCTGGCGGAACTTCCCTTTTTCGATGGCTTCAGGAATATTCACATTGGAAGCAGCAACAATACGGACATCAGTTTTTATCACTTTGGAAGATCCGACTTTTAAAAACTCGCCGGATTCTAAAACGCGCAACAAGCGCACCTGAGTTGAGAGTGGAAGTTCAGCAACTTCGTCCAGAAATATTGTGCCGCCATCAACCACTTCAAAATAGCCTTTGCGTGCTTCATGAGCACCTGTAAATGACCCTTTTTCGTGGCCAAAGAGCTCTGAGTCAATCGTGCCTTCGGGGATGGCTCCGCAATTGACGGCTATATAGGAGCCGTGTTTGCGTGTGCTTGCCTGATGTAAAATTTTTGGGAACACTTCTTTTCCCGTGCCACTTTCACCGGTGATTAGCACGGTAAGGTCAGTAGGAGCCACCTGAACGGCCACGTTTATTGCTCTTTCAAGATACGGGTCGTGCCCGATAATGCCAAAGCGTTGTTTGATCGATTGAATGTCCATACTGTTTATTGTGCTATAAATTAGCGCGTTAAAGTTACAAAATAATATTGAAACAACGGAGAGTCATCCACTTGGGGCTATTCCCTAAGTGTGGCTCCCAGATTTTGTGCCAGTGCAGTCTGAATTTTTTTCATGCTTTTATCAATTAGTTTATCTGTCAGGGTTTTTTCCTTGTCCTGAAGAATAAAACTTATTGCATAAGATTTTTTCCCGGGGGGAATTTTATCTCCTTCATAAACATCGAAAATGCTAAGCTGCTTTAAAAGTTTTTTCTCTGTTTCAAATGCAAGGCTGCGTATGGCTTCAAAGCTTGTTGCCTGATCAACAACAAGAGCCAGATCGCGCCTTACCGAAGGGAAACGGGGAACAGCTTCGAAAAGCTTTCTGCCTGATCTATTATACTGATTAAGCAATAAGGTCCAATTGATGCTTGCATAAAATACGGCCTTGTTAAGATCGGCAATTTTTAAGGTTTTGCGACTGAGTTTTCCTATTTGCAGTAAAGTTTTTTCGTGTAGTGAATAATTTAAGCCGTATTCAAAAGGCTCAGCAGTATTTTCACTTTGACCGATCTTGTCCAATTCTACACCCATTTTACGGAGTACTGCCTCAGCAAATAGCTTAAGGTCGTAAAAATCAGCTGCTTTGTTTTCGCGATTCCAAAGCTCTTCACTCAGCTGTCCGGTCACGAATAAATCCAGCCTTGTATGCTCGTGATAGGGTGTAAGCGGTTTTTCGGGCGTTTGGCTGGCTGTTTCATCGAAAGCATACACAGTGCCAAATTCAAAAAACTTCAGGTCGCTACTTTTGCGGTTTACATTGTATGCAATACTCTCGAGACCGCCAAACAACAGGCTTTGACGCATCACATCCAGTTCGCTGCTTAAGGGATTTAGAATTTTAACATTTTTCTTTTCATCAAAAGCAGGATGTAATGTGGTGTAGGTTGCTTTGGTCAGCGAGTTGTTCATGATTTCATAGAAACCGTTAAAAGCTAATAAATCAGCGATTTGCTGCTGTAAAATATCATTCTTGCTGGCGCCTCCGGCATGCATGGAGGCATTTATTTTTAATGGAATCTGAATATTATCATAGCCGTAAATGCGCAGAATTTCCTCAACAACATCAGCAGGGCGCGTCACATCGACCCTGAATGTCGGAACTTTCATGGCAATGAAATCTGCTGTTTCTTCGGTGATTTCCATTCCCAGATCAAGCAGAATTGCTTTTGCAACAACAGGCTCAATATTTTGGCCGGCAATTTTGTTAAGGTAGCTGTAATTCAGCTGTACTTGAGCTGGGTTGAGCTCGGTGCCAATCTCATCTTTTATTTCGGAAGTTATTGTTCCTCCTGCCAATTGCTGAATAAGCATAGCAGCTCTTTTGAGCGCATAAATTGTAATATTGTAATCGGCTCCTCTTTCAAAGCGAAAGGATGCATCTGTTTGTAAGCCATGGTGTTTGGAAGTTTTTCGGATCGAACGGGCATCAAAACAAGCGCTCTCCAGAAAAATTGCCGTTGTTTCTTGGGTAACCCCCGATTGTAATCCGCCAAAAACACCTCCGATGCACATCGGCTCCTCAGCATTACAAATCATCAGGTCGTTAGGGTGAAGCTTTCTTTCGATACCGTCCAGGGTAACAAATGGCGTGTTTTCAGCCATGGTTTTAACAATAATTTTATTCCCTTTCACTTTCGCTGCATCAAAAGCATGAAGCGGTTGACCGGTTTCGAAAAGCACGAAATTGGTAATGTCAACGATATTGTTGATTGGCCTTACGCCGATGGCTTTAAGTTTGTTTTGCAACCATGCCGGCGATTCCTGTACCTTGAATCCGCTTATGGTAAGGCCTGAATATCGTGGGCAGGCTTCCGGGTTTTCTATTCTTACCTCAATATTAAGCGCGTTGTTGTCAACTTTAAATCCGGAAAGATCAGGAAGCTTTAGGCTGTACTTTTGCATGCCTGCCCGATGATTGAGCACTGCAGCTAAATCACGTGCCACGCCAATATGTGATGTGGCATCGGATCGGTTTGGCGTGAGGCCAATTTCAAAGATAATGTCTTCTTCAACGGGGAAATATTTGGTTGCCGCTTCGCCAATTATAGTTTCAGGGTCTAAAACCATGATTCCGTCATGCGAAGTTCCAAGCCCTAATTCGTCTTCGGCACATATCATACCTTCTGAAATCTCGCCTCTGATTTTGCTTTTTTTAATTTGAAAAGCATCATCGTTTGCATAGAGCGTGGTGCCAATAGTTGCAACCAGCACTTTTTGACCTTCAGCAACATTTGGCGCACCACAAACTATCGAAAGCAGCTCGCCATTGCCAACATCAACTTTAGTAAGACTAAGCCTGTCGGCATCAGGATGCGGAATGCAACTGACCACTTTTCCGGTTTTGATACCTTTTAAGCCTCCTTTTACAGATTCAAAATGAAGCGTATCTTCCACCTCCAGGCCTGTCGAAGTTAAGGCTTCGGCCACTTCCTGAGCCGGTAAATTGCAATTGATGTAGTCCTTGAGCCAGTTGTAAGAAACTTTCATACTATTTTTTCGTTATGCTTTTATTGGCTTGTCGATTGTTCGCTTGTCCAATTTAGGTTTATACTGTTTATTCAGAAAAAAATGTGATTTCGCTGCAAAATTAATAAATAATGTCAATCTGTCATGTTTTGAACCGGAATAAACAAAGCACTTTGAGGTAAATGCTTATCCAATTTGGCCCCAGTCGAATTGTTGATGGAATTTTTTTTCGAAGAAGTTACGGGTTCGTTTATTGTCGGCTTGTTCGAGTTTGGGATCAGCGTCCAGAAGATTTTCTACAACACGTCTGACATGCAAAATAATTTTCTCGTCCTTTATTAGGTCCCCAATTTTAAGCTCGGCTTGTCCTGATTGTCGTGTGCCTTGTGTTTCGCCTGGTCCGCGCAACTCCAGATCTACCGCTGCTATTTCAAAACCATCATTGGTTCTGACCAGGGTAGCCATGCGTTTTCGGCCATCGCTGCTGAGTTTGTAGTCTGTCATCAATATACAAAAAGATTGATCGCTACCCCGGCCAACGCGACCACGAAGCTGATGGAGCTGCGACAATCCAAAGCGGTCAGCATGTTCTATCACCATAACGCTGGCATTAGCAATATTTACACCTACTTCAATAACGGTAGTGGCTACCATGATATGCGCCTGGGCCTTGATGAATCGCTGCATTTCGAATTCTTTATCTTCAGCTTTCATCTGGCCATGCACCACACAAATCCGATAATCGGGTTCCGGAAAGTCGCGCAGCAAACTTTCATACCCTTCCTGCAGGTAAATGAGATCGAGTTTTTCTGATTCTTTGATGAGCGGATACACTACATAGATTTGTCGGCCTTCAGCAATTTGTTTTTTCATAAAACTAATCAGTCGCAGGCGCTGACTTGGGAAAAGATGTATTGTTTTAACCGGTTTTCGGCCCGGAGGCAGTTCGTTGATCACAGAAAAATCCAGATCGCCATATTGTGTCATTGCCAGCGTGCGTGGGATTGGCGTTGCTGTCATAACCAACATATGGGGCGGGTTTTCTGTTTTTTTCCAGAAACGGGCACGTTGTTCCACGCCAAATCGATGTTGTTCGTCAATAATAGTTAGACCAAGTTTTTTGAATTGCACCTTGTCTTCGATCAAGGCATGTGTGCCGATGATAAGTTTTAAGCTGCCATCGGCCAGGCCGCTAAAAATGGGTTTTCGGTAGCGTGCTTTGGTCGAACCGGTGAGTAAAGCCAGCTCTACCGGAAGTTCTTTCAACATTTCTCTTAAGCTCTGGTAGTGCTGATTAGCAAGGATTTCGGTTGGCGCCATAAACGCTGCCTGATAGCCATTGTCTATTGCCAAAAGGATTATCATGAGGGCAACGATTGTTTTCCCGCTTCCCACATCTCCCTGAAGGAGCCTGTTCATCTGATAGCCGCTTCCCAGATCGTGACGGATTTCTCGTATAACTTTTTTTTGAGCTCCGGTAAGTTCAAAAGGGAGCAAATGCTTATAAAAACGATGAAAATGGGCGCCTACTTTCTCAAATTTAGCGCCATTCTGCAAGCGTTGACGCGATTTTTTGCGCAGGATTAAGTTGAGTTGAAAAAAGAAATATTCTTCAAATTTTAAACGGCGGACAGCAGCATCTAATTGCTGGGTGTTGGTCGGTAAGTGGATCTGATGAAAAGCAGTGGCACGCGGCATCAGCTTTTGGTCAAACAGTGTTTTTTCGGGAAGCACCTCCGGGATGGTTTGCTCCACTTGAATAAGTAATGTTTTGATTAGTTTGGCCAGCTGCTTGCTTCCTAATCCATGATTCTTCATGGCTTCGGTTGAAGTATATACGCCTTCAAGGCTCTCGCCAACGGGCACAAGCTGTGGACTGTAGTCTTCGATATCGGGATGGACAAAATTGAAGTGGTTCTTAAACACGGAAGCTTTACCAAAAAGGACGTATTGCTGGCCTGGCACAAAGCGGGTTTTAATCCATTTTAACCCTTTGAACCATACAAGTTCGATACTGCCTGTAGCATCTGTAAATTGCGCGGTGATGCGGGTGGTTCGCTGCTCGCCAAAACTTCTCATATCCGAGACCCGGCCGATAAGTTGGTAATAAACCTGATCGCTATTGATTTCGGCAACTGTATGAACCCTGCTTTTATCAACATAGCGAAACGGAAAATGATGCAAAAGATCGCCGAAGCTGAAGATACGTAGTTCTTTATTGAGAATTGATGCCCTTTTGGGGCCTACGCCTTTTAAAAATTCAATTTTATTTTCTAATAAGTCTTTTACCATTTGCCCGGGCAGATATATTGCCGCTAAGATACGATGTATGACGACACTGGTATGCAATCACGTTGCATCTGGTTTATTTTGATTTTTTACTGATTAGAAAAAGGGTCAGCAGGTCAACAAGTTTATCAAAACTTAACGGCTTGCTCAGGTAGGCATCAAAGCCCAGCTTCAGGTAAAGTTGTTCTTCGCCCAAAAGGGCAAAAGCTGTTACGGCGATTATGGGCATATTGAGTTGCTGATGCCTGATTCGCTCGAATGCTTCTTTCCCATCCATTTCAGGCATTTGAATATCCATGATAATCAGGTCGGGAAGATGTTCGGCTGCCATATCCAGCGCAATAAGTCCATTTGTGGCGTGGAGCACCTCGATATTCATTTTGCGCAACATCACGCTGATAAGATGAAAGTTAGTATCCACATCTTCAGCTACTAAAACGGTTTTCCCTTGCAGGTTAGGTAATGCCGGACTAAGTTTATGCTCAGCTTTATGTGTGTTTTGTTGCGGAGATTTGTTACCCGGTAATGTAAAATAGAATACAGTTCCTTTGTCGACGATAGATTCGACCCAAATTTTCCCATTTAACAGCGAAGTAAGATGTTTGGTAATTGCCAGACCTAAGCCTGTGCCACCAAATAATCGTGTGTGCGAATCATCAGCCTGACGGAAGCGTTCAAAAACCACTTCGAGCTTGTTTTCCGGAATGCCGATGCCCGAATCCCGCACATAAAATTCAAATTCGCCATTGATGCAAAGCACACCAAATTCAATCTGACCTTTTGAAGTAAATTTCATGGCATTACTCAAAAGGTTGGTCAGGATTTGTTGCAAGCGAAGCCTGTCTGTTGTAATCGTTTCATTGGCAATTTCGCTGCGATGGTGTAGGATGAGCTCAACCTCTGTCTTATTGTTCCGGTCGAGTTGTTGGCGAAAAGCCTGATACATTTCGTCCATCAATTCAATGATAGGGAAGGTCGCCGTTTGTATTTTTAACTCTCCGGCTTCAATTTTTGAAATATCAATGATGTCGTTTATGAGGTTGAGCAGCAGCCGACCACTTGATTTGATCATCTCAATGAATTCGGTTTTTTCCGAATCCTCATATTCGTCGGATGAAAGCAGATCGGAAAATCCCAGAATGGCATTCATGGGTGTTCTGATTTCGTGACTCATATTGGCCAAAAATGCCGACTTGAGCCTGTCGGAATCTTCTGCTTTGTCTCTTGCCTCAACCAACTCGCTTTCAAACAATTTTTGTTGGGTAATATTTTCAAAGACAGCTACAAGCCCCGAAAATTCCTGATCGATGAACATCGTAGCAGCTTTCATATGGATATAGCGAATGTCCTGATCCAGACGCAAACGGAAAGTTGCTTCAAAAGAGCCCTCTTTAGCCTGATGGGCATTTTGCCATAGCATCGTCATTTTGTTGCGGTCTTCGAGCACAATGTGTCTGAACCAGCTGCCCTCTTCTATTGTTGAAGCCTGCAAACCAAGGCTGTCGATTAAAATTTGATTTAAGAAAATAATGTCTCCCTGCGGATTTGTAACCGCAATGCCTTGTGGACTTGTCTCGTTTATTGCCCTGAATTTTTCTTCGCTCTGTTTGAGTGATTGGATGGCTTTTTCCCTTGCGGTAATTTGCTGTTCGAGCTCCTTTGTTCTTTCTTGAACGCGTTTTTCGAGCAGCACATTGCTTTGTTCAAGTAGCCTGCTTTTTCGCTTGTTTCGCCGGAAAAGCATAAATAAAATGAACAGAATAAAAAAGGAGATTGTACTAATTAAAGCAAAAATAATGTATCGATTTCTGAGGGATTGCTGGCTTAACTTTAAACGCAGGATTTCATTTTCATCATCAAGCTGTTTGGTTTCGTACTGAATCCTGATTTCTGCCATTTCATGATGCCGACGTTCATTTTGCAGGCTGTCTCTCAGTTGATTAGTAAGAAAAACATAGTCAAGTGCCTTTTTGTAGTCTTTGTTTTTTTCTGCAATTTCCTGTCTCAGTGCGTAATTGTACAACAAAACTGATTTTTCATTTTGGGCGATAGCAATTTGCTCCGCTTTATCGAGCATTTGCAAAGCTTCATTTTGTTTGTTTTGAGCCAGGAGATAAGTAGCTAACTGATTATAAATCAAACTTAAACCAAAGTTTGCATTGATTTCAGAATAAACTTCTTTAACTTCGAGCAGGTATTTCATGGCCTCATCATAGCGCTTCATCTCGAACATTGTTTTGGCCAGATTGGCTTTCACATTAGCGATTTGGTAGGGCAGGTCGTATTTGGAATAAATGGACATGGCGCTAATAAAGAAGTCGAGTGCTCGTGCATAATTTTTCTTTTCTAAGAAAACCATCCCAATGGCATTTTGAGAATAAGCTATTTGCGGTTCGTCTTGCAGGTACTCCTTGATTAGTAGCCCTTTAAAGTGATACTTTAGGGCTTCTTCATAATCTTTATAGGCGTATTGTACATTGCCCAAATTAGATAGCGTAAACGCTATTCCTACACTGTCTTCCATGCTTTCGAAAATGCGCAAAGCCTCCAGGTGCATCAAAAAAGATTTTTCAAGGATATGAAGTTTCCGGTAACAAACGGCTGCTTCATTCATGATTTCGGCCTTTTTTCTTGTTGCACCAAGTGTTTCGGCCAATGGAAGGGCCTCTTTTGAGTAGCTGATGCCCATTGCCGGGTTAATATTTCTAAGGCTTTTTATGAGTTCCTGATAAGTATTGAGTTTTTCTGCGCCATGCGTTATTTCGAGCCTTGCTTTCAGGCTGTCGGCCAATTTTTGCGTATCAGCTTTGGAGGCTTGTCCGAAAGGCATGACAAGCATAAGCATAGTAAAAAAACAAATCAGAAAATTCTTCATTTAAAAATTGAGCTAACTCTTCGGCTGAATTAGAATACTTGCAACAAAATTAGGAAAAGAATTGGATTTTAAAAGGCAATTGCTTTGAAAAAAGCTTTTGTGCTGTGATTCTTGGAACTAATGCTACTAGAAATGGCGTATGGAGCTAATTGCATTCAACAACTAACAATGTTTATGGATGAGCATCCTGAGACTTTCTGATTTAATTGGTTTTGGCAAGTAGTCATCGTAAGGAGCAGTGCTCTTGTCAAACAATGGATTGTCGGTAAAAGTGCTGTGTGAAATGACTTTAATGTCAGGGCGAATTTTTTTAATTGCATAAGTGGTTTGCAAACCATCAATTCCAGGCATATTATAATCCATCAAAACAGCGACAAAAGGATTCCCGGCCTTGATAAGGTCAATGGCTTTGTAGCCATCTTCTGCCCAAACGGTATCAAAACCAATTTTTTGAAGCAGGGCCTTAATAAGTAAAAAATTCACTTTAAGATCATCTACAACTAACAATTGTTTTTGAGTAACTTCTTTTGAGCTTAATATATCTTTTGGCTGATTTTTCATGATAATGATAATTAATATATCATCATTAACATTTTACGTGCCAAAAATGTAAAAAACAGGAATAGAGATAGTTATGGCTTTATTTAGTGTTCAGAAAGATTCTAAATAAAGGAAAGTTTTCCGATTATTGGAAAGTGTTCCATTTGAGGTTAGAGGTTTTCCTTAAAATAGTGACTGATTTTTTTGATCAGATGTTCTCTGTTTGCTCCCCGAATATTGTGTTCGTGACCGGGGTAAACAAAGTAATCAACCAAAACACCGGCATCAATAGCTGCTTGCAGAAAGGCCAGACTTTGTTGCCAAACTACAACTGGGTCGCTGGTACCGTGGATAATGAGTAGGTTTCCTTCCAATAAATCTGCTTTGTTGATAAGGCTGGATGTTTCATAGCCTTCAGGATTTTCGTCCGGGGTATCCATATAGCGTTCGCCATACATTATTTCATAATATTTCCAGTCAGTAACAGGCCCACCGGCTGTTGCCGTCTTAAAAATTTCAGGATGATGAAGTTTTAGTCCCATCGACATAAAACCACCATAACTCCATCCATCAACACCAATTCTTGCTGTGTCAACAAAGGAAAGTGTCTTCAGGTATTCTACACCTTTGAGCTGATCAGCTCTTTCAATAACACCCAGGTTACGATGTATAATTTGTTCAAAATCAGCGCCTCTGTTCGCCGATCCTCTATTATCCAACGTAAATACGATATAACCTTGTTGTGCTAAATAATTGAGGTAAAAATTTCCACCGCCAAGCCAGCTGTTTGTTACTAATTGTGCATGAGGGCCACCATAAACATAAACTATTACAGGATATTTTTTGGTGCTGTCCAAATTCGGAGGGGTAATCATGCGGGCATATAGTGGGGTTTTATCTTCTGCTGCTAAAGTTAGCAGTTGTGTGTGCCCAAGCTTATAGTCTTGCAGTTTGTTGGCTGCTTCTAGCAGCGTTTTTTGAATTTCAGCATTATCATTTAGCAGGATGATGTTTTTTGGAGTTGTTAAATTGCTGTAGCTGTCCAGAAAATAGTTGCTGGTTTTTGAAGGTATCGTCCTGTGAACGCCAGTATCGATCGTAATTCTCTGCATTTTGCCGGATTTTAAATTTACTTTGTACGTATGGCGTTCGAGCGGACTTTCGGCTGTGGCAGTAAAAAATACATGCTTTGATTTGGCGTCAAATCCCAAAAAGTCAGTGACAACCCATTCGCCCTGAGTGAGTTGTTTCAGCTGTTCTCCATTGGTATTATAAACATAAATATGCCAAAAACCATCCCTTTCGCTCAGCCACAGGAATTCATTTTCGTTTTCGGGAACGAAATACAAAGGAAATTGGGGTTCAACATATTGTTCATCTGTCTCTTCAAAAAGCGTTTGAATAAAACTTCCTTCATTGGCATCGTAAGCATTTAATTTGAGGTGATTTTGGCCACGGTTCAACACAGCACAATAGATCATATTGCCCGAAGGATGCCAGCTGACAGCGGTTAGGTATTGTTCTGCCGGTTCGCCGGTTTCAAGGATTGTTGTGGATTCATGAGTCAAATCATAAATGTTTAATTTTACTTCATGGCTTGTCATTCCGGCCATAGGGTAGCGCTCATTTTTTAGTGATGCGATACGGGTTTCTGTATTAACAAGCGGATAATTTGTCACCATGTGCTCATCCATTTTATAAAATGCAAGCTTTTGTCCGTCGGGCGACCAAAATATTCCTTTGCTGATACCAAATTCATTGCGATGCACAGCTTGGCCGCAAACATTATGCCCGGGTTCATCTGTCAGTTGAATATGTGTATTTCCTTTGGCTAGGTAGAGGTTGTTATCAATCGTGTAGGCCACATTTAATGTGTTTTGATGCACATCCTGATTGGAGGCATTTTCTGGTAATTGGGTGATGAGCCTGATGCTTTCGCTTTGGGGGTTGTATTGATAAAGTCCTGATTTATGAAAAAACCAGGCTGTTTCATCTTCCAACCAATTGAATCGGGGAATTCGTTTCGTGCTGTCGGCCTCTATTTTGGTAAGCAAGGTGTTGATCGCATCGAGGGTGCATAAAGTATCGGATTTGTCATTTTTGGCCTGGGTGATGATAACTGCTTTGTCTGCTGCAAACACATAACTGTCGGTATCTCCAAACCACTGTAGTTGTTGTATATTTTCCGTAAACAAATCAGGGTTCAACCAAGCGGCATCCGCTGTTGTAAGCATTTTTTCCTGAGCGGTCAGTTGGTTCACAAACACGTTGACAAGTAAGGCAATGAGGAGGAAGTAATTTTTCATTTTGGCATTGAATTTAGAAATGCCGAAATTAAAGAAAAATCGCTTTGTTTTGCACGAAACCCGCCAGAAAAGGGAATTGTTTACTTTTTAACTTTGGCTGTGAACAGCCTTTGCAAATGCATCCAGCATTTCGGGTTGTTTTTCGAGGACGTTGCCAATCACAATTACATCTGCCCCTGCTTTGGCAGCATTTACCGCCATATCAGGTGTTTTAAGTCCGCCACCAATGATTAGCGGTACATTGATACTACCTTTTACAGCTTTTATCATTGATTCGGGTACGGGTCTGTCGGCACCTGATCCGGCATCCAAAAAAATCAGTTTCATGCCAAGCATTTCACCAGCCATTGCAGTGCAGAGTGCTACATCATTTTTATCAGACGGGATAGGAATGCTGTTGCTCATATAGCTTACTGTTGTTGGCTTCCCACTATCAACCAACATATAGCCTGTTGAAATAACCTCCAAACCGCTTAGTTTAAGATAAGGCGCTGCAATTACATGACGGCCTATTAGCATTTCGGGGTTGCGGCCTGAGATAAGGGATAAGAACAAAAAGGCATCAGCTTTTTTACTCAGTTGAAGCGAATTGCCCGGAAACAATACTACAGGAATTTTAGAATGTGCGTTTAAAAGTTTGATGCAGCTGTCGAGATTGTCGTTGGTTAGCAGACTGCCGCCCACAAAGAAAAAATCAACATTTGCGTTCTCAGCTTTTTGCGCCAGGGCTATTATTTCACTATCAGTTGGCTTGTCGGGATCAACAAGTACAGCAAGTTTTTTCCCGGGAGCTATCAGTTGGTCGTAAACAGACATAAGCAATAATTTTATGACAGATAATTTCGACTGTTGTTTGAACCAACGAAAATACACATTACCAACCAAACTACATCATAATTTTTGCTGCCAAAAATTTTGATTTCGTAAAAAAACGCTTTTAGATTTGTTGGTTAATGCATGATAACAAGCTTACGACATTGATCAATAGCACCTTCGGAAGTTTGAATTTGATAAAAATATATGCCGTTCTTGAATTGCTTGGTGTTTAGTCTGATTGTATTGGGTGTGTCTTTCTGCAAGTCAATTTTTTCTGTATAAACAGTTTGTCCACCGGCATTGAGAAGGATAAAATTTCCATAGGTTTGAAAAGCTGACTCAATCCGTATATTTGTGTAATCTGAACAGGGATTCGGAACGTTTTGGAAAACAATAGGTTTAAGAAGGTTTTCAGGATTTTCGTTGGTATTTACAATCAGTTTGTCGTATTGCAGTCGTACTTCATCAAACCAAACATTGAGTTCGCTAGCCAGTTCGTATCCTACAGCAATCTGCCCCGTAAGCAATCTTGCTGGTGCATTACTAATTGTTCCGTCCAATATGAACTGATTGTTATGGAAGACTGACAATGTAAGATCGTTTCCCGTTCGCGAAACACTATATTTTATATTGGTCACGTTGTCCATGTCGGTAGTAGTATTGCTGATTATCTGGGGTTCCGGTGATCCATTGGCATAACCGAGATAAACCTCATCATCTTCGTACCAGACAGTGATATAGTGTTTTGAATCAAAGATTCTTCCGAAACTCCCAGTTCCGTTCATATCAGTTCCTCCGGCATCAATATCAATGCTGAAATCTCCCACTGCACCGATTGGTGAAAGTGCCATGAGTTGGGAATCAGGATCGCCAGAATAGAGAAAATTGAGTTTACCATTGTTGATAAATAGTGATTCAGCTAAATCGTCATAATCGCCAAACCTGAACCAGGGCGAATTGGTATTGTCAAAAGTGTCAGCGAAAAATTCTTTGTTTGTATTGAATGGTGTATAATAAATATCAACTTCGTTGATAGGCAGGTAAATAGGGTCGTCATCCTCAGCGCCAAATCCTAAAACCAATTGGCCGTAGAGTAAATCCGGCTCAACCGATTCAATAGTTCCACTTTGGTACAATTCATCATTAATAAAAAGGTATACCATCAGGTCGTTTCCAATTTGCATGGTTTCTATGGCAATGGTGTTGATATCCGTAGCAGGGTCGGGAATGCTGAAAAGCTCTGTAAGCTGAGGTTCGTTGTATGATCCGATGTCGTAGGTATAAACAACCGAAATGCCTGTTTCATCGCCCATCAGACCCAGCACCGACATGAAACCGGCAATGCCCATAAAACCAAGTTGAACTTCAGCATCCTCTCCAACACTAATTTTATAGGAAAAGTCACCTTGAATAGCTCCAAGCGGAGTAAGAATCTGAAAATAATCTTCATGGGGCGAATCAATTATCAGCTGACTATTGGCCACTGAAATGGTCGCTGCAGTGCTGGTGAAAAACCAGCCATCGGCATCTGATTGATTTTCAAAACTGGTGTAATAGCGTTCAGAGAAGTTTTGTGAACTCAGATTTGTTGAAAATAATGACAAAGCAGCAATGCATAGCATTACATTTAGTTTTGTTTTCATCGGTTTTGGTTATTGGTGATTAATTTTAAAATTGCTGTGTAAAGTTAATGCACCGGAATAACTTTGTCAATAGGAAGTAAAACAAGAATTTATTTTTTTCGCCTTGACGTAATTATTTAACAATCAATAAACCGCTTCTGCAATTTTTTGTATATTATCTGAGCGTCCCATGGTGTAAAAGTGTATCACTGGCACTTTTTTTTGGATCAATTCTTTGGCTTGTGCAATAGCCCATTCTACACCCAGTTGTCGCACTGACTTATTATCGGAACATTTTTTTATTTCTTTTACCAATATTTCCGGCAAGTCGATATGGAAAGTTTGTGGAAGCTTTTGCAGATGCGAGAGCACCGAAATAGGTTTTAGGCCGGGTATTATGGGCACATGAATGTCGGCATTGCGGCAGCGATCAACAAAGTCAAAATATTTACTGTTGTCAAAAAACATTTGCGTTACGATATAGGATGCTCCGGCATCAACTTTCGATTTTAGGTGCTGCAAATCACTATCCAGATTCGGCGACTCCATGTGTTTTTCGGGATATCCGGCCACGCCAATGCAAAAATCCGTTGGTGTGCTATTGAGTAATTCTTCATCCAGGTATTGACCTTTGTTTAATGCAGCAATTTGTTTTACCAAATCAATGGCATGGGCATGACCTTCAGGCTCTGCTTGAAAATATTTCATCGAAGCCTGTGCATCGCCACGCACTGCCAGCAAGTTTTTTACGCCAAGAAAATGCAGGTCGATAAGCGCGTTTTCTGTTTCCTCTTTCGTGAAGCCGCCACAGATAATATGGGGGACAACATTGGCATGATAACGATACAATAGTGCTGCTGTGATGCCAACAGTTCCGGGGCGTTTACGCACCGTTTTTTTTTGAAGCAATCCGTTATCGAGCTGTTTGTATTCAAACTCTTCCTGGTGATAAGTCACGTTTACAAAAGCAGGGTCAAACGCCATCAAAGGTTCAACGCCTTGTTGAATGTGCTCAAAATGCTGTCCTTTGAGGGGTGGCAGAATTTCGAACGAAAAAAGTGTTTTCGATGCTTTTGCTATTGATTCAGTAACTGATTTAAATTCTTGCATCTCAGTTTATTTATAGTTGAGGTTAGCATTTAATAGTCTTTCTGTTTCTTCCACAGAAAATCCCTTACGTCGGCTGTAGTCTTCAATTTGATCCTGACTGATTTTGCCCACGTTAAAATATTGTGATTCGGGATGTGCGAAATAGAATCCGCTTACCGCAGCTGCCGGATACATCGCGAAGTTTTCGGTGAGCTCTACGCCTGTATATTGCTCAGCCTGAAGCAGATCGAAAAGGACTCTTTTTTCTGAATGTTCGGGACAGGCCGGATATCCGGGCGCAGGCCTTATGCCTTGATAGTTTTCTTTGAGCATATCGGCGAGGGTGATATTTTCATCATTTTTATAAGCCCAAATTTCTTTTCGCACCTTTACGTGTATATACTCTGCTAGCGCTTCGGCGAGCCTGTCGGCCATCACTTTGGCCATGATGGCGTTATAATCGTCGAGCTGGTCTTCGTAAAATTTTACCATCTCGGGGGTGCCGTGGCCTGCCGTAACAACAAATCCACCCAAATAATCTGCGATGCCGCTTTCCTTTGGTGCAATGAAATCGCTAAGGCAGAGGTTAGGAAAATCTTTTTCCTTTTGCTGCTCATTGCGCAAAAACTCAAAACGTGCCAATACCTCGCCGGGTTTTTCCGGATGATACACTTCAACGCTGTCGCCTATTGAATTGGCCGGATAAAGTCCCACCACAGCTTTGGCAGTTAGCAACTTATTGTTTTTGATATGCTCCAGCATCTCCAGGGCGTCATCATATAGTTTTTTGGCTTCCGTGCCTTTTAGCGGATCGTCGAAAATTTGCGGGAACTTACCATTCAATCGCCACGAATGAAAAAAGAAGGTCCAATCGATATAGGGCACAAGCAATTCAAGGTCGATATCGTCCAAAACTGTGATTCCAGATTTTTTCGGAGCCGTTATTTTCTCTGCAGAAAATTCAGCTTTAAATCGGTTTTTTCGTGCTTCTTCAAGGCTGACATACACATCTTTCGACTGCGAGTTGCGGTATTTGTTTCTGAGTGTTTCGTACCGATCATTAATTTGGTCTCGGTACAAGCTTGTTTTTTCGGCAGTTGCCAGCAAACCGGCAATTGCATGCGTAACTTTTGAGGCATCGCGCACATGCACTACGGGCTGACTATATGATGGCGCTATCTTAACAGCGGTGTGCACTTCAGAGGTGGTAGCTCCACCAATTAATAAAGGAATAGTCATTTTTCTGCGATCCATTTCCGCCGCTACATGCACCATTTCTTCAAGTGAAGGGGTTATCAAACCACTCAATCCAATGATATCTACCTGCTCCTCCAGGGCTGTCTGCAAGATTTTTTCGGTCGGAACCATAACGCCTAAATCAATCACTTCGAAATTGTTACATCCCAAAACGATTCCTACAATGTTTTTGCCGATATCATGAACGTCGCCTTTCACGGTTGCCAGCAGCACTTTTCCTGCTGAGCTTGATTCGCCCAAGATTTTTTCTGCTTCAATATAGGGCAGGAGTACTGCTACCGCTTTTTTCATAACGCGGGCACTTTTCACCACCTGTGGAAGGAACATTTTTCCGCTTCCGAAAAGGTCTCCAACAATGTTCATCCCTTCCATCAGTGGCCCTTCGATCACATCAAGGGCGCGCGTGAAATTTGTGCGAATAGCCAGGGTATCTTCTTCGATATGTTCTGTAAGGCCTTTTACCAGCGCGTGTTTCAGCCTTTCATGTAGCGAAAGTTCGCGCCAGGCATCAACTTTTTCAGCTTTAGGCCCGGTGCTTTTTATGTTCTCGGCATACGACAGCAGTCTTTCAGTGGCATCTTTGCGCTTATTGAGCACCAAATCTTCGGTAAGTTGCAGAAGTTCAGGATGAACCTCATCATAAATTTGCAGCAATGCCGGGTTCACAATGCCCATATCCATTCCGGCCTTGATAGCATGATACAAAAACACGGCATGAATTGCTTCCCGAACGGTGTCGTTTCCCCTAAAGGAAAAGGACAAATTGCTCACACCGCCGCTAATTTTTGCGTTAGGCAGATTTTCCTTGATCCAGCGTGTAGCATTGATATAATCAACTGCGTAATTATTGTGCTCTTCAATGCCAGTGCCAATAGCTAAAATATTGGGATCGAAAATAATATCCGTTGACGGAAAACCAACTTCCTGTGTTAGCAAGCGGTAGGCGCGCTGGCAGATACTTATTTTACGCTCTAAACTGGCAGCCTGACCTTCTTCGTCAAAAGCCATAACAACCGCTGCAGCTCCGTATTGCTTGATTCTTTTCGCCTGCTGTTTAAACTGTTCTTCACCTTCTTTCAGGCTGATGGAGTTCACGATAGTTTTTCCCTGAACGCATTTTAGGCCTGCTTCCAACACTTCCCAGCGCGATGAGTCGATCATAATGGGCAAGCGGGCAATATCAGGATCGGCCATCACAAGGTTAAGGAAAGTGACCATTTCTGTTTTAGCATCAAGCAGGCCATCATCCATATTAACATCCAGAATTTGTGCTCCGCCTTCTACCTGATGCCGCGCTATGCTGAGTGCTTCTTCATATTTTTTCTCACGAATAAGCCTTGCAAAACGCTTTGAGCCACTTACATTGGTGCGTTCGCCAATATTGACAAAATTTTGCTGACGGCTAACTTTCAACACCTCAAGGCCTGTAAAAACAGTTTCTGTATTTGATTCGGGAACAAGCCTTGCAGTGGCTTTTGCTGCAATTTGAGCAAAGGCTTGAATGTGTTTTGGTGTTGTGCCACAGCATCCTCCAATAATATTTACAAAACCGTGACTTACAAAATCGTGCATATGACCTGCCATAATCTGCGGACTTTCGTCGTATTCGCCAAACTGGTTTGGTAGTCCGGCATTTGGATAGGCGCTTACAGGAAGGTCAGCTTTTCTGGCAAGTTCTTCAATATAAGGGCGCATTTCTGCAGCGCCAAGTGCACAGTTGAGTCCAATACTGATTAAGTCAATATGTTTTACTGATTGCATAAAGGCCTCCACTGTTTGTCCGGAAAGGGTGCGGCCACTGGCATCTGTTATCGTGCCCGAAACCATAACACCCAGCTTCTGATTAAGTTTTTCCTGAAGCTGTTCGATGGCAAATAGTGCAGCTTTGGCATTGAGTGTGTCGAAAATTGTTTCGACCAAAAGGAAATCTGCACCGCCTGCAATCAAGGCTTCGGCCTGTTCAGCATAAATTTCGACAAGCTGATCGAAGCTTACAGCGCGATAACCGGGGTCGTTTACATCGGGCGACATGGAAGCCGTTTTATTGGTAGGTCCCAAAGCACCAGCCACAAATCTTGGCTTTTCAGGATTTTTTGCTGTAAACGCATCAGCAGCCCGTCGTGCAAGTTGAGCCGATGCGTAATTCATTTCCCAAACTGCTTTTTCCAGACCATAGTCAGCCTGCGAAATGCGGTTGGCATTAAAAGTATTGGTTTCGATAATGTCGGAGCCGGATTCCAGATAGTCACAGTGTATTTGATGGATAAGCCCGGGCTTTGTGATCGAAAGCAGATCGTTGTTTCCGAAAAGGGGATGGCTGTGGCTTGCAAATTGTTCGCCTGTGTAATCTGATTCCTGGAGCTTTTGCTCCTGGATCATAGTGCCCATTGCTCCGTCAAGTACCACAACTTTTGTGCGGATGAGTTCTTTGAGTAGTTCAGTTTTGCTGCGCATTGTGAAATTATTTAACAGCTTCTGCCTGACTGAGTTTGTCAGTAATCATGTATAAATCGATTGAAACAGCTTGCTGCATGGGTTCGTTATTTTAATTTATTATCACCTGGCCATTTTCCCGCCGGTTTAGGTATTAGCACCACTCCCACGCCGGGAAGGTTGCTAGAGTTTCGCTGAGCCTAGTCTCTCCACTCTTCTTTATAAATCAAAAAACCCTTTGACTATTTTAGGTGGGTTTACTTGAAATACGTGGCGCAAAAATAGCATAAAAATTTCAAAAGAGCTTGCTATTTATAGCCAATCTAAATTACTATTTTTTAATTAATTTTTTAAATATCAGTAAATCAATCAAATAGAATGAAATATTCAGTTTTTTAGGAAGGTTGTTCCAACAAAGGCCTTCATTCGGTTGTTAAACTAACTAAAAACTGCTATTTTTGCAGCCCTTTTTATTGATCTAAAAATCTATTTATTAAAAAGTTATGAATATTACCATGACAGAAAACGCTTACAAGATTGCTGACATCAAACTAGCATCCTGGGGACGAAAAGAAATTGAGATAGCCGAAAAAGAAATGCCGGGACTGATGTCGCTGCGTGAGAAATTTGGGAAAGAGAAACCGCTAAAAGGTGCGCGGGTTACAGGTTCTCTGCACATGACCATACAAACTGCTGTATTGATCGAAACCCTTATAGAGCTTGGCGCTGATGTGCGCTGGGCCAGTTGTAATATTTTCTCCACACAGGATCATGCCGCTGCTGCCATTGCCGAAACCGGCGTTCCTGTTTTTGCCTGGAAAGGTGAAACACTGGAAGAGTATTGGTGGAGCACAAAGCAGGCCTTAACTTTTGATGGTGCTAAAGGCCCCCATTTGATAGTGGATGATGGCGGTGATGCCACTTTGATGATTCACAAAGGTCTGGAAATTGAAAAAAACCCTGGCTTACTCAAAAACACATCCGGAAGCCTGGAAGAAAAGGCGCTGATGAAAATTTTGCAGGAAACGTACCTCGAAAATCCAAAACACTGGCATGCCGTTGTTGAAGAATGGAAAGGAGTTTCAGAAGAAACTACTACTGGTGTTCACCGGCTTTATCAAATGAAAGAAGCTGGAAAACTGTTGGTTCCTGCCATCAATGTGAATGACTCTGTTACCAAATCGAAATTTGACAACCTTTATGGCTGCCGCGAATCCTTAGCCGATGGCATCAAACGTGCAACCGATGTGATGCTGGCAGGAAAAGTGTGTGTGGTACTTGGTTATGGCGATGTTGGTAAAGGCTCGGCCAAATCGTTAAAAGCTTACGGTGCTCGCGTACTTGTTACCGAAATTGACCCGATTTGTGCGCTACAGGCCGCCATGGAAGGCTTTGAAGTTACTACCATTGACGAAGCCTTGAAAATTGGTAATATTTATGTTACTACCACAGGCAACAAGGATGTGATTACCCTGGATCATATGCGTCAAATGAAAGATCAGAGCATTGTTTGCAATATTGGTCATTTCGATAATGAAATACAGGTTGACAGCTTGAACGAAGCTAAGGATATTGAGCGTATCAACATCAAGCCACAGGTAGATAAATATGTAATGCCTGCCGGAAATGCCATCTTCCTGCTTGCCGAAGGCCGTTTGGTAAATTTGGGTTGTGCAACAGGTCATCCGAGCTTTGTGATGAGTAACTCATTTACCAATCAAACCCTGGCACAAATTGATTTATGGAAAAACAAGGATAAATATGAAATCGATGTTTATCGCTTACCAAAACACCTTGATGAAGAGGTAGCACGCCTGCATCTGGCACAAATTGGCGTAAAGCTTTCAAAGCTCACGAATGAACAGGCTGATTATCTTGGTGTTCCGGTTGAAGGACCTTATAAACCAGATCATTACAGGTATTAAAACTGATTTTTTAATTCTACAGAAAACACCTTTCGTTCAGTCGGAAGGTGTTTTTTTTAATTCCTGCCTGTTTAAAATGTCCGAAAGCGGCCTTGCTGCAAAAAGTGTAAATCGTTGGATACATGGTTATGCTGTGGGTAATACTTTTAACTGCCTTGATCCCGAACAGGCTAATCCCGAAACTGGAATTTACGAACTAAACACAAACTTTATGGACGCATGCTAATTAAATATTCTAAGCAATTGCCCATTAAAAGTGGTATTATATTGTATGAGCGGGAACTTGCCTTCGCCCTCAACAATGCCACCATTTAATAATAGGTAAGAAATTTCGTTGCATTCGTCGTAGGCAAAAGGAAAGTAATCGCCAACAATCAATCTCGTGCAGTTGCCATCTACGCAACAATTATTGGGTTCGTTGGGCGGTATGCGATCGTAGGCCAGAAATTCAGATAAATTATAACGGTAAACGATGATTCCCCTGCTCGGAGGTTCGGCAGTAAGATACATCCAACCTCCAACCGTATTTAATTCCTGATAAAAGGTGCTGTTTGGATCAATTGTAATATTGATGTAAACATTTGGATTGTTTGGATTTATCTCTTCCTTGCGACAGCCCGAGAAGCTAAGAACAATCACTGCCAATACCAAACCGGCAACATGCTGTATTTTTATCGAATTAAGTGTTTTCACAAAGTTCCTTTCTTTTTCAGAAACGTTTTCTGGAAGGCAAAAGTATGGGTAATTTATATTTTAGTGAATGAAGGTGCAATTTTTTGCCTGTTGGCATTGTGTCCTGACTTGATTTGTGCAATAAATACAAAGCATGCGCAAATTTTACGTAGGTTTGTTAGCTGAAAATTAGTGTACAGCCCATGCGTAAAAACTGGATTTTCTTGTTGATAGTTGGGATGTTGTTGTCTGTTTTCTTTGCTTCGTGCAGCATGTTTAAACCTCGCGGAAAAAAGGCGGCAGATAAACTGGAAATGAAGCTTGCCCGGGAATCGGAAAAAGAATATGAGAAAGCCATTGAAGCACATTTTAAGCAACAATCCAAGGCTACACAAAAGCTGATAAAAAAAATGAAGCGTAAAAACCGACAATGGAAAAAGGCACACAAAAGATAGAGCTGGTATTTGAGACATATCAGCAGTATTTTGGCTGTATGCTTTCGCACAAGCGTTTGCTTTTAGTGTTGATTGTATTGTTTTCGATCATTGAGGTAAAAACACAAAACGCGGAATCAACACTTTATTTTGATCGGATTCTTTCCGAAAATGTACGTATTGAAAAAGGCCTGAGTCAGAACACGGTGAATACGATGATTCAGGACAGTGATGGCTTTATGTGGTTTGGCACCTGGGATGGCCTGAACCGATATGACGGATACGACTTTCTTATATTCAATAAGGAGCATGGTCTGACTAATGAAAATATCAGGGCCATTTACCAGAAAAATGACACGCTATGGATTGGTACTGAAGAAGGGCTTAATTTGCTCGAAATGTCAACCAACAGGATTACCAATTTTTTAAGCGATGAGCATGACACCACAAGCTTGACAAACAACTGGATCAATCATATTTACGAAGATCACAACGGAACATTATGGATTAGCACAGCCAGTGGGTTGTCGTCCTATAAGCCAAAAACAAATACTTTCGGTCAGGTTTTTAGCCGCGATTATGGCAATCCGCTCCGAAGTAACCACATGAATATGGTGAAACAAGACAGCAGTAATAACTACTGGATTGCAACAAGTTATGGGTTGGTTTATTATGAAATTGATACCCAAAGCCTGACGCGGTATTTTCATATTGATGCGGATACTACCAGCTTACCCGACAATCATGTCAACAGCATTACCTTTGATATTTATAACAGATTGTGGGTGGGAACCCAAAGTGGTCTGGCACTTTTTGATTACGAAGAGAAATCTTTTTCCAATATAAAACCCACCTCAGTACAAAATTTTGATCTTGTTGTGGAGGTAATGAGTTTGTTGGCTGATGGAGAAAGCGGCCTGTGGATTGGCACAAATGGGCAAGGCTTGTTTTATATGGATTTCGAAACCGGTGTCCTAAACAATTACACCAATGAACCTAACAGATCCTATTCGCTGTCCGACAACAGAATACACAGTATTTATAACGACTACAACGGCAATGTGTGGGTAGGTACTTTCAACGGCCTGAATATGTTGAACAAAGATGCGCCAAAGTTCAGAACTTACCGGCATAATCCGCACTATGAAAACAGTTTGTCCAATAATTCTGTTTGGGCATTTCTGGAAGTGGAGCCCGGCGTATTCTGGATTGGTACAGATGCTGGTATTTCCATTTTTAATAAGAAAAAGAACACCTATTCGGTTATCAAAGCTGATTCGAAAAAGGAAAACAGCCTTGTGGGTAATTTGGTGCGCAGCCTTTATATGAGCGACGAAGGCATGATATGGATTGGAACCAGAAACAAGGGGCTGAGTGCTTATAATCCGACTACCCGACGATTTACAAACTATAAAGCAGACCCGAAAGTGCCCGGCACCTTGCCTCATGATTATATAACAGATATAGAGCAAGATGCACATGGCCGATTATGGGTTTCTACTGATAATGGTTTTGGAGTGCTTGAGCAGGAAACGGGCTTTTTTATAAACTTTAGCGATAAAGTGAGTAGCCTTAGCCATCGTGTTTATGATGTTTTTCTTGATTCAAAGAAGCGACTATGGCTGGCCTCGGCGCATGGACTTTTGCAGTATAATTATGAAACCGATTCCTTTATATCATATCTTATTCCTGAAGAAATGCTTTTGCAGGACGAATTGCTGACCAATAAGTTTTTCTCCATAACAGAGGATCAAAAGGGGTTATTTTGGATTGGAACACGGGGAGGAGGTTTGGCGCAATTTGATCCTGAAGCAGCAATTTTTAAAGTATATACCGAGAAAGACGGACTTGCGAACAATATTACCTACAAAGCCCTGCAAGATGCTAATGGAATCTTTTGGATTACTACAAACTGGGGGCTTTCACGCTTTAACCCCGATGAAATCAGTTTCTCAAATTATGATGTTACAGACCGCATACAAAGCAATGAATTCAATTTGAATGCGGCTATCATTTCAAGTGATGGCGAAATTTTTATTGGCGGAATGAACGGATTCAACGCCTTTTATCCTGAAGATATTGTTATAAATACCGTTCCTCCTCCTGTTAGGATTACCGCATTTAAAAAGTTCAACGAGCTTCAGTTACGCAATTTGAGAGATGGTGATACACTTTTTTTAAAGTATGACGATAACTACTTCGCTTTTGAATTTGCTGCCTTGGATTTTACGAACCCACAAAAAAATAAATACCGATATATACTCGAAAACTACAATAATTCGTGGATCGACCGCAATGCTAATCAGCGGTTTGCCGAGTATGCCCAGGTTAGTCCCGGAACCTATCGTTTCCACCTGATAGCCTCTAATAGCGATGGTTATTGGAATACAAAAGGAACCAGCCTGATGATTATAATCGAGCCGGCCTGGTTCGATACTTGGTGGTTTCGCGGAGCCATAGCACTGTTGATTGTTTTTATGGTTTATAGCTTGATTTTTATCCGCATGCGCAACATCAGACGCAAGCATGAGGTGGAAAAAAAATACCTGGCTTTCGAAAAGAAAATGTATCAGCTTGAGCAGAAAGCACTTCAGCTTCAGATGAATCCACATTTTTTATTCAACTCGCTCAACAGCATTCAAAGTTTTGTGGTAAACAATGATATTGACAACGCGATTCATTATTTGTCCAAGTTTTCACAATTGATGCGCCGCACGCTCAGCAATTCGCGCGAAAGTTCTATTTCGCTGCGTGATGAATTGCAGGCATTGAAGCTTTATATTGAGATAGAAAGTCTGAGGTTTCATGGTAAGTTCAGCTATGATATCGCAGTAGATCCGGAGATTGATGACGGCTTTTTAGAGATTCCGCCAATGATACTTCAGCCTTATGTTGAAAACGCAATTGTTCATGGCTTAATGCATAGTGCACAAAAAGGACATCTAAAAATTGAGCTTAGTATTCAGGACGACAGCTTATTATGTGTAATTGAAGATGATGGTATTGGCCGCAAGCGTGCTGCCGAAATACGAAAGGAATCGGGCATAGAGCGTAAATCGCGCGGGATGATTATTACAAAAGAACGCCTGGATATCCTCAATCAATACACACAAGATATCTACACCGTAAATGTGATTGACATTGTTGACGAAAACGACAAGGCAAAAGGTACCAGAGTCGAAATCCGAATCAATTATAAAGAGTAATTTTGACAGCTTAAAAATAAAAATATGATCAGATGTGTAATCGTTGAGGACGAACCCAAATCGCGGGAAACCCTGAACGGGCTATTGAAGCGGTTTTGTGACGATGTAATGATAGTTGCTGAGGCAGGAGGGGTCGAGGCCGGAAGACAAGCTATTCTGGAACATCATCCTGACCTTGTTTTTCTCGATATTGAAATGCCTGATGGAAGTGGGTTTCGGCTGCTTGAGCGCCTTAAAGATGTGAATTTTGAAGTTGTATTTACAACCGCTTTTGAGCAGTTTGCTATCAAAGCTATCCGCTATGCCGCGCTTGATTATTTGCTAAAACCTATTGTGCCCGAAGAACTTGTTGCAGCCGTTAATAAGGTAAGGGGTATCAAAGAAAAAAAATCTAATCAAAAACAGATAGAGGTTCTGATGAGTAACCTCAACCCGGATGCCCTTGAATCGAAAAAAATTGTGCTCTCAACCTCAGAAAAAATTCATGTAGTTGAAATGGATAATATCATCCGTTGCGAATCGGATAACTATTATACCCATTTCTACTTTAAAGACGGCGGTCATTTGCTCATCAGCAAAACGCTAAAAGATGTGGAGAGTTTGCTGCAGGAAGGAAATTTTATCCGGCCACATAAATCACACCTTATTAACACGCGATATATCCGTAATTTTAACCGCGAGCAGGTAGCTATTACGCTTTCTGATGGGAGTTTAATTCCTGTTTCGAGGCGTAAGAAGGAAAAAATACTAGAATTTATTAACCAATTATAAAGAATTTAAATGCCTTATAAACAGAGAAATAGAGGCTCTTTTTAAATCCTTAAACTGGCTAAGAGCAGCCGTTTTCTTATTTATTATGGCGAATTGTATAGTAGAATTATTACTTTTAGCCTCCTTAACCAGTATAGAACTACACGCATGGAAGACCTGATATATATTTTAATTGGAGTTATTTGGTTAGTATTCAGTGTGATAAAAGGTACACAGAAAAAAAATCCTCCTTCAATTAATGATGCTGAGGAGCATGATGAATCGGATCACAGAGGATTCGAGGACATCATGGCCGAAATATTGGGAAAACAGAACCCGCGTGAAGAAAAGCCCAACATTGAGGAATACAAAAGTGAACAAGAACCTGAAGAAGAGCAGGTTGGTATGGCTTACCAATCACTTGAAGACTTGTATATGAAAGAAAGGTTGAAAAACCGTGAAGCCAATTTAGGATTAGATGAACCGGAAAAAGAAATTTTAGAACCAGAAACAATAAAAAGGAATAAACCACGGCCACAATTTGATTTGCGTAAAGCAATCATCTATCAAACTATCTTGGAAAGACCTTATGTTTAAGGAATTGTCAGGCATTGGTGAACTTTTTTGAAAGAGGACGGGTGTTTTTTTTGGATAGTAAAATGATTTATTTCTATCTTTACCGGCCTTAAACGCACAATAAGAGTAGTATAACATAAAATTACATGGTATGTTGAAAAATTTACTGTTAACTCTGTGCATAGTGTTGACGTCATGGACGTTAGCGCTGGCTCAGCAAGGAAGATTACAAGGTAAAGTGTACGAGAAGGACAGCAAGGAACCCATTCCTTTTGCCAACATTGTACTCGAAAATGGCGGAACAGTGGTGGGTGGAGCTACCTCAGACTTCGATGGAAACTATGTCATCAACCCAATTCCTCCGGGTAAATATGACCTTAAAGCAACTTTTGTAGGATATAATCCTGTAACTATTACAGGAATTAATATTCCGGGTAACAAAATTACCTTTTACGATATCGAGATGTCGGGATCATCCATTAATCTTGAGACGGTGGAAATTATTGAGTACAAAGTTCCGCTGATTTCAAAGGATAAAACCGCCAGTGGTGCTTCTGTTACATCAGAAGAAATCAAAAAGATGCCAAACCGTTCGGCCGATGCCGTAGCTGCTACCGTTGGTGGTGTGTTTTCGCAGGATGGTGAGCGTGGTAACGTGCGTGGTGCACGTTCCGATGCTACCGCCGTCTATATAGATGGTGTGCGCGTGATCGGTTCAGGGAATGTACCACAATCAGCCATTGAGCAGGTTGACGTTATTTTGGGTGGAACGCCGGCACAGTATGGTGATGCCACAGGAGGTATTATCAGTGTAACAACCAAAGGACCTTCGCGTAAATTCGGAGCAGGTGTTGAGCTGGAAACCTCTGAAATGCTCGATGCTTACGGCCACAACAGACTTGGATTTAACGTGCAGGGCCCATTGCTAAAAAGCAAGAAAAACGAAACTGCTCTGCTGGGATTCTTCATTGCCGGCGATATCAATTATAACCGCGATGGCCGCATTTCCGGATTAGGATATTACCGCGCTAATGATGCTACACTTTCCAGCATCAGCGATAATCCGCTCCGTCCATCAGGAACCGGAACAGGTACCTTCAGAAATGGCGAGTTTGTGCGGATGGGTGACTTGGTATCTTCTAAAACATCTATGAATACTGCCCGTTATGGTGTAAACCTTTCCGGGAATATTAATATCCGTACAACTGAAACAATTAACCTTTCTGTTGGCGGAACTTTCAACAAAACCGAGGGTGATGCTTTCAGGTATTCTGCATCGTTCTTTAATTACGACAAAAATACCCGTTTTGATAACAATACTTGGCGTGTCTTTGGACGTTTTACCCAACGTTTCCCAACAGATAGCGAAAGCACTTCGATTATCAAGAATATTTACTACTCTATCCAGGCCGATTATACCCGCGAAAACAATTATTATGGCGATCCAAACCATTGGGATGATGTTTTCAAATATGGCTATCTCGGAAAATATGAAGTTTACAAAACCCCAACTTTTGAGCTGGGAAGCGATACAGTAAATGGACAGGCTTATAATGATGTATGGGTGCTCAATTCATGGGATTTTGATACCTTGGTAAGTTGGACGCCTTCTGATATAAATCCTTTGGTTGCCAATTACACTTCCAGTTATTATGACACTTATGCCGGACAGCCTGAAGATCATTACGAAAACTTCAGTCAGATTCAGTTAGGTGGAGGTTTGTTGAATGGCGATTCACCAAGTGCTTTTTATGGTCTGTATCAGGCTCCAGGAACCAATCAAAGTGGGTATGGATTCGATGATAATGATCAGTTTAGTATTAATGTGAATGGATCTATGGATATTGGGAATCATGAAATCAGACTCGGTTTTCAGTATGAGCAGCGCACGAGCCGCAGTGTAGCTTATGCCCCCACCGGCATGTGGACTTTGATGCGCGGATTGACAAACTTTCATATCAACGAGCTGGACAAAGACAATCCTTTCGTGATTGGCTATGATGGTATTGTTGATACAATTATGTATTACAGAAGATATGATGGACAGTCGCAACGTACATTTGATGCTAATTTGCGCGAAAAACTGGGATTAGCAGTTGACGGCCTGGATTATATCAATATCGACTCCTACGATTTCAACAACAATACCATTGATTATTATGATAAAGATGGTAATTTGCACACAATAACTGCGAACGGAGAACTTTTCGACCTCAGCATGTTTAGTCCTGACGAACTATTGAATGATGGTAACTACTATACCACTTATTCAGGTTATGACTATACCGGAAATAAATTGACATCGAAACCAAGCTTTGAAGATTTCTTTACCGAACGTGATGAAAATGGCATGTTTACCCGCCCTATTGGAGCATTCCAGCCAGTTTATATTGCCGGTTATTTACAGGATAAATTTGCTTTTCGCGACCTTATCTTTAATATAGGTGTACGCGTTGACCGTTTTGACGCCAACCAACAAGTATTAAATGATCCTTATTTACTTTTTAATGCAAGAACTGCAGGTGAAGTAACCAGCATTAAAGGACAGACCGTAAATCATCCTGCCAGCATCGAAGGCGACTATGTAGTTTATGTTGATAAAGTGAATGATCCAACCAGAATTGTTGGGTATCGTAACGAAAACACCTGGTTTAATGCAGAAGGCGCTGAAATACAAGATCCCACCATCCTTGATGCAGGTTCTGGTATTTCACCTTATTTATTTAATCCTGATCAGAATCGTGTTGATATAACCTCTTTTAAAGATTATGAGCCACAGGTAAATGTGATGCCTCGTATCTCATTCTCCTTCCCGATTTCTGATGAAGCGCTATTTTTTGCCCACTACGATGTGCTTACACAACGTCCGACAAGTAATTTGTTTTCGAATCCTGCTACCTATTACTTCTTCGAAAACATCGGTAGTGTGATTAACAACCCCTCTTTGCGTCCTTCACAAACTATTGACTACGAGCTTGGATTTACCCAGAAGCTGACAAATTCTTCTTCAATCACCTTCACTTCATTTTATCGTGAAATGCGTGATATGATTCAGATTTATCGCTTCAATGGCGCTTATCCAAAAGATTATACCTCTTTCAACAACCTCGACTTTGGTACTGTAAAAGGTATGACGGTTGAGTATGATCTGCGTCGTACAAATAATGCCCGTCTCCGTGCAAGTTACACCTTGCAGTTTGCCAACGCTACAGGAGCTTCTACAACAACTGCTGCTGCCCTTGTTGCAGCCGGATTGCCCAACCTTCGTTCAACTATTGCGATGCCATGGGACCGCCGTCACCAGTTTAATGTGCTGTTCGATTACCGTTATGGAAAAGGTAAAGAATATAACGGACCCGTTATTAGAAGAGAGAAGAAAGATAAGGCGCCCGTTCAAATCCTGAATAACACCGGTTTTTCACTTACAGTTACCGGAGGATCTGGAACACCTTATACCGCTTCTCGTAATGTTATTTCACCTATTTCCGGTGGTAGCCAGCTTTTACGAGGCACCTATTTTGGATCTCGTTTGCCCTGGCAGTTCCGCCTCGACCTGCGTGTTGACAAGGATATTGACCTGAATTTAGGAAGTAAAGACGGTGAAAAACGTATGGCTTACCTCAATGTATATCTGCAAGTGCTTAACCTGCTTGACACCAAGAATGTGTTAGGCGTTTATTCAGCTACCGGAAACCCGGATGATGATGGTTACCTTTCTGCTCCGGAATGGCAACGCCAGATCAATAACCAAACAGATCCCATTGCTTTCAGGGAGCTGTATAGTGTTTACGTGAATGCACCTGGTAACTACAGCTCACCTCGTCAAATCAGAGTTGGTGTGCTCTTTAACTTCTAAAATACAGCCACGGAATGCAAGAAGATTTAAACATGAAAAAAATTACTGTTACAATGAAAAATATGTCCAGATTGCTCTTTGCAGGCCTTTTCATTTTCCTGATTGTTGATCAGGGATGGGCCCGGGAACGCCAGCTCCCAAATGGGAAAACGATTTCTAACGGATTAAAACAAACTACTGCCGGATGTTCTCCTTCATCTGCTTTTGAATGGCTCGATGTCAATAATGTGCGTGCCCGTATCAATGCAGGTGGCGATATGTGGTGGGATTTGCCGGGAGGTACAGGATCAAAGTATTTTATTCCTAAGAGTGGATCCGCAACCTCCTTGTTTGCCGGCTCACTCTGGATAGGTGGTCTTGATATTAATAATCAGCTGAAGCTGGCTGCGGTCAGATTCCGTCAGGATGGTAACGACTTCTGGACAGGCCCTTTAACTATTGATGGCACTGCCGCAATTGATGAAAATACCTGTGCAGAATACGACAAGCATTTCAAGATGACACGTGCGATGGTCGATGAGTTTTTGGCCAATACCGACCCGATAACCGGTGCCTTTATTCCGAGTGAGGAATATAGTATTCCAACCGAAATTCTTGAATGGCCGGCGCATGGTGATGTTTCTAAAAATCAGAGCTTTTACCTTGCCCCTTTTTACGATGTTGATGGCGATGGTGAATACAATCCGCTTTTGGGAGATTATCCATATTATGATATCGACAACAGCCTGTGTAATACAAAAACACCTACAATGGATGAGTCTATTGAAGGCTCAATCAAAGGTTCAATCCTGGCTGACCAGGTAATTAAAGGTGACCAGACTTTATGGTGGGTGTTTAATGATAAAGGGAATATCCATACCGAATCACAGGGCGCAGCAATTGGCTTGGAGATCAGAGCTCAGGCCTTTGCTTTTGCAACGAATGATGAGGTGAATAATATGACTTTTTATAGTTATGAAATTATTAACCGTTCAACGTTTGAGCTGACAGAAACTTATTTTTCACCTTGGGTAGATACTGACCTTGGCTATGCATTTGATGACTTTGTTGGTTGTGATGTAGGCCGTGGTTTGGGTTATGCCTACAATGGTAATGCTGTTGATGGTAGCGGTGAGCCTGAGGCTTATGGCGATCAGCCACCTGCCATTGGTGTTGACTTTTTCCAGGGACCTTATCTGGATCCTGATGGACTTGATAATCCACGCTTTCGTTTTGTTACTGATCCTGCCACAGGTGATACTATTGGCCGCGAGCAGCTATGTGATGTAAGTATTAATGGTGTGAACTTTGGAAACGATATTGTAGATGATGAACGTTTCGGAATGCGTCGTTTTGTTTACCATAACAACTGCGCTTCAGGACCTACTTGCGACCCTAACAACGCGCCTGAAACCTATAACTTATTGCGTGGTATCTGGAAAGATGGTATCAAAATGCAATATGGTGGTACGGCTCACCCAAGTGGTTCCGGAACCGTAGGCCCTGACACTGACTTTATGTTCCCTGGTGATACTGATGACTGTAACTGGGGTACGGGTGGCGTTCCACCGAATGGTGGTTATACGCAAAATAATTTATACTGGACAGAAGAAACCGGTGCTGCCGGTTCTCCAAATGACCCGGGCGACCGTAGGTTTATGCAGTCTGCTGGTCCTTTTACGCTGAAACCGGGCGCTGTGAACTATATCACTGTTGGTATTCCATGGGCTCGCGCCGTTTCGGGTGGTCCTTTTGCTTCTGTTGAACTGTTGCGTCGCGTTGATGATAAGGCTCAGGCCCTGTTTGATAACTGCTTTAAAGTGATTGATGGTCCTAATGCCCCTGACCTAAGTTTCCAGGAAATGGATCGCGAACTACTTGTTTATATTTCCAACTCTCCTGCCTCCAATAACTTTGGTGAAGATTACCAGGAATTCGATCCTAATATTCCACAACCAAACCCAAATAATCCTGAAGAAAGAAGTGATAGCTTGTACCGTTTTGAAGGCTATCAGATCTTCCAATTGAAGGATGCTTCTGTTGGTGTTGAGAGTATTCAGAATCCTGACCAAGTGCGTCTTGTTGCTCAGTTCGATAAAAAGAATGGTGTAACTAAACTTGTAAACTTCTATTATGACGATATTATCGGTGCTAATGTTCCTGTTCTAGAGGTAACCGGCAGCGATGATGGTATCCAGCATTCTTTCAGTTTGACTCAGGATGCCTTTGCTACCGGAGATAACCGCCTGGTAAATCATAAGCAGTATTACTTTATGGCGATTGCTTATGCTTACAACGAATTTATGGAATATACCCAGGAGCCTGCCGTGTTGAACGGTTTGCTTGGCCAGAAGACACCTTACCTTGCCGGTCGCAAGAATATCAGAACATATACTGCAATTCCGCATAAAACGATAAATGGTATTGTTATAAAGGGTGACTATGGCGATGGCCCTGAGATTACACGATTAAGTGGTAATGGTAACGGTGGCAATATGCTTGAATTGAAACAGGAAACTGTAGATGAAATTTTAAGCAAGGCTCCAGCCAGCGAAACCAATATTTATGGTGGTCCTGATTATCCAATAGCTTACAATCCTGTTTATCAGGAAGGTCATGGACCGCTTAATGTAAAAGTTGTTGATCCACTGAATGTAGTAAGTGCAGATTATGAACTTACATTTGACACCTTAAGATTTAAACGATTGTTTGATGTTACCGGAGAAGCCGATATTCAGGGTGATACTGCCAGCAAATATATCTCTAACTGGCAATTGAAAGATTTGACATCGGGTGAGGTTTATTTCTCAGATACCACTATCCTGGAGTCAAATGAACAGCTTTTCCTTGACAGAGGTATTGCTGTAACGATTGTGCAACCATTTAACCCCGGACCTTATCGCGTTGGACAGAATAATGCGAATAAGAATATGTATAGAATCTTGGCTGACAACAATGGTTTTATCGAGTCAAGTATTGTTTATGCTGACAGTTCACGGCGCTGGCTAGATGGTGTTAGAGATGAGGATATCCCCGGATTTGCGTTGGATTGGATTCGTTCAGGAACCAATAAAGATCAGGAGAACCCATCGAATGATGACTGGCAAATGTCAACTGACCCTGACAGACCTTGGGACCCTGATGAAGCTTTCGAAAAGATTGTGAATGGTATTTGGGCACCTTATTCGATGACTTCATTTGCCAATAATATTGGACAAGGTTCAACGCAAAGTATAGTAGGACCTGCATTTAGCGAAGATTCAAAAACATCAAACCGCATCGAAAAAATTGCGAGTGTTGATATCGTTCTTACACCAGATAAGTCGAAATGGTCACGTAGTCCGGTATTAGAAATGTCGTATGACAGAGCCCTCGCCGAAGGCAATGCGCCACGTTTTGGTTTGCGCCGCGCACCATCGGTTGATAAAGACGGTAATTCCGCTTCAGCAATGGATTTGGAACCGAGCAGCAATCCTGAGGATCCTAACTATATGAGTAGTCATGGTATGGGCTGGTTCCCCGGTTATGCCATTAACCTGGAAACCGGTGAGCGTTTGAATATCATGTTTGGCGAAGATTCCTACCTCTCAGGACAGAATGGCCGTGATATGCTTTTCAATCCTACTGCAAAGAATATGGATTTGCTTGAGCAAATTTTTGATCCGAATATATTCTCTCAGGTTGGTTTCCAGCCGTTGATGGGGGGTAAGCATTATGTGTATATTATGCGTCATGATTACTATAACTTCTCGCAACTGAATATTGATTTCAACTCTCCTGCTTACGATGCAGGCCATTACGCGCACAGTGTGCTCGACACGCTTTTTGACACACAGTTCCCATTCATTACCAACTATTTCTTTACACAAATTATGTATGTGGGAATGCCAATGGCTGTAAAAGGTGAAGAGTGGTTAAGCAATGAGGCACGCATTCGTATAAGGATAGCTAAGCCTTACGAACGTTACTATTCAACACTTCCCCTCGACACTGTTTATGATGGTATGGATGTAAATCGTTTCTATCCCGCTTATCAGTTTAGTACCAAAGGAATAGCCACAGAGTACGATGTACCTGAAAAAATCCAGCAGGATCTTGATTTGGTTAATATTGTGCCAAATCCGTACTATGCGTATTCATCCTACGAAAGGAATGCTTTGGATAACAGAGTTAAGATCATAAACTTACCAGAACAATGTGTGATTACGATATACAATATGAGCGGTACAAGAGTGAGGCAATTTAAGAAAGATGAACCCAAGACTTCTATTGATTGGGATTTGAAGAACTTTGCCGGTGTACCGATTGCCAGTGGTATTTATTTGATTCACATCAAATCAGACGAAGGCGAACGCGTAATCAAATGGTTTGGAACAATGCGTCCTATTGACCTGAATACCTTCTAATAAATTGAAATGCGAACCAAAAATAAAAGATAGATTATGAATACTTTTTATAGATACATAACCATGATAAGCCTTGTAATGCTGGTTAGTATTACGGGTAAGGATGCTTTCGCAGGAAATAAGGACAGGTCGGGTCAGGCTGGTGCTTCCGAGTTATTAATTAATCCATGGGCACGCAGCACGGGCTGGGGAAATGCCGGGATGTCGAATATCAAAGGCCTCGAAGCTATCTGGAGTAATGTGGGAGGTACGGCTTTTACAAAGAAAACAGAGCTGATTTTTTCCCATACCACCTGGTTGAAAGGCTCAGATGTAAGCATCTTCTCATTCGGGCTAACACAGCGTGTTGGCGAGAGCGGAGCTTTAGGATTAGCTGTTATGTCGATGAATTTTGGCGATATCCCCATTACAACCACAGAATATCCTGATGGTGGTTTGGGTAACTATTCCCCTAATTTAATGAATATTAGCCTTTCCTATGCTAAATCTTTCTCAAATAGCATTCACGCCGGTTTTGTGATGAAGATCATTTCAGAAAGTATTTCTGATATGAGTGCACAAGGTGTAGCTTTGGATGCAGGTATCCAGTATGTTACTGGTGCCAGAGAGAATATCCATTTTGGAATTACCTTGAAGAATATTGGACCTACCATGCAGTTCTCAGGTGATGGGTTATCATTAAAAGCCTTTATCCCCGGACAAGAAAATCAATTTACCCTTGAGCAAAGGCAGGAAGCTTTTGAATTGCCTACACAATTATCAATTGGTGCGGCATACGATTTTCTGTTCGAGAATGACTATCGTTTTACGCTGGCTGGAAACTTTACCTCAAACTCATTTACTAAGGATCAGATTACCCTGGGCGGTGAATTTTCGCTTAAGGATTACCTGTTGCTTCGTGCCGGATATACTTACGAAGATGGTATATGGGATGGTATTGAAGATGTAAATAGAACGAATATCAGCAAAGGCTTAAGTGCTGGCTTCTCGGTGCAGGTGCCTTTGAACAAAGAGAGCGGTTCAGTGTTTTCAGTGGATTATTCCTATAGAGATACCGATCATTTCAATGGAAATCATACCATTGGAGCACGTATTAGTTTCTAAGGAATACTTTATTTAAGATTTTTTTATCAGCGGCCGGCATAGGCCGCTGATATTTTTATTATTTGTTGATTTTTAAGGAGTTTTGAATTGACAGAAAAAAATATTTAGGCCGATACAGGTTTATTTCGAAAGAAAATAGTGTATATTTGCATCAGAAAGGCCCTTATACTATTAAGGGTCTTTTTATCTTATAAAATTTGAACGTAAAACGTTTTCCGAAACAGTTTCGGGAACAACTAAAATGACCGGCTCTGCTCTGCAAGTCGGATTTATTGATTAAACCCTTTTTGGTTATGTCAGAAACAAAATATTTTACTCAGGAAGGTCTGCAGAAACTTAAGGATGAATTGGAAATCCTGATGCTGAAAGAGCGTCCGAAAATCTCCCAGATGATTGCGGAAGCACGCGATAAAGGCGATTTGTCTGAAAATGCTGAATACGATGCCGCAAAAGAAGCGCAGGGAATGCTGGAACTTAAAATTTCTAAGCTGCAGCAACTGATCGTGAACGCAAGAGTTATTGATGAATCCAAAATGGATATTACAAAAGTATTGTTGCTTTCGAAAGTTAAGATTAAAAACCTGAAAAATGGTGCAGAGATGAACTACCTGCTGGTTCCTGAAAAGGAAGCTGATCTAAAAAGCGGGAAGATATCAGTAAATTCACCGATAGCTAAAGGATTACTTGGTAAATCAGTAGGCGATCAGGTTGAAATCGTTGTTCCTGCCGGAGTAATGACTTTCGAGATTGTGGAAGTATCACGCTAATTATTGAAGATATGGCTAGCATATTCACTAAAATTGTTCAGGGAGAAATACCAGCTTATAAGCTTGCTGAAGATGACAAGCACCTTGCTTTTTTGGATATCAATCCACTGGCTAAAGGGCACGCGCTCGTAATACCCAAAAAGGAGGTCGACTATGTGTTGAATCTGGAAGATTCTGAACTGGCCGAACTAATGGTATTTGCAAAAAAAGTGGGGCGCGCTATTGAGAAAGTAGTGAGCTGCAAAAGGATGGGAATTACAGTTATCGGCCTAGAAGTGCCTCATACGCACATCCATTTGATACCGATCAATACAATTTATGATATGGATTTTAAGCAACCCAAGCTGAAGTTCAGTCAGGAGGAATTTGCTGCTTTATGCGACGAAATTAAGGCTGCCTGCGCAAACTTATAGCCAAAATATTTTTTGTAACCCTAAAGGCCGGCTGTGAAGTCGGCCTTTTTACTTTTATCCGGTAACAACAATTAAGGAAAGGTTTGCAGAGATTAGTAAGCCCGTTGGTCTCGTCCCTCGATAAAATTGAGGAAGGAGCGGTTTACGACTTTATTGCCTCCCGGGGTTGGATAGTCGCCTGTGAAATACCAATCGCCCTTGTGATCAGGGATGGCAGCATGCAGGTTTTCGATAGACTGATAAACCACACTAACCCTCGCGTTAATCTCTGGTGAGGTGATCATGGCAGCAATGCGATCCGAAATCTGCTTTGGGCTAAATGGTTTGTAGATCTCTTTCACATAATTCTGCATTTCTTCTTTGGGCAGGGTTTCCTGCTGCTTACACTTTTTATACACCTCATTGATTACATGCGATTGGTGTGTTTCTTTAAGTAAGGCTATCGTAGCTTTGAATGCAATAAAATCGCCTAATTTGGCCATATCGATGCCATAGCAGTCGGGATAACGAATTTGAGGTGCTGATGAAGCCACAACGATATGTTTTGGTCCCAGGCGGTCAAGAATCCTGATAATGCTATTGCGTAAGGTGGTTCCTCTCACGATAGAATCGTCAAGAACAACAAGGGTGTCTTTATCTTTTCTAACAACACCATAAGTAACATCATAGATGTGAGTTACCAGATCATTGCGTTGATTATCCTGTGTGATAAAAGTGCGCAGCTTCATATCCTTCACAGCAATTTCCTCAATGCGGAGCTGCGTGGCAAATATAGCGTCCAATTCTTCAGCGGTTAAATTGTTTCCGGCCGCTTTGATTTGGTCTTTTTTCACATCGCGACAATGATCGTTAAGCGCTTGCACCATGCCGCGAAAGGCTGCAGAAGCCGTATTGGGAATATAGGAAAAAACCGTATTGTCCAGATCGTAATCAATTTCCTGAAGCACAAAAGGAACCAGAAGTTTACCGAGGTCTTTGCGTTCTTTGTAGATGTCGGCATCTGTGCCTCTGGAAAAGTAAATCCGCTCGAAGGAGCATGCCTTGCGGGGCAAAGGGGCTTTGCAACGTTCCTCCGAAAAACTGCCGTCTTTCTTGATAATCAGGGCATGTCCGGGCTGAACTTCTTTTATGGTGCCGATCGGAACATCAAAAGCAGTTTGAATGGGAGGACGCTCCGAAGTAGCCACAATCACTTCATCATCAGCGTAATAGTAAGCTGGCCTGATCCCTGCAGGATCTCTGAAAACAAAAGCATCGCCATGGCCAATCATTCCGGTAATTACATAGCCGCCGTCCCAATATTGCGAGCTTTCTTCTAAAATGGCCTGCACATTAAGTTCTTCGGCAATCTTATGAGAGATGTCTCTTTTTGAAAGGCCTGAATTTTTGTATTGCTTGTAAATACGTTCGTTTTCCGTATCCAGAAAATGGCCTATTTTTTCAAGAACAGTAACGGTGTCGGAGGTTTCAACAGGATATTGACCCAACTCAACAAGCTTGGTAAAGAGTTCGTCAACATTGGTCATGTTAAAATTACCTGCCAACACCAGATTTCGGGTCATCCAATTATTTGAGCGGACAAAGGGATGGAGATTCATAATGCTGTTCAGGCCAAAAGTGCCATAACGTAAGTGACCCATAAACAATTCCCCGGTGAAATCGATGTGTTGTTTCAGCCAGTTTACATCGTTTAGCCGTTCAGGACGCTGAAGTTCTATCTGATGTAGCTTGTCATAAATTTTCCTGAAAATGTCTTTAATCGGGGCGGTGGCATTGGAACGCAACCGGCTGATATATTTATTGCCGGGCTCCAAATCCAATTTTATACCTGCAATTCCGGCTCCATCCTGCCCTCGGTTGTGCTGTTTTTGCATCAATAAATGCAGCTTTTGCAAGCCATAAAATGCAGTTCCGTATTTTGCAAGATAAAATTCAAGCGGTTTGCGCAAACGGACGAGTGCTATACCGCACTCATGTTTTATTTGATCGCTCATGAAGCCATTCCCTTAAAAATCATAAATTTGCCCATTCAAGCCGCAAAAGTAACAAAAATATGATCGTGGAAGTACGAAAAGCTCAAAGGAGTGATAATGAAAAAATCGCTCATTTTCAGGAAGAAATGGCCTTTGAAACAGAAGGGATAAACCTCAATGCGAACATCATAAGGGCAGGTATTGATGCCGTGTTTGACGATGCTGCCAAAGGAATGTATTTTGTTGCAGAAATCGATGGAATTGTTGCCGGATCATTACTTATCACTTATGAATGGAGCGATTGGCGTAATAGTTGGGTTTATTGGATCCAATCGGTTTATATCGATAAGGCTTTTCGCCGCAAAGGTATTTATAAAGAAATGTATGAACATATTCAACGCTTGGCCGAAGCAGATGCTGAGGTTGCCGGCATCAGGCTATATGTTGATAAAACAAATGTAAAGGCTCAGAAAACATACGCCAGCTTAGGTATGAATGGAGAGCATTATCAAGTGTTTGAGTGGATGAAAAACAGTTGATAATTGATAAGACTCCAAGGTTTTAGCTTGATATTTCCAAGGAAAAAGCTTACCCAAATTAAACACAGGTCGTGAAAATCCCACACTTTAATTAGCAAGTAATATGGCTCAAAAAAGAAAAGTTCCGCATACCTACGTTATTGTATTTTTTATCATAATGCTGGCTGCTGTTATGACCTGGATTATTCCTCCGGGGAGTTATGTGGAAGAAACCATCATAACGGATGCAGGAACCAAAACGCAAATGCAATTTTACTATCAGGACGATCTGCCTGCAGCCGAACAAGAACTTTTTGAGGCAGAACCTCAAACCTGGCAGGTTTTTTCGGCCTTGTTTAAAGGTTTTGAGAAACAAAGTAATATTATCATTTTCATTTTAATGATTGGCGGTGCTTTTTGGATTATGAACCAGAGCAAGGCCATTGATGTGGGAATTTATGCCTTCTTGCGTTTCACAAAAACGCTGGAACACAATCGGTTTATGAAGGCTTTAGGTGTTGATAATGTAATTATTGCACTTGTTATGATCTTGTTTAGTGTTTTTGGTGCTGTTTTCGGGATGAGCGAAGAAACGATTGCCTTTGCCATAATCATTGTGCCGCTGGCCATTTCAATGGGATACGACTCTATTGTTGGGGTAAGTATGGTTTATGTGGGCGCTCATCTCGGCTTTGCCGGTGCTGTGCTTAATCCGTTTACCATTGGTATTGCGCAGGGCTTGGCCGATATCCCGCTTTTTTCGGGCATTGAATACAGGATGCTGACTTGGGTTGCCATCAATGCTTTTGGAATTTTCTTTGTGCTGCGGTATGCCATAAAAATTAAAAAAAATCCGGCAGCCTCACCGATGTACACTGACGATGCTTACTGGCGCGCCCGTGAGCAGGATCAATCGGTAGCCTTGACTTATTACACACCACGAATTGCTTGGGTTGTATTTGGATTAATTAGTCTGGCATTGACCATATTTTCAGTGGTTTATCCTGAAACTACCCTAACAGTTGGCAATAGCAGCATTAGTTTTTATATCCTTCCTTTAAGCACGCTGTTGTTTATTTTATTTGGCGTGCTGAGTCTCAAAAAATCAGTACACTATTTTATTCTTTTGCTGCTTGCCTATACCATTTTTTATCTCATCGTAGGTGTAATGGGCTATGGCTGGTATGTGATGGAAATTGCCACATTATTTCTGGTGATGGGTATTGCCAGTGGATTGGCTATCAATAAATCTGCTGATGATATTGCCAAATTATTTCTCGAAGGAGTAAATGATATTATGACGGCAGCGATAATTGTGGGACTTGCCGGGGGGATTATCGTGGTTCTTGAAGATGGTGGTATTATTGATTCAATTCTGTACGGACTTTCCAAAGCCATGATGAATTTCGGCCAGATTGCTTCTGTTGGTGTGATGTATCTTATCCAAACCATCATCAATATAGTGATTCCTTCCGGCTCGGCCAAAGCTGCTATAACGATGCCGATTATGGCGCCTTTCAGCGATTTGATTGGCATTTCGCGGCAAGCTACGGTAATGGCTTTCCAGTTTGGCGATGGCTTTACGAATATGATTACTCCTACGTCCGGAATTTTAATTGCCGTACTTGGTGTTGCACGCATTCCCTATCAGAAATGGGTTAAATGGGTTTGGCCATTGATTCTGGGGCTGATTATCCTGGGGTTTTTACTCCTGATTCCGACAGTGACCATGCCTTTGAATGGATTCTAACCTAATTTTTACTCTGATCGTAAGGCTTTCATGGGATTATTATGCACAGCAATTATAGTTCTCCAGCTAATTATAATCAGCGTTAAGATCAAACTTGAGAGGGCAGCAACAATAAAATACAAAGGATTTAGTTTCGTGTGATTGGCAAAATTATTGAGCCAATCCGTAAGAAACCACCAACTTAGTGGCCATGCTATCATATTGGCTATCAATACTAAAAACAGGTATTCTTTAGCAAATAGCATCAACATATGGTTCAAATTTGCGCCAATAGTTAACCGAATGCTGATTTCGCGGCGGCGCTGGCCAATAACAAATGAAACCAAACCGAAGAGTCCCATGCCTGCGACCAGTATTATCAAAAAAGTTAAGGCCAGCGAAAATTTGCTCAGGCGTTCCTCTTCCCGGTATTGCTTGTCAAGTTCGTCCGAAAGAAAGGTGTATTCAAATGGCCTGCCCGGGGCAAACTGCCGAAAGCTTTTTTCTATTTTTTCAAGGGCTTGCTTGTAGTTTTTCGGTGCAATTCTAATAGCCACATAACGCAGAAAAAAGCCATTTACCCGCTCTTCTTCCTTAATGTTGAGCACGAAAGGGGAGGTGCCTGAATGCAGTGAGGTAGCATTAAAATTCTGAAAAACACCAACCACCCTTTCCTCGCCGGCTAAGGATTTGAATTTTTTTCCGAGCGCCTCTTCATTGGATCCCCATCCGAGGTGTTCAACCATGGCTTCGTTGATCAATATGGCGCTCATGGGATCGGTTTTGTTTTCTCTGCTGTAATCGCGGCCTGCCACAACAGGGACTTCAAAAGTTTTCAGAAAATCGTGCTGAACAACCAAAGCCGGATAAAATTGCCATTTGTCTTCCGGAAAACCTTCGGGCCGGAATTCGTGGGTGTTGTGGGCAACCCCGAAAATGTCGTCGAGTGCTGTAACAGAGATTATTTCTGCATGTTGCTCCAGCTCATTTTTGAATGATTCATATTGTCGTACCACCGGACTGCGATTTACGGGAACAAATACAACGGCTTCTTTATTGAAGCCCAGATTAGCAGTACGTAAATAATTCAGCTGATCGAAGGCTTCCAGTGTACTGATAATTAGTCCAACCGAAATTGCAAACTGCAGGCATACCAATATCTTCCGTGCGTTTCCTGAACTTGTGCTTCCGCTAAATTGACCTTTTAACACCCTCAGCGGCCTGAAGGATGACAGGTAAAATGCAGGATAAACTCCTGCCAGCAAGCCCGTGAAAAGACCAAGTGCCAGTAACAGCAGCAGGGGTTTCATTTCAAGAAAAACATGGAGGCTAAGTTGTTTGTCGGCCAAATTATTGAACCAGGGCAAACTCATTTCCACAAAAAGAAGGCTCAACAGCAGCGCCATAAAACTCAACATAACAGCTTCACCTAAAAACTGAATGATAAGCTGGTCGCGATTCGCACCTACAACTTTCTTCATGCCAATTTCTCGGGCTCTTCTGGATGAAGTGGCCGTGCTCAGGTTCATGAAATTAATGATGGCTATGGTGAGTAAAAAAATAGCAATAGCTGATAGAATATACACATAAGTAATATTTCCGTTGGGCTCAATTTCATAATCAAGCCTGGAATGCAGGTGAATTTCGGTGAGTGGTTGCAGAAAAAGGGTGATGCTCTCTTTCATGGCATCATAAAAGTATTTTTCAATAAAATTTGGGAAATCTGCAGCTAAGGTTTCGGGCTTAACACCTTCATGCAGCTGAATATAGGTCCAGCAGGGATTCCATACCCAGGTTTGTGGCAGTCTGCCACGATAAATCATGCGCACAGAAGCCATTGATGCCATAAAATCAAAACGAAAATGACTGTTCGAAGGCACCTCTTTGATCACTCCACTGACTTTTAGATCGAAATTATTTTCGTACCGCAGTGTTTTACCCATGGGATTTTCGTTGCCGAAATATTTTTGTGCCGTTTCTTCTGTAATTACAACAGCAAAAGATTCATTAAGGGCAGTTTCGGGATCACCGTAAATAAACTGGTAATCAAAAATTTTAAAAAATGTGGAGTCAGCGAAAAACAGGCGTCTTTCGTTAAAAGCTTTTTCGCCCAGCTCGACCAAACTTCTGGGAGCCTGAAAATTGAATACCCTAACGGTGCTTTTTATCAATCCGGGATAGTCATTTTGGATTGTTGGAGCCACCGGAAAAGGTGCACTGGCGGCATCTTCGCCCACGCCTTCAAAATCGTGCTTGCTAATTAACCGGTAAATTTGATCAGCATGCTTATGATAGCGGTCGTAGCTCAGTTCGTCCTGCACATACATAAAAATCAGTATAAAACTTGCCAGGCCGATTGCTAAACCAAGGATGTTGATGGTGGCAGTGGCTTTGTGCTTTAGCACATTGCGGAAAGCTATTTTGATATAATTGGGCCACATAAGTCAGGTATTTAATGAATACTTCGATGTTTTGAATGAAATAGATTTCACTTATTCGTAATTGACGACATTGATTAGGGCTATTCGATTGGCTTGCAAGGCCTGCCATATAATACTTACCCAGGCCAGTATCAAACAAAAGCTTAGCGTTAAAGGAAATAGCCAGATTGGAATAGCAATGTGTGCACTAAAATTAGATAACCATTCTTCCATGAAAAGCCATACAGGAATAACAGCCAGCACATTAGCCATAATTACAAGCAGCGAAAAATGACCTCCGGTAAACAGCAACAGCCTCAAGGGAGAAGCTCCCAAAATTTTTCTTATACCCAGTGATTTAAGCTGTTGGTTGATCATCAGGCCTGCCAGCCCGAAAAGTCCCATAGCTGCCACCAATAGCCCAAGTACTGTAAACCATGCGAGCAGTATGCCTAACTTCTTTTCATCCTGATAAGCTTTCTCAAGGTAAGTGTTAAGTGCTTCAAAAATAAAGGGATCGTTGGGTAAGTTTTTTCTCCAAATGGTTTGAATGTCCTTGACAAGCTTTTCGTTTACCGGCTGTTTCAGGCTGACTACCAAATAATAATAGCCATCGTAGGGATGCATTGTAATAATTAGAGGTTTCAGTGGCTCATGCAAGGGATTAAAATGAAAGTCTTTTACTACACCGATAATTGGAAAATTCCCATTGCGTTGGATGGTCTTTCCCAAAGGATCATCATAGTTAAAATGCCTGACAAAAGTCTCATTTACCAGATAGGCTTTTTTGTCTGCAGCAAAAGAGCGATCAAAATTTCTTCCATTGATGGTTTTGATGCCAAACACATCCAGTGCATTTTCATCTACATCCATTACATGGATCATGACGGGATTGTCGATGCCCTCTGGTTTATAGCCATTTAGGCTGACTCCTGCACCTGGTAAATCTGTTATAGCACCGCAGTTTTTAACTTCAGCAAGGCTGTTGATCTCCTGTTTAAGCGCTTCCACAGCCATTCGTGCATTTTCTGAAGGTAATGCAACTGTAATCACCTGATCAGATACGAATCCTTTGTCAAATTTTTTGATGTAATTCAATTGCAGGTAGATTATAAGGCTGCAACTAATCAACAATGAGGCTGCCAGAAATTGTACAAACACCAGACTCTTTTGCAGTAAATGCTTCCTTCTTCCATGATCAAAAGCTCCTTTTAACGCTTTGATCGGTCTGAAGGATGATAGGTAGAAGGCAGGATATACTCCGGCGATCAAACCTGTGAAAATAACCAGTAAAATAAGTGCAAATAGAAATTCAGGAGGTGTATCCCACAATCGCAGGCTTTTTCCTATTAAGGCATTGTAGTAAGGAAGTATTAACTCAATTAGCAATAGTGCTGCCAGGAAAGCAAACAGACTCATCAGGATCGATTCAAAAAGGTGATGCCTGATCAGTGAGTTTTTTGTTGCACCAAGTACTTTTTTTATTCCGGTTTCCTTGGCCCTACGCAAAGAAGATGCGGTGGAAATGTTGGTAAAATTAAAGCATGCGATGAGCAGTATAAAAAAGGCAACTAATGTGAAAATGTGTAAATTATCCAAGGCTTTATTTGATCCAGCTATTGCTGAGCGTAAATGAATTTCTCGAATGGGTTCAAGCAGTATGTCAACTGAAAAGCCACTGCTTTCAAGCTCTTTATTTATTTTTTCGTAGAGAAAGTCGGGCAGTTTTTTTCTAAAAATTGCTTCATTAAAAGGGTTACTAACTTTTACGAAGGTTGGATACTGATTTCCGCCGTTCCAGTCCATATGCAATGTGGGATTGTTATAGAGCGTCTCGAAGGAAAGCAAAACATCAAATTGAATGCTCGAATTTGGAGGCGCTTGCTCAACCACTCCGCTCACGATCCAGTTTTCCTGTCCGTTAAGTTGTATAAGCTGACCTATTGGGTTTGTGTTACCAAACAGCTGATCAGCTAAAGTTTTGCTTAGCACGGCTTTGTGAATCCCTTTCAAGGCTTCAGCCGGGGAGCCTTTTATCAGCTGAAAGGAAAAAAGACTAAAAAAACTGGAATCGGCATACATGATTTTATCAGCATCAAAGGCTTTGTTTTCGTAAAGCAGATAGCCTTTTTCGGGTAGTGTCGTCCTGCAGAACATTGTGATCTCAGGAAAGGTTTCAGATAACGAAGGCCCTACAGCTGCCGGAATTGTTGGTGTTCCGAAGGTATGCTCCTGCTGCTGGTAATTCAGACTAACACGGTGCAAACTTTCGTGCTGTTTATGAAAGCGATCATAGCTGTATTCATTGAATACGTAAAGAAGGATTAGTGTTGAAGCTGCCAGCCCAAAGGCCAAGCTCAACAGATTAATCAAGCTATACTGCCATTGTCGGCCTAAGGTTCGCAGAAATACGATGAAAAAATGCCTGATCATGGGCTAAGTTTTTTTGGAATCGTTGAAACGACAATCATTCATACTTTATAGCATCAACAGGGTTTTTGTTCACTGCTTTAATGGCCTGACTATAAACTGTAACCAAGGCAACAACAATAGCTGCAAGTAGCCCCAGCGCAAACCATGCCGGATGAAGTCCAACCCGATAAGCAAAATCATTCATCCATTCCTGCATCAGGAAATAGGTTAATGGGATGGCAATTATACCTGCCAACAATACCAATTTCATAAAACCAAAAATCGTAAGCTTGATAAGATGCCAGGTGCTGCTTCCTAAAATTTTTCGGATGCCGATCTCTTTGGTGCGTTGTTCAATGGTGAAGGCAGAGAGTCCATATAAACCCAGACATGAAATCAAAACGACAATAAATGAAAAATACCCAAAAAGCGATAGCATTTTTTCTTCGCGCTGATATTGTCGGGCATACTGCTGATCGAGAAAATGGTAGTTGAAAAAATGTTTTTGATCAAAATTTTGCCAAATTTCGGCAATATGATCAATAGCCTGCCGGCTAAACGGGCCTTTTATTTTAACAGCAACATAATCTGGTTTGTCTCGCGAAAGTATAAATACAAGGGGTTCGATCGGATTGTGCAAGCTGCTATAATGAAAATCGTTAACCATGCCTATTATCTTCCCTTCTACGTCCATGCCACAATACATATCAACACCAACCGGATTATCATAACCCAAAAATTCTGCGGCAGCCTTGTTTACCACAAAAGCTGTTTTCGAATCGTTCGGATATTCCTTCGAGAAAGTCCTGCCTTCCAAGGTCTTAATTTCGAGTAAATCGAAAAAATCATGATCAACAACGTATAGATTCATGGTGCGTACTTCCGGCTTGGCCGTATCGCCCAGGAAAAACATCAAACGCCCTGACTGATAACCCGGCAAGCTCTCAATTAGAGAAACTTGTTTTACTTCAGGAAGTTTTAAGAGCTCTTGTCGAAGCACTTCCTTGTTGTTGTAAAGTGTTGTATCTGATGGGAAATGAATAACCATTACCTGATCGAGCGCAATTCCGCTGTCGTATTTGCGCATGAATTGCAATTGATCCGAAACGATTAATGTGCTTATAATTAAACTGATGGAAATCAGAAACTGAAACACCACAAGCGCCTTTCGGAGATTCGATGCGCTAAAAAGCTGCTTTTTGCCACTAAAACTACCGGAGCGCAACACATCCATCGGGCTGAATGACGACAAAACAAAGGCCGGAAAACTCCCGCTGATTAAACCTAAAAGCAACACGGCAAGCAACAGTAGCAAGCCCTTATGGATGTTATTTGCAGAATAAATTGCTGCAAGTGAGAGCTCCATGCCTACGAGGGTATTAAACCAGGGCAACAGCAGCTCTGTAACTAATAATGCCAGCACAAAAGCCAAAAAGGCGGTGAAAATACTTTCGCCTAAAAACTGTATGATGAGCTGTGATCTCTGGGCTCCCGCCACCTTACGTATCCCGATTTCGCGGGCACGTTTTATCGACCGGGCAGTAGCCAGGTTCATATAGTTGATAGAGGCAATAAGTAACAGGAAAACAGCGATGTAGGCAAACATTTTCACGAAACGTTTGTTCGTATTCGAGGCGCTGTCGTACTGCAGATGATTGTTGAAATGAATACTGCTCACAGGCTCAATAGCCATTTTGATGTCGCCATCCACATTTACCTGTTGTATCCAGGGTTTGATCGTATTTTGTCGCAGCGACTCCAGCTTTTTGTCGAATCCCTCAATGAGGGCTTCATCTTTGAAACGTATATAGGTATATCCCAGAAGCCAAAACCAATCTCTCTTCATTTGATCAATGGTTTCCTGCTTCATGGTGCTCATCGAAATCAGCGCGTCAAAAAGCAAATGCGACTGACAAGCTTCCTTATCGATCACGCCGGTTACTTTGTAAGTTGTAGTTTTTATACGGATTAGCTGTCCGAATGCAGCTTGATCTCCAAAAATATTTTTTGCTGTTTTTTTACTTATTACCAGGCTCTTGGGTTCAGAAAGTGCTGTATTAGGATCTCCTTCAACGAAAGGATAATCGAAAACATTAAAAAAATCGGCATCGGCCATAGTGTACGAAGGGATTTCATACATTTTGTCGTCATAATATACCGTAACACCAACCTGATCATTAGAAAAACTCGTCCTGAAAATCATCGTAGCAGCTTTAATATCAGGGAAATCGTTTTTCATGGCTTGCGCCATATTGTAAGATGAGAGTGCAAAGTGATCTTCCCTTCCGTTAAAATCCAGGCTGGCATGCAGCCGATAAATCTGTTCATGATCGCGCCACGATTTGTCGTAGCTGTATTCGTGTACCAGAAACAGAAAAATGAGAATAAAAACAATCAAGCCGATGGATAAACCAAATATATTGATCAGGGCATGAGTGCGTTGCCTTTTGATGTTTCGCAGACTCAGCAACAGATAATTAGACAGCAAACCGAACATGACACGATGATTAGATGATATTTAAGGATCACTTATTTAGAGAACTGCATTTTGAATTATTCGGGCAATCTGTAATAGATTTTGCTCACAATACGCCAGCCTTTGTCGAGTTTGTAGAGTAGCAGATAGTCGGTAAACAGCTGTTTGCCTTCACGGAACAGTTCCACTTTTGCGACAGCAGCATCACCGCTCACATCAATAAGCGGGAATTTTGCTGTTACCACGGCTTCGTTTGCGTTTGTCCTGGCATTGGCCATGGCTTGTTGTATGGATTCTATCCAGCTGTATATCGGAAATTTTGTGAGCAAGCCATTTCTTGTTCCAATCATTTCAAATCCGGGATGAAAACCCGCTGTTATTTTTTCTATCCCGGCACGGTTGTGAATGCCCTCAACATAAGCTGTTTGAATAACAGTTTGTATAAGTTCTTTTTCTGCTTGCTGAGCCATGATAAAATTGCTCCCTGCAAGAAGTATTAAACTGAAGATGACTGATTTCATAACAATAAGTTTGATGGTTACGTATTTTTCATTTGAATTTTATTCGCTGCTTTTCCTAAACATCAGCGAAATGTTTTTTTCAGTAGGAGGCCCTATTTCGACCAGTTCCCAGTTTTTGTCGTATTCGGCGATTTTATGCCGTAACACTTGCACTTTTTCTTTAGGAGGCACATCGTTGCCTTCCCAGTCCAGCAATTCAACCCGGTATTTCATGGTTTGCTTGCGGCCGTTGATGCGAACATCAATTTCAACATTTTGTTCCTGATCAAGATCTGGAATTAGAATAACAACTTCTTTCATAGCGGTAGGTTTTATTCGTATTTAAGAGAAAATGCAGGATTGGTTCGAGATGCTTTTATTGTTTGATACAGCACGGTTACTAATGCAAGAACGAGCGCAAATACACCTGCGATGATAAAAACATGCCAGGGCATATCAATCCGATAGGCAAAATTGTTTAGCCAGTGATTCACCAGATAGAAGGAAAGCGGCCAGGCAACAATATTGGCGTAGAGCACCCATTTGGTAAAATCGCGCGAAAGCATAAAAACGATGGTGGAGTCGTTGGCGCCTAGCACTTTTCTGATGCCGATTTCTTTGGTGCGGCTTTCAGTAGTGTAAGCTGTGAGACCAAACAACCCGAGCGAGGCTACAAAAAGTGCCAGTATGCTGAAGATAGTATAGATGACACGGGTTTTATGGTCGTTTTGATAAAGCTTGGCAAGGGTTTGGTCCAAAAAAGTATAAACAAATGGATGTCCGGTTTGCATTTCATTCCAGCTTTCTTCCAGAAAACTGATTGCTTCGCGGGTTTTCCCTGCCTGAACACGCACGGCCATGCGATTTGCCCATCCTCCTTCGGGAAGCATATATATGGCTATGGGTTGAACTTTTTGATGGAAAGAGTTGAAATGGAAATCCTTAACGACTCCAACAATGTCATGAATACTGCTTTCTTCGTCTGTGCCTGTTTGCAGAATTAACTTTTCCGATTCGAGATCTGTTAAACCTAGCGACCGAACAGCCTGCTCATTAATGATAACTTTTGCTGTATCAGTAGCATTTCCATCGCTATAAAACCTGCCCCAGCTCATCTCCATGCCCATCGTTTTGAGGTAATCCGGATCAACATAGGTGAGCTCCATCACATGAAGTTCTTCTACCGGCCTGCCTTTAATCCGGTGAGCATTTGAGCTGTAACTGTCGCCCGGTAAATCAATGGCATAGGCGGCATTTAGAATGGCAGGATTTTGTAATATCTTGTCTTTGAAAGATTTCATCGATGTTCCAAGCCCGTTTGCGCGCTTAATTACAAGCAGCTGTTCCGAGTCGAAACCTATTTTTTTCTGTTGAATGTATTCCATCTGCATGAAGATGATAATGGTAGTGATAAGCAGGGTGATACTGATCGTAAACTGGAAAAGCACCAGAATACTTCTCAATTTGATATTTTTTCCGCTGCCGGATTTGGTGAGCTGCTTTTTAATTGTTTTGACAGGGCTGAAAGCGGAAAGAAAAAACGCCGGATAACTCCCTGCTATAAAACCTGTTACTGCTACAATAACTACAATGAAGAGCAGTGATTGTGCCATACCGAAATCGGAAAACGACAGGTTTTTTTCAGCAAGGCGATTAAACGCAGGCAGTGAGATTTCGATGATTATCAAGGCAAAAACCATTGCTATAACGGTAAGCAGCAACGACTCGCCAATGAATTGACGAATCAATTGCGGACGCGTCCCTCCAAGCACCTTTTTTATGCCAACTTCTTTAGCACGACTTGCAGAGCGCGCTGTTGTCAGATTCATGAAGTTGATACAGGCAATCAAAAGGATAAAAATAGCAATGATACTAAAGATGTACACATGTTGAATGCTGCCATTCGCTTCATATTCACCTTCAATATTTGAGTGAAGGTGAATGGATTCGAGCGATCTTATCTTATAACCATACGACTGACCAGCTTGTTGGAATTCTTCAAGGGTGATGCCAATTAACCTGACGAGTTCGGGACCAATATATTTTTCAACAAGAGCCGGTATTTTGTCTTCAAGTAATTGTGGGTCAGCGCCTTCTTTTAATAGAAAGTAGGTTTGTGGACTTTGTGCAAACCAGTTGTTATTGTTATGAAATGGATCGGACACGAAAGAAGCAATCAGTTCCGGTTTCACATGCGAATTATGAGGGACATCGCGCATCACCCCTGTAACGGTATAATTATTTTCGTTGTCCTCGGTAATCGTTTTGCCAATAGGAGAGCTGTCGCCAAAGTACTTCTTTGCAGCAGATTCGCTTAAAACTATGGTTCCTGCATGCTTAAGCACAGTTTTCGGGTCGCCTTCAATAAGTTCAAAATCAAATATTTCGAAGAAGCTCGAATCGGCAAAAAAGAATTTGTCTTCAATAAAAGTGGATTCACCCACACGAAAGGAGCGCTGCGATCTGTTCCAAAGACGCGTAACCATTTCTATTTCAGGGAATTCTTTAAGCATCGTTTCGGCCAATGGCGAAGGGGTATAGGTGCCTTCAAACTCACTATTTCCAATCAACGATTTGTTATTGAGCCGATAGATGCGTTCTGATTTACTGTGAAACTTATCATAGCTCAACTCGTCACTTATGTAGAACAAGATAAGCAAGCAGGCCGCCAATCCAATTGCCAGGCCGGTAATATTTATCATTGTAAACCCGGGTTTCCTAATCAGGTTGCGATAAGCGGTAAGGAAATTATATTTAAACATCATCATCGTTAGTCGTTTTTGAGTGCGTTAACCGGATTTGAAACTGCTGCCCGTCGTGCATGAACAGAAACAGTAATTACGGCAATGAGTAAGGCAGCAAGAAGGGATATCAGACCGTCGAAAATGCTTATGTTAACAGCATAAGCAAACTGTTCGAGCATTTGCTTTGCAAAGATATAACCCACCGGAAGTGCAAGGACTCCCGCAATCCCGATAAGGATTAGGAATTCGCGTATGATCAGATGCATCATTTGAAATACGGAGCCACCCAGAACTTTTCTGATGCTAATTTCTCTGCTTCGCTGTTCTACTCGCAGGGCAGTGAGGCCGTATAAACCCAATGCTGAAATCAAAATAGCCAAAACCGTAAATAAGGTAAACAGTCGGATACTGTTTCGATCATTTCGATATTGTCTTTCAAGGCGTTCCTCGGCCGAAATCCAGTCGAAAGGCTTGCCAGGAAAGAGTTTGTTCCAGGAATTCTCAAGGCCTTCAACAACAGATTTAGCATCGTCAGGCTGGTATTTTACACAAACTATATGGTATCCATCAGGATTTAACATATAGGCTGCCGGCTCAATCTTACTGTGAATTGAATAGTAATGGTAATCGCTGATTACCCCAATTACTGTGGGTTTTTGAAGGCTGTCGCTGTCATCAAATGATTTGAATTTCTTGCCAATGGGATTCGTCCATCCCAAGGCTTTAACAGCGGCCTGATTTAAGACAATTGCTTCATCTTCTGAAGCATAAGCCTCGTTGAAATTACGTCCTTCGATAATTGGAATATCCATGAGCGAGAAAAAGTCAGCATCGATATAACCGGCCCGAACCATCAATTTCTGATCAGCGGTATCATCAACAGTTATGGTAAATTGACTCCCAGCAACGCCATTGATATTTGAAGCAGCCGCAACTTGACCAACACCTGAAAGACTTTTAAATTCCTGCTTTAGCAATGCTGCATCCGCTGCTACATCACCGCCATGAAGTGCTACACCAATGACTTTGTCGTAATTGTAGCCCAAATCTTTATGCATTACAAACTGGATTTGGCGACTTGTAACAATCACAATAAAAATCAGTGCAATGGCAACAGAGAATTGAAAAACCACCAGTGCTTTACTCAGCCAACCACCAAATTTGGAGCCGCTTTCACGCGTTCCTTTCAAGGCTTCGATAGCCTGAAAACGACTGATAAAGAATGCCGGATAAACTCCAGATAATAAACTTATTACAATCCAAATGATAAGCAAACCAACATTAAACAACGGGTTGTTGAAAAACTGAACTTTCAGCTGAATATCCAGAAGCCGATTAAATTCGGGCAGGCTTAGTTCAACTAAAAACAAGGCACCTATCAATGCTAATAAAGTAATGATAACTGACTCGCCCAGAAATTGATACACGAGATTTAGCCGGGATGCGCCAAGTGTTTTTCGCACGCCAACTTCTTTGGCACGTTTTACTGAACGGGCAATTGCCAGGTTGATAAAATTGATGCAGGCAATGATAATAATAATCAAGGCGATGATCACAAAAGCGATGATCAGATTGAAATCTCCCTGGGCATAATTGTTTTGAAATTTAATATGACCTGCATGGAGATGGATATCACTTACTGCCTGAAGGTATATTTCAGGGCCACTTGTTAATGAACTTAAAGCCTTGTTTTCAGTTAGTAAATTGTGAACTTTTTCAGCAGTTTCATCTGGTTTTGCTGTTGGACTTAGCACTACATATACTCCCATGGAGTTTGAATTCCAATCTTTCAGAAAGGGATATTTTGTTAGAGCGGATTCATATGAAACAAGCATGTCCATTTGCAAATGAGCGTTTTCGGGCTGATCTTCCATTACCGCCCTGATGGTATAGCCGTTTTCGTAATTGAACACGAGCTGTTTATTGAGGGCATTTTCTGCACTGCCAAAATATTTTTTGGCAGTCTTTAATGAAATTACCACACTTTTAAGCTCAGTTAATGCTTTGGTCGTATCGCCCGCGACCAGCTTAATGCCAAAGATTCTAAATACCGATTGATCCGTCCAAATCACATTGTCCTGTGTGTGATAATCTTCCTCAACACGCACAGGAACAGCACCCCAGGCCATCATGCGCACGGCATCTTTTATCTCAGGGATAACCTTTACCGCCTCTTCAGACAATGGCCCGGGATTAAAAGCTACATGCTGTTCACCAACGCCCTCTGCCTGCTGAATTTGTGTTACCCTATATAGATTTTCTATTTCAGGGATGTGCTTGTCAAAGCTCAAATGAAACTGTATGTAAAGCAAAATCAGTAAGAAAGCAGCAATACCGGTGCTTAAGCCCACCACATTAATCAGGGTGTAGGACAATTGACGAATGAGATTTCGAAAGGCTATTTTGAAATAGTTAGCATACATAATGGCATGAATTTATCCGCATTAAAGCTTAAAGGTGAACGAGATTAGAGAATATTTTTAGTGATGTTCTCGTTGATAATCTGACCATCAAAGAGTCTGATCACTCTTTGCGCATAAGTGGCATCGCGTTGCGAGTGAGTTACCATAATAATGGTTGTTCCATTCACATTCAGGTCGTTAAGCAGATTCATCACTTCTTCTCCGTGCGCCGAGTCAAGATTACCGGTAGGCTCATCCGCCAGTATAAGCGCTGGTTTGGCAACAACTGCACGTGCAACGGCAACGCGCTGCTGCTGTCCACCCGAAAGCTGTAACGGAAAATGCTTGCTGCGGTGGGCAATTTGCATTTGTTCAAGTACTTCGTTCACCCGCTTGCGGCGATCCTTTGAGGGCATGCCCAGATAAATTAGCGGCAGCTCAACATTTTCAAAAACGGTTAATTCATCGATCAGGTTGAAATTCTGAAAAACAAAGCCAATGTTTTCCTTGCGCAAGTTGGCGCGCTGACGTTCACTGCTTTTTCCTACTTCCTTGTCCAAAAAGGAATATTTTCCTCCCGATGGATTATCGAGCAATCCAAGAATGTTGAGCAGGGTTGATTTACCACAGCCCGAAGGACCCATGATAGCAACAAATTCGCCCTTGTGAATTTCGAACGAAACTTCGTTCAATGCTGTTGTTTCCACTTCATCAGTGCGGAATACTTTGGTTAATTTTTCAGCTTTAATCATCATTTTTTGATTTAATAATTATAAAATAATTGAACTATTCATAGCGTAAAGATTCTGCCGGATTTATCCTTGAAAGGCGGATAAGCTGACCTGATATCGTCAACAGTGCAATAATTGTTGCGGCTAATCCGGCAAAAACAAAAATAAGCAGGTTAATATTTATATGATACGGAAAATCTGTAAGCCATTGATGTATAAATAGGTAGCCTAAAGGGCTGGCAATAACAAACGCCAATCCAATGAGTTTTAACATAGTTACTGCCAGTAAGCGGTACAATTCAATCACACTGGCACCATGCACTTTTCTGATGCAAATTTCTTTGCGTCTTTTGTTGGTCATATAAGCCGCCATGCCATAGAGCCCCAAACTTGCAATAAACAAGGCAAGCAAACTAAAATAGACAAACACCCGGCCCTGAAGAGCAACTTCGTTGTAATGTTTTTCAAAGCTGTTTTCCATAAATTGATATTCCAATGGAAACTCAGGGCTGAACTGCTGCCATATTTCCTCAAGATGACTTATTGCAGCTTTAGCTTGTGCAGGATTGTATTTTACACAGACAATCATTGCATAGCGTTTACTGTTCATTATTATCAGCGGACCAATAATATTGGTGGCATCCTGATAATGAAAGTCTTCGGCAATACCAATTACTTTAACCGTACCCCAGGATTCGGAATGATGTATTTTGCCAACGGGATTTTCCCAGCCAAAATAGGCTGCAGCGGCCCTGTTAATAATAATGCTTTTTTCATTTTCCGCTTCAGAATCTGAAAACATTTGTCCTTCGATAATCTTGATGTCAATCATATCAAGGAATTCGGGTGTTGTTGGTAAAAAAGTAAACTGCTTGGTTGCTCCGTCCATCTCAAAAGATTCTTGCCAGGTGATGCTCCCTGGAATAGCATTTGTAAGCGCGACCTTTTCGATAGAGGCATTTGATTTCAATTCGGTTTCAAAGGCATTTAGTGCATTTGGGATTTCGGGACTCAGTCGCGTATAAACAATGTTTTGGACATCAATGCCGAGGGGCTTGTTGTTCAAAAACTGAAATTGCTGCCAGGTAATTATAGTAACTGAAATCAAGCCAATGGAAACCACAAACTGACTTGTAGTAAGAAAACTTCTCAGTTGCCCCTTTTTCTGAATGTTTTCGCTGAATCCCTTGAGTATGTCAACAGGATTATAGGAGGCAAGCATCAAAGCGGGGATAATACCTGCCAATAAGCCGGTTACAAGCGCGATTAAGAGAACAAATAGTAGGTTTACGGGGTTACTGAAGTCAAAAAATAGCGGTTTATCCAGCATGTTTCGCATGGCAGGCAGCAGCAGCTCAACCAATAGCAAGGCAATCAACATGGCCATAAAACTCATCAATACCGATTCGCCCAAAAACTGTCTGATCAGGCTGGCTTTTGAGCAGCCGATTGTCTTTTTTACGCCGGCTTCCTTGGCCCTGTCGGCCAGTTTTGCAGTTGAAATATTGATAAAATTTATCATGGCAAGGATCAGCACCAAAAGTCCAATCAGGGCAAAAGATCGAACAAGAGCGCTATTTCCATGAGCAATTCCAAACTCGTAAGGAATTGATCTGTCAAAGTATATCTCATCAATTGCCTGGAGTGCAAAGGCCGGCTCTTTTCCGTTTGTCCAGCTCATTTTCCCTGCTAAGTAATCGTTTATAGCTTTTGAAGCCTCTGATTTTGTAACACCTTTTGCCAGCTTGAGGTAATAATGATAATTCCATTGATCAACACGATTCAGGAAGTCATCCTGCCCAGTAATTAAAGGGATATCGTCGAAAAGTGCCAGCGCATTAAAACTTAAGTGCGTATTTTCTAGTGGTTTTACGATTGCCGTAATGGTGTATGAATAGCTTTTGCCATAGCGTACAATTTTCCCCATCGGATTTTCGTCTCCAAAAATATCCTTTGCCTGTGTTGTTGTTAGCACCAGCGAGAAGGGCTCTTTCAGCGCCTGCTCTTTTGATCCTTCAACAAACTCAATCTGAAAGATGTCGAAGATCGATGCATCCGTGAATAAAAGATTTTTGAATGACAACAGCTTTTCGCCATACCTTACAGAACTTTTTTTGCCATACTGCATATCGATACGCGCACTCTTTTCGATGAGTGGAAGTTTGTCGATAGTATATTTTAAGGCTGGTGCATGCAGACCCCACTCACCCTGAACCAATCGCACAATCTGATTGCCCTGCTTGTGCTGCTTATCCATAGCGGTCTCGTGCATCACAAAGGTCATGATAAGGAGTGTTGTTGCAAGTCCTGCTGCCAGGCCAAACACATTGATGATGCTGTTGAGGGGATCGCGCAGCCAGCGCCGCATGCTGATGATGAAAAAGTTTCGTATCATTTTAAACTTACTTATTTGAATACAACCTTGTCTTTGTCACCAAAACTATCGTAGGATGAGATAATTACCTTTTCGCCGGGCTTTAAGCCTTCCATTACTTCGTAGTGGAGGGTATTTTGGCGGTTGATACTGATCGGACGTTTGGTTGCAAATTCCTCCGAAGGATCCAGCACATAAATCCAGTTGCCTCCGGTTTGTTGGAAGAAGCCACCGCGGCGCACGATTAGAGCATCAGTTTGGCTACTGAATTTAAGCCGGAGCTGCAATGTTTGACCTCTTTTGATATGCGGCGGATAGCCATTTTTGAAAAATAAATCAACCTGAAACGATCCTGCAGTAACATCGGTGTATATTTTATCAATGCTTAGTTCATAGGTGGTTCCGCCAAAGTCAAAGGCTGCTTCCTGGCCAATATTCACGCGTGAAATATAGCGCTCATCAATATTTGCTCTGAGTTTAAAATCATCAGGATTGTCGATTTGGCCTAGATGTTCACCACTGTTTGCAGTTTGTCCGATTTCGATGCTAAATGAAGAGAGTTTTCCATCAGCAGGCGCTTTTACATATAAATTTCCAAGACTAAGACGCAGCATATCCATGTTATTATACAAGCGATCCATAGAAATATCAATCTGGGTATAGCGTCTTGATGCCGAAATGGAATCCAGCCGCTGAAGTTCGAGGGATATTTGAAGTTGTTTTTTGCCATAACGGTAGGTTCTTTCTGCATCTTCAAATTGCTCATCAGAAATCAGGCTGTCTGCATAGAGGGACTTCATCCTGCCGAAATTGGCTTCAACTTCTTCCAATTGCTGGTTTAGCCCGGTAATTTCTTTTAGGCGCATAAATTTATTTTGCTCCAAACCTATTTTTGTGTTCTGCAGGTTATTGATGGCTTCAAAGATGCGGGTTTCCTGTTCCATATAGCTTAACTCCAAATTGGTATTCACCAATTTTAAAATCGAGTCACCTTTTTTGAGCAGGGCACCGTCCTCAACATAGACCTCTTTAACATTGCCGCCCATAACGGCATCAATATAGATTGTTGTTTTAGGCAACACAACGCCATCTATCGGAATGAATTCCTGGAACTTATCTGCCTTAACTTCGGTAATCGTTACCTGATCGCGGTTAACATAAATTTTGCTGCTGTTGTCGCGCAAAAAAATCAGGTAAACAAGTAAAAACAAAAATACCAGCCCTCCAATGATTGCTGCAATTTTGCCCGTAGTCCATTTTTTCTTTTCAATCTTCCTGTCCATCATTTTCAGTTTTTTTTGTTGATGTTTTAACCAAGACTGTGCCATTGACGGTAAGTATCTACATATGAGGAATATAGAATAAAGTTTGAAGAGGGGTGTAACATTCAGTGTTCATTTTCGTCCATATATTTGTACAATTATGAACATTATGTTTATTTTTACACCACCAAACTAACCCAATATCGATTTGCCTTATGGAGAAAATCAATGCCCGAATCTTAATCGTTGACGATGATGCTGATGTTTTAATGGCTGCACGCCTGTTTTTGCGCCAGCATATCGAGTTTGTTCATACAGAGAAAAATCCAGAAAACCTGCCTGATTTGCTTAAGGCAGAGACCTACGATCTGATTTTGCTCGATATGAATTTTTCACGGGATGCCACTTCCGGAAAGGAAGGGTTTCGGTGGATGAATAAAATTATGGAAATTGATCCTGCTGCGGCCGTAATTTTAATTACAGGCTATGGCGATATTGAACTCGCGGTGCAGGGCATCAAGCAGGGCGCCACAAATTTTCTGTTGAAGCCCTGGGAAAATAAAAAGCTGTTGGCAACCATCAATGCCACGCTGGAAGTTAGGCGATCCAAGGTTGAGCTGCAGGATTTAAAGAGTAAGCAAAAGATGATGATTGCAGATCAGGATCAGGCTTACAGCAATATCATTGGGAGCAGCCCGGCAATGATGAAGGTGCTGGGAACTGTTGACAAAGTAGCTAAAACAGATGCCAATGTGCTGATTTTAGGAGAAAATGGCACAGGAAAAGAGGTTATTGCGAGGGCGATACACAGGGCATCGAGGCGTGATGGAGAAGTTTTTGTGAGTGTTGACTTAGGCGCAATCACCGAGAGTTTGTTCGAGAGCGAGTTATTTGGCTACAAAAAAGGCGCTTTCACAGATGCCAAAGAAGATCGTGCCGGTCGCTTTGAGGCGGCAAATAAAGGAACGATCTTTCTGGATGAAATTGGAAATCTTTCGCAGGCTTTACAGTCGAAATTGCTAAGTGTGCTCCAAAACAGGAAAGTTGTCCGTTTAGGATCGCACAAAGAAACACCGATAGATGTAAGGCTGGTTTGTGCTACAAATATGCCGCTTTATCAAATGGTTAGCGAGAATAAGTTCAGGCAGGATTTACTGTACCGTATCAATACCGTTGAGATTAAATTGCCGGCGCTGCGCGAACGCGTAGAAGATATCGAACCCTTAGTGGATCATTTCCTGGAACAGTATTGTAAAAAATACAAATTACAGAAAAAGCGATTAAATGCCAGTACTTTAAAACGGCTTCAAGTACATCACTGGCCCGGAAATATCCGCGAGTTGCAGCATGCAGTCGAACGTGCAGTAATCATGAGCGAAGGCACCGTTTTGGAACCCCATGACTTTTTCTTGTCCGAATCGGAAGACAAAACAGAGGTGAACCGCATGCCGTCCAATATGAATTTGGAGGAAACAGAAAAGATGCTGATACGTAAAGTTGTTGATAAACATGGCGGCAATATCAGTCGCGCTGCCAAGGAGTTAGGATTAACCCGGGCCTCATTGTACCGTAGAATGGAAAAGTATGATCTTTAGAAAATTTCGTTTCCAGATAGTTGTACGTGTGCTGCTGATAGTGGCTTCGTCTCTGGTTTTGGGGCACCTTTTTCAAAAGGAGCAATATCAGGTAAGCGTTATTATTTTGTTACTGCTTGTGCTGCTGCAAACCATTTCTTTAATTTTATTTGCTGAACATACCAACAACAGATTGGCAAAATTCCTGCAGGGGATTCGCCATGCTGATTTTTCAGCCTCCTTTTCTGATGAGGGATTGGGAAAAAGTTTTACCAATCTTAGCCATCAATTCAACCAAATTATTCATGAGTTTAAGAAAAACAGGGCTGAAAAGGAGGAGCATTTTAATTATTTGCTTACAGTAATTCAGCATGTTAGCATTGGTATTATCGTGTTCAGACATGATGGAAAAATTGATGTTTTCAACAATGCGATTAAAAAGATGTTGCGGGTGAGTCACCTGCGAAACATCAGTGAGTTGAGTGCAGTAAAAGACGATTTGCCCGAGATATTGCTGCATATGAAGGCCGGTGATAAAAACCTTATCAAGATTTTTCTGGAGGACGAACTCATTCAGGTATCGATAAATGCCACCGAGTTTCGCATGCGTGGCGAAGAATATGTGCTTGTTTCGCTGCAAAATATCCATCCCGAACTCGAAGAAAAGGAAATAGAAAGCTGGCAGCGTCTGATCAGAGTGCTTACCCACGAAATCATGAATTCCATCACACCGATTTCTTCGCTGGCTTCTACCGTGCAGGAAATGATGACCAATCCCGAAACCGACAAACTAGAGCTGAATCAACTTAACGAAGAAGATCTGGAAAGCATTTATAGTGCTATGGCTACCATAGAAAGCAGAAGCCGTGGCCTGCTTAATTTTGTCGAGATCTACCGCAATTTAACACGCATTCCCAAACCCAATTTCAGGTATTTTGCCATCAAGGAATTGTTTGATAAGGCACACGAATTGCTTAAACCAAAGCTTGATAAGTTTAATATAAAATGCGTTTGCAAGGTTTTTCCTGAAGAAATGATGCTTTTGGCAGACCCCGATCTGGTTGATCAGGTGCTAATCAACTTATTGCTCAATGCAATTGATGCCGTTAAAGAGCAGGAAAATGCGCAAATTTCAATCACCGCTTCAACCAACCTGAATAACCGCATCACCGTTGACATTGCTGACAATGGCTCAGGGATAAAAACCGATCTGATGGATAAAATATTTATGCCCTTTTTTACCAGCAAAAAGGAAGGTTCCGGTATAGGGCTCAGCCTTTCGCGTCAGATCATGCAGATGCACAAAGGTGCCATATCGGTGAAATCAAAACCGGGAGAAGGAACGGTTTTCACCCTAACTTTTTAGTTGTAAATTTTGCGTGTGATGGTTAAAACGAATTTCTGTTATATTTGTCAATCTTTGCGACCTGAGCTATAAAATGCCTCAATTAGGTTTCTTCTTTTTAAAGCTAAATCAATGAAACAACCACTATTTCTACTTTTATCCATTTTCGTTTTTGCTCAGAGCTTATCAGCGCAGGTTTTTATTGAGCATGACAAACAAATTAAACCAAAAACACAGGCTTCAGCTGTTTGGATTCCGGGCAGTACTGGCTTAGATCTTGTGGTTTCCGGCGAGTTGATTCAGGCTAAAGTTATCCGTAATACAACCTTTTATAAAAAAGATGCATCGCATCGGTTCAGGTCAACTGCCAAAGGCTTGCCCGATTTTTCGCAGGGCGATATGGACGTTGCGGATTTCAACAAAGATGGCCGCATGGACATCATCATCACCGGATTAGGAACTGATGGGCAGCAGATAGCCGGCCTCTATTTACAACAGAGCAATGGCATGTTTCAGCTTAGCAGACAGGAAATTCCTGCACTGATAAACGGCTCTGTTCAATTTGGAGATTTTGATAACGACAGGGATGAGGATGTGTTAATAACAGGCAAGGATCGGCAGGGTCGCCTGCAAACCTTCGTATTGGTAAACCAGGATGGTCAGTTGCAGCAACAAGCATTCGGGCTTCCCGGTGTCGTTAATGGAGAGGCCTCCTGGAAAGATGCCAATAAGGATGGGTACTTTGATGTTTTTATTACAGGGATGGCCTACAATGCACCCATAAGCAGTTTGTATGTTTTTCGCAAAGGCGAATACCTGCTTCATCCTCAGGAATTTAAACCGCTGCACCAGAGTGCAGTTTTGTGGGCCGATTTTAATAATGACGGGCATCAGGATTTTATTTTGGCCGGAGCCGATGTTGATGGATTGCCTTACACTAGAATTTTTACGGGGAATAAGGGGTTTTATTTTGATGAACGGATGATCTCCGGATTGAGGCCTTTGAAAAACCTGAGCATGGATGCCGGCGATTTTGATGCCGATGGTGATATTGATTTTGTGATGGCAGGCGAGAGCCTCGAACGGCCATATACCATCCTTTATGAAAATTTAGGGAATGGCGTATTTAAGGATTTTATTGCCGGCTTGCCAGGCGTTAGCGAGGGCGTTGTGCGTTTTGGTGATTTTGACAATGATGGCGATCTGGATCTCTTCCTGATGGGAATAGATGTATGTTATAATCTTATTGGCACCATTTACCGCAACAATACCAATCCGGAGCGCATTGTTGAAGACAGCATCACCAATATTTTTATCGATTCACCTATAGTTGAGCGCGTACGCGGGCCGTATTATTATTTCGTTTTCTCATCCTGTTTTTGTGATATCGATAATTCAGGCGAGAAAGGCTACCATGCTTTTGTAAGTAATATTCATCAGGAGAACAGAGATTTTAACCTCACCTATATTTTCAATGATTTGCTCATCAAACAATTCCCCGGATGGGGTTGGAGCGATCGCGGACATCGTACTTCCAATGCCTTTATCAGCATTCAGGATGCCGAAGAGGGTCGAAAACAGGTGATTGGCGCCTACAAAGCAGATAATTTTGAAATGCACTATATCAATTGGTAAGTGTTTTTCAACCCTTTAAGTATGTGAAGGCCTGAAATGGTGATTTCAGGTTTTCTCAAAATTTGTTTACCTATGATTGCTGACCAACGAAACGAACAATTAGAATTAGCAGCTGGCTTTATCCAATATACCCACAAAAATGTTTTCCTGACGGGAAAAGCCGGTACCGGCAAAACAACTTTCCTGCGTCAGTTGCCCGATATCACTTCGAAGCGTCATGTTGTGGTGGCGCCAACAGGAGTTGCTGCCATCAACGCAGGAGGAGTTACCATCCATTCGTTTTTTCAACTTTCTTTTGGACCTCAGCTGCCAGAAACCGGTTCAAGTATAAATGACTTCAAGTCATTAGATGGCAAGGAACCGATGAGGGCTGTTGAGTCGCGTTTTCAGCGCTTTTCGCGAGAGAAAATCCGGCTGATCAAAAGCCTCGACCTGCTCGTGATTGATGAAATCAGTATGGTACGCGCAGATTTGCTGGATGGTATTGATCGGGTACTCCGACGATTTCGGGATCGCTATAAACCTTTTGGCGGCGTTCAATTGCTGATGATTGGCGATATACAGCAGCTGGCACCTGTTGCACGTGACGAGGAATGGCAGCTTCTGAGCCAGTATTATGATTCGGTATATTTTTTTAGCAGCATGGCGTTGCAGCAATCAGATTATATCGCGGTGGAGTTAAAGCATGTGTATCGACAACAGGATCAGCAGTTTATTGATTTGTTGAATCGGTTTCGTGATAACAATTTGGATCATCAATCCTTAGAAAAGCTCAACAGCCGTTTTAAAGCTGATTTTAATCCGGAAGATTCAGCAGGTTATATTACCCTTACAACACACAACTATCAGGCTGATCGCATCAACGAAAGCAAGTTGAAGGCAATAAAAGCAGAACCCTGGAAATTTGAGGCCGTCGTTGAAGGTGATTTTCCGGAAATGGCTTATCCGGCCGAGAAAAATCTGGAGCTCAAAACCGGGGCGCAGGTGATGTTTGTGAAAAATGATCCCTCACCCGAGAAAGCTTTTTATAATGGAAAAATTGGCCGGCTTGTCGGTAAGGATGATGATAAACTTGTGGTGCGATGTGATGATGAAATCATTGAAGTTGAACCGCTTAGCTGGCACAACAGGAAATATGCCCTGGATGAAACGAATCAGGAAATTAAAGAAACGGTAATCGGGAGTTTTACGCAATACCCGCTGAGGTTGGCCTGGGCTATTACAATTCACAAAAGCCAGGGTTTGACGTTTCAAAAACTCATCATCGATGCCAATGCTGCTTTCGCGCATGGGCAGGTTTATGTGGCGTTGAGCAGATGCACCAGTTTTGAAGGTATTGTGCTGCGATCGCTGATTAATCCAAGGAGTATTGGCCCTGATGCGGCAATTTCAAGTTTTGTGGCCGAATCGCCAAAACGGAGCCCGGATGAAAAGGGTTTGCAAGTGGCCAAACATGAATATGAGCTTTTGTTGGTCGCAGAACAGTTTGAATTTGAGATTTTTGTTCGTATTCTGAAAGCCTATAACAGGTTTGTTCATGAGAATTTGTCAAATTTTGACGAAGGACTTCCGGCAAAGCTTGAAACAAAGATTAATCGGGTGCAGCAAGAGCTTTCGATAGTAAGCCAGCGATTTATGGCGCAGGTAAACCGTATGCACAGCTTTGAAAGTGACTTGGCAAACAATGAACAATTACAGGCTAGACTCAAAAAAGCAGCTAGCTATTTTCTGCCATTGACACACGAAATCATGGAAGTGGAAAGTGTAGATGCTGAGACGGATAACAAACAGATAAACAAAAGAGCAAATGGATATGTAGAGCAGTTGAGGGAAATTTTCAATGTCAAAGTGGCAACTTTGGAACAAACTGTCAATGGCTTCAATACAGAAAATTACTTAAAAACCCGAAATCAGGCCATTTTAGGCAAAGCTGCAAAATCAAAAACCAGAAAGTCAGAGAAGTTGGCGCATACCTCAGGCGGTTCGCTCGAGCTTACGCTGAAAAAGTGGCGTAATCAAAAGGCAGAGGAAGCCGACTTGCCTTTTTACCGCATCATTACCTTGAAATCTATGGCCGAAATTGCCAAACAACTGCCTGTAAGTATGGTAGAACTGAAAGCAATTGAAGGAATTGGCCGACATAAGTTACGGGCCTACGGAGAAGAAATTCTGGAGCTTGTTGTGGATTATATCAGCAAGGAAGATATTTCTAAATCCGTCCCCGCCGACGCACTAAAAATCCCTGATACACCTCCAAAACAAAAGAAAGAGCCTAAAGGAAGTACTTATCTGAAAACACTGGAGCTATTCCGTGACGGAAAATCATTGGCGGAAATTGCGGAGATCCGCGCCTATGCAAGCTCAACTATTGAAGGGCACCTGGCTCAACTGATCAAAGATGGAAAGCTCAATGCCTCAGAGGTGATCCCCAAAGATAAGATTGAGTTTATCAGTGAATACTTTGTTGAGACGGGCGATATGCGGCTGGGCACAGCCAAAGAGGTGCTGGGTGAGGATTTTAGTTTTGGTGAGCTGCGTATGGTGCTCAATCAGTTAGTAAGAGACGAGAAAATAAATCCTGAGCCGAAAGAAAATACGAATTGATTTTCCTGATGAAATTCTTGTGGTAATGGTAAAAGAAAATTTTCTTTAACGCATGTTTTATGAGCATTTAAACGCTGTTTAAAATGGCTTTCGATACGGGCAAGATGAACTTAATTAGAAAACCTTTTTTGTATTCATTGAGAAAAGAATTAATTTTGCGTGAAGTTTGATCACCACTGGTAGATATAATTTTTATTTTGATTGACTTTCAATTTTTGTCCCCACTGTGGAGTAGAACGCATCAAAAGGAGAATAGATTAAATTGAAGTAGTTGTATTTTTTTCGGGATGTAGCGCAGCCCGGTAGCGCGCGTCGTTCGGGACGACGAGGCCGCAGGTTCAAATCCTGTCATCCCGACAAAGGCTGAGTGTTATGCTCAGCCTTTTTCAATTAACTGAACTATGACTTATCATGTTTTTATTTTGCGTAGCGAGAAAGCTCTGAATATCGGAAAAGCCAGAGTCATCGAGCGACGCAGCCTCTTTTTTTAAAAGTTGAATTAGTTCAGCATTTCAAAGGCAAATTTTTACCTTTGCGGCTTCAATAAAAAAAACCATGAGCTGGCCGGATATCACCGCATTGATTGTTTCGGGTGTTTTTGTAGGGTTTATCAATACCCTGGCTGGTGGCGGTACAATCATTTCCTTAACGGTTTTTCTTTTGCTTGGGTTGCCAATCGATATCGCCAATGGCACCAACCGTATTGCGGTAATTCTGCAAAACATCACTTCGGTGCAGGCATTTCATCAAAAGAAAGTAATGAGCTGGAAGAAGGGTATTTTACTCGCTATTCCTGCTGTTGTTGGCTCTGTTATCGGGGCGCAGCTAGCTGTAGATATTGACAGGGAATCTTTCGAGAAAGCTATTGCTGTGGTAATGCTGCTGATGATTTTTTTCATGTTTTTCAAACCATCTCAGTTTCTGAACGGACGAGAAGATTTACTCAAACGAAAAATTGACTGGAAACAGGTTCTGATCTTTTTCCTGATCGGGATTTATGGTGGCATGTTTCAGGTTGGCGTGGGGTATTTTCTGTTGGCTGCTTTGGTGTTGGGCGTTGGATTTGATCTTGTAAAGGCCAATGCCATTAAGGTGTTGATTGTTTTGATCTATACTTTTTTTGCACTGGCAGTTTTTGTGATGAATGATGCCGTTAATTGGCAATACGGGCTGATTCACGCTATCGGCAATGTGATTGGTGCTTATGTGGCATCGCACATGGCAGTGAAAAAGGGTGTGGTGTTCGTAAAATGGGTTATTATTGTGGTCATTATCCTTACTTCGGCCCAATTACTCGGCTTTTATGACCTGAATGATCTCTTATCAGCGATACTTCGTTAAGGTCTGCTGAAAAACACCTAACACATTGATATAAATTAAATTGCATGGAATAGTATAGCACTTACTGCAAAGGTTTTGATTGAAATCTTCACAAACCCTTGCAATGCATTAAAGTATTTGATTTCCGTTATTTCAACTAAGTTTAACCCAAATTAAAATAGGCTTTGGACCTTTGTGTTGGTTAGCCTGTCGCACGTCATCTTCTTCGTTGTCTGCGACTCGAAGTATGTCCAATACATCTTTGTCTTGTCGCCTCGAATCTGACGTACGACAGACTTTTTCAGCAGACCCTAAATACCTATTACAGGTTTAAAGCGTAAGTTTCATTAAAAACCTTATTTTTGGTCTGTTAACCGATCGCCTTAAAATTTATTGTCATGAGAAATACACTTTACCTCCTTGTTGCTATTCTGATTATTGGACTTCAGTCGTGTGAAACTACTCCGGAAACCATCACTCCTCCGGCCTATGCCCTTGTGATTCACGGAGGTGCCGGTGTTATCAAAGCAGCGAATATGACGGCTGAGATGGATAGCAGCTATCGCGTTTCGTTAGCGGAGGCATTGGATGCAGGAAAAAATATTTTAGAAAACGGTGGCACAAGCCTTGATGCTGTAAGCGTTGTTATAAGCATTCTGGAAGATAATCCACTTTTTAATGCAGGCCGTGGTGCGGTGTTTAACGAACAGGGATTTATTGAGCATGATGCCTCGATTATGCTTGGATCAGATAGGAATGCCGGTGCTGTGGGTGCTGTACGCAATATAAAAAACCCGATTTTGGCTGCACGTCTGGTGATGGAGGAAAGTAAGCATGTGTTTCTGGTTCGCGAAGGTGCAGAGCAGTTTGCAGCATTGAAAGGTCTACAGATTGTCGATCCATCCTGGTTTATGGTAAATAAGCAGCGCGAAAAGTATGAGCAGACCAAAAATACACAGCCCGAAAGAGAATTTCCATTGGGCGAAAAGCATGGAACTGTTGGTGCTGTGGCGCTGGATAATTTCGGAAATCTAGCTGCCGGAACTTCTACCGGTGGCATGCATTTTAAGCAATCGGGTCGTTTGGGCGATACACCGGTAATCGGAGCCGGAACTTATGCTGATAACGAAAGCTGCGCTGTTTCTGCAACAGGGCATGGCGAGTTTTTTATCCGGTATGCTGTTGCACATGATTTGGTTGCCAGAATGAAATACGGTGGCCAAAGTTTGGAAGAAGCAGCTGAGCAGGTGGTGATGCAGGAATTGGTTAATAGCGATGCCGGAGGCGGGATCATCGCCATTGATAAAGTTGGAAACATCTGCATGAAATTTAACACGCCAGGTATGTTTCGTGCCAGCGTGAAAGCAGGAGAGGAACCTTATATTGGCTTGTATGCTGATCCGAAAACAGCGAAAAAAGAATAATTAGTGTTCGTCCCTAAAGTGTGTGTTTAGGTCAGAATGTTGAGTTTCTGGATTGTTAAGTATTGAAAATCAAAGGGTTTACTCACGTAAACGACTGTTTTATATACACGTATAACGCAGCAGCAATCAGACATTGTGGACAAATACGAATTAAAACAGGGGAGAAATCTAAATCCTGTATCAAAAACAGTAACTTATTGCTGCTCATACTGTTGTACCTCGTTGTGAATAAACTCCAGCGAAACACCCGCTTCCTGAAACATGGCTTCTGATTCGGCGCCTGCATGGTATTTTCGTTCGCAGACAACACGCTCAATTCCGCAATTAATGATCAGCATGGCACAGGTTCTGCAAGGAGTCATTCTACAGTATAATGTGCTGCCCTCCAAAGCAATGCCACGTCGGGCAGCCTGCGTAATGGCATTTTGTTCTGCATGAACGGTGCGCACACAGTGTTGTGTGACTGAACCATTTTCATGGATCATTTTTTTCATCAGATGACCCACATCATCACAGTGTGAAAGGCCACGTGGCGAACCCACATAACCCGTAACGAGAATTTGACGGTCTTTCACGATGACACAACCGCTGCGGCCGCGATCGCATGTTGCTCTGCTGGCAACAGTGTCTGCCAGTTTGAGAAAATATTCATCCCAGCTCGGGCGTAAATAGACTGGTTTATTTGGGTTTTCGTTACTACTCATTTTTGGATGTTTTTTAGGGCATTTTCAACCTGATTATATAGGATTTCTAGGTTACCATTGTTTTCAAAAACAATGTCAGCCTGTGCAATACAGCTCTGCAGATTTTGTTTGTTGGGGTCGTCTGAGTGCATCTCGCGGGATTCATTACTCCGGAAAGTATCATAACTTACGGCATCAGTTTCAGATTGACGCTTTTGGATGCGTTCATAACGCAGCCTGGGATCAGCATCAACTGCCCAAAGGTAAAAGTTGCCTTTATTTTTCAGCGACTGTATCTCGCCTGGCGTGCGAATACTCTCTATTACGCAGGCTTCTCCACTTTCGACGGCCCTCAGGTAAAGCTGATCTGTGATATAACTCGGGCTATGTTCAGCACGAAGTTCGTTGGCAGTTTTGGTCATCGTATCGCGATTTACCTGTTCGCCCTTTGCTTCAATTACTTCGATCAGAAAAGCTCTGACAGAATAGTGCAGGAAGCCTTTTTTACGAATCAGATAATCTACAATAGTACCCTTTCCAGCGCCCAATGTTCCGGTTATGCCTATTACAATCAGTGGTTTAACCTGCATGACTTTCAGTTTTCAGGTCGCTGATCCATTTATCCATTTCCACAGGCTGAAAGCTGTTGAGCTTTTTCAAAAGCGCTTTAGCTTCGAAAGATACAACGATCGAACTGCGGTGTTCCTCGCGTATAAAACCTTCTGAAACACCATGATCCAAAAAACTTAATAAATGATCGAAGTAGCCTTTGGTGTTGAGCAGTCCCAAGGGTTTTTCAAACAAACGAAGCTGCACAAGGGTAAGAACCTCCGAAATTTCGTCCAGGGTTCCAAAGCCACCGGGCAAGGCAACAAAAGCATCCGCCATTTCGAGCATGCGCGTTTTTCGCTCGGCCATGCTATTTACAATAATCATATTCTGGATGCCGCCATGGGCTACCTCTTTGTCGATCAAATGTTGGGGCATGATACCGGTAACGTGTCCGCCATTAGCCATCATTGTGTCGGCCAGCACCTTCATCAATCCCACAGATGCTCCTCCATAAATCAAATTGAACTGCTGGCCTGCCAGTAATTTCCCAAGTTCTTCGGCCACTTCGCGGTAAGCGCGGTGATAACCCATGCTGCTTCCGCAGAAAACACAAATACTCCTCATGACGGTTTATAGTTTGCCTGCAAAGTTAAACTTTCAGGTGGTTTTTGGTTGACTGCTTATCCGTTATTTTGTCGGCAAAGATGTTCAAACATATCCACGGCCGGATCGATAAGGCTGTCAGGAAAATTAAAATCAGGGTTGTGCAGGGCGGGTTGCTTCAAGCCTGAGCCTATGCCAAACAGGGCAATGGGACTGCACTGACCAAATTGACCAAAATCCTCCGACCATTTAAATGGTGTATCCAGCTGAATAATTTTCAAACTGTTGGCTTCAGCCGCCTTTTCAATCATTGCGGTGGCTTGGGCGTCATTCACAGTAGCCGCGAAAGGTTCGTGACGACTGAGTTCTATTGCTATACCGTTTCGATCTGCGATTTGTTTTGCGGATTTCACGCACTCATCCTCCATCTCATGTAAGGCCTCGTCTTCATAGCTTCTGATAGTCATCCAGCACTCAGCTTCTCCGGGCGCTGTACCGAAAGCTTGTTCGCCCAGCTTGGCATAAGTCAGGGTGAGCAGCTTAAATTTTTCGCTTTGAGTCCATCGTTCAGCCATTTCAGTAAATCCCTTGATGATTTCGGCAAGTGCAAAGGCCGGACTTAATCCTGTTTCGGGCTGAGATGCGTGGGCAGTTCTTCCATGAAGTTTTATTTTTAGTCCAACAGATGCTGCCGCAAAAGTGTCTCTTTTTATAATGATGGTATTGTTGTCAAATCCGGGCAAATTATGCAAGGCAAAAGCCAAATTAGGCTTAAGCTTCTCATATTTTGGATCATCAATTACTTGTTGCGCTCCTTCTCCCGTTTCTTCGGCAGGCTGAAAAAGCAAAATTACTTCCCCTTTTTGAGGCCTTTTTTCGGCCAGGCGCATTGCTAATCCCGCCAAAATTGTGCTATGACCATCATGGCCACATACATGTGCAACGCCTGCATTTTGCGAGGCATAGGCGAGTGCTGTCTTTTCAGTGATAGGCAGGGCATCGATATCGGCCCTGAAAAGCGTTTTCTTTCCTTTTTCTTTTCCTTTGAACACCAAAGCCAGGCCGTTACCACCCAGATTTTCTATCATTTCATCTGCATTTAAAGGGGATAAAAAGGCTTTTAAACGTTTGTGCGTTTCGACTTCTTTTCCTGAAAGTTCGGGATTAGTATGGAGCTCTCGCCTTAACGCAACTAATTTTTCGATATTGTAGATTTGATTCATGCAACAAAAATAAGATTTTTGAGCAGTAGCTGCCCTCAGAATGCTGACAAAAGAGAAAGCTGTAACTTTGCACGCAAAATTTGTAGCATGCAAAATTTATATCCATTTACTTTTAGTCCCGTTTATAAAGACAAAATTTGGGGAGGACAGAAAATCCGGAAAGAATTAGGGATGGATTTTGGTGAGTTGGTCAACTGCGGAGAGGCTTGGTTACTGTCTGGAGTTCAGGCTGATCCAACGCTGATTGCCAATGGCTATCTGGCCGGAAACGAGTTGAACGAATTGGTGGAAGTGTTTATGGGCGATTTGGTAGGAGAAGCTGTTTATGAGCGTTTTGGAGATATTTTTCCAATACTTGTGAAAATTATCGACTCGAACGACTGGCTTTCCATCCAGGTTCACCCTGATGATAAGCTGGCTCAGCGGCGTGGCATTGGAATGGGTAAAACAGAAATGTGGTATGTGATGCAGGCAGATCAGGATGCGGCTTTAATAAGTGGTTTCAATCAGCAGTTGAACAAACAGGATTATCTGGATGCGATGGAAAAAGGACAAATTAAATCGCTGATGAATTATGAGCAGGTCGCAAAAGGGGATGTATTCTATATGCCTGCCGGCAGGGTGCATGCGTTGGGACCCGGAACATTAATTGCCGAAATTCAGCAGACCAGCGACACCACTTACCGCATTTACGATTGGGATCGTATAGATCATGCCGGCCAAAAACGCGCGCTTCATACCGAAGAAGCACTTGATGCCATTGATTTCGAGCTTCCTGATGAGACAAAAACAACGTATGCTCAAAAGACGAATGAAACCAGTAATATTGTTAAATCTCCTTTTTTTACCACCAACTACCTTCAGTTTGATCAGGGTATTCGAAAAGATTATTCTCAACTTGATTCTTTTGTGATTCTTCTCTGTGTTGAAGGGTCATGTACGATTGATTGGGGTTTTGACGAAAAAGTTGAAATTAAAAAGGGACAAAGCGTCCTGATTCCTAATGTGATTCAGGCGGTAGCACTCTACCCCCAAGCCGACTGCACTTTGCTTGAAGTGTATATAGAATAGTGCAACCTATAGCTTTGTTCAGTTGTCTGGTTTTTTGGGTATTCAAAAATACCTATAGCGATTATTAATTGCCGTATCAGCTAAAATTCTAATGATTAAATAATTATGAAAGCAGTACTATTTTCCTTTTTTTTCGTGCTACTCCTACTGAATCCCGGACTATTTGCGCAAACTGATATCCCTCAGGTGGTCATTAAAACACTTGATGGTAAGCAGTTTAACACTGCCGAAATAGACAATGACGGCAAAGCTATTATCTTAAGTTTTTGGGCATTATGGTGCAAACCTTGTCAAAAAGAGCTGGATGCCTTCAACGAAAATTATCAAGACTGGCATGATGAAACAGGAGTGAAAATTTATGCTGTTTCTATTGACGATTCTCGCTCAACAGCGCGTGTAATGCCTATGGTTAATGGTAAGGGCTGGGAATTTGAAGTGCTGCTTGATCCCAATGGCGATTTCAAACGAGCCATGAATGTGAACATGATACCCCATACTTTTTTGATCGATGGAGATGGAAAAATTGTTGAACAACATACATCTTATTTCGAAGGTGCCGAATATGAATTGTATGAAAAGGTGAAGAAAATTTCCGGAATTGAATAACAGCCTCAAAATCAGATCCAGATTATCATGCGAAAAGTTTTTAGTATTGTCTTCCTGTTGAGTTTTTTTTATAGCTATTCACAGGATTTTATAGAAAAAGCTCAGGTTAATGGAAGCTTTCAGCTTGATGGGCAGTATTATCATGCTGACAATGCCATTGGTATCAATGATTCAACAATTGATGGCCGCAAGCTTGGGCTTAACGGTTTTGGAAACATCAGCTACACCCTGGGGAAATTTTCTGCTGGAGTGCGTTATGAAGCCTTTTTAACGCCTATTGCCGGATTTGATCCCTTGCAGCAAGGCAATGGAGTGCCTTATATGTGGGCTAGCTATCAATCTGATTTTATTGGTGTTACGGTAGGAAATTTCTATGAGCAGTTTGGGAACGGCCTTATTTTGCGAACCTATGAGGAATGGACATTGGGCTACGACAACTCACTTAACGGGATGAAGCTTGTGATAAGACCTGCCACCGGCATTACCGTAAAAGCTGTTTATGGCTCTCAACGCTATTATTGGCAAAAGTTTGAAAATGGAAATCGTGGTATTGTGCGTGGTCTGGATGCAGAAATCGACTTAAATTCAACGATCAAAGGTTGGGAATCGGCACCGATACGTGTGATTTTTGGCGCAAGTGGGGTGAGTAAATACCAGAAAGATAGTGATCCTTTGTTTAATTTGCCCGAGAATGTGAGTGCTTTTGCCGGAAGGATGAACCTGAGTGCTGGGAAGTTCAATTTTGCTACCGAATATGCCAATAAAATCAATGATCCATCTGCCATCAATAATTTTATTTATAAAGAGGGTCAGGCCGTTTTGTCATCTTTGTCGTTTTCTCAACCTGGATTGGGCGTTGTGCTTCAACTCAAAAGGGTTGATAATATGAGTTTTAAATCAGATAGGGGAGTAGATGGTAACGCATTGGATATCAATTTTCTCCCACCGATAAACCGTACGCACTCTTATAGTCTTGCTGCCCGTTATCCATACGCTACGCAGCCAAACGGAGAAATGGGAATGCAGTTTCAGCTCAACTACAAAATTCCGAAAGGAAGTAAGTTAGGTGGGAAATATGGGACAGGGGTAGCTGTGAACTTCAGTCAGGTAAATGATATTGTGCGCAATCCAATCAACGATACAACGCCTGTAAACTCACAAGGCACACTGGGCTATGAGTCAGACTTTTTCAAAGTTTCGGATCATATCTTTTTCAGAGATTTGAATATTGAAATCAATAAAAAATTCAGTCGCAAGTGGAAAGCTGTGGTTCAGTACATGAATTTATACTACGATATTGCTACCATCGAAGGCCATGCAGGTGAGGAACCTGTAAAAGCCAATATCGGACTCGTTGATGTAACCTACAATATTTCAAACCGCAACAGCCTGCGCCTGGAGCTTCAGGGATTATTTACCGAACAGGACGATGGCGACTGGGCTGCGGCCATGCTGGAATATACCATTGCGCCAACATGGTTTTTTACAATAGCTGATCAATACAACTATGGTCATCCCGACAAATCTCAACAAAATCACTACTATGCTTTTTCACTGGGTTATGTGAAGCAGGCCAGTCGTATTGCCCTCACTTATGGCAGGCAAAGCGAAGGCGTGATTTGTATTGGAGGTGTATGCCGGCAGGTTCCTGCTTCGAGTGGATTAACGATTAGCTTATCAACAAGTTTTTAATTAGGATTGCATGTTAAATCTGCCAGTTATGAAAAAATATACTTTACTTCTCATTGCACTTTTAGCCTTTATTTTTATCTCAGGCTGTGATAAAATAGACCCTCCTTATGTTAATACACCTGGCGATAATGGTGGCGGTGAGGAGGAGTTGGTGCAGAAAGTACTGCTCGAGGATTATACCGGACATACCTGCGTAAACTGTCCGGCAGCAGCAAAACTGGCCGGTGATTTAAAACAGCTTTACGGCGAAAAACTGATTATTATGGCGGTTCATGCTGGTTATTTTGCTGAGGTTGAATCACCTCCCTTTGATTTGGATTTGCGTACCCAAACCGGAAACAGCTGGAATGCTGATTTTGGAGTCATTAGTTATCCCAGTGGAATGATCAATCGCGGCTTTTTTGGTGATAGGCGTGTTGTCGGAAAAGGCGATTGGGCTCCCCGTGTTGCTACTGCAGTGGGCATTGACCCTAAGGCAGGTATTGAAATTGAAACAACTTACAATGAGTCAGATAGAAAACTTGAAATAAAAATTGACAGTCGTTTTCTGGAAAACACCAACGAAAATTATTTTTTACAGGTTTGTCTGCTCGAAGACAGTATTCCGGGAGCACAGCGTAATAATGATGCTTCGGTGGGCGATACACCAACAATTACTGATTATTTCCATAGACATGTTTTGCGTAAGGGCGTTAATGGAAATTATGGAGAAGCGGTTACTGCCGGAGCTATTGTTGCTAATGAAAATTACACCCATGAATACAGCCTCAATCTGAATGCTGACTATAAGGCCAAACACTGCTCAGTGATTGCCTTTTTGTACCGCACCTCAGATAATGAAATCCTGCAAGTGGAAGAGCGACATATACTGGAATAGTGCCGACGTAGTCACAGACTACGCCAAGCGTCCGAGGATTTGGCAAAAGAAAAGCATCAGCTGATTATTAAAGATATACAAACCTTTTTTATTCTGGCGCATAAAAAATATGGGCAGAGAGGTGTAAAACTTTACACGTCCCTGCCCAATAATAGGGTGATTTGGCCCGGATTGAAAATTGATTTCTGAGCCTTAACTTATTATTCTCTGGCCCTGGTTTGTCTGCTTTGGGCGTCTAAAACAGCAATAGAGATCATATTAACAATTTCAGATACTGAACTACCCATTTGAAGGATATGTACAGGTTCTTTTAATCCATTGAGTATGGGGCCGATAACCTCAAATTTGCCCAGCTCCTGCATCAGTTTGTAAGCAATATTTCCAGATTCAAGATTGGGGAAAATTAAGGTGTTGGCAGGGCCGTCAACTAGTTTGGAGAATGAAAACGAGTCTGCCATAATCTCAGGATTCAAGGCTGCATTCACCTGAATTTCGCCGTCAACAATCATATCAGGATAATGCTCATGCAGATATTGAACCGCTTTTTTCTGTTTAGCAGGTACATCACCTTCGGCTGAGCCAAAATTGGAATAAGAAACCAAAGCAACTCTTGGTGTAAACTTAAATTCGCGCACTGTAGCGCAGCTTTGTAATGTAATTTCAACCAATTCTTCTACCGTAGGATTTTTGTTTACAGTGCAATCAGCAAAGAAAATAGGTCCCTTTTTTGTGTTGATAATATAAAGTCCCGAGACAATTTTTGATCCTTGCTGTTTTCCAACGACCTGTAATGCGGGTCTTATTGTATCGGGATAGTTGCGTGTAAGCCCTGATACCATGGCATCGGCAAGACCAGCCTCTAGCATCATAGGAGCAAAATAATTACGGTGTCGCATAAGGCTGCGGGCAGCGTTAAAGGTCATGCCTTTTCTTTGCCTCCTCATAAAAAATGCTTCGGCAAACTGCTTGCGTTGCCCTGCCTGATTATGAGCCGAAGGATCGATGATTTCAACATGATGCAATTCAAGGTCATTTTCCTTGATCAATGATTTGATCAGTGCTGTATTCCCCAGTAAGATAGGTTCGGCCAGTCCCTCATTGAGTACTATTTCTGCTGCTTTAAGTGTTTTATAGTTTTCAGCATCAGCCAGTACAACACGTTTTGGATTGTGTTTTGCTCTGGTTTTTATCTGACGAATCAACGGATTGCTGAGGTTGAGACGTTTACGAAGCTCATCAATATAGGCATCCCAATTGGTGATTGGCTTGCGTGCAAGACCCGTTTCCATTGCCGCTTTGGCTACAGCAGGTGCAACTCTTTCGATCAGCCTTGGATCTGTTGGCTTTGGGATGATATATTCGCGGCCAAATTTCAGGTTGTTTACGTTGAAAGCGATGTTAACTTCTTCCGGAACAGTCTCTTTTGCCAACTGAGCCAGGGCATGCGAAGCTGCCAGTTTCATTTCGTCGTTGATTTGGGTAGCCCTCACATCCATCGCGCCTCTGAAAATATAGGGGAAACCCAGCACGTTGTTAATCTGATTCGGGAAATCGCTGCGCCCGGTGGCCATGATGATGTCGTCGCGCGTCGACATGGCTTCGGTATAGGATATTTCAGGGGTGGGATTGGCCAAAGCAAATACAATTGGCTGCTTTGCCATGTCGAGCAACATCTCACGTTTGATTACGCCACCTACCGAAAGCCCCAGAAACATATCAGCATCTTTTAAGGCATCGTGTAAGCTGAGCGGTTCCATGTCGAGGGCAAATTTTTGTTTGGTTTTGTTAAGGTCGGTCCGGCCTTTATGAATCAAACCTTTGCTGTCGAACATCAATATTTTTTCTGGATTTGCCCCAAGCTTGATGTATAAACGTGTGCACGAAATGGCTGCAGCTCCTGCTCCATTTACCACGATCTTTAGGTCTTCAATTTTTTTACCGTTGATCTCTAGTGCATTAAGAAGACCTGCAGAGGTGATAATAGCTGTTCCATGCTGGTCATCATGCATTACAGGAATCGGAAGAACTTTTTTCAATTCTTCTTCAATTTCAAAGCATTCCGGAGCTTTGATGTCTTCCAGATTTATGCCGCCGAAAGTTGGCGCAATGGCTTTAATTATTTCGATAAGTTTTTTGGGGTCTTTTTCGTCAACTTCAATGTCAAAAACATCAATGTCGGCAAAAACCTTAAAAAGTAAACCCTTGCCTTCCATAACAGGCTTTCCGGCTTCAGGCCCGATATCGCCTAGTCCCAGAACGGCTGTTCCGTTTGAAATTACGCCCACTAAATTCCCTTTTCCTGTATAGGTGTAAACATCTTCAGGGTTTTTATTGATTGCCAAACAGGGATCAGCAACGCCGGGTGTATAGGCCAGCGATAGATCTCGTTGTGTGCTGTAAGGTTTTGTTGGGATTACCTCTAATTTTCCGGGGCGACCGGAAGAGTGATAATACAATGCGTCTTTGTTAAAAAGCTTGTCCATAATGTGGTTTTTTGTTATCATGTAAAATTACAGAATTCTTTGAATCAGATTACAAAAATATATACGGAATTTGCCAATTTTGTATGGATTCTAAATCATGTTTACGGACGCTTTTAATTTGTTAAAGTGTTAGTTTGTTGATATGGTCTGGTTTCAAAGGTATTAAGGTTACTTATAGCGCTTTATTTGTTTCTTTTGCGTCATTTAAAGTGGCGTCTCTTTCGCTAATATTTGTATTTTTGCCGACCGGTCAGCTAATCAAAACATCTCAAATAAGGCCTTATGTACGACTTTATTAAAGGAAAAGTTGTTGAGAAAAACCCTGCTTTTGTTGTTTTAGAGAACAATGGCATTGGTTATACCATCCATATTTCTTTAAACACTTTTACTGCCATCGGCGATCAGCAGCAAATACGACTGTTTACGCACCTGGCCATTCGCGAAGATGCCCATGTGCTCTATGGTTTTTACGAACATGCTGAGCGTGCGCTATTTTTACAATTGATTTCTGTTTCCGGTGTTGGAGCCAACACCGCCAGATTGATTTTATCATCGCTGAGCACAGCTGAAGCAATAGAAGCCATTGCTACGGAGAAGGTGCACATTCTGCAAAGTGTTAAAGGCATTGGCGGCAAAACAGCACAACGTATTGTTGTTGATCTGCGCGACAAAGTTGCTAAAGTGGGTATTGCCTCCGAAAAAATGGATGCTTCATACAATACCATCAAGGCAGAAGCGTTATCAGGTTTATTAATACTAGGTTTCAACAAAAATTCAGTCGAAAAGGTGCTTGATAAGCTGCTTAAGCTGGATGAATCACCAACGGTTGAAAAACTGATTAAAGAAGCGTTAAAACAGCTTTGAGTTTGTGTGGGAAGTTAAGAACAAAGAAGGATTAAGCATTGAATCAATTTAATAGGAACATCCTTATCGGCTTTTTTTTATTGGCTGCTTTTTGCACACAGCAATCGGCTAAAGCAAGCGAGCCCGACCTTGAGTTTATGGCTTTGTTATTGCCGGTGGAGCAGCTGCCTGATACTACAGTAAAAATCCCTTATCCTATCCCTGTTGATGACGGAAGTCCTCAATATCAAATGGATAACAACTCGCCTTTATACCTGAATGATCCTCCCAATATACAAAGAGAGATTGTTTATGATCCTGTAACAAAGCAATACAATTTTGTGAGTAAAGTTGGTGATTTCACTTACCGCACACCAACGGCCATGTCGCAGGAAGAATTTTTGAATTATCAAAACAAAAAAGGGGTACAGTCTTATTGGAACGATCGTGCAACCAGCACAACCACAGAAACATCAAGTTCTATTATTCCTTCCATTTATGTGGGAGGCGAAGCTTTCGACCGGATTTTTGGTGGAAATACTATAGATATCAGGCCGCAGGGGACAGCTGAGGTTACTTTTGGCATTGAGAGTATGAGGCGCGAGGATCCGCAGCTGGATGTTAGGCAGCGCCGGACAACGAATTTCGATTTTGACCAGAAAATTCAAATGAATGTGATCGCCAAAATTGGGGATAAGATAGAATTCAAAACCAATTACAATACCGAAGCGACGTTTCAGTTCGAGAACAGGCTTCAGCTGAAATACGAAGGGAAAGAAGATGAGATAATTAAACTTATTGAAGGCGGAAACGTCAGTTTGCCACTCAATACAACACTTATCAATGGAAGTCAGGCACTCTTTGGAATTAAGACTAAGCTTCAGTTTGGACGCACATCGGTTACCGCGGTTTTCTCACAACAGGAAAGTGAGTCAAAAAACATCACGGTGCAGGGTGGTGCTCAAACCAGTGAGTTTAAAATGAGTAGCCTTGATTATGAAGAAAACAGACATTTTTTCCTCAGCCAGTATTTTCGCGAACAGTATGAGGGTGCGCTGGAAACCATGCCTGTGGTTACGTCAGATATTAACATCACCAAGGTGGAAGTGTGGGTAACTAACATTGGTCCCGCCCTGGAAGACAACCGTAATATCGTTGCTTTTACTGATTTGGGCGAAGGACGTCGCGAATGGCTCTACAACGCCCAGTTACAGCCTACAGCCGGACCCCCATTGCCCACCAATGTGTCGAATAACCTGATGACCCGACTCGACACAAACTCGATACGCAACATCAATACTGTGACTTCGTATTTATCAGGCGATCCCCTGGGTATTGGCAGAACAGGTTATTTTGTTGCTGGTCAGGATTTTGATAAAATTGAAAACGCCCGCAAGCTAAGACCTTCTGAATATACCTATAACAGCAAACTCGGGTTTATTTCGCTGAACACAAACCTCAATTCTGATCAAACACTAGCTGTGGCCTACCAGTATAATGTGATCGGTTACGATAGCATTTTTCAGGTTGGAGAGTTTTCTGATCAGGGAATTAATGCCCCCAAAGTGCTTGCGGTGAAACTGCTCAAAAGCACTACGCTCAATACCCGCATGCCCATGTGGGATTTGATGATGAAAAACGTGTATTCTATCCGCGCTTTTCAGGTCAATAGAGAAGATTTTACATTTAACATTTTGTATTCCGGCAACCAAAATGGGGTGCTCACAGGTTATTTTACCGAAGGAGATGACGATGTAAAAGGTGTTCCGCTTATCCATCTGATGGGTCTGGACAATCTGAATCAACAGGATAATCCTGTAAAAGGTGGCGATGGTGTTTTCGATTTCCTTGATAATGCAGCTACGCAGGGTGGAACAATAAATGCTGCCAATGGAAGAATATTTTTTACCGTGCTGGAACCTTTTGGAAGCCATATCCGTGAAGAGATATTTCCGGATAATCCCGATTTGGCGGATCAATATGCCTATGATTCACTTTATTCTGCAACGAAAGCGGCAGCAGAACAATATCCTGAAAAAAATAAATTTATCCTTGAAGGATTTTACAAATCGCAGTCGGGCAGCGAAATCAACCTGAATGCACTCAACGTGCCTCAAGGTTCGGTAAAAGTAACTGCCGGAGGTGTGCCACTTACCGAAAACGTTGATTATACAGTAGATTACACCCTGGGGCGTGTACGAATTATCAACGAAGGCATCTTAAGCTCCGGCACCCCAATCAACATAGCCCTGGAAAGCAATTCACTGTTTAGCTTGCAACAGAAAAGAATGATGGGTTTGCGTGTTGATCATGAGATTAATCCGGATTTCCGTTTGGGAGCTACCTTGCTCAATCTGCATGAAAGGCCACTTACACAGAAAGTTAACTATGGTGATGATCCTATTTCAAACACGATTTATGGCCTCGACCTGAGTTACAGAACAGAATCGCGCTGGCTTACCAAAATGATCGATAAATTACCGGGAATAAGTACAAAGCAGGTTTCCAAAATCAATATTGATGCTGAATTTGCACACTTCTTGCCCGGACATGCACGTGCTGTTGGACAAACTGGAACATCCTATATTGATGATTTTGAAGGGGCTAAATCTACCATCGATCTGCGACAGGTAAATACCTGGTATTTAGCCAGTACGCCACAGGGCCAGTTTGATATGTTCCCGGAAGCGGCGCCTAATACAGGCCTGGATTATGGAAAAAACCGTGCCAAGCTCGCCTGGTATATTATTGATCAATTGTTCTACGACCGCTATGGCACATTGCGGCCTTCTAATGTTGACCGCAATGAGCTGTCGAAAAATAGTGTACGTCAGGTGCTTGAAAATGAAGTGTTTCCTAGTAAAGATATCCCATCGGGCACACCAACAAATATTCCTGTGCTGAATATGGCTTATTATCCCGAAGAACGCGGGCCTTATAATTTTGATGCAGCTCCCGGAAGTTTTAGCAATGGCCTGAATGATGACGGAACACTGAGTGATCCCGAGACGCGTTGGGGTGGCATAATGCGTCGCATAGAATCTACTGATTTTGAAGAAACCAATATCGAATACCTCGAGTTCTGGATAATGGATCCTTTTTCGGAAGTAAATGATAATCAGGGCGAGTTGTATATAAATCTCGGAGATATTTCGGAAGATATATTACGCGATGGGCGTAAATCGTACGAAAATGGATTGCCCACAACCGATGTGGTCGAAAATGTTGATACCACCATTTGGGGTCGTGTACCTTCGTTGCAGGCACTCATCGAAGCCTTTAATAATGATCCTGCTTCGCGCCAGTATCAGGATGTTGGTTACGACGGACTTAATGATACGGACGAAGCAAGTTTTCATGCTTCTACGTTCCTGGATGTGATTCGCCAACAGTTTGGCACCCAGTCGCAGGCCTATCAGCAAGCCGCTGCCGATCCGTCGTCAGATAATTTTCAGTATTTCAGAGGTGCAGATCTGGATAGTGACTCAAGGTATAGCAGCATACTCGAACGCTATAAAAACTTCAACGGGCCTGATGGCAACTCGCCCACCGACGAACAAAATGCAGAGGCTTACCCTACAAGTGCCACTTCGTTGCCCAATGTGGAGGACATCAATCGGGATAATACGTTGAGTGAAGCTGAGCGCTATTTTCAATACCGTATCAAGCTTGATCCGAATACGATGGAAGTGGGCGAAAATTTTATTGCAGATATCCATGAAGCAGAGAATATCCCGCTGGCTAATGGCGAGGTTGGTAATGTAAAATGGTATCAGTTCCGCATACCGATCAGCCAGCCCGAAAAAGTAGTTGGAAATATTGAAAATTTTCGCTCCATCCGCTTCATGCGTATGTTTATGAGGGGTTTTGAAAAGCCTGTAGTGTTGCGTTTTGCAACCCTGGAATTGGTTCGTGGAGAGTGGCGCAAGTACCGCCAAAACCTGCAGGCGCCGGGTGAATATATTGTTGATGATGGGGCTAATGAAACGAAATTCGATATTTCGGCAGTTAATGTGGAAGAAAATGGACGGCGCGACCCGATCCCTTATGTGATACCTCCCGGGATTGATCAGGAAATAAATTTCGGAACCACCAGTTTGGTGCGCCTCAATGAGCAGTCGATGCAAATGACAATTGATCAGCTGATGGATGGCGATGCGCGCGCAGCCTTCAAAACAACGGATTTTGATTTCAGGCAGTACAAGAAGCTTAGAATGTACGTGCATGCCGAAAAATTATATGAAGACAAGGAGTTGAATTATGGCGACATGACCGTGTTTGTTCGCCTGGGTTCCGACTTTACGGAAAACTACTATGAATATGAGATTCCGCTGACTTTTACACCCTGGTACACTCCATTTGATCAGGATGATGTTATCTGGCCTCAGGCGAATGAGTTCGATATCGATCTGGATGAGATGATTAAAGTGAAGCAAAATCGCAATCAGGCCATGCGAAATCCAAACAGCGATATCAGATTAAATTATCCCTACATTGAACAGCTGGGTGATCATATTGTTAAGGTAATCGGTAATCCCAGCATCAGCGATGTTATGGGTATTATGATAGGTGTGCGCAACCCTAAACAGCAAAGCTTTAACTCTAACGATGATGGCAATCCTAAAAGTGCGATTATCTGGGTTAACGAACTGCGTGTAACCGATTTTAACAATAAAGGTGGCTGGGCTGCAACCGCCAGAATAGAAACTTTGCTGGCCGACCTTGGCCGTTTGGTCGTTTCCGGATCGCATAGTACACCGGGCTTTGGAAGCCTTGATATGAAAGTGAATGAAACAGCCCGTGAAGCAGTGACGAATTTTGATATAGCTACAGATATCGACCTGGGTAAGTTCCTGCCCGAAGAATCCGGTATCCGTATTCCCATGCATTTTGACTATGGCGAATCACATATTAAACCCGAGTATAATCCGCTGGATCCTGATATTAAATTGCAAGATGAGCTGGATTTGCTCGACAGCAAATCAGAGCAGGATTCGCTAAAAGCACTGGTCAATGATTATACCCAGCGCAAGAATGTGAACTTTGTTAATGTTAGAAAAGACCGAACCGGAAATGCCAGTCAGCCCCGAATTTATGATATCGAAAACTGGAATGTATCCTATTCATTTAGCGAAATATATCACCGAAATATTGATGTGGAATACGATGTGAGGCAAACTTATCGTGGCGGTTTAGGCTATAACTACACGGCAAATCCTAAAAATGTGGCACCTTTTTCTAAATCCGGCTGGGCTTCAAAGCCGTTTATGCAACTGATCAAGGATTTCAATTTTTATTATTTGCCTAAGAATTTTGCTTTTCGAACGGATATGAACCGACAGTACAACGAAAAGAAATTCAGAAACAAGAGTGAGGGCGAGATTATTACCTATCCTATTTTCGCCAAGCAATGGGACTGGAACAGGAATTACGACTTCAAATTTGATCTAACGCGTGCTTTAACGCTCGATTTTACGGCAGGAGCCAATGCCTTTATCTATGAGCCGGCAGGCAATCCTGAGCGGGGCACAACCGAATGGAACATGAATCGTGATACCATTTGGGACGAGGTGCTGAGGTTAGGAACAAAAACACGTTACAATCAGTCGATCAGGGTGAATTATACCTTACCCATCAATAAAATTCCTCTACTTAATTGGATGACTGTATCAGCAGGATATCAGGGAGCCTATACCTGGCTTGCTTCACCACTTTCTGTTCAGGAAAGAATAGGTAATAGCATCGAAAATCAGAATACCAAGCAACTGAATGGAAACGTTGATTTCGTAAAGCTGTACAACAAAATCGGGTATTTAAAAACCCTGAATACACCTCAGCGGGGAGTAGGAAGGGGAGGTCCGGCTCCACGACCCGGAGCTATGCGCCCGGGTGCTCAGCAGCAGGAAGAGGAAGAAAATGCCGATTCAACTGAGGCAAAGCCCAGCATAAACTACCTGAAAATTGTTGGGGATCAAATTCTTAAACTTGCCATGAGTGTGAAGAAAGCCAACCTGAGCTATACGCAGAATAACGGGATATTCCTTCCGGGCTTTCTGCCTGAGCCTGATTTGTTTGGCTTAAACTTTGCTACATCTGCGCCTGGCACAGGATTTGTTTTGGGCGATGAAGCCGATATCAGGCAATTGGCGATTGATAATGATTGGCTAACACGCGACTCGTTGCTAAACCGTGCCTATGCGGAGAAATTTACGGAGAATTTCAGCTATAAAATAAACCTTGAGCCATTGCCAGGCTTGCGTATCGACATCAATGCTGATCGTACTTATGCACTCAATTTTTCTGAGTATTTCCGCGCAGATTCATTGGGTAATTTCAATACATTTTCTCCGGCCGAAACCGGAAATTTCAGCATGTCATTTGGGATGTGGAATACCGCATTCGTCAAAGCCCGTAGTGATGAGAGCTCTGAGTTGTTTGAAAATATGCTGAGCAACCGTCTGATCATTGCTGACCGACTGGCCCTGAATAATCAACAATGGGTTGATGAAGGTGGCGGCTATATTTATGATTCAATTGGCAAAGCCAATTATCCTTATGGCTATGGTGCGATATCGCAGGAAGTGGTGTTGTATTCGTTTCTGGCTGCCTATAAAGGACAAGACGCCAATAATATTTCGCTGAACCCTTTCCCTAAAACGCCTATACCAAACTGGACTATTAACTATAATGGGCTCACTAAAATTCCATTTGTTCAACAGTTGTTTAAAACCGTGAATGTTACGCATGCCTATCGCTCAGCTTATTCGGTGAATAGCTGGCGCACCAATGTGGACTATAAGCCCGAAAACACTACACAAACCTACCGTAACAGTAGTTTATTTATTCCTAAATATGATTTGGGTCAGGTTACAATTTCTGAACAATTCGCACCGCTTTTAGGAATTGACGTTGGCTTGCATAATAGTTTAACTGCCAGAGTAGAGTATAAGAAACAAAGAAGTCTTACTTTGAGTTTTGTAAACAATCAACTTACCGAAGTGGTAGGTGATGAGTTAGTTATTGGTGCCGGTTATCGTCTCAGAAATCTTTCTTTTATTGTTTCCTCCATCACCGGTGGTAATGCTACACGTGCTTCAAATGATTTGATTTTAAAAGTTGATCTCGGATTCAGAACGGATAAAACAACACTGCGCCGCATCGATGAGCAAAACAGTCAGGTTTCTGCCGGCCAGCGTAAGGTGAATATTTCTGTTACGGCAGATTATACTTTCAGCAACAGGTTGAGCATGCAGGCCTATTTCAGAAAGGATATGGCAGATCCATTTGTTTCGTCTCAATTTAAAAATTCCAATACGGCTGGTGGTGTAACCATGCGCTTTAGTCTGGCTCAATAAATGGATAGCTGAGCCTTTTAAATTCATGGTTATTGCTGAAAAATAAGATTCTAAGAAAATTTCATTAGTGCCGTGCTATTTTAGAATGAATCTTTGGTGCGTGGAGATAAAAAAGTGTAAATTTGAGCCCGTATAAAGAAACCAAAAAAATCTGTTTTTATGAATATTCCAGCTGAACTTAAGTACACCAAAGATCACGAGTGGATTCGCCTTGAAGGTGAAGAAGCATTTATTGGGATTACTGAATTTGCTCAAAAAGAATTGGGTGATATCGTTTTTGTTGAAGTTGATACTGTTGATGAAACATTAGATGCAGAAGAAACCTTCGGCACTATTGAAGCCGTAAAAACGGTTTCTGATCTGTTTATGCCTGTATCCGGAACTATCCTCGCGTTTAATGAAGCCCTTGAAGACGCTCCTGAAACAGTGAATAAAGATCCATACGGCGAAGGCTGGATCGTTAAAATTAAATTCACTAACGAAGCCGAAATTGATGCATTGCTTGATGCAGATGCATACAAGGCTCTTATTGAAGCCTGATAAAGCGTGGCGGGATTAAACCGATTTACAAGAAAATTTTGGCCGGGAAGTATTTGGGCAGGGTTAATTTTGCTGCTCACAGGGCTTCCCGGTAATTATTTTCCGGATGTTGAAAGCTTTTGGGATTGGGTAAGTCCTGACAAACTTGTGCATTTTTTTATTTTTGGAGTTTTTACATTTCTTACCCTTTGGGGTTACCGTGCACAATACAAACTGCCAGCACGACGTTATTATCTTGTAGGATTTGCGACTTTGCTTGGAATATTTTATGGTGGAGTTACGGAAATTTTGCAGGAAATGGTTTTTACAGGACGCTATGGAAATGTTTTTGATTTCCTCGCAAATGCTATCGGAGCAATATTAGGAAGTGCCGTTTTTATGCTGCTTGCACGAAAAAATAAAAAGGAAAATGCATCGTTTCTTGAATAATTATTAATTTAGCGCCATCATTACGATTGGTCATTGAGTTACAGCCAAAAATTCTATTATGGAAATTAAAAAGACACCGAAAGCGGATCTAGAAAACAAAAAGCTCTTACTCAGACAAATAGGTCTGATTGTTGCACTGGCAGTTGTTTTCTTTGCCTTTGAATACAAGAGCTACGACAAACGTACACTTGATCTTATGCAACGCAATGTGGAAGATATTCCTGAGGAAATCGTTCCTATTACTGAGCAAAAGGTGAAGCCACCACCACCACCACCACCAAAACAGGTTACTGTGCTGGAAGTTGTGGAAGACGATGTGGAGGTTGAAGATGAAATTGAAATTGATGTTGATGTAGACCAGGAAACTGAAATTGAGGTTTATGTTCCACCGGTTAGGGAAGAAGAACAAATAGTGGAAGCTGAGATTTTTACAGTGGTAGAGTCAATGCCTGAGTTTCCCGGCGGTCCGGCAAAGATGATGGAATACATTGCCAAAAATATTAAATATCCTGCTATGGCGCGTGAAAGCGGCATTCAGGGAAGGGTTTTTGTAAACTTTGTAGTCGAGCCTGATGGTTCGGTATCCAATGTAAAAATCCTGCGTGGTATTGGTGGTGGTTGCGATGAAGAAGCGATCCGTGTAGTGAAGAGTATGCCAAAATGGACTCCGGGTCGTCAACGTGGAAAAGCTGTAAGGGTTTCCTTCAACTTGCCTGTTCGTTTCACGCTGCAATAAAAAGTAGTTGAAAAGTATTAGAAAGCTGTCCTTCACGGACGGCTTTTTTTATGCCTGGGGGTTTTGATGCTGAAAATGGTTAAAAACCAGCTGTGCTTTGGATTGCCCAATTACTGATTGAAGCTCCTGAAGGCTGGCGGATTTTATCATTTTTACTGATTTAAACTTCCATAGCAATTTCTGAGCTGTATTAAAACCAATGCCTTCAATCTCTGTCAATTCAGATTTTATAGTGCCTTTCTCAAATTGTTTGCGGTGATGTGTTATACCAAAACGATGTGCTTCGTCGCGCAATTGCTGGATTATTTTTAGTGACTCCGATCGTTTGTCGATATATAATGGCGTGCTGTCGCCCGGGAAATATATTTCTTCCAAGCGTTTGGCAATACCAATAATCGCAATTTTTCCGCGTAAGCCAAGCTTGTCGAGTGATTTTACGGCAGCACTCAACTGTCCTTTGCCGCCATCAACAACAATGAGCTGTGGCAAGGGTTTTTCTTCGTTAAGTAGCCGGTGGTAACGTCGGTAAACGATTTCTTCCATGGAGGCAAAATCATCAGGGCCTTCAACTGTTTTGATGTTGAAATGCCGATAAGCTTTTTTGTTAGGTTTGGCATTGACGAACTGCACCATGGCTGCAACAGCATAGTCACCCTGAAAATTTGAATTGTCGAAACATTCAATTATTTCGGGCAAACCAGGTAAACGTAGGTCTTTTTGCAATTGGTTTAATATCCGCTTTTGATGCCTTTCAGGATCTGTTAAACTGCGTTTTTTTTCGGTTTCCATTTTAAAATGCTTCGCGTTGCGTTCCGATAAGTCGAGTAAGTGCTTTTTGTCGCCTCTAACGGGTGTTGTTATTTTGATTCCTTCAGGCATAAATGAAGGTTCAAAAGGGACAATAATTTCTGTTGAATTACTCGATAGTTTCCACCGGATATCTGTTATTGCCAGGGTTAGCAAATCTTCGGCAGACTCTTCCAGTTTACGTTTTAACTCGATGCTGTGCGATTGCACAATAGCTCCTTCGATTACTTTAAGGTAATTAACATAAACTGAGGATGTGGCATCAATGAGCGAAAACACATCCACATCATGGATGATGGAGCTAACTATTGTTGATTTGCTTCTGTACTTTTCAAGCAGCTCGACTTTTTCTTTTAGCAGCTGGGCTTTTTCAAAGTCCAATGTCTCTGCATACGCCATCATTTTGGTTTTCATTTGCCTGATGACCATTTGTATATTACCGCGGATAATATCTCTGATTGCCTTGATCATGGCATTGTAATCATCGGCTGTTTGCAGGCCTTCGCAGGGTGCTTTGCAATTGCCGATATGGTATTCCAGACAAACTTTAAATCTCCCTTCGGCAATGTATTCGGGTTTTAGCCGAAGGTTACAGCTACGAACTGTATATAGCTGCCTGATCAAGTCGAGCAGCGTGTTCATCATCTTTACGGACGCATAAGGGCCAAAATATTCTGAGCCATCATGGATGATATTTCGGGTGGGAAAAATTCGCGGAAAATGCTCTTTTTTGATACAAATCCAGGGGAAGCTTTTGTCGTCCTTCAGAAGCACATTATAGCGGGGCTGGAACTTCTTGATAAGGTTGTTTTCTAATAAGAGTGCGTCATATTCACTGTCAACAACAATAAACTTAATATCGGCTACGCGCCTAACTAAAACCCGCAGCTTACCCGTTTGTTGCTTTCCAAAATAGCTCATCACACGTTTGCGCAGATCTTTGGCTTTACCTATATAGATAATGGTTCCTTTTTCATCAAAGTACTGATAAACACCAGGGTTTGAAGGAATAACTGCAAGGCGATCTTTAATATGCTTTTCGTGATTCAAACTTAATACTGTGTTAGGTACCAGTCAAAAATAGTCTATTTGTGAAAGTTGCCGGTAAAAAACTAATGCCGGTTTGGACTAAATCAATTTTTCTTTTGTTCCTCATTACTGAGCGAGTCCCAACCTTGTGCTTCGATGTTGAAGCTTTCATTATCGCGGGTGAGCAAGATTGCTTCTCCGGCAGTTGAAGTCATGTGGCCAATAATGCTAATCCCCGGTATTTTGTTTACTTTTTCAAAATCCGTAACCTTTACAGTAAACAGAAGTTCGTAATCCTCTCCGCCATTGAGTGCAACCACGGTAGGAACCAATTTAAAATCTTCGGCAACACTGGCCGTCATTGGATCGATTGGCAGTTTTTCTTCATAAATGGCACATCCTAAACCGGAAGCCTTACAAAGGTGTTTGATTTCGGAAGCCAGCCCATCAGAGATGTCAATCATTGATGAGGGCAAAATGCCGGCTTTTTCAAGCGCATCTACCACATCTAAACGCGCTTCGGGCTTCAGCTGTCGTTCGAGCACATAATCGAATCCGTCTAAATCAGGCTGCATATTTGGGTTGGCTTTAAAAACAGCCTTTTCTCTTTCCAGCAAAAGCAATCCCATATATGCTCCACCCAAGTCGCCGCTTACACAAAGTAAGTCGTTTTCTGAAGCACCTTTTCTATAGCAGAGTTCACTTGCTTTGGCTTGTCCGATTACGGTGACAGAAATAAATAAACCCGCTCTGCTGCTTGTTGTATCACCTCCAACGAGGTCAACCTTGTATTTTTCGCAGGCCAGTCTGATCCCCACATATATTTCTTCGATGGCTTCGAGCGAAAAACGGTTGGAGAGTGCCACGCCAACAACGATCTGTGTGGGACGTGCATTCATGGCTGCCATATCCGAAAAGTTGACTACAGCAGCTTTATAGCCCAGATGTTTCAGCGGGGTATAACCGAGATCGAAATGAATGCCTTCGACCAAAAGATCCACTGAAACAAGTGTTTGAAAATCGACATGATCGATCACTGCTGCATCATCGCCAACACCATAACGTGACGATGGATTTTTTAGTTCAATACCTTTTGTAAGGTAATCTATCAGGCCAAACTCGCCCAAACTGGAAAGTTCGGTACGTTTAGGATTATTATTTTCAGACATATTTTTCAGATAAAATTATTGACTCAGCTTTTGATAATGTTGTGCCTTGGCCTTATCTCCAAAGCGGGCATAAATATTGGCCATGTATAGGGCATATGTTTTGTTGGCCTGCTCACGGTAAAGTTTTTCAAAAATACGCAATGATTTTTTAAAGTCTTCAGTAGCTGTATCCAGGCCATCGAGCATAATTTTATACTGTTTGCGGGTTTTATTATTTTCATAGTCCTGGAGTTCATTCTGGTAGCGGTTTTCTCCTTTATTGTAGAGCGAAATGGCTTTCCATTCGTTGGCAGCTTTGTTTTCGGGATTTAGCTTGAGGAGTTGATCCGAGATGTCGTCCAATACCGCAGCATTGTCAAGTTTTTGATTGGCTTCGAAGTAAGTGTTCAATAGTGTTTCATCCTGCACTGCTTCTGGTGTTGGAGGCCATAAATCAACCGCTTTTTGCCATTGTGCTGTTTCAATATAGATTTGATACAAACGGGCTCTTTCAGCTTTTGCGGCTTTACTTTCAGGAAATGATTTTTCTAGGGGTTCTAGCATGCCCGATTCTTTGGAGATATTATCCTGCTGGCGATAATAAACGGCGAGTTTTTGATACGTATCCGGGGAGGCAGTATTATAATAAATTGCCAGTTTGTAATAGGATTCAGCCTTAGTCATATCCCCAAGCGCTTCTGCGGCTTTTGCAGCTTCTTCGTAGTGGTTTTCTTCTGATAATGTGCCGGTGGCTTCTTCTTCAGCGATGATTTCTTCATACAGTTGAAGGGATTTTTCAAGTTTTCCTGCATCAAAAGCCTGCTTTGCCTGTTGGTTTTTTGTCAGTTTTAAAGCCGGACTGCAACCTCCAATAAATAGGACAGCCATCGAAAGTAGAATCACGAGATATTTTTGCATAAGATAAGTTAGGTAGTTAAACGAAGGTGCAAAATTACGATTTTTATCAGGCATTGAAAAATGTGGATTTCTATAGGAATTTTATTACTTATTGTTTATTTTTACGGTGAGTTTAATATTTGCATTGCTGTATGATGTAAAAACAAACCAAAACTTATTAAATAATGAGTGCTTTAAGAAGGTTTTTTGGAGACACAATACTTTTTAATGCATGGTCAGAAAGTAGTTTGCATGCCCAAACCTGGGAAATGTTTTTTACTGAGAAGATGATTAAGAATTAGTTTAGGATATACCTTTTAAAAGAAATTTAAATCAAAATCACTAAAACCATGAAAACATTTACAACCTTATTGATTTGCCTGCTAGTAATAATAGGTAAATTAGAAGCACAGGATAGCACGCTGATTCTTTATTATCCACTGAACGAAATTTACGATATTTATGTTCCAGATGAAAGTGGTAATGACAATAGAGGTTTGGCATATGATACTTGGCCTGCTAAAGACCGTTTTGGACAAAGAGATATGGCCTTGTACTTTAATGGGAATAGTTTTATAAATTTTGAGGCTGAGCATTTTAATTTTGATACCTACTCATATTGTATGTGGGTGAAAATTGTTGATCAGCCATATTATGGATGCGCTGGTTTTATTTTTGATATTGGCTCAGAATATGGTGTTGATCAATATGTTGCCTATACAAATAATTATTCACTTTACAATCTATATGGATTTTTAGGCCAGGGTTATAATACTGATGGGTCCTCTTCTTGGATTAGTCAGGGCAACCTTGTTATTGATGAAGAATGGCATTTCATTGTCTATACAAGGTCTTACGAGTCAATTAAATTATACTTTGATGGTGAGCTGATTGATGAATTGGATATTAACCAAGCAACACCTCTTTATGGCAATGATATAAAAGGTTATGTTGGCTGTAGGAATAACCTTCAGCAGTTTTTTAATGGTTTTATAGATGATGTGCAGCTTTATAATTATGCCATTAGCCATGATGATATAATACAATTGCTTGGGCATTTACCCACCAACATTATTGAAAAATATGGAGATGATATTAAAATTTATCCAAATCCTGCTCGTCAAACCCTTAATATTGATTTAAATCAGAATATTAGAGCGTTTACTGTTAACGTATACGATATCTATGGTAAGAAAGTCCTAAGCCTGAAAAATCAAACTTCCTTCGGTGTTGAATATCTGAAGAGTGGATTATATATTATAAAATTGCGGAATGAAGATAGTCAAGTAGAACTAACGACAAAATTCATTAAACATTAATCTGATTTTCATTGGCAGTAATAGCTTATCTTTTGCTTTCGTATGCATGCTCGTTGTGCTTATGAATACGTTCGCTCACATTCTTTAGGGCAGCCCCAACATAAAAGCGGTTTAATTTCTGACTGAATATAATATAACAACACGCTGACATCAAATGGTTTAAAAAAAGAGACTGTGAAA
>JAHJTC010000007.1 GCA_018830105.1 Bacteroidota bacterium
AAACCAGATGAAGCTAAACCCATTGAAACCACGTAAGGCACTGAACAAGGCTTTCCTGAAAGTGAAGCCCAACCGGACGGATATCGAGGCGTTCAAGGCCAACCTCATCCAGCTGCTCGACCGCATGGACGATACCGAATCCGAAGAGTTTCATAAAAATCTGGTCAGCGACTTTCTGAAAAAGACCTATTACGAACCCAACCATTTTATAAATACCAAAGGACGAAACGACCTTGTGGTCCATAACGGAGACAAGGCAACAACTACTGTCGGTGTGATAATCGAAGCCAAGAAACCGGCCAACAAAAGCGAGATGGTGAAGCCATTCGCTGAGGGCGATACGCCCCGGCAAATGCTTGCTAAGCTCAATGCCAAAGCTTTCCAGGAATTGGTGCTCTACTACCTCAGGGAACGCATCACGCTAAAGAACCTCGAAATCAAACATTTGATCATCACCAATATCAACGAATGGTTTATTTTTGATGCCACGACTTTCGACAGGCTTTTTGCCCAAAACAGAAAGCTCATCGGGCAGTTCATCGATTTTGAGAGCGGACGGCTGGCCGACACCAAAACCGATTTCTTCTACAGACAGATTGCCGAGCCCTTTATCGCTGAGCTCGATACAGAAATTGAGTTTACCTACTTCAAGCTGCAGGATTACCAGCATCCGCTGCGCAACAACGACAAAACGGACGACAATAAGCTGATCGCGCTTTTTAAGCTGCTCTCGCCCGAACACCTGCTGAAACTGCCGTTCACCAACGACAGCAACAGCCTCGACAAGCGCTTCTACAGCGAGTTGCTGCACATCATCGGCCTTACCGAAACCAAGGCAGGAAGCAAGAAACTGATCGAACGCAACAAGCCCGGCGAACGACAGAGCGGCAGCCTGCTCGAAAATGCCATCATTCAGCTCGACAGCCTGGATAAGATCAATCACCTGAAACGCTCCGGCCAATATGGAAGCAGCACAGAGGAAAAGCTTTTCAATGTAGGCCTTGAGCTTTGCATCACCTGGATTAACAGGATACTGTTTCTGAAACTGCTCGAAGCGCAACTCATCACCTACCATCGGGGCGACAGCGCGTATGCCTTTCTCAATCTTGATAAGATCAAAGACTACGACGACCTGAACAGCTTGTTTTTTCAGGTGCTGGCCCGAAAACAGGAGGCGCGCAACGAAGATGTTCTCAGGGCTTTTGAGCAGGTGCCTTACCTCAACTCCTCCCTCTTTGAGCCCACCGATATGGAGCAGGACACGCTTTTTATCAGCAACCTGAGAGACGATAAAGCGATTCCCATCGTGTCGCAGACCGTATTAAAAGACCGGCAAGGCAAAAAAAGAACAGGCCAGCTAAGCACACTCGAATACCTGTTTGAATTCCTGAATGCTTACGACTTCAGCAGCGAAGGCTCCGAAGAGATTCAGGAAGAAAACAAATCGCTCATCAATGCCTCGGTGCTGGGCCTGATTTTCGAGAAGATCAATGGCTACAAAGACGGCTCCTTTTTTACGCCCGGTTTCATCACCATGTATATGTGCCGCGAAACCATCCGCAAAGCTGTGCTGCAAAAATTCAACAGCCTGAAGCCTGATCAGCCTGATTCACAGCCTGACAGCTTGGATCAATACCAAAGCATCGAGGATATTTACGAAGCCATTGGGCAGAAAGTATTTTCGCGCAAACAGGCCAACGACATCATCAATTCGCTGAAAATCTGCGATCCTGCCGTGGGTTCGGGGCATTTCCTGGTTTCGGCACTTAACGAGATCATTGCCATCAAGAACGACCTGAAAATATTGGAGGACAAAAGCGGAAAGTCGCTCAACCGATACGAAATTGAGGTGGTAAACGATGAGCTGATTGTTACGGATGAAGACGGAGAACTTTTTGAATACAGGCCGGCCAATAAGGAAAGCCAGCGCATACAGGAAACCCTCTTCCACGAAAAGCAAAACCTTATCGAAAACTGCCTTTTCGGGGTGGACATCAACCCGAATTCTGTGAAGATTTGCCGGCTGCGTTTGTGGATCGAGCTGCTGAAAAATGCTTATTACAAGCACGAAAACGAACTGGAAACACTGCCCAATATCGACATCAACATCAAATGCGGCAATTCGTTGGTGAGTCGTTTTAACATGGATGCCGACCTGAAACAAGCCCTAAAAAAAAGCAAGTGGACGATCGACAGTTACCGGGTGGCCGTTGACACCTACCGCAATGCCGAAAGCAAGGAACAGAAAAGGGAGATGGAGCGGCTGATTGCCGACATCAAATCGAATTTCCGTACAGAAATAACACAAAACGACCCCAAGGCCAAGAGGCTTTACAAACTCAATGGCGAGCTGTTTACCTTGACCAATCAGCAGCAGCTTTTTGAGATGACTGCAACCGAAAAAGCCGCCTGGAACAAGAAAGTAGCCAAGCTGACGGAAGAAGCAAAAAAGCTGGAAGCCGAGATAGAAGCCATCAAAGCCAACAAGATTTTTGAGAACGCTTTTGAATGGCGCTTCGAATTTCCGGAAGTACTGAATGACGAAGGCGATTTTGTGGGTTTTGATGTGGTGATTGGGAATCCGCCGTATTTTATAATGACTAAAAACAATACTGATCGTATGGCTCTGAGTCATTATTTAACGAACTATCAAACGATTAAAAATGCAAGTTCAAAAAACATATTTAATTTATTCATTGAATTAGGAATTTCAATAAGTAATAAACACTCATATCATTCTATGATTGTCCCAGAAGGACTGTTCGAAACAAGAAGTTATTCCAATACAATTTCATTGTTTGAAGGTTCAGGTTCTGTGATAAACATCACTAGAATTGAAGGAATGGTATTTGATGAAGCTAATACAGGAAATGTGATTTTCATTTTCTCAAAAAGTCAATCAAAAGCTATTACTCATCAGTACTTTTTCAATAAAAATCATGATTTAATAGACTTTGAGCCCATTATAGATCCTATAATAAGAAAGATTGATAGCCCAAGAAATTTAAAGCTTTCGGATATATGCCAACTTTTCAAAGGAATGGTAGTTGGTGATAGAAAAAAATCAATTTTCGAAAAATCCGAAGGTAGCTTACCAGACAAATTTTTGTTAGGAAATTGTATTTCAAAGTGGAAAATCAACAAACATTTTTTTGCAGACTATTCCAAATTGGCAATTATTGGGGGAACAAAGTTGAAATCAAAACATGATATAGCTCCTCGTATTTTAATTCGAAGAACAGGAGATTTTTTATGTTGTGCGTATTTAACTGAACCTGCACTTACGGAATCAACTTTATATTCATGCTGGTCTTTAGATCCAAGCATTCATAATTTTTTTATTCTTGGAGTATTACATTCAAAAGTTGCCGACTACTATATCAAATCTAAATTAATAACTAATTCCCAAGCATTCCCTCAAATTTTAATGACTGATTTGCAATCATTACCTGTTCCAAAACCAACTACAAGTTTGCATGATTCAATCAAATCTTTAGTTGACTTAAAGTTAAATAGTTCAGAGAATCATCCTAACATCGAATCCCAAATCGACCAATTGGTTTACCAGCTTTACGGTTTAACGGAAGAGGAGATTGCGATTATTGAAAGAAGCTGAAAACAGTAGGCAGGCGAGGTTTTTATGCGAAGCAAAATGGAAATGCCAAATGAGTAACAAAGCAATTATAATCAAAATAATGAACGTTTATAATATACCAAACTGTTAGAGATGAATAAACTAAACAATTGTTTCAGCGTCATTGGGCTTATGGCAGCTATGGTCTGTATGTTGTTATCAGGAAATCAGGCTGCGGGCCAGTCATTCAACTATGGCGTACAAATTGGAGTGGGCTCGTTTAATGAAAAGTGGAATTCAGAATTTTTCGGATTCACGGAATGGAAGGAAGCAAAATCAGGCCTCATTTTAAAAGGTTTTGGTGAGCTAAATCATGGCAGCCTATTTAGCACCAGGCTGGAAATTGGTTTCCTTAAGAAAGGCTACAACACCGATCATGTTTTTGAACATGAAGGCGTTACATACAATCTGCCAAACTTCAGCTACAGTTATAATACCCTAACTGTTGGTCTAAGTGAGAAAATTACTTTCCTGGACTCGAAGCTGCAGCCTTATATAAAAGCAGGGATTAATTTTCAATACGTATTAGAACCTGGCTATAAGAATAGATCCATTTTTATTGTAAGTCCAACTGGAGAACTGTTTCCTATTGGAGGATCGGGACCTTTTGATGGTTTGGGTTGGAATTACGGCACACTTCATGGCAATTTGGCCATAGGAATCCTGTTTAATCGCTGGCTGTTTTTGGAAATTGATTACAACCAAGGCCTAACAAAGGCATTAGACAAAACCATCATGCAAATCACCGAAAGGTATTTTGGCATTACATTAGGCGTAAATATCAATCAACTGTATTAGGCTTACCTATTGACGGGAGAAGAGATTCCGATCATTGAAGGCTTAAATCTGTGCCTTGATCCCATATCCCACGGATGAATCCGTGGGCCATGGGAATCGATAGATCGTTCAAATTGATTGATATTTACATTCATAAACAACTCATTAAGAAGCATTCTTACAACAAAATCCGGGTTCATGTTATTTAGTCCACCAAACAAAATCCATAGCCCGCGGATTCATCCGTGGGCAACGGATAGGATTCTCCCGGAATCGAAACCGTTTCAACGGTTTTTAAATGGCATTGTATGAAATTGATTGAATACCCTCAAAATTTCATCCTTTTCGGAGCAATGCGGGTTGGAAAATGGATAAATCCATTGGGTGAAATTTGAGCCTTGATCCCATATCCCACGGATGAATCCGTGGGCCATGGGAATCGATAGATCATTCAAATTGATTGATAATTACATTCATAAACAACTCATTAAGAAGCATTCTTACAACAAAATCCGGGTTCATGTTATTTAGTCCACCAAACAAAATCCATAGCCCGCGGATTCATCCGTGGGCAACGGATAGGATTCTCCCCAAAAACCCAAACCGTTTCA
>JAHJTC010000008.1 GCA_018830105.1 Bacteroidota bacterium
CATTCCATTTTTACATCAAACCACAACTACATTCTACATACTTTTCAAAACCAACGGTTGAATATCATTCCATTTTTACATCAAACCACAACTCTACACACATGTTTACGAAAGTTTCGCGCGTTGAATATCATTCCATTTTTACATCAAACCACAACAAGCAATCCTAAACAAAGCTAAGCTTGAATGTTGAATATCATTCCATTTTTACATCAAACCACAACCGCTTGGTAAAGGCCTCAATTTGGGCGCCTGTTGAATATCATTCCATTTTTACATCAAACCACAACTCAATCGGAGTAGCTTCAATAATGCGAATTGTTGAATATCATTCCATTTTTACATCAAACCACAACCCAGCATACCTTATCAAAGCATTGGCCCGGTTGAATATCATTCCATTTTTACATCAAACCACAACAGGTTTCGGGATTTCCGAACGGTTCGGCTAGTTGAATATCATTCCATTTTTACATCAAACCACAACGTGTTTGATATTTGTGTTTTAATGGCATTGGTTGAATATCATTCCATTTTTACATCAAACCACAACCACCTGATTAAACACTGGCACAAGCGCGAAAGTTGAATATCATTCCATTTTTACATCAAACCACAACATGAAACAATCAGCTTTTCGACCAAATATCGTTGAATATCATTCCATTTTTACATCAAACCACAACCACCGGCAGGAACTGTCATCAACAAAATGGGTTGAATATCATTCCATTTTTACATCAAACCACAACGGCTCATTTTCCTGTTCCATTTAGCTGGCGGTTGAATATCATTCCATTTTTACATCAAACCACAACCAATCCCTGGCTCTCCGTAAATAACGATCAGTTGAATATCATTCCATTTTTACATCAAACCACAACTGCCATAATGTGCGCTCTTGCTATACCAGCGTTGAATATCATTCCATTTTTACATCAAACCACAACTTTTTCCTGTTGATATGATCTTATCAGCTAGTTGAATATCATTCCATTTTTACATCAAACCACAACTTAGCTCGAGGCTTATATCATACTTTGCAGTTGAATATCATTCCATTTTTACATCAAACCACAACTGCATTACTGCTTTGTAAACAGCTTCTGAAGTTGAATATCATTCCATTTTTACATCAAACCACAACCTCGTCATCGATGAATCAGAGAATGAAGTGGTTGAATATCATTCCATTTTTACATCAAACCACAACCAAGTTTCCGAATAACCGCCACGAGTCTTAGTTGAATATCATTCCATTTTTACATCAAACCACAACCAAGGGCAGCTTTTCCCTTTATTTAAAAGGCTTTGAATTGTTTTTACAAACAATAAAAGTAATTTGTTCCAGCAAGGAAGCGGAATGATGCCACGTTTTTTTAATCCTGATATTCTTTCAATATTTCAAAGAACCTGATTCTTAAATTTAGTTTGGTGTCAAATTTATTATTTTTTTCTTAAACCTTCAAGGTTTTGAAAACCTTGAAGGTTTAAGAATACGATAACATTTAAAACATCTCCAGCTGTTTGGGACTTTCGGGCAATGGCCCCGTTTTTTTGCCCCAGAAGTTGCATATATTCCCGTATTGTTTATCCGTTACACTTAAAATACTCACCTGCCCTTTTTCTGGAATAACTCCTTTCACTCGCTTTATATGCACATCGGCACTTTCCTTGCTTGCGCAATGGCGGCAATAAACCGAGAACTGCATCATTGAAAACCCATCATTAAGCAAATCTTTACGGAATCGAGTGGCCTGACGCCTTTCCATTTTCGTTGTAACCGGAAGGTCGAAAAATACAAATAACCACATAATTTGATATGCATTTAGCCTGACTTGTGCCATACTTTCTGATTATATTCATCTGTCATTCAAATTCCGGATAACTGATTTTTCTTGCTTCACCGGTAAAACATCGGGCAAGTGATGCCGTGGTTTGTGACAAGGCAATCATCAGCGGACGGCGGTTCGCACCTATTCTAACATCAGCAGACATCAACTGCAGAAGTTCAGCTTTTTGCTCTTTTTCAAGCATCAGTTGGTTCGGCCATTCTTTTTTAATTTTTAAAACAATTTCATCTACCCAGGGCCGATAGGGTTCCATAATATCGTCGGCCAAACAAAAGGCATTGTAGCGGTTTCGATGATGAATACCAAGTGTTGCCAACAAGCCTGAACCTGCAATAGCCCTGGCAACAGCTGATCGTAACAGAATGTAGCCATAATTCAGATACATATTTGGTGGATTTCCATATCTATCACGAATAAAATCCTTGCCGAATAGCCTATTCCAGTATATCCGGGCGGCAAAGCCTTCGCGGTTGTCGCTATCATCGCTTTTTACCGATTTTGCAATAGTTCTTAACTGATTCCCTTTTATTCCCAGCTTTTCAAGTAAGCGGGCCTGATTATTAATTTTTGCTTCCACGGTTTGCTTCCACAAGTTCTTTTTTAACGGTTCGGAGGCACTGATTTGTGCCCGGAACATTTCATTCTGAATGTGGTTGGCATCGAGTGGCAACAGCAAGGATGATGGCATATGTTTGCTGTTGCAAAACACCACCGCCACATTGTTATCATTCAGTTCTTCCACCAGTTTCATGGTGAATGAAATTTGAGGATTGTCGAGCACTACAAAACCTACGTCTTCTACAGGAATTGTTTTTACCGGCATTTCGGCTTTTTCAGAAACAACCAGTTGTCTGTTTTTCAGCGAGAGATGATACGGATTTGAAATGAATAAGGTTCGTTTTAACATGATGGTTGATTTTACTCAAATCTTCAAGATTTAAAAACCATGAAGGTCTATATATCATAAATTGAATTTATCTGCAATTCATTAAATTTTTCAATTTGCTCCTTGCTATGGTATTCTTTAAAATAAGCTTTATCATGAAACCATTTCAGAACTTCATCCCGTTTTAATTTTGTTTGCTTCGGTGATAACATGGTCAAGTAAGAACTCCACGGATATTCAAGAAAATGGTTACAAAAACCATGATGAATAGGGTTATGGTGGATATAATAAATCAGATACTTTAACTGATCATTTGATGTGACCGGAATCCGCTTGAAAGGATGTTCAAATAAACTACCGGTGCGGTAATACCGTTTGTTAATAGCTTTGGTGTAGGCATTGAATAAATTGGCAAATCGCTGATTTGCAAAGTTTCTGTTTGTTCCCTTCAAACCTTCAAGGTTTTGGAAACCTTGAAGGTTTAGTTCCTCAGTTGTCTTAATTCTTACCAAAAAATGAAAATGATTCTTCATCAGCACCCATGCGAAAGTATCTGCAATTTTCGCAATATGTATATCAAATAAATACAAAAAGTGCTCATAGTTTTCGTTTTCGTGAAATAAGTTACACCCATTGTTTCCACGATTGTAGATGTGGTAAAACTTGCCGTATTCCAATGGAACTTCTTTGGAAGTCATTTTCTTTTTGTTTTTCAGACCTTCAAGATTTTAAAAATCTTGAAGGTCTTTAATTTTCAAATTCATTTTACATTCCCAAAAATGTTAATTTTAGTAACCCTGCTTTTTAATAAACTTTTTTGAATACTCGATATCAATACGACCTAATTCATCAATCTTCGTTGGAATACCTTTAAACGTAGATGCTCTTCTTCGTAAAACAACCCCATTCATGTCTTTTAAATTTTCCTCAGACATACCTATAGCACGATCAACATCTCCATTTGCATAATTGTGCCTTTCTAACGTAAATTTTTCATTTTCATCGAATTTCACCATTTTAAAAAGCCGTTGTTGCAAATCCTTTTTGTCCTCCCAAATTATTTCATCATAATGTTTATTAAAAATTAAAAACAGATCATCTGAATGGATTTTAAACAGAATTGGGAGCGAAGGTTCTTTAGTAAAAACATTCTTAACAATGTTGAAGTGATTAATTAACCTGTACTCTCTGTTCAATTTACCCTTTTCATCAGGAACAAGGTCACCATAAATAATTGCTTCATAATTACTCCCGGCTTCTTTGTCAAAATAAAAATCATGCCTGTGTTCCTGACCTGCTTTGTCAGTTCGGTCAATTTTTCTGATTTTTTTGTACGGAGCTAATTTGGTTTTTGAAGAAATTAGTCTTAGTTTCTTTATAATCATTGGTCCGCTTTTAACTACTTTTCCTGTTTTATCCGGTGCTTCATATTCTGGTAAAAGTAAAAAGTCTCCATTTTCAGATACCAGTTTTTCAATTTTTTTACCCCTTGCATCGCATAAATTTTGAATGCGTTCCTGAATTCGTTTATCAGCAATATTTTGGATGTCCTTTTCTTTGATTTTAGTAATGCTTTTTCTTTGAACAAAAAAGTATTTTCCTTCTTCTTTTTTTCTAATGCCGTATGGATTTTGGCTATTTAATGCTCCTCTAAGAATTGATAACTTAAAATCTTCCTTTTTTAATTGTTCCATTAACGGCTTTATTCTATCAATCTGTTTATGATAAATATAGACTTCTTCTTTTAGGCGTTTCATTGTTGCAACAAAATCCTTCATTGGTTCGGGGAAAAATACCCTTGCACCAGGATTTCCATTGAAATAATCACGTTCATAATTATGAAATGCCTCTGACATTCGGTTTACCGTTCCCTTCTCAACACAAGCCACAGTTACTGCATCAATGCAATGATGAATATGATTGCTTCGGTCTTTTTCTTCGTTTTCCCCTTGAAGCCCCCACATTTTTCGAAGCGTATCGGTTATCTGCCCGTTTACAACATTTACATTTTTAAAATATGATTTCAGATATGCCCTTGCATATTTTGTAATCAATCGGGTATCAACAAGGTTAGCATTAGTAAACTTAGTCGTTACCTCTTCCATTTCAAATTTTAAGTGCTTCTCATTGAGATAATCGTATTTCAGTTTTGTATAATAAAATCTGGTCATGATTTCATCGTGAGCATTCGCATCAGTAACTGCTTTCGCAGCATTTTTATACTTTTTTAAATCTGCTTTCAACGATTTTAATTCCACATCAAAATGAACTTCATCTTTTGAAATGGAATAGGATTTCAATTGCTCGTCCCTTGTTTGAATTATACTTTCTCCGGTAATTTGTTCCTCTTTAAATTTTACGTCTAAAAGTGCAGGTAACTCATCCTTTTTATAATTCCGGTTGAACTCTGCATTTGCCAGCGTCTTATTTTTCAAAGAATTGTCATTGATTTTACTCCGGGGAATTGTATGCTCAATATCAAATCTCTGCTCCGCGAAAAACTTTCTGGGAGTTATCGTTTCGTTGGTATATAAACAACGGTGGTTTTGCTCGGAATATAGAATATATTTGGTAATTTGGTCATCTGTTGGATGAATTCCTTCCCGTTCCTTCTCATCGTAGCATTCAATAATTTTTTCCCTTGCCCATTTCCGGATAAACTCCTGTTCTTTTTGATACTGTGCCATTGCCCGTCTGTAACTGGCACTATTTATTTCCCGGGCCATTTCAATATTAACTTCGGTGTCTTTGTCAACTAGTTTTTCTTCAATTAGTTTATTCACCAGATGTTTTATTTGATGCATCGCCCGGTTGAAAACAGGATTTCTAATGGAAGAAATTTCCGGATTTCCCAATTTGTTTTCCACTCTTGCATATGTTTCCATTGCAGATGGATGGTACAATTTCTCAATCTTTATCGTATCGTTTGGAAATGCTTGTGTAAGAAATTCTCCAATAAATGCTGTTATTGTTTTTGATTTAATAAATTCAATATCCTTTATCCGTTTATCCGTTGCAGCCTCACTAAATTTCAACCAGCACTGATTTTCCAATTTTGTAATTTCATCTTCTTCCATTTGGTTCAACTCATCCTCGGAATACCATGAATATATTTCGTTGCGTATTCCATCCCGATGAATTAAAATGCTGTTTTCATTTTGACCTAACGAAAAATCTCCGTCCTTAAATTTCTCAATATAGTTATTGACTATTGCATTTACCGTCTTTTCTTTCTCGTGTTTTTTTAACGACTCTCTAATACCAGCGATAATAGTTTGCTTCTCTTCTTTAGTTGGTTCCCGATCAAGGACAGACGATATATTTGCCAGAAACACAGCATGAGAATAATGCTCTCCATCTTTCAGGTAGGGCAATATTTTTTTTATCGCTGATTTACTTAAGCTGCCGTATCCCTTTTTAAGCTTAATGTTTGCAAATCGTTCCACATCTTCTTCAGAAATGTTGAGGTGTTGTAATGCAAAATCCTTTCTTGCTTCCTTTTTATCTTTCTTCCCAAATGAATCAACAAACAAGCAGTGCCAGATATCTTCAATACTAACCTGGCTTTTCCCTTTTTCAGCTTTATAACCTGTATTTAGTAGAGAAAAACTTCCATAGTTATCTTTACCTAAAATCCTTTTTAATTGCGATTGGGTCGGACAAGCCGATAAGGTTTTATCCATAGGGAAATTATATTCAATCTCTGCCGTCATCTTGTTTCTATCTTTTACATATCGAAAGTCTTTCCCCTGACTTAGTTTTTTGGCCAGTTTTTCAAATTCGAAGTCTGTTTTCTGTTGAAATTCTTTAACAATGAGTTCCTTTTCTGCTTTGTTTAAAAACCGCAGCCGCGAATCATTCTCCGTTTTTATTTTAATACGATTGATTGTTTCCCACATTCTAAATTCTTCAAAAAGAGGATGAGAAATTGCAATCCGTTTTCGCTTAGGTTCAAAAGGACATTTGGCAACCAGGCCTTTCTGACTTTTCAGCGGACGCTGATAAAATATGGCAAATTGCAATTTTTCTTCTAAGTCTTCAGGAATTTTCTGCTTTTCACATATATAATTAAACTCTTTTAAATAATGCTTTTCCCTGTCAATATAACGCCCACGTATACGTTCAATATTTCCAACATCATTTTTCTGTGCATAAATGGAATAGAAATAACTACCTAAAGTAGGTTGCCTACTTTCCTCAATTTTTTGAGAAAGGTCTTGAATTCCACTTTCCACCTTCCCAAGGTTTTCTCTTTTGTTAAATTCTTCAAAGATAAATTGCGATACAACCTCGAATGTACCCTCTTTTTTTAGTTTTTGTATTATCTTCTTTCCGAGACGTTCTACTTTTTTTTCCGATTTAAACGTGTCAAGTACCACTAGAAAAGGTTCATAAAAAGCAGCACAGGAACTGCTTTCTTCTATAAGTTTACTTACTGTTGTTTTAAATTGCTCTATCTTATCATCAGTTTGTTCCTCATCGTCTATGGATTTATATCCCCGCCGTTGTGCTAAATGATAAAAAGCCCTTCCCAACTGATATCTGCCAAATTCAGAATTCATTAATCCTACTTTAGTTGCAGCCAAATAGCGAAGATAATAGGGTTGTTTGTACTTCTCAGATTTTACATCTCCACCCTTTTTCCCTGTTCTTTGCCATTCAATGAATTCTTTGTTATCACAAGGATATGTTTTTGAATACCGCCAATTATTTAGTTCATTGTCTGAAATTGTAGGACACAATTCATTTTCTGTTAAAACTTTTATTGTCGCAATTTTTCGTCTGCGAATTCTGTCTATTCGTCTTCTCGCACTTCTGTGCCCACGTCTTGTCGCTGCTTTTGACTTTTCATTTCCCTCTGTTCCTTTAGGAAAGATATAACTGCCCTTTGTAGGAATTGGAATGAAATTTTCATTTTCATCTTTTTTTTTCAGAAAATGATACTTTTTGTCTTCCTTTTCCAATATTGCCCAGCCAATGCTGTTCGTTCCAATATCTAATCCAAGTTTAATTCTTTCCATTGTTGTGCATATTTATATTTTTACTAATTTTGTATCACATCAAATCACAATAAGGCTATATGCCGAAGGATAAAATTAGAGCCTCAGTTTTGCTGAGGTTCGTTGTTTCTAGGAAGTTCATATTTCCTCTTTTTTGAAAAATTCTGACTCCAGTATCTACTATTCTCTTTTTTGAGGCATCCAAAACAGCCCACCCAATGCTGTTTGTGCCAAGGTCGAGTCCTAAGATTTTAGTCATTTCCGGTTGCTTTAGGTTGGTAATCAAAAAATATTGGTTAAATGTAATAAGTTTTCAGGAAAAAGAATTACATTTGTTCAACAAAAATATAGAAAACCATTTTTATATCTTATCACAATAAGGCAACCGATAGCTTCGGCGTGCCGAAGGATATAAATCCTATACTCCTGCTTCGGTGGGAGTTTTTTTATAGTAATTTTTCAAAAGGGCAATAGCATTTCGAAAAATTCAACCCTAATCGGAGGAGCTGTATCACTGCATTCGTAAAATCCTTTCAATAATCTCTGTTACCTGAAGCTGCGCACTTTGAATAAAGAATGGATAAATGACGATTAATAATTTCTAGACATTTTTAAAGTTGAACTTTAAAACTGTCTAAAACTTGTGCTCAATTGTGTATGAAATAAAATCGTTTCTTCTTTTTTGACCAAACATGAATATGATATTTATTGTTGACTGACTTCCTAAGGTCGGTTAACTTCTTTGTACTGATTGAACCAAACTGGTATTGATGCAATGCAAAGTTCCCCTCAAAATCTCAATAAAAAAGAGGTTTTCCGGAAAATAGCTTCTCCAAAAAACCTCTTACTAAAATAGGCTTTAGTTAGGACTCTGCTGATCTAAGGATCATTCAGGCAACGGCCGAAACCGTTTTTATCCTTTGCGTTTTTTACCGCCTTTGCGCTTAAAATCAGGCCTGTTACCTCCCGATTTTTTATCATCGGCAACCCTTTCGAGCCTGACATTATCGGGGTTCATCTTTTTGTTTTTGAAGGCATTGATTACCATCTCAGCTGAAGCATCGTCAACATCCACAAAAGAGAAATTATCCATCAGTTTGATTTGACCAATACGGACATCACGCGAACGTGTTACCTGATTGATCAGCCCGATCAGTGCGGCAGGTTTTATGCTGTCTTTACGGCCAAGGCTCACAAAAAGCTTTTGGTAGCCGGCTTCCTGTCCGCCTCTTCCACCACGCTCAGCGCCACGTTCAGCACCTCGTTCGCTTCCCCGCTCGCGGAAAGGTTTTTTCTTTCCTCTGCCAGGTCTTTCATCCTCGTAGCGGCTGCGACTCTCGTCAACATTCAGATCCGGAGCATCGCGGTAGTAATCCAGAAAACGATTAAAGGCAATAGAAACAAAGCGTTTGATAAGCTCTTCGCGCGACATCCATTCCAGTTTTCTAAAAACAACAGGCAGATATGCTTCAATTTCTTTGTGATTTACCTCAACATTTTCGAGCTTGTCCACATAATTGAACAGCTGTTTTTCGCAGACCTGCATTCCCGTTGGAATTTTGGCCTGTGCGATAGGTTGCGAAAGTTGTTTCTCAATCTGTCTGATCTTACCTTTTTCGCGCATATGTGCCAGGCTGATACAAACACCCGTTTTGTCGGCGCGGCCTGTGCGACCACTGCGGTGCACATAACTTTCGGGGTCATCGGGCAGGCTGTAATTGATCACATGGGTGAGGTTATTTACGTCGAGCCCACGTGCAGCAACATCAGTGGCAACAAGAATTTGCAGGTTTCCTTCGCGGAAGTGATTCATCACATGATCGCGCTGAACCTGAGAAAGATCGCCATGCAGCGCACCGGCATTATAGCCGTCGTTGATCAACTGATCAGCAATTTCTTGGGTTTCGGCACGTGTGCGGCAAAAAACGATTCCATAAACGGCAGGATGAAAATCGACGATACGTTTGAGGGCTTTGTAGCGGTCTTTGGCATGTACCAGGTAATAGCTGTGACGCACATTAGCTGTTCCTGAGTTACGTTTGCCCATCGATTTCACAACGGGGCTTTTCATATAGCGTGCCAGGATACTTTCGACAACAGCCGGCATGGTAGCCGAGAAAAGTAAAATATGACGCTCATCGGGCACAGATGACAAAATCAAATCCACCTCTTCCTGAAAGCCCATATCGAGCATCTCATCGGCTTCGTCGAGTACTACCCAACTGATTTTCGACATATCAATCTTGCGTCGCCGCATCATATCTTGCAAACGGCCGGGAGTGGCCACCACAATCTGTGGTTTTTTTTGTAATGATTTTATCTGGCCATCGATACTGGCACCACCATAGATAGCGGTGATTCTAATAGAAGGAAGAAATTGCGCAAAGCCATCCAGATCGCGGGTGATCTGCACGCAGAGCTCACGGGTAGGACATAAAATTAGCGCTTGTGTTTCTGCCCTATTGCTATCAATATGATGCAGCAATGGCAGCCCAAAAGCCGCGGTTTTCCCTGTTCCGGTCTGAGCCAGCCCAACCATATCAGTAGGGTTTTGAATCAATTCGGGGATTACGGCAGCCTGAATCGGCATGGGTTCGTTAAAGCCGAGTGTTTCGACGGCTTTTAAAAGTTCGGGTTTCAGCCCGAGTTCGTTAAATGTAGGCATAAAATGTATTGGAAATGAGCGGCAAAGGTATGAATTAATTTTCTGAAAATAAATTATTTATCGCTTTTACTGCCAAAGCTTTTTAATGAAATCCTAATCAAAAACTAAGACAATCTGTGAAGAAGCTTCATTAGCTTTGCCAAATGAATCAGCAAAAATAGCTGATGATAGGCATACGGGCATTTTGCAAGCATTTATCCAGGCTTTCTATTTTGTTGATTTGCAGCAGACTTCTCTATTGAAAAACTTCCGGAAACAGATAAAAAGGAATAGACTTTCACCCTTAAATTATTAAAATATGAAATCTTATATCTGGACATTACCAACCAGGGTTTTTCATTGGTTGTTGGCAATCGGGTTTACAACTGCTTACATTTTAGGTGATTTTGACAAGTTTGAAAACCTGCATTTTGCTTTTGGTGCATTTGTAGGTTCTTTGATCCTTTTCAGAATTGTATTCGGCATCTTTGGTCCAAGATATTCGAATTTTAAAGACTTTCCAATAGGTCCTGAACATCAAAAAGGATTTATAAAGAACTATTTTTCACAGGCAAAAAACCATGTCGGCCATAATCCGGTGGCAGCTGTTGTTATGCTTTTGATATTACTAATTGGCTTGATTTGCAGCATTTCAGGCTATTTGTTGTATGCCACAGAAAATAACATGCCGGGATTTGCGATTCAGGAGGATTTGCTGGAAGAAGTACACGAAGTGCTCGCCAATATCTTTTTGGTTTTAGTAGGAGCGCATTTACTTGGAATACTGGCAGATACCTTGTTTCATAGAAAAACAGGCACACTTCAATCTATTTTCACCGGTTATAAAAACATCGAGGCCAAAAATGCCAAATTGAATACTTTCCATAAATTTTATGTCTTGCTGTGGTTCATCGTTCCCATTTATCTTTTCTTCCTGGCCTATAATCTGCCATTAAATGACAACGAGACGAATAAACAAAACAGCGAACACTATGAGGACAATGATGATTAATAGATGGTCTCACATGTTGAAGGATTGAAGTTCGGGCCAAGTGCTTAAATCGAGTTCAATATTATTACTTACTTTAGCCCTTCACTTTTATCTGAGCCGATTTATTGAATGTGTTGAAGAAATTATTTTAGGTGCACTCATACATTTTGCCAAAAACCTGATATCATGAAACTACTTATTATTGAAGATGCTGTTGGGATAGCAAACTTTTTAAAAAAGGGATTAGAGGAAGAGTCATTCAGTGTAGATATTGCGAGCGATGGAAAATTAGGTTTGGACATTGCATTATCAGGCATTTATGATCTGATATTGCTTGATTGGCTGCTTCCGGGATTGAATGGCATTGAGGTATGCAGGCTTTATAGAAAGCAAAATACCGATACGCCCATTATTTTTCTTACTGCCAAAGATACCTTGCAGGACACCTTGGAAGGACTGAAAGCCGGAGCCAACGATTTTATAAAAAAACCTTTTCATTTTGAAGAGCTACTCGAAAGGATCAGGGTGCAGTTAAGACCTAAAACAGGCGAACATGCCATTTTCAGGTTCAAGGACATCGCTTTAAATACAGCTACACATCAGGTTTTCAAAGATGATCATGAAATTTTACTCACGCAAAAAGAGTTTTCGCTTTTGGCCTATTTACTGAGAAATAAAAATCAGGTGTGCCGCAGAACTTTGATTTTAGAAAAAGTATGGGACATTCATTTCGATTACAACACCTCTGTGATTGATGTTTTTATCAATTCACTCCGTAAAAAAATTGGAGCAGACGATCATGAAGCCTACATTCAAACAGTAAGAGGTATCGGTTACATAATGCGCGAAACATGAGACCTATATCCTATAAGAACAGAATTGCATCAAACTATATAGGCGCTACTGCCAGCTTGATCCTGTTGGTTTTTGCCTTGATCTATATCATCATTGAGGCATCTATTTATCACAACATCGACAGTCAGCTGCATACCGCCTGTGTTAAGCATACCCAGGAGGTTATGCTTGAAAATGGTAATATTCGTTTTATAAACAAATCGGAATGGGAAGAACGTGAACACCTGGAGGCTGATGTTACTCCACTTTTTATTGAAGTACGTAACAAGAACGGAAAGCTCAGCGACAAATCGCCCAACCTGAAAAGCGAGAGCCTGAGTTTCAACTATGATAAAACCGGACAAAAAGCCTATAACACCAGCTTAAACAACCAGCAAATCAGGGCTAAAGTACTGCCCATCATCCGCAACAACACCGTGGAGGGGTATATCGTTGCGGCCTTGCCTATTGCCGGACAAATGCAAACGCTCAACATACTGCGTACTATTTTATTAACAAGCTTTCCTTTTCTATTAATTGTGCTTTATTTTATTGCCCGCTATCTGGCCGGCAAGAGCATACAACCCGTAAATGTTATTACCCGCAAAGCGCGCACCATCCAGCGGGATAGCCTCAATCAGCGCATTCCCATTCCTGTTCGCAAGGATGAATTGTATGGGCTTGTGATGGCTATTAATGCCTTGCTCGATCGCATTGAAAACAGCATGCAACGCGAAAAACAATTTACTGCGGATGCTGCCCATCAATTAAAAACCCCCTTAGCCGTGTTAAAAGGCACTTTGGAAGTACTTGTCAGAAAAAACCGCAGTGAGGAAGAATATAAACAAACCATCCACGAAACAGTTCTTGAGATTAACCGCATGGGGACTATTGTTGACCAACTCTTGCTTTTGGCGCGTTTCGACAGCACCAAATACATGAAGCAACGGGCTGTTGTGTCGCTTGTATCTCTTACGGACGATATAATACAGCGCTTCTCGCATCTGATAAATGAGAAAAACCTTGTTATAAATTTTGTTCCGGAGAAAAACCTCGAATTGCAAACCGACCCTTTTCTGATTAGTATCATTTTTGAAAATTTGATTTCTAATGCCGTAAAATATTCTCCCGCAGGCGGAACCATCGAAATAGAACTCCCAGAAGATGGAAATGACTATATTTTCAGCATAAAAGACGAAGGCATTGGTATTGATCCCGAGGAACAACAAAAGATTTTTAATCCCTTCTACCGGTCGCAACAGGCTATAAACACCAGAGAGCAGGGCGATGGATTGGGTTTATCCATCGTTCAAAAGGCCTGTCAGTTGTTAGGATTTCAATTGTTGATTGCAAGCAAACCAAACAAAGGAGCGCAAATTGCTATTCGTTACGATAAGCCACTGTAATGTTTGAATTTGATGCTTTTTATTAGCTCTATGGCTTAAAACCGCTGTGATACCGTTACGTAAAGTCGGTGATAATTTGAGGATGACTCAAACGTACCTTCATAATAGATGCCACCAGAAAGTTTTCGCGTTAGCTGAACATTCATGTTAATCTCTCCCATATGCTGTTTCAGCTTGCTAAGCATATCAAAGTAGGATTGGTTGACATAGCGGTAGCCAAAACCCAGCGATATTCTGCCTTCATTCAAATACTGATAAAACATCCCACTGAAAATATTACCCTTGAGATAGGCGTTTTCAAGGTAGGTATGCGTCAAACTTGCCGAAAGTTGTGTGCCGGGGATTCTGGCGATCGAAACGAAGGAATAAAGATTCTTTGATGATCTGGGATCTGATTTCCTTTCGCGGTAGCCGGCACTCACACCAACTGTTAGTAGTTTTATTGGCTTGTAGGTAAGCCTGAGATTGTAGCCTTGCAGCATTTCTTTCTCTAATAAACGTGCTACAATGTCCTTGTATGTTTCGTAGTAGATGATGTTATTTCTGTTGTTGAAAGAGATACTTGCAGAGACTTTTCTGCTAAATTTATACCTTAAAATCAGGTAAAGATTGGTCAGTGCGCTGCGGTCAGATGCTACATCCAGGTTTTTTTTATACAACTCAAATTCAGCAGAACCAAAAAAATACAATCCCGAAAAGATCGTATTGGAGTGCTGCATATAAAGAAATCTTCTGTCGGTAAGGCCATTGTTTTGCTGCTCCATCACCGAAAGCGTAGTTTGTACTAAGCCATTTTTTGAATTGACCTGATGACTGATATAGCCCCCAAATTGCGCCAGGTTAAAATTAAAGCTGTAATCTCTGTAATCAGGACGTGCGCCACCCACAGCGCCAATCGTAAAGGCGCCTTGCCTGTATTCGGCCTGCAAACCGTCGATCGCGCCCACACTGCTTAACTTTGGGTTGATTTTTCGGCCAAAACTGAGCGCAAAATGGTTATTAAACTTATACCCTAACGAAAGGTCATAAATTTTTAGTCCATTGTAAAGGTTCGACTGAATTTCATCCCATTGTCCATTGCGATGACTAAAAACAAGATAAGTTTCCAGGCTGAGTTTACCATCCAGCAAGTTGCGTGCTTTCATGGCATAGTTATAGCGCATTTTCTGGCTGTTGCCTCCTTCGGTATTCGAAAATCCCGAATAGGATGCCACCCGGAAGCGGCCGCTTATATCGGCTTTCAATTTCGGCGCTGTATCTGCAATTTCCTTCTGGCCAACACTTTCCGGAGAATCAGGTAATTCTTCCTCTTGAATAAATGCTGAAACCGGATCCTCTTCATTTTTTACTAAACCGTTATTTTTCTCGTCTGATGCAATTTCAGCAGATACAAAGATGAAAAGTTTGTCACCAACTTTGAGATCAACCGCACCTGGCAAGGGCTTACCAACTGCCGACAGACTGGAAAGATTGGTTAAAACCAAAACCGGGACAGCTTGTCCGCTACTGTTAAAAAATAAGGTGTCGCCGGCTTTAAGTCCTTCGGTTTCTGCAAACCTTACATAAACATTGGCGCTCGTTACATAGGAAACTTCGCCCTGCATTTCGACACCAGTATCCTGTGCAGAAACGGGAAGCCACCAATAACCAAAAGCGATAATCAGTAAAACAAGTTTTTTCATCGGATACTTTTTTTGGTGTTTTGCCAACGCATTAGTTTATCACTATCACCATTCGGATGACATTCCAGACAGGCATTGCTTTCATACACATAGCCATTAATTCCCTGATGCTCGTCGTCCATATCAATTTGGTTGTGTTCGTGACAGTCGGTACAACTAAATATGGCATAATTAGTTGGATTCGTATGGCAATCGGTACAAGTGTTCCACTCCCCCTGATGCTCTCCGGAATAAATAGGAAAATAGAGCGCATCATGATTAAAGGTGGAAGGTTCCCAGCTGATTTCGGTATGGCAGCTCTGACAATCTGTGGGGAATTGCGCACTCTGATGCGGCGGGTCTGTTGTTTGATTGTAATCATCTGTATGGCAGGCATAACAGGTGTTTTCTGTCGCTATATAATCGCCGTCATGACAGAGCATACAATCGTTGGCAATAGCGGCATGAGCGCCATTCAACACATAAAAATCATTGTGGATAGGAAAAGTTGCCGGTTGCCATTCGGGTTCAGTTGTATGGCAATCATCACAGGCTGTGCCGATATTCAACTGCTCGTGATTAGGATTGATTGTTTGATTGTAATCAGCCTGATGACATTCCAAACAAGAATTTGGTGTGCTCAGGTAATCTCCCTGATGACACAATGCACAGGCATCTGCAACTGCAGCATGGGCTCCTGAGAGCTCATAATAGTCGTTATGAACTGCAAAAGTAGCTGGTTGCCAGTCGGGTTCGGTGGTATGGCAAGATGCACAATCTGTTGACAAGGCCAAGGCTTCATGGCTTGGGTTTACTGATTGGTTATAGGCAGTTTCGTGGCAGGCAAAGCATTCCATTGGCGTATCAACATAGCCATCGGCATGGCATTCGGCACAAAGCAGGGTGTTGTGTGCACCGGTGAGTGGAAATTCAGTCAGGTTGTGATTAAAGCCTCCATCTCCGTTTCCTGTTGGATGACAGGCAAAACAAGCTTCACTTTCGTAAACATATCCAGGTACTCCCTGATGTTCTTCATCCATATCAGGTTGATTATGATCATGACAATCGATGCAGCTGAACAAGGCATAATTGGAAGGCTGCGTATGGCATGAAGCACAGCTTTCCCACTCTCCCTGATGCTCTCCTGTATAAATGGGGAAGAATTGTCCGTCATGATCAAACGTTGATGGTGTCCAGGCATTTTCATCATGGCATTCAAAACATTCCGTTGAAAACTGCAAAGATTGATGCGGTGGGTTTTGCGATTGCACGTATTCCTCCGTATGGCAGGCATAACAGGTATTGGGCGTGTTGTTGTAGTCTCCGTCATGACAAAATACACAATCATTGGCTATTACATTATGCGCACCAGCCAAGGCATAATAGTCGTTATGCAAAGGAAAGCTGGCAGGCTGCCAGCCGGGCTGCTCGTCGTGACAATCAGCACATGATGTCTCCAATTCTAATGCTGCGTGATTGGGATTAATACTTTCCAGGTAGGCATCCATATGACAGGCATCACAATTCGTGGGCGTGTCGGCATAGCCCTCGGCATGACATTCCTCGCAGTCGGTGTTGGTATGTGAACCAAGCAACGGAAAATCTGAGAGGTTATGATTGAAGCTGTCATCATCAGCATTTCCCAGCGGATGACACTCAAGACATGCCCCGCTTTCATAAATATATCCTCCTACTCCTCGATGCTCATCGTCCATCTCCGTTCTATTGTGTTCATGGCAACTTATGCAGGTAAATTGTGCGTAATCCGAAGCGGTCTGATGACAATCTGTGCAGGTATTCCACTCACCATTGTGCTCGCCGGAATATATTGGAAAAGAAAAAATATCATGTTGCCTGTAATCTGCCGGCCTCCAATCAGGATCTGTTGTATGACATTCTTTACAGTTTTCAGAAAAGTTAAGGCTGCTGTGATTGGGGTTGTTTGACGTTTGATAATCTGATAAATGACAAGAAACACAATCAGGCGACAAGCCACTATAGGTGCCCGGAGTATGACATTGACTACAATCGGGGATATCATGCCCTTTTGAAAGGGGGAAAAAGTCGTGATTGATATCAGTGCCCGACCAGCTGAATGCATTAAACTGATGACATTCAATACAATCAAGAGAGTAATTCCCGGCAACATGATCCGGCTCTTTTGCCTGAAGGTAATCTTGCTCGTGGCAATCGACGCAATTTACTCCAAGGGGTTCAAAGTTCAGCGTGGAGGCCGAGGTATGACAGTCGATGCAATCTGCCGTAAAGTGAGCGCCCAGCAAAGGAAACCGACTCATCTGGTGAATACTCGTGATATTATTTACGATCCAGGAATTGGTTTGGTGGCAATCACCACATTCCTGACTGGTTGTTTGCTGATGAATATCGGTATGGCAACTGATGCATGAAGGCTCTGCCTCGTTAAATACCAGGGTTGGATGACAACTCTGACAATCCGTTTGAGCATGTTGTCCGTCGAGCACAAATCCTGTCGAAACATGATCAAAGGGGTAAGTGCCAAGAATCAATTTCCATCCCTCACTGTTGTGACAATCACTGCAAGCTATTTTAAGCTCCTCCCCATGAGGGTTCTGGGCAAATATTTGTGGCATAAGGCATACCAGAAATAAAAAAATCAATGACAGGCTTCGCATCGGTAATCAATTTTATAGTGAGTAACAGTTTGGTTATTGAGCAGTGTTTTTTTGTGGCAATCACCACAAGCCAGGTTTTGATGGGCACCATCGAGCACAAAACGGTTTTTGCTGTGGTCAAAAAGCAATGGATCCCAACTTTGTGCACTATGACAAGTTGTGCATGAATTCGCATTGGGTGCCTCTTGATCAAATTGTCCGGCATGCGGATCAGTATGACAGGTTTTACAGTCTTGCTTGGTCTGGTTAAAAATATGCTCTTTTTGATTGGTAATCGGGTTGGGTTTGATATGGCATTCGCGACATTCGAGGCTGGCATGCTCGCCTTCAAGCTGATATCCCGTGAGCTCATGGTCGAATGTTATTTGCTGCCAGCTTTGTTCACTATGGCAGGATTTGCAATCATTTTCGGGATAATACTTCGGACTGATCGCAGGTTTGTGGGGATCCTGATGGCAATCAACACAAAACTCGCCAATATTCCGGAAATGCCATTGATCATCGCTCAGGTGGCATTCAAAACAAGGGGTAGCAAGATGAGCACCCTGCAAGGCAAATGCGGCCTGCTGATGTTGCTCAATCCCGAAATTACTGGGCGTAAAACCTGCCGTTGTATGGCAGTCAATACAATCCGAATTAAAATTGGTGGCTGTAAATTCAGCCTGATGATAATCGGTATGGCAGTCCATGCAGCGGTTGTGAGGCAATGGATCAGTATAACTGTTTTTATGACACGCCTCGCAACTCAGGCCTTGATGACGTCCTGTGAGCGGATACTGCGTTGCATTGTGGTCAAAGCTGCTTAATCCTTTTATCTGTTTAAAGGAGTTTTCGCTATGGCATTTCTTACAATCGTTTCCAAATTTTCCGTTATGGACATCTTCGTGGCAGGCAATACAGCTCTGGTGATCAACTGGTTTAAATAATTGATAATCGCTGTTATTTTGAATTGTTATGGGATGACATTCAATACAATCAACTTCGGTATGCTTCCCCAAAAGTGGAAATTGCGTTTCCTGGTGATCGAAAGCAGAAGTAGGCTTAAAAGCTTTATAATCGTGGCATTGTAAGCAATCATTCGGCAAACTTTGCTGGTGATAGTCAGCATGGCAATTCAGGCAATCTGTTGACAAACCCAGGTAGGAAAACTGTTTTTCCCTAATATTCTGATCGGTAATAAAGTCTTTAGTATGACATGATTTACAGCTTGTTTCGGCATGTTGCCCCTGCAATTCGTATCCGGTAAGATCATGATTAAAAGTGGTGGTATCCCAATTTATAATCTTAAACTTCCTGCCGTGATGATCGCTATGGCAGGCAATACACGCCTCCTTTTTTACTTCTTCAGAAGCATGATATCCCTTATTTTGAGTTATCCTTTCGTTAAGCAACTTATGGCAGTCCAGGCAAAGCTGGTCGGATACTTTTTTCCCCAATTCATGACAAAGCGTGCAATTGCTCAGCCCCTCCAGGTGGGCATGAGGTTCGGCGAGGTCGCCCGGCGACAGTTGAGCCTGCAAACTAAGCTGTGAACCGATTACAATCAGCAGAAAAACTACTATGCTTTTTAGATAACTGTTCATTTTAATGTTTTAACAAGGCTTCTCCGAATTTTTTAGTAATTGTAATTCCGGCATTTTCAAGAAATTTTGAAGGCAGTTCTCCACCGGCAAAAATGTAAACCAGATCATTAGCTTGTTGATATTGATCACCATCAACCTCTATTGTTATGGCCTCATCTTCAATAGCCAGCAAGTTAGAATTGAACAACACCTTCAGTTTTCCTTGTGCTATTGCCGCTTCAACCCGTTCCTGATTTTTAGGTTTAATCCGCTGAAAACCATCCCTGCGATAGGATAGCATCACTTCATTTTGATCGCACAACAGCAAAGCCGATTCCACTGCCGAATCTCCTCCTCCAACCACACAAATTTTCTTATTGCTAATATCTTCCGGTTCGAGCAGGCGATAGGCCACATTCTGACTGTTTTCGCCGGGGATACCGAGCTTTCGAGGTGTCCCTCTTCTGCCGATAGCAATCAGTACTTTGGCAGAGGTTAAGGTTTCGCCCTGAGCCGTTACCACTTCAAAATAGTTCTCCTTCTTCTCTATTTTTTCAATTTTGGTTTGTTCTTTTATGGCCAAACCATTTTTATTAAGCGCTTCATTCCAAATAGTTAGCAGCTCCTGCTTGTTGGTTTCAAACAACTTAACTTTACCATATAGCGGCAAATTCATCGCCGAAGTCATTACTATTTTTGATCGTGGAAAAGTAAATACAGTCCCGCCTAGCGTATCCTGATCAACAGTTAAAGCATTTATTCCCAGTTTTTTGGCTGTTAGGCATGCGGAAATGCCAGCAGGTCCAGCCCCTATTATAATAAGGTCATAAGTAGCACCATGATTTTTGTGGAGCTGTTGCGTAAGATTTTCCACAGCTTGTTTGCCCTGCTCCACAGCATTTTTGATGAGTCCCATGCCCCCTAATTCTCCCGCAATATAAATTCCCGGCACATTGCTCTCAAAATATTGATTAACATGTGGCAGATCCACACCTCTTGTTGCTGTACCAATGTGTAGCGTGATGGCCTCTGTTGGGCAGGCATGGAAGCAGGCGCCGTGTCCGATGCAGCGTGAAGCATTAATGGTAGTGGCCCTGCCATTCATAATGCCAATGATGTCTTTTTCGGGACAAGCCGAAATACAGGCACCGCTTTGAATACACTTGTTTGGGTTGATCACAGGATGAAGCGAAACAGGTTCGTATAAGCCCGATTCGCGTGCCTGCTCAATCTTTTGGCCTACCAGTCGGGATTGCCTTCTGAGCTTTAGAACATAGATCAGAATGATAAGGCCAAAAAGCAAAAAAACAGCGCCATAAATCAGGACTTGCTCTGCAAAAACTATATTTATTAAAATATCCATGTGTATCCGAATAATAGGGCAACAATGATGTGTATAATCATGATAATCAACATTAAAAGCGCAAAGGGCAAATGAGCCACATGCCAATAGCGAAAAAGATTTTGCATCATTTCAAGTCGCTTTATCCTTCTGCCAAAAGCTAAATTGCGTTTTAATATCGCAACAATTTCTGATCTGTTTTCAGCTGGAACACCAGCATCTTTCAGATGGCTGGCAACCGTGCCAAGCTTAACAGGCTTCACATCGTCTTGAGTATCCTGGTTTGGAAAAGATAAAGCCTGCAATTCTGCTGTGATTGATTTACGGAGCTCTTCATCGGTAATTAAATGCTGCAGGGTTTGCTCCGACTCCTTAAGTAAATTTTGAATATCAGTACGCGACATCATTCTGCCTTCGATGGTGTGGGGAATCTGCAAATAGATATATCTGCCCAAAATACCGCTTAAAAAAACAGCTACCATACTCCAGAAACTAATAGCTACAAGACCTCCGAACTTGAACGCCGTATGAAAAAGCACCAATATCGGCCCCAGGGTACACATAAAAATATGAAATTCGAGCCAGTATTTAAGCAATCCTATTCGACGCAGCATTTTGAGCCTTTTCCGCATCATATACGACCCAACACCGATGATCATCAACAACGACCCAATGATCCCCAATCCATGACCCAGCGCACCACTGGGTTTAAAATCCCCGTGCAAGTCATGAAAAAATCTCGACTCAAGCGGTGTCATATAATAATCATACGCCACTAAAGCAATCCATGCTGTTATCACAACCGTTATAAGTACGTAAGTGAGATTTATAACAGTTCTAAAATGTCCCATAGCTGTGGTTGTTTTGTGCTACTTTAAACCTTAAAATTAATGAACATAACCTTTAACTTATAAGGAAAGAATCCCGGAAGCAGGTACCGCAAACAACCAAATAAAATTAAACAACTGTATTTATCTGATAGTTAATTATTTAAAACATTTTTGGTGAAGCTTCGAATCTTAAGATTGTATTAAAGCATGGGCAATTTAGAATGTTTCTAAATAGAATTTTTACTTGTTTTTAAGCAAATTAAAAGAAATCTAAAGGAAGATTACCGATTTTCTGAGCTATTTTTGCATGATACATCTATCAATATTTCTGGTAGATCACCAAGAGAAGACCACTAATTACAATAGATCAAACCAAATTATGCTACACAGGATTATTGACTTAAGCCTGAAAAACAAACTCATTGTTTTACTCCTCACCGCCACCATGGCTGGTTTCGGGCTATTTTCGCTTACCCATATTCCCATTGGTGCCGTTCCTGATGTTACCAATAATCAGGTGCAGGTAATCACCACTTCCCGAAATCTTTCTACCCTGGATGTAGAACGTTTTATCACTTATCCCGTAGAACTGTCCATGGCCAATTTGCCCGGCCTGGTGGAGATTCGCTCCATTTCCAAGTTTGGATTATCGGTAGTTACGCTGGTTTTTGAGGACAATATGGGAACCTATTTGCCCCGGCAATTGATTACTGAACAACTTGAAGTTGCCGCTGAAAATATTCCGGCAGGTTTTGGCAAACCTTTTATGGGGCCTATCTCAACAGGCCTTGGTGAGATTTATCAATACATCATAGAAGTAGAACCGGCTTACAAAGACGTTTATTCGGTAAGCGAACTGCGAACCATTCAGGACTGGATTGTGCGCCGGCAGCTGTCAGGAATTCCGGGCGTAGTGGAAGTGAATACCTGGGGCGGTTTTCTCAAACAATATGAAGTGGCCGTTAATCCCGAGGTGCTCCACGCCATGGACATCAGCATTGGTGAGGTTTACAGCGCCCTCGAAACCAATAACTCCGTGGTGGGAGGCGGTTATATCGAAAAACAAAACCAGAGTTATTTCATCCGGGGCGAGGGTTTGGCAACTTCGGTCGAAGATCTTGAAAACATTGTGGTGCGCAACAGAGATGGCGTGATTATTCGTGTGCAAGATATTGCTAATGTGCAATTTGGACATGCCACCCGCTTTGGTGCCATCACAGCCAATGGCGAGGGCGAAAAAGTACTTGGGCAGGTGATGATGCTTAAGGGTGCCAATTCAGATGAAGTGATCAGGGATGTAAAAGAACGTGTTGCAGAAGTACAGAAGAGTCTGCCCGAAGGCATACACATCAACGGCTTTCTGGAGCGCAGCGCCCTGATCAAAAAGACCACCAATACCATTGCCGAAAACCTGATCCTGGGCTGTTTGATCGTGATTTTTGTGGTGGTGTTGCTCCTCGGCAATATGCGATCCGGACTGGTCGTAGCCTCCGTAATTCCGCTCAGTCTGCTCTTTGCCCTCAGCATGATGTACCTTTTTGATGTGGATGCCAACCTAATGAGCCTCGGTGCCATCGACTTCGGGATTATCATCGATGGAGCGGTGATCATTGTTGAATTTATCGCGTTTCAGATCAGTCGAAACAGAGACAAAATATTGAAAACAAGCGGTATAGAACAGCAGCAGCTGATTGACAAAATCACGCTGGAAGGAGCAGGTAAATTAACCCGCTCAGCGCTTTTTGGCCAATTGATCATCATCATCGTATTCATTCCCATTTTATCCTTATCAGGAATCGAAGGGAAGATGTTTACACCTATGGCACAGGTATTTACCTTTGCCTTGCTGGGAACGATGTTTTTGGGCTTCACCTATGTGCCCGTGATGTCGTCGCTCTTCCTAAAGCCACCAAAAAAACAAAAGAATATTTCCACACACTTGATCGGATTCCTGAATAGATTATACGAACCTTCGATCAGCTGGGCGCTTTCGCACAAAAAATTCGTCTTGAGCGCTACTGTACTGTTGCTGGCAGTTTCTATCTTTATCTTCAGCAGGATGGGCGGAGAGTTTATTCCCACGCTGGATGAAGGCGATTTCGTGATTCAACCGGTGCTGAAAACAGGTACCACACTCAGCAGCACCATTGCCCTTACCACAAGGATGGAAGAAATCCTGAAAACATTTCCCGAAGTAAAACAGGTTGTTAGCCGTATTGGCGCAGCCGAAGTGCCCACCGATCCCATGTCGATGGAGGAGAGTGATATCATCATCACCCTTAAACCGCCATCCGAATGGGTTACGGCTAGCAGCAAGGATGAATTGGCCAATCGTTTTAAGGAGGCGCTTTCGGTTATTCCGGGAATTGACTATGAATTTACGCAGCCCATCGAGATGCGTTTCAATGAGCTGATCACCGGCACAAGAGCCGATGTGGCCATTAAGATTTTTGGTGAAGACCTCAGTCAGCTCAATCAACTGGCGCAACAGATCAAAACCCTGATTTCGCCTGTGGAAGGCGCCTCGGATGTGGTGGTCGAAAAAGTGGCAGGATTACCTGAAATGACAGTAAAGTACGACCTCAACAAACTGGCAATTTACGGCTTAACGGTTGACGATGTAAATCGCGTGATTTCGATGGCTTTTGCCGGGCTGAAGGCAGGCGAAATCTTTGAAGGCGAAAAACGCTTCGATCTGGTGATCCGCTACCAAAATGATTACAGAAACGATATTGAGAACCTGCGCAATACCTTCATCCCTATGCCCGACGGACATCAGGTGCCGCTGCGCGAAGTGGCTGAGGTGAACTTTTCGAAAGGACCGGCCAAAATCTCCCGCGACGACACCCGCAGACGTATTGTGGTTGGGGTGAACGTGCGTGGCAGAGATATGGAATCGGTGGTTGACGATGTGCGTGCTTTAATTGATCAGCATATCGATCTGCCGGCAGGTTATGCCATCACCTATGGCGGACAGTTCGAAAATCTGCGCTCGGCGCGTAACCGCCTGATGATAGCTGTTCCTATTGCTTTGTTGCTCATCTTTGTGTTGTTGCATCTGGCATTTAATTCGTTGCGTGAGGCACTGCTTGTTTACACTGCCATTCCGCTCTCGGCAGTTGGTGGCATTTTGCTGCTCTATTTCCGCGATATGCCCTTTAGCATCTCAGCCGGAATTGGCTTTATCGCGCTCTTTGGTATTGCCGTGCTTAATGGCATTGTGCTTATCGAACATTTTAAAGAATTGCAAAAAGACAGCAGCATCAAATCTGTGCGGGAACTGATCATCAAAGGCACCTCCGAACGCTTGCGGCCAGTGCTGTTAACGGCTTCGGCTGCAGCACTTGGTTTTTTGCCCATGGCGATTTCCACCTCAGCCGGAGCCGAAGTGCAGCGTCCGCTGGCAACAGTAGTCGTTGGAGGCTTGATCACGGCTACATTACTCACGCTCATCGTTTTGCCTGTGTTATTTTGTCTTTTTGAACGCAAAAAAATTGAACTTCCTGCGATGAAAAATTCTGCGATAGTGCTTTTACTGGTATCCTTATTTGCTTTTCCCTGGCAGGCTATGAGCCAGGAAAAGATCAGCCTGGAACAAGCCATGCAAAAAAGCCTGGAACGGCATGCCGGATTAAAAGCTGCCACGCTGAGCATAGAGCAGGCCAAACTGGGCAAAACAGCAGCTTTTGATTTCCCAAAAACAGCCGTTTATTACAATTTTGATGAAAACAATATGGCTGATAACGGACTGCCGCTCAAGATATGGGGCATTCAGCAGAGCTTTGCTTTTCCGGGTGTTTATGCCGGCAAGAACAAGCTCGCCGGACTGGAAACCGACAGGCGTGTAATGACGTTTGAGCTCACTAAAAAACGACTTCAAAAAGAGGTTTCGCTGGCCTATTACGACCTCAGCTATCAATTGGAGTTGCAACGCCATTTTCATCAGCTCGACAGCTTGTATCAGCGATTACAGCAGGCAGTAAAACGACGCGTTGAAAGTGGCGAGCGGCCAAGGATAGAACTGCTGCAGGCACGTGCCAGCCGCTCCGAAATAGAAAACCAGCTTCAACGGATCAACAAAAACCTCAAACTGGCTCAGCAGCAACTGGCTTCGCTTATGCAAACCGATACCTTGTATCTGCCGGTTACCGCAGCATATAAACCAATTGTTCAAGTCGATTCTATCCGGTCGGCTTCCTGGTTTGGCTTGCTCGAAAAAGACCTGCGCATCAGTGAGCAGCAGCACAAAATCAGCCGCCGGCAGATGCTTCCTGACCTGCAGCTGGAGTATTTTACCGGAACAAATGCCGGCGCAAATTCCAAAGTTTACAATGGATTTCAGGTTGGTATCGAAGTTCCCTTGCTTTTCTTCGGACAGCATGCCCAAAACAAATCTGCCCGTATCCAAACTGAAATTCTGGCAGCAGAACAGGAACGCTTGAAATTTGCCTGGAAACAGGAGCTGGATCAGCTTTACAGTCAGCTGGCACAAGCTGCCGTGAACCTCGACAGCTACGCCAACGAATGGCAGCCGCTGGCCAACGAACTGCAAACCACGGCCGTGAAAAGTCTGGAGCAGGGTGAAATCAGCCTGCTCGCCTATTTACAGTTGATGCGCGAGGCTATCCGCATCCGTCAAAGCCAGCTCGAATGGCTTCATGAATACAATCGTATTGTTTTATCAATCAATTATTTTACACCATAGTACAATGAATTTTAAAACGAATAATTTAGCATTTTTAGGACTTTGGATTTTAAGCATAACACTCATCTCCTGCGATTCGCAAACCACCGAAATAGCCCTTGCAGAAAATGAATTGATTGAGCTTACAGCCGAACAAATCAAGGAAACGAAAGCACAGCTGGGTTCCATCACTTTGAAAAACTTCAGTCAACAAGTGAATGCCAACGGCTACCTCGAAACCTCACCCAATAGCGAACAGCTGGTGAACAGTTTGAAAGGCGGACGAATCCTTGAGATCAGCGTTGAAACCGGACAAAAAGTTAGCAAAGGCCAAACTTTGGTTAAGCTGGAAAACCCCGAATTTGTCGAAATGCAACGCGCCTACCTCGAAGCCGGCTTCGAGGTGAATAAGCTCAGAGAGCAATGGATGCGCAAGAAAAACCTGGCCGTAGATCAAATTGCTTCCACCAGCGAACTGCAAATGGCAGAGGCCGCCTACCTTTCGGCAGTGGCAATGCAACAGGCATTGGCCGAAAACCTCAGATTGATCCAGATTGATCCTGAAAAGGTTGACGCCCACCAAATCAGCGCAACACTGGCTATCAAAGCATTGATGGACGGACATATTACCGATATCAACTGCCGCAAAGGCCAGTGGGTCAATCCCGAAGACCAGCTTATGCGTGTGGTTGACCTGAGCAAACTGCGTTTGAAGTTGGATGTTTTTGAAAAAGATGTTCATAAACTGAAGGATGAATTACCGCTTATAGCTTATCTGCCTGAGAAAACAAATGCTCCAATTAAGGGAAAAATACAGGCTATCGGGCGCGAGATTGATGCATACAACCGCACGGTAAAAGTGTTTGCAAGGCTTTCACCCGATACACAAATCCTCTTGATGCCCGGCATGTTTTTACATGCCTATATTCAGCTTGAAAGTGTTCAGAAAAAAGCACTCCCCGAGACGGCTTTTTTGGAGTCGGATGAAAAAAAATACATCCTTGTACTAAAAAGCGAAGACAATGGCAGCTGGCATTTCGAGAAAAAACTTGCCCTCACGGGTGATAGTGCAGATGGATTTGTAGAAATCATAAACTTTGATGATTTTGCTGAGGATGCTAAAATACTGACATCTGGTGGTTTTCAGCTGATACAGGAAGGAGAGTGATTCCGCATTTAAACAAAATTGCTTTCCGTTGGTTTAAAGAAAAACATCACTATGAAATACGCTTTCAGTAAAACCTTGCACGAAGATTATGATCAACTGATCACACGCTTAGAAGCAGCACTCAAAACCATCGGTTTTGGGATTGTGAGTACCATTAAAATAGACAAAACCTTAAAGGAAAAATTGGACGCCGATTTCAAACGCTATACCATTTTGGGTGCCTGCAACCCGCATTTTGCGTTGGCTGCACTTAATCTGGAAGAGCAGCTCGGTGTATTACTTCCCTGTAATGTGGTGGTAATCGACCAGGGCAATGGCAAGGTTGATGTGGCAGCAATGGATCCGGCAGCATTGATTCAACAGCTTGGCAATGAAAAACTTTCACAGCTTGCGGATGAAATAGCGCGTCAATTGAAGACACTAATTGAGCGTCTTTAGCATAGGATATACTTTTTTTTCGTGCTAAATTATACCTTTGCAGTCCTTCATTTTCTTTTTAAGAAATACTGCATGTTAAGCTTTTATTATCCGCGATTAATTCTTTTTGCACTTGTAACGGTTTTGGCCGGCGCCTGTAGCCATTCAATTCAACATAATGAACCTCAGACACTTGCAATCGACACCATACCACTACTTCCGGCCGACAGCATCTATTTCGACCTTGATTTGCCGCGTATCGCACAACAACAGCATCGCCTCGACAGCACCTTTAACCGATTGGTTCGCCTCACCGGATTTAATGGTGTTGTGCTCTTTGCCGAAAAAGGCAGGCTGGTTTATCAAAAAGCTTTTGGTTTTTCTGATGTAAGAAAACGCCGCGATTCGCTAACAATTGACAGCCAGTTTGAGCTGGCTTCTGTTTCAAAGATGTTTACTGCTGCAGCAATAATGTTGCTCAAACAAGATGGTTTGCTTGACTATGATACCGATATCAGAAAATACATTCCGGAATGGCCTTACGAGGGAGTTACAGTGAGGCTATTGCTTAATCATCGCTCGGGTTTGTCGCGCTATCAGTCGCTTGCCCACGAAGAATGGAAAGACAAAACCATCCCGCTTACCAACGAAAAAATGATTGCCTTGTTTGTTGAGCATCAACCGTCGCCCTATTTTAAACCCAATCGCGGATTTCATTATTGCAACACCAACTACGCCTTGCTGGCTTCGGTGGTGGAGCGGGTGAGTGGAATGCCTTTTGAAGATTTTATGGAAAAACGTCTCTTTAGGCCTCTGGGAATGACCCATTCAAAAATTTACACTATGCGGAATGACACCGTGGTTTCGGCATATATCGATCTCGGTGTGCCAGGCTACGATCATCGGGGCTGGCGGCCGATTCGTGTGCGCAACGACTACCTGAACGGCGTAATGGGCGACAAAAACATGTTTTCGACCGTTGGTGATCTTTACCGCTTTAATTTGGCACTGGATTATGGTACTTTAATTGGCGACAGCTTATTGAAGGAAGCTTTTACTCCCGGAAGTCCGCGCCATCGCAGGCGTGCCGACAATTATGGCTTTGGCTGGCGCATCCGTGGAAATGCCGACAGCACTGTTTACCATTATGGCTGGTGGAAAGGTTTCAGATCATTTTTTCTGCGCGATATGCAACAGCAAAAAACGCTTATCGTACTTACAAATAAAGACAGAGGACCCGGCTCCGACAACTTTTGGAACATTATCAACGATACCAGCTTATCACTTTATCCCGCTTCTGTGAATCTGGGATACGATGAAAAAAAGGAGTTTTGGTAAAGTATCTGCTATTCGTTCACCACAAGTTTAAATCCAACACCATGCACGTTCATCAACTCAATCTTAGGATCGTTTTTGAAGTATTTGCGCAATTTGGTCACATACACATCCATTGAACGGGCATTAAAATAACTATCATCGTACCATATTTTATTGAGCGCCACAGAACGATCAAGCACCTTGTTCATGTTTTCGCACAACAAACGCAGCAGCTCGGCTTCTTTTGAAGTCAATTTGGTTTCTCCTTCGCTGCTTATCAACAGCTGTCGGTTGTGGTCGAAGGTAAAGCTTCCAAGCTCAAACTGTGAAGGGCGTACCGTATCTTCTGCCGATCGGCGCAGTATGGCTTTCATGCGCAATAGCAGCTCTTCCATACTGAAAGGCTTCGTGAGGTAATCGTCAGCTCCAAGTTCAAATCCCTGTAGCTTGTCATCCTGCATGGTTTTGGCTGTTAGAAACAACAAAGGGACTTTTTTGTCCAGCTTTCGTATTTCAGCAGCAAGCGCAAAGCCGTCCATCACAGGCATCATCACATCAAGTATGCAAAACTGAAAATCTTCCCGCTTAAAGCGTTCAAGCCCTTCACGGCCATCCATACATAATACTGTTGGAAATCCCTTGGCTTCGAGATAAGCCTTTAAAATGGTTCCCAAATTCTTGTCGTCTTCGGTCAATAATACTCTAATCTGCTGTTCCATAATCAGGTGTTTTTTTTCTGCCCGTTTAGAGGCAATCGGATATAAAAAGTTGTCCCTTTTTTAAGTTCACTGTTCAGGTTAATGGTGCCACCGTGTTGTTCTACAATGCTTTTCACATAACTCAAGCCAAGACCAAAGCCTTTTACATTGTGTACATTCCCTGTGGGGATGCGATAAAGCTTTTCAAAGATACGCTTTTGATTGGCTTTACTGATACCCGGGCCATTATCTTGCACACTTATTTCAAGTGCATGGGGAATATTGCGTGTTCTAACAACGATTTCAGGCGTGTTCTCGGTATATTTTATGGCGTTGTCCAATAAATTGAGGACAACATTTTTCAGGTGAACCTTATCTCCTTCAACCATGGTTTCCAATGCATTAAACTCTGAACTGAGCTGTCCTTGCCTTTGATCGGCCTGTAGCTTTTTCGATTTGCAAGCCTCATCAATGATCTCATGCATTTCGACGGTTTCTTTATGCAGCTGCAATTCTCCCTTGTCCATCACTGCCGATCGTAAAATCTGCTCGGCCATGGTTCCCAATCGCTTGTTCTCCTCATCAATCATGCTGATGTAAGTAGAATACAATGCCTCCGATTTGGCCACATCCTGATCGCGCAATGCCTCGCATGCCAGCCCAATGGTAGCAATGGGGGTCTTAAATTCGTGGGTCATATTGTTTACGAAATCGCTCTTCATCTCCGAAAGTTTCTTCTGCCTGATAATCGTGAAAATGGTTGCAGAAAAACTCAATATAATAATCATGATGAGTAGGCCGGAGATACCCAGCAAATCCCAAAGCTGACTCATCAAAAACTGCTTTTCGTGCGGAAAATACATCAATAGTTGATCCGATTGGAATTTACTGGCCATGGTAGGATACATCTCAAAGGCAAAACCTTCCGATAAAAGTTGCTGGGGATAGCGTCCGGTTTTTTGCACCAGCATGGCATTGCGCGATGGACTGTAAACTCCAAATTCATAAGTGGTGCGTATGCCATGGCGAGAGAGCTCTGTGCGAATCAATGAATCAATTTGCAAGGGATTGAGTGCCTGTTTTTCTTCGGAGGCCTGGCGATAACCCATAATCATATCCTCAATCATGTCCTGTGCGATCACTGTTTTGCGCAGGAAAGCCTGGTACTCAGCCAGCGTCATGGGAGCTTTGAGCTCGCGCTGCAGGTTATAGCTAATCGAATCGTATGAGGAGAGGATGTCGGCCCGGCGATTCATTAATTGCAGCTGCCGCTGAAACTGCCGTTGCATTTCCTCTTTCTCGAGTCTTACAACAACCTGCGTAATCGCCTGATTTACATCACGTACAAAAGTCGCTTCTTTAACCTTAATGGCATCGCCGATCCAATACACCTGTATACCCATCAGGCCAATCAGAGCAATGGTCATTACCACAATAATTCCAGCGATTAACTGTTTATTCATAAAGCAAAATTAGGGCATTCATTTGCATGAATTACAGGCCTTTAACAATTGTTAACAACTGTTATATTTCCTTAACAGGGCAACTTGGTTTTTCGTGCTAATTTTGCAACAGTTCTTAACAATCCCATGTAATTTTGGTTTACCAAAAATTTATGTTATACATATTGTGCGTTAATTAAAGGTTTTCATAAATTTTGGTTTTTGGTTCATAGAGGCGGAGTGGTTCCCGCCTCTTTTTTTTTAATCGCTGCAGACCCGTTTTTCTCTCCATCGTTTGCATCATTTTCCATCCAAATTCGTTAAGTAATCAAGCTGATTCAGCATATAATTTGTAATTTCGGGCACTCAAATTTATTTCGCCCTTAACACATTTTCTATGATACAAGTAAAACTCGAACTGGATCAGCTCTACAGCTTTGTTTCTAAAGAAGACCTCCATGCCTATGATCGTCAGGTGATCTCGGCCTACCGCAAGCTATACAACAAAACCGGAGCCGGAAACGACTTTTTAGGCTGGATAGATCTGCCTTCTGCTACTTCGGACGAAATGCTCGACCAAATCAGTGCACATGCTAAAACTTTGCAGGCCAAATCGGAAGTATTCGTAGTTATTGGCATCGGAGGCTCCTACCTGGGTGCCCGCGCCGTGATTGAAGCCCTGAACAGCTATTTTGCTACATCACAAAAAACAGCTGTCCCGCAAATCATTTATGCCGGCCATCAAATCAGCGAGGATTACCTGGCCGAGCTGCTCGAATTTCTGAACCATAAAGAATACAGCATGGCGGTGATCAGCAAATCGGGAACCACGACAGAGCCTGCCATCGCATTCCGGATGCTGCGCACCCATATCGAAAAAAAATATGGTGTGGAAGAAGCCCGCAAACGTATTGTGGCCATCACCGATAAATCGCGCGGCGCCCTCAAACAGCTTGCCGACAGCGAAGGTTATGTGTCCTATGTGGTGCCTGATGATGTGGGTGGGCGCTATTCGGTGCTCACAGCTGTTGGTCTTTTGCCGATTGCCGTAGCCGGAATGGACATCAAAGCCCTGCTAGCCGGTGCACGTAAAATGGAAGCCATGAGCCGCGCCGTGCAAAAGATTCATGGCAATCCCATCGCACTTTATGCCGCCGCAAGGCAAGCACTTTATCGCAGTGGAAAAACAATCGAAATAATGGTTAACTACGAACCTAAGCTGTTCTATTTCAGCGAGTGGTGGAAACAGCTGTATGGCGAAAGCGAAGGCAAAGACCAAAAAGGCATCTTCCCGGCAGCTGTTGGCTTTACTACCGATCTGCATTCGATGGGGCAGTATATTCAGGACGGATTGCGTAACCTTTTTGAAACCGTGATTTCGGTGGAGAAGCCCAGACACGAACTGCGCATCCCCAAGGCGGAATCTGATTTGGATCAGCTGAATTATATTGCCGGCAAACGCCTATCAGAAGTGAACCTGATGGCTGAACTGGGCACCACGCTGGCTCATGTGGATGGCGGCGTGCCAAACCTCCGCATCCGTATTCCGGAAGTGTCGGAAGATGTGCTCGGACAGCTGATTTATTTCTTCGAGATGGGCTGTGCACTAAGCGGATATATGCTCGAAGTGAATCCGTTTGATCAGCCCGGCGTGGAAGCCTATAAAAAGAATATGTTTGCCCTACTGGGTAAAGAAGGCTTTGAAAATCAAACCGCTGAACTACAAAAACGTTTGCATAACAAAACTTCCTGATGGTAAAAAAATCCTGCTGCCTGATTCGTTCTTCAGTTTTTCTGCTGGTTTTTGGCCTGGCGTTTTCGTCATGCACGCCCACCAAAACTACCGACGACATCTATCAGCTGGCGGGTGATTGGAAATCAACAACGGGTCCGCTTTTTTACGAAAGCTGGAAAATCAGCGCAGACTCTTCATTAGCCGGAATTGGGTTTAGCATCAATGATGCTGATACGCTGGTCATCGAAAAAATGCGCATTGAACGTTGGGGCGACAGTTTGGTTTTTAGTGCCGTAGCCGACAAGCAGAACGCCGGAGAAGCCATCGCCTTCGGGCTGGCAAAAACCGAAACCAATGGCTGGGTTTTCGAAAATCTGCTGCACGATTACCCCAATCGCATTATCTACAGGATATTGAACGACAGCATTATGGAAGCACGCATAGAAAACACCGCCGGTAACAAGGCGCGTGATTTTCATTTTAAAAGGATTTCACCATGAAGTTTCAGGAATTGATCATCCAACGCCAAAGCGTAAGGAAATACCAATCCAAGCCGGTTGAAGAGGAAAAGTTGAGGCTATGCCTCGAAGCTGCCCGCCTGGCACCTTCGGCCAGCAACAGCCAGCCCTGGACTTTTGTGGTAGTGAATGACTCTCAGCTGCTTAAACAGCTGGCACCACTCACCAGTGGGCCGATAAAAACCTTTAACCTGTTTGTAGATCAGGCTCCTGTAGTGGTTGCTATGGTATTGGAAAAACCAAAACTGCTGACCGAGATGGGCGGCAGACTGAAAAAGAAAGAGTTTCCGCTGATGGATATCGGCATTGCTGCCGAACATTTTTGTTTGCAAGCCACCGAACTGGACTTAGGTACTTGCATGCTGGGCTGGTTTGATGAAGCCGGTGTGAAAAAACTGCTCCATATTCCCAAAAACAAAACCCTGGCGCTGTTGATCACCCTGGGCTACCCGCCTGAAGAATACCGCCTGCGAAAAAAAATCAGAAAAAGTTTTGAGGAGGTGGTGAGGTTTAATGGGTATTAAACACCTTTACCTGCCAATCAAGTATAAGAATTTTCGTCAAAAAGGATAGTTACAATTCTCGTGAGTAGTAATTTAAGGGCAAAAAGTCTATCTTTGAAAGCTTTAACACCGCCATGTCGAAAAAAATAGATTATATCATCTCGGAGCTTGAAGATCAGTACTTAATGGATGATGATTCTTTAAGCCCCTGGATTATTGGATTTAGTGGGGGAAAGGACTCAACGGCTTTGTTACAATTGGTTTGGTATGCCTTAAAAAAAATTCCCCGAGAACTACGAAACCGAAAAACATATGTCATATTCAACGACACACTGATCGAAAATACTGTAATAACAGAATATGTTTTCGGAGTATTAAATAAAATACAACATGCTGTTTCAGAGCAGAGTTTCCCAATGGATTTTAAAATCCATCTTCCAAACTAAATTTCATATTGATTAACCAAAAAAATGTTATGAAAAAATTTACTTTGTTGGCTACAATCTTAGTTCTGGCCGTAATTTCAATGGGACAAAATCAGTTACCAATAAAACAACTGTTAGATTTTCATTCGGGGGCTAAAAGTCCAAAAAAGAATTTTAACAAGTCATTTCCTACTGGTACAACGATGTATCGGGTATTTAAGAACAGCAACAGCAAATTGGCTGATGACTACGGCAATCCACCATCGTGGAGCAACCTGCTGCATTTTGGTGGATCAGGAACAGATCACGGGTATGACGTTATCACTGACGAAAATGGTGATATTTATGCATGTGGTTCCTTTAGCGGAATGATTAAACATGGTGACATCACATGGAACAGCACAGGCCACTGGGATGGCTGGGTAGCAAAATATCAGGCTGACGGAACACCGACATGGTTTAAGCAAATTCAGGCATCCACGAATGATTTTGTTGAAATATTTGGTGTTAATATTGATCAAAATGGAAATATCCTCATCACCGGATACCACACCGGCGTTATTCAACTTGATGGAATACAACTAAACTCCATTTCAGAACAAAGTTTGTTTTTTGCCAGACTTGATCCGGATGGGAACACTTTAATGGCAAAAAATCACGGCAATAGTGCATACCTCGAAACCGGTACAGTGATCGATACGGATGAGAACAATAACATTTATATAATTGGAACTACCGATGGAAATATTAGTTTTTTATCAACCTCCCTTATTTTAAAATATGATCATGAAGGCAATTTGCTTTATTCCGAGTATTCGCAGGAGAACTACATGGACATGAAAGTGAAAGGACAAAACATTTACTTCGCTGGCACTGTCAATGAGGAGGGCTATATCGGAGATTTCTTTCTCGACCCTGTTTGGCACAGCGATGCATTTATTGCTAAAGCAAATCTTGATCTTGAATATAATTGGGTAGTAATGGCCAATCATGGAGAAACTGGGGGGGACAGTCATGCTGTAGCTATGGATGTAGATGATCAGGAAAATATTTATATCACAGGAGAGAACAGAGTAAATATTGGATTTGGCGAAGCTATATTGTCGCCTCATAATGGAAGCTTTGTTTTGAGAGCTGATGAAAATGGTGAAATATCATGGCTAAGTGGTTTTTCTGAAATTTACCATTCACCAAAAACACTATCTATAGGCGGTAGCAATAATTTGCTGGTAATTACAAGAGATAATATAATCACTTTCTATTTGCTCGATGGATTCATGCAAAATGAAATTGGTATCGATCAGGATTTTGAAAACTGCATATTCAACACACAAACCAATGAATTCATTAATATCGGCAGTGATTCTCAGAAAGTCTGTATGCATGCCTTCGATACCAATCTGAATACACAATGGAATATCCAATATGAAGGAGATGCCGCAAGCAGTTATGTGATAAATGCCCGAGGCGATAAATATGGAAATACATATTCGCTTAATTCAACTTCAAATACGATTGAATATCAAGGCACAGAGATAGAAAATGGCTTATTCTTTGTAAAGCAAAACAGTGCCGGGGAAATATTATGGTTACACAATTTTCCTGATGTATTTATGATGCCGGAATACGGTAGTTTTCTTGAGATTGACACGGTAAATGGTTTCGTATATATAATCGGGTATTTTGAAGAATCTTTTATCGTTCCGGGAATCGAGACCCTGGTGGCTGGTGAAGACGGAAGTATATTTATTCTGAAATATAATTTTGAAGGGAGTTTTCAATGGGCCAGTCAAATGGACTTTGATCCGTGGGGATTGAGTTTGGCAACATCAGCAACTGGAAACCTATTTATCAGCGGTTCATTTGATGGAACAGTCACCATTGGTGATGAAACACTGACCTCTTTGGGTGAAACTGATTTCTTTATTTCGAGAATCAACAGCGATGGTACTTTTTCATGGGCCACAGGAGTAGGCGGAGCACATGATATAGATTATTTTTGTACTATTGCAGCTAATGATGTTGATGAAGTATATTTCGCTGGCGAGATACTATCATCTGAAGTATTTTTTGAAAATTATCAATTAACATTGAATCAAGGAGATGGAAATATTGTTTTTGCAAAATTTGACGGGAACGGAAACCTGCAATGGGCCACATCAAAAGCAGGCAGCCTAAAATATGAAGGTTGGGGAGATGATTACTGTTGGCCAACCGGACTGGAAACCGATACCGACGGGAATGTATTCATGAAGGGCTGGCACGGTGACTCAACTTATTTTGATAATGTTATGTTAAGAAGTCCATATTATGCTTTGAGTAAATTCATTGCCAAATTTAATCCGGAAGGGAATACCATCTGGGCAAAGTCAATAAATGAAACCAGAGTTGGTATGGATTATAACCAGATGAGCACAGATGAAGCCGGAAATGCCTACGTTGGCATTTCAGTTCGGGATACCATTTACTTTGAGGACATTTATATGTATCCTTGTTCTGAGAGCAACGATTTGCTGGTAGCAAAATATAATCCGGATGGCATGCTTGAATGGGCGAAATTCATACAGGGACAGAGAACCTTCGGTTACGCTCCGAGCATTACAAGTGTTTCGGCGCTGAGCAATGACTATGTGCTGTGTACGGGATATTTTACAGGAATGCTTGAATTTGGAGAAGAATCACTAAATGCTGATAACTACCATGGCTTTATGGTTTCAATTGGTCAGATTACAGGTATCCTTGAAAATGACGGAGTAAAAAATATTCCACTTATCAGGGTTTACCCCAATCCATCCGATAACCTGGTTAATATTATACTGCCTTCTTACTGCAAATTTGATGTCTCATTAAAAGATAACACAGGCCGAACCGTTGTGGAAAAAACTTCTAACATTGGAGATCAGCACCTTATGGATGTATCAACCCTGCCAGGCGGGATCTATTATTTGATAATTGAGGCTGAAGATAGCACCGAAATCATAAAACTGATACTTGAATAAATCTCAATTTCCTGGCTTTTAGAATTTATTGCAGGTTATGACTTTATGGACAGACATAGGGGCAAATAACAGGCGTTTCGACTTGTTCTGGTTGGGTCTAGGTAGTTAGACTTGGCTCGTACTTCAGCACATACACACCCCAAAACCGGCATATCGAATCAGGAAAGCTCCACTTATGCGATCACCTTACGAATGAATTTTTCCGGAATTAAGGATGGTAATCTACTGAGAACGATAGCAAAAGAGCCAGCTCAAAAGTGATGGTCAAGCATTGATTTAGGGTTTTACCTTAAACCCCAAAAAAGCTTCAACTTCTAAAGCAGGAATTTTACCCTCAACACCCCCCGGAAGCAGCCACTACCTTCACGGCGCCGGGCACTACAGATTGATTGGCATTCGCTTTTTTATTGCCGCTGGCTTGTCCTTTAAAGAAGCGACCGTAATCGAAACGGGCTTTTTCAGCTTGGGCGTTGTAAAAATCGGCCTGCAATTCCTGCCCCAGCACCTGATCCGTAAAGGCAGCATCATTGGCCAAAGCAGTGATATTGTTTACGCCTTTGGCCATCAGTAGTTGCACCGCCATCACTGCTTCTGATTCTTTCGCGCCAACGACCAGCAGCTTATCCGCTTTTTTGATGGCTTTCAGCTGATCCGAATCCAGCAGCGCGGCAAAAGGAACTTTAAGCACTGCGCCAAAAGCATCCTTGCTTTTCAGCGAGCCACTCAGATCGAGCAGGGTAAAATCTTTCAGCGATTGATCGGCTTGCATGGCCTTTAATTGTTGTGGTTTTACCAACACCTTTTCGTGTGCTGTTTGTTCCAGCACCGCTTCATTGGTCAGGCTGTAAGCCGGCGCCATCCACCATTGAACAACTATCACAGCCAGCAGCGCAAGCACGAAAAGCAGCGCGGCATTGGCAAGCATTTTATTATTGATTGTATTCATGTGTTTATTTTTTTCGTTTTAACAACCTCCCTGGCCAGCCGGCGGGGCTTCCATTTCCACGATGGTGGTCACAGGTTTGGCTTTTTTATTGATCTTTTGCGCAGCTTCTCCCGACTGGAAAGCTTCGCGTGCACGCTCGATAAAGCGTGCATCGAATTGTTGCATTTCGCTGTATTTGTCGGGTTTGTTTTCGGCCTGGAAAATGGTATAAAAGAACTGGTTCAATCCACCTCTGAGCACAAAAACGTTTTTCAGTCCGCTTCTTCTCAGCGTCATCCAGGCCTGATTGGCATCAGTATCGTCGAAACCAAAAAACAAAATAGGCTGTTTTTTCTCACCCAGCAGCTTTTTGTAGCCCATATCCAGCACCTTGGCTACCGGAATATGCAGTGCTCCGGGAAGCGTAAATTCAGCGAAGGCGGCATCATTGCGTACATCTACCAGCACGAAATTATTCTCCTTGGGATTGAGCAGTTTATAGGCCAGTTCGTCCGTATCTACATATTGTTTTCCTTCGGCAGCTTCTGTTAAAAGGGTTTTGGCATCCGTTTCGAACCATTTGCTGCGCGGACTGTCAGGTAATAGCAATATCAGCAAGGCAACGCCCAGCATCAGTAAGACAGGTCCTACATAAAGCGGCGCAAACAAACCCTTGCGAGGCTCCAGGCCATTCACCTTGTCTTCTATTTTGCGCGTTACGATAAAGGCAGCCAGCGCCACCAGTACGAGCAAAAACACAAACCATTCACGGTTCATATTAAGGCTATCAAAAATGAATACCCTGCCCAGATCGCCACTGGTATAAAGCGGTGCAAACTCATCATAAAACGAACCGAAGAAGAAGACACCAATCATCAGCCCCAGCACAAATACCATGGCATCTATTTTTCCTATAACGGCGGCCACCATGCTGGTTCCGGGGCAAAAACCACCCAAAATAAAGCCAAATCCCATAATCGCACCACCAACGAGTGCCGACCACAGAAAAGTGGGGTTGATATAGAGTAAATCATAGTTGACCCAGCCCATATAGTTGAACAACAACAGGCCGAGGGCAGCGGTGATGGCAGCGGTAAAAAACACGCGCAACACCACAAAATCATAGCCGTAAAAAACACCCGCCAGTTTGCGAGAATTGGAAAAGCCACCCTGTTCGAGCACATAGCCGAAGCCCAATCCGATCACAAAAGCAAAAAATAAATTCAGGTCGGGGTTAACGAATCCTTGAGGAATTAATGGTCCCATAAGTTCTTGTGTTTATCCGTTGATCCAAAGTTTTCTAAAAAAGTAAGCGACGACGAAGCCTGTTCCAAAGATGGCCATCATTGTAAGGAAGCCTGCTGTTGAAAGCACGGCCATGCCGCTGAGGGCAGCGCCGCTCGTACAGCCTCGTCCAAACTGCGCGCCTACGCCAAAAAGTATCCCGCCAAGGCCAGCAAAAATCAGCCTTTTAGCATTACTAATACGTGGCCCTTTGTCGATGGCAAATCCTGCCCTTCCCGACATAAAGCCGCTGAAAAAGGCACCACCAAGCACGCCCATGGTGAGGTAAACCAGCCAGTTTTTCATCGGACGGCCATCGCCTGTGGCAAAAAAGGAAGCATAAAAGGAGTTTTGCTCGGCATAGTCTGGTGCAATACTCCCTATGGTTTCTATTACAACACTTTTAGCTGCACCACTGGCGCCCAATCCGCGCCCTGTAATAAAAAATGCAGCCAGCAATACCAAACCCAGCAGGAATCCGGCCAGGTAAGGGTTCATATACGGTTTAGGTTTTTGTTCCATAGCGTTTATGTTTTTAGCATCCACCCTGCACAGATTTAATCTCAACGGCAGGCGCATTGTCAGGCACAGCCTGTGTGGCAGTGGATAAGGGTAAATTATTTTTGTGAATATCAGACCAGTAATGACCGGCTTTCTTTTCGATATCTATCAGCGTTTCGTTGATAAAGGCGTTGGTACCAAACTTCACGGAATAGGCATCGTAGCCCAGCATTTTGAGGTAGGCCACAACCGCAGCGCTGTGCTGTCCGGTGAAGCAATACACGGCAATGGGTTGATCCGTTGGCAAAGTGCTTAGATCGGTAGTGGTGAGTAAGGCTTGTTTGGGGGTGTATTGTACCGCACCAGGCAGATGGCCGGGATTGATGTATTTATCTTCGGGCCAGTAATTGATCACGAAGTATTTGTCAGGATTGTCGATAATGGCTTTGTAATCGATCAGGAAGCTGTTGCTGGGCTTGCTAAGCAGGGTGTCGGCTTGTTCGAAAGCTATTTCAAGCGGCAGGCTCGCTGTGGTTTCTATTTCAGGATAAGCACCTTTGGCCGGCTTGGGATGGCTTTCGGTTTCCAGCTTACCAACCAAATCGTTTCCGATACTTTTGTCCCAGCCCGCTTCGGCTATGGCTTTGTTCCACGAACTCATTCCAAACCGCAGACTAAAGGTATTGTCATAGCCCAGCAGTCTTAAAATTCCGGTTGCAAAACCAGCAGTTTGTCCTTTGGCGCAAACCAATGCAATGGTATCAAAGGCTTGTGCATCAAGGGAATTGCGGAAATAATTCATCAAGCCTGTTGTTTGAATATTGACCGCGCCTTCGATATGGCCCGCTTCAAATTCGATTTCAGGGCGCAGGTCGATCACCTTGATGTTGTGTGTGCGGTTTAGGTAAATATCGGCCGCATTGATGATTGCCGGCGCAATGTCACTGTTGATGTAATTGCCATGCTGCTCAAAATAAGCAGCAAGCTCAGCTCCCGAGTAACTTTTTGATGGGCTTTGCTGAAAACTTTCATCCTGCTGTTGGCATGCTGTAAACAGCACTAATGCCGTCAGGATAAGACCTATTAAACGAAACTTCATCATAACGATTTGTTTACTTTTCTTCATCATTTTCTTTTTTTGAATCTTCATTTTCATCCACGTCCAGCTCCTCCCAGCCGGTAATCATGGCTTTGAGGTTTGAAGTAACCGTGTGTCCTGTGGTAATCAGGTAAAGATGCACAATCACAAATGCCATCAGAATGAAAGCCCCAAAAGTATGGATCAGGGCAATGATTTCCAGGTTGTCGATGGTAATAATTTCGATGCCGCCGTCCTGGGGATAGCGATAAAACATATAGAGCAATCCCGATACCACCATCACTGGAATGATTAACACTTTAAGGCCAAGATAAACCAGCCTTTGCAGTGGATTCAGCTTACTAATCACCGTTTTCTTGGTGGGATGAGGCGCATTGCGAAAAATCCCGAAGAGGTAAAATTCAGCCTGTGCCCGCAGATTTTCAGTTGTGGGGATGTATTGCTTCCACTCTCCTGTGGTTACATGCCAGAAAATGGCAAAAATGATCAGGATGAGAAAAGCCCAAGCCGCTTTGTTGTGGAGATCCACAGCTGTTTCGTATCCAAACAAGGAGTACGAACTATGAATTTCAAATCCGGTAAGTGCAAGCAGGAAGATGAGCAGGCTCTGATTCCAGTGCCAGAAGCGCTCGAAGCCTTTGTAAACGTATGCTTTTTTTGTGTTGTTACTCATGGGTTTTGTTTTTAATGGGTTTGGGCCAGATTTGATTTCCGCGCAGAAATTATACGAATCACCGCATGCACGGCCACACCAATAAGCGATAAGATCAACAGCATCCTGCCGGCAAAATCCAACAGTTCGTTGCGGTCGCGGCCGGGCATATAAAAATCGTTGAGCGCTGCCAATCGACCGTTTTCAGGGGTGTGGCATTCTTTGCAGCTCACCGCTTCATCTGCATCTGATACCATGTGGTTCACAGGTAAGTACATTTCCGTTGCAACAAAATCATGTTTGCCGCTATAAGGCATATCTACATAAGCCATGCCTTCTTCAATGGCGCGCTCCCATTCCAGATCGAGCCAAAGTGCCCCTTTTCCCTTTTCCTTGTCCCAAAGCTTGGCCTGAATTATTGTAAGATTTTCTGTGTCGTAAGGCTGTCTGCCACGATGAACTTTTACCGGAATAATCTTACTGTCACGATCGCGATATTCTCCATTCAGGGTGTTGATCTTGAGGAAAGGCTGCGTGGTATCCACTTTGTCGGTCATCAAATGATGATCAGCCGTACCGTTGAACCACATGTATTCAGGTTCCACATTTTTTTCCCAGTCAAAATCACCTTTGATGGAAGCATAGGTGGCATTCCCCTCTTCGTCCAGTTCTTCATAGGCTTTACCATCTTTTTTGCGCGTGGCTGTCGACCAATCCCACGACATCTTTGTTTTGTTCACCTTGGCGTAGATCGGTATGTGACAGGTTTGACAGGAAACCTTAATCGAATGCTCGTTTAAAATGGATTTTTGATGCGGGAAAGCTGTGTGGCACTCCTCGCAGCTCATGCGTTGCGTATTGGTGGAAGAAACGCCATAATAACGGCCCTTCATCACATGATTTTCGGCAGTATGGCAGTCCACACAACTCATATTTAAGCCATCAACGCCCATATGTACGTCCACATCGCGACCGGCTGTGAGCAGCGCCATTTCCAGGTCGCCATGCTTAACGTTGTTACCACCGCCACCGGTGAAGTGACAGGCACCACAGTTTTCACTTTTTGGCTGGCCAACATTAGCCAGAATTCTCTTGAAATCAGGGCCATTTTCGCCCATTACAGGATAACCCGCTCCACCACTTGCTTTTTTGTATGTTCCTGTATTATCATGACAAACAATACAGTCAATATTAAACTGGTTTTCAAAATCAAACTCCTTATCGTCCCAACCATAGCCGGCATGACATTTCATACAGCTTCCTTCGTTGGACTGCACCCCGGTACAAAAATTATTGATCAGGTTTTTCTTCCCAAGATAAGTCACGCCCCGCCCTGGAATATAAGCTTCACGTTCCCAGGTGAAGTGAGCACTTTGCAAAAGCTCATGACCACGCTCGGTGTGACAAGTCAAACAGGCAGCTGTAATTTCATGGGGGTTGGTAAAATCCTGCTGCAGGATTTCCATTTTACCATGATCAACACCAGCCTGATGTTCGATCGGGTATTTGGCTTTCAGCTCTTCCAGCAGGGCGTTCTCGCCCTTGGGCTGACGCAAGGCTACCGTAACGATCACCAGGGGCGCAATAATGGCCAGAAAAAAGGTGAGCGCTTTAGTGAAATTTTTCATTGAAGACATATCGTGTTGATTTTCAGTTATCTTTTATTGTTACAACTTTAACAGATAGATATATGCAAATGTATAGATATATTCATTGTGCTGTAATAATTCCGCCTATTTAGGACGAGTCTAAATATGAGCATAAAATTAAGATTTTCAACAGTATAAATACGCTCTGTTAATTTAGAAACAGTATAAATTAGTGGGCTTTGAAAGATTGATAATACAATTGAACTGACAAAGCGATAAGGGAAGGGGCATTCTTCAAACTAAAATGCTCTTAAAATACTGATTTATAGCGATATGTTTTTCAAATAAAGGTTTTCGAACTAGCCTTTTATTTTATAAGCTCAAGCAATGCTTTAATATAATTTTCCGGGATATTGTCCTTACTTGATTTGTCGTAAATAGTAAGCAGAAAAACAGTATTGGCAGTTAAGTAGAAATGAGTGATCACCCTTGCTCCACCAGATTTACCTCTTCCTTTGGATGCAATGCCCAGTCGTATCTTGTAGCAGTTATTACCGAGAGCAACACCGGAAGTAGGATGCTTTGAAAGCTGACTGCCGAGTTCGGCCAGTTCACTTTTAAGGGAAGGGTATTTTTTGATGAGCTTTTTGGCCTCCTTGCGGAAAGGCGCAAGCGTATCAACTTTATAACTCATCGAGAAACTCGCTAAGAGGTTGTCCCTTTTGCTTTCCGGCCTTGATTTGATTCACTTCTTCTACAGCTTCTTTCAACCCTTCCAGCACTTCGGCACTATAAGGCGTAAGCGGTCTTGCCTTGACAAATTTGAAATTGTTTAGCAGTTCCAGAATAAAGCCCACTTTTTCGTCTTTTATGTCCAGTAGTATCTTCATGTCTTTTTTCAATTATCAGGCAAATTACTTTTAAGTATCCACACCTTCACTATCATGAATCATTTTAAACATAACTTTTGTGGCTGCGAAACTTCATTTCCTGTATCAATGCAAAAATAAGGTAAAAAGTTTGACATGGGAAATATTATTGCGCATGAAAAATAACCCGTCAATTACCAAAAACCCAAACCAGGAAGCAAATATTTTGACCATTAATACCCCACTCAAATACATTTCGGGTTACAAATTCTTTCTAATTTCCAAAATTTGCACAAAGAGAACCGGAACAAACTATACCGTCTTATCAAAATAAAGTATTTTAAAGATAGTTTAATTTCCTTCTTCTTTTCCCATCCTGAAGGTCATCCCGCCCTGATAAAGTACTAAGCTATCGTTTTGAAATACAATACGAACGCCCGCCATATCAAACCTAAAAGTGCTGTCGTTTACAGCCTCCAGCGGAAAGGCCGGCTGACCTGATCCCTGTCCTTCCAATTGTCCGTTTTTAGCTGCGATACTTAATTTCAGCGGAACCAAAGGGCTCGAATACAGACCGCTGTAACTTTGCAGCAGCTCTTCGTCAATTTCAACAAGGGTGAATACAGGAAAATCGTATTCCATGCCAAAATAATTGCTGAGTAAAGCAATCCCCACATCATTATTGGAGTAGCGGCTGCCATTTGACAAAAAGCTCACAGACAGACCTTCTTCCGGGAAATAGCTCATCATGCTGCTAAAACCATCGATACCGCCGGTGTGCCCCATCCCCTCGTGCGTGTAAAATGGCGTCCTGAAAAGTCCGCAACCAAATTGATCTTGCAGGCGCGTCATTTCATCGAAATGCTTTTGATCAAGCAGTTCGCCATCGAACAGGGCCTCCAAAAATAAAGTCAAGTCACCAACCGTCGAAACAACAGCTCCGGCACCATGCGGAATCTGCATATTTGTTTCGTTTTCAGGCATAAAAGTTCCTCCCTCCCATTTGTAAGAATAGGCTTCTGATGCCTCGGGGTCGATTTTGCCTCCGTAATAGGTATTCTCCAACCCAAGTGGTTCAGTAATTCGCGCTTTCAGGTTTTCGGCATAGTCCTTTCCTGTGATATTTTCGAGGATAAAGCCCAGCAAAACATAGTTGGAATTGCTGTATTCAGTCTGACTTCCCGGTTCAAAAACCGATTGGTATGCGGCGATTTTTTCCACCATATCAGCCTTGCTTATGGGGTTCGTATGATAGGTCATGTAATCCGGATCGTTGGTAAAATTAAAAATCCCGCTTTGATGCCTCAGAAGCTGAGCAATACTAATTTGCGCCGCATTTGGGATTTCAGGATAGAAATCCTTCAAAGGAGCATCCAGTTTGAGTTTATTTTCCTGCACCAATTGCAGGATCATCACGGCAGTGAATGTCTTGGTTTGTGACCCGATTCTGAATCGGGTTTGGGTAGTATTTGGAATATCGCTCTCCATATCCGACATGCCAATGGCCTTCTGATAAACTATCTCCCCGTTCTTTCGAAGCATCACCGCACCCATCCAGCGCTGGTTATCCTGTAAAAGCTGCAGTAAACTGTCGGCTTTAGCGGATTCGAAAGTTTGCTGAGACTGCACGCCCAGCGCGAGTCCCAGCAAAACGATCAAGCATAAAATGCGTTTCATTGCTGATTGGATTTTTCTTTTTTCTCAATCAGATAATTGGCAACCAGCGCAATTCCGCCTCCGAGGAAAATCATCGAAAAATAGGCCACTTCTTCGTAGAGATTGGTCGTTACCGTGAGGATATTGGCAATTAAAATTCCTGCTCCCACTCCTATAAAAAGCATGCCAAAACGCAGGCTGACATAGGAAGTGTCCTTATCTTTCTGATTAAAGATAGAGGCATCCATGCCTTTTTCGATCAGGGTAAGCCTTTCGCGGCGGCGAATAAACAAGAAGAAAAGTCCGTAGATGGTGGCAAACACAATGCCAGTAATCATAATAGGTGTTACGTCAATCATGGTGTTCAAAATTTAAGGTTTATCAATTTTTTTTGATTTCTCCCATTTGACGCAGCATGTTTTCTGCGGTTACAAAATATGCAGCATTTTTATGAAAATAGTTACGATTCAGGACATTAAAATCCCCTGCCAAACATTTCCCAGAAACGTGCTTCGAGGCGCTCCCAGCGTGTTTTTGTTGCTGCCTCAAAGTCACGCGTATAGTTTTTGAGGTATTCGGCAGTTGCTTCCTTTTTGCCTTCCTGCAACAGTTCGGCAGCTTTGTTTTCTACAAGCGGCAATTCGCCGGCAGCCTTTTCCTCAAACCACAGCACGGCTTCTTCCATGGTATCCTTGGTTTTTCCCCAGCTTACGGTAGCCAGTTTGTTGGCTTTGCGGTAATCCCACAAGGCAGCATCTTCGCGGTAGCGTTTCTGGCCGCAGTAGTTAAAGCTTTCGGGCAAGTCGGAAGTGCCGGCAAAGATTGGGATGCGCGGACTTTCGGCAGGATTGTCGAACGAAAACCAGGCCACGCCGCCTACTTCGTCAGGAAGCCAGTCGCGCAACTGGATAATATGCGAATAGGAGCACCACGAAACGGCAACCGTACGCTGAAACTCAATTGTTCCGGGCGCCAAATAGTTTATGGTATTCCTGAAATCGCCTGTTGGCCAGGCATGTGCAATGGGGCTGATAATGGTATCTTCACCAACCACTTTGCGATCTTCGTAGCGTTTTTTCACCATCTTGATATTTTGGGTCATATCATAGGGTGTGCCTTCGTAAGTAGCCCGGTATAATGCTGAAATGGTTTGGAGGCTCACTTTTTCGTCTGGTTTTACACTAAAAGGCAATTCGTCCAATTCCATACTCAGCTTGAGCGAAGGCGCCAGCGTACTCAGCACATAAAACTCGCGGATCATAAAGGGTTTATCGCGATCGGCATAGGCTTTCCAGAAAACAAAATCACCTTTTCCGTCCCATAGTCCATATTTTTTGGCTACTTCTTCTACATTATCAGAAGCCATGAAATAATCTTCATTTTTCCGATCGATTTTCCCTATTCGGCTGATATTGGCAGAAATGCCCACATGGTCATCGGGAATGCGCTGTGCAGCCCACACACCGCCAATTTCATCAGGGCCTGCGCCCAAAATCTCCATTTGCCATACTTCATGCTTATCGGCAATGGTGATGCACTCGCCCCAGTCGCCATAGCCATAGGTTTTGATCAGTTCGCCAATCAGCCGGATGGCATCGCGGGCATTGTCAGTACGCTGAAGGGCAACACGTTGCAGCTCTTCGATCAGAAACATCCCTTGTTTGTTTACCAGTGTGTCAGGTCCCACAAAGGTGGTTTCGCCCATGGCAAGCTGTTTTTCGTTCATGCTTGGATAGGCCGTATTAAGGTAAGCAAAGGTTTTAGCCACCTGTGGGATTTCACCGGCCAGTTCTACCTTGCGCATATCGCCGGGTGTTTCGGTATGCAAAGTGCCCTTGTAAACTTTATGCGTGGCGGTATCGGCATGCTCGGCGGCTTTTTCCATGCGAAGCCAGGTGCGGTAGTTGCCATCGCAGGTATGTGCCGTAATCACTGATCCATCAACAGTTGCTGCTTTGCCCGCCATGATACTCGTGCAGCTCTCACCAAACCAGGGATCGCCGGGCTGCACCTGTGCCAATACAACAAAAGAAAAAATTACTCCTATAAAACTTAAACAAAAGCGTTTCATACGTATGGTTTTTGGTTCTTAAAAATTTTAGCCGGTAAATATAGGATTTCTATTCAATTCTCCAAAAACCAATCAGCTATAGGGCAATCAGATCAATTTTTGGAGTTTGTTTTAAAATATTTCTCCCGCAGATTGCGCAGATTAACGCAGATCGTTAATTATAATTGTCCATACTTTATCTGCGAATAACTGCGGGAAATGATTATAGATATCTTTCCCGGAAAAGACTAAACCTGGGATTTTTAGAAAACTGAAGGATGAAAAAAGTATCCTTGAAAGGAGTTTAGAAAACAATAACCTAGTGCACCACCAGCTTCTCCACGTACCACCTTTCTCCATCCCACAGCCTCACCAAATACAAGCCTTTGGGTAAGTGTGCCACATCAATCTTATGAAAATTACTGCTTGGCTTTGTTTTGTGCAGCAGCTTGCCTGCCGGGCTGTAAAGCTCGATCTGTATCTGTGAAAGAGCAGTGTTTTCGGGTAGTTGCAGCCAGGTTTGGGTAGTGGCAGGATTTGGAAAAACCTCCATGATTGGATTTTCAATTTCATTAATGTCCGTTATTAGATAGCAAGATTCATAATTTGGATTTGAGTAAATTAGTGTTTCATTTTCATGCATACATAAAAGTCGGAACCAGCCCCCAACAACAAATATGGAGCCACTCCAGCAGATTCCTTTATTACTTCCGATTCCTTCAATCCAGGTTTCGTTATAATAGGTTGGATAATTAATAGCAGATAGCCAGAATTTTTTTCTCTGGCTTTGATTAATCTCAATTTCGCTTATTGAATCAACACGTAAATACTCTGGATTATCAACTCCTGCTAAAACACTATCGCCTACATCAATTGAAAAGTCATACGCCAGAAATTCTTCTTCATCTGAATGCCATCTTATCCACACTTTCTTGTCTGTATCTTCTCTCATAAACCCCCAAAGACTCCAATTAGCAGCTTGTTCTTCCTCTGAAGCATATAGTTTTTTATAGGTTATCGCATTGATGATTGTGTCTCCTGTTAGTTTGTAAGTAATTGTAGAATAAGAGGTGTCAAAAATGGATCCAACCACAGATAGTACATTCCAAGTATTGTGCTCTTGAATTAATGGATAGTAATCCTGACAAAAAGCACTGATTGTTGAAAATGAAAATAGTATGGAAATTATTAATATTTTTACTTTTTTCATAAATGATTATCATCTTAAATCATAAATAATACATCATCTGTTTTCTATCACTACAATTTTCTGTTTTTCCAAAATGGTTTGATTGTTTTGTAACACACCTATATAAAATCCTGCACCCGGTGTTTTGATTCGATACGTTTGATCCTTATAAGGAATAAGTTCAACATCTTCAACTATTTGTCCGGCATAATTGAAAAGCAGAAACCTGTTTACCTTCGAGCCTGATTGTATTCTAAGTATAAGCTCGGATTCAACTTGACGAATGAGGGAATTATTGAAACTGGCTCTGTTATTATCCCTGGTGCCAACAATCAATCCACAGGGGATCTCTCGACAGTATTTATAAAGTTGTGCAACTAAATAGGATGGGTTTTCTTTTACAAATACATCAGCATCTTCAAATAAACCTGAATCCATACCTATTCCCTCCCATATATCGACAGAAAACCTTTCATCCCAATATACATTTGTAAAAATACCATAGGAAAAAATGTTTTCCCAAAGAACTGAAACAATGAAATCCCCGAACAGCATTTGGCAGGTATATATGGTATCACCCACTGATACATCAAAATCATACAACAAATATTCCTCATTAATCGGACATTCCTGATTGGTTTCATGCAAAAGGATGGCATATACTTTCTCATTTTCGCTATCATCCCGTATAAAGCCATGAAGTGTATAATCCCCTATCGGCACAAAGGGAGGCTGAATAATTGTTGGGTCTAAGAGACGCTTGTATATTTTAGTATAGACAAGGTTATTAACAAGTGTGTCACCATCAGATAAATATTCATACATATTTACAATTTGATTAAAAGGATCATAAAGTTCATGTTCAGTAATAATCCACCTTGCATTGTTAACTGCCATTGGAATATACTCTTGGGTGTAGCTATACTTTGACAGCAATGAGCACAAGATTAGAAGAAGAAGTTTGGCTGCTTGCGCAAGCTTTTTCCAGAACTGCCGGTAAAAAAACATAAGGCAGGTTGTTTTGGTTCGGTAATTAAATTTGGATGCTAAGATAAGGTATTTTTGAATGGAAATCAAGAAGCTTTATGATAGTTTCAGGTACGATATTTCTGCAGCTCACTTAAGAGGTGTTTTACTGAAAGATAGTGACAAATTCATTTTAAAAAGTAAATCTGTCAAAAATGCAATTACCGTTTTTCTAAAACATCTAAAACATTTACGATAATTTATGCGCATTGCAAGACTTGCATTTTAGCTTTGCTTGACCTATTTTTGTCCATCGAAATCGTTTGAAATGCTTTATCAACCTTCATCCAAACACACTTACCTCAACATTAAAAGGCGCGACAGCTTTTAACGTTCCATTTTGGTTGCCCTTCTCAGGGCTTGTTTTCTTTTTATTTATTCACCTTAAATACCAAATATTATGGAACTCCCTTTTGCAGAATCCTACAAAATAAAAATGGTTGAACCTGTGCGTAAAAGCACCCGTGCCGAACGCGAGCAATGGATCAAAGACGCGAAATATAACCTCTTCAACCTGAAAAGCAATCAGGTTTTTGTTGACTTACTCACCGACTCGGGCACAGGCGCCATGAGCGATCGACAGTGGTCGGAAATGATGCTGGGCGACGAATCCTATGCCGGAGCCAGCTCATACTACAAATTGAAAGATGCCATCAGCACCATCACCGGCTTCCCTTATTTTTTGCCCACACACCAAGGGCGCGCAGCAGAGAATGTGCTTTTTTCGGCCCTGATCAAATCTGGTGATCTTATTCCGGGCAATGCCCATTTCGATACCACCAAAGGCCATATCGAATTTCGGAAGGCAACCGCCGTGGATTGCACCATCGACGAAGCTTCCAATACCACACTCGATCATCCCTTCAAAGGGAATATCGACCTGAAAAAGTTCGAAAAAGTGCTGGCCGGAAATCCTGCTGAGCGCATCCCAATGATCATCATTACCGTTACCTGTAATACTTCGGGCGGACAGCCCGTTTCGATGGCCAACATTAAAGCCGTGAGCGAAATGGCTAGAAATTATGGAGTAAGGGTGATTTTTGATGCTGCCCGTTTTGCCGAGAACGCCTATTTTATCCAGCAGCGGGAAGCAGGATATCATGAAAAATCCATACGCGAGATTGTGCTGGAGATGTTTTCTTACGGCGATGGCATGACGATGAGCAGCAAAAAGGACGCCATTGTGAATATGGGCGGTTTTATCGCTTTGCGCGATCAGGGACTTTTCCGTGAAGCAAGCGTCTTTAACATTATGTTTGAGGGTTTTATCACCTATGGAGGCATGTCGGGTCGTGATATGAATGCCCTGGCACAAGGGCTTTATGAAGGCACCGAATTCGACACCCTCGACACCCGCATCAAACAGGTGGCCTATTTGGGAAAACTGCTGCATGAGGTCGGCATTCCGGTGCAATATCCGTTTGGCGGTCATGCCATTTTTGTGGATGCCAAACGCTTTTTACCGCAGTTGCCCAAAGAACAGTTTGCAGCACAAACACTGGCTGTTGAATTGTATGTGGAAGGAGGCGTTCGTGGTGTTGAAATTGGCGCTATCATGGCCGATCGCGATCCCGTTTCACGCGAAAACCGCTATCCGGAGCTGGAACTCTTAAGGCTGGCCATCCCCCGACGCACCTATACCAACAACCACATAGCTTATGTGGCTGCCGCACTGATTAATGTGTGGGAAAGACGCAATGAGATTACCTCAGGCTACCAAATAACCTACGAAGCCCCGATTATGCGGCACTTTACCGTGGAACTGGAAAAAGCGTAGCACTGAAATATCAATTTTATATTTCACACTTTAAGTGGGGATTATGTGGTTTTTTGCACATAATTCCCACTTATATTTTGATAGCGTGATACAATTTAGTTAAAGGAATTGCAAAACCTGCTTCTGTAGATTAGCCAATAGTTTGCATTGTAGAAAGCTCTACCGGAAGCAGCCCAAACAGCCACTTCCGGCATTTAGTTTTAAAGCACAATCACACTGTTTTCGGCATCACCAAAGGCTGTTTCAGCCTGTGCATCCGCTTCGGTTTCGTTGAACCAGCGGCTGTTATCTGCCAAGTAACGAAATTCGTACAGGTCTCCAACAGGCAATTCAACCGTGTGACTGAAGGAGCCGTCCTTGAGGGATTTCATCACATCCGCTTTTGGATTCCAGTCGTTGAAATCGCCAACAATGGCGATCTGACCGGCATCCTGTGCCTCTTCTTTGCTGATTTTGAAACTTATTTTAGCTACAGGTTTTGTCTTCAGGATTTGTTTCTTGATACTCATAATAAATAATGGTTAGTTAGACAGTTAATAATGTCAGTTATTTTGACATTCAGTGTGCAAAGCTAAGTGCAAAATCTAATAGCCTCCAAATTCAAAGTACAAGCCATTAACATGTATATTATTGTTTTACTGCATGTTATCTAATCCACTTTGAAGATTGGAATATTTAACAATCGGTTTCGGAAGTTATTGAACTTCAAGAATAAATGCATAACTCATGATCTAGTTTAAGCACATGAAATATTCCAAGAAAAAGGCAACCCATTTCTAAGTTAGTATTAATCAAAAAACAATAAACCCTTAAGAAAAATGTTTCTTAATAAAGAAACTATTACCTTTGCAAAAATGTTTGATAAGTGCAGGCAGCAAAATTTAAAGTTGAGTTTTTAGAAGAGGCAGCTGAGTTCCTTGACAGTCTTGATGAAAAGGTAAGAGATAAAATTATTTACAACATCACAAAATCTATGTTTTCAAGCGACAAGAATCTTTTCAAAAAGCTAACTGATGAAATCTGGGAGTTTAGAACACTGTTTAACAAAACGCATTACAGGCTTTTCGCTTTTTGGGACAAATCAGGTAAAGGCAAAACGCTTGTAATAGCTACACATGGACTGATTAAGAAAACAGATAAAACCCCAAAAAGTGACTTGAATAAAGATGAACGTTTGAGAAAAAATTATTTTGAATTAAAAAACAAAATATAATGAAATAAGCATGAGCAAAATAATGATTGACTTACATATTTTGCATGTGTAATTCCATCTGACTTATGAACAATATAAAAAATAAACAAATGAAAAAGCAAGAAATAAAAACCTACAGTTTGGAAGAAATTACCAACAAATATATTGGTAAAAAAAATACACCAAAGCGCGAAGCCTTTGAAAACGAATTACGACTTGACTTACTTGGAGAAGCTATAAGGAAAGCTAGATTAGAGCGAAACCTGACGCAAGAAGAACTTGGACGTCTTGTAGGCGTTCAAAAAGCTCAAATATCAAAACTGGAAAACAGTTTGACTGATGCAAGATTTGAGACAATTATCAAGGTTTTTAAAGCCCTTAATGCAAAGATAAATTTCAATGTTGAGTTACTTAACCAAACAGTTAAAATCGCTTGATATTCAAGCATAATTACTAAGGGCACCACTATAAATATTATCTGAAATGCATAAAATTCACCCTAATTAATGCCACGAATAAAATTGTACTTTTGTAAAAACAGTTAACAATGAAAGCCATCGAAATAAACACACGTACGAATAAGGAAGGACGGCTATCGCTGGATTTTCAACTTGATCAACCCGACAAGAAAGTTCGGTTGCTGATTTTACTTGAAAATGATGAGGAAACCCAGGAAGAATCCTGGCTAAAAGCTGTCGCATCCAATCCGGCATTTGATTTTTTAAAAGAGGCGGATGAAGATATTTACACTGTAAATGACGGAGAAGCCTGGTATGGTTAAAAACTCAGTGGTTTTAGTTCCCTTCCCTTTCGACGAATTTGATGCTGTGAAAGTTAGGCCTGCTTTATGTCTTACAAATGAAATTGGTTCATTTGATCATGTGATAATCGCTTTTATTTCAAGTAAGATACCACAAGAAGTTTTAAAAAGTGATCTCATCCTCTCACAAAAAATTCAGGGTTTTAAAAAGACCGGACTTATGAAAGACTCTGTTATCCGCTTGCATAAATTAGTAACAATACCTAAGTCCCTCATTAGAAGAAAACTTGGTGTAATCAGTCCGGCAACTAATAGTCAAATCAAAGAAAAGCTTCTCAATATGTTTGAGTATTAGTTTGTTTGATGCTTGTAAATCTTCAATGCTTAATTTTGCAGCAATTTCATTACCAAATGTCATCAATATGGACACCACAAAAAAACACGCACGCTACGAACGTATCTACCTTCAGCTGATTGAGCTCCTCAAAAAGAGTAACAATCCCCTTTCGAATATGGCTACCATTGCCGCCCTGCTTAGTGGTAAAATGGATTATTTTTTCTGGACAGGCTTTTATTTGCTGCAGGACGGCAAATTGCAGGTTGGTCCTTATCAGGGTTCACTGGCTTGTATTGATCTGGCCAAAGATACCGGCGTTTGCTGGGCCGGAATTAATCAGGCCAAAACCGTGATTGTGGATGATGTGCATGCCTTTGATGGCCATATCGCCTGCGACAGCCGTTCGCAATCCGAAATTGTGATTCCCCTGCGCAATAAAAAAAACGAAATTGTAGGTGTGATGGATGTTGACAGCAGCGAAAAAAACAGCTTCGACGCTACTGATGCCTACTGGCTTGAGCGCATCGTGGGTTTGATTTACACACAATAATACACGATCTGCCTGCACCTAACCTCCATTAGGATGAACAGATAAAAACTGTAATTTTGCAGCCTTAATTTTTTGCTTTGGTAAATTTGACTTCTATTTTATTCGTGCTGGCGCTCACCTCCGTTGCTTTTCCATTGGCGCTGGGTTTGCATCCTGACAAAGAAAACCGACAGGGTAATCTGTTTTTAATAGCGCTGCTTTTTGGCGCTGTTCAGGCCATGATGGTATTCCTGGGGAATTTGCTGGGGCAACAATTCATGCATTTGTTCAGTGCCCATCACCAAATCGTTGTTTTTGCCGTTTTTGGGCTAATCGCTGTTAGGATGATCATCGAAGCGCTTAAAATCCGTAAGGAGAACCGACTTTTTGCCTTTGAATCCTATTCCAGACTTCTTATTATCGCTATAGCAGCTGCGATCAACAGCCTGATTGCCGGCATGGTCGGAAAATATTTTCAACCATTTGGAACGGCTCTGCCCTGGGCCTTTTTTATTGCCGGATTTGGCTGGTCGATTTTAGGCTTATTATTACCCATTAATCGAATTAATATATTGTTAGCCAGTGTTTTACAATTGTTTTTTGCAGTTGTTTTACTCATTATCGGATTACTTTATTTATTTAAACTTCTTGTAATTTCATGAATATTTTCATACAAAAATTCAGCTTCTTTGCGGTTTCCCTGTTCTTCCTTATCAACGGAATAAGCGCACAGCCACCTTCGGGCTATTATGACAGTGCTGAAGGCCTCTATGAAGAAGCATTGCGTGCGAGTTTGCACAATATTATCGACAACCACAATGTGCGTTCCTATTCACAGCTTTGGAGCGATTTTGAGCTAACAGACAAAAAACCCAATGGCAAAGTGTGGGATATGTATTCGGATCAACCGGGCGGAACTCCTGCCTATGAATACACTTTTTTTAGCGACCAATGCGGCAATTACAGCGGCGAAGGCAGCTGCTATAACCGCGAGCACAGCTGGCCCAAAAGCTGGTTTGGCGATGCCAGCCCGATGTACACCGACTTGTTTCACCTCATACCAACCGATGGCTATGTCAATGGCCGCAGAAGTAATTATCCTTTCGGCGAAGTTGGATCGGCCTCCTGGACTTCGACCAATGGAAGTAAAGTTGGGAGTAATAACACCCCAGGCTATGGTGGCACCGTTTTCGAACCCATTGATGCTTACAAAGGCGATCTGGCACGCGGCATCCTGTATATGACGGTACGGTATTATGGCGAAGACAGCAACTGGCCCGGAAGCGCTATGACCGACGGCGCAGATTTATTGCCCTGGGCGATTAGTCTGATGCTACAATGGCACGAGCAGGATCCTGTAAGCCAAAAAGAAATTGACAGAAACAATGACATCTATCAGATACAACAAAATAGAAATCCCTTTGTCGATCATCCTGAATTTGCTCAGCAAATTTATGACCCAACAGCCAGCCTGTCAGACAACAGTCAAAAAAAATCTATCCATATTTATCCCAACCCGGCCACAGCAAGCGGACACATCAATCTGCAATGGCAAAGCAATACCTCCGTTGACGAACTTGTCTTAACTGATATCCATGGCCGAATTGTTCTGAAGGAAATGGTTAATCCCGCTCAACAACAAACACAACTAAAGCTAAACAACATTGAGCCAGGTTTTTATATGATACTGTTATTTGAAAATCAACAGCAAATTGCAATCAGCAAACTCCTGTTAAATTAAGCCTACACACGCATGCAAAAAATACGTATCACCAAAGAGTTTCATTTTGAAATGGCACATGCCTTAAAGGGTTACGATGGCCCTTGTCGCAATATTCACGGCCACTCTTACGAATTAAAAGTTACCCTCACAGGTACACCAATTGAAGATACTTCCAACCCAAAACTGGGTATGATTATGGATTTCGGTGATTTGAAAAAAATCGTCAAACAGCAGGTTGTCGATGTTTTTGACCATGCCTTGGTTTTGAACAAAGCAGCATCGCAGGAAATGATACAGCACCTTCAGCAACATTTCGACAAGGTATTACTACTTGATTATCAGCCTACCAGCGAATTAATGGTGGGCGATTTTGCCGCACGTATTGCAACGGCACTTCCAGATAACATCCAGCTTTTTAGTGTGTTATTACGCGAAACCGGAACCGCCTATGCCGAATGGTTTGCCTCCGACAATACCTGATCATCGCCTGTCATTTTTGATTCCTTTGAAAGCTTCGGTATGTGATCCATATCACAAATAATCCAAGCACTTGTTTATTTTTCTGCTTTTTCAATCACTAACTTAGCGCAAAATTTGCGGTTGTTATGAGAAGCGTTGACACACAGAAACTTGCCAAAGATGAATGCTGGGGAATACAGATCTATGGCTTAAACCATTGTAAAAGAATCAATTGTAGGTGGCAGGGACTCAGTGCCTGTGCCGGAAAAAATATTATTAAAACAGGTGTAAATGCCCTGGGACTTAAAATTGGTGATGCGGGTTTGGCAAATGATTAGGATTTCACTTCAATAAGCTGTGTTTTTATTCATACTAAATTTAATTCATAACTTATTGTTAATCTGTTAACAAGTGCTTTTACTACCTTCAATCAGGCGAAGAAATTCTATTTGAGACCTACTAAATCAGCGAGTTAGTTGAATCCCTCACGAGCAACTTCTAAGTTTTTTACGTATTATTGCAGGATTAAGTGAATCAAAATATCCTTTATGACTGCACAACTTATATTTGCTCTAACGCTCCTGCTTACCCTGGGTGTATTTGCTTTTACGATGCGTCGTATCTTCATCAATTTTCGATATACCAAAAAGAAAGCCCTACATAATATTCCGGCCCGTCTGCGCGAAACTTTCAAAGTAGCGATTGCTCAGGAGAAAATTTTCCGCCACCCGGTGATGGGACTTTTGCACGCCCTGGTTTTTTGGGGATTTATCGTGATCCTTTTCGGTAGTATAGAGATGGTGATCGACGGGCTTTTCGGCACCGAACGTGTTTTCGGATTTATGGGTTGGTTTTACAATTTTCTGATGGCTTCGGGCGACATCTTCGCTGCCATTATTGCCCTTGCAATTCTTGTTTTCCTGTTCAGAAGACTGTTTTTACATGTAAAGCGCTTTTATGGCCCCGAAATGAAGCCTGTTTCCAAAGCCGATGCCAACCTCGCACTCAGCTTTATCCTTTTTCTGATGCTAAGCCTTTTGGGCATGAACACCTTCTATTTGCTCGAAATGCACAACGAAGGCCACGCTTTTGTGGGGGTTTATCCTGTTAGCCAATCGCTGGCAGATCTGTTTGCCGGCATGAATGACGGAAGCATTATCTTCTGGCACAATTTCAATTGGTGGTTTCACATACTGCTGATTTTTGTGTTTGCCAATGTGTTGCCTTACAGCAAGCACTTCCATGTGTTTATGTCGGTTCCCAATGTATTTGTGAGCCGCATCGAGCCCTTGGGCAAGGTGGACAATATGGACAATATCACCAAAGAAGTGAAGCTGATGCTCGACCCTTCGGCGCCAATGGATTCCGGCGCTGAGGAACCAATAGAAAAATTTGGTGTTTCGGATGCCAATGATGTAAACTGGGTCAATTATATGAACGCCCTTTCGTGCACCGAATGTGGAAGATGCACCGCAGTTTGTCCGGCCAATATCACCGGAAAGCTGCTTTCTCCACGCAAAATCATGATGGATGTGCGGGCCAGGATGAAAGAAAAAAGCGACGGCCTCATCAGAGAAGGAGCTAACTTCGATGATGGCAAATCACTGATTGGCGATTATATTTCGGAGGAAGAGCTATGGGCTTGTACCATGTGTAATGCCTGCGCGCAGGAATGTCCGATCAATATCAACCAGCCTTCGCTTATACTCGACATGCGCCGGTATTTGGTGCTCGAACAATCCAAGGCACCTTCGGGATTAAATACTGCCTTTGCCAATATTGAAAATAATGGCGCACCCTGGCAGTTTTCGCCCGAGGACAGGATGAACTGGGCCGAAGAACTTTATCTGAACGAAAAGTAAGGGGAGTTTTTTTTAAAATATCTGAATGCAGACTAAATACCAATACTTATGACAAACGAAAAAACTAAAATACAAGTCCCCCTAATGGCCGACCTGGCCGCTGAGGGTCGCAAACCCGAATGGCTGTTCTGGGTGGGCTCGGCCGGTGCTTTTGACGATCGCTACAAAAAAGTCACCCGCGAATTTGCCAAAATACTTACCCACCTTAAAATAGATTATGCTGTTTTGGGCACCGAAGAATCCGACAGCGGAGATGTGGCACGCCGGGCCGGCAACGAAATGTTGTTTCAGATGCAGGCGCTGCAAAATATCGACATACTGAATGGCTATGAGGTAAAGAAAATCGTTACCTGCTGTCCGCACGACTACAACACACTAAAAAATGAATATCCCGAATTGGGCGGCCATTACGAGCTTTGGCACCATTCGCAGTTTCTGGCCGATCTGATCGAAAAAGGAAGCATAAAAGGGCTTTCAGAAGCTTTCATGAAAAACAAAATCGTGTTTCACGACCCCTGTTACCTCGGACGTGGCAATGGCGAATATGCCGCTCCGCGATCAGTGCTTGACGCAATTCCGGGGCAAAAACTTGAAATGAAACGCAACAAAAGTTTTGGTTTGTGCTGCGGAGCCGGAGGCGGCCAAATGTTTAAAGAAGCCGAGAAAGGCGACAAGGAAGTGTTTATCGAGCGCACTGAGGAAGCCATTGAAACCGGCGCTGATATCATCGCAACAGCTTGTCCGTTCTGCATGGTAATGATGACCGATGGCATCAAATACAAAAATCAGGAAGACCGCATGAAAAATTACGACATTGCTGAATTGCTGAGCATGAGCCTCGGACTTTGATTTTACAGTAATGTTGACAGCCTGAAACGTAAACCCATCATTCCTCCATGAGGAATTAAAAAATTGGACATGAAATCTGTGAAATTTCGTCGCAGCGCATCCGAAAAGGCGGGAAAATTATAAAAACTCAGATCTGAGCTGATCTTTACTAACTAAACAACAACATTATGCCCTGGTTCACCCTTATCATCGCCGGCCTGTTTGAAGTGGCTTTTGCTGCTTCGCTGTCCAAAGCACGCACTTCAGGAGCGCCAGAATCCTATTGGTGGTTTACCGCCTTTTTGATCAGCCTGAGCCTGAGCATGTGGTTGCTTTACAGGGCCACGCACCATATCCCGATGGGCACAGCTTATGGCGTGTGGACTGGCATTGGCGCTGTAGGAACTGTTTTGGTCGGAATCATCTTCTTTCAGGAAGCTGTAAACTTTTGGCGGCTGTTTTTTATCAGCACCTTAATCATCAGCATCGTGGGACTTAAAATAGTTTCTGCAGCCTCCTAATTTCATTCAACAGCTCTTGTTAATTCAGCAAAAACTGTTAATTCATCTACCTTGGTACACAAATTAATAGTTTTGAGCTTAGAATTTCCGATAAGTTATGGCATAAAAACTTAACCAAACAAGGCTTCAAACAACTGATTAACAGAAGCTACAGCAACTATTTCAATCTTGTATTTAACTGTATCAAGGCCTTTGTGGTTGTATTTAGAGATAAAAATCCGTTCGAAACCCAGTTTATCGGCTTCGGCTATGCGGGCTTCAATGCGGTTCACCGCCCTGATCTCGCCCGAAAGGCCAACCTCTGCTGCAAAACAGTCTTTTGAGTCTATCGGGATATCTTCACTTGACGATAAAATACTGGCAATCACCGAGAGGTCAATCGCCGGATCATCCACGCGGATGCCGCCTGCAATATTCAGGAAGACATCTTTGGCCGAAAGCCGAAAGCCGGCACGTTTTTCGAGCACGGCAAGTAACATATTGAGCCGGCGCATATCAAATCCCGTTCCCGAGCGCTGCGGTGTGCCATAAGCTGCCGTGCTTACCAAAGCCTGCGTTTCGATAAGCATCGGACGCAAACCTTCGACCATGGCAGCGATAGCCACGCCACTCACCGCTTCTTCGCGTTGCGAAAGCAAAATCTCACTCGGATTGGTAACCTCGCGCAAACCATTGGCATGCATTTCGAAAATGCCGAGCTCGGCAGCAGAACCAAAACGATTTTTGATGGCACGCAAAATACGGAAACCATAATGGCGATCACCCTCAAATTGTATGACAGTATCTACCATATGCTCCAAAATCTTGGGGCCGGCAATGCTGCCATCCTTGGTGATATGACCAATCAAAAATACCGGAACCTGAAAACTTTTGGCCAGCTTGTTCATCTCGGCTGCTGTTTCCCTGATCTGCGAAATACTTCCGGCAGTAGCTTCCAAACCAGGCGATTGCAAGGTTTGGATAGAGTCGATCACCACCATATCGGGTTGTATCTCCTTAAAATGGCGAACGATTTCCTGGGTATCTGTTTCCGTAAGGATATAACAGCTCTGGTTGCGTATGCCAACCCGATCGGCCCGCATTTTAAGCTGCTGCTGACTCTCTTCGCCACTGATATAAAGCACTTTAACTTCGCTGAGTTGCAAAGCCACCTGCAGCATCAGCGTTGATTTTCCGATACCGGGTTCTCCACCGATCAATACCAGCGAGCCGGGAACCAATCCTCCACCCAGCACCCTGTTCAGCTCGGCATAGCCCATATCCATGCGGTCGATCTTGGTGCTGCTGATCTCTTGCACCGGTAAGGGTTTGGCTGTCCCAGGCAGTGCAATACTGCTTTTGACAGTGTGGCCTCTTTTGCCCGTAACCAATGTTTCCTCCACATAGGTGTTCCACTCGCCGCAACCCGGGCATTTACCGATCCATTTGGGCGACTCGTTGCCGCAGTTTTTGCAAAAGAAAACCGTTTTTGTTTTAGCCATGTAGTGGTCGTTAATTTCGTTTGTAAGGCCTGATAATCAACCGTAAAGCACTATTAAAGTTGATATAGTTGCTAAACCACTGCAAAAGCGTTGCCAGCCGGTTTTTAAAGCCTACTATCGACATCAAATGTACGAAAAGCCAGACAAACCAGGCAAGGGTGCCGCTAAAATTCAAGCCGGCAAAATCAACGACAGCTTTTTTGCGACCTATGGTAGCCATGCTTCCTTTGTCGCGATAGCGAAAAGCAAGCAAAGGTTTTTGCTGTTGCTGGCGTTTCAGGTTTTTGGCCAGCTGCTGTGCCTGCTGAATGGCTGCCGGAGCCACTTGCGGATGACCCTTGGAGTAATTGGCATCACCTTCCATCAATGCAACATCGCCCAAAGCAAAACAGTTATCATAGCCTTTTATGCGACTGTAAGTATCCGTCAGCAAACGACCTCCAAACTGACTTACGGCCTGTTCCATTCCATCGACCGGTGCAGCCTTGATACCAGCAGCCCAAATCACATTCTCAGATGGAATGGGCGAGCCGTTTTCTATCACGACTTTTTTGCCATCGTAATCGTTGATGCGACAGTTCAGAAAGACCTGCACGCCAAGATTTTTCAGAAAGTTTTCCGTTTTATGGGAAGATTTCTCCGACATGCCACCAAGCAGCTTCCCCGATCCTTCGATCAAAAATACCTGCATATCATCCATTTTCAAATCGTGGTATTCTTCCCTGAAGACAAAACGCTTGAGCTCGGCCAGGGCGCCCGCCAGCTCCACACCGGTAGGACCGCCCCCCACGATCACAAAATTCATCAAGGCCTGCCGCTCAAACGGGTCTTTGGTCACAATGGCCTTTTCAAGGTTTTGTAGAATCAGACTGCGCAAATTGAGTGCTTCCGGGACGGTTTTCATGCCCATGGTATAGGTTTCAAGATTGCGATTTCCAAAAAAATTGGTACGGCCACCGGTCGCAATCACAAGGTAATCAAAGCCAAGGAGGCCTTCGGAAGTATGAATTTCATTTTTTGAAGCATCAATAAAACTGACATCAGCCAGCCGGAAAAACAGATTGCCAAAGCGTTTTACATATTTCCTAAGCGGATAAGCTATTGAATCGGGCTCCAAACCTCCTGTGGCCACCTGATATAGCAAGGGCTGAAAGGTATGGTAGTTGTTGCGGTCGATCATCACAATTTGAAAGTCCTTTTTTGAAATTTCTTTCACCAGGGTAATGCCGGCAAATCCACCCCCAATAATTACCAGCCGGGGCATGGGGCTGTCGGGGATATTTAGTGTGTCTTGAATTTGCATATAATAATCGTTTAATCAGTGACTTTATTTTCTACTCTGTTATCAAATCATTCTTTAGCCCTGTCAAAACCTGAATAGTTTAAGGTATTCGTCAAACACAAAAACCCGATTACGGCTTTGGCCGGTCATTTCTTTGAGAATTCCATTTTGTTCGAACTCGCTTACCAAATCATTGGCAGCTTTGTAGCTTACGCCTAGCAATGATTGCACTTGTTTTACATGAATAACAGGCTTTTTAAATAATTCATTTAGTAATACCGCAGCATTGGCTGCCCGCTTGCCGTAAGTTTGACCAAGTGTACTTTCTAGCCGTGCTTTAAGTTCTAATATTGCGTTGAGCGTTTGGGTAGCATTTTCGGCCGTTTCAGCTACGCCTGCCAAAAAATATTTGAGCCACTGAGTCATATTATTTGAGGTGCGCACAAAAGTCAGGTTATCGTAATAAATGCCTTTATTTTTTTCAAACCAAGCTGACAAATATAGCAGCGGTTTCTGCAATATTTTTTTATCTACCAAAAACAGTGTAATGAGCAATCGTCCAATTCTTCCATTACCATCCAAAAATGGGTGAATGGTCTCAAACTGGTAATGGACAATGCCAATTTTGATGAGCGCTGGTATACTGAGATCATCGTTGTGAAGAAATTTTTCCAAATCGCTCATCAATTCTGCCACAAAGTCCTGATTAGGTGGAATAAACACTGCATCTAAAAGCGTATTCCCTCCAATCCAATTTTGGCTGTGGCGGTATTCGCCCGGCATTTTGTTTTCACCACGACCACTACTCAAAAGGGTTTTATGTGTTTGCTTAATAAGTCTTGATGAAATGGGAAGCTTTTCTAATTCGCCTATCGCTTCATTCAACGCATCGATATAATTATTTACTTCCTTCCAATCGTTTCTTCGTTCGGGTTTGATTTCTTCTTCATCCAAAAGCGCTTCGTCCATTTGGGTTTGTGTGCCTTCAATGCGACTGGAAATGACAGCTTCTTTGGTTACGTGGAGCTGGATAAACAAATCAATATTGGGAACTAGTCGCGCAAAAGAATTAAGCTCGCCCAATTTTATCGCGGCTTTTTCCAACAACAAATTGAGCTTTTGGTCTTCCCATTTCCATTGCTGGTTAATTTCAGAAGGCATGAAATAAGTATAACCCGAAGGGTGTTTCTTATAATTTCCGGCCTGATAACTTTCCAGTTTGATCATTACTTATTAATTTGACACAAAAGTAATACAAAAATAATTATATTTTACTTTTAACCGTATAAGGTATAATAAAGAAAAACATATGTTACTTTGAGGTTTTAAAATCCAAATACAATGATTTTTATATTTTCTTCTCTACCAATTCTTTTGAATATTGTCAGCAAACATTTACAAAATCAAACAATTCAGTCGAAGTTAAGTTGATACCCTGACCTATTCAAATAAAAAAAGGCGGTAGAACCCAAAGTTCAGCCACCTTCTTTTTTATCATAATCATCAAGCTATTGAATCACCGTCATTTCGTCAACCAGATGACCCGCACCGGCAAACTTATCCATAATAAACAGCACATAACGGATATCAACAGCGATATTGCGGCTCATCGCCGGATCGTACATCAAGTCGCTCATGGTGCCTTCCCAACAGCGGTCGAAGTTGATGCCGATCATCTGTCCATCGGCATTGAGAACCGGGCTGCCTGAGTTTCCGCCGGTGGTATGGTTCGAGGCCACAAAACCAACCGGCATATGACCTTTTGCATCGCCATAGCGGCCAAAATCCTGCTGCTGATACAACTCCTTGAGCTTTTCTTCAACCACATAATCATAAATATTGGGGTCTTCCTTTTCCATAATACCATCGAGTGTGGTGAAATAGTTGTAATACACGGCATCGGCAGGATGATAGCCATCTACATTGCCGTAGGTTACGCGCAAGCTGAAGTTGGCATCGGGATAAAAGCGTTTGTCGCTTTGCATCTGCATCTGCGCCAGCATATAAAGGCGTTGCAGGCTGTCGTTACGGGCAGCCAGTTGTTTCATTGGCGTACCCAGCTTGTCATCATAAAAGTTGCGCAAACTGCTGTATGCTTCAAAAGCAGGGTCGCGAAGTATCTTTTTTACCTGCTTGTGACTAAAATTCTGCAACAACTTATCGACTTCTTCCTGACTGGTAAAAATTGATTTCTCAAAAAGTTGGTCCACATAAGAACTCACATCTCCTTTGTATTTGCGATCGATCAGGTTCAGAAACCCGGGTCTGAAATCATCGGCTTGCTCTTCGCGGTAAATCTCTAACAGCGCTTCTGCCACCTCCTTGTCGATGGGCAGGTGATAATCTTTAAAAAAACTTTCGCTGGCCAATTGGGCCGATTTCACCATGCTTTCGAGCTGCTCATCAGTTGTTTCTTTGGTCACTTCCGATAATTTATTGAAACGTGCAGCAAAGGAAAGCAGCTCAATTCCAAAACCACCTTCACGCATATAATCGGCAGCAAGGCTATATTTTTCAAGCTCGCTATAGGTATCTTCAAAAGCCGGAATAATCCCCTGGTAACGATTATTCTCTTTTTTGGTCCAGGCCGTAAAATCCTGTTCAAAATCCTGCTTACGCTCAATCCCATTAAGTCTGCGAATTCCTTTGCTTTCGCCGATCATCTTTTTCCAATAGTTGGCAACGCCGGCATGTTTGGCAGCATATTGTATGCGTACTTTAGGATCGGTATTGGCATATTTGCTAAAGATGTCCAATCGTGTTTCGCGCAGTTTGATCTTGGGAGGATTGGTTACTTCAGTGATGAGATTTACGGCATACGAAGGCAGGTATTCGCTTGTGCGGGCCGGATAACCGAACACAAAGGTGAAGTCTCCTTCCTCCACGCCATTAAGTGAAACAGGCAGGTGATAATCTGGCTTAAAGGGCACATTTTCGGCGCTGTATTCTGCCGGCTTGCCTTCCTTATCAACATAGATCCTGAAAACCGAAAAATCTCCGGTATGCCGCGGCCACATCCAGTTGTCGGTGTCGCCGCCAAATTTTCCAATATTGGAAGGAGGTGCACCAACCAAACGAATGTCCTTATACACCTCATTATAAATCATATAATATTGGTTATCGATAAAGAAATCCTTGATAACAACCTGGAAACCACTTTCCTCTTTGGCCTTTTCGATCAGCGCTTTGCTGTTTTCGTCAATCTTCTGCTTGCGTTCTTCCATGCTCATCTCATCGCTAACTCCTTCGAGCACCTGCGCAGTAACTTCTTCCATCTTTTTCATCATGGTAACCGTTAGGCCGGGATTGGGAAGCTCCTCCTCTTTACTCATCGCCCAAAACCCTTCGGTGAGGTAGTCGTTTTCCACACTGCTGTGCTGCTGAATCTGGCGATAGCCGCAATGGTGATTGGTGAGTAACAGCCCCTGATCACTCACAATTTCGCCTGTGCAGCCACGGCCAAAAAGAACGATGGCATCCTTGAGACTTGATTGGTTGACCGAATAAATATCCTCGGCGCTGATGCGCATGCCCATGGCCTGCATTTCTTTTTCATTGAGTTGTTTGAGCAGCATGGGAATCCACATGCCCTCACCGGCAAAAATTGCCTGAAATGGCAGCATCAATACTGCCAGCATAAATCCTATTCTCTTCATTTTGGTAATTTTTTGGTAAAAATAAGGAATTGCTGCAAAAAATCAGCTCTTTAAAGGATATTTGGTCGCTATATATCAGAAAAAGGCGGGTTTAACAATGAATTAAATCCTTTTTAGTTTCCAATTACAAAATCTGCTGCTTCACAATTTTTGCCTTTGTGGCATAAAACAACGCAAAAAGCAGACATATCATACTGGCTGCCAAAGTTGTATAAGGCACACTCAGGTACTCTGCCGCTAATCCCAGCAACAAACTTCCAACCGGGGTGAAACCCAAAAACGACATGCTGTAGAGCGCCAGCACCCTGCCCCGGCGATCTTCGGCAACCACACTTTGCAGCAAGGTGTTGGTAGAGGCAAAACTGATAATCATTCCAAATCCTGTGATAAAAAGTAACAACAGCGAAAGCCAAGCATAATGCGACATACTAAAAGCCAGCAGTGCTGCGCCAAAGAGCAGTGCAGCATTACGGATTAGCGTCGGCAGGCCACGAATACTATTTTGCGAAGCCAGAAACAAAGCGCCACTTAGCGCCCCTGCTCCCAAAGCACCCGTAAGAAATCCAAGAAGCTGTGAATCGCCATTTAAGATGTCGGCCGCATAAACCGGAAGAAAAGACTGAAAAGGCAAGCCAAAAAAGCTGAGAACCATGGCCAGACTAATCATATAACGTGCCGGCAGAAAATTCCAGGCATAGCTGAGTCCTTCCTTTAGTTCTCCAAACACTGACATCCTGGAAACAGGTCGCACAAAACCCGGCAACCTCATCATCAGCAAGGCCACAATTACCCCGCTAAAACTGATTCCGTTGATCAGGAAGCATACTGCTTCGCCAAACAGTGCAATCAACAGCCCGCCAAGGCTTGGCCCAATAAAACGTGCCGTGTTGAACAGCGTCGAATTCAAAGCCACGGCATTGGGTATCAGTTTTTTGTCGCCGAGCATATCCAACAAAAAAGCATGCCTGAAAGGCGTATCAAAAGCAATAGCAATACCATTGATCACGACAATTATAAGCAGGTAGTTTACAGTAATATGGCCACTAAATGTGAGTATGGCCAGGATAAAAGCGAGAATCATGGGGATGCTCTGCGTGATAACCAACACCTTAAATCGGTTAGTCCTGTCAGCAAAAACCCCTGCCAAGGGCGTGAGGATCAAAGCAGGAATTTGTCCGGCAAAACCCACCAAACCCAGATAAAATGCTGAATCAGTTAGCCTGTAAACCATCCAGCCTATGGCCAGATTCTGAATCCAGGTGCCCATAAGCGATACCGAAGCACCAAAAAAGTACAACCTGAAGTTGCGGTTTTCCAGTGCCCTGAAAGCAAAACCAACTTTACGAAAGTAAGCATGTATGTCAAAGTATCGATTCACAATTTCGCTTTTGATTGCGATGATTTACATTCTGCTAACCGCCTACTCCCCGCTGCCCGCTGGGGCTCAAAAAAGACTATGTCTCCAGAATAGCCTTTACGCCGGGCAACTCCTTGCCTTCGATATATTCGAGCATGGCACCACCACCTGTTGAAACATAGCTTACCTTGTCTGACAGATCGTATTTGTTTACAGCAGCCACCGAGTCGCCACCGCCTACTAATGAATAACTGCCTGATGACGTTGCCTTGGCAATTGCATTGGCAATGCTGCTGGTACCTTTGGCGAAGTTGGCAAACTCAAACACACCCATCGGGCCATTCCAGAGTATTGTTTTGGATGCCAGAATGGTTTCTGTGAAGGAGGCAATTGTTTTTGCTCCGATATCCAGTCCCATCCATCCGTCGGGGATGGCATCAGCGGCACAATTTTGCTGCTTGGCATCGTTATCAAAGGCATCAGCGGCAACGGCATCAACCGGTATAAGCAGTTTTACACCATTTTTCCGGGCCTTCTCAATGGCCTCTTGTGCCGTCACGACCAAATCTTCTTCCACCAGCGAATTCCCGATGGCGCCTCCCATGGCTTTGATAAAAGTAAACATCATCCCACCACCAATGATGAGGTTGTCCACCTTGTCGAGCAGGTTGTTGATGATCTCTATCTTTCCGGATACTTTGGCGCCACCAAGCACAGCAGTAAATGGTCGTTCCGGGTTTTTGGTAACCTTTTCAAGGTTTGATACCTCATCCTGCATCAGGTAGCCAAAAAGACTGGAGCCCGGGAAATACTGCACGATAACCGCTGTTGAAGCATGCGCCCTGTGTGCTGTGCCAAAGGCATCGTTAACGTAAACATCGGCCAGCAGCGCCAACTTCTTGGCAAAACTTTCATCTCCTTTGGTTTCTTCCTTGTAGAAGCGCAGGTTTTCGAGTAGCAGCACCTCGCCGGGCTTCAAAGCAGCAGCTTTTTCTGTGGCTTCGGCACCAATACAATCATCGGCAAACAGGACTTTACGGCCGATTTTCTTTTCCAGCACAGGAAGCAGGTGCCGCAATGAATAACGGTCTTCCGGGCCGCCCTTGGGACGACCAAGATGCGACATCAAAATAACAGCTCCTCCCGCAGCAAGAATTTTTTCTACTGTGGGCATCGCTGCCCTGATTCGGGTGTCGTCGGTCACCTTGAATTTGTCGTCTAACGGCACGTTAAAATCAACGCGCACCAGCACTTTTTTGTCTTTCAAATTAAACTGATCAATATTCTTCATACGAATTTATGTTAGGATTAAATAAAATATTATTATAATCTATTATGCTAAATTTCAAATCATTAAAGCAAAGATAATGCTTATCGGGATTCCAGAGGTAAGCTTTGATTTTTTTCTTTTCAACTGCCTGATCGGGTATATTCATCATCAGTTTGATGTTGGTGTCGTCCACAGTTCCTGATTCAAAAAAAAACTGTAACGAAAAGCTATCGTAGTAATGGTAGCCGCTTTCATCTGAAATATCTAGCACCACAAAAAGTCTGGAAACTTTGCTTTCTGTTTCAACGGAGGCACGCAAACTAATCAGCTTACTGCTGCTGCTATCCAAGCTGAAAACAGAATCTGTCAGTGTGATGTATTCCTGATTGCTTCTTTGACAATGATTGCTGGTATCCGCAGAAAACACAGCTGACAATTCTGATAAGTCCTTGCTATATAACTGCCTTTGCCAATCGAGACCCGTAAGCCGGCTAAAGCTATTTGTTGTTCCGATTTGCTGTTTGCGATAGAGTCCGATTTTACCATTGTTGGCAATGGGCATCAGCCGGGAAGCAAGCCCGGGATAATTTCTCAAAACATCACTCTGCAAAAACCGATTCTGTATCACCACCCAATCTGCATCAACTTCCATGGCTTCTGCGATATTTTGTCTGGTGGTATTAATAACAGTATAACCACGGCGCTGCATCAACATCAGTGGCACATTGGTGGTATAGGAATCAAGCACGAGAACAGGCTCCTCTGCACCCAGCCCGGCTGCATCAAGCAAAATATTGGCATTGGTAAAATTCAGCCGTGTAATCTCTGTTCTGTCCCAACTTTTAAAAGCATAGCGTTCCTTCTGAATGGTGTAGCTGCTGTTTAAAAACCAAAACGCTAACAGGGCAACAACTACTGAAACGCTTGATTTTAACGCAGTTATCTTTAAACGAATGCGTGAATAGCCCAAAGCTGACAACAACAGCAGCGGAACAAAAAAGCTGTCGAGAAAATAGTAGTCGTGCGCCGGAAACTGCTGCGCCATCACCAGCAGATACGCTCCAGATGCCAACAACCAAAGCAAAGCAATCAGTAAAAGCTGATTAAACCAGGATGCCTTTGGTTTTTTATAAGTAACCACTAACAAAAGCAATCCTGTTGCCAGAACAACCCATTGAGGCATACTAAAATACGCCACTTTCCAGTTGTTCCAGGCCTGACCAATAAGGCTACAGGTTTCGGCAAGGGAATCGGCAGTCATCAGCTGGCTTATAAATAAAGAACCATAGTTGAACGTAAGATAGGAATTGTAGGTATGATAGCTTCCAATGATGACAAGGGCAGGCAAAAAGCTCAGCAATTCATCACGCAGTTCTTTCTTTTGCTGCCAGCGGAAATAGATACGGCTTAGCATAACTGCTACCAGGGCCATCACAAAAGGTTTGCGGATGAGTGCCGCCAGTGTCAGGAAGATCAGGCTGTAGATAAAATATTTTCGCCTGTTGCTGCGCAGGTACCTCAAAAACTGCCAAAGCCCTGCAAACAGCAATGAAACAGCCGTTATGCTCGGGATAAATCCGTTGAGGTAGTAGGTAAAAACCGGTGCAGCAAATGCCAGTATCAAAAACAGCAGGGCTAATGGATACGACAAATTTAACAGGCGCAGCAGCCGAAAAAACAGAATCAGGCCTGTAAGTCCGATCAGCAGCATCAGCGACCTGAAAATAAAAGGCGCAGGTGTTCCATTAAGCCACATCAGCGCAGCGGCCAGGTATTCAACAAGTGGTAAATCAACGCTGGTAATCCCTTGTGGGTTTTCGAGTGGAATAGCAGCCGGGAATTTAGGTTTCAGGTTGAGTGTGGCGGGATGAAAAAAATCAAAATCATTGTCCAAAAATCCATAGGCAAGGGCATAGCGGTCGCTTTGTGTCCAGGCATGCAGGTGCGCGGGAAACTGAAAGTGATTGGCACGAAAAAAGAAAAGTGCCAACAACAACAGTATTGTGGCAGGAAACAGCCATTCTTTCCAAAAATTCGCCCGGTCTTGTACCATATTGTGCATGCAAATTTACGCAAAAGAGAACCATCAATGGCCGGTGCTGAGCATTTTGAATCGGTAAAATATCACAATCGGTTGCAGCTTTAAAAAAATCCTGCACCGGCGCATCCCGCCTATCCTGAATTTATTCTGTTGCGTATTGTATTTATTTTTGTAACAAATCAGGTATATTTGTTGCATGAGTCTCGCTACATTTGCACGAGCTCAAAAAAATTCAAGCCCATGAGTCGTCTAAAAGCAGGTATTGCTTTTGTTATTACACCTTTGGTGGCGCTCTTTATGATCGTATATGTTGAGCTTGATGCTGAAAACCCTGCCACCACCTACACTCTGGCAATCGCCTTACTCATGGCCGTTTGGTGGATCACCGAAGCCATTCCGCTTGCCGTAACTTCATTGCTTCCTGTAGCACTTTTTCCACTTTTTGGCGTGATGAGTGGTCAGGATGTTGCGGCAACCTATTTCAATGATGTGATCTTCCTTTTTATGGGTGGTTTTATGGTGGCACTCAGCATGCAACGCTGGAATCTGCATAAGCGCATCGCGCTGCATATCTTGCAGTTTACCGGCATCAAGCCGGCACGTATCCTGTTGGGCTTTATGGCGGCATCCTTTTTCCTCAGCATGTGGATATCCAACACCGCAACTGCTATGATGATGCTTCCTATTGCACTTTCGGTAATCAGCCAGCTGGAGCAACAGACGCCCGACAACAAACGCTACCCTATCGCCCTGCTGCTGGGTGTTGCTTATGGCGCTTCTACAGGAGGCATGGCCACCCTGGTTGGCACACCGCCCAATCTTTCGTTCAGCCGTATCTTTCATATCTATTTTCCCCAGGCTCCGGAGATTTCCTTTGCCGGCTGGCTGATCTTTGCCTTCCCGCTGGCTTTGCTTTTGCTGATCATCAGCTGGATTTATCTTTACCTGCTTTTTAAACCCCGAAAAACAGGAAAGCAAGCACAGGTCGCTGCTGATACTTTCAGTAAGGCTTTGCAGCAGATGGGCAAAAGCAGCAGGGAAGAGAAATTGGTCTTCGTGGTTTTTGTGCTGATGGCACTGCTCTGGGTATTTCGTGCGGATTTGCAGTTTGGTAGTTTTGTCATTCCCGGATGGAGCCGGCTTTTTAGCACTCCCACCTATATCACCGATGGCACCATTGCCATGCTGATGGCGGTGATCCTCTTTCTGTTGCCTGCTCCTTCCATTAAGGGCGGTCGGCTGCTCGACTGGCCAACAGCGCGTCAGCTCCCCTGGCGTATATTATTGCTTTTTGGCGGTGGATTCGCCCTGGCATCCGGCTTCAATGTGTCAGGTCTTTCGCTCTGGTTTGGAAGCCAGCTTGCGTGGGTGGCCGATTACCCTGTTCTGTATGTCATCATGGGCATCGCTTTTCTGATGACCTTCCTCACCGAGCTCACCTCCAATACTGCCACAACTGAAATGATTCTGCCTGTGCTGGCCGGCATTGCAATACAAACCGAAATCAACCCGCTGCTGCTCATGGTGCCGGCCACCCTCTCGGCCTCCATGGCTTTTATGCTGCCCGTGGCCACGCCGCCCAACGCAATAATTTTCGGTTCATCACGCATCAGCATCAGCACCATGGCGCGAACAGGCTTGGTGCTCAACCTCATCGGTGTATTGCTTATCAGCCTGCTGATGTATTATTGGGGCGCCATCGCTTTCGATATCAATTTCAATGAATTTCCGGAATGGGCGCTTCACAGATAAGCATTCACGATTCCAACAGCCACTCACAGCCTCCTGGATAAGGCTTCAAAAGCCCGTGAATTAAGGCAGGCAAGCAGCGCAAATAAAAAATCCTGCATTATGGATTTAATTTACTGGCAGTTTGCGTACATTAGCGCATATTTTTATGTATGCTAAGCCTCGAAGGATATATCGTTATTGCAGTTATACTGTTTTTAATTATTTCGCTCTATTTTAATAAGATAGGGCCGGGATTTACCTTTATGATCGGTATTGCGATACTTGGCATTTTTCGTGTTATTACGCCTGCCGAAATCCTGGCCGGATTTGCCAATGAGCAGATTGCCGTGGTGATTATGCTGCTGCTCCTGGGCGATATCATCCGAAGAAGTGGTGTGCTCGACAGGCTTTTTGAAAAAACTTTTGCAAACACACATACCTATAAAGGTTTTATGATGCGGATGACCATGATGGTAGCCGGATTTTCAGCTTTTCTCAATAACACACCCCTGGTAGCTATTATGATGCCCTATGTAAGCAGCTGGAGCAAGAAAAACAATATTGCTCCTTCAAAATTGCTTATTCCGCTCTCTTATGCAGCAATACTTGGTGGCGGTGCCACGCTCATTGGCACTTCAACCAATATGGTGGTAGCGGGTATGGTAACCGATCAGTATATGGTAGAAGGGCTCGAACCGCTGGAGATATTTGATTTCAGCCTGGTGGGTGTGCCCATGATTTTATTGGGTATTGCCTACCTCTTAATTTTTGGCAACCGATTGCTGCCCGATAAAATACATGCCATAGAAGCCCTCGAAAGCCAAAACAGGGAATATATTGCTGAGGTTAGAATTGTGAATGGCCTCGATTACGAGGGCAAGACCATTGCAGCATCGGGTTTGCTCAACATGAAAGGCCTTTTTCTGCTCGAAATACTACGCAATGGGCAGTCGATACGGCCTGTTTTACCTTCGACACAGCTACAGAAAGAAGATATTTTACTCTTCGCCGGCGAAACAGAATCGATCACCGAAATGGTGGCCTCACGTAGCGGACTGCAGCTGGCACAGGTGGGCATGTATGCCAAAAAAGCCCAAACTGATATTATAGAAGTGGTGGTGAGCTACAACTCCACCCTCATCTCCAAAACCGCCCGTGAAGCCAACTTCCGCGCTAAATTTGATGCCGCCATTATTGCCATTCATCGAAATGGCGAACATATCTCGGGCAAGCTTGGCAACGTTAAGCTGGCGGCAGGTGACGCCTTGTTGCTCGTCGCCGGGCAGGATTTTGCTCAAAGGGCAATCGACTCGCACGACTTTTATGTGATCAGTAAAATAAGGGAGTTGAAAAAACAGCCTTTCTACAAGCAGTTTGTGCTGATTGGCGGTACAATGATCGCTATTATCGCGGCCGCAATTGGCCTCGTAAAGCTTTTTACAGCTATTCTTGCGCTGGTGTTGCTGGTAACGCTGATTAATATGGTGTCGCCCAAAGACATCGCCAAAAGCATCGACTTTAACCTTTTGCTCATCATTGCGCTCTCACTTGCGCTGGGCACTGCCATGATAAAGTCAGGCGTTGCTGCTGTATTTGCAGATTTTGCTTTCGGACTCTTTAAGCCCTTCGGTATCGTTGGGGTGCTCGTGGGCATCTTTGCCATCACCAATCTGCTGGGCTCTTTTATCACCAACAAAGCCGCAGTGGCTCTTATTTTCCCGATTGCCGTAAGTATGGCCCTGGAGCTGGGAATCAACCCCAAGCCCTTTATCCTTACGGTAGCCTTTGCCGGTGCTGCCAGCTTCCTTACTCCTATCGGATACCAAACCAACCTGATGGTGTATGGCCCGGGCGGCTATACCTTTAAAGACTTCTTTAAAATTGGTTTCCCCTTATCCATTATTTATATGATAGTTACGGTTCTAGGGCTCGTTTATCAATATGATATTAGCCTGTATTAAAAGGGAAATTTACCTTTGACTGCAGTTTTTCTGCCCAGACAACAGCTGCTCATTCTTGTTAAATACAGCTTTACGTTGATGCACCAGAGTTCAACAGACAGGACTTGCTGAAAAAGCCCTAAATATCGCGGAAGTCTTTTTTCTTGTTTAGCTTAAGATCCTGCAACACTGAGGCTTTTACATTGATAGAGAAATTCCAGCTTTGACGGGCACCCAATGGTATCCAGCTGAAACGCATCTCCCAGCAATGCAGGTCTCGGTAAATATTGATAGAGGTATAGGATAAGTCGTTGGCTTCAAAATCCCAGCCGGTACGAAAGGTGAATTTCCACTTGGGTGTTACGTTAACTTCGCCCGAGACACCCAGCGTTTGAACGATTTTTCGCTCATCGTTGCGCGTAAAATCCCGGTAGCTGATATTGTTGGAGTAGCGCAGGTTGTAGTTGATTCCCAATGACCAGGGCACCGACCAATCGACATAATCATCGGGGTTGGCATTGATTTCGGCAATCTCTTGCTCGCTGCCAAAGCGCGATTCCAGCAAGGCATCTTCATCTTCAGCTGTCTTTTTACTGTCTTTGTCCTTGGCAAAGTCCTTCTGGCTCAGGTTCCAGTTGAGTCCAAAACTCCAGGTTGAGTTGTCTTTGCGCAACAGGCGTTTGTTCTCGTCCCATTCAAAACGGTTGATCTGCTTCCCGGCAGAGTCTAGCACATAGGGGTCCCAGCTGCTTGAATACTGTACATTCAGGTTCTTAAAAAGTTTGGTGCGTCCGCTCATGGTAATATAGGACAGCTTAAGGGAGTCGCGCGCCAAATCATAACTTCCTGATATAGATAGATTTTCGATCAGTATCACCTTACGCATGCCACTGATGGTGTCCTTTTTTGAGGGCACTTTTATTTCCAGGTTATTGCTCAGGCCAAAACTGATGCGCCCCGATTTATCCTTGGGAGGAGAGCCATAAATGGAGCCGTCAAATTTGCTGTAAAACTGCTCCTCACCCTCTCCATCAACATAAGAATCGTAATAACCCCAATAGGGATCACCAAATTCGGGGGTATAAGTGAACCCAACATTGGGTGTGAGCACATGCCTGATCGCCCTTATGGGTCCTTTACGGAAATTGACCATGCCGTAAACCTTCGTGGATAGCGAGGTAGAGAAATTGAAATCAATCACATTATTAAAGCCTTGGATGGTGTCGGTTTTTACATAACCCACAATGGTGTCGTTATTCTCGAACAGGGTATCGTTGCTCCAGCTCCGTCTTTTGGAGTCGAAATACATCCGGTCGGTGACCTTCATTGAATTGGTTAGTGTAAAATATTTCAGCACCTTGAGTGGCAAATTTATCGGCAGGTTATGCTGAATACCATTTTGCATTTTCGACACGGCATCAGGCTTAAAAAGCATGCTGTCGGGCAGGCTTAAACTGTTGCGTGCGTTGAGGTTGTAGTTAATATTTAACTCTTCATACCATTTTGATTGTCCTGTTCTGTTTTCCTTTTTCAAAGGATACAGACGGTTTACTGAGAATGTCATTTCGGGCAGGGTAACCTCCACCATTTTGGTTTTGGTGTTTTGGCGGTGACTGGCATTGAGGGTGAGGAAATATTTATTGTCCCAATTGGTTTGATAGGCAATGCTTGACTTAAACTCATTGCTGAGGTAGTTTTCTGTGGTAACCGGATTAAAGGTGTTGAAGTTGGAGCTAACGATAAACACATCGGCGCTAAAACGACCCGATGGCCTTGCTTTGGCATCCTGGCGGTGTGTCCAGCGAATCCTGAAATCGCGGCTCTGGCTGTAGTCTGCCGCACCCTCTTCACCGGTTATATTGATGGCATAACTGGTGTTGAGGTTCCCGCTGAATTTATACCGCTTGGTATAACGCAAGGTTGGCTTCAACGCCCAGCTTCCGCGGGTGTAAATATCTCCGAGTATATTCAAATCCATATAATCGTTGATGGCCCAGTAATATCCTCCGTTCTCAAAATAAAAGCCACGATTTCGCGACTCGCCATAGGTCGGAATCACAACGCCCGACCGCTGTCCGCTGTTGTTCGGAAACAACCCAAAAGGCACCGCAATAGGCGTGGGGACTCCTTCAATGGCCAGATAAGCCGGCCCGGTTACAATTTTATTGTCTGGAATTACCTTGGATTTCCGAAACTTAAACTCAAAATGCGGATGCTCTTTGTTATTGCAGGTGGTATAAGACCCCGATCGTATGTTGATGTTGTCGTTGTCCATTTTCTTCACCAGTTTACCATGGATAAAACCCTGACCGTCTTCTGTAAATACGGTGTTGATAATGCCTTTTTTGGTGTCGAAATTATAGGTCATCGTTTTGGCTTCAAAAGTCTGCCCGCTTTCCGTGAAGACGGGAGTTCCCCTGATTTTTCCAGTAGAATCGGGCATTCCTTTGGCAAAAACTTCGTTGCGATCAAAATTCACCTCAATAAAGGCCGCTTCCAGCTTGATATCACCATAAATAACAACCGCATTGCCATAAAGATAAACTTTGCGGTTTTTCATGTTCTGAATGATAGAGTCTTCCGCAGAACGTTCTAATTTATAATCTAATACGGTGCCTTTCTTACGGGCGACTTTCACCAGGCTGTCCTGCCGCTTTATGCTGTCGTTAAGCGCCATATCAGGCAGGTCTGTCTTGTAGGCGAGGCTATCCGGCTGTCTGCTGTACAGGCTATCCGAAACCATCAAGCTGTCCGAAAGCACCAGGCTGTCAGCTTCTACAAGGCTATCCGAAAGCACCGGGCTGATTGCAAATACGGTGTCTTCAACAGGCAAAAGACTGTCAGCAGTTGGCTGTTCAGCAAGCGCAATACTGTCCAAAACGGGTGCTTTTCTGATGGTATCGGCCGGCTGTATGCTATCGGCATATACGAAATCGCGCTGTTTTACGTTTTCCATAGCAGGTGTACGACAGCCTGTAAGCACGCTCATCAGCAGCAGCGCAATGATGTTGCTAACAAAAAATAACCTATTTAGATATGAATTACTTACTGACAATGTCTGAAACTGCTTAATTTTGCCTAATGGATTACAGCATGCAAATATACTTTCAAAAAGCGTTCGTCCAACTTTCTAAACTTGAACGCTGGCAATGGCTTTTTGTTGTTGCCCTGCTGTTAATTAGCCTGCCGCAGGAATTGACAGCGCAACGTGGCACCAAAATTCGCACCGTTGTTATCGACCCTGGTCATGGCGGCAAGGACCCCGGTGCTGTGGGCCGGCGGTCGAAAGAAAAAGACATTGTGCTGGATGTAGCCCTGCGTACCGGAAACTATATCAAACAAAACCTGCCCGATGTGCAGGTGATTTATACCCGCACCAAGGACGAATTTATTGAGCTGCACCGCAGAGCTGCCATTGCCAACGAAAATAATGCCGATGTGTTTATTTCGATTCACTGCAACAGTGTTGGCAATGCAAGGGTTTATGGAGCCGAGACTTTTGTGATGGGCGACCACCGCAATCAGGCCAACCTGGAAGTGGCCAAACTGGAAAATGCGGCCATATTACTCGAAGAAAATGCCGACGACCAATATGGTGGCTTCGATCCCAACAGCACAGCAGCCTATATCGCGCTCTCGCTATACCAGAGCACCTACAAAAGCCAAAGTATCATGCTGGCACAATCTATTCAGGAGCAGTTTACCAAACGCGTGGGACGAAAAGACCGCAGCGTGCAGCAGGCCGGATTTCTGGTGCTGTATCGTACTACTATGCCCAGCGTTTTAGTAGAACTGGGTTTTATTTCGCATTCTAACGAAGAGGCCTTTTTGCTATCGGAGGAAGGAAAGGTATATATGGCATCTGCTATTTACAGGGCTTTCAAGAGCTATAAACAAGATTTTGAACGCGAGAATGCACTGCCTCCCAAACTCACTGAGGAACAAAGGGCTATATTGGCTCCCGATGTAGCGAAACAAGAGTTGGCCGACCGGAAACCATCAGCAAAAAAGCCTGTTGTAGCTGAAACGGAAGAAGCCCTGGTTTTTAAGGTGCAGTTTATGACCAATGCCCGCCAGATTAAAGTCACAGACAAACGCTTTAGCAAATTGAGTGAGGTTGAGTTCTATGAGCATAACGGTTTGTTTAAATATACTTCGGGCCGGTTCGATCATTTAAGCGCTGCCCAAAGCCACCAGCAATTGCTGAAACAGCAAGGCTATGGGGATGCTTTTGTGGTGGTGTTTAAGGGCAACGAGCGCATTAGTATGGAAGAGGCGCGTGGAATGAAGACGTTTAGGTAATTGCAGATTTTAAATCAAAACAGAAAGACCGGATAAATGCCAAAGATTTTTGATCTCTGGTACAAATAAAAAAAATCCCGTACATTTGTGATGCCATGCATAGCTTATTAATAATCAATTAAAACTGTTTAATTTTGAAAGCCAAACGACCCTATATAGTTGCCATCGCCTTTATCGCTGCCCTTTTGCTGTTTATCTGGGGGTTCAACTTCTTGAAAGGCAAAGATGTTTTCCTAAAGGAACGTGTTTTTTATGCCCAATATGCACAGGTTAACGGATTGATTAAATCTAACCCTGTTGTCATCAACGGATTAAGGGTAGGTCAGGTGAGCGATCTGTATTTCCATCCTTCCCTGAACGGAAATATCATTGTAAAAATCTCTCTGAATGACGATTTTCCGATTCCGGCCAATAGCGAAGCACGCATTTTCAGCTCCGACCTGATGGGCTCCAAAGCGGTTGATTTACGCCTGGGGAATGCTATTGAGGTGCTCGCTTCCGGCGACACCCTGAGCAGTTCAATCGAAACCAGCCTGATGGATGAGGTGAACGCCCAGGTAGCTCCACTCAAAAATAAAGCCGAAAGCCTGCTCTCCTCCCTCGACTCTGTGGTGATAATAATGCAGTCTGCATTGAGCGAAAAGGCCATTGACAATATCACTGCGAGTCTGCAAAACATCAGCTACACCTTTAAAAACCTCGAAAACACTACGGCCAACATCGACTCAATGGTCATTGATGAGCGCAACCGTATCGCAGCAATTCTGTACAATGTGGATATGATTACCCAAAATCTGGAAGAAAACACCAAAGAGATCGACCGTATTATTGGCAATGTGGCCACATTTAGTGATTCGCTGGCTGTTACCGATATTGCCGGAAGCGTGCGACAGGCTGAGGCCACCCTGCAGCAAATGAACCAAATGCTTAGCAGCATCAACCAAGGCAAAGGCACCATGGGTAAGCTGATGTACGATGACTCGCTTTACCTGCAATTGCAATACTCTGCTGATGCCCTGAACAAGCTGTTGGAAGATATCAAGGAAAACCCCAAAAAATATGTGAAGTTTAGCGTGTTTTAGCAACACCAATCAGTTGAAATTTCACCGCATTCAATCTTTGATCAGCTGATTTAATGCATGCCATCCTCGTGCTGCAATAACTACTTTGTGTCCTTCGTGAAACCTTTGTGAACTTTGTGGTTAGTTTTTTTAACCACTATGCACACGAAGAAGGCACTATGAACACTAGGAAATTGTCCTTACATATCCGCAAATCCTTTGTGTTCTTCGTGTATTCCTTGTGAACCTTGTGGTTTGTTTTTTTAAACCACTAAGCTCACGAAGCTGGCACTATGATCACTATGAATCTGTTCTTGCATATCCGCAAACCCTTTGTGTTCTTTGTGTATTCCTTGTGAACCTTGTGGTTAGTTTTTTTAACCACTAAGCTCACGAAGAAGCCACTAAGATCACTATGAAATTGTCCTGGCATATCCGCAAATCCTTTGTGTTCTTTGTGCATTCCTTGTGAACCTAGTGGTTAGTTTTTTAAACACTAAGCACACCAAGAAGGCACTATGTTCACTAGAAAATTGTCCTTGCATGTTCGCAATCTCTTTGTGTTCTTCGTGAAACCTTTGTGAACCTTGTGGTTTGATTTTTTAACCACTAAGCACACGAAGAAGACACTATGTTCACTAGGAAATTGTGCCATTTACGCTCAAGCAGAAACTATTTCTTCTTTATTATATGTAAGTACATATAAAATATATTTTTGAACAAATCTATATCTTATAGCATATAATTTCATACCTTTGTCAATATTTATATTCAACAGCATATAATGATCCAACTATCAGCATTTGTAAAAGCGCGACGAAAAGAGGTAAATCTTACACAAGAAGAATTTGCAGATCGTGCAGGTGTTGCACTAACAGTGGTACGTAAAATTGAACAGGGCAAAACGAATCTTAATATGGATAAAGTAAACCTGGTTCTAAGCATGTTCGGGCATGAACTGGCGCCTGTTGATCGTAAAGAAATAAATGAATGAGACAAGGAAAAGTTTACTATAAAAATCATTGGGCCGGTATTCTTACGGAAACAAATGAAGGTGAATTTGTTTTTCAGTATGATGTGCAATATGTCAAAGATTACCCCAATGATTTCATCACGTTCACAATGCCTGTATCGATGAATCCCTATACAGAAAAACGACTTTTCCCTTTTTTTGAAGGATTAATTCCGGAAGGATGGTTGTTAAATATAGCTTCAGAAAACTGGAAAATCAACAGGAATGACAGCATGGGGTTATTATTGGCGTGTTGCCGAAATTGCATAGGTGCAGTAGGTGTTGAACCAATACCAGATCAAGATGGAGAATAGCTGTTTATATTGTTATAAACCAGTTGAAGCAGGTTTTGATTTTCATGAAAAATGCTCTTTAGCGTTTTTCGGGACGCCGGCACCTCCTGCAATTGAATATTCACTGGATCAAATGGACGAACTAGCGAAAAAAGTGGTGGAACGAAGTGTTGCCATACCAGGCGTTCAGGCGAAGCTTTCTATGTCGGTAGTGAAAGGAACTAAAGAAAAATCGGATACACGACTTACAGTCGTTGATGCGCTGGGCGGTCGCTATATTTTTAAACCTCCTTCAGATCGCTTTCCCGAAATGCCTGAAAACGAACATGTTACTATGCGAATGGCCGAATCTTATGGCATCCGCGTGGTACCATCGTCACTAATCCGATTAGCATCTGGTGAGCTATCCTACATCACCAAACGAATTGACAGGACTGAAACAGGAGAGAAAATTCATATGATTGATATGTTTCAGATTACTGAAGCATTTGATAAGTATAAAAGCTCCATGGAAAAAGTTGGGAAGGCGCTATATAGCTACTCCAGCAATACATTGCTTGATGCGCTCTTCTATTTTGAATTGACTTTATTCTCATTTCTTACCGGAAATAACGACATGCACCTGAAGAATTTTTCAATGATAGAAGGCCCTTCAGGATGGATATTGTCTCCGGCATACGATTTATTGAATGCTTCCATCCTAAATCCTGATGATGAGGAAGAGCTTGCGCTCACTTTGGCCGGAAAGAAAAAAAAGTTAAAACAGGAGCATTTTGTTCAACTTGGTAAAGTGCTAAACTTGAATAACAAGCAGATTAATGCTGCCTTTAAGCGATTGAAAAAAAATACGCCTAAAGCAATTGAATGGATTGACCAGTCATTTCTGTCCAAGGAGATGAAAAGTGCTTACAAAGAGTTACTTGAAAAAAGATATACTCAATTGGGTTTAAATGAATAAAATCGGCACACAATAAACAGTCTTCCAATCAATTGAAAATCCCTTTGTGTCCTCGGTGTAAATCCTTGTGAACCTTGTGGTTTGTTTTTTTAAACCACTAAGCTCACGAAGAAGGCACTATGAGCACTATGAAATTGTCCTGACATATCTGCAAACCCTTTGTGTCCTTTGTGCATTCCTTGTGAACCTAGTGGTTAGTTTTTTTAACCACTATGCACACGAAGCAGGCACTAAGCCCACTATGAAATTGTCCTGACATATCCACAAAATCTTTGTGTCCTTCGTGAAATCCTTGTGAACCTTGTGGTTAGTTTTTTAAACACTAAGCTCACGAAGAAGGCACTATGATCACTAGGAAATAGTCCTTGCATATCCGCAAACTCTTTGTGTCCTTTGTGCATTCCTTGTGAACCTTGTGTTTAGTTTTTTTAAACCACTAAGCACACGAAGAAGCCACTATGATCACTATGAAATTGTCCTTGCATATCCGCAAATCCTTTGTGCCTTAGTGAAATCCTTGTGAACCTTGTGGTTTGATTTTTTAACCACTAA
>JAHJTC010000009.1 GCA_018830105.1 Bacteroidota bacterium
AGCACTATTGCTCGTTCTACAATAGTTAAACCCGATTTCTTTCTCATAACTTGAATTTTTATGGTTAATAATTCTCTAAATATGAGAAGAATCGGGTAATTTTGAAAAAGCTATCCGCCTGAGCGGATTTAGTTCAACACGGTATATAAAACATTTGGCGGAAAGTGCTAATTTTAAGGTAAGTACATTTAATAAACTTTGCAACGGTTTGATAAGAAATCGCTTTGAAATGCCAAACTTTTCATATACCCATCCGTTGTAGCGCATTAAAAAAATCCGTTCCCAACTAAAACTTGGACAGAAAAAGAAAAGTTATCTTTGAAGTAGGCCATAACGAATAATATTTATGACGAAAGAAAACGCAATGAACTATTTCAAGACCAGCGCGTGCGAGTTCATTGGAACAATGACAATGAAAAATGGTATTTCTCTATTGTTGATGTTATTGGTTTGCTAACAAAGAGTGTCAATCCAAATGCATATTGGCGAAAATTAAAGGAAAGGCTAAAAAAAGAAGGAAATGAAACCGTTGCCAATCAGTGAGGAACAGTTGCTGGAAATGCACGAAGAGAAATAGAAGAAAAATCAGGAAAAAAAGTAATCTCATCTTTGAATGCTAAAGAAATAGGGATCACTAAAAAAAAGAAACGAAAAATCTCGACGAATAAACAACGAAATGCCAACAATTTAAGACACAGCCAAAACCGTAGATTATTCATCATAAATAATAGAAACTTGATTCAGAAACTTATGATAATCCAAAAGACTGATAATGAAAGAAACAACTAAGATTTTATTATTATTTACAGTTCTAATTTCCCATTCTGCTTTCGGACAAGAAAATGAAAACAGATTTGAAACTAAATTTGGATACGGATATTACCAAGGATTCAACATTGGACTTAATTACTTTTATACGGATAAATTAAAAGTAGGATTGGGCGTGGGAAGTCATTTGAATTTACCTCCGTTGGAGCATGAAAATCATTTTAATATCCAGATTGAGAATACTTTATATTTTGGACAGCTTACAAAACAGAATATTGGCGGATGGTATTTCAATCAGCAATTAATGTATTTGGAGCAAGGACAAAGTAATGATAGATGGAAAATAGTATCTTTAGGTTTAAATATTGGCAGGACAATTCCTATTACAGAAAGACTTGGACTGGACTTAGAACTTGGGCCTGCCTTTAATATAGTTGTAGATCTTGAACAAGACCCAATAGTAGAGAAATCTGTTTGGATGTGGCCTGTTCTGTACAATGGTAGAGTTCAGTTAACATATAAATTTTGAAAATGAATAAATTGTCCCAACACTAGGTCATAAAACATTGGTGGTGTGGTGGTTACACGAGCATTTATGCTCGTATTCCCCGCGCCCGTGGATTTAAAAAACTGTATTAAGCTGATTCAGGAAGCCCCGTAAACGCTTCGGGTAAAACTACGGAACTAAATACAAGCGTAAGCCGACTCATAAAGAAGTTGGAATTGTTTCAATTTGATTTACAATAAGTTGAGGAAACGTTAGTAATAATTCGACAAAACCAACTAATGACGACTGAAAACAGAAAAAGTAATTTATCAGCATACGACATCATCGCAATAATTTCAGCGGCCGGTCTGCTTAGTTGGATAATCACAGACTTTTTTGGAGGAATGATTATCTGGTTACTCTCATATAGCCTAATCATCATTCCAATAACTCTGCTTTACATTTTCTCAATTACTGAAACAATTGCTTCAATAGTCAGAAAGGGGAAGCAGACTAGTAAAATCAAACTGACAGCCCACGGAATAGTACTTTTTTCAATTTTAATTTTTAACCTATATCGCTCTGAAATTTTCAAATCAGAGAGTATTATGTCAGCGGTATTAAAGGACGACCTTTACCATCATCGACTAATTTTAAGAAAAAACGGAAACGTTGAAAATCAAACTAATGGAATGTTTGGCTTTAGGGAGACGTTTCACGGAAAATATAAGATTGAAAGTGATTTGATAATTTTTAGCGAAAAACCATACGACAATGACTTTATTCCAGACACACTTTTAATTGACAGAAAACAAGGTGCGTTATTTATGGAAAAGGACTCTATTGGAAATTTTAGAACTAATAAAGAATGGTTAAATCACTTTGAAATCGAAGAAAATAAATAAAAAACTGCATGATGGCTGATACTGGAAGCCCCAGGACACGCTTCGAGTAAAACTGTGGAGCTCTACACAAGCGTAAGCCTTACAAACATAAAGAAGACACCCAACTTGTTGGATGATTTGGAAATTTGACTAATTTTGAAACAACTAAAAGCTACACTGTCCGTTTAATAGGGGTGTTAAGGTTTAGTAAACGGATATTGATTAGGTTTAAAAACGAGTTACCGCCAAGTGAAGCAGCTGCAGCATTTCATACAATTAACCGTAAAAAAAACAAAAGAGTGAATAGTTTTCTTTCACACCATAGAAATGACTATTTTTATTGCTTGATTAAAAAACAATGGAAAATAAGCAAAACATAATCATTTATAAAACTGCTGATGGCAAGGCATCTGTGGCATAGCACGCAAAGGATGGTAATGTATGGATGAACCAAAGTCAACTTGCTGAACTTTTTGCCACCTCTAAGTAAAACATAAGTCTTCACATAAGTATTATACTGAAAGAGGGTGAGTTATCTGAAAATTCAGTTGTCAAGGATTACTTGACAACTGCTTCTGATGGTAAAGAATATAATATTACATTTTATTCCCCCCTGGCGCAGATTTAAAATCCGTGCCACCCAATACTCTGCAATTCCCATTACAGCTAACAAAACTATTCAATAAAAAAAAGCCAGGACTGAGGACGCGCCCTGCTTTTAGATTTTCTCAAACAAAAAAAAAGAGCACTCACAATCTCTGTGATATCGCGCTCCTTATTATTGTGGGGCGTACTGGAATCGAACCAGTGACCTCTTGCCTGTCAAGCAAGCGCTCTAAACCAACTGAGCTAACGTCCCGTTTTAAAAATTTAAGCCCTGCATTGTCTGCCGGCAGTATGCCTGCCAAACCAAGCCGATTCTATTGAATGCCGCTTTAAAAACAGGGCAAAAATACAGCATTTCCCGTTTGGAACAAAAGTTTTTCTCCGTTTACTGGATAATTGAATCAACTGCTAGCAGGTTTTGGTAATTCTTGAAATTCTTCCTTAAATTGCGCCGGAAATTTAAAACAGATGCATCATCCCATTTATAACCAAAAATTAAACCTATGAAAAAGATTTTCCTCTTCTCCCTGCTGGTCCTGGCATTGCTTAATCCTTTTGGCAGCAACGCTCAACAGGATAAAAAAACAATAAACATGAGCGATATCTGGTCCTCCGGAATTTTTTATCCCAAAATGGTACGAGGCCTTAATCCACTCAAAGATGGCCAAACTTATGCAGTGATCGAAGATAGTTTGCTCAATGTATATCGTTACAATAGCGGCGAAAAGGTAAAATCCCTGCTCAACAGCAAAACGCTTATCCCCCAAGGCGATGACAAACCCATCCGCCTGAGCAGCTACGTTTTGAGCAGTGACGAAACAAAAGTGCTTATCCCCACGCAAACAGAATCCATCTACCGACATTCGTCACGCTCCAATTATTATGTCTATGACCTAAAAACCAACCGCTTAAGCGCTTTGTCCGCGAATGGAAAACAGCAACTCGCTGACTTTTCGCCCGATGGAAAATACGTCGCCTTTGTACGCGATAACAATATTTTCCTCACAGATTTGGAAAATAACACCGAACAACAGCTTACAACCGATGGGATACCCAACAAAATCATCAATGGAACTGCCGACTGGGTTTATGAAGAAGAATTCAGCTTTACCAAAGGTTTTTTCTGGTCGCCCGACAGTAAAAAAATTGCCTATTTGAAGTTTGACGAAAGCGATGTAAAACTTTTTCAGCTGGAATACTTCAACGGGCTGTATCCTGAATGGTATAAATACAAATATCCAAAAGCCGGCGAAGACAACGCAATCGTAAGCGTTCATGTGTATGATCTTGCAGCACAAAGCAATACGCAAATCGATACGGGAGCAGAAACCGATATTTACCTTCCACGCCTGAAATGGACCAAAAACCCGGATCTACTTGCTATCCAGCGATTGAACAGGCTTCAGAATAAACTGGAAATCCTGCTGGCAAACACCAATACAGGAACAGTAGCCATGCTTTACGAAGAAACCAACACCTATTATGTCGAAATTGACAACAACCTGACATTTCTGCCCGATCAAAAGCACTTTCTGATTACCAGCGAGAAAGATGGCTACAATCACCTTTATTTATATTCCATGGAAGGCGAACAGCTGGATCAACTGACAAAAGGCTCCTGGGACATCACAAAATATTATGGATTTCAGGTGCAATCCAACCGTGTTTTCTATCAAAGCGCCGAAAGTTCGCCCCTCGACAGGCAGATTTATGCGGTTACGCTCAAAGGAAAAATAACACAACTCACCGAAGCCGAAGGCACTAATGATGCCAGCTTCAGCAGCGATTTCAGCTATTTTATCAACACCCACAGCGATGCCAATAATCCGCCTTCGTTCAGTGTTTTTAATCAGAAAGGCAAGCAGCTGCGCATCCTTGAAGACAATGCAGCCCTCAATGAGGTGCTTGCCGACTATGACCTCAGTCCGAAAACGTTTTTTAGTTTCAGCGACAGCACTGTAGTATTGCCTGATGGTGAGCAGGTCGCACTGAATGGCTGGCAGATTCTGCCCCACAATTTCGACCCGAATAAAGCCTATCCTGTTTTGGTATATGTGTATGGCGGCCCCGGCTCACAAACGGTTAACAATAGCTGGGCCTGGAACGATTATTTTTGGCATCAGCTGCTGGCACAAAAAGGCTTTGTGGTCGTATCTGTCGATAACCGCGGCACCGGAGCCAGAGGTGAAGTATTTAAAAAGATGACCTACAAAGAATTAGGCAAGTTTGAAACAGAAGATATGATTGCAACGGCTAAATACCTGCGCAGCCTGCCTTATGTGGATAAGGACAATATTGGCATCTACGGCTGGAGCTATGGTGGTTATATGTCGAGTTTGGCCATCACCAAAGGAGCAGCCTATTTCAGCGCAGCAGTGGCCGTGGCGCCGGTAACCAACTGGCGTTACTACGACAATATTTATACCGAACGCTTTATGCAGAAGCCACAAGACAATCCTGATGGCTACGACGATAATTCGCCTATCAATCATGTTGAAAAACTAAAAGGAGATTACCTGCTCATTCATGGCAGCGCCGACGATAACGTGCACTATCAAAACACCATGGACTTGATCACAGCCCTCGTAAAAGCCGATAAACAATTTGAATTGATGATTTATCCCGATAAAAACCATGGCATTTATGGCGGCAATACCCGCAAACACGTATTCGATAAGATTACGCATTTTCTGGAGAAAAGCCTGAAATAAGAAACAAGCGCTTTCAAAAATTCTGCAAAAATATTGGTAGATTACTGAAATTGATTATCTTTGCGCCGCAAATAATTTCATTAACCCTTAAAGAAAGAGAGTGTATTTAACATGATCATTATTCCAGTAAAAGAAGGCGAAAGCATCGACCGCGCGCTGAAGAAGTACAAAAGAAAGTTCGAAAAAACAGGTGTTGTTAAAGAACTTCGCAACCGTCAGAAATTCACCAAACCCTCGGTGGTTAATCGTGAACAAAGATTGAAAGCTATATACATTCAGCAGCTGAGACAAGCGGAAGAAAACTAGCCTTCAAAATTTACTCGAATTAAAAAAAACTTTGTTGTTTTGTAGAAATTAACTACATTTACAACAAAGTTTTTTTTGTTGAAATTATGATTACAGATTTTCTGCGTTACATAAAAACTGAGCGGCGCTATTCTGCGCATACCATCGAAGCCTACACACTCGATTTAAAAACTTTTGAACAATTTCTGACGCTGCACTATGCTAATTGCACGCTCACCGAAGTGAACCGCGAAATGCTTCGTGCTTTTATAATTGAACTGAAAAGCCAGCGCTTAAACAATCGTTCGATCAACAGAAAGCTATCCAGCCTGAGGTCATTTTACAATTTCCTGCTGAAAAAACAGCATATTGGCCACAATCCTTTGAGTACCATAAAAACGCTAAAAACGGCAAAAAACATCCCGGAGTTTGTTCCCGAAGCCTTGATCGAAAGCCTTACTTTTGAAAAAATTCCGGAAACTTTCGAAGCAATAAGAGATCAGCTTATCTTCGAGCTGCTCTATCAAACAGGGATGCGTCGGGCCGAAATCTGTACATTACGCGATCAGGATATCGACTTTTCTTCGCTGCTGATTAAAGTGCGCGGCAAACGAAATAAAGAACGCTTAATTCCGTTTACAATAGGACTGGGAAAACTAATCAAATCGTACTACAAAATGCGCAACAGCTACCTACGCTCCGAAATGTTCGACAGCACTATTGTCACCAATAAAGGGCAAAAATGCTATCCCGGACTTATCTACCGCAGCATACATCAGCAGCTTAGCAGCATTTCAACATTATCAAAAACAAGCCCGCATGTTTTGCGGCACACCTTTGCAACACACTTATTAAATAGTGGAGCCGATTTGATGGCGATAAAAGAACTGCTGGGGCACAGCTCGCTCGAAGCCACCCAGGTTTATACACACAGCACCATTGAACAATTAAAGAAAATTCACAAACAGGCCCATCCGAAGGGCTAATTACTAACCATATAAGGAGGTTTATTATGAAAGTAAACATTAACTCAGTACATTTTAAAGTTGATCAGAAGCTGGAAAGTTTTCTCACCAACAAGATCGAAAAGCTATCTTCCAAACATAACGATATGATTGGATCTGAAGTAACTTTAAAACTAGAAAACACAGATACGCCGGATAATAAAATTACCGAAATCCGGCTTTTGCTCAAGGGAAATGATCTATTTGCCAGTAAGCAAAGTAAATCCTTTGAAGAAGCAGCAGATGCAGCCATCGATGCCTTAAAAAAACAATTGGAAAAACATAAAAAGAAGACCAAGTAAATAGTGTCTTAACTTTAAAACTGCTCCATCAACAAGGTTCTTGCGCGACAGCAAAAGCCTGTTTGCCAACTCAAAATTTTGTGTAGCAATCGGGCCGGAACAGAAAACTGGCTGATGAGGCAGGCAAAAACCAGAAACACCGAAATTTTTTAAATTAAAACTTTCGGTGTTTTTTCAATAAAAATAATTGTCAGCCTGTTCATTGTCATATATAAGTGCACGCTATTTGTTTCATCGCTTACAGGGGGTAAGCAAATCAATAGGTTAGCCAGGCCAAAAACAGGAAGAAACAAGGCCGTAAAGGGCATTTTTTTCGATCAGTTTAGCGGGTTATTTTCTTGTTTATCAATATTTTGAATCCTGTTTCATTATTTTTATTATACTTTTTCCTAAATTTTCTTGGTGGATTAAATTAATCTATCTATTTTTGCAGACCTTTTTGAAGAAGGAAAAACATCACAAAAATCGTTCTTTTTACAAATTGCCGGTGTAGCTCAGTTGGCCAGAGCAGCTGATTTGTAATCAGCTGGTCGGGGGTTCGAATCCCTCCACCGGCTCTTGTAAGTTCTTGAAAATTGGGGGAGTACCAGAGCGGTCAAATGGGGCAGACTGTAAATCTGTTGGCTTAGCCTTCGGAGGTTCGAATCCTCCCTCCCCCACCAATGATCGCGGGAATAGCTCATTTGGTAGAGCGACAGCCTTCCAAGCTGTAGGTGGCCGGTTCGAGCCCGGTTTCCCGCTCAAAAGCCGATGTAGCTCAGGGGTAGAGCACTTCCTTGGTAAGGAAGGGGTCACGAGTTCAATTCTCGTCATTGGCTCAGTGAAAATAATTCTAAAACACCTTAAATAAAACAAAGTAGATATGGCTAAAGAAAAATTTGAAAGGTCCAAGCCACACGTTAACATTGGAACTATCGGTCACGTTGACCACGGTAAAACTACCTTAACAGCAGCTATCACGCTCTGCCTGGCCGATAAAGGCTTGTCGGAGTATAAATCATTTGATTCAATTGATGCAGCTCCTGAAGAGAAAGAAAGAGGTATTACTATTAATACAGCTCACGTAGAGTACACAACAGAAAAACGTCACTACGCGCACGTTGACTGTCCTGGACATGCTGACTACGTTAAAAACATGGTAACTGGTGCCGCCCAAATGGACGGTGCAATTATCGTTGTTGCTGCTACTGATGGTCCTATGCCACAAACCCGTGAGCACATCCTGCTCGCGCGTCAGGTTGGTGTACCTCGCCTGGTAGTATTCATGAACAAGGTTGACCTTGTGGATGACGAAGAACTGCTCGAACTCGTAGAAATGGAAATCAGAGATCTGTTAACTTTCTACAAATTTGACGGTGACAATACTCCTGTTATTCAAGGTTCTGCTCTTGGTGGTCTTAACAAAGAACCAAAATGGGTAGAAAAAATCTATGAGCTCATGGATGCTTGCGACGAGTGGATTCCACTTCCAGAGCGTGATCAGGATAAACCTTTCCTGATGCCTGTTGAGGATGTGTTCTCAATCACTGGCCGTGGTACTGTTGCTACCGGTAGAATCGAAACTGGTGTTATCAACACCGGAGATCCTGTAGATATTATTGGTATGGGTGCCGAAAAACTCAAATCAGTTGTAACAGGAGTTGAGATGTTCCGCAAAATCCTCGACAGAGGTGAAGCTGGTGACAATGCCGGATTGCTGCTCCGTGGTATCGACAAAGATGCTATCCGCAGAGGTATGGTAATTGCTGCTCCGGGATCTGTTAAACCACATGCACACTTTAATGCTGAGGTTTATATCCTGAAAAAAGAAGAAGGCGGACGTCATACACCATTCCACAACAAATATCGTCCACAGTTCTATTTCAGAACAACTGACGTTACCGGTGAAATCATGCTTCCGGAAGGCGTTGAAATGGTATTGCCTGGTGATAACCTCACAATTGAAGTACAGTTGATCGCTGATATTGCCATGAACAAAGGCTTGCGTTTCGCTATCCGTGAAGGTGGCCGCACAGTTGGCGCCGGTCAGGTTACTGAAATTATCGAGTAATAAAGAATAATAAAAATTAAGGCAATTTAAAGGTACTTATTCTATAGGAATAGTACCTTTAAATTGCTAAATAAACGGGTGTAGCTCAATTGGTAGAGTAGCGGTCTCCAAAACCGTTGGTTGTGGGTTCGACTCCTACCACCCGTGCAACTAAAAGTTTAGATTCAATGTCAAAGATCGGTTTCGTAAACTACGCAAAGGAAAGTTATGTAGAATTAATGCAGAAAGTTTCCTGGCCTACATGGAGTGAGCTTCAAAGTAGTGCTATTGTCGTATCCATTGCTTCCCTGATAATCGCCGCAATCGTTTATCTGATGGATAAGTCTTTCCAAACTATTTTAGAGAATTTTTACAGATTATTCTAAATTATGATGGATTTTGAATCTAAGTGTGCATTAGCTAATTCTCAAGTTTTTAACCAGAAATGAGTGAACCAACAGAAAGCAAATGGTATGTAGTTCGTGCGATTAGTGGCAAGGAGAAAAAGGTAAAAGAATACCTTGAATCCGAAATTAGCCGTATGGGACTTCAATCGCAGATTTCTCAGGTGCTCATCCCCACGGAGAAAGTCTATCAGATCAGGAAAGGAAAAAAAATAAGCAAAGAGCGAAATTATTTTCCCGGATATGTGTTGATAGAAGCAATCCTGACCGGTGAGATTCCTCATATTATCAAGAACATTCCAAATGTGATTGGTTTTCTGGGAACAAAAGGAGAGGCTGATCCACTGCGTCCTTCAGAAGTGAACAGGATATTGGGTAAGGTTGACGAGCTCGCCGAAATGGGCGAAGAAGTTAACATTCCTTTTATCATCGGTGAAACTGTAACTGTAACTGACGGACCTTTTAATAGTTTCAGCGGTGTGATCGAAGAGATTAACGAAGAGAAGAAAAAGCTCAAGGTTATGGTAAAGATCTTCGGACGTAAGACCCCTCTGGAGCTTAGTTTTATGCAAGTGGAAAAGGAATAGTTAGGTCTGATGCACCAAACTTCCTAATTAACGATTTAATTAAGGATTAAAATGGCAAAAGAAGTAAGCGGATTAATTAAACTGCAAATCAAAGGAGGAGCCGCTAACCCCTCTCCACCAGTTGGACCTGCATTGGGTTCGAAAGGTGTAAACATCATGGAGTTTTGCAAACAATTCAACGCACGTACGCAAGAAGTAGCAGGAAAAATTATTCCTGTAATCATTACGGTGTACAAAGATAAGTCGTTTGATTTTGTTTTGAAATCACCACCGGTGGCTGTGCAAATTATGGAGTCAGCAAAGCTCAAAAAAGGTTCAGCAGAACCTAACAGGGCAAAAGTTGGTTCTTTAAACTGGGAACAGGTACGTAAGATTGCTGAAGACAAGATGAAAGACTTAAACGCTTTCACCGTAGAATCAGCAATGCGAATGGTAGCTGGAACAGCGCGCAGCATGGGAGTTAAGGTAACCGGCGCTTCACCTTTTGAAAAAAACTAGGCAATTGCCCTGGTTTATTGCATTTTGTAGAACCTCAAATAAAAGCTTAAATGGCTAAAATTTCAAAACTTAAAAAGGAAGCCCTTGCTAAGTTCGACAAAAGCAAAATTTACTCCTTGACAGAAGCAGTTGGTATTGTAAAACAAATCACCTACACCAAGTTCGACGCTTCAGTTGACCTTAACGTGCGCCTCGGCGTTGATCCCAGAAAAGCCAATCAAATGGTTCGTGGATCAGTAACATTGCCGCACGGTACAGGAAAAACAAAGCGTGTTTTGGTACTTTGTGCCCCTGATAAAGAACAGGAAGCCAAAGATGCAGGTGCCGATTTTGTTGGATTGGATGAATACATTCAAAAAATCAAAGACGGTTGGACCGATATCGACGTGGTTATTACCACACCTAATGTAATGCCTAAGGTTGGAGCTCTCGGACGTATTCTGGGACCCCGTGGCTTAATGCCAAACCCTAAAACAGGCACAGTTACTATGGATGTTGCTAATGCTGTTAACGAAGTAAAGGCTGGTAAAATCGACTTTAAGGTTGATAAATTTGGTATAATTCATGCCGGAGTGGCAAAAGTGAGTTTTAGTGAAGACAAAATTTTTGATAACGCCAAAGAGGTGATATCAACAATTGTAAAGCTAAAACCAGCAGCTGCCAAAGGTACTTATGTAAAGAGTATCTTCCTTTCGAGCACGATGAGCCCGGGTATTCAGGTCGAGCTGAAATCAGTAAGTAGTAGTAGTAGCTAAGCACTAAAAGGAAGTTAATGACATGAAAAAAGAAGATAAGCAAGCTGTCATTCAGTCCATGACGGAGCAGCTCAATCAAAGTTCTAACTTCTATCTGGCCGATACCTCCGAATTAAATGCGGAGAAAACCAGTCAGCTTAGAAGGCTTTGCTTTAGCCGCGATGTAAAACTTGTTGTGGTAAAGAATACTTTACTGCGCAAGGCCATGGAAAATGCCGGCAAAGATTACAACGAGCTTTACGACACACTTAAAGGTGCTACTTCAGTTATGTTTTCAGAGTCTGGAAATGTTCCTGCAAAACTGATCAAAGAGTTTCGTAAAAAAACAGACAGACCCATTCTTAAAGGTGCTTATATTGAAGAATCAGTATATATCGGCGACGATCAATTGGAATTCCTCATCAGCATTAAATCTAAGAATGAACTCATTGCCGACCTTATTGCTTTATTGCAATCACCAGCTAAAAATGTTATTGGTGCACTGCAATCAGGTGGTCATAAATTGAGTGGTGTGTTACAAACACTCTCTGAAAGAGCAGAATAAACATCAGAATGATTATCATTCACACTAATAAAATTATTGTAAATCACTTAAACCGAAAATAAAATGGCAGATTTGAAAGCTTTCGCAGAGCAATTAGTAAATCTTACTGTAAAAGAAGTAAACGAACTGGCTGGAATTCTCAAAGAAGAGTATGGCATTGAGCCTGCTGCAGCGGCAGCCGTAGCGGCAGCTCCTGCTGCTGAAGCAGAAGCAGTTGAAGAACAGACTGCTTTTGATGTAATCCTTAAAGCAGCCGGATCATCGAAACTTGCAGTAGTTAAATTGGTAAAAGAGCTCACTAGTCTTGGTTTGAAAGAAGCCAAAGAATTGGTAGACTCAGCACCAAAAGCGATCAAAGAAGGTGTTAGTAAAGACGAGGCCAATGCACTTAAATCACAACTTGAAGAAGCTGGTGCAGAGGTTGAGGTTAAATAAGAAGGATTATTTTCCGCAAAACATCTGGCGAATCAACCTCTATCTCAGCTAAATGAGGTAGAGGTTTTGCGCCTATTTTGCGTTTTCACGAACACGTTCTTTTTATTTGTATTATAGCCTGCCACAAACAGGCTTCTAAAACTTTAAGACCTTGGCAGAAAAAACTTCGGAAAGAATCAGTTTCGCATCAACCGGATATCATTTAGATTATCCGGATTTTCTGGATATTCAGCTACAATCTTTTCAGGATTTTTTCCAACTGGAAACCAATCCTGAAAATCGTAAGAATGAAGGGCTCTTCAGAGTCTTCGCTGAAAATTTTCCAATAACAGATGCTAGAAACAATTTTGTACTCGAGTTTCTCGATTACTTCATCGATCCTCCCCGCTACGCGCTGGAGGAGTGTATCGAACGTGGCCTTACTTATAGCGTACCGCTAAAAGCCAAACTCAAACTTTATTGTACCGATCCCGAGCACGAAGACTTTGAAACCATTGTTCAGGATGTATATCTGGGAATGATACCGTATATGTCGCCCAAAGGTACTTTCATCGTTAACGGCGCTGAACGTGTTGTTGTTTCTCAGCTTCACCGTTCGCCGGGCGTATTTTTTGGTCAGCATAAGCATGCCAACGGAACAACCTTATTCTCAGCAAGAATCATACCTTTCAAAGGTTCCTGGATGGAATTTTCTACCGATATAAACAACGTAATGTATGCGTATATCGATCGTAAGAAAAAACTTCCGGTAACAACATTGCTCCGTGCGATTGGGTATGAAACCGATAAAGACATCCTGGAAATATTTAACCTGGCCGAAGAAATTAAAGTAAGTAAGGCAGGCCTTAAAAGGGTTCTTGGCCGTAAGCTTGCTGCCAGAGTAGTGCGCTCCTGGATTGAAGATTTCGTAGACGAAGATACCGGTGAGGTGGTTTCTATCGAAAGAAATGAAGTAATCATCGAAAGAGAAACAATTCTCGAATCGGATCACATCGACCTGATTGTGGATTCCGGTGTTAAAACCGTGCTATTGCATCGTGAAGATGTGAATACGTCCGATTTTTCCATCATCTTCAATACCCTTCAAAAGGATACAGCAAACTCTGAAAAAGAAGCGGTTGAGTTTATTTATCGCCAGCTGCGTAATGCAGAACCACCCGATGAAGAAACTGCCAGAGGTATTATCGAAAAACTCTTCTTCTCTGATAAACGCTACGATTTAGGTGAAGTTGGTCGCTATAGAATCAACCGCAAACTGAATCTGGACATAGAAGTAGATACCAAAGTTCTTACTAAACAAGATATCATATCAATTATCAAGCATCTGATTGAGTTGGCCAACAATAAAACAGATGTAGATGATATTGACCACTTGAGCAACAGACGTATCAGAACCGTCGGCGAGCAGCTTTACAGCCAGTTTGGTGTTGGCTTGGCACGTATGGCTCGTACCATTCGCGAAAGAATGAATGTACGTGATAATGAAGTGTTTACGCCTACCGATCTGATTAACGCCAAAACGCTCTCTTCCGTTATCAATTCGTTCTTCGGAACGAATCAGTTGTCGCAGTTTATGGATCAAACCAACCCCCTGTCAGAGGTAACGCATAAGCGGCGTATTTCTGCACTGGGACCAGGAGGTTTGTCGCGCGAACGCGCCGGCTTCGAGGTGCGAGATGTGCATTATACCCATTATGGCCGTCTGTGTACCATTGAAACACCTGAGGGACCAAATATCGGTTTGATTTCATCACTTTGTGTTTATGCAAAAATCAACCGTCTCGGATTTATCGAAACACCTTATCTGGAAGTTACAGAGGGTAAAATCGATATGAAGAAAGACCCCATTTACCTAAGCGCTGAAGAGGAAGAAGACAAAATTATCGCCCAGGCAAACACAGAGGTCGATGAGGATGGAACTTTTCTGGATGAAAATGTTAAGGTGCGTTATCTTGCCGATTATCCAATTATCGACCGCAAGAAAGTGGACCTTATTGATGTGGCTCCTAATCAGATCGCATCAATTGCAGCTTCGCTGATTCCTTTTCTTGAGCATGATGATGCCAACCGTGCCCTGATGGGTTCTAACATGATGAGACAGGCTGTGCCCCTTATGGTTCCTGAAGCACCAATCGTTGGAACAGGAATTGAGAAAAGTGTTGCCCACGATTCACGGGTGCTGATCCATGCCGAAGGCGAAGGAGAAGTGCTTTATGTTGATGCTGACAAGATTACAATCAGATACGAACGTAATGAGAATGAAAAATTAGTTAGTTTCGATGATGACGTAAAAACGTATAAACTAACTAAATATGCACGTACCAATCAGAATACCAACGTCAATTTAAAACCTATTGTAAGAAGAGGTGAAAGAGTTACTTTAGGTCAGGTACTTTGCGAAGGCTATGCTACCGAAAATGGTGAACTGGCAATCGGCCGTAATCTTATGGTTGCCTTTATGCCATGGAAAGGGTATAACTTTGAAGATGCCATCGTTATTTCTGAACGAATCGTCAAAGAGGATATCTTTACTTCTATCCATGTTGAAGAATTTAGTCTGGAAGTTAGAGATACCAAACGTGGTATTGAAGAGTTAACCAACGATATTCCCAACGTAAGTGCCGAAGCCACCAAGGATCTTGACGAAAATGGATTGATCAGAATTGGAGCAGAAGTAACTGAAGGCGATATCCTTATCGGAAAAATTACACCAAAAGGCGAAAGCGATCCTACTCCTGAAGAGAAACTCTTACGGGCCATTTTTGGAGATAAGGCCGGCGATGTTAAAAACGCTTCACTCAAGGCACCACCATCATTTAAAGGTGTTGTTATTGAGAAAAGACTGTTTTCAAGGGTTGTCAAAGACAGAAAGTCCAAGGTAAAAGATAAGGATGCAATCAGTGAGCTGGATTCCAAGCAACGCAAAGAAGAAGCAGTTTTAAAAGACAAGCTGGTTGATAAGTTGACTGTGCTGCTCAACGGACGTACAAGTCAGGGTGTATTCAATAATTTCAAAGAACAAGTTGTTCCAAAGAAATCCAAGTTTACACAGAAAATCCTTCTTGCCATCGATTACAGCACGGTAAATCCAAACAAATGGACTACCGATAAAGAGCGCAACGAAATGATAAAGAAGTTGATTAACAACTTCAACATCAAGTACAAAGAGATTTTAGGCATTTATAACCGTAAGAAATTTGTGGCTAGTGTTGGCGATGAATTGCCTAACGGTATCGTTCAAATGGCTAAAGTTTATGTAGCTAAAAAGCGTAAGCTCAATATCGGTGATAAAATGGCCGGACGTCATGGTAACAAAGGTATTGTTGCCCGTATAGTTCGCGAAGAAGATATGCCATTCCTGGAAGATGGTACTCCTGTCGATATCGTATTGAATCCATTGGGTGTGCCTTCGCGTATGAACCTTGGACAGATTTACGAGACCATTTTAGGATGGGCAGGCAAAAAGTTAGGCAAGAAATTTGCCACCCCAATCTTTGATGGCGCTACGATTGACGAAATCAATGGCTATCTAGCTGAAGCCGGCTTGCCTGAAAACGGCAGTGTATATCTTTACGATGGCGGAACTGGCGAGCGATTTGACCAGCCGGCAACCGTAGGCTATATCTATATGCTCAAGCTTCATCATATGATTGATGATAAGATGCATGCACGTTCTATCGGCCCCTACTCACTGATTACACAGCAGCCATTAGGCGGTAAAGCCCAATTTGGTGGTCAGCGCTTTGGTGAGATGGAGGTTTGGGCAATCGAAGCTTTTGGTGCAAGTAACATCCTGCAGGAAATCCTGACAGTGAAATCTGATGATGTTGTTGGCCGTGCCAAAGCATACGAAGCAATTGTAAAAGGTGATAATATGCCTACTCCCGGAATCCCTGAATCATTCAACGTATTGATTCATGAGTTGCGCGGACTTGGCCTCGAAGTTACCTTTGACTAATAAAATATGCACTGTTTCGGTATTTACCGGGACAGTGCGCTTTTCAGTTCTTTAATATAAATAGATCCAAATTTATGGCTTTCAGAAAAGACAATGCAAGCAGTAGCTTTTCTAAAATAACAATCAGTCTTTCATCGCCCGAAGCAATACTCGGGCGTTCGAGTGGAGAAGTGCTGAAACCAGAAACTATCAACTACCGTACTTATAAGCCGGAACGTGATGGCCTGTTCTGTGAAAGAATTTTCGGCCCCGTAAAAGACTGGGAATGCCACTGCGGTAAATATAAACGTATCCGCTACAAAGGCATAGTATGTGACCGTTGTGGTGTTGAAGTTACCGAAAAGAAAGTCAGACGCGAACGTATGGGACATATTCAACTTGTTGTCCCTGTTGCGCATATATGGTACTTCCGTTCACTTCCAAACAAAATTGGAGCTTTGCTTGGTTTGCAGACCAAAAAGCTCGACATGATCATCTATTACGAACGCTATGTTGTTATCCAATCGGGTATAAAAGAGCAAGACGACATTCATTATATGGATTTCCTCACCGAAGAGGAATACCTCGATATAATTGAAACATTGCCTGCTGATAATCAACATTTACCGGATGATGATCCGAATAAGTTTATTGCAAAGATGGGTGCCGAGGCTATTCACGACCTCCTGGCGCGCCTCGACCTTGATCAGATGTCGTTTGATTTACGTCATAAGGCCAATAACGAAACTTCACAGCAAAGAAAACAAGAGGCTCTCAAAAGATTACAGGTTTATGAAGCCTTCAGAGACGCCCGAACCAGAATTGAGAACCGTCCCGAATGGATGATCGTGAAAGTTGTTCCGGTGATTCCACCCGAACTAAGGCCTCTCGTTCCGCTTGATGGCGGCCGTTTTGCTACTTCCGACCTCAACGATCTGTATCGTCGTGTTATCATCAGAAACAACAGGCTGAAACGCCTGATAGAAATCAAAGCACCGGATGTTATCATGCGTAATGAAAAACGTATGTTGCAGGAAGCTGTAGATTCTCTGTTCGACAACTCACGCAAAGCCAGTGCCGTAAAAACTGAATCGAATCGTCCGCTTAAATCGCTCAGCGATAGCCTGAAAGGGAAGCAAGGTCGTTTCCGTCAAAACTTGTTGGGTAAACGTGTTGACTACTCAGGCCGTTCGGTAATTGTGGTAGGACCGGATTTAAATCTCAACGAATGTGGTATTCCAAAAGATATGGCTTCAGAGCTGTTTAAACCGTTCATCATCCGTAAGATGCTTGAAAGAGGAATTGTTAAAACAGTAAAATCAGCTAAAAAAATTGTTGACCGAAAAGACCCTGTCGTTTGGGACATCCTTGAAAGTATCCTCAAAGGGCATCCGGTAATGCTAAACCGTGCCCCTACCCTTCACCGCCTTGGTATTCAGGCTTTCCAGCCTAAACTGGTCGAAGGAAAAGCCATTCAGCTCCATCCTTTGGTATGTACTGCCTTTAATGCCGACTTTGACGGTGACCAAATGGCCGTTCACGTTCCGCTTGGCAATGCCGCAGTGCTCGAAGCACAAGTGTTGATGCTGGCTTCACACAATATCCTGAACCCTGCTAACGGCGCACCAATTACAGTGCCGTCCCAAGACATGGTTTTAGGATTATACTATATTACAAAACCGCGCAAAAATACCGAAGAACATCCTGTAAAGGGTGAAGGCAAGCGCTTTTACGCTCCTGAAGAAGTGATTATTGCCTACAACGAAAGAAAAGTTGATTTGCATGCAATCATAAATGTAAAAACGAAAGTCAAAGAAAAAGGAAAATTAGTTGAGAAAACTATCGAAACCTCTGTTGGTCGCGTGCTTTTCAATGAAGTAGTTCCTGAAGAGTTTGGTTTTGTTAATGAACTACTTACTAAGAAATCGCTGCGTGATATCATTGGTAAGATGGTAAAAGATCTGGGAACAGCAGCTACTGCCCTGTTCTTGGATGACATCAAAAACATGGGTTTCCAGATGGCATACAGGGGTGGACTTTCGTTCAACCTGGGTAATGTGAAAATCCCGGCGATGAAGGAAGAGTTGATTGGTCAAGCCAATGAAGAAGTTAGTGAAGTATTGGCTAACTACAACATGGGATTCATCACCAATAATGAGCGATACAATCAGATTATCGACATCTGGACACACACTAACTCGCGCCTCACCAATACCGTGATGAAACAACTCACGGAAGATGATCAGGGATTCAATCCTGTGTTTATGATGCTCGACTCCGGAGCCAGGGGTTCTAAAGAACAGATTCGCCAGCTTTCGGGTATGAGGGGTTTGATGGCCAAGCCACAAAAATCAGGTGCCACAGGAGGTGAAATTATTGAAAACCCAATTCTTTCAAACTTTAAAGAAGGTTTGTCAGTTCTGGAATACTTTATTTCAACGCACGGTGCGCGTAAAGGTTTGGCAGATACCGCCCTTAAAACAGCTGATGCCGGTTATCTTACCCGTCGATTAGTTGATGTGGCACAGGATGTTGTTATCACCGAAAAAGATTGCGGTACACTGAGAGGTCTTACCATTTCGGCTTTGAAAAAAAGTGAAGAAGTGGTTGAAACACTTTATGATCGTATTCTTGGACGTGTTGCTTTACATGATCTTTATCATCCCCAAACAGGAGAATTAGTAATACTTGGCGGAGAAGAAATTACAGAAGATATTGCTGAAGTAATTGAAGAGTCGCCTATCGAACAAGTTGAAATCAGGTCTGTACTCACCTGCGAATCAAAACGCGGTGTTTGTGCCAACTGCTATGGCCGTAACCTTTCATCAGGTAAACTGGTGCAAAAAGGTGAAGCCGTGGGTGTTGTTGCTGCACAGTCAATCGGTGAGCCTGGAACTCAGCTTACATTGCGTACCTTCCACGTTGGGGGTACTGCTTCAAACGTGGCTGTTTTGTCTAAAGTTGAAGCAAAATTCGATGGTATCCTTGAAATAGATGAGCTGCGCTCGGTTGATTTCAGTAAAGATGGAAAAGACTACGAAATTGTGCTTGGACGCTCGGCTGAGATGAAAATCGTGGATAAAAAAACCGGTGTAATCCTTACTTCTGCCAATATTCCTTATGGCGCTAATCTGTATGTGAAAAATGGCAGTGAAGTGAAGAAAGGTGATTTTATCAGCGACTGGGATCCATATAACGCGGTGATTCTATCAGAATTTCAAGGAAAAGTAAGCTTCGAAAATATCATCGAAGGCCTTACCTACCGCATTGAATCTGATGAACAAACTGGCTACAATGAAAAAGTAATTGTAGATAGCCGTCAAAAATCAAAGAACCCGACGATCAAAATTCTTGATAAACACAATGAAGTTATCAAGGCCTATGATATTCCTGTTGGCTCCCACATTATTGTTGAAGAGGGAGATACGGTAAAAGCAGGTGGAATGCTTGTAAAGATTCCTCGTGCCATTGGAAAATCAGGCGATATCACCGGTGGTTTGCCAAGAGTTACGGAGTTGTTCGAGGCTCGTAATCCTTCAGAACCAGCTGTTGTATCAGAAATCGATGGCGTGGTTTCGTTCGGAAAAAAACTCAAACGCGGTAACCGTGAAGTAATTGTTACTTCCAAAACCGGTGAAGAGAAAAGCTACCTCATCGCCACATCCAAACAGATTCTGGCACAGGAAAATGACTTTGTCAAGGCAGGAACACCGCTCTCAGAAGGCGCTATTACGCCGGCAGATATTCTGGCGATCAAAGGCCCCATGAAGGTGCAGGAATATATCGTAAACGAAGTGCAGGAGGTTTACAGGCTTCAGGGCGTGAAAATCAACGACAAACACTTTGAAGTGATTGTTCGGCAGATGATGCGTAAAGTTGCCGTTGAAGATCCGGGCGATACACGATTCCTCGAAGGAGAGCTGATTAATAAAATCGACTTCCAGGGCGAAAACGATGAAATCTTTGGTAAAAAAGTGATCGTTGATCCGGGTGATTCAGATAATCTGAAACAAGGACAGATAATCACTGCCAGAAAACTTCGCGATGAGAATTCGTTGCTCAAACGTAAAGACAGAAAGTTGGCCGAAGCCAGAGAGGCAAAATCTGCTACAGCATATCAGATTTTGCAAGGTATTACAAGGGCTTCGCTGCAAACCAACAGCTTTATTTCGGCAGCATCCTTCCAGGAAACTACTAAAGTACTGACACTTGCTTCTATCAATGCCAAATCAGACAGCTTATTAGGTCTGAAAGAGAATGTGATTGTTGGTCATAAAATTCCTGCCGGAACAGGCTTGCGCGAATATGAAGATTTAATTGTTGGTTCTCGCACAGAATATGAAGCTGTTATGGAAACTGCTTCGCGCACGCTAACAGCAAAAAAGTAAACGCATGTAATAACATCAAGCAGTTAAGTTATGTTGATTCATCAACCGACTTAACTGCTTTTTTAATACCTAAACAATATGGCTGAAAATAAAAACAAGAATCAAATCAACATTGAACTGAGTGAAGAAGTTGCCGAAGGCATCTACTCCAACCTCGCCATTATAACCCATTCACAATCTGAATTTATCATTGATTTTGTGAAACTCATGCCCGGTGTTCAAAAGGCTAAAGTAAAATCCCGTATTATCCTTACACCCGAACATGCGAAACGATTGTACAAGGCACTGGTTGACAATCTCAAAAAATATGAATCGGTTCATGGCCCAATAAAAGATGCTCCCAGCCATGAAAACATGCCTCCTTTTACCCTCGGAGGACCTACTGCGGAAGCATAGCGGAGGCAGATATATAAAAAAAAGGTGAAGCCAAATCGTTGATTCGGCTTCACCTTTTTTTATGCGGTTTACTTTGTGCTATTTTACAGCATTCAATGCGGCTTCATAATCAGGTTCTTCAACAATTTCAGGAACCTGCTCAGTATAGATTACCTGTCCGGCTTCGTCGAGAACGACAACAGCACGTGAATGTAGCCCTGCTAACGGACCATCAACAATAGTAAGGCCGTAGTTTTCGCCAAAACTGCCATCACGAAAATCAGAAGCAGACAGCACATTATCGATACCTTCGGTGCTGCAAAAACGGCTGTGCGCAAAAGGCAGATCCTTTGAAACACATACCACAACGGTATTATCCAACCCAGCAGCTTCCTTGTTGAATCTTCTTACGGAAGCCGCACAAACATCGGTATCCAGACTTGGGAAGATGTTTAATACCACTTTCTTTCCTTTTAGTGCCTCCTTGTTCAATTCGCTCAGATCCGATTTTACCAGTTTAAAGTCAGGCGCCTGAGTTGCAGTTTTAGGTAAATTGCCTTTGGTGTTAATTTGATTTCCTTTTAGTGTAATTGTAGCCATAATTTATTTTTTAAGTTTGTGTTTAAAACAAGACACTACCCTACATGTTCAATGAAACAAGAAAAACAACAGAATAATATTGAAATGATCGTGTCGCAGAATTACAGAAAGTGGAAATAGCAGATTAAAATTTCATATTGAGCGAAAAGATAAAGTTTCGCCCCGGAGCGACCAATCCCGAGCTATAAGGCATATAGCGCTGATCTGTAATGTTTTCGATGCCTCCGGTAAAGGAAAACACATCGGAAATCTGTTTCATCACTTTGAAATTCAAGGTGTACCATGCCGGAGCATATAAGTTGCCTTCCCCATCTACAGGATAAAGATAATCCTTCCCTAACTCTGAATCAGGCATAGCGCTAAAAGGCACTTCACTGGCATATTGAGCATATAAATCCAGGCGCAGGCCTTTATTTTTATAGCTTAGCCGCGTTACACCAAACATGGGTGCGGAATGACGCAGCGGGCTTGTGGAGCCATCGTCAAGTTCCTCTTCACCTTTTTGCCAGGTAAGGTGACTAAAGAGACTAAAACCATTATCCATCTTCCACTCAGCCGCTAGCTGCAGTCCGTAAACGGTAGCTTTTGCTGCATTTTGAATAGCCTGAACCTTACTCAACTCGCCATCATACACAATGCTATCCCGACCATTAAAGGTATAATCTCTACGCACCATAGCCTGATCGAGCAGGGTGTAAAAAGCAGAAACATCCAACTTGATACGATTGGCAAACACACGTGCCACATCAATCTCAGCATTGTAGGCATATTCAGGTTTCAAATCGGGATTGGGCACAACAACAGCGCCCGGTTCAGAATCAAACACCTTACCAATATCATCAATATTAGGCGCTCTAAAACCCGTTGAAAGGCCTGCCCTTAAAATCCATCTGTCGTCAGGTCGGTAATTTACGCCAAGACTTCCGGTAAGTGCGCCATCTTGGTTTTCAGCGGTTACAAACGGGAATTTGTAAAAAGTCGTATCAAAGGTGGCATTCATCGAGAAATAATTATACCGCGCTCCGGCCTGTAACATACTTTTTTCAGTAAGCTGATATTGATAAGTCCCAAATAAGGCTGCCGACATCCAGTCGGAGGCCGGATAGCGTGCAGGGCCATCTGCGGAAATTCCTGTTACAATATCAGTGTCCACACCTTTTGAAACCACATCATTATAAACCAATTCAGCGCCATATAAGAACTTTGACCGTTTACTCAGTTCTTTCATCAAATCCACATTCAGCGCATAAGCATGAACTTTTTCAAAACGCTCATAAAGCGTTGTTTTCCCAAAATCACGGTCGTGCCGGCTTTCTTCAAAAGATTGTGTTGAAAGATTCAGAACCAATTGATCAAAAAGTTTACGCTCCTTCTGATGGGTGACAGTCAACCTGTTCATCATCCAATTTTGAGGACCATAATACCACACTGCGCTGCGGGGCAACCCATCGCGATACCGTAACAAACGATCATAGCGACTATAATCCGTTGTGGTTGAATAAGTGAACCCGTATTCAAAATTCCATTCTTCATTAGGCCGAAAGCTCACTTTTTGCATAAAGCTTCCCATTTGAAACCCAGTAGGCACCTGCAATTGAGCGTCCTCGTTGCTAATAACGACATCAATGCCGTCAATACGTTTTACATAGGCTTTGCGCAGGTAAAAATCCGGGCCGTTAGTCCCCATGCGCAGGTCGCCATATCGGTTAAAGCTAAATGAAGAGACTGAAGCCCATTTTTTACTGCCAATATTGATGTGTAAATGAGATGAGATTTCGTCATTCACAGAAGAATAACGCGTGCTTGCTTTTCCACTGGTAATAACTTCTCCATCCTCAGAAAACTTTGGCTTTAAGGTCGTAAAATTCATGACTCCACCAATGGCATCGCTTCCATACATCACCGAACCCGGGCCGTATAACACCTCGGCTTTCTCAACGCTATAAGGATCGATTGAAATGATATTCTGAATATTTCCACTACGGAAAATGGCGTTATTCATACGCACACCATCAATGCTGATTAGCAGCCTGTTGGTAGCAAAGCCCCTAATCATGGGGCTTCCCCCACCCTGCTGGCTTTTCTGAATAAAAACCTCACCACTCGAACCCAGCAAATCGGCCGTGGTTTGCGGATTGCTGATGGCTATCTCCTCCGGACGAATAGTGGTAACCCGACTTGTTAGCTCCCGGCGTGACTGTGCCCATCGGGTGGCGCTCACAATAACTTCATCGAGCGAGTAATTTGATTCGTGCATAGCAACAACAAAGCTGCTTTGAACTAATTTCTGCCAATCCATCACGATGGTCTCATGTCCCAGTCTGCTGAAAATAATGCTATCTGCCTCTTTAAAGGCCGTTAAGTCAGCCACTCCATTGAGGTTGGAGAGGGTAGAAACTGCCGGAGAAACACTGCTAATGTTAACAAACTCAAGGGGAACATTGCGCTGCCAGTCAACCACCTTCACATTTTGCGCAACACCCGTGAAAAGTTGCATGCACAGGACAAGCAGTACTATATATTGCTTAATCATAAAATATTATTTAATTGGTAAACAACTAATTAGTGCTTGTCTTTAAAGTCCGATGGCTTCTTTATACGCGTCATTCATGTCAGTCATCCCGAATTTTTCGGGACTCCTGACATTCATTCCTTGCATGCCTCGCTCTCATACTTTAAAGCTCAAGCCCAAGACATTATGGACAGACACTAATTACAGGAACGTTTAAGTTCCAATCAACATCTATAATGAATAAGTAACTGCGGAGGGTGTTCAATCTGATGGCTTTTTAAAAAGGCATAAGTGTTCCCAAAATAATGAAATTCGATTTCGGACAAGGGAAGATATCGCGGTAAATCATCGCAATACGCACTACTAATCCAATGCCATACTATAGAATTCCAGCTCGTGCTTGAATGAACGGTAGCATCCTGATTGAAAGCTTTTGCCAGGGCAATCTTTTGATTCAAAATACTAGTTTCTTTATGGTCAGGATACACCAGAAACCAAGTTTGGTGTGTTTCGGGAAAAGCGCTTACAATATCATACATCATCCCATCCCAGATAAATTCAGTAGCATGGATGCGGACAAAACGTGAACCTCTCCCCTCAAGTTCGTGCTTTGGAATCGCAATGTACTTCAAAGCTTTTCCTGCATGTATTGCGTTCATCTCAATCAAGGCTTCTGCACGCGCTTCAGCCTGTTCATGCTGCAGTTGCCTCATCAGCTGAAAAGGCAAAATAAGTGAAACAAGCATTAAGAGCCCAAATGGAAGTGATACAAGTTTTGTCACGGCGCAAAAATAACGAGTATTCCTGTTTAATTAATTTTTATTTTTTGGAATTTCAAAAGTATTCATTTTTTACAAGCTTTTGAATTTCGAAGCAACATCTTGCTGGTTCGTTTGCGTTTTGGTTAGAAAAATATTAAGCTCTTGATAAAAATAATTTGCGTTTTTTACTAAAACGATTTAGTTTTGCTGTAATGAAAGCCGGGAAAATAACTTTATCTTCAATCGCAGCTGACTTAAATGTGTCAAAAACACTGGTATCACTCGTGTTGAACGGAAAAGCTGATGCCGCAGCCATCAACAAAGAAACGCAGCAGCGTGTCATCGCCAGGGCTAAAGAACTCAACTACAAACCTAATCAGGTGGCTCGTGGATTACGAATGGGCCAAACAAACACTTTAGGCTTGCTTGTGGCCGATATTTCAAATCCCTTTTATGCACGAATCACCCGAACTATTGAGCATATAGCTGAAGCTGAAGGATATAGCCTGATCGTATGCAGCTCGGACGAAAGTGAAAACCGCGAAAAACATTTGATTAAAATGTTACTCGAAAGACAGGTTGATGGAATCATCATGACGACTACCATGCAACAGGCAGAGATACTGAAACAAATTATTCCTCCGCATTATCCGCTGGTGCTATTTGACCGCTACCTGAATGGATTCGATAGTCACTATGTAGGAGTTGACAATGAACAGGCTACACAAAATGCAGTAAAATACCTGCTAGATTTGGGACATCGGAATATTGGTTTTTTAACGCTTACTCCCGGTTATATCAGTACCTTACACGACAGACAGCAGGGATTTTTAGAGGCCTTTAAAGCATACAACCTTGATATAGATACCAGCCATTTGCTGCAAGTGGATTATGCAAAATTAAAAAATAAGGATTACAACCAAATCAAACAATTTCTTGCTGAAACCCCACAAATCACCGCGCTCTTCGCCACCAACAACAATTTGGCATTAGCTTGTCTGAATGCGGCAATGGAATTAGGAAGGCGTATTCCCGATGAGCTGTCGCTCATTACTTTCGATGATGTGGAATGCTTTCAATACACAGCACCAGCCATAAGCTGCATTGCCCAGCCACTCGAAAAAATAGGCGAAGTAGCCGTTAATCTGGTTTTGCAACAAATAAAGAAAGAAAAAACCGAACCAAAAAAAGTCGTTCTCCAAACCAAAATCATTTATAGAGATTCAACATGCTGCAAAAATTAACATTCGTATTAACTGTCTTGCTAGGTTTTTCTGTTCAGGCTCAGCAAAAGGCTGAAGGAGTTATATTTTCAGCTTCTGACAAACAGCCTGTCCCCTTTGTGAATATCGTTAGCCTGGAAAGCGGACAAGGAACCAGCAGCGATTTCAATGGACAGTTTATCCTTGCATTGAAAAAGAACGATACCCATCTGATCTTTTCTGCAGTAGGCTTTGAGCAAGATACATTAGCTGTGACGAATGGACTGATGCAGGTATATTTAACCCCCAAAGCAGAAATTCTTGATGAGGTTGTAGTTACAGCGCTTGGCATCAAAAGAGAAAAAAAATCACTGGGCTATGCCATGACAGAAGTAAAAAACGAAGACCTCTTAAAGTCGAATGATGTGAGTGTGATTAATAAACTAAGCGGAAAAGTAGCTGGCTTGCAAATAACTGCAACCAATGGTGGCGCAGGAACATCAAGTCGCATTATCCTTAGAGGAAATAATTCCATAACAGGCGATAACCAGGCGCTGATTGTGGTGGATGGTGTGCCGATCAACAATACAACAAACAGTAATTCCGGAGGCGAATGGGGCGGACGTGACTATGGAAATGGCATTTCAGATATCAATCCCGATGATATTGAAAGTATTTCGGTACTCAAAGGTGCCAGCGCCTCGGCTTTGTATGGTTCGCAGGCAATGGATGGCGTTATTTTGATCACTACTAAAAAAGGTCAATCCGGCCGAAAAATGGGACTGCAATTTTCCAGCACTACCTCCATCGACAGGGCTTATATTTTGTATGATTTGCAAAATACTTACGGAGCCGGACGAAATGGCAAGTTTGAAGGTGCCTGGGATATAAAAGACGACATTCCGGTTTTTAATCCGGGCTATGATTTTTCAAAAGGCAGCTGGGGGCCACGGATGGAAGGGCAAGAGATTATTGACTGGGACGGAAAATCAAGAAATTTTTTACCGCAACCTGATAATTACAAAGACTATTTCGATGCCGGTATCACTACCAATAACGCTTTGAGTGTTGATGGCGGCAATAAGTATTTTACCTATCGCTTCTCGCTTGCCAATGCACTTACAAAAGATATCATTCCCGGATTAAGATACAACCGGACTAATGTGGGGGCAAATATTTCAGCAGATATTTTAAAGAATCTAAAAATCAGCACCTACTTCAACTTTGTCAACAGCAAAGTTGACAACAGGCCAGGCCTGTCTGATGCGCACGACAATCCAAACAGGAATTTCATCCATATGCCCCGGCATATTCCATTGAATTCTCTGAGCGATTTCTATCAGGATGCGGATGGCAACGAAGTAACCTGGTATCAGAACTGGAGCTGGATGACCAATCCCTACTGGAACATAGCTTATCAAAAGAATCAGGACAACAGAAACCGCTACTTTGGTCATGTATCTCTCGAATATGAAGCCAGCAAAAACCTGAAATTCATGGTACGCACTGCACCGGATTATTCCAGTACAGATTTTTGGTCGATAGATGCCATGAAAGGGCTCATATACAGCCCCGGACGTTACAGTGAATCCAATAACAAACAGTTGCTAATAAACAGCGATTTTCTTACGACCTATTCCAATAAATGGAATGAAAACCTGAGCTATACGATCAATCTGGGAGGCAATGCCATGATTTACAAGGCCGAGAATAACACAGCCAATACCGAAGGCGGTTTGGTTGAGCCTTATGTCTATAGCCTCGAAAATAGCCTGAATCCAATCTATTCAAGAAAGTATATCCAGGAAGCAGCAAAAAATTCATTGTATGCCTTTGCAGGCTTTGATTACAAGCGTTTTTTATACTTCGATATTACGGCACGCAACGATTGGTCATCAACGCTGCCGGCGGGGAATAATGGTTTTTTCTATCCTTCGATAAGTCTTGGTTTTGTATTCTCGGAACTGCTGGATGAAGATCGTTTCGATAAAGAAATATTTAGTTTTGGAAAATTCCGTCTGAGTTACGCAGGTGTTGGCAACGATGCCGAACCTTATCAACTGGAAACAACCTACGAGCTTGTAAACAACGAAGGATACGGCGATATGGCTTTTATCGACCGGACTGTACCTAACCTGGGTTTGCTCCCGGAATTGGTTAACTCCTTTGAAACCGGATTGGAACTTAAATTTTTTATGAATCGTTTGGGTATCGATGCGACCTATTACGATTCCCGTTCGCACAATCAAATCACCAATATGCCCGTTTCGGCTGCCTCAGGTTATTATACTGCCATCGTTAATTCCGGAATAATTCAAAACAAAGGCTGGGAATTTCAGCTGAATGCTTCACCAGTGCGCAACAGCAGATTGCAATGGGATTTAAACATAGCTTATGCAAAAAATTCTTCGGAAATTATAGAACTGGCACCCAATGTAGAACGGGCAACACTATACGAACACTGGCGTCTCACGGTTGAAGCGCGCCCCGGAAACCCTTATGGTGATATTGTTGGTTACGGCTTTTTGCGTGATGAAACCGGAAAAGTGATGGTCGATAGCAGAGGGATGATCATCCGGGATGAAACACCCAAAGTACTGGGCAATTTCACCCCCGATTTCAGCCTCTCGCTCAGCAGCAGCTTTCGCTATAAAAACTGGAGCATGTCGTTTTTAATACACAGCCAATTTGGTGGCGATCTTTTCTCGGGCACCAATATGTATGGCAATGGCTATGCCGGCAATTTTGAAGAATCGCTCGAAGGACGCGAGGCATGGTATCAATCAGAAACCGAGCGCGAAGAAGCCGGAATTGCACCCGCCGACTGGACACCTACCGGAGGCTTGTTAATTGAAGGGGTTTACGCACCGGGCACTATCCTCAATGGTGAAGACGTGAGTGGCAAAACCAACGCAACTTTTGTAAACCCTTATCTCTATTACCAAAAGGTAAGTTTGTGGCAGGAAGAGATTCATGAGCCATTCATTTATGATGCCAGCTTTGTGAAACTTCGCGAACTGAGTATTGGTTATCAGTTACCACAGAATTTTACGAACAGGCTACGCCTTAAAAAGGCTTCGATAGGTATTTTTGCAAATAATATCTGGCTGATCTACAGTAAAGTACCAAATATCGATCCGGAGTCGATGCTCACCAATGGCAACGGACAGGGTTATGAGCTTTATGCCTATCCCAATAAGAGAAGTGTAGGATTTTCGCTGACAATAAATCTATAGGCCATGAAGAAGACAACCCAAATACTGCTATTGCTAATTATTACATTGTTTTCTCAAAGTTGTGTGAAAGACCTGCCCGAACTCAATTCGGACCCGAACAACTCCACACAGGCCGATCCTGATTTGCTGTTTAAGTTTGCTGTAAAAAGAGGTATGGGAAGCTATCTAACGGCATCACATCTCGAATACAACGGATTGCATCAGTGGATGATGTATTTTGCCAACAGGGGCGGTGTGGAACCCGGGAATGAATACCCTATTCCGACAGGCGGTGATGGCTTTTGGAATGAGACTTACATCGATGCAATGAACAACGCTGAAGTCATTATCCGCGAAGCTGATGCGCATCCTGAATGGGTAAATAAAAAAGCCGCAGCCACCATCTGGAAAACTTTCATGATGCATCGCGTTACCGATCTTTGGGGTGCAGCCCCTTATTCTGAAGCATTTAAAGGTAATCCGGCGCTTGAGTTTACGCCTGCTTATGACAGTCAGGAAAAGATTTATCTGCAAATGCTCAACGATCTGGAACAGGCTGCAACCGCCTTCGATTGGGCAATGCCCTTTTATGATGCCTCATCCGACCTGATATTCGGTGGCGACATGGAAGCCTGGATTCGGTTTGCAAATTCACTGCGTTTTCGGCTTGCCATGCGCCTTGTGGAAGTGCAACCACAAACAACACAAACCGAACTGAATGCTTTGTCGCAAGCGCTGATGATTAGTGACGAATCGCAAACGGCAGCTTTCCAGTTTAACAGTGTATTCAACAAACCTGTGCTCGAAGCTGCTATGATTCGCTATCAGGAAGGCGAACAGTATATCAATCCAAGTAAGTTTCTTACTGATTTGTTGAAAACGACCAATGATCCACGTATTGGGTATTTCCTCAATAAAACAAGCCTTTCGGATGCTTTTCCCTTTATCGATGAGTACAGAGGCGTACCCAATTTAGTAGCTTACAACAGCGAAATCTGGCAAAACTATAACCTCGATGCACAACTTGGAGATCCGCTTGGAAGTTGGGGCGATGTATCACGAATTGGCAATTGGTACCTCAACAACGATCGCCCCTTGCCCTTGATAAGCTTTTCGGAGATGTGCTTTTTAAAGGCTGAGGCAGCTTTAAAAGGAATGTGGCCGGGTGATCCGATGGATTATCTTAAGCAAGGAATCAACGCCCATATGATCTATATGAACGCATACGCAACAGAACCCTTAATCAGCGAATCAGACATTCAAAACTACATCAACACTATCAATGAAGTTGATTTAAAGCAAATTATCACACAGAAATACCTGCTGTTTGCCTATGAAAATGTATTTGAAAGTTTTGCGGAGTTTCGCAGAACAGGATATCCTGTGTTAAGTGATTACGAAGGCAACCCGATCAACACACAAATCTTTCCGAAAAGATTGCGCTATCCTTATTCGGAATTTACCTATAACCGCAACAACTATCTCAATATCATTGAACAACAGGGTGCCGACAGTCAATTGACACCCATATGGTGGGCCAAAGAATAAATCATTAAATAAGATAACTATGAAAAAACTGCTACTCTTTCCAGCATTGCTCTTGCTTCCTTTCGCTGTATTACAAGCACAGTCGGAAGCCAATAAATGCTGGTCGATTGATTATGAAACCTGGAACACAACAGGGCAACCGAGCTTGTATATTGATTGCGGAAATGATGACCGATTCAATATGGGCAGCGAAATGAGCCTTGAAGTATGGGTAAGAGCCCACACTTTTGCCGAGAACCGTAAGATGATGGGCAAGATTGAATACCACGATCCTATTGACAATGGATATGTTTTTGGGTTCGAAAATCTGCATGTCTATGCCGAGTACTTTAATCCCACAAAACAGGAAGTCCCGCGGCCAGGCGATGGCCCCATGGAACCCGATTCTTCTTTTGTTCATCTGGTTACAACCTATTCTGTCAGCAGCGGTAAAATCCAAAGTTACGTGAATGGCGTTTTATCCGGCGAAACAAGCATGTTTCCCAACACAGCCATTGTGAGCAACGATCGCCCCTTTATCATCGGAAATGCACCCTGGGACTTGTTGTCGTTTCAGTTTTACGGGGATATGGATGAAGTTAGAATTTGGGACAAAGCCTTATCTCATGACGAAATAACGACCCGTATGCATGCAGAACTGAGCGGAGGGGAACAGGGCCTTATCGCTTATTACAATTTTAATCAGGCAACCGGCAGTCTGATTCCCGATAATGGCACAAACAGCTTTGATGGCACACTCAGCAACGCTGATCACGAAAGCACCGCTTTTACCCTTTCGTCAGCACCTGTTGGAAACTTGACGATGGCCGGCATGTCAGACATAAAAGCGGCCTGGTATCGCAACAGCGAGAACTATCACCGCATTAGCACCAATCATGGTTTGTTGATTATCAGTGATATACAGGAAAAAGAATTCAGAAAATATATTGTAGCCGGACAAAATGGGCTTACAGGCACCAGCAGCGAGCTCGCACCCGAAAACCCTCCAGCTGGATTTTTAAGAACCCAAAAAGAATGGTATATCAATTGTGCTGGTGGTGTTGGCGGCGGCCTGACTATCCTACTCGAAGATGCCGCAGCAGCTGACATTCCGGCTAATGCCGACATCAACCAGTATGTTTTGCTATACCGCGCAAACCAATCAGACAACTTTACCGCAGTTGTGCGCCCCACAAAGCCTGCTGCCGGCGTGTTTCAATGCAATGACATCGTTTTTCGCGATGGCTTTTATGCGCTGGGCTATGCAACTGAGGAGTTCCCGGTGCAGGGTTGGACATCAGTTGCTGAATCTCCTTTTGCCAAGTTGCAATTAGGCCCGAATCCGGTTAGCAAGGAATTATCAATCAGTGGATTACCAAAAAACACTTCTATCAGTATCAGCACATTGACTGGGGAAGTACTTTACTTTGAGAAATATTTCGATCAACAACAAAGTATTGACTTGTCTGCATTAAATTCAGGAATATATCTTGTTGTTTTTGAAACAGCTAAAGGGAAAATTGTAAAAAAAATAATTAAACACTAAACCATTACGATCATGAAAAGAATCAGTAAATTATTTTTGGTTGTGCTGCTATCTGCGCTAGCAACAACAGTTTCAGCACAAAACTTTGCGCTAAAGTTTGACGGAACCGACGATAAAGTTGGTATTCTCGATAGTCCTGAACTCAATCCGACAAACGGCATGACCATTGAAGCCTGGATCAATGCATCAGAGTGGAACTCCAACATCTGGGGTGGAGTAATCGTAGGTAAACAAGGCACTAATCCGGATAAGGGTTACTGCTTTACCGCGGGCGAAAACGGCCGCGTGGAGTTTACTGTATCAGTGAATGAAGGCTGGAAATCGGTTTCAACACCTGCTTTACTCGGAACCAATGCCTGGTACCACCTGGCAGGTGTATATACCGGAACACAAGTGATGCTCTACATCAACGGACAGCTTATCCAAACCGAAGATGCCATTGGTGAGCTTACACACGGAACAGGTGTAGTAATGAATTTGGGCGATAACCCTACCTGGCCGGGAAGATTCTGGAATGGCAAGCTTGATGAAATCCGGATATGGGAAGTAGCCCGATCGGAAGCCGAAATTCAGGCTAATATGAGTGTTGAGCTCACGGGAACTGAAACAAGTCTGGTAGCCTATTACCCAATGAACGAAGGTACGGGCATTGTTCTTGGCGATGCTTCGGGCAATGACAACGACGGGCAGTTGGTCAATATGGACGACACTTCCTGGGTCGAAGGTTTTCAGCCTGTTACAGCTGATATGGGTGTTATAGGCATCGCTTCACCTTCTGTGATTGGAAGTGGTTTTGGAGCAGAAGAAAAAATCCGGCTCGAAGTAAAGAATTTTGCAACCGAAGCCGTAACAGGTTTTGACCTGAGCTATCAAATCGATGAGGAACCGATAGTAACAGAAACTGTAAATGTAAGCATCCCCCCTTTCGAAACATATATCCATACTTTCAATGATTTTGTTGACTTGTCAGGCATGACCGGGATAACAATTACCGGCACTGTAGCTCTTGAAGGCGATGACAATACAGAAAATAATATCCTGACCGAAACCATCGAACCTACGCTCAATTACATGATTTTTGATCAGGAGCGCCACAATTACGGAGGATATGGTCAGGCGCATACGCGAACCGTGTATATGCCTGAAAATTTAGATGATTACAGTGAAATTTACGTGAATATTGATCTTGACTGTCCTACAGGCGGTTGCGATCCCTGGGATCAGCCGGCGAAACTGATGATTAACAAAGACGGCGAAAATTACGAAATAGCACGTTACATCACGCCTTATGGTGTTGCTTGTGGAGGCTGGACCTGGGATCTTACTGATTTTCGTTCATTACTGGTGAATGAAGTTGATTGGGTAAGCTATGTGCAGGTTTGGGGAGCCTCGGGCTGGTTGGTCTCCGTACAACTCGAACTGATTGAAGGAAGCCCCGCTTATCCTTATACAAAAGTTACAAAACTCTGGAATGAAGACAATTGGGTATATGGTGATCCGGATATTTCTTATGATTTTCCGGAAAAAGAAATACTCATTCAACCAGAAACAGTTGCCGCAAAAATCAGGATGACAATGACCGGTCACGGACAGGGCAACACACTGAATGCTGCCGAATTCTCTGAATTCACGCACCATATCTGGGTCGATGGTGAAGAAACTTTTGCCCAGCATCTTTGGAAAGACGACTGTGATCAGAACAGCTGCAGTCCTCAAAACGGCACTTACCTCTATAGCCGGTCAGGCTGGTGTCCCGGACAGGATGTTCAGCCCTGGGAATGGGATATGAATGGTCATTTCGCGCCAGGCGAAACAGTAAGCCTCGATTATGTGCTCGCTGATTATACCAATTTGCTTAATACCGGTTACAATGGGAGCTCCCATACCGAGCCTCACTATCGTTGTCACACCTACCTGATAGAATATGCTGATGAAGATTTTGTAAAAATTGATGAGCAAACAATTGTTTCCCGAAATTTTGAAGCCTATCCTAATCCTACTACCGGCGCCTTGCAGCTGAGTTCTTTGAACAATGAAAAGATGCAAAGAATAGACCTATACCAGCTAAACGGAAAGTTGGCTGCCACCTATCAACTGAATGGCGTAGCTGATTACAGGATCGATTTAAGTAATCAAATGCCAGGCATTTATCTGATCCGAGTACAGACAACAAATACAACTGATGTTATTAAAATTGTAGTAAAATAAGAAGTAAAGGCTTTAAAAAAAACTTTACAAAGCAAGCTGACCGATAACCGCTGAAGCTTGTTCTATAACAAAGCAAAAACCCGATGCAAATTCGGGTTTTTTTTGTTTTTTGGATATTCTACTACAAGTACGTTCAACTTATTGTTATCAAAAATATCTCATACAAAAGCCAGTTAAAAATTAGTAATGGCAGGAAAAACGCCAAAAAGCAATTATTGTATCAGCAGCTTCTTTCTGAATGTTGCTTTGCCATCATTCATTTCGACAACATACATTCCCTTTTGCAGGAATCGAACATCCAGTACTTGGCTGCTGCGCCATTCTTGTTGTTTAAAAACCAATTTTCCGTCCAGCTGATACAGTTTTACATCCTGAAATACAATTGATTCAGAAGCATCGAACCAGAAAGTGCCATCTCCCGGATTTGGATAAATCTGAAAATCGGAGTTTGTTGCACTAACAGTATTTACAGCCATGATTGTTGCAGTAGCCGGAAAAGTAATGTAATCTATCCAGGCACAATCGTTGCCATTACTCACGCTTCCATCTTTGCTGTAAACCCATTTCAAAGTATGCTGCCCTTCAGGAATATCAAGCTCAACCAATTCCCAATCTATTTCACCTGACCATTGTGCGACCTGCATTTCGTCCACGTAAAATTTGAGAAAATCATAACCCGATTCCGAACTCACCTTGCGGTAAAAACTGATCTCATCCTGTTGATAAACAAACATATTAATCTTCAATTCTGATAGCTGGTCATCCGCGATTTGAGCTGATTTTGCAGCAAATGAACCCTCATACACCACATCTTCCACAATTTGCCAGTTATTAGCCATTCCCATTATCCATTCATAAGCCGTAAAATCTCCGGTTTCAAAATCCTCAATCTGCAAACCGATTGGCATCAGCCATGAATGCGGATAATCATAGTACCAGTCGTCAAGAGGACAATCCAAATAAAAATTCATTAATGCAATGGTCCCCTGTGGTGTGTATTCATCGACATGAACTGTAAAAACAACCTCAAATGATTCGTCAGGCAGTAAGGTGCCAATCTCCTGATTGGGATTCTCAATTAGTATCCATTCATCAGCCGCGCTGCTAAAGCTGAGACTCACATCATCCACACTGCTGCCACCCCGGTTTTCACCGAAAATATGCAAGCTAACTGTTTCCCCGGGATCGAGCATATTGTTTTGATTACCACCTGCATCATCAATTAAAAACCCTGATAAATACAAATTAGGAGCCTGTAAGATCAATTCAAAATTTGTTTCCCATTGCTGATCCCCGGAGACGATTATCATTTGAAATTCAACATCCTGCTGATCAGGGACTAACAAATCTATTTCAAGCAGAAAAACCGCTTCAAGCATCATCGTTTCGCCCGGTTCAATCACGCCATAGACTGCTGTCTCATATTCAATTAGGTTAACATAATCATCTAAAGTACTAAGTATCACTTCAACACCCACAACAGCTTCAGAACCAATATTTTTCAACCCTACATTCAGTGCTATGGTTTCTCCATAATCGGCAAGGCCGTTTCCATCTTCGCCAACAACTTCAAGGACTTCCAAAATCACATAAGGGCCTTCATTTGGAATAACTGTTGTTGGCAAAATTTGAGTCAAAATATTCTGACCCACAATTACAAGCTCCGCTTCACCAGTTTGATTCAATGGTTCGTCAAAGATTATTAGCGCATTGCCATCTGCATCAGTCTCTGCAATTCCAAGTATTTCGCCATTATGTCGCAAATGACAGCGATATCCGGCAAGCGGCTCGCCATCTTTAGCTACTTCAACAACAGTTTCAGTTAAGCCAATAATCAATTCGGAAGTATAATCCACTTCCGGCTCAAAAGGTTCTGACGTCCAAACACTTAAAAGCGGATCGCCCAAAATATTCAGATCGTAAAAATTCCAACGCAATGCGCCTTCTTCCCATTGTCCGGGAGCTGTTACCCAGGGAGCCGTTTCTATCTTTGACTCGCGCATAGCCATGCCCAGATAAGGAATCTTATCATGGTAAAAAGCATCCGTCATTTCGCGATGCAGATGCGCTGCCGGTCCTTCGGTTTGTCCTTCGTTGAACCAGCCATAACGGGAATTCCCGATGACAGCGACAGCAAAATTTTCGATCAATACCATCTTTTCCAGAATGCAATCATTGTAATCAAAAGCCCCGCAATCGCAGCCATGCGTGTGCAAAAGTGTGAAATTATGATCCACCCCATTTGTAGCAGCAAAATTAGCATCTGTGATATCAGAATTGTACAAATGCGCTACATAAGTCTGGCTTGCATGCCCTACATGATGCACAAATTGTTTGCCCTGGTTGATGCTGTTAATCAAGTCGTTGCCCGACCAGGAAGCATTGTATTCATATAGTTTTTCAATGTCATAACTCACTGGAATTCCATTAGTCGTATAACCATTTTCGTCAGTTTCACCTACCAGAAGTTCGAGATAATCCCGTCCCCAGGTATCGGGATTATTGTATAAGTTTTCGCCGGCGAACAGGGGTTTTTCGAGTTCACCCAAAACCGGTTGCTGCTGATACATCATGGTTTTGTTAAGCAGATTGTCGAGCTCAGCAGCATTTCCGAAAGGCAGGCGTGCAATGGCAAGTTCAGGCAATAAATCATCTTCACCGGGCTCGCCCCAGCGATCATCGTTATCGTCGTTCCAGTTACCGTCAAGTGCGGCATAATACAAATCCGCCGGAATATTGCTGGATTCATAACCACCACCCGACTCCACATAACAATATAAACCACGACTGGGAATCAACTCCACGTCGCCTCCAAGCAACACATATTGGATACCGTCAGTATTATAGGCTTCAATGATGTAGTTCCTGATTTTTTCCTGCAAATCAATGCCTTCCATTTGTGTTTGAATCATCTCTTTACTTGCAAGTTCGGCCTTAAACCCGCGTTGGTAAAGCATATCAACGAAAATATCAAATTGGTCAAAATAACTTTCCGGGCTGATGATAAGCATATCGTAATTGCCAATTTCGCGGCCGCGCTCAACATAAAAATCAACGGCTTCAGGGTTTTGAGCCAGAGCTGAAATGGTCTTTTTTGTCGATTGGTTCAACCAGACTGCCATTTCTGCTTTCTTTCTGGCTGGCTTGGTTTCAATGGATACCTTCACTTCTGTGGCATAATAGAGCTCGCCACTTTCGGGATAATAAGAAACCGGTGTAAAACTGGCAAAAGCAAATCCCATCCCATTGAGCCAGCTGGTAGTAAGTTTTCCGTTGCTTAGAACAGGATAGGCTTCATTGCTTTGGTAAATGGCCTGATTCTTCAAAAAAGCCGCCTGCTTTTCTTCCGACAAAGGCCTGGAAGGCTGATAAGGTAACAGCATGAGCTCTCGTTCCAATTTTTTTCGATTAAAAAAGCTGATTTCGATGGAAACGGCTTCTTCGCCCGGAGGCAACAGCAAACTTACCCTATGCCACGGCAGCGTAGGCTCACCGGCTAATCCCGACAGAAAACTTTGACCAAACTGCACAAGCTGGCACTGTTTGGTTTCCAGTATTACAGGCTCATCAAAATAATAGGTTTTCTCAATAATTTCCGCATTCAGCAATGAAACCGAAAAAAGGAATACCACTACAATCACAATTTTTTTTATCATCTCAGTATAAATTTTGGAATAATGACTGTCTATAACGCTCATTTATAATTTACTACATTTTTACCAAAGCACTTCATAAAAACATCCCCTCAAAGGTAGTATTTCAATTATTCGACATGGCATTTCAGCGGTTTAGATTGATTCTAAATTAGAAAGTGTCAAAAAAAACACAACATGTTCAATTGAACCGAAAAGTCTAATTTTACTGTTTAAAATTGTTGAGACCATGGAGCACAATCCAGAGAGAAAGCCAAAAGAAAGTCTGAAAAAATTTAAACAATTTGTTGCCGGACTCCTGCCGCACGAAATTGCTTACCTGGAACAGCAGGAAAATTTCGCTGACACTACGAACCATTCCCTCTTTGAGAAAGTAAAAGAAGCGGTGAATAATCCTGAACGTGAAATCCACTTCGATGAAGCTATCAACAAAAGAAAATACAGCTACTTAAAAAACTGGATCAACAAAAAACTAGCTGCTATTGATGCTGACGAACAATTCAACTGGATGCATCACCTTGATAAACAAATTATGACCGATCAGATCAGTCAGGATGAGGAATTGGAGCTGATCAACCGAATCAAAAAATACAAGCAACCCGATTATTATTTTATCCGGTTCTACGAACTGGCACAAAACTACCGCAACTATTTGCTAATCAGGATGCGGATCAATTACTTATCTATTGTTTCAGCCTTTATTGAAGAACAGCGTTCAAACTACCAAAACGCACTCGAAATCAATCACATGCTGCATGATGCCACAAATGATATTGTCAATCAGTATATCACAAAAACCAGTGATTCGCGGCAATGGGAGGAAAAACTAATCAGCACCTTTTATGACCATAAACTGGATGGCCTCAACCGTTACTATGCTATTGTGCGCCTAACGTTTATCTACTACAACTACCGGGAGTTTCACAAACTCACCAAATTGTATAATGAGTTGGACAAACTGATCATCAGCGGACAGCTATACAGCAAACGCATTTTGGTAAACTATTACGCCAACAGGTTGCTTTTACACTCCAGATACAACGAACTCGACAAGGCAGCCTATTATGGCTATTTGTCGATAAAAGTGCATAGCTCCGATTATCTCTTTTATGTTAATAACCTCTGCGGCATACTGTTAAGGCGTGAAAAGTTTAAAGAGGGGCAACACCTAATGGAGGAAAACCTGCCTGAATTTAGAAGAAATATCAGTCCACATACGCGCATTGGTTTTGCCTCTTATTATATTAAAAGCCTGAATGAGAACAGCAAACACCAAAAAGCACTTCGTTTTGCACAGCACTTTTTGGAACAAAATACCAACGACATCTTAAAATTCCGATGGCGGCTCTTTTTTATGGCCTTTTGTGAAACGCTGCTTGCTTTGAACCGCTATACGCAGCTTATCAAAACATTTGGAAAATATAAACTTTTAAACCTGGAAGCACTCTACAGGCAAAACCCCGACAGTTTCCCCGGACTTGACTGGTATTACCAATTGGCGCTTTATAAGGAAGGTAAAATAAACGAAGAACAGCTAAAAAATAAATTCAGTGCAAGTTTATTAACTACTAACCTGAAGCAACACCATACTCAATTAATCCAACTGAGAAAACACTTGCGCCCTCAGCTAACTGGTATGGAGCGCTTTCTGGAACAGCTGATCGATGAAAAATAAGTGTTATGAGTTAAACACACACTTTATACACAAACACTAATTAATTGTTAGCATTATTGCCAAAGCATATTATTTTTTGCAAAAAAATTGCTCTGGCAATCAGAAAAGAACCTATTTTGCGTTTAGCTTAACAAAGAATAAAAGGATTGCAAATCATTCCTTGACTGATTGATGGTTTTTGGGTTAATTTGCACTTTCATTTCACTCCAATTTAATATGCAAGAAAGCATTCTTATTCTCGACTTTGGTTCACAATACACACAGCTGATAGCCAGAAGAGTACGCGAGTTAAACGTGTATTGCGAAATTCATCCATACAACCACCTGCCCCAAATTACTTCAGCAACAAAAGGGGTTATCCTTTCAGGAAGTCCCTTTTCGGTGCGCGATGCAGAAGCTCCCGTACCGGATTTGAGTAATATCCGCGGTAAGATACCTGTTCTGGGTGTTTGTTATGGCGCTCAGTTTTTGGCACAAAGCAACGGCGGCAATGTAGAAGCCAGTCAAATAAGGGAATATGGCCGTGCCAATTTAAATTTTGTGGATCAGCAATGTTCGCTGGTTCAAAATATGAATAAGGGATCGCAGGTGTGGATGTCGCACGGGGATACCATTTTATCCTTACCACCCAAATTTGAGATAATTGCTTCAACAACTGACGTAAAGGTAGGCGGTTATCAGGTCAGCGGAGAGCAAACCTTTGGTATTCAATTTCATCCGGAGGTTTATCATTCCACTGAAGGCATGATTTTGCTGAAGAATTTTGTGGTAGGTATTTGCAATTGCAAACAGGACTGGACACCTGATTCCTTTATTGAAACAAAGGTTGAGGAATTACAAAAGCAGCTTGGCAGCGACAAAGTTGTACTTGGCTTAAGCGGCGGCGTGGATTCATCAGTAGCAGCGATGTTATTGCATCGGGCAATTGGCAAAAACCTCTATTGTATTTTTGTTGACAACGGGCTGCTGCGCAAAAATGAGTTCGACAAAGTGATCCATTCCTACCTCGACCTTGGCCTAAATGTGCGGGGTGTTGATGCCCGCGACCGCTTTCTTGATGCACTAAAAGGAGAAACCGATCCTGAAAAAAAACGTAAAATAATTGGCAATACCTTTATCGAAGTCTTTGATGAAGAAGCACATCGCATTCAGGATGTTAGCTGGCTGGCTCAAGGCACCATCTATCCTGATGTGATTGAATCTGTTTCAGTGAAAGGTCCTTCGGCTACCATCAAATCGCATCACAACGTAGGAGGCTTACCCGATTTTATGAAGCTGAAAGTGGTAGAGCCGCTCAACTCCCTTTTTAAGGACGAAGTTCGTATCATAGGTCGTCAGCTTGGTTTACCGGGCTTTATCATCGACAGGCACCCCTTCCCTGGTCCGGGCTTGGGAATCAGAATTTTGGGAGATATCACCGCTGAAAAGGTGCGCATACTTCAGGAAGTTGACGATATTTATATTGAAGGCCTTATTAAACATAAACTTTATGAAGAAGTATGGCAGGCTGGCGCAATTTTATTACCCGTACAGTCGGTAGGTGTTATGGGCGATGAACGGACTTATGAAAATGTTGTAGCTTTGAGAGCTGTTAGTTCAACCGATGGTATGACCGCAGACTGGTCGCATCTGCCTTATGAGTTTCTGGCGGCTATATCAAACGAAATTATCAACAAGGTGAAAGGAGTAAACAGGGTTGTTTATGATATCAGCTCAAAGCCTCCGGCAACCATCGAATGGGAATAAAGTGAAAACGAATCATTCTGACATGAAGCGAATACAACGGCACGATGAGCCAAAAATAGGTTTAGCAGTCTGGCTTTTATTATGGCTATTTGCCATCAACCCGCTATGTGCACAAGCACCGGTTGTAAAGTCGAACACCATTGAACAATACAATGGAAAGACCTATTATCTGCATACTGTTACACCAAAACAGACACTTTACAGTATTTCCAAAGTCTATAACGTTGATCAGGAAACAATAATGAATACCAATCCTGATATCAGCAAAGGCCTGCGCGTAAACCAGGTGATTCGAATTCCTGCCTCGAACAATGTAACAGCCTATTCAAGCAATACGCGTACTTCCGGCAATAACCAAACGGTTGAAGAAGACAATGTATCGGATTTTGCGACACAGTACGAAACCATTTATCATGTAGCCAAACAAGACGATCGTTTCAATTATATCGCGGAAATATATCTTGTTCCGGAAAATAATATCAGGCTGGCCAATCCAGGGCTTAAAGAGCCTTTATCAGAAGGCGAATACGTGTTAGTACCCATCGCACCCAAAGATAAAAGGCCACCGGTAACCAGTCAGGAGCGTTTTCAGCGATCAGATTATAACCCTTTTCAAACTCCGCAAAACAATGAAAAGCAACAAGCATCAAAGCTTCCTGGAACAAATCCTGCACCAGTAAAGCTGCCGGAGATTGACGACCGCCAACCAAATCAACAAGAGTCGTTAGCCATGGTTGAGCCTTTTGCGATGCCCGGCGAAACAAAAGAAGCTACTGCAGAAAAACCTTCTCAATCAAACAAAGGAACAACAGTTTCGAGCCAGCAGTATGTCGTAAAACCAGGTGAAACACTTTACAGTATTTCGCGCAAACAAGCTGTCGGCATGGAAGCCCTGATTGCTCTTAACCCCGGGATAGCCAACGGCGTAAAAGCCGGGCAGGTATTACTTTTGCCCGAAGACAGCGCTCCAAATCCGGCTGTTTCTTCGCAGAACACAGGACAAGCGGATACCACCCTTATTCATATTGTTAAAAAAGGAGAAACACTATACCGTATCTCCAGAAATTATGCCGTTGACCTGGAAAAACTCAAGGCAATAAACCCCGGACTCACTAACGACATAAGGCCGGGACAGCGAATCGTTGTCCCTAAAAAAAAAATAACCAGACCCTACCTGATTCATAATGTTGAAAAGCGACAGCGCACCAAAAGGCTCGCCAAAGATTTTGATGTAGATTCGGATGAAATTTTTGATCTGAACCCCAGCATAGGTCGCAGAGTATTCCCCGGTCAAAAGATAAAAGTTCCCCTACTGGATCATATTGAGCTATCACCGCTCGAACCAGAAATGATAGAAACCCCCACTGAAATTGCTACCGATACAGTAGTTGAGCTAAGTGAAGAAAGACCATTCGAATCTGTTGAGTGTACCAAAGGATTATACCACAGCGACCAAACTTTTAAGGTAGCGCTAATGCTTCCCCTTTATCTTGACGATTTCGACAAAATGGAAGCACAAAGCACCAATGGAGATGAAAATCTGCTGAACCAAAAACATTTCTCGTTTCTGGCATTTTACGAAGGCTTTTTAATAGCCGCCGACTCCCTGGCAAAAACCCAAGGCTTAAAATTGGAATTAAAAGTTTATGATGTGGATATGAATATCAGCAAAGCCTTAAATGCCATCTCCGATTCTGAGCTAAGCAATTCAGACCTGATCATCGGGCCATTTTTCAATAAAGCTTTTGAAGTTGTGGCACCTTTTGCTTTGCGCCATCAAATACCGATTGTAAACCCTTTTTCACAACGCAACGAAATTATTTCAAATAATCAGGCCGTGATAAAGGTTAAACCGTCACAAGTTGCACAAATTGATCAACTCACTGAGCTGATAACCGAACGGTATCCTGATTCCAAAATTTACATCTATCGGTCTCATCAGTTTAAGTATACAGCCGAAGCTGAAGCCTTACAATCCAAACTACAGCAACGTATTACACCAATGGTAGGAATTTCATCGGCTGACATCTATCGCGTGGCAAAAGAACGTAGCAAAAAAATGGAGTTGGAAGACGATCTGATACCATTTATTCGAATCGAAAAAAGGGAGTTTTATCCTGCTGAATTAAGCGACAGGCCTTTTGATACCATTTATTTTAACAACCCTGTCAGCAGCTTTGTTTATGCGACGGATAGTGTGCGGGAGTTTGCTAAAACAGCTTCGGTGGTTCGCGAAAATGTGGTCATTGTGTTTTCTGATGACAAAGTATTTTCGACAGAGTTTGTAAACAAAATGAATCAGGTCGCTGATACCTTCTCACTCACCTTGATTGGCTTGCCCGATTGGGAGCAATTTGATCAGCTATTTGTGGAAAACCTCATGAAAATGAAAGCCACTTATTTTAGTCCGATGATGATCAATTACAATGACTATTTCACACAATTGTTTATCAAGGAATACCGCAATGAATACCTTTCCGAGCCAGATCGCTATGCATTTGAAGGTTTTGATATCGGCTGGTATTTTCTTCAGGCCTTGCTAAATCTGGGTGACAATCCCCTGCCCTGTCTGCCTCAATTTCAAATACCTTTACTTCAATCGCAGTACTATTTTGATCGGCCCAGCCAAAATAATGGATTGGAAAATACCTATTGGAATGTCTACCAATTTAACCGCTTTAAGCGGGTACCTGTTCCTAATTCATACTTTATCAATAAGGATTTTTAAGCATGCAAACACTGAAGTATTTTTTAGGTTTTGTAATCATTTTGTTTAGCCTAATAGCCTGTAATAGTGGTAATAAGAGAAGCTATTGGGAGAATGGGAATGTGAAATCCGAGTTAAATTACGTGGAAGATAAGCTTCATGGCAAAAGCCTTTGGTATTACGAAAACGGTCTTCCTCAGATGACTGCCGAATATGTCGATAATATTTTGCAGGGTGAAATGAAACGCTGGCATGAGAACGGACAGTTGCAAAGCGTCTCTTACTACAAAGACAACAAGCTCGACAGCCTGTTCATAAGCTACAGCATCGATGGAATAAAAATCGGAAGCGAATATTATGTCGACGACACCCTGCATGGGCCATATTACAAATGGTATGAAAACGGGCAGCTCATGGTTGAAGGACAATATGCTAAAGGGATGATGCACGGCAGCTGGTTGTTTTTTCATTCTGACGGCAGCATTGCCGCCAAAGCCGATTTCGTTCACGGAAGCGGCATTCAGAAAGCTTATCACGACAACGGCGCTGTTAGTCTTATTATCCATTACAAGGATAATGAAAAGCATGGGAAAGAGGAGTTTTTTACTCCGGAAGGGAAACCCAGCCTGACAAGAATTTTTGAAAACGGAATGCTTGTCGAAGAGGTCCAGCATGAATATTAGGCTAGCCATTTACCTATTAAAAGTATGTCCACACGCGCAAAACAACCAAAGTATATCCCCAAGCCCGGCTCAGTCGATCACACCCTGGAATGGGCAAGCGCTATCACTTTAATTCTTAGCTGGTTTTTTGCTTTATATATTTCTGGTCAGGAGCATGATAGTCATGTTTTACGCTGGTTATTACCCGCGATTCTTGTGCTTTCGTTTTTACCGCTTGTCATCTATTTTTCCACCTCCAACAAAAGAAAATAAGTCATGAAAACATCCAACATAATCCTGATTTTCTGTGTATTCATCTTTTCTCTTTCATGTATAAATACCAATTCGGAGCAAGGTTCTTCCAATGATTTCGAGTTTGATTCCAGCGGGATGTTATTTGAAGGGAAGTACATTTTTTCTGAAACAGAATCCATGTCCACCGCAGTATTTATTCTACCTGACAGCCTGTTCTTTATCTTGAAAAAAATCAATGACGACACCATCTGGAATGCCAGCACAGGCATTTGGAGACGCAGCAATGGCCAATTATTATTCGATGGCGGCAACCAAAGCAGGCTGGTGGCCAAGGCCGTGAAACAAGGCTTGGAGGTACTCAACAATGCGGGCGAAGCCGTGATGAAAGCAGAGAAATTTATCTTAGAACCAAAATCCATTGATTCAATTAAGACATACCAATTCAAGCTCACAGGCGCCTACAGTTATTTTGCAGATGCTGCGCTGATGCGATTTTGTACCACGCCAAAAGCTATTCAGGTATTGCCTTTAAAAGCCAATATTGACGCTGAGCGCGCTTACCTAAATGCCGATTCAACAGCAGAAATCGGATTGTTTTTGGCAGCTACGGCAAGACTCAACAATACTCATCAGACAGAAAGCCCTTTTAAATTCGCCCTGGAGTTGGAAGAAATCCACCAATTCCTGCCATTGATGGAATGTTATTAGCGTATGTAATAAAAGGGTTGTTATTGCCCCTGCCCTTCATTCTAAATAAGGTTTTCGCGCATCAAATACCTATATTCAGGTATTGCTGATAAGATCGCTTTTTGCAATTTTGCTGCATAAATAAAAACCATGCGCAATCGTTTTGCACAAATCGGGATATTGGCTCTTATTGCAGTTCTGGCAGTCGTTTCTTACAGTCAGATCAACCACAAGCACAGCCATGTCATCAATGGAATCATGGTAACCCATTCCCATCCTTTTGTACCTGCAACAACTGATGCTCCAGTGCAGGATCATGAGCATGAGTCCGGTATTTTGTCGATGCTCGCATTTTTCAAAGATTTCCAACATTACGCTATTAGTATAGCGATACGAATTTCGGATAGCCAGACAACGCAGATTTTCGAGCCCGAAAAGTCTATTTATCTCACCGCAATCAAAACCATCGAGTTTCTGGGATCATGGCATTTCAGAGGGCCGCCAAGCCAATAAATATTGCGCTTTTCCTCAACTGAATTAATTCATAAAACTTATTCAAATGTTTAAATCACAGTATTTTACCATACTGCTGGCGATAGCTTTCGCCCTTCCGCTGGCAGCAAATGAACCGCCTTTTGTCCTTCATGGCCAGGTATTATCTGCCCATGAAGGTGTTCCATATGCGACTATTAGTCTTGCCGGAACAACTACAGGAACAATAGCTGATCAACACGGACATTTCTCGTTAGAAACCATAAAAAGACCAATGTATATAATTAAGGTACAATCTGTTGGATTCAAACCCAAGGAAATAATTGTTCGTGGTTACGAAAAAAAACAAGACATTATTATTGAGCTGGACAAAGACCTGATTGGCCTTCATGAAGTGGTGGTAACGGCCAACCGGCAGGAGACAAACCGGCAGGAGGCACCGGTGATCGTAAATGTAATTGGGCTGAAACAAATTAATGCCAGCAATGCTGTTTGTATGGCGGATGGCTTAAATTTCCAGGCCGGGATGCGCGTTGAAAACAACTGCCAGAACTGTGGTTTTCAGCAAGTACGCATCAATGGTCTCGAAGGGCCTTATTCACAGATTTTGATCGACAGCCGGCCCATTTTCAGCGCGTTGAGTGGCGTTTACGGTATTGAACAAATTCCTGTTGCCATGATTGAAAAAGTTGAGGTGGTTCGTGGAGGCGGCTCTGCCTTGTATGGGTCGAATGCGATCGCAGGCACTATTAATGTAATTACACGCGAGCCTGTAAAAAACTCCTTTGAAGGCGCCTTCAACTATGCCCTAATTGATGGAACAGCAGCCGACAGAAACCTCAGCCTGAACGGCTCTTTTGTTTCAGATAATCGATTGGCCGGTATTAATTTTTTTGCTGTAAATCGTCACCGCGATCACTATGACGCCAATGGCGATGGTTTTTCCGAATTAGGTCTGATAGCAGGAGATGCCTTGGGATTTCGATCCTATTTTAAGTTCAATTCATACACCAAACTTACGGCTACTTATCACTATGTAAGCGAGTTTCGCAGAGGCGGCAATAAATTTGATCTTCAACCCCATGAAACAGATATCACCGAGCAAACCGACCATAAAATCAATGGTGGCGAGCTGGCTTTGGAACGCTATTCCGAAAACCTGAAGAATAAATTCAACCTCTATACATCGCTACAACACATCAAACGCGAGAGCTATTATGGTGCCGAACAAGACCCAAATGCATACGGCCATACCGATGACCTGGCTGCTGTTGCAGGATTGCAGTTTTCTCACAAAGCAGATAAATTTCTGTTTACCAAAGCAGTTCTTACCACAGGTTTTGAATATCAGCTAAACCAAATGCACGACCAAATGCCCGGCTATAACCGTGATCTTAGGCAAGATATTACCATTGCAGGATTTTACGCGCAAAGTGAATGGAAAGTTAATCGCAGCAGTCTCTTGCTTGGAGCACGGGCAGATAAGCACAACCTGATCGATCAACCCATTATCAGTCCCAGATTAACATTTCTTTACGATTTAACACCAAATATGCAATGGCGTGCCAGCTTGTCCACCGGCTATCGTGCCCCTCAGGCATTTGACGAAGACCTGCATATCCTTGCTGTGAACGGAGGTGTAATGCTGATTCAACTCAACCCAAACCTAAAGCCCGAATACTCAAAAAGTGTCAGCAGCTCTTTAGATAATTACTTCAATTTGTTTGGCAAAGAAACTAATGTTATGCTGGAAGCCTTCTATACACAACTGGATGATGTTTTTGTGCTACAAAGCCTGGAAACAGATGCGTCAGGAAACCTGATCGTAGAACGCCGCAATGGCTCTGGGGCACGTGTTTACGGGCTAAACCTCGAAAGCAAGATAGCTTTCACCGCCGATAATCAAGTTCAGTTTGGATTTACCTGGCAGCAAAGCCGCTACAAAGATGCCGAAGCCTGGAGCGATGATCCGAATGCTCCTCTGCTTAATAAACTCCTAAAATCACCTGATTTGTATGGCTATTTTACTGTGAACAGCAGGCTCAGCAAACGGCTTCTTGCATATATCACCGGAACCTACACTGGCTCAATGCTTGTGGCACATTATGCCGGCTTTATTCCGACAGATGAGCTTAAAGAAACCGATGCCTTTTTCGACCTTAACATTAAATTTGCATTGGATATTGGTAAAAATGAGTCTTTTAGCCTCAAACTTGAAGCCGGCGTTCAAAATATTTTCAACAGCTATCAATCTGATTTTGATTTTGGCGTGCAACGTGATGCCGGCTATATGTATGGCCCTATGAAACCAAGGACTGTTTTCATTGGCTTGAAAGTGAATAATCTACTTTAGTAAAGAATAAGTGAGTTTGTAAAAGCCCCGTTTATCAGAGGGGCTTTTTCTTTGAAAAAATTCGTTTCCGTTACCGATTCAGAAACCCGATACCAGGCGTAGTATGACTTGCTTCAGATTGACAAGAATTTCTCCTCATTCAGATTTTTGCGGTAAAACGACTTGAAACCAAAAATATCGCAACATTTATATAAAAATTAAGGCTGTAACATCTAAAACACGTTAAATGCAAACAAATCCACAGATCTTATCAAACAATTATTACATTTGTCTATAAAAGCCGAATCAACGTGCTTAGGGCTACTAATAAGTATGCATTGCCGGATTCGACAGCTAATATAAAATCCAGTGAAATCATTCCTAAAGTTTTTTTTGATAAGCCTGATAATCAGTAGCACCTCCACTGCATTCGGACAAAATAATAACTCCTTCTCAAAATCATTTTACGATCCTGATCCTGTGCTATATAACGGCAAGCGATACACCTACTTTCCGCCTTTGCGAACCGGAGGACACCAATTTTTAATCAGTGAAAATTTTGCACAGGGAAGTGTCAGCCTCCGCGGGAACGTCTATGAAAATTTACTACTCAACTACGATATTTACAGCCAGCAATTGGTTTTGCGCTTCACCAATCAGATTGGAGCCTTAGATCAATTGATTGTCTCAGATGCCTGGCTCAAAGGATTTACCTTGGATGACATGACATTTGAATACCTTCAATGGAGCGATTCAAGCTGGAAAATTGCACAACGTATAGGCGAACAACCTATTGAAATACTAATACTTTGGCACAAAAATTTATCGCTCGACACCAGGTATGGCGCCACAAACCATTTATTCTCAAAGGCACTAAAAAAAACCTATTTGAGACAGAAAAATACAATCCAGCCCTTTAAAAACAAGCGTCAGTTTGTTAAGTTATTCCCTGATGATTTCGGGTCGCAGCTTAAAAGGTACCTGCGCAAACAACGCTTTTCGTTTAAAACAGCTTCGGATCAAGAGATTGCCAAGCTATTGGAATTCTGCGCATTAAATCTACAGCAAGAATGAAACAAATCCTACTAATTGTTTTAATGCTGCTCGTGTTGCGGGTTCAGGCTGATAAACCGGATCAGATAATCAGTTGTCACGTCAACGAATTGACTTTCGAGCAATTCTGCACAGTGATTTTCCAGAAAAGCGGTGTGAAGGTTTATTACAAATCTAGCTGGACAGCTGATCTCAAAGTTTCGATCCAAGCTGACAGCATCACCGTTTTCGATGCCGTGTCACGTGCCATTCGTGGAACTACACTTCAGCTTTCCGTTTGGAATGATAACCTGGTGCTTTTGCCCGATCAGGTTTTAATCAGCGAACTTCCTGAATTTGAAACAGCTGATCAGGAAAATGCCCCCACAGAACAGCAATCTAAAACCCTTACCACCAGTGAGGAACGCTACCTCACGGGTCGCAAAGCAGAAGTAATTCAAACGCTTCGAGTTGGCGAGTCAGGCTCACAATTGAGAGGCAAAAAAGCAAAGATTCTTGGCAGGGTGCTGGATCAGGAAACAGGAGAGCCTGTTTTTTATGCTACAGTTTTCATTGAAGAAACCCAAACAGGTGCAGTAACCGACGTCAATGGCTTTTTTACACTCAGCCTTAAGCCTGGCAAATACTATATCGTCTTTGATTTTTTGGGATACGAGAAGAAGAAATACCAACTGGAAGTGCTCTCGGATGGAAACTTCAGTATTCAGCTTAGTAAGACTGTTTACCAGATTGAAGAATTTGTAGTTTATGGCGACCGACAGCGAAGCATGAAAGAGAAAGACCCGGGTCTGGATAAAATATCCATGCGATCGGTCAAGGAGTTGCCCATGCTTATGGGAGAACGTGATATCCTGAAGGTCTCGACCACACTTCCCGGTATCGTTAATGTAGGTGAAGGCAATGCCGGCTTGAATGTCAGGGGTGGTGGGGCTGACCAAAACGCGTTCTATATCAACAATATACCCATTTTTAACCCGACTCATCTTTTTGGGTTTTTTCCTGCATTTAACAGTGATATTATCAAAGATTTTTCAGTTTATAAAGGTCATATTCCTGCTGCTTTCGGCGGAAGGCTTTCATCGGTTTTTAATATCATAACCCGAAGAGGCAACCGGAAAAATTTCACTGCACATGGTGGCATCAGTCCTATTTCGGCCAATATAGTTGTAGAAGGACCGTTGAAAAAGGAAACTGTTTCGGTGCTGCTAAGTGCGCGATCTACTTACTCCGACTGGATCTTGCAACGCATTAAAGATCCTGATATCCGCAACAGCAAAGCCGGCTTCTATGATTTGGCTGGCGGCATCAATTTCGACAATCAAAACACCCAGTCGTCCATCTTCTTTTACCACAGCAAAGACCGTTTTCAACTGGCCGATCTCACAGAATATGACTACGCCAACAGCGGTATTTCATTCAATGTAGGGTATAATTTCAGTAAAACGTTAAGAGGTGAGTTTGCTTTGGTTGGCGCCCAATACGCTTTCAATACCATTGATAAACAAGAGATTTCAAGTGCCTACAAGCACGACTATCAATTGGGAAATTACGAATTGAAAGCTGACTTTAAGCATCAGCTCAACGAAAAGCACAGCCTTGATTTTGGTGCCAGCATGGTGCTTTTTAAGCTTAACCGAGGAACTGTGCAGCCCTTTGGATTTCAATCGATTAGAAAGACCATGGAATTGGGAAACGAGCAAGGCCTGGAAAGCGCAATCTACCTGGCAGATTCCTGGGAAGTCATGCCCCGTTTGACACTAAATACCGGTTTGCGGCTTGGTTTATTTAATCCTGTCGGCCCCAAAACAGTTTATACTTATGCCGATGGCTTCCCTACTGATATACGCTATATAAATGACAGCATAAGCTTTGGCCGCAATGAAGTGATCAAATGGTATGTACAACCTGATCTCCGGATTGCATTGAACTATGAAACAGACGAATATGGTGCTGTTAAGTTAGCTTTTAACCAAATGCATCAAAATTTGTTTATGCTCAACAACACCATTTCAGTGGCACCAAATACCCAATGGAAACTGGCCGATTATCACCTGAAACCCTCTCAGAGCAATCAGTTTTCTGCCGGTGTATTCAGAACAATACCCCGCATGGGTCTGGAATTTTCAGCTGAACTCTATTATAAGCTTACCAAAAACTATCCGGAATTTAAAGACGGTGCTGGTTTTCTCGACAGCCCACAGGTTGAAACAACCGTGCTTCAGGGCGAACAGCAGGCCGCCGGTATTGAGTTATTTCTGAAACGCAGCAGCCGCAGGCTGGAGGGCTGGCTCACTTATACTTATTCCCGTTCGTTGGTGCAGGTAAATAATGGCCAACAATGGAACAGCATTAACGCAGGAAAGACCTATCCTGCCAATTTCGACATCCCCCATGTGCTGAATATGGTGTTGAATTATCACCTGAGCAGACGGGTTTCGGTTTCCTCTATTATCACTTATCAAACCGGGAAACCAATTACCTATCCCATTTCAGCCTATTACAATGAAGGAACGCCTTATTTTGATTATTCCGATCGCAATGCCTATCGCCTACCCAACTATTTCAGGATAGATTTATCACTGACTTTTGAGGGAAACTTAAAGAAGAAAAAACTGATCCACAGCTCATTAAACCTGAGTTTGTATAATCTTACCGGAAGGGATAATCCTTATGCCGCCTATTTTAAAGTTGAAAATGGCCGCATCAGAAGCTATCAATATGCAATTATTGGTGTGCCCGTATTTACGGCAACCTGGATATTCAAAATTGGAAATTATGCTTCGGAGTAACATAGCACTAGCGCTTGTTATCCTTTTCGTATTCCTTTTGGGTTGCGAGAAACCCTTCGACCCTAATATCAAAGGAAGCGATGCCCGAAAATACGTGATAAATGGTGGCGTGTTTGCCGGCGATAGTTTGCAAAGGCTTGCGATTTCCCAAACTTCTGCCATCAGTAATCCCGAGTATCTACCCGTGAGTCGTTGTCAGGTAATTATCGCAGATGATCGCGGAAATTCTTTTACTATGACAGATGTCGGAAACGGGAATTATCTAGCAAATATTGATCAGGCCTATCTTTTACCAGGAACTGCTTTCAAGGTGGAAATTACCACACCGGATGGCAGCAGACTGGAATCGGATTATGATACCCTGCTACCTGTTTCTACACTTGAGGCTGTGTATTACGAAATTGAAGTGCACGAAGGCAATAACCCGGATGATTTGACTCAAGGTGTTCAGTTTTTCCTCGATATGCAAGGCAATAGCAACGACAGCAGAAACTACCGCTGGAAAGTTTTTGAAACCTATGAATACCATAGCATGTATGCACGCGAATGGTATTATGACGGTGAGGTTCATCATATCGTGCCTCCCGATTCATCTACTATGTATTGTTGGCGAACCGATCAAATCGCAGAAATATTCACCCTCACCACCTCTAACCTAAACGAAAATGCGATAGTTTCCTATCCATTGCATTTCGTCAGCAACCGCTCAGTGCGCATGGAGTATGGCTACAGCTTGCTGGTAAAGCAATATGCGCTGAGTAATGCTGCTTATATATATTGGGATCAGATGCGTCAAAACAGTTTGCAGGGCGGCAGCTTATACGAAACGCAACCACTTGCTATTAAAGGTAATATGCATCATCTCAGTAACACCGACCAGGAAGTTTTAGGATTTTTTGGCGCCTCACAGGTTGTATCGCGCAGAATTTTTCTTACAAATCCCGGCCTTAATCTGGATTATAATTCTACTTGCTCCCCTACCGGTCTTCGCTTTGGGGTTGGTGAAATTGATCCGCGCTATTATCCGGCCTTCCTGATGGGTGATGCAGTGACTTATTATCCTGTTTGGCTTCATGATGAATGTGTGGATTGCACGCTAATGGGTGGTGTAACTGTTAAACCTGATTTTTGGCCTTATTAAGATGAAAAAAATATTATTCATACCGATTTTGATATTGAGTGTCCTATTTATTAAAACAGGGCTTCTGGTGCAAAGCCAGTATCAATATCCGGAAGTGGAGCAATTCAGGCTTTTTACTGATCAGAGCCTGTATATTACAGGCGAAAATAGTACCGGAAGGGATAATCCTTATGCAGCTCTTTTTATAGTTGAAAATGGCCGCATCAGAAGTTATCAATATGCAATTATTGGAGTGCCCGTATTTACGGCAACATGGATTTTCAAAACGGGAAATTATGCTTCGGAATAACATAGCAATAGCGCCTTTTATCCTATTCGTATTCCTTTGGGGTTGCGAGAAACCCTTCGACCCTAAGCTCAAAGGAAGTGATGCCCGAAAATACGTTATAAATGGCGGCGTGTATGCCGGCGATAGTCTGCAAAGGCTTACGATTTCCCAAACTTCAGCCATCAGTAATCCCGAGTATCTGCCTGTGAGTCTTTGCCAGGTAATTATCACAGATGATCGCGGAAATTCTTTTACGATGACAGATGTCGGAAACGGGAATTATCAAGCAAATATTGATCAGGCCTATCTTATACCAGGAACTGCTTTCAAGGTGGAAATCAACACACCGGATGGCAGCAGACTAGAATCGGATTATGATACACTGCTACCTGTATCTACAATTGAGGCTGTGTATTACGAAATTGAAGTACACGAAGGCAATAACCCGGATGATTTAACTCCAGGTGTTCAGTTTTTCCTCGATATGCAAGGCAGCAGCAACGACAGCAGAAACTACCGCTGGAGCGTGTTTGAAACCTATGAATACCATAGCATGTATGCACGCGAATGGTATTATGACGGTGAGGTTCATCATATTGTGCCTCCCGATTCATCTACTATGTATTGTTGGCGAACTGTGAAAATCGCAGAAATATTCACCCTCACCACCTCCAACCTAAACGAAAATGCGATAGTTTCCTATCCATTGCATTTCGTCAGCAACCGCTCAGTACGCATGGAATATGGCTACAGCTTGCTGGTAAAGCAATATGCGCTGAGTAATGCTGCTTATATATACTGGGATCAGATGCGACAAAACAGTTTGCAGGGTGGTAGCTTATACGAAACACAACCACTTGCTATTAAAGGTAATATGCATCACCTCAGTACCACCGATCAGGAGGTTTTAGGATTTTTTGGCGCCTCACAAGTTGTATCGCGCAGAATTTTCCTTACTAATCCCGGCCTTAATCTTGATTATAATTCTTTCTGCTCCCCTACCATTCTTCGCAAGGGGGTTCGTGAAATTGATTCCCGCTATTTTCCGGCCTTCCTGATGGGTGATGCAATGACTTATTATCCTGTTTGGCTTAATGATGAATGTGTGGATTGCACGCTAATGGGTGGTGTAACTGTTAAACCTGATTTTTGGCCCTATTAATATGAAAAAAATACGATTTATACCGATTTTGATATTGAGCGTCCTGATTCTTAAAACAGGGCTTCTGGCGCAAAGCCAGTCTCAATTTCCTGAAGTTGAACAATTCAGGCTTTTTACTGATCGGAGCCTGTATATTGCAGGCGAAAATATTGCCTTCAGTGCTATACAAATACCTAATCCAAAGCTGGGAATCCAATTGAGCAGCATTCTTTATGCCGAACTGGTTAGCCCTCAGTCCGAACAAATGTCGCAGGCAAAATTTCTGATGGATCAAACAGGTGCTTTTGGCAGCCTCCCTATTCCTGATGATGTGGTAAGCGGTAATTATTTTTTGCGTGTTTATACCAAATACATGCGCAATATCGGTCCGGAAGCTTATACTTATCTTGCCTTAAAAATTATCAACCCTGAGCAAGCCTCAACCAGTTATTCCATTGATTCCAGCCTGCTTTTACCGCTTTCACCTATCCCCGAATTGAAAGGCAATAAAATCAGCATTTCAACAGATCAAACTCAATACGGAAGAAATGCCAAGGCCATTTTAAGCCTGGATTTTAACCAAAACAGCCAGGATTATATAAAGGCTTCCGTTAGTGTCATTCCTGAGTTTGCTTTGTATGGCGAACAACTTGAAGGTTCTGGCAAGCGTGCTTTTCAGCAATTGAACTATCCTCCTGAGATGAAGGGACTTTCCATTTCCGGTTTGCTCAAAAACCAGCAAAATGATTCAGTAATACCCAATAGCAGCATCACGCTGTCCATCATTGGTGAAGGCAGGGACTTTATGGCAACAATGACCGATTCTGCCGGGAAATACCTGTTCGCTTTGCCCAATTATCAAGGTAGAAGAGATTTGTTTTTGTGCAACGAGAACCAGGCAGATTCTGAAACCAAGTTGCTGATCGATAACGATTTTTGTCGTATTCCAGTACAATTGCCCGATACGGTATTCCAGCTCACTGAAGCTGAAAAAGCTGTTGTGCTGAACATGGCAGTTAACAAACAACTAAAAGACAATTTCGTAACCTATAGTGCCAGTCCAAAAAAGTACAATTCACGTTTTAATACGTATTTTTATGGCACGCCAACCGAAATCGTCCGTATTGGAAATTATGTGGAATTGCCCAATCTGGAAGAATACTTCAACGAGCTTCCGACATTGGTAAAAGTGAGAAAGCGAATGGGTAAAAAATACTTTAAAGTACTCAGCAACAATGCTGAAATTCCGCTGTTTGATCCATTAATCCTTATCGACGGGGTTGCCATCGACAATGCGGAAGCCGTATTAGCCCTATCTCCTCAACAACTCGATCGCATCGAAATCATCAACACTCCATACATTAAAGGTGCTTTTACCTATGGAGGTATAATTCATCTGATTTCCAGCGAAGGTTATTTTGCTAATATTGACCTGCCAGAAAATGGCTTGTTTCTTGATTTTCAATTTCTTTCCGCTAATCATTTCAAGCTTGATCAAGAGACCGATTCAGCTGAATTTCCTGATGCCAGAAACACCCTATATTGGAATCCGGACATAACACCAACAGCGAATAATCAGGAACTTGAATTCCAAACACCTTCCACTCCCGGGCGCTATAAGGCGATTATTCGGGCTGTTACACACCAAGGCGAATATGTGAGCGGAAGCTTTGTTTTTGAGGTGCGTTGAGTGCAAGAAAACGGAAAATACACTCAAAAAAGAAATAAGTTTTTGAGCTTCAGCTTTGATAAAAGCTTGAAACGATTGCGCGCAGAACTAAGGTTTTATCGTTCCTTTAAAAGCTTTACTAAAAGTTTCCCAATCTTGATTCTCATAAGCTCCACTGCCAAAATAATGCATCACCGGTTCAAAACTCTGAGGAGGGAAAAAACCGGGAACCACAGTGATGATTTTCATTTCCTCATTCATAAACACATAGCTGGGATACGACATTTTTCCGCGCATGAGCGCTTGCGCCAGTTCGTGCGAGCTACGCGATTTTCCGGGATTGGGATTTACAAAAGTACGATTGGCATAAACAATAGTATCTGATCGTTCTGCATCGAACTTTACCATATAAAAGTTGTCCTGCATAAAAGCAGCAACCTCAGGATGAGCAAAAGTTTCCTTGTCCATTTTTTTGCACCAGCCACACCAATCGGTGTACATGTCAATAAACACCTTTTTGGGTTCAGTTTTCATTTTTTGAGCGGTCTCTTCAAAGCTCAGCCAATCAATTTTAGTGTCTTGGGCCGATACCGGATACAAAACCAGAATCAACAGGCTTAGTGCTAACAGGTATTTCATAATGGTGTAGTATTTATTAGAAGTGCTTTAGGCGATCGAGTTCGCGTTTTGTGTCCTTTTTCTTAAGATCCTCGCGTTTGTCGTAATGATGTTTCCCTTTTGCAAGAGCAATTTCAAGCTTGGCCAATCCCTTTCCGTTGATAAAAAGACTTACCGGTACAATGGTAAAGCCCTTTTCGTTTACCTTCGTACGTAACTTCTTTAATTCGCGTGCATTAAGTAACAATTTGCGGTCGCGCTTGGGCTCATGGTTGTAAATTGTTCCCATGGTATACTCGGCAATATGCATTTCACGCACAAATAATTCGTTGCCCACAAAAGAACAAAAAGACTCATTCAAATTCGCCTTCCCCTGCCGGATTGATTTAATCTCGGTTCCGGTAAGCACGATTCCCGCCACCAGCTTGTCTTCGAGGAAGTATTCAAAACTGGCACGTTTGTTTTTTATACGTATCGTCTGTGTCTTCATTTGATCGGCAAAAATACGACAAAACTATCAGCTAGCAGATGTCAATTATTAATGTTAGGCCATTGATTATAAGAAGTAGTGTCAGCGCTAAAACTTCAATTTCTTCATAATGCTTGCCAGAAAAAATCAAATTGACCCTTCGGGACTAAGTTTTTTATTACTTCACAAACACCCTGCCTTATAAACAAGCACCTGTTAAAATGAACTGTTCCGGAAAAATCAATCCCGGAACAGTTTAAAAAATCTATAGATCGAAAAATTTTATTTATTATCTCCCAAAATAATCGGCATGCCGTCACCCGTATTACCAATAATTACCACTTTAGCATTCGGAGATTCTGCAAGCTTCAGGGTTGCATTTATTCCCTTCTCACGCAGAATTGATTCTGTAATACTTGCGCTCAAAATTTTATTGGCCTTGGCCTTACCTTCAGCATCAATGCGCTGGCGCTCAGCTTCCTGCTCAGCCTTTTCGAGCTTAAATTCATATTCCAATGCTTCCTGCTCCTGTTTAAGCTTGCTTTCGATGGCTGTTTTGATGGTCGGTGGAAGCGTAATCGAACGAATCAGCACCTGATTGAGCTGAACATATTTTTCGTCGAGCAACTTCTTTGTTTCATCAAAAATCTCAATCTGAATGGCATCACGTTTGGTTGAATAAATCTGCTCCGGCGTGTAACGCCCAACCACCGAACGTGCTGCTGATCTTAGTGAAGGAATCACCACGCGGCGCATATAATCCGTTCCAATCTGTGAATGTAAAAAACCTAATTGACTCCAACTGGGCTGATACCAGGCCGAAAAATCAACCCTGATTTCCAATCCGTTAGATGATAAAACATTCATTTCTTCGGCTACTTCCTGCTGACGAGTTTCATAAAGGTACATGGAATTCCAGGGAGCCAGAAAATGAAACCCTTCTTTGTAAGTCACTTCGGTGTCAACACCACCCGCGAACAATTTAAACAACACACCTCCGTGGCCTGCCGGGATAGTCACTGTCATTCTGCTCCAGAAAATGATTAACAATAATACCGCACCAACAATGAGGGCTATCGGTAAAATCTTTTTAAAATTGAATTCTTCTTGTTGCTGATTCATGGTTTAAATTTTTAATATTAACATGATTTTGAACACTTTGTTCATCTAGATAAATTCGTAATAATTGGGTTCTGTTTGTGGAAGTTTGCTGCAAGAGCAACAATTGATCGTGTCCGTTTATCCTGCTCGGCCTGGACAATTTCGTTGTGCTGCTAAACAAAACCTTTAAATCGGTGCCATCTTTTCTGCTGCTTAACACATAGTTAAATTGCTTTCCTTCTCCCACAAATATTAGTCGGTAATCACTTTCCGTCCAGCAGGCATCACGCAGAGCCAGCGTATCGCTTTTGATCAAACCGTAAAATGCTCCATACCAATGATATAGTGCTATTTCTGTATCTTTATCCTGAGCTCTGGTACAACTGATCAACTCATCCGAAGGTGACCATTGAGGATTTTGGCAGTTTTTGGTCAAATCAAGCTCATTGAGGTTATGATAAACAAAATCATAAGTAAATAAACTACTGTTTTGCTGATTTGCTCGCATGCCTTCAAAGAGCAATAGATTTCCACTGTGGTTATATACCGGATAAGCCGCAGAAACATCGCGGTCAGCTAAAAGGTACTGCCAGTTTTGGCCATCCAGCCGATACAACTGCCCGTTTTCTGCCGAACTAGCAATCAGTTTTTCTGGATTTCTGTCCCAATTGGCCGATTGCAATGCCCCATTTGTAAATCCCGGCTTAAGGAGTTTCGATTTCCCGGGTTCAAGAATGAATAAGGTATTGCGTTCATTTATTTCGCTCACAACAAGCACTTTATTCGCCTCAACATCGAAAACGGCCTGTTGCACATTCCATCTGTCATTCAGCAAAGTATCGACACGAATGCCTGATTTTTGCTGTGCAAAAACGGATGAAACAAGCATAAGACTACATAATGTGAGCCACCTCATGCGACAAAGATACTGCTTCAATTCAAGCTAACCTAATGACTGAAAGACTGCCCAAAAAACTTAAAACAAGCACTAAACCCGCCCTTCGATTATTTCCTCCACAATCTCAGGATCAAGTAAGGTAGTGGTATCTCCGAAATTGCTATCATTCCCTTCAGCAATTTTACGCAATATCCGTCGCATGATTTTGCCTGATCTGGTTTTTGGAAGCCCGCTAACAATTTGTATCTTATCGGGCTTAGCAAATCCCCCGATGAGTTTGCTCACCGTAAGCAGCACAGACTGTTTGATACCTTCTTCGCCGCCGGTACTGAAATCAGTACAAACCACATAGGCATAAATTCCCTGTCCTTTGATATCGTGCGGATAACCTACTACTGCTGACTCGCTCACCAGCGGATGCTCATTGATCGCATTCTCTATTTCGGCTGTACCCATTCTATGGCCTGAAACATTTATTACATCATCCACCCGACCAAGAATCCGATAGTAGCCGTCCTCATCACGTTTTACGCCATCGCCGGTGAAATACATATTTCTGTATGTGGAGAAATAAGTCTGAACAAAGCGTTCGTGATCACCCCATATTGTGCGGGCAATTCCGGGCCAGGGGAACTTGATACATAAATTACCTTCCACGCTATTGCCGGTTAGCTCTTTGCCTTCAGGATCAATAATCACAGGTTGAATTCCCATAAGCGGTAAGGTGGCGTAGGATGGTTTGGTAGGTGTAATACCCGCCAAAGGACTGATCATCATGCCCCCGGTTTCGGTCTGCCACCAGGTATCAACAATGGGGCAACGATTTTTTCCAATATGATCATGATACCAGTGCCAGGCCTCTTCGTTGATAGGCTCACCAACCGTTCCAAGCACTTTAAGACTCGTCAGGTGTTTTCCGTCGAGCCATTCCATTCCCATGGCCATTAATGAACGAATTGCTGTTGGCGCCGTATAAAATTGATTTACCTGATGTTTATCCACGATTTCCCAATAGCGGCCGGCATCGGGAAATGTAGGAATTCCTTCAAACATCAGGCTGGTAGCGCCATTAAGCAGAGGTCCGTAAACCAGATAACTGTGGCCGGTAATCCAGCCAATATCGGCACTACAGAAATACACATCGCCATCGCCATATTGGAACACATTCCTGAAAGTGTAAGCCGTATAAACCATATAACCTGCCGTGGTGTGCACCAATCCTTTAGGCTTGCCGGTTGAACCGCTGGTGTACAGGATAAAAAGCGGATCTTCGGCATCCATAAGTTCGGCTTGGTTTTCGGTGGAAACTCCCGCCACAAAATCGTCCCACCAGATATCACGCTTGTCTTTCATGGTGACTGCTTCACCGGTACGTTTTAGCACAACGGCCTGATGCACACAGCTGCATGATTCCATAGCTTCGTCGGCAATTTTTTTCAATGGAATGGTTTTGTTTCCTCTAAAGCCGCCATCTGCAGTGATCAGTATAGTAGCACCTGCATCCAACATGCGATCTGCCAGCGACTGTGCCGAAAATCCGGCAAAAACAATGGAGTGAATGGCTCCAATTCTGGCGCAGGCCAGCATGGCAATAACTAACTCAGGAACCATCGGAAGATAAATTCCAACCCTGTCGCCTTTTTTTACACCAGCACGCAAAAGTGCATTCGAAAAACGTTTCACTTCTACGAACAACTCCTGGTAGGTTAATTCACGAATGTCTTCGCCCGGATCATTGGGCTCCCAAATGATGGCTTTTTGATTGGCACGGTAAAACAGATGACGCTCGAAAATATTTTCAGTGATATTCAATTTGGCATCCTTATACCATTTGACATCTGCCTTTTCAAAATCCCAATCAAGCACACAATCCCACTTTTTGCGCCAGAAAAAACTATCGGCCACATGTGCCCAAAATCCTGTTGGATTTGTTACACTTTTTTGATATTCAAAGATATATCCTCCTAAAGTTGAAATACGTGGTACCATATTGATTGATTTTAAATTGGTGATTACGCTCCCCAAAACAAGACAATGAACAGCAAGGGGAATGTTATAATTTTCGCTAAAATACAAAAAAACCAACCCATTCTACTTTTCAAGCGACACCACTCAAATGAGTCTGGATCAATCCTATTTATTAGCGACAGTGTTTTTTATTTCCACCAAACAAAAAATGTCAAACCGAAAAACGGTTGGCTTTCACCTATTTTCGGTTCGACACTTGCCTGAAACTTATTGCTTAAAATTCTACAGCAATGCCAAAAACAGCATGCAGTAAGGCTTGTGGGAAATAACCATCCATGGTGTATTCTTCCTGCTCATAAACATATTGATAAATCCATCCATTGGTTTCATACCAAGTGCTGGTCAGGTTATTCAACTGAAGTTTAATTTCAAGACGCCTGAATAACGACTGTGATACCTCATAACGAATATTAGCATTGGTCACCAGATAAGGATCAAGGCTTCGATCCTTGTTGGAGGTATTATCCAAATATTGCCGGCTTACATAACTGCCAGTCAGATCGATTGCCATTCCATCAAATGGCCTCACACCCAAAGTGAAACCACCAACCACTGCCGGCGAAAAGGAAATATCTGTTGTGCCTAACTCATAAGCATATTGATAAGGTTCATTTTCAGGATCATCCCAGTAACTCCAATTATCCACAAAATGGGTATAGTTTAAAATCTTATTGGCGCTCAGGCTGAGGTGTCCACCAACGGAAATCATCCTGCTGAAGCTGTAATCAATGCTGTTTTCAATTCCCAGTCTGTAACTTTCGGGTACATTCGTCATGATGGCTGCACCCACATTGTTTATTTTTCCGGTAAGCACCAATTGGTCGTTGTAATCCATAAAATAAACATTAGAATTTACCCTGAGTTTTTGACTCTTAAAACTATACCCTGCTTCAAGATTGACCAACTGCTCATGTGTAATCTTCTGCCCGGGATCAGCATCGCGATAGACCGAACGATTAGGTTCGCGATGCGAAACGGCTATTGAAACATAAGCCTGATTGCGCTTATTGATGGTATAAAACAAACCTGCTTTGGGATTAAAGAAATCGAACGTATGTTCCTGACTGATATCCCTGAGGTCGTCGTGTATTCCACTAATTTTGTAGTCAATGTGACGGTATTGCAGATCAATAAATGCGTTCAGGGCTTCATTCATGGTAAACAGACTCTTCAGATAGACATTATAATCTGTTTTCAAACCCTTATTTGTGTACCAAGGCTTGTCGTTCAGGCTTTCGGAAGCGTATTGTGCCCAGCTTATATAACCAAAATGGTCGCCATCATAGTGGTTCCAACCTGCTCCTAAAGTACTGCTGAAGCGTCCTTTCTGGTGCTGGAGCGCAAGATTAAACCCATAAAAGCTGTTATCAAGCCATTTCTGCTGTATGAGATCGGTACGCCTGATTGTATCCAAACCAATCACTACATTCGGAAGCGCATATTCACTGAATTTTCTTTGATTTTTCCAACTTTCGTAGTATCCACGGCCTTTCGTGAGAAATGCAGCTCCGCTCAATTGAAATTGATTATTGAATTGGTGTGCCAAATGCAGTTGGTAATAATCCTGCTGGTAGTTATCGGTCTGATTTTTATAATAGCCGATCAATTTTTTTTCGCTGTTAAACATTTCACCCGATGGATTATAACGCCTTCCGGAGGCTGTTTTCAGACTGTCTTTAGGCACGCCATTCCAGGCCTGATAGGTTGCTTCTTTACCACTTGTAGCAATTATTTTGATCAAGGTTTGGGCATTTGACCACGAAGCTGAAAGGTAATACGATTTCAGATCAGACCAGCCCCGATCCACATAACCATCGGAAGTAATCCTGCTCAAGCGACCATTAAGTGCAAAGCCCTGCTTGCTTCGGCCGGTAGAAAAATTCAGGCTGTTTCTATAAGTATTAAACGATCCCACATTCGACTCATAACGAGCAAACGCCTTATCAGAGGGTGCATCAGTTTTGATATTCAGGCTGGCACCAAAAGCCGCTGCACCATTAGCCGAAGTTCCAACACCGCGCTGAATATGAATATTATCCACCGAAGCTGCAAAATCAGGCAGATTAACAAAGAATACACCATGCGATTCAGGATCATTCACCGGAACGCCATTTATGGTGACATTGATACGGGTAAGATCTGTACCTCTGATTCTCAGACTGGTGTATCCTATGCCTGTCCCGGCATCAGAGCTTACAACCAACGAAGGGGTTTGCTGAAGCAGGTAAGGCAAATCAGCACCGCTGTTGTTCTTCCCTATCTCCTTGGCATCTATGATGCTGTAGGTTAAAGGCGTTTTTGGCCGAGGCCTCGAAGCACTTACAACAACTTCATCCTGTAAAAATGATGCCGGTTTCATAACCACTTCCAACACCGTATCACGCTTGAGTGTGACAAATTTAACCTCATCCTCGAACCCTAAAAAAGAGGTGATAAGCTGATAGTTTCCAGCGCTGAGGTTATTGAAAGAAAATTGCCCCCCGGCATCTGCAACCTGCTTGTAAGTGGTTGGCATCAAACGCACATGGGCGCCACTTAATGCTTCATCAGCATCTGCGGAAACTACTTTCCCACTGATGGAAAACTGGGCAATCAAACTCCAGGGCAGGAAAATGAGTGCCACAATTAAAAATTTTTTGTTAAACATGACTCATTGATTTAATTGTTAAACATTTAAATCAATAGAGGAAAATGAGATGCTTTTGTTCCCTACGCCGGCATTATCCGTTCAGGTTCAAAGGGTTTGATCTCAGCCTGTCTTTCATCCCGCTCCGGCGGGTAAAGGCACCCCTATTGGTAATTATCGGGGCAAAGTTAAAATAAATTTTATAACAGAGGTGCAGCAAGTTCGTTGATTAATATCAACATCATTTCCCGGCATTTGAAAATGATTTCGTTTACTTTTGTCAAAAATGATCCTTATGATGCCATATATACAAGCCTACTTGAATGAGCTATGGGGACTTACATTGGAAATTGCGCCATACCTCCTTTTTGGGTTTTTGTTTGCAGGTTTGTTGCGGGTTTACTTTCCGCAACGTTTGCTCAACAAATACATGGGCAAATCGAGCACCAAAGCCACCATAAATGCAAGTTTGTTAGGCATACCAATGCCATTGTGCTCCTGCGGAGTGATACCTACAGGCATTTCTCTCTTCCGAAACGGCGCTTCCAGGGGCAGCACCAGTTCGTTTTTGATCTCTACACCTCAAACGGGCGTAGATTCTATTTTGGTTACCTACTCCATGCTGGGACTGCCTTTCGCCATTATCAGACCTATTGTAGCACTGATAACAGGAATTACTGGGGGCGTTTTCACAAATCTACTGGTCAAGAATAAACAAAGCAAAACACTTCATGGTGATGTTTTTACAGCAGATGAAGCCGCTAAGAAAACAAACGGAAAATTCAAACAGATGCTGCAATATGCCTTTGTCACCTTTTTACAAGACATCATGAAGTGGCTGCTCATTGGGCTTATACTGGCCGCCTTAATTGCGGTGCTCATCCCGGATAATTTTTTTAACGACAAGATCAACAACGATTTTTTGGGCATGCTGCTGATACTCGTTGCCAGCATACCACTGTACGTTTGCGCCACGGCTTCGGTGCCAGTGGCAGCAGTATTGCTGCTCAAGGGATTATCACCCGGTGCTGTTTTGGTCTTTCTGATGGCTGGCCCGGCTACCAATGCCGCGACGATGACCGTGCTCTGGAAAACCCTGGGAAAGCAAACAACTTTGATTTATCTGGCAACAATTGTTGGTGGATCACTGCTTTTTGGATTGTTAATCAATCAACTACCAGCTAATTGGTTTATCATTTCCGGACACTCGGGCGCTCATTCACACCAACTACTACCTGGGTGGCTTGAATTGGCTTCGGGAATAACACTTATCCTATTGATTATTAACGGTTACTATCAAAAATATTTTAACAAAAAATCTTCAAAATCAGAAATAATGAATGCAAACACAAATAATTTAACCTTTGTCAAGGTTAGCGGAATGGACTGCAACCACTGCAAAAACAGTGTTGAGCTCAACCTGAAAAAACTCGCTGAAATACAGTCAGCAGAGGTTGACCTCACCAGCCAAACAGTTCGTATCGAAGGCAATGCGATAGATATGGAGGCCATACGTGAAACCGTGGAAGCGCTGGGCTATAAATTTGAAGGCAAAGTGGAGGATAATCATTAATCGTTTGTATTAATAGTTTGTTAAATCTTTGAACGACTGTCCATTTAGTCCGCTTATATGAGCAAAAGATTTAATTTTGCAACCCATTTTAAATTTATGCTCATAAAACCAATTTTTTTCTTTTTAATAATTTTCTCACTGGCAGCCCAAAATGCATTCGCACAGACTGATTTTGTCAGCAGCTTTTCGGGCAGTATTGGCCAAAATACTGCAACCATGCATTTGGTTCAAGTAAAGGGAAAATTACGGGCACACCTGTTTTATGCGCCTAATGGGCAAGCTGCCTATTTAACACTTTCAGGAAGTCTGAAACAAAACGGTAATTTTTTCTTGCAAGAAGAAATGACATCCGACACCTTGATCAGAGGCCGCATGACAGCAAATCGCATGGAAGGATATCTCATTAATACACAAAATCAACTCGAAAGGATTGCATTGGTTGCGACAAATTTGAAAGGCAGTATTCCGCTTAAACCTTATAGCTATAGTGCTGACCATAAGCTAAATACTGCCTTACCCGGCGGACCTCATGCACTTTTCGAAAGTGAGTTATTATTACCGGAAGCAAGCACATCAAACCCATTAAGCGATTCCATTTTGAAACTTGTATTTGATGTTGACACAACTGTAAGTCCGCTGCAAATACTTGAACGGGAAGCCACTAATTTTTTCGATAACTATCAAAAGTTAAACACCTTTGAAAATACTGACACCCCAAGTTTTCAATGGGTAAAAACATGTGAAACAGGCGTGCTGATAAATGAAGGCGGATTTTTGTGTATTGAATCAAATACCTACGGCTATACCGGAGGCGCACACGGCCTTCCCAACAGACTATTTACGGTATTGGACACCGAAACAGGAGAGCAATTACATATTACAGACCTATTTACTGAAAATGCCGAAAACTCACTTTTTCTCCTACTCAACGATGCTATCAGAAAGCGCTATGAAATCCCTGCTGATAGCAGCTTAAAATCTTTTGGTTTCTTTTTTGATCAAATTGAACCCAACACTAATTATTGGTTAGGTTCCGGAGGCATTGGTTTCTATTACAATAGTTACGAAATCGCTCCTTATTCATTTGGTCATACCAATATTTATATCCCTTTTGAATCGATTGAAGCACTTATGAAAGAGGCAGTAAAGCAAAAGCTGAGTCAGACCCAAACATTTAGCAATTAAATGATTATTACATGAATGTAGTATCTTTCATATACGATATATTAAGTGTTTTTGGCGCATTGGCTTTTTTCCTTTTTGGGATGAAGCTTATGAGCGAGTCACTTCAAAAAATTGCCGGCGTAAAGATGCGGCAGTACCTTTCGGCTGTTACTGCCAATCGCTGGCGCGGGCTATTTACCGGCTTCATCATTACAGCAACAATGCAGTCATCATCGGCAGTAACGGTGCTTTTGGTTGGTTTTGTAAATGCCAGTTTAATAACAGTCGGAGAGTCTGTGGCCTTAATAATGGGAGCAAATATTGGCACAACATTGACCTCCTGGTTGATCACTTTTTTTGGTTATTCCTTCAATATAAGGGTCATCATTTTACCACTTATTGCCTTGTCAATTCCACTATATTTCACCTCCAATTCGCGTAAGAAATCTCTGGCGGAATTCATTCTGGGTTTTGCTATTTTATTTATCGGGCTTCAGTTTTTAAGGGATGTATTGCCCGAAATTCATGGTGAAGCCGGAGTTATAGATTTGCTCAAATCAGTTACAGGACAATCTTTTATCCCCATCATGATTGTCGGTTTCATGGGTATTATTCTTACCATAATTATTCAATCGTCAACCGCTACAATAGCGCTTACCATTGTACTTTTAAGCGAAGGAATGATTAGTTTCGAGGTGGCAGCAGCCCTGATTGTGGGCGAAAACATCGGCACAACAGCTACTGCCAATATTGCTGCCCTTGTTGCAAATCGCGATGCCAAACGTACTGCATTGATTCACACGCTTTTCAATATTATTGGAGCACTCATTCTGATTCCATTCTTTAATGCATTTGTTCAAGGTATTGAGCAACTGGCAGATAAATTACTGTTAATCTCCACAAACGACAGCATACTGGCTGCACCGCTCAAAGTGAGTCTGTTTCATTCCATTTTTAATATTACCAATACACTGTTGCTTATTGGTTTAAGTAAGTATTTACTGCAGGCTTCCTATAAGATCATTCCGATAAAACCAAATGAAAAAGACAGCTTTCCGCTACAGCTGGGCGATAATTTTATGACAACGGTTTCGGAACTTTCTATTGTGCATGCAAGTCGCGAGATTTTAAATATGGCCCATAAAAGCCAGAAGATGTTAACCAAGATACCTTTGTTATTGCTGGAAAAAAATCCTACGATCTATAATCAGCTCAACGAGGAGGTTAAATTAATTGAACAGCAGGTAGACCAGGCCGAGCAAACTGTAATGCAATACCTTGCCCGTTTGACCGAGAGTAAGTTGAGTGCCGAAAGCTCACGAATGGTGAATGGCAATATGATCATTGTCAATAATATTGAAAGTATTGCCGACATTTGTTTCAAAATGGCACGGGTCATTGAGCTGAAAAACAGTCAGAAAGCATGGTTTAATCAGAATCAGCGCGACAACTTGCATCAAATGTTTCAGCTTGCTGAGGAGGCAATAGACATTATGCTAAACAATTTGAAACAGCCTAAAAAACCTGACATCAGTCAAGCTGAACAACTTGAAAAACAAATCAATAACCTTAAAATCACTTATCTTGAAGCCCACTATAAGGATATGAAAGCAAGCGTGTATCCATTCAATTCAGGTAACTTCTACCAGCAATTAATTGTTTATTGCGAGAAAATAGGCGATCACACCATCAATGTAAGCGAAACATTGAAACGCAGCTATTAGGCTTCCCAGCCGGAAGCTAAGATATCAACGATATGGATAACTTTTATGGGTAGTTTATGCTTATTGATATAGGCTTCCTGATGCATGAGGCAGGATAAATCGGTCGATACAATATACTCAGCTTCCGTATCCAATGCGTTCTGCACTTTCTGTTGGGCCATAGCTGTTGAAATGGCTTCATGTTTTACGCTAAAGGTGCCTCCGAAACCACAGCAAACATGTGTATCTTTCATTTCTCTTAACTCCAGTCCCTTGACTTTCGACAACAGCAAGCGACCTTCTGCCTTTAAATGATATTCTCTTAAACCGGCGCAACTATCGTGATAGGTAACTTTGTGCGGAAAAACAGCATTAAACTCAGTAAATTTCAGCTTGTTAACCAGAAAATCTGTAAGCTCAAAAATATTACGCGCCAAACGTTTATACTCAATATGGTTTGCGGTATTGTGAAAAAGTTCCTGATAATAATTTTTTACATAACCGGTGCAGGAAGCCGAAGGGCTAACTACCGGACGATCGTTAGGAAAATCTTTTAAAAATTTATTACCCAGTTTTTTAGCTTCATCCCTAAAACCACTGTTGAAAGCAAGCTGCCCACAGCAAGTTTGTTCCGGATTGTAATTTACCGTTACGCCGGCTTTCTTTAATAGCTTTACCATATTCATACCCGTTTCCGGATAAAACTGATCAATAAAACAGGGAATGAAGAGATCGATCGTCATGGTAATTTTTTGGCAAAATTAACAAAAAATTGCAGCATTATTTCAGAATTGCTGTTTTCCGTAAAACACTCCAATAAGCGGGATAGGACTTAGATACGACAGCGGGGTTGTTAATCTGTATTGCACCCAATTTGCTTGCAAGTGGCGCAAGAGCCATTGCCATTCGGTGATCTCCCCATGTTTCGAAAACAACAGCATCAGCTTTTGTGTATCCAAGGAGCTTAGGTGCTGGGGTGAGTTTATACGCATCTTCAGAAAGCGCCTCCAGTTTAACGTCTATTTTTTGCAGTTCTGATTTCATGGCAAAGGTGCGGTCAGACTCTTTGATTACCAGATTTTTGAGACCCGTAAAATGCCCTTCAATACTAAGTCCGGCGCAAGTAGCAGCGATTGTTGGCAGCAAATCAGGCGAATCTTTAAAATCGAAAACAAAACTATCCGGATTGTAGCCTTCCTGCTTAAAGATTCTAACCCCTTCGGGCTCCTGATGACTATGAACCCCAAACTTTTCAAATAAATCCACAAGTACTTTATCCCCTTGCAGGCTATCCATATCAAGCTGTTGAAGCAACAATTCACCCCTTTCGCTAAGGGCCACCAGCTCGTACCAGTATGAAGCGCTACTCCAATCGGCTTGTACCGTGTATGTCACGTTTTCATAAGGTTTTGGCGCCACCAGTATGTGATTATCCCTCCATTCGACCTCAGCTTTAAAATAGCGCATCATCGACAGGGTCATCTCCAGATAAGGCAATGAGCTTTGCTGCCCAACAAGCTCGATTTCGAGGCCAGATTGCCAGCTTGGAGCCGCCAGTAACAAGGAAGAAGCAAACTGACTGCTTTGGGCTATACTCAGCGCTACTTTCCCTCCATGCAGCTGCTTGCCAAGAATACGCAGCGGTGGAAAGCCTCTTTCGCCTGTGTACTCAATTTCAGCTCCTAAGCTACGCAAAGCGTCAACTAACTCACCTATAGGTCGTTCCAACATCCTGGGTGAACCCGTAAGCATCCATTTGCCGGGAGTAGAGGCCAAATAACTCACTAAAAACCGAAAAGCTGTTCCGGCATTTCCGCAGTCAATAACAAGTGGAATAGAAGAATTGGCGCATTCCTGGATCATTTTTAGGTTTCTTTTGAGCAGAACAGTGTCGTCCGCATCAGAAAGCTGCCTTATTTGCCTGTCGAACCCGCCGTAGGCTCTGATCATCAGTGCCCTGTTACTCTCGCTCTTACTACTGCTCAGTTGTACAGCAGCCTTATAAACGGATTTATTCGCTGTTAACTTTTTATGATTTACCATTAGCTTCAAATAGATCAATATACCATCTTAAACAGGCTTCAATATCAGATGGTTCAACGGCCACATCAAATACTGCCTTACCTGGCTCCTGTATCAATACAAAATTAAGTTTCTCAGCACTGTTCTTTTTATCATGCCGAATCAGCTGTATGATGGCAGCTATATCATCGACTGAAAATTTAAATGGTTTAAACAGGCTTTGATACGTTTGCTTGTACTCATTTAATACTTCAATATCCAGCTTGAGATAGCTTACTGACAGCCATAGCTCGGTTAAAATACCCGCCGCTACAGCTTCACCATGATGAAATGTCAATCCCTTTTTAAGCGCCAAACTTTCAAAAGCATGCCCAATGGTATGGCCGAAATTGAGTATTTTTCGAATACCATGTTCATACGGATCTGTGTTTACCAGTTCCAGTTTGGATGCTGCGGCCTCCCTGATCAAAGCATCGTAATGCGTCCTGTCGTTAGTTTTAAGAACAGCATAATTCAAAAACTCAGGACGGGCTATAAAACCATATTTTAGCAGCTCGCCTACCCCTGACAGCCACTGTTGCTCATCCAGACTGTTCAAAAATTCCGTTATAATATACACATCTTCAGGCATATAAAAAGTCCCGATATGGTTTTTATAGCCCATAAAATCAATTCCGGTTTTACCTCCAAAGGCAGCATCAATCATGGCCAGCAAAGTGGTTGGAATATGCGAAACAGCGATACCTCTTTTGTAAGCCGAAGCAACAAAACCGCCAAGATCTGAGATTACGCCTCCACCTAAAGTAAAAAGCATCGCATCGCGTCCTGCGCCTGCATTGGTGATTTGTTCCCACAAGTATGCAGCTGTCTCCAGTGATTTATGTGCCTCGCCGTGATGTATTTCTAAAATAATCGGATTGAACTTTTCAATAGCAACCAACGATTTCAAAACTGGCAGACAAAGCGCTTTGGTGTTATCGTCAACCAAAAAAAATACAACACCGCCACGACAGTGCAACAGCGTAAGCTTTTGGCTAAGCTTTTCTATGGCCTCCTGATTGATTAAGACATGCGGATTGTTCGCCATCAGAAAATTCAGTTTTGTGCAAATCTAAGGTATTCGGACAGACTATAATCTGAAAAAGATTGGCAAAATTAATAAAACGCGGCCATTAACAATTCCAAATGGCTCAAAGGAATACTGTGCAGCCTGCTTACATCGTAGTTTGTAAGCTTACCATTATAAATATAAACACCTTTTGCCAAAGCCCTGTCGGCCCTTAAAAGATTCTCCAAACCACCGTTTTCGCCAATTTCGAGCAATAAGGGCATAAAAAAATTACTAAACGAAACGGAAGCAGTTCGGGGCACACGCGAAGCCATATTTGGTACCGCATAATGCGTTACCCCATGAGCCTGATAAACAGGATCGTGATGCGACATGGGTTTACTTGTCTCAAAACAGCCTCCCTGATCGATACTCACATCAATGATAACAGCTCCGGCTTTCATGGTTTTTACCATTTCTTCGCTGATAACACAGGGCGATGTGCCGGTTGGAGCATGCTTGGCAGCAATAACTACATCAGCAGTTTTGAGTGCATCACCAATAAGATGAGGCTGCAAAGCTGATGTAAAAAGTCGTTGCCCGACATTATTTTGCAGGATACGCAATTTGTACATGGAATTATCAAAAATCTTCACCAGACACCCCATTCCCAGCGCGGCCCTGGTGGCATATTCAGCTACATTACCAGAACCAATGATAACAACCTCTGTGGGCGCAACTCCCGGAAAACCACCCAGCATCGTTCCACTACCAAATTTAGGATGGCAAAGATATTCGGCGGCTATCATCATTGAAAGATTTCCAATAATTTCGCTCATGGAGCGCAACAACGGCAGTGCGCCTGTCTTATCCTGAATGTATTCAAAAGCAACCGCAGTAACTTTTTTTTGCATCAAAGCCTGATACCATTCCTTTTCATGAAGACCCAGCTGTAGAATTGAAAAAAGCGACTGCCCTTTACGCAGCCAAGCTATTTCGTCGCTGCTAAGTGGTGCAACTTTAAGGACTATATCTGCATCAAAAACTTCCTGAGCGGTATCAAAAAGTTCAGCGCCAGACTCTGCAAATTCATGATCGGAAAAGTGCGAGGTGATGCCTGCTCCTCTTTGAAAAAGGATGCGATGCCCATGATCAGTCAATAATTTAACGGCCTCGGGAATGAGCGCTATCCTGCTTTCATCTGGATTTTGCTCTAAAGGAATGCCAATGGTCAGCTGATTTTTTTTTTGTGCAGTTTCCAGCTTTTCTTCCTGTGGCATCAACGAGGTGCTGCCTGCAAATTTAATGTACTGATTTCCTTCATTCATCGCAATTACGCTTAAACGCCAATAAGCTGGCAGGTAATGATTCTTTTCCCGGTATCCTCATCCGGAGTAATATTGATTTTTACGTATTTAGCGGGTAAAAGTTGCATTATTTTTTCGGGCCACTCTATCAGGCAAAGTTGTCCGCCATAAAAATAATTTTCATAGCCAATATCATAAGCCTCTTCGAGTTTATTGATGCGATAGAAATCAAAATGAAATACCGACTCATCTTCTACCGTAAGATACTCATTAACAATAGAAAAGGTAGGACTGTTCACTTCATCGGTAACCTTAAGCAGGCCACAAACTGCCTTGATAAGGGTTGTTTTTCCGGCGCCCATCGGGCCATAAAACGCCATTACCGGCGCTGTTTCTTTTTGCTGAATAAGCCATTCGGCAACATTCTTCAAATCGCTAACCTGATTGGCAGCAAACTTGGCTGTTGTCATATTACCAAAGATTTGGGTTTAAGGTGAATAACAGGAATTAACATCTCGTGCATCGAAATTCCTCCATGTTGAAAGGTATTGCGATAATAATTTACGTAGTGATTGTAATTATTAGGATAGGCAAAAAAATCGCCGGATCGTGCAAAAACATAAGCCGTACTTACATTGATCCTAGGCAGAAAAACATCTTCTGGATTACGCACTTCGAAAACCTCTTTAGCGTTGTATTTCAAGCTTTTACCGTATTTATACCTGAGATTGGTATTGACGTTCCGGTCGCCCAATATTTTAACAGGATCTTTCACATAAACCGATCCATGGTCGGTGGTGAGTATGACCTCCGACTTTTTTTGTGCAATAAACCGAAGAATCTCGAACAGGCTTGAATGTTCAAACCAGGATTTCATCAAGGAACGATAGGCGGATTCATCTTCAGCTAGTTCCCTGATCATCTGCATGTCGGTTCGGGCATGCGAAAGCATATCGATAAAATTATACACAATCACATTCAGTTGATTACTCATAAGATTGGACATATTTTCAGCCAATCGTTTACCTGCATTAAGGTTTAAAATCTTGTTGTACGAAAAGCGAATATCCTTGCCAAACCGTTTGAGTTGTTCATTAAGCAATTCTGATTCAAATTGATTCTTTGTGCCCTCGTCCTCCTCATCATTCCAGTATTGGGGATACTTTTTTCTAATTTCATTGGGCATCAATCCTGCAAATAACGCATTGCGCGCATATTGCGTGGTGGTTGGCAAAATGCTGCAATAAATTTCATCTGTTTCCACCCTGAAACTTTGCTCGATCAGCGGCTGAATCACTTTCCACTGGTCGTAGCGCAAATTGTCTATGACTAATAAGAAAACCGGCCTTTCGTTTCTTTCAAGAACCGGCATTAACTTATCGCGAATAAGCGTGTGCGACAACACCGGTTTGTCATCCGGGTTACGATTAAGCCAATCGATGTAATTTTTTTCAATAAATTTGGAAAACTGGGTATTGGCCTCATCTTTTTGCATATTCAGAACCTCTTTAATACCTTCATCTTCTGTTCGTTCCAATTCAAGTTCCCAACGTGTAAGTTTCTTGAACACCTCCGTCCATTCCTTAAAATTGAGCTGATTGTTCAATTCCATACCAATATTTCTAAACTCCTGCTGGTAGCTCATGGTGGATTTTTCACTGACCAGTTTACGGTTTTCGAGGTTGCGTTTTAGGCTGAGCAAAATCTGATTTGGCTTAACGGGCTTGATCAAATAATCAGCAATATTACTCCCGATGGCATCCTCCATAATCGATTCCTCTTCACTCTTGGTAATCATCACAACAGGTAAATTCGGGAATTCTGCTTTAATCTTCTCCAAGGTCTCAATACCGGATAGTCCGGGCATGTTTTCATCCAGAAAAATGATGTCAAAGGCCTCTGCCCTCACTATATCCAATGCCTCATCGCCATTATTCACGGCAACCAGCTCATAGCCTTTTTGTTCTAAAAACATGATATGCGGCTTCAACAAATCAATTTCATCATCAGCCCATAGAATACGAATCTTGTCCATAAATTAATTGTTATTTAAGTTTAGTGTTTGAGAATAATTCCTCAATCACTGCTTTTGAAAGTTGAAATGGGTAGAAGTGTTGACGATAATCTTAATTTTGTAGTTAAAATGAGTAATGCACTCCTTTTATTGTGCAAGCTCCGGCTATTTGTACAAAATTAACAATTATTATGCCCATAGAACGATCTAACAAGAAGAAAATATTCAATGATCCCGTTTACGGCTTTATTAATATTCCGGATGAACTACATTTCGATCTTATAGAACACTCTTATTTTCAACGCTTAAGACGAATCAAGCAGCTTGGCCTAACCCATTTGGTTTATCCGGGAGCCCTACATACGCGATTTCATCACAGCCTTGGTGCCATGCATCTGATGCAGCAAGCCATACAGTTGCTACGCAACAAAGGATACGCCATCACCCAGCACGAAGCTCAGGCTGCCTCCATTGCAATTTTATTGCATGATATTGGTCACGGGCCCTATTCGCACACGCTGGAACAAACAATCATTCAGGGTGTTACGCATGAAACCATTTCGCTGTTATTGATGCAACGCCTCAACGCCCAATTTCATGGGGCGCTGGATGAGGCGATAGCTATTTTTACGGACAACCATCCAAAGAGTTTTTTAAGCAGACTGGTATCCAGCCAGATAGACATGGATCGGATGGACTATTTGAAACGTGACAGCTTCTTCACCGGAGTCACAGAAGGCAATATTAATGCTGACCGGATTTTAGCAATGCTTGAAGTTGTTGACAATGAGTTGGCTATAGAAGCAAAAGGCATATACTCTGTTGAAAAATTCATTGTAGCCCGAAGGCTGATGTACTGGCAGGTTTACCTCCATAAAACCGTTTTAAGTGCTGAGCATATGCTCATGAAGGTTTTGCTAAGGGCAAAGGAAATCTCGCCACAGCTTGTTGATAAGATAACTGATCCCCTTGCATTTTTTCTTCAAAAAAAAGGACAATTTAAGCAGCTTGATGAAGATGAGAATGCACTAAAATATTATAGTCAGCTTGATGATTTTGATGTGTTTACGGCCTTAAAAATCTGGTATAATCACCCGGATAAAGTGCTGCGTTTGCTCAGTCAGGCAATCGTTGACCGACAACTTTTTAAAGTCGAAATTTCTACAACGGATTTTCCGGAAGAAAGAAAAGATGCCCTCAGAAAAAATATTTGCAATCATTTTAAACTTTCAGCAGAAGAGTCCAACTATTTGTTAATCAGCGGAAAAACATCAAATCATGCCTATCATCCACAACAAGCGCGAATTAACATCCTCTATAAAGATGGTAGCATAAAAGATATCTCTGAGGCTTCTGATCAACTAAATATCAGTGTTTTGACATTTCCGGTAACAAAATATTTTTTGTGCTATCCCAAGGTATTGGCATAATACCAGACGCTTACTTTCTGAGTGCAACAAGCGCTTCCTCAATATGCTTTTTAGCATTAAACTGCGAATTGAACTGATGAATCAATCTGCCTTTTTTGTCAAAAACATATGTAACTCTTCCGGGCAATAATCCAAGCATACTTTTCGGTACGCCAAAACTTCTACGAACCTCATTATTGGTATCACTTAAGAGATCGAAACTTAAGCGATATTTCTCGGCAAACTGCTTGTGAGATTCAACAGCATCTGCACTTATACCAATTACTTTGGCTCCGGCAGCTGTAAAATCCTCATACTGATCTCTAAAGGCACATGCTTCAGCAGTGCATCCGGGCGTATCATCTTTAGGATAAAAATAAATGACAAGAGCAGATTCTCCAACAAGTTGATTACTATTGACCCATTGTTCCTTTTGATTTTGTAATTTAAATTCAGGCAAAAGATCACCCATGTTTAATTTTTTCATCCTTTTAAGCTTTCGTTTTTTATGTCCACTAAGATTAGGAGAGCAAATGCGATAGAGCAATATCAATATCGGGCGATTGAAATTCGAAGCCGGCATCCAACAAACGCTTTGGCATTACGTGCGCACCCTCCAGAAGCATTTCTTCAGCCATTTGACCCATCAGCATTTTTAGCGCAAAACCGGGCACAGGCAACCAATTTGGCCGCTTCATCGCTTTTCCGATTGCCGACGCCAATTCCTGCTGCCTTACTGCATTTGGAGCAGTTAAATTATAGGCTCCATTACTGCTATTGTGCGACAATAAAAAGAGTATTGCGCCAATTTGATCTTCCATATCTATCCACGAAACCCATTGTCTTCCGGATCCCATTTTGCCTCCGGCAAAAAACTTAAATGGTTGCATCAAGGGCTTCAAAGCACCACCTTCGGGTGTCAGCACTACGCCGGTTCTCAATAATATCAGCCTGTCAGTAAAAGGCAAATATTTAGCCGCTTTCTTTTCCCATTCCATACTTAGTTGTGCCAGAAAATTCTCGCCGGGAGCATCATCTTCCGTAAAAATCCTTTCAGCATGATTACCATAATAACCTATTGCCGATGCTTGTAAGACAACTTTAAGATGCAAATCGGCTTTTTTAATCAACGAAACAAGTTTGTCAATGGATTTTAGCCTACTGTTCTTCAGCTTTTGTTTTTGTGCTGGCGTCCATTTGCTATCTGCGATACCGGCTCCCGACAAATTGATGAGGGCATCGCTATTTTTTATGGCTCCCAAAAGCTGTTCCTCAGGCTGATCCCAACTCATGATCTGAAAACCGGCACCTTCAAATTGTTTGTGGGCCGATTTTGGATTTCGAGTGAAAAGCACAATGTCGTTTTTGCCCGCAAGGCGTTTTAATAACATGCTACCGATGAGCCCTGTTCCTCCTGCTACAATTATTTTCATACTTACCTTATTTCTTTATAAAACAGCTAAGCTGCTGATTTGTTGCAGAAAAAGTAAAAACCAATTATTTTTTTTGTCTGATTGCCCGCGCCAGGTAAAGCGGACTTAAAGCCATTGCAAACAAAGCAAAAATCAGCAATGCACTACCTATCCCAAACCGATCAGCCAGGAATCCTATTGTAGGCGCAAAAACTGCGGCCATCAATGCTTTGAGCTGCGACTGAACCGATAAAAGTGTTGCCATCGACTTCTGGTCGGTAAGTGCTGCAACATATGCTGTTCCAATAGGTTTTCGCAGGTTCTCGTTGAGTAATATCAACAAGAAAAATAGAACAGCGATCAATTCAAATCCTTGCGAAAAGAACAGCCCGCTGAGTGCGCCCGCCAACAAGCCTGCATAAAGCGTACAATTTAAGGCCACTGAAGTTTGTGAAAATTTGTTTGAGAAATTTCCTGCAAAACGCGACATAAATGATGTTCCGAGATAAATAAAGAAATAGACGATCCCGATCAACATGGCAGCTTGTTTTTCATCCTGTTCAAAGAGCTGAAACGGGAGCAATAGCGCCAGAGCCTTCAGCAGTGGCTGCAGATAATCTTTTGCGCTTGCATAAAAAGCGGAATGTATGGCATTGTTTGTTAGACCACGCAATAAAAACTTGCTTTTTAGTGATGTAGCAAAGGCTTTCCAAACCTGCCTGAATCGAAAAAGAGCATAAATTTCACCCTTTTTGCTTTCGCCGTCCAGCCATTTCGGATAGGAAAGCACCAACAACAAATCAGCAATATAGGGTACGATTGAAAGCAAAAATATCAGCTCATAATTTCCGGAAATCACTACAAAAAGACCCGCCAATAAAGAAGAAATAGCGGTACCCATCTGGCTCCATGAACGGGTGCGGCCATAATAATCGGCTTTATATTGCTGCATTTGATAGCGTTGAAGGTATTCAAAAATCATGGACTTATGCACACCTGATCGAAATGAGTCGCCCACGGCAAAGAAAACCATAGCTAATATAAAACCGGGGAAACTTTGTGAAACATAAAACGCGACAAACGAAAGCATATAAAACACAAAAGAAGCCGCCAGTGTGCGTCTGCGGCCAAAAGCATCCGCTACCAGTCCGCTGGGAATTTCGACAAGCATTACCAACAACTCTCGCAGACCAATCAAAACTCCAATTTGAGTATAGGACAAGCCTTTGGATAGCAGAAAAAGCACCAGGAATGGCTCAAAAAATCGCAGGTTTTTCAGAAATCCATAGGCACTGAACTTGACGAACTGGCCCTCTTTCAGCAGTTGCTTTAGCTCCTTATTCAATGCATTCTCTTTTTATTTTACACTGCAAAAATGAGGTTTTGCAAAAAGATTAACAAGCATTATTTTTTGTCATCCAAAAATCTACCGCATACTCCTGATCTCAACTATTTTGCATAAGACAGCCTGTATCTGAAAACAAAAACTGCAAGGAAAACAGTTTACTGTCTAATCTAAACTAAATTTGTAGCCTGAAAAAACAGGAATCAGTGAATCTGAATATTACCTATAAACGTATCTGGAGTATCGCCTACCCTATTATCTTAGGTAGTGTTGCGCAAAATTTTATCAATGTAACGGACACCGCTTTTTTGGGCCGCGTGGGAGAAATTGCGTTGGGCGCATCGGCAATTGGAGGCATGTTTTACCTGATTTTTATTATGTTGGGGCTGGGTTTTGGCACAGGAGCACAGATAATAATTTCCAGGCGTTTTGGCGAAGGCAACAAACATCTCATAGGAAAAACATTCGACCATGCCCTGTATTTTATGTTGCCACTCTCAATACTTGCCTTTGTGGCATTGTTTTTCTTTTCGCCGGCCATATTACGTCCTTTGGTTTCGTCTGACGCCATCTATGCTGCCAGCATCGAGTTTTTAGATTACAGGGTTTACGGCATTTTCTTTGCTTTTGCTCAAATTTTATTTCGCTCTTTTTATATCGGAATTGCACGCACACAGATTATTACCTGGAGCACATTGGTGATGGCCGTGGTTAATATCATCCTCGATTACGTGCTGATTTTTGGCCACTGGGGATTTCCCGAGATGGGTATCAAAGGTGCTGCAATTGCATCCGTAATTGCCGAAGGTGCTGCAGTGGCTTATCTGATCATTAATACACAGGTAAAAAAACATCCGATAACCTTCAATCTTTACCATTTTAAAGTTTGGGATAAAGCCTTATTTATCAGAAACTACAAGCTGGCAGCACCCATTATGCTGCAAAATTTCCTGTCGTTGGGTGTTTGGTTTATTTTCTTTTTGTTTGTCGAAAAACTCGGCGAACAAGCACTTGCCATTTCTAATATTATTCGCAGCGTTTATATTGTATTGATGATTCCTATCTGGGGATTTGCCTCTGCCTCAAATTCGATGGTAAGCTATCTCATCGGCATGCGACAGCAAGACCAGACGATGCTATTGCTGCGGCGAATTTTGCTGATGTGTGTTGGCGGTGTCATCCTCCTGGTTTTTGCAAGTGTGTTGTGGCCCAGGGCAATACTAAGCATTTACAGCAGCGACCCGGCCTTGATTGAAAACAGTATTCCTGTTCTTTTTGTAGTAAATTTTAGTGCAATTGCCTTAGCTTTTGGTTTTGTTTTGTTCAATGCCGTTCTGGGAACCGGCAAAACCAATACCGCCTTTCATATTGAGCTGGTGGTGCTCACTTTTTATCTTATTTATGTGTACAGTCTTATCAACTTCCTTGGTGCTGATGTAACCTTGGTATGGACATCAGAATTGCTTTACGGAATATTTCTGGCCAGTCTTTCGTGGCTTTACCTTAGAAAAGGTGACTGGTCCTCGGGCAAAGTTTAAGCTTCAAAGGGAGGCTTTGCATGTACTATGAGTGACAAAAGTTGATCAGGTCTCCTAATAAATCACGTAATTATATACTGTTGAACCTATTCCGGTAATCAGATTTATCTCGTCGCTATCATGCAGGCTACCAACAACAAATGGCGTTTCGCCTGCCAGTCCGGAGCTAATAATCATTTTACCATTTTTATCAATGAGGTATATCTCACGTGAAGTCTCTGATACCACTCCCAACAGCCTTTTGCGCTTTGTGATATTAAAAAACTTGGGCTTTGTGACAATACTATTTTTAAAATTATAACTGAAAAGCGTCTTTTTGAAACGGTTAAAGATTTCCATTTTTTGTCCGTCGAGGTAAATAAAGTCCACATAACCATCCTGGTCAAAGTCTTCATACAAAAAGAAATGCTCATCGCTAAACTGGCCAAAATCGGTTGTTGACAGCTGTCCGTTACCTGAAACATACAGCAGTTTTCCCTGCTTGTCAGCGGTAAGCAGGATACCCTTGCTATTGGTTTTGTTGACATAAAAATCAGCCGTAACAGACTTTTCCAAATTTCCACGCGGACTGATTCTAACCTGTCCTCTTCGGTCAACAATACGGACATTTCCTTTGATATCAGTGATGATGATATAATCCTTTCCGCCTGCAATAAGACGTTCAACATTTTTGGTGACAATCTCAAGTGAACGCGGCTTTTGCCAGCCATCTACCTGTTTTCCGCTCAGCTCATAATTATAGGTAAGTTTGTCGGCACACGAAACCAAAATGCGGTAATCTTTGCGGTTGTTGTAATCGAACACAACGATTCCATTGGTTGCCAGCGAACGCAATTTTACAGGATAACCTGAAACATTATTCCCGTTTCGGTCGATAAGATGCAGGTATCCGGGGGTGTTAAACAAGAATTGGTATTTGCCATTTTTATAATAATCCACCACAAAAACCTCGCCCATGGGCTCCTCAGAAAGTTTCTTTTTCCAGCGGATTTCACCATCGGGACTAATCAGATACATATTATTTGAGGCATCGAAAACGATCAAATTATAAGCTGAAGTAACATGATCTTCAACGATATGCGGCTGTCCCACCATCACATCTTCCAGATCCGTTTTCCAGGCAACCAGGCTTTCTTCTTTGTAGTTGGGGTTGTGTTTTAAATAAACACTGGTATATATCAGATCGTTAAATGAAGACAATTGAAATGCTACCCCTTCAAACTCACTCAGATTTTGTTTGTTACGGTGCAACTGAAAAGCCAGCTGTTTTCCAACAAACTGATTCAACAAAGGCAGCCCATCACGGAGGTTAATATAGAGTGTGAGGTTGGCCTGCTCGGCAAGATTATTCTGGAAGTCTTTGAAATTTTCATTCATGTCGAGCGTGCGCCCGGTACGATACATATGCAGGGTTTGTTCCAACACACTAACTTCATCAGCAACCAGCAGATACTGATCAGTGATGAGGTAATATTTTCCTTTTATGCCGGAAAACTGCTCACCGAATAACTTTTCAGGAAAAGACGTTGGATTCATTTGCACCATTTGCGCATTTTCCATCCGCCTAACTGTCCTGCCACCGGCTGTTGCTGCAAGTCGATTCAAAAAAACCTCTACCCCGGTTTCATTTTGTAAACCAACAATCAACAACGGCTTTTCGTCATTATCAATGTATGAAATCGCCAACTCACCCGATAGAAATGCTAAGAGTTGCTCTGTTACATTTACTTTATATTTTTTCTCAAAAGCCCTGACTTCTGTTTGCTTTTGCGTTCGTTTCCAATATGTTGTATAATCCTCGAAACCAAAATGCAGCATCAACCTTGTTGAATAAGGAAGCATATTGACAAGGGAGTTTTTACTGGCTTGCAAGCCTTGTAACTGATACAAATAATCGTTGCTATCAGCAGCGAGCGAATACCCATTCAACAATAAATCCTGTTTTTTCACCAATACATCAAGGGCTGTCCAGGCGCCAAATTTTCCAAAGACTTCGGCAGTATATTCCTTATAAACATCTCTGGTATAATATGTTATCAATTCTTGCAAAAATTGATGCTGAAGATACACATAGCCATCCACAGCTGTACCGCGGGTTTGCATCAAGCGCTTAAATTCAGGATGATCCGTCAAATCCTTCTCCTGTTTAAGCTGTTCCAGTGCCTGATTAAGCAAGTCTCTGTTAAAACTTCCAATAAATAAACCATTGACAAGGGCAAAAGAATACTGTTCTCCGTTTTGAGCATCTATAATGAGGGCGCTTTGATTTTGCGCTTGGGTGCGTTCAGCAATACTGACTCTGCCATTATACTTCTGTTGAATCAGGGATTCAGCTTGATGAAATGCCAGATCTTTTCTCACTTCAGCAACAAACAGAAATGCAAATTCCTCGCCCACAGGGTGTAGCGAAAAACTCAACTGTCGCGCCTTCATCGAATTTACAAATTCCGTTTCGCCTGCTAACAAGGTATCAAGCCAAAGCATTCTGGATTGGAATCGGGCAACCTCATCAATCCCTGAAATAACAGGCCATAAAGTTGTTTGATGACGAAGTTTTTCCCAAACCGGCCCTGCTTCATGCATCTCGGCAATAAAAACAGCATTGGTTGGAACTGCCTGTAATACAGGCACTGTGGTAGTTTGACTTTTTGTGAAAAAGTAAAAAAGAATCAGTCCGGCAAAAATGAGTACAGCAAAAGAAAGAAAATATTTTAGCCAGTTTTTTTGCATGATACAAGGTGGTTTATTGAACTAACAAAGTTAATCACTATTTGAAAACCCTGACATTACTTCCAAGTCAGTCTTCAACAGCACATTGTTAATAGCTGCTCACATTTTCAGCTTAAGCTGTTTGCCCCAGTTAAAGCTTAGCCGGTGCAGCGGACTAAGGCCATAAATAGCAATAGCGTTTTTGTGTGCCCTGGTCGGGTAGCCTTTATTTTTATCCCAACCATACTCTGGATAATCATTATGCGCTGCTATCATCAAGGTATCGCGGTATGTTTTGGCTAAAATAGAGGCAGCCGCAATAGTTTGATACAGACCATCGCCACCAATAATACACTGATGCGTAATTTCTTTGTAGGCCACAAACCTGTTTCCATCAATAAGCAGACTTTCCGGCTTCAGCTTGAGCTGTTCAATAGCGCGGTGCATTGCCAAAAAACTGGCTTGCAAAATATTGATCTGGTCTATTTCGCCGGCAGAAGCTGATCCTATGGCCCAGGCAAGAGATTCCTTTTCGATTATAATGCGCAACTGCTCTCTGTTTGCAGCAGTCAACTTTTTTGAGTCATTCAGCTGGGGATAGTCCTTTTCCGGATTTAAAATTACCGCGGCAGCAACAACAGGCCCGGCCAGGCATCCCCTGCCGGCTTCGTCGCAACCAGCTTCAATTACTCCGGCCTTATATAACCTATGAAGTCCCATCAAAAAAACAATTTACTATATTGATTCACAACAATCAACAGAACTAGCAGTCCCAGTAGCAAACTTCTCCAGCGGAGTCGTTGCGCATAAGCAAAATCGAACGAAAGGTAAACAGCTATGGGTAAAAGCAAGGCGGTATTATTGATTATAGAACCCGTCTGAAAAAATAACATGGGTAACGAAAAAACCAGTAATGCATTCACCATACTGATCTTTTTGCGCAGCCGAAGGTTTTTCTCTGTTTTAGTGCCAAAAACAGGCCTTGTAGCAAACAGGAGTAATAGTATGATATTGATTCCTATAGCCCACTGAAATATTGAAATCTGATTAAAGTCAGGGAGCCATTGAATCCATACTCCTTTGTAAAGCGCAAAATTTGTTGCCAGCTGATCAGTAAGAAAATACCAGCTCACCAAAAAGTAAACCGGTGTAAGAAAACCCAAAATAACTGTCAAAAAGTTTCGGATACTTGCCTGAAGTCCGATTATCATTGAGATAAAAATCCACAAAATCAACAATGCGGCTGGCGGGTAGAATAAGGCTGCTGTTGCAACAAAAAATCCAGTATTAAAAAGGTAAAAGTGTGGTCTATCGGTTTCTACAATCAGAAAGAGCGTATGCAGCGTTGCCAGAATAAAAACCGCAGCATATAAAAAAGCATGTGTGTTTGTGTATTCCGCGGTATAGCTAAACAACAACACATAAACGAAAGCCCCGCTGGAGCCAACCCGTTGAATAAAATTGTTGGCAGCAAGAATCGCGTTGAAGAAGAAAGCCTGAAAAAGCAACAAGAGCAAAGCTACAGAAAGCGCCACGTATGGAAAATCGTTGAGATTGCTGACAATTAAATCATACAAAGGCTGTCTTCCATTGTCAATTTGAAGGGGAGAAAGCTGCTGCAAAAATGCCGGTAGCCATAGCAAAAAAGCCAGTAAAACGACCACCAAATATTGCGCAGCAAAACTCGAACGAAAGAAGCGAATCATAGCTATCAGGCTTTAAATGCCAAAATATCGATACCAATATCAGCACGATAGGCAGCGCCTTTAAAAGTTACTTTTTCGACATTGGCATAAACCGTTTTTCTTGCCGCTTCAACGCTGTAATCCAAGGAAGTTACAGCCAATACGCGTCCTCCGCTTGTCTTCACTTGTTGTGTTTCAACATCTATGGTTGTTCCAGCGTGAAAAACAACGCATTCTTTTGTCGTTTCCAGTCCGGAAATGAGTTTGCCTTTTTCGTAATCGCCCGGATAACCACCCGAAACCATCATTACAGTTACTGCCGGCCTATCGTCGGTTTCCAACACTATCTCACTCAGATTTCCCTGAAAAGCTGCCATTAAAAGATCTACGAAATCAGATTCTAAACGCGGCAAAATACACTCTGTCTCAGGATCGCCTAAGCGCACATTATATTCAATTACGAAAGGATCGCTCTCAACATTCATAAGGCCCAGGAAAATAAAGCCTTTATAGACTATTCCTGCTTTTTTAAGTCCGTTGAGGGTGGGAACAATAATCCGATCCTCCACCTTTTGCATAAAGTCCTTGTCGGCAAAAACCACCGGAGAAACAGCGCCCATACCACCTGTATTCGGTCCTGTATCGCCCTCTCCTATTCTTTTGTAGTCTTTTGCCGCCGGAAGCACTTTATAATCTGTGCCATCGGTAAGCACAAAAACAGAAAGTTCGATACCGTTTAAAAATTGCTCAATCACTACTTTGCTCGATGCATCACCAAACTTACCTTCGAGCATGGATTGCAACTCCTTTTCGGCCTCTTCAAGATTATGAATAATCAGCACACCTTTCCCGGCAGCCAAACCATCGGCTTTTAGCACATAAGGTGCTGCCATGCTACGCAGGTATTCAATACCTTGTTCAATATTGTCGCGGCTTACATCCATCGAAACAGCTGTCGGGATTCCGTTTTCGCGCATAAATTGTTTGGCAAAAGCTTTGCTTCCTTCCAAACGTGCACCATGGCTGTCGGGGCCGATGATCGCGATGTCCTTTAAAAAACTGTCCGCTTGAAAAAAATCAGTAATACCCTCAACTAAAGGCTGTTCAGGACCTACAACCACCAATTCAATCTGTTCCTCAACACAAATATGCTTTAAAGCATCGAAGTCTGTTACATCTACCGGAATATTAACGCCAACTTGCGCTGTGCCTGCATTACCGGAGGCAAAAAAAAGTTTTTCGCACTTTTTGCTTTGCCTGAGCTTCCATCCAATAGCATGCTCACGACCTCCGGAACCAATTACTAAGATATTCATATCGTTAATTTTCTGTGGATTGATCAATAGTTCTTAAAATACTTTCCCAGAGTTTATTCGCCGACTTGTCCCAGCTGAATAATCTGGCGCGCTTCGTTCCTTTTTCGATAAGCTGCTTGCGCTTTTCTTCATCGGAAGCAAGCAGTTGCATAGCATCTGCTATCGACTGTTCGTCGAAAGGATCTATCAAAAGCGCAGCATCAGCAGCCACCTCGGGCATGGCCGTAACATTAGCAGTAATCACAGGCACTCCGCACCGAAAAGCTTCAATAATTGGAATGCCAAAGCCTTCAAAATAGGACACATAAGTTACAGCAAAGGCAGATGCCGTTACTTTGTGCAAGCGATCAGCATCAAGTCGTCCGCAAAAAACAACTTCATTTTTATGCTTCATCCCTTCGTAGGCTTCTTTGATTGGCTCTGTCCACCATTTCTTTTCGCCTACAACCATTAACTTAATTGTAGTCGGCTGTTGTTCGCAAAAAAGATCGTAAGCTTTAAATAGTCTGACAAGGTTTTTGCGGGGATGCAGCGAGCCAACAAACAAAAAATAATCACTTCCTGCAGTATAAATTTCTTTAATTTCCTGAGCTTCCTCAACGGAAATTGGCACAAAGTTTTCATTCGCACCATTATAAACCACATCAATATCCGACAAAGGAACGCCGTACTGCTTGAAGATGTCATTTTTCGAAAAGTTGGAAACAGTAGCTATTCGACTGGCTTTACGCGCAAAACGCGGAAAAAACCACCGGTAATACCAGCGAACCAAAAATGGCAAATCTTTCGGAAAATGCTCAAAGTTCAGGTCGTGGATCACAGCCAGATCAGGCGTATTATTACGCAAACTAAGGTAACCATCAGGGGATAAAAACAAATCGGGTTTAAGTTGTTTTAGAGCACGATTTACGGACCACTCAAACCAAAGCACAAATAAAAACGGATGACGCGCAGGCGGCTGCAACACGAGCGCCGTCACATTTTTTCCAAAAATAAATTCCTGATCAGGGCTGCGGTCGAAAAAAAAATAAAAATCTACTTCGGGATGGTTTTTTACGATACGCCTGAGGTTTTCGTATGTAAACCAGCCTATTCCTTCCAGTTTGTTTTTTATCAGTAAGCGCGTATTGACTGCAATTCGTATGGCCATAATATGTTTTTGGCAAAATCCGTAATGAATATCTGCTAACTTTGCCGCAAATATCAGAATTTTAAATGAAGGCGTGGGTAAAAAAGATCTTGCAAAAGCTGTTGGGTTTCGACAGCTATCTGTTTTTGTTTTCTCTTTTCGTGATCAACACATTAAAATGGAATAAGAAGGAAGGCGACTTTTTACACTTTTTGAACCTGATTCCTGAAACGGGTACAATATTAGATATTGGTGCTAATATTGGCATCATGTCGGTTTGGCTGGGTAAAAATCGTCCGCAAGCACAAATTATTTCCTTCGAACCTATACCCCACAATATTAAAGCTTTACGCAAGGTGTTGGAATTTTATAAACTCAAGAATGTTACGGTAGTTGAAAAAGCCCTTGGGAATTCCAATGGTGAGGTGAATATGGTAATGCCGGTTTTGGACAAAGTTAAAATGCAGGGATTGAGCCATGTAGTGCATGAATCGATCACTGAGTTTAATAAAGGAAAGAGTTTTACAACACCAATAACTACTTTGGATGATTGCGAGCTGCTAAAAAACACGACCTCAGCTGTTACCGCAATAAAACTTGATGTTGAAAACTTTGAGTTTTTTGTGCTGGACGGAGCAAAAAAAATCATCAGTAAATACAGGCCGCTGATTTACACAGAACTATGGGAAAACGACAACCGGCAAAAATGTTTCGACCTGATGAAAAGCAGTGGTTATCAGATAAAAGTGTTAAACGATAAAAAGCTTATTGACTTTGATCCTAAGAAACATCATACACAGAATTTCTTTTTTATACCTTAGCAGATTCAACCGAATGCATAGCTGATGCAAAACAGATTCGTTAAAAACCTGGCGCTTTTACTTTTCCTGAATCTTTTAATTAAGCCATTTTGGATTTTAGGCGTTGATCGTGCCGTTCAAAATACGGTTGGCGATGCCAGCTATGGTTTTTATTCCTCTGTTTTCAGTTTTTCCTTTCTTTTTTACATCCTACTCGATCTGGGCATAACGAATTTCAACAACAGAAATATTGCCCAAAACAATCAGCTTTTAAATAAACATTTGGCTGGCATCACCGTAGTGAAGATGCTGTTGGTAATACTTTACGGTTTCGTCATTTTCCTGATAGGCTTTCTGATTGGATACGATGGTCAGCAGCTGAAACTTTTAGCCTGGGTAGGCATTAATCAGGTGTTACTATCGTTTATTCTTTACCTGAGATCGAATATTTCGGGTTTGCTGCTTTTCAAAACGGATAGCTTCCTTTCGGTGTTCGACCGCTTGCTGATGATACTGATTTGTGGATTTTTACTTTGGTCCGGATTTTTTAAAGATCAATTTCGGATCGAGTGGTATGTTTATGCCCAAACTTTTGCTTACGCTGTTACCATTGTTGTTGCAACATTTTTCGTTTTGAAATATTCCGGAAAAATCAAGCTCAATTTCAGCCTGCCTTTTTCGCTGATGATCATCAAGAAAAGCATTCCCTATGCGCTGTTGGTATTGCTGATGAGCTTTTATAACAGGCTGGAACCCGTTTTGATTGAACGCATTCTGGGAGGAGAACTCGGCAAAATACAGACCGGGATTTACAGCCGTGCTTTCAGATTGCTCGATGCAGGCAACAATATTTCTTTGCTTTTTTCGGTATTGCTTTTGCCAATGTTTGCTTCACTGATTAAGAAAAAACAGGCTGTAAAAGAAATGGCAAAACTTTCTTTCAGCCTCATAATCAGCATGTCATCTATCGTGGCTATTCTCTCGATATTTTACAGCACCGAAATTATGCAGCTATTATATGGCTTACAAAGTGGCGAATCGGTTATCGCATTCGAGGAGCGAATCAGTGTTTCTGCCGCAATTTTCAGATTGCTTATGGGAAGTTTTGTCGCCGTTTCGGTTACCTATATCTTTGGAACACTGCTTACTGCTAATGGAAATTTAAAAATGCTCAATATTATTGCAGCATCAGGAGTTGTGGTAAATGTTGCCATAAATTTCCTGCTTATTCCCCAATGGCAAGCTCTAGGCGCTGCCTATGCCAGCCTAAGCGTTCAGGTATTTACCGCATTATTACAGTTTTTAATGGCATGGAAAATTTTTAAGCTTAACTTTGGTTTCTCTTTCTGGCTGCGCCTGGCAGCATTTGTCATCATCGCGATTTTAGCAAGCTTTTTCTCCCGCTTACTGCCTTACCATTGGATCATAAATTTCGCTTTGGCTGCAATAATAAGTCTATTGGCATCCTTTTTCAGTGGACTGCTGCGGCTTTCAGAGCTCAGCAAATTGCTTTTTGTGAGGCAAAAAAGCAGCTAAAATTTCTAAAATATTGATTGAAAACAGTTGATTGAAAAAAAAATCCATAACTTTTAACAATCAGTATAGATACAGTTACCGATTTAAAAAAAATCATGTACATTTGACGACCTTTTAAAAATATCAGGAAATCCATGCAAGAACCGGTAAAAGGCGACATTAACTCCTTCAGCTTGTTGAAGTTGGTGATAGATTACAAGAAACCAATGCTGATTGTATTAGCAGTAACTGCTTTATTAAGTTTTGTGTTTACCTCTCCCTATTTCATAACGCCACTCTACAAATCTATTACGATTTTGTATCCAACGTCCACCAATTCAATCTCAAAAATTTTGCTGAGCACCAATTTTCAAACCAGTAAAGATTTGTTGGAATTTGGAGAAGATGAGCAAACTGAACAGATGTTACAGGTGCTGAACTCGAACAAAATAAAAGACAAAATCATTGAGAAATATGATCTCATGTCGCATTACGGCATCCGGCCAAACGAAAAATACCGGAATACCAAGCTTTATGAAACCTATGAGGATCGCATAAAATTCAGAAGAACAGAATATACTGCTGTAAAAATTACGGTATTGGATAAAAGTCCTGTTATGGCTGCCAATATTTCCAATGATATTGCTGAGCTTTTCGACTCCACGATGAATAATATGCGTAAAGAAGTTTCGCGCAAGGCGTTTAAAATTGTTGAGTCCGAATACCTCCAACTGCGTGCTGAGGTACAGCAGATGGAAGACTCACTGAACAAGCTGCGCAAACTTGGCATACATGATTATGAAAGCCAGGCAGAGATGATGAATCAACAGCTTGCCATCGAACTGGCCAAGAACAATCGGGCAGGTATCCAGGCCATTGAAGAACGTCTAAAAGTTTTGGCCGAATATGGGGGCGATTATGTATCAATCCGAGATAACCTGGAGCATGAGCGGAAACAACTCTCTCAGATTAAAGCAAAATATGAGGAAGCCAAAGTGGATGCCACCCAAAATCTTCCTCATAAATTCGTTGTTAGCTCCGCCTATGAAGCAGAGCGCAAATCATATCCAATACGTTGGCTAATAGCTGCTATAGCTCTAACAAGTACTTTTGTACTGATGCTATTGATACTTGCTGTGATTGACAGAATGAACCTTTGGCAACCACAAAAAAAAAGCCTAAACGACTTTACACAGAAAGAATTAAAGAAAGTATCAAAGCAATACGAAAAGAACTAAGGAATAACAACAAGCATAATCACATCAAGATGGATAATTATTTTAACAACACTTCATTGGTTCGGCTGCTACTCAAATGGAAATATCACCTTGCTGTAGTTTTCATTTTTGCTGTTTTATTAGGTGCGTTCTTCTCGGGCTCATCTTTTATTACACCCTTGTATAAGTCTGAGGCCATTGCATACCCTGCTAATATCAACAGCTATTCTGATGAAAGCGAAACCGAACAAATGCTTCAGATTATTCAGTCGCAATCAATTGTTGATTCAATAGTTAATCGTTTCAATCTTTTGGAACACTACGGTATTGACCCGGCTTATCCATACTGGCGCACTGCCTTGCACCGAGAATACCACGACAAGGTTAAGATTGGTAAAACGCCTTTTGAAGCAATTTCTATTGTAGTGATGGACAAAGATCCTGAAGTTGCCTCAGCCATGGCGATGTCGATTTTAGAGCTTTATAATATTAAGATAGGCCAGTTGCACAGAGGCAAGCGCTTTGAGGTTGTACAGATGTATGAACAACAGCTAAAATCTAAACTCCAACTGATCGACTCACTCAAAAACCGCCTTGAAGATTTGGGTACAACCTACGGCCTTATCGATTATAGTGTTCAATCACAGGAAATTATGCGTGGATTCCTAAAAACTTTTGATGGTTCCGACAGCAGAAATGTGAACTCCAAAGCGGTAGAAGAATTAAAAAGTAATATTGAAAAACTTGGCGGCGACTTGCTCACAACAGTAGAAATGCTGCAACATGAATCAAGAACCTATGTTGATATCAAAGTTGATTATGAACAGGAAATGCGCTTTTATCTTTCAAAACTAACCTATTCGAACATCATTTCTCAACCTTTTCCATCCGACAAAAAAGCTTACCCTGTAAGATGGGTTATTGTTGCGCTTTCAGCAATTGGTGCCCTATTAATTGCCGTATTGGCAATTTTTATCATCGAAAACAAGCGTAGATTAACAACAGGACGCACAGACAGCTAACGATTTTAATTTGACTGATCGCATCAAAATAGCATGGTTATACCTGGCAGCAGCTTTATTTGTTGCCTTGAATTTGTATTTGGTCGTACAAAAAGATTTCTACCTTGCTTTTAGCTTACCCATCGTTTTAGGCATATTGATGCTCTATATATTCTCTTTGGATAAAGTTATTTTATTGATCAGCTTTTTAACACCACTATCTGTAAATATAGAAGATATGGATGTTGGGCTCGCCATTTCCTTACCCGTCGAACCCATGCTGGCAGGCGTATTGGTGCTATTTATTGCCAAGTTTTTATACGAAAGAAATTATGATTCAAAAATAGCCTTGCATCCAATTGCGCTGGTTATCTATCTGATGTTTGGCTGGATGATCATAACAACTTTTACCAGCGAAATACCACTTGTTTCAGTAAAATATATTGTTTCGCGCTTGTGGTTTGTCGTCCCCTCATTTTTTGTCGCAGCGATGGTTTTCCGGCGTCTGAATAACTTACACTGGTTTATCTGGCTTTACACTTTCAGTCTTATCGTAATCATATTCTATACCGTAATAAATCATGCCAGTTATGGTTTCAGTGATGATTCGGCACATTGGGTTATGTCACCATTTTATAACGACCACACTGCATATGGTGCCGCGCTGGCAATTTACCTTATTTTTTCAGTTGCCTATGCCTTCTACCCTGGCATTAAACCCTGGCAAAGAACCTTGGTTTTTATAGTAATCGGCTTGCTTACTGTGGGCACCATCTTATCGCTAAGTCGGGCAGCCTGGATTAGCATCGCTGCAGCGCTTGGCGTATTTATTGCAGTATTATTACATATAAAATTCAGGTGGATCTTAGCTGCTTTTGCAACCATTTTGATCCTCTTTTTTTCGTTTCAACATCAAATTATTGATGCGCTGGAAAAAAATAAGCAGGACTCATCCAATAACCTGGCTGAACACGTTCGTTCCATCACTAATATTTCTTCGGATGCCTCAAACCTTGAGCGCATCAATCGATGGCAAGCAGCCATCAGGATGTTCAACGAAAGGCCATTCTTTGGTTGGGGTCCCGGAACCTATCAATTCGTTTATGCACCTTTTCAGCGTTCAAAAGAGAAAACAATAATAAGCACCAACGCAGGCGATGGCGGCAACGCACACAGCGAATACATCGGTCCGCTTTCCGAGATGGGTGTTATTGGTATGTTGCTGGTATTTCTTTTGGTTGGCACAATGATTTATACCGGACTACGAACTCACAAAAGAGCCCGAAATAAAGAAGCCCGAATACTTAGTCTGGCCGCTACACTTGCCCTGATAAGCTATTTTGTGCACGGCCTTTTGAATAACTTTCTGGATACTGATAAACTTTCCTTGCCGGTATGGGGATCAATGGCAATCATTGTAGTGATGGATTTATATTTTGCTGACCTGGAAGATATCCATTCGCAAGAATCGGACAAAATTCTGCCAAAAGAAAAAGACCGATAATCACCGGTCTTTGAAACATCATTAAGAATCTGACACTATCGCTTACCAGCAATAAAATCGGGCAATTGCCTCAAAGCTGCCAGCTCGCGCCATTTCTTTCTCACATCATCAGCAGGCACACCGAAGTAGGTTTTTCCACCTTTAAGTGATTTATCTACAGCTGAAGTTGCCAAAATAACAGCACCCTTTCCAATAACAATATCCTTATTAATGGCAACTCTTCCCCACAATATCACATCGTCCTCAATTCGGGTAACACCAGCAATAGCAGCGTGTGAGCCTATCAAACAATTTTTGCCGATATAGGTATCGTGCCCAATCTGACAATGATTGTCGAGCTTTGTTCCATCATCGATGATGGTATCACCCGTTACTCCTTTGTCGATACTGCAAAGCGCTCCAACTTCCACACGGTTGCCAAGGATAACGCGCCCACACGACTCAAACTTTTTATAGCCTTCGGGGCGCCGCTGAAAGTAATAGGCATCAGCACCTATCACACTGTTGGCATGTATAATTACATCGTCCCCAATAACCGTATGGTCATAAATGCTGGCATTGGAATGTATCAGGCAGTTTTTACCGATTGTAACATGATTTCCAATAAATGCTCCGGGCTGAATAATTGTTCCTTCACCAATTTTTGCTTCCGGACTAATTGCTACCCGGGAGGCTTCAAAAGGACGATAAGCCTGAATAATTTGTATAAAGGCATCAAAAGGCTTGTCATGAAAAATCAAGGCTTTCCCTTCGGGACAATCTACCTTTTTGTTGATAAGGATTGTAGTTGCCTTCGAATTCAAAGCTTTATCATAGTACTTGGGATGATCGACAAAAGTGATGTCACCTGGTTCAACCATGTGAATTTCATTCAATCCGGTGATTAGAAATTCAGGATCACCTAAAAACTCGGCATGCAGCTGTTCCGCAAGCTTTGAGAGAACAAGGGCTGGATTAAATTTCATACGCTATTTATAAAGCCTTATTCTTTAACACGTTCCGAATAACTTCCGTCGCGGGTATCAACTTTGATCTTATCGCCAATATTGATAAACAAAGGCACTTTTATTACCGCATTTGTCTCAAGGGTAGCATCTTTAAAGGTATTGGTTGCTGTATTACCTTTTTCTCCGGGTTCTGTATAGGTTACTTCAAGAACAACTGTTGCGGGAAGCTCACAGCTCAAAACAGATTCAGTATCAGTATGGTACATTACCTCAACCATATCCCCTTCTTTAAGAAACTGAGGCGCATTGATCAATTCTGTAGCTATCGGAATCTGTTCGAAAGTTTCGTTGTTCATGAAATGATAATCCTGCCCATCGTTATATAAATATTGCATAGGGCGGCGCTCCACTCGCTGAATATTAATTTTAATACCAGCCGGAAAGGTATTTGGCAACACTTTTCCTGTTTTCAAATTTCTTAATTTCGTCCGCACAAAAGCAGCGCCTTTACCAGGTTTCACATGCTGAAACTCAACAATTGAATACAAATCTCCATTAAATTCAATGATCAAACCATTTCTGAAATCAGATGTATTAGCCATAAATAAGATTATTAGTGAATAGGGCGACAAATTTAGTCAATCGGCTTCAATTTTCAGCCATCTAACGCCATTAAAATACAGCAGACCCAAAAACGACTTTTATAAAAACATCAGTTCAACAGCATTCGTGCGTTAAAACACAGGCGCAACAAATAGATTTGAGACATCAAGGATTCGTTAGCACCATTTTCAGACCAGCTTACCGGAACACAATTTCATTGATCACTTCTTTACCGGCCTCTTGGTTTAGATTTTTAATTATCAACGATTTAGCAAAGGAAAGCTCATGCTTCAGCGCATCAGAATCAAGATGAACAAAAAGCACTTTCTTTTCAATATGCAAGTCAAGTGTTTTGTTCTGAATCATCTTACCCATTACTTTTGGCCAGGAATTAATCAGTTTCACTTCCTCCAGCTTCGACTCCCAGCTATAAACCTTGAGCAATTGACGAATCACATCCCCCAGAGGCTCCTCATTGTGTGTTGACATAAAAATAACTTTTACTCTGTTGATAACAAGCCTGATAATTGGTGCTAGCAGTGCATATTTAAAACTATAGCTGCTGCTGATACACTGCACCCTGATTTACATCAAAAACTTTATGATCAATATTTGTGCCCTCAAACAGGAAATCTATCCGTTGCCGTTGTGTATCGGTAATAAATACCTGCCCAAAATAATCATTCCCCAGCAGTTTCACCAAATGAGCCACACGCTGATCATCAAGCTTATCGAAGATATCATCAAAAAGAAGGATGGGTTTATAGCCCATTTTCTTCAAGGTAAAATCATATTGAGCCAGCCTGATGGCAATCACAAACGATTTTTGCTGTCCCTGCGACCCAAACCGTTTCACCGGATAGCTGTTCATCAGAAAAAGCAGGTCGTCCTTATGCACACCTACATTGGTGTAGCGTGTGGCGCGATCTCTGCCAATGCTTTCATCTAACAACTCTTGCAGTTTTTTATCATGCAAGGCCGTATCATATTCAATACTAACCTCTTCATTACCTCCTGAAACGATTTTATAGTATTGCTGAAAAATCTGCTGAAAATCAGCTAAAAAATCTCTTCTGGCCTGATAGATAACTTCGGCAGGCTTGAGCATTTGTTCCTCCCACAAACGCAGCAATTCCCGGTCAAACTTCTGCTGATCGCCAAATTGTTTCAGTAAGGCGTTTCGTTGCGCCAAAACTTTGTTGTACTGCAACAAAGCATCGAGATAGGGCGGACTAAACTGTGCGATAACGCCATCAATAAATTTACGTCGCAGATCACTTCCTTCGTTGATCAAATCGCGATCGTATGGCGAAATCATAACGAGAGGAATTTTTCCGATATGATCAGCAAGTCTTTCGTAGGTTTTCTTATTGCGTTGAAACACTTTCTTTTGCCGCCGTTTTTGCACACAACTCACCTGATCGGGTTCGAGGCCGGGCCGTTGATACAGTCCATGAACCGTAAAAAATTCAGCATGGTGTTTTATGTTTTGCTGATCGCTGGCATTGAAATAGCTTTTGCAAAAAGAGAGGTAATAGATCGCATCAAGGATATTTGTTTTGCCGGCTCCATTGGCACCAATAAAGCAGTTAATCTTTTCAGAGAACTGCATATCAGCATTTTCGTAATTTTTGAAATTGGAAAGCCTGAGATTTTGAAGGTGCATAATAGATTTCGCTTGATGCAAAAATACAACCCTATGGTTGAATTTCGAAATCTAATTTGTGAAGTCGCTCAAACGGGTGACAATACTGATATAATTTGGTGAGCCAATCACGTGATAAGTGGAACGCGAATAATTGATCTGAAACTTTGAAATACGTATCCCAACGCCCCAGGCAAAACCAACCATTCCCAGCTTATCCGGTATTTTCATCTCCTGCCTGCGCCGGTAGTTGTAGCTTCCGCGAAGTATAAGATTTTTGCCAATATAAAACTCACCGCCAACAATGAGATGTCTCAACAGTTGATCGCCAAATGCAGATGCTCCGCCGGCTTCATTTTTCTCACCTGTGATAGGATCTATATTGCCTTCCAGATCAAGTGGGTCATCATAGGTCAAATCCCACTTTTGCAGCTGATCATAAACCAGCATAAAGCGGAATGGCACATGTTCGAGTCGTTTTGAAACACCAAATTGCATGCTAAATGGCAAACTTCCTTCGTCACCATCAAATTGTGATTTAAGCTCTGTACCAATATTTCTTGCTGTAAGCGACAATACCCAGCCCGCATTGGTTTGGTAGGTTCCTGCCACATCCACTGCCATAGCAATAGAACCATAGCTTTCATACTGCGTCGCTAAAAACTTGGCATTAGCCCCAATACTGAAATTTGAATCCAGCTGGCGACCCCAACCCAGCACAAAAGCATAATCAGCTGCATTGAACGTTCCGCCTGTCAACCCACCTTCATCGGCATAATCAAAACTTCCATAGTTATGGTATTGTAAGCTGGCCGAAAAATTACCAATCTTCTCGAAAGACCTGGCATACTGCACAGTGGCAAAATTTATATCTGCAAAATAGTCAACATAAGAAAGCGCCAGTTTACCACTCATATCCTGATTTATCAGGGATGGATTGTAAATCCCCAGTTGAATATCGGCATCATCAATGGGAACGAGTGTACCCCCCAAAGCAGCAACACGCGCCGAATTGGTTGCATCAATAAAACGGTAGGTACCCTTATGCATTTCCTGAGCATAGACGCCCGACAAAACCAGTAAACTAAACGTTATGATTAAAACAGATCGTATTTTTTTCACAGTATGATCAATTCGTTATTGCGATGGATGTGACTTGTTAACGCTATTGAAAGCGCTTTATTATTCAAGTTTCTGGGATGTTTAAATTTTAAAGTGACAGGTACACTCTTCTCGATGCCAAAATGCGATCATTTTGTTTAAGGGCTACAATATAAACCCCGGCGGAAAAGGTCTCTATGTTAATCTTGCCTTTCAAGGCTTTTACCGGTTCGCTTTTTAACACTCTGCCCTGTAAATCCATCAGTTGAATCTCGGCATTCCTGATATCTGTCAGTCCATGCTGATAATTAATCCATTGGTTTGCAGGATTTGGAAAAATCTCCAACAGCTTCAACTCCATTTTTTGATCAGATTGTCCTACCCAGTTAAGCCATTCATCATAAAGCAGTTGCAACTCATCAATTGGCTCAACACCGTAAGGGGTCTCCGGCACATTCAAATCCAGGTACAAGCTATCAGGATCATCATCAGTATGTGCCACACGCAAAAATGCTGACAGAGAAGAAACCCCTTCGGGTGCACAGCGCGTATCAGCACCAACCACATTAGCGCCCTGAAGGGCAGCCATCAACTTGTCGGCCAAACTGCCTTCCTGACTTAAAAAACGTGCCTCTATGGAATCGATTATCGCTTGTCCGAGCAAAATATTTCCCTGAATACTATAATTTACCCCCGTATGGTGGCCTTTCCAGTCGAAACAATCCTCTCCGGTAAAAGCTGCCGATCGCGCACTGCCTGCTTCGTCAAAATCAACAATGCCATATTGCCGGCGCTCAGGCTGGTTTTGTATGTCGTTATTTTCGAGCCATTCGATGATTTCGGCAGGAGAAAGCCCCTCAAGCATACGCTGATGTGCATTTGCCTGATTGGTAGGATGCCAATACGATTGTGTATGTATGGCACCTCTTCCCGGAATGATATCGCTGATGATGATTGCTCCACCAGCGATAGCGCTGTTATCCAGACAGCTTGCACCGGCGCTTCCTACTTCTCCGGTAATCGTGTCCACTGCAACGATAGAAAAAGTATCCTGAGCTGGCACAGTCAATGGAATGATCATCAAAGCGACAAGCGTAAAAATTAAGTTTTTCATAGTTTTGGGTGCATGGTTTCTGTTAATTGAGGAGCTAAAATAGAACTAATATTTCTTTTGGCTTAATATTGTTGTATGTGATAAAAACAAGTCCGGACAGTTGCCGAAAGAACTGCCCGGAATTGTACTTAAATCATTTCATTATCAACTGTTTTGAAGTTTTTTAATCAGATTAAGGGCGCTGCCTGCCTTAAACCACTCGATCTGATTTTTGTTATAGGTATGGTTAACTTCAAACTGTTCTTTGGATCCATCTGCATGATTGAGTTGTACGCGAAGCGATTTGCCAGGAGCAAAATCTTCCATCCCCAGAATATCAATACGATCATCTTCAAGAATCTTGTTATAGTCGTCCCTATTGGCAAAAGTGATGGCAAGCATTCCCTGTTTCTTGAGGTTAGTTTCGTGAATTCGCGCAAACGACTTCACCAATACTACCTTAGCGCCCATAAAGCGGGGTTCCATGGCAGCATGCTCGCGTGATGAACCCTCGCCATAATTTTCATCGCCAACGATAATAGAACCAAACCCACTGTCCTTGTAGCTTTTAGCTGCATCGGGAACAGTATTTATACCACCTGAAATTTGATTTTTTACTGCATTGGTTTCTTCTCCAAAATAATTCACAGCGCCTATCAACAGGTTTTGAGAAATATTTTCGAGATGGCCACGATAGCGCAACCAGGGTCCAGCCATAGAAATATGGTCAGTAGTACATTTCCCTTTTGCTTTAATGAGTAAATACATGCCCTTGATGTCGTTTCCGTCCCAGGGTTTGAAAGGTGTTAAAAGTTGTAGGCGATTTGAATCGGGAGCAACAATGATGTCAATTCCTGTGCCGTCTTTCGCCGGTTCCTGAAAGCCATTATCCTCCACGGCAAAACCCATTGGAGGAAATTCGATGCCTTTAGGCTCATCAAGTTTCACTTTTTCGCCGGCTTGATTTTCCAAAGTGTCTGTCATTGGGTTAAATAAGAGCGTGCCAGCAATAGCAAAAGCGGTAGTTATTTCTGGAGAAGCCACGAAACCATGGGTATTGGGATTGCCATCATTACGTTTGGCGAAATTCCTGTTAAATGAAGTCATGATAGAATTTTTCTCGCCTTTGTCTGCATTATGGCGCGCCCATTGACCGATACAGGGACCACAGGCATTGGCGAGTACTACACCACCAATTGCTTCAAAAGTTTTCAGGTAGCCATCACGTTCCACGGTATAACGTACCATTTCGGAACCTGGGGTTACCGTATATTCAGACTTTACTTTCAGATTTTTGTCGGTAGCCTGCTTAGCTATTGAAGCGGCCCTGGAAATGTCTTCGTATGAGGAATTGGTGCAGGAACCAATCAATCCCACTTCAAGCTTCTCGGGCCAGCCGTTGGCTTTAACAGCCGCTGCAAATTCTGAAACCGGAGTAGCGAGATCCGGAGTAAAAGGCCCGTTAATATGAGGTTCCAGTTCGGACAAATTAATTTCGATCACTTCATCAAAATACTGCTCAGGATTGGCATAAACCTCCGCATCTGCGGTTAAATGTTCAGCAACACGATCTGCTTCATCTGCAACTTCAGCGCGGTTTGTTCCTTTGAGGTAATCAGCCATTTTGTTATCGTAGCCAAACAAGGATGTCGTAGCACCAATTTCAGCACCCATATTACAAATCGTACCTTTGCCGGTGCAGGAAAGCGATGTTGCGCCTTCGCCAAAATATTCAAGGATAGCACCTGTGCCCCCTTTTACTGTAAGGATTCCGGCCACCTTAAGAATTACATCTTTGGAGGATGTCCAACCGCTCAACTTACCAGTCAGCTTCACACCAATGAGTTTTGGAAATTTCAGCTCCCAGGGCATTCCGGCCATCACATCCACGGCATCAGCACCTCCAACGCCGATAGCTACCATACCCAATCCGCCGGCATTTACGGTATGCGAATCGGTTCCTATCATCATTCCGCCTGGAAAAGCGTAATTTTCGAGCACTACCTGATGAATAATCCCTGCTCCGGGTTTCCAAAAACCAAGCCCGTACTTATTGGAAACACTGGCCAAAAAATCAAAGACCTCCTTGTTGGTATCTTTAGCTGACTTCAGGTCGACTTCAGCACCAAGTTTCGCTTGAATAAGGTGATCACAATGTACTGTAGATGGAACTGCAACTTTTGCCTTACCTGCCTGCATAAATTGTAGCAAAGCCATTTGAGCTGTTGCATCCTGCATAGCTACCCTGTCGGGATTAAAATCTACATAAGCATTGCTGCGCTCATAGGGTTTAACCGGTAATGCCTCCGATAAATGGTTGTACAAAATCTTTTCAGTAAGCGTTAATGGACGTCCCATTAATTGACGTGCCGCATTAATTCGCTCAGGCATACGGGCATAAACTCCCTTAATCATGTCTAAATCAAATACCTTCATGCTTTATTTTTTTGTTAAATGATTATTCATTGTTAATGTAATAACAATCATATCAAGCTATTACTGCAAATTTAATGATTTCCATTTTATGATGCTACGCCAGACCGAAATTAATTATAGAAAAAAAGATTAAAACCGGTTGATTGTGCTTAACGCGACAACATCAGCTTGCCCGTAATGGTTCTTTGTGGCAATACCAAGCGATAAATATAAATTCCGGGTTTAGCACTCGCATCAAATTTAAAAGACGATTGATCAATTTTCCAGGTAAGTTGATTTGTTCCGCTAAAAGTTACCGCTTCAAAATGGCGATAAATCATACGACCATGCAAGTCGATTATTTCCAGGCTCACAGGCTCAGGAGCCGACAGTTCGAATGCAAACGTAAAACTTTTCCGTGATGGGTTGGGATACACAACAACTCCCGGAAACTGTGGCAGAGAGCGCGCTTTGGTTATAAAATTGGCGATAAGTGCCAAATCATGCTGAACAGCAGGCAGGCTAAGCAACACACCCTCATCTCCGGATTCGATCATACTAACCGAATCAATCAAGCCACTGCTGGTATTGTACCAGTCGATACGGTAGGTTCCGCTCTTTAACGGCAAAAGCAGGTCGGCCGAAACCGCTGAAGGCAGCTGATCATGCTGATAAATATATTTCCAGTTGAAATCTCTGTGATGAATCCAGGCCAACAAACCAGCATCCTGCTCAAGTCCGAAAGCCCTAATTTTGGGTAAATAATTTTCAAGCGTCAGTTGTTCAATCTCCAGCACACTCGCAAAACCAGCGCCGATATTATCCAGCCCAATTTGATGGTATCCGGCGGAAATCTCAATAAAATAGACTTCAGAAGATGCTGCACTTTGTTCAAATACAATGGTTTCATCAATACGCAACTGCATTACAGCCTGGTTTACCTGGCTGCCCGTTTCAATGGCAAGAACCGTGTTTTCGCTAAAAAAACCACTAAACACCGGTGGGTTGCGCAAGGCTGCAAATAAAGAAATCGGGCCGTACAAAAATTGATTCAGACTGTCAGCAGAAGGAATCATCTGCCCGCTGCTGTGCCATTGAAAATTACTGGAAGGCGCTGGCTCTGTCAGGCTAAAATAATCCGGCTCAATAATCCAGTCATATTGCTGTGCATGCTTTGTTTGCAGGTGAACCGGACTTGAAACCTCGTCCAATGCATCATCTAAAAAACCAGCCACTGCAGCAAATTCAGCATACAAATCAAGCTGATCAACATATTCCTCCCAATACCAGGGCACAACAACACCCATTGATCCGGTAAGCGCCGAGCTCCATAACGCATTGTGCAAGGCTATTCCGCCTGAATCCCAAATAGCCATCGAATCGCTGTAATGTCCAATACCAAATTCGCCGGTCAAAACAGGTTTATTGTATTTATTCAAATACATGCTCATTTGTCTGAAAACATCTCCCGAAAGATCCGCAGATTTGTGGTATAAATGCAGTTGTGTAAAATCTATTGCAGAATGATTCCAGACAGCCGGTTCGCTTTCGGGAAGCGCATAACCCACCGAAACAAGATGGTTGTTGGGATCGTGTTGTTGAAGCCACGCAGCCATCTCAATCGCCCAATTGCTTACCGTTGCCTGCTGACTGCTATAAAAGGGGAAATTATCTGTCTCTGAAAAAATTTCCCATGCTGCCAGATTTTTGGAGTATCCCCATCGCGCAACGATATAGCGCATGCGATTCTTAAATGCAGCTTTGGCATCGGGATTGGAGAAAAATTCCTGTGGAAGATTGCAAAACCCTCCATTAGCGCTATTGTATGGATTTGAAGTCCAGTCTTCTGCCGGGTTTCCAAAATTTAATTCCGTATGGATAGAAAAAGCCAGCTGCAGGTATAAATCCAACTGCGACGCCATGCGAAAAAGACTGTCGATCATAAAAGCATCAGTCTGTCGCGCAGAATAATTGCGCAAACTCCCCTCGCCCCACTCGATATGATAGCCCCAGGGTGTAAGCATCAGCTTAGCATAGTTGGCGCCATTTTCTGCCAATTGTTCAAAATAATGTGCCATGGGATCATAACCCGGGAACTGGCTTGTCCAGGCAATATTTTCACCCACAAGAAAAACCTGCTGACCCGCATCATCACGCAATCTTCTCTTATCATCAGCTACCCTTAAAAAACCTTTCGCTGCTCCAGGGTCAACAAAAAAACTGATTGCTTCCGTTTGATCCACACCTTCGGCATCGGCAAGTTTGAGGTAAAACTGCCACTCCCCTGCCTGTCGTGGTGCAAAACGTATGCGAAAATGAGGCGTCCCCGTAGCCTGGAGTTCATCCGCACTATTGGGCATAAAATGCTGATAATAAAATCCTTCAATGCGGATTGTTACACCATCAGGAGACTCGAAAAAAGCCTCCAACAGGATGTCATCATAATCAAAACGATTTTCTACCGCACTTTCTATTTGGATCGCCAATTCAAAACGTTCATTTTGGACTGGATGCTCTGTTAGAATGTCCACAGCAACAATAGCAGGCTGAGCCATCGTTACAGCAGCAATCCGCATGCATAGCAGCAGCAAAAAAGTGAATAAAAAATGATGAAAAAACGGACGCATCAATTGGTATCTTTTTGTAAAAATAACTTTAGTACATGACAAAAAATATAACCAATTGAATATCAACTAAATATGTTAATAACTTTTTGATAACTAATTCGTAAAATACGATTTAAAATACTGGCATTCAGTATCTTGAAAGAAATATTTCGACGTATGACTTCAA
>JAHJTC010000002.1 GCA_018830105.1 Bacteroidota bacterium
AAACGGAGGGGCTCGATGCCCCGACCGTTTTATTAACAATGGTATAAAGCTTTGCCATCGTTTTGTTGGGTAGCTCAAATGTAAGTGTTTTTATTCTATGCATTCCTGATTTCTTGTTTTATAATAGTTTTTCCATTTTCTATCTAATGGAATACTTTGATAATGTGCAGCTTGTGGTGTTAAATATGCAACGCTGCTGTGTGGTCTGTCTTCGTTGTATGTGGTGATGATCTTTTTAAGGGCCTTATGGATCTCATCATAGTCTTTGAAAATCATTTGATTCAACCATTCATCTTTCAGTATGCCGTTAACTCTTTCTGCTAGTGCGTTTTCGAGTGGGTCTCCATTTTCTGTCATGCTGATTTGAAAATGATACTTCTTCAAAATGCTTACATATTCATCACTGCAATACTGCACTCCCCGGTCTGAATGGTGATACACTCCTGATATTCCTTTGGGGAGTTGCCTGAGGGCCATCTTTAACGCCTTTACACTGTGCTTGGCTTCTAATGTCTCTCCTAACGACCAGCCAACTATCTTTCTGGAATAAGCATCTGTTATCAAAGAAAGATAACAAAATCCTTGTGAACTGGATATGTAGGTGATGTCGCTAACCCATACCTGATGTGCCTGTGTGGGTTCAATCCCCTGGATCAGATTGGGGTATTTTCTTAGCCAATGTTTACTCATTGTTGTATATACATACTTCTTGCGTTTGCGAACTAATAGTCCGTTTTCTCTCAGAAATGCAAAGAATGAATCTCGTCCCATAAATAGCTCCTCTGGCAGCTGGGGTTGTATTTTTAACATCAGTTTACGCCCACCGATTCGGGGCATTTTCTTACGCTCCTTGATTATCATTTGTAAGATGATCTCTTCTTTGACTACTTCTTTGTAATTGTACTTAATGCGTTGATAATATGCTTGTCTGCTCTTGCCAAACAGTTCGCAAAGTGTGCTCATATCGCTATGTGCTTCTGCTTCGCGCAGCATCGTTACTGCTTGGCTCCAGACTTTTTTCGGATTGATATCTTTAGCTCTTCTTCTGCTATATCTATCAGCGTATTGAGCGCTTTGGTTCGTAGCTTTTCATATTCCAGCTCTTGCTCAAGCGTTTTTAGCTTCTGCTCCAGTTCTCGCTCTTGTCGGGGTTTTTTGATTTCTTTGGTCACTTGGTTATTAACTTTTATTTGTGCTTCTGTTGGATAACTCAGGCCAAATTTACGCATCCAGTTCATAATACATGAGTTCCCTCTAACTCCGTACTTCTGCATCAGGTCCTTTTTGCTTATCGAACTCTGAAGGTACTCCTGGACAATCTTGTATTTAAGTTCGTCCGGAAATTGATTTACTTTTCTTTTCATATTCCTGTTTTAAGTTTACTTTTTCTGTAAACCTATTTCAGGACAAGACAAGTATTGAACTTCGACTTTCGACCTTCTGACCTTCGACCTTCGACCTTCAGACCTTCGACCTTCAGACCTTCGACCTTCAGACCATCAACCCATAAACTCATCAACCCATAACTTTTTTACCTTTAGTTTGTTTTTATTTAGATTTAATCTAAATTAGCGGCCTGATTGGGTAGCACATAAATCAAACACAAATTAAACATAATGAGATTCTTACGTTTTTTTAATGGGGCTGGTTTGGGGCTTTTAATCCTTTTTGCTGGTCTTTTTTCAACACTTCAGGCAGCTGAAGAGCTCGGAGTTTACGAAAGATTGGATCAATATATTCAGGATGATATCGTTTTCACCGATGAAAATTTTAATCAGATCAATATCAAAAATGCCATCGATAAACCTACAATCATTGCGATGGTTTACTATGAATGCCCGGGAATTTGCACTCCTTTATTGAATGGTCTGGCTGATGTGATGAAGAAATCTGATTTGGAACTCGGCGAAGATTATCAGGTATTTACAATCAGCTTTTCGCATGCGGAAAAGACTGTTTTGGCTCAGCGCAAAAAGAAAACCTACACCAAGCTGGTTGGAAAAGGCGATCTTGAAAACGGCTGGCATTTTTTCACCGGTGACAGTTTGAATATCGACAGATTTCTCGACAATATTGGTTACAAGGTCAAGCAGGAAGGCGAAGAGTTTATCCATCCCGCCACTTTGGTTGTCATTAGTCCCGAAGGAAAAATTACACGTTATCTGCATGGCACGGATTACTTGCCATTCGATATGAAAATGGCCATCGTTGAGGCCGGGATGGAGCGTTCGGGGCCAACGATCAATAAAATTCTTGATTATTGCTTCAGCTATGACGCTGAAGGAAAAAAATATGTTTTTAATGTAACCAAAGTTTCCGGCAGCATCATCCTCATTTTGGCGCTGGTATTGCTTGGTTCATTGCTGTTATCTAATCGTAAAAAGAAAACCAATCACGCACATTAATTCTATGACAAATACAGCATTGAGTTTAAATTATCTCCAGGCAAAGAAGGGAATTTTTTCCTGGATTTTCAGCGTTGACCACAAGCGGATTGCGCTGCTTTACCTGTATTCAATCGGTACATTTTTTCTGGTAGGCGTTACCCTGGGCGTTTTGATGCGTTTGGAGTTGCTTAATCCCGGCAAAGATATTATGGAGGCCCAAACCTACAACCAGGTGTTTACAATGCATGGGGTAATCATGATATTTTTGTTTATCATTCCGAGTATTCCTGCAGTATTTGGCAACTTCTTCCTGCCGATAATGCTCGGTACGGATGATGTTTCCTTTCCCCGATTGAACCTGCTTTCGTGGTGGATTTACATTATTGGTGCAATTATGGCACTTTCAACCCTGTTGTTTGGCGACGGACCCGCTGATACAGGCTGGACGTTTTATGCGCCATACAGTGTTAAAACCGGAACGAATGTTACGATGTCGGTGTTGGCAGCCTTTGTCCTTGGATTTTCTTCAATCCTCACCGGACTCAACTTTATTGTTACAATACACAGGTTGCGCACGCCGGGCATGTCATTTATGAAAATGCCCTTGTTTGCCTGGGCATTGTATGCAACATCCTGGATTCAGTTGCTCGCTACACCCATCATTGGTATCACCCTGCTTATGATTGTGGCTGAGCGTGTGTTTGGTGTCGGTTTGTTCGATCCCTCCATTGGTGGCGACCCAATCCTCTATCAGCATCTGTTCTGGATCTATTCGCATCCTGCCGTTTATATCATGGCATTGCCTGCCTTTGGTATTATTTCGGAGCTGCTGCCCACCTTTGCTAACCGCACCATTTTTGGTTACAAAGCCATTGCTTTTTCCTCCTTAGCGATCGCTTTTGTGGGTTATTTCGTGTGGGGCCATCATATGTTTACTTCAGGAATGAGTGGGCCGGCGCGAATTATATTTTCTATCATGACGTTTTTGGTAGCCATCCCTACCGCTATTAAGGTGTTTAACTGGGTGGCCACGCTTTACAAAGGCTCAATAGATGTGCAACCGCCCTTGCTTTATGCGCTGGGTTTTATTTTTCAGTTTATGATTGGTGGACTTTCCGGACTGGTATTGGGCGCACTGGCTGCTGATATTCATTTGCACGACACTTATTTTGTTGTCGGACACTTTCATTACGTCATGTTTGGCGGAACAGGTTTTGCCTTTTTTGGAGCAATTCATTATTGGTATCCAAAAATCTGGGGCAGGATGTATAACAAACTGGTCGCTAATATTGCTTTTTTTATCCTCTTCATTGGATTTAATACGCTTTATTTTCCCATGATGATAGTTGGCCTGATGGGAATGCCCCGCCGTTACTATGATTATTTGCCCGAGTTTCACTTGCCCAATATGATCAGCACCTATGGATCATGGATTTTGGCCACCGGCTTGCTGCTTATGCTTGGGAATTTGATTGCGGGATCCCGCAGGAAAAGGGAGCATATCGACAGAAACTATTGGAAAACAGGGATCACACTGGAGTGGCAAACACTCTCGCCACCACCGGTTTCCAACTTTGACCGCATGCCTGTTTTGCCAAAAGACGGCCCTTATGATTATGACCATAAACCTGAAATTAAAGAGAAGGAAGACTAATTATGGAACACACAGCAGGATTTAGTCTGCCCAATTCGGGGCACAACAGAGATGCTGAGGCCTCAAAAATGGGGATGTGGCTCTTTTTATTCACCGAGCTGTTGCTTTTTGGCGGCTTGTTTATCGTGTATATGGTTTACCGTAGCCTGAACCCGGAAGCCTTTTTGCTGGCATCTTTTGAATTGGATGTTACTTTGGGAACCTTCAATACGGTTGTGTTGCTCGTAAGTAGTATGACCATTGCCATGTCGATCACTGCGATTCAAAAAGGCAATAGCAAGCTTTCGATACAGCTGCTTGTCGTTACTTTAGTTGCTGCTACCGTCTTTTTGATTGTAAAATACTTCGAATGGTCATCTAAGATTCATCACGGATTGTTTCCCGGACAGGAGTTGTATGCCAGTCTGCCTCCCGGCGAAAGCTTGTTCTTTTTCCTGTACTTTTTTATGACCGGACTGCATGCCCTGCATATTATCATCGGCGGCATTATCATTGGTGTTGTCGTTTATCGTACCCGAAAAGGATTGATTAGCAGTGAGAAATATACACTTACCGAAAATGCCGGATTGTATTGGCACCTTGTCGATTTAATCTGGATTTATCTTTTTCCTTTGTTTTACCTCATCCATTAATGCGTTAAAATTATGCGTGAAGATCAAAATAAAACCCCGGAGAACAAGCAGCAACAACTGCATATCACTTCCTACAAGGAACATTTTAGTACACTTGCAGCCCTTTTGTTGCTTACCGTTATCACTGTTGCAATATCTGTATTTGGTGCCGACCTGCGCAGTCTGTCAGTTTTTACCGCCCTGCTTATCGCAACGGTAAAAGTAATTGTGGTGGCCTATTATTTTATGCACTTGAAATACGATACTAAAATTTATACCTGGCTGGTACTCATTGTTGTTGTACTTTTTGTGTCTTTTACTGTTTTGACCAGCATTGAATATTTAAACCGTTAAGAGAATATGAGAACAGGAGCTTCAACTTTTGCTGAAGGTGTCGATTTGTCGTTATACATTATTGCTGGTATTTCGATATTCTTCCTCATCGGAATTACTGCAGTGATGATCTACTTTGTATTTCGCTACAGTAAAAAACGCAACCCCAAAGCCACGAATATCGAAGGCAGCAATACCCTTGAAGTGATCTGGACAGTGATCCCGACGCTTCTAGTTATAGTCATGTTTTATTATGGATGGATGGGCTACAAGCCCATGAGAAACGTTCCGGATGATGCGATAGTAATAGAAGCCTATGGCCAGATGTGGAAATTCTCGTTTGAATATCCTGATGGTAAAGTTACCGATTCATTGGTGGTGCCTGTTAACAGACCCGTAAAGCTGAATCTTAACTCCAGGGATGTATTGCATAGCTTTTATATCCCGGCTTTCAGGGTAAAGGAAGATATGGTGCCCAACGGCGAAAACTACCTTTGGTTCGAACCAAATTTGCCAGGCCGTTACGATATATTATGTGCCGAATATTGTGGTCAGCTGCACTCTTATATGCTTTCGAGTATCACGGTAGTATCTGATGCCGAATACAATAGCTGGCTCACCAGTGCTCCAAGCATTACTGATGAGCATCCCGGGTTGAGCCTCCTGAAACAAAATGCCTGTCTCACTTGTCACTCTCAGGATGGAAGCAAAATAATTGGCCCCTCGTTCAAGGGATTATTCGGGAAGACGGAAATAGTTGTGACAGATGGGCAGGAACGCGAAGTTACCGTTGATGAAACCTATATTACCCGCTCGATAAAAGAACCGAATGCAGATATCGTGCAGGGCTATATGAAAGGGCTGATGGTTTCGTACGCTGAGGTATTGAGTGACGAACAGATCGCAGAGATCATTGATTACATTAAAACACTGGAGTAAAATGCTGAAAGAAAAACTCCTGCTGCTGGCTGAGCTGAGTAAGGTTAAAATCACATTTGCTGTGGCCTTAACGACTATAGCCGGCTATTTGTTGGCCAACAAAAGCTTTGATTTGGGCTTGTTGTTGCCAACGATTGGAATTTTCATACTGGCTTGTGGATCTTCTGCCTTGAATCACTTTCAGGACAGCGACCGCGATGGCCTGATGAAACGCACGCAGCACAGACCCATTCCGTCGGGAAGGATAAGTAAGAGTGCCACGCTCGCCATTGCTATAGTCATGGCGGTGATTGGTTCGTTGATGATTTACCTGGGATCTGATTTTGTAGGTTTCCAGCTTGGTATTCTTGCGCTGATCTGGTACAATGGGATTTATACGCCGATGAAGAGAAAAACAGCTTTTGCCGTAATACCTGGTTCTGTTATTGGAGCCATTCCGCCAGTGGTTGGCTGGGTTGCCGGTGGCGGTGATGTTTTCGATCCACGTGCGCTGATACTGGCTTTTTTCTTTTTTATCTGGCAGGTTCCTCACTTTTGGCTGCTGATGCTCAAATACGGAAAAGAATACGAAAAGGCCGGCTATCCTTCCATCACCCAGATTTATAACGAACAGCAAATCAGGTTTATCACTTTTTTATGGACTTTCGCTACCGGTGTTTCTGCTTTGATGTTGCCATTGTTCGGACTTACGCATCACGTAAGCATCACCCTGGTCATCCTTTTGGCTGTATTTTGGCTGGTTTTTATCTTTGCAGGACTGCTCAAAAAGCAAAGCTCACCGCTCAATCCGTTTTATTACTTTATGCGGATTAATTATTTCGTGCTGGTGATGATTATTGCGCTGGCTGTTGATCCGCTGCTCGGATAGCCCATAGCTGAAATTACTGATAGACGTGTTTTTTAAAGAGTAGATTATTTACTCGGTGTTATCGCGTGTTAAATTCCTGACATCGCTCATCTACCTTAATCCGAACATTAGTTGCTGCTTGGTTGTTATAATGGCTAAATACTACAAATGACTGTAAACGATTTTCAATTTACCACAACTGATTCCGGCGGCATGTTTTATCTGGGTGATGCATCTGCTCCTGACGCCTATATTTCATACACCACAATTGATTCAAACCTTATTTCGATCGATCACACTGTAGTAAAACCTGAGCTTGGCGGGCAGGGAATTGCTAAAAAACTGGTGAAAAAGATTATTGATCTGGCCATTGGCGAAAAATACAAAATAATCCCTGTTTGCAGTTATGCCAGCGCCTTTTTTGAGAAAAACAAGGAATATCAATACTTGCTGGCACCTGAGCAAGGGATTTAGTGGATAGAAATAGTTAATTTTGCCGTCAATAAGTGAATAATTTATGCGCTGGATGAAGTTCTCTATCGGCTTGTTTTTTACCGGAATTGGTGTATTAGGCGCCTTTTTGCCTGTATTGCCATCAACGGTATTTTTTATCACAGCAGCCTATTTTTTTAGTCAGAGTTCCGAAAAAGCAGAACACTGGTTGCTGAACCATCCGCGATTTGGCCCTCCGGTTGTTAAGTGGCGCGAAGAACGTGCCATTTCGCGTCCCGCAAAAGTTTTGGCCACGAGTGGCATTTCGGTTAGCGGAGTGATCATCTATCTCGCTGAACTTCCGCTGATTGCCATGGGATTCTCTTTTGCAGTGCTGATTGGCAGTTTAGTTTATATCCTTACCAGACCATCGTGATCGCTTAACTGCCCTGCGAAACCGCAATTTTTAATCATGAATCTTCATCCGATGGCGAATAATTCCTTAAATAGTCCATCCAAAATACCAGCTTGTGTAGGCAAACAAAGCCACATAAATCAAAGCTGGTAACAAGTTGAGCATCTTTATCTGTGCCACTTTCAGTATGTTTAAGGCCAAACCCAGCAACAATACACCACCCGTAGCCGATATTTCGGCAATAAGTTGTTCCGGGAAAAAAGTGCCAAACCAAAAAGCGAAAAGCGTTAGGCTTGCCTGATAAATAAACAAGGGCACAGCCGAAAATAAAACGCCAATCCCGAGCCCGGAAGCCAGTGCAACGGAAGAAATGCCATCCATCACCGACTTCAGATAGTACAGTTCCGGTTTGCCGCCCATGCCTTCTTCAATAGCGCCCAATACCGTCATCGAACCCATGCAGTACAACAAAAAAGCCGTTAGCAAGCCTTCGTTAAAGCGTTTGCTGCCAATATGTAATTTTTTGGCCAAACGTGATGCCAGTCCATCAAAATAGGTTTCGAGTTTTAATAATTCACCGGTCAGGCCGCCGGCAATCAGGCTTAGCACAACAATTAACCAGGAATTTGCTCCTAAAGCCATTTTCATGCCCAAGGCAAGCGTAAACAAACCTATCGCCTGAAAAATTATAGCAACAAAACGCTGCGGCAAGCGGGTGTGAAACAACAAACCCAACAGGCTGCCAGCCACTACTGCTAAAACATTGATTAAAGTTCCGCTTATGATCATGCTTTGTTTTTTAAGTTCGAAAATCCATTAAAAAGGAGTAATGCCTAAAGCCGTCTCCAGAAAATGCTCCGCGATACCATATTCCTGTTTAAGCGCGTTAATTCGTTTGGCAATGGTTTCTTTATCAGGCGCCTCTTTCGATTTCACGCCGGTTAGCAAAAGGTTTTTCGGACTGTGCTCCAGTTCCACAAACTCCATAATCTGGCTTTTGTAGCCATGATATTCCATAATGAGCGCACGCAGGGTGTCGGTGAGGATTTCGGCCTGCCGTTCCATCAAAATCCCAAAATGGAGTGCAGGATGTTGCATGGCGTTGGCCGAAATGGCTTTTCGAATCTGTTTATGGCAGCATGGCGCGCACACAATCAGCTTTGCTCCAGCCTTTATGCCGGCGGCAATGGCGTCGTCGGTGGCGGTGTCGCAGGCATGAAGGGCAATCAACACATCCGTGTTTTCAATCCGATAATCGGCAATACTTCCTGCGTCAAAATGCAAACCCTCGAGTTTTGCTGCTTGTGCTATATGATTGGTTTTGCTTACCAGATCGGTCCGCATCTCTACGCCGGTTAATTCCAGCTCGCGACTTTGATGCTGTGTGAGGTATTCGTGCAAGGCAAAAGTTAGATAGCCTTTGCCGGCTCCCATATCCACGATATGCAGCTTTTGTCCGGCGGGCAGGCTTTTGAGCAATGGTGCAAGTATTTCAACATAGCGGTTAATCTGCTTGAATTTATGCTGCATCGAAGGGAGGATATTTCCTTCACGATCGGCCAGCCCCAGCTGAAACCACCAGACAGCAGCCGGGTTTAGCAGCCGTTTTTTCTGTCGGTCGTGTTGCATATCAGGAGCTGCGCGTTTTTCAATCTGGCGGGTTTTTAGCTTCATCTTACCACTCGAAAAAATTGTCAGGCTGCTGTCAGTCTCCAATCCGAACAGATCGGCCTGCATAAAATGCGTCTCCAGCAGCTGCTGCACCTTTTCTTTTGCCTGTCCGGCAACAAAATTCTTCACTTCATGGCGCTGTGTGTACTTGTATTCAAAGGAGTAATATTTGCCGGCCTTGAGCTGAACGGGCTTTACATAAACATTGCGTAATTCATCCGATTTGCGACGCGGCTTACTCAATGTGAGCTTCACCAGTTTTTCGTTAATGAGTTTTTCTTCGAGTAATTCCAGAAAACGCAGGAGAGCTTCGTCCATGATTTACAATTTTTGGCAAAGTTACAACCTTAATCAACAGGATGTGAATATGTCAATTCCCACGCCTTCACTTTCAAACTGCTAAGAAATACTAAAAATCTTGCAAATAGATTTCATTTCTACTTGTAAACTGAGAAAAAATCTATTACTTTTATGGGTCTTGGAAACATTGGTTCACGCATCTCAGGTGGTAATGGTATATGCATAGTCACTATTTATGCAGGTTAAAAAGCTATTTCGTGGCAACAGAAAGTGTTTTGATTAATGGAAACTTTACAATGACCTTAAGCTCAAAACTTTATATTGATGCAAGCACTTGTTACTAAAACATTTATCGCAATGAAAAAAGCAATTATTTGTCTCCTTATTATTGGCAGCATGATTGCTTGTAAAAAAGAAGATAAAATATGTGAAAACCCACCGGAAGGCATTTACGAAGGTTGGTTTACATCTACAGGTTCTGATGAAACTACTCACCGACCATTTCTTTATTTAAGCATTATCAACGATACTACAATTAAAGTTAGTAGGTCGACAAATTCTACTTCCAATTATTCTGTAATCAGAACAGGCTGCAATTTAAACGGGAAGATTGGTGCAGGATTAGGGTATAACAATGTTATGGATATTGATGGTGTATTGAGTAATGAAGCCGATTTGGCTACAATTAGAGGAAATTACACCTATATTGATCGTTCCGGTGGCCTTGGAAACCCAAATCCTCAATGGTTTGAGGTGACTGGTACTTTTATTATCAAACAACAAAAATAACAAACATGAAAGCAAAATCGATTATTCTATCTATTATCATTACTGCAATTTTCATCTTGAACAGCTGTAGTAAAGATGAGAAATCAATACCAATAATAAAAAAAGAGCACATAAGTGGTTTTGTTCAAAAAGGACCATTTATCAACGGAACAAGTATCTCAATCAATGAATTAAATGCTGATTTATCACAAACAGGAAAAATGTACAATACTCAAATCACCGATAACAAGGGAAGTTTTGAAATCGGAAACATTGAGTTAGTATCAAATTACATTAGTTTAAGAGCAGATGGGTTTTATTTTAATGAAATTCTGGGAGAACAATCGACTTCTCAGATTACGTTGTATGCCTTGTCTGATATTTCAGATAAAACAACAGTGAATACCAATGTTTTGTCACATTTGGAAAAACCAAGGGTAGAATATTTAGAATCTCAAGGTGTTGTTTTTTCAGAAGCAAAGAGTCAGGCTCAATCAGAGATTTTAGACATATTTAATATCAGCACACCCTTAACCGAATCATCAGAAGTTCTGGATATTTCGCAAGATGGAGATAACAATGCGATTCTTTTAGCCACATCATTAATTTTGCAAGGCTACCGTACTGAAGCTGAAGTAACAGAACTCCTTTCAAATATTAGCACAGATATTAGAGAAGATGGGGCATTAACAAACAATTCGATAGGCTCGCAATTGATAAATCATGCCATTTATCTTGATACTACATCAATTAGAAATAATTTAGTTGACAGATACTCAGATTTAGGCGTAAATGCAGAAATACCATATTTCGAGAAATATATTAGAAATTTTATTGACAGCACAACTTTTGAGATAACAGAAAACCTTATTGAATATCCAACAACTGGTTTATATGGCGAAAATATTCTTGATTTAGAAAAAGAAAGTTATAACGGTGAAAACTTTAGTCTTGCTGCAGATCTCGCCATGGGAACAGAATTAAAGATCAAAATTACTGCATTAGGGACAGGGTTTTGGTTTTTTACAGATGATTCTTCTACGAATTGGCTAATTACACAATTTGATGATGTGACTAAATCACAATACTTTACAGCGATAGATTCAGATAAAAGCTGCGATTTAAATATACAATTTAATTCGGGGACATTTTTAATTGAATATTTTGAAATGGGAGTTTCAGAACCTAATAGGACAAAGATAATTACGATATAACAGTTACCAACATTTTGTATTAGGATGGACAGCGTATGCACTTAATTTCAAGGTTTTTAGCCCCTGCCTATGCCGGCAGGCAGGCGCTCAAAATGTATTGCGGTTTAACAAGAAACTACCACCCAATTCTGCTAATAATCTGTAAATTGAGGGTACATTGGATACTGAAGATGGCTTGACTTTAAAGACAGACACTAATTAAAGGAAATTACAACTAGATTTCATATTCAGTTGGCCTTGGATATCCTAATCCCCAGTGGCTTAAGGCGACTGGTACTTTTATTATCAAACAACAATAACTAAAGCTTTCTACTGCATCTATCAGGCCAGCAAGTAAAGCCAAAATGGCAGTTGCTGTCCTATTGGCACAGCCTTTGATTTAGGCTGACGAAACTAAAAAACTCAAGAAAAATGCATAAAGGTAAAATTGATGTTAAAACCGAGAACATCTTTCCGATTATCAAGAAATTCCTCTATTCCGATCACGAAATATTTTTGCGTGAGCTGGTGAGTAATGCCGTGGATGCCACACAAAAACTCAAAACGCTGGCTTCATCCGGCGAGTTTAATGGCGATTTGGGCGACCTCACCATCAAAGTGGAGCTCGACAAAAAAGCCAAAACGCTTACCATTCGCGATCGTGGAATAGGAATGAATCAGCAAGAAGTTGAACAATACATTAACCAGATCGCTTTTTCGAGCGCTGAGGAGTTCGTTAGCAAGTTTAAAACCAAAACAGAGGCCGAAGCCAATGCCATTATCGGACATTTTGGATTGGGTTTCTATTCCAGCTTTATGGTCTCCGAAAAAGTGGAACTCTTTACTAAAACATACAAAACAGAAGGCGATACGGATGCTGTAAAGTGGGAATGCGATGGCAGCCCGGCTTATACCATCGAAAAAAGTGAGCAGGAAGATCGCGGAACAGCAGTAGTGCTGCATATCGACAAAGAAAACGAAGACTTTCTGGAAGAATATAAGATCAAAGAACTGCTCGATAAATATTGCAAATTCCTTCCTGTGCCCATTCAGTTTGGCATGGAAAAAACCGAAGAGCCACTGGAAGGTGAAAAGGATAAGGACGGCAATCCAAAGACAAAAACGGTTGAGAAACCCCGTATAATCAACGATACCAACCCGCTTTGGAAAAAAGCGCCGGCCGACATCAATGACGAAGAATACAAGGCGTTCTATCGCGATCTGTATCCCATGAATTTCGATGAGCCCCTCTTCCATATCCACCTCAATGTGGATTATCCCTTCAACCTCACCGGAATTTTGTATTTCCCCAAGGTAAAAAGCAATTATGAATTGCAGCGCAACAAAATACAACTCTATAGCAACCAGGTTTTTGTAACGGATTCAGTAGAAGGCATCGTACCCGATTTCCTCACCCTGATGCATGGTGTGATCGACTCGCCTGACATCCCGCTCAATGTGAGCCGTTCATTCTTGCAAAGCGATCAGAATGTAAAGAAAATATCAGGTTATATCTCCAAGAAAGTGGCCGATAAACTGGAAGAGCTTTTTAAGAAAGACCGTGATGCTTTCGAAAAGAAATGGGACGATATCAAGATCTTTATTCAATATGGGATGATCTCTGATCCAAAATTCTATGAGAGGGCCGAAAAATTTGTGTTATTCAAAAATACCGACAGCAAATATTTTACGCCTGAAGAGTATAAGACGCATATTGAGACCAATCAAAAAGACAAGGACAAAAAAACGATTTATCTGTATGCCAACAATATGGACGAGCAGTTTGGCTATATCGAAGCCGCCAAAGAACGGGGCTATGATGTGCTGCTGATGGATGGCATACTCGATAGCAGCTTTATCAACACCCTGGAGCAAAAACTGACCGACAGCAGCTTTACCCGCGTGGATGCCAACACCATAGATAAGCTGATTGTGAAGGAAGAGCAGGAAATGCCTTCAAAGCTCGACGACAAGCAAAAGGAAGCTGTAAAAACAGTTTTTGAAAAAAAGGTTGACAAAAAACGCTTCGAAATCAGCTTCGAGAACCGCAGCGAGACCGACTCACCGGTGGTGATCACACAAAACGAATTTATGCGTCGCATGAAAGAGATGAATGCTGTGGGTGGTGGCGGTATGATGGGATTGGGCGATCTGCCGGATTCTTTCAGTCTGGTCGTAAATACCAACCATCCGCTTATCGCTTCACTACCCGAAAAGGATGAAGCCGAACAGGAAAAAACAATCAGTCAGCTATACGATCTGGCGCGGCTGTCGAAAAACCTGCTCACAGGCAAAGAACTCAACGACTTCGTGAAAAGGAGTTTGGAGATTATCAAGTAGTCTTTGAGATCAGTTATCCTGCAAATACCTTAATATAACGAAAAAAGCTATCCTTCGGGATGGCTTTTTTTTTTGATATAGTCCGATATTAACTACATTCAAACATCAGAATGTGAGCTTAAAAGAAAACTAAACTTAAAATAGATCAAAAACCACATTTATTGACAGTTTAATCTCTTAAATAAATCTTCTTTACATCCAGTATTTCTCCCTGATCAAAAGACGAAAATAACAAAATATAAAGCCCGTTTTCCAGATGACTCAAATCAACATAATCAGGATCATTGGACAGGATATATTCAGATGTTTTGTTGCCAAGTATGTCAACTATTTTAAGGTGAATGGGTTTATTATAGACCTTTACACCTGAAATAAGCAATTGCTTTGAGCCTGCAAGCTGCGTTTTTGAGAAGGCTTCTTTTTTAGTTATGCTTTCATCCACAGTTGTTGGATCAAGGAAGCATCCGATAAACAAACTCGTGTTTTGATTAACATATACTAATTGGTCATTATCGTATTTACAAGAAGCATAGTTTAAATTGTCTCTATACAAAAGCCCAATGTTTCTTCCTACTCCTTCAATAAAAAGCAAGTTTTCGTCCCATATATTTGAATACCAATCAAATTGGATTATTTTCCTGCCTTCCAGATAGTAAACATCTTCAACTGTGCTCCATTCATTTGTATAAACCTCAAAAGTATCTCCTACAGAAAGAGACATATCGACCAGTAAACGTTCATTATTATAAGTATCCTTATACCATAACTTTCCTGTATTGGGATCTTCCCGGAGCTTGCCTTCATAAAAATAAGGCATATCATAAAAATTGGTATATATATTAGCATAAACAGAATCGGGATAACTCAGGCAATACATTTCAAACGCAATCAAGCCAAACAACTCTGCTTTGGCCATATTCCATGATACTGAATCAACATTGAGCACGGCCAGGTAATTTTCCGCTTCAATTTTATTACTAAATGACGGTTCGGGCACTTGGCTATATGAATAAGATGTAGAACAAATAAGAAAAATTAAACTTATGGCATATTTGTATTTCATGATACTTGCTATATAAATGAAGGAAATAAATAGTTGAAAAATATTGCGTTATCTCTCCCGGCATCCAAGCCCGCAACCCGGCTTGGAGTCTGCTGACTGATAAAGTTATTCTTCCCAAGCTTAAAAATAGTTCTGTTTGCGTGGTTTATATAAGCATAAGTTGTGTGTTTCAAGCTGATTAGACAAGTTATGGCATGGGTGCAAGGCAAAACCATGCCTTTGCATTGCCGGCCTGAAATATCAAATAAATGTGTGCTTTCCTTGCTGGGATTGGTGGTAGCTAACTGTAATACAAACCTGTATAGCTTATGAAGAAAATCTGGTTTCAGTTTGTTGAGCTGTTTTGAAAGTGTAATCCAGATATGCCATTGGACAAGCATGGGGTTGGATGTTTTGGTTTGGGGGCTAAGATAATACATTAGCCAGCGGAAATCAAGTGGTTTTAGGTTAAGTTTAGGCGATTTACTGGCTGCATTATGTTGATACAAGCTGCTGGTGTTTTCACTACGAGCGATGCCACAAAGAGCTACAGCGCGAACTATCTCACCGAAGGTAATCCTTTCGCGTGGTAAATAACTTAAACTATTAATATTTGTTTCTAATGATAAAACAAATGTATTGTGGAGCAAGAAAGTGATAAGTAAGGTCAAACGAAAGGAATTCCATGGGCGAGAAAAGTTCCTACTGCTGTAGCAGGGTGCTAAAATATAATATGCAGTCAGTGTGCGACTCCAAGTCGCACCCTGACTAAAACGGAGCCGCCCCACTACTGGCAAAAAAAACTATTTAAAGCCGTAAAACTTAAAGCCCAACAAAGCGTTATAACATGAAGTAAATTTCACTACAAGATCTATGGCACTCCCTTTTCGTTTGATAACTGCTTTCGTGCTGGTTCTCTTTTTGGCTTTTGAATCTCCTCTTCAGGCTGAAGAAGAGGTCGCAAAACCGTTTTTAACCTTAAGTGGCTACATCAGCGATGCCTCCACCGGGGAGATGCTGATAGGTGGAACGCTTTATATTACGGAGCTTTCCGGAGGAACAGCTACCAATGTTTACGGCTACTATTCCGTGCGACTTGATCCGGGCTCTTACTCCCTCACATACTCCTATATTGGATACAATTCCAAACAGCTACAGCTTGATTTGCGTAATGATACCCTCATCAATATCAAACTTTCTCCTCAGGAAATGGAGCTGAATGAAGTGGTCATAACCGGCGAATCAGCCCTCGAAAATGTGAGACGTCCACAAATGAGCGTGGCCCGGCTCGATATCAAAAATATTCGCCAGATTCCTGCCTTTATGGGTGAGGTAGATGTGATCAAGGCCCTGCAGCTATTGCCCGGCGTGCAAGCCACCTCCGAAGGCGGATCGGGTTTTAGCGTGCGTGGTGGCAGTCCCGATCAAAACCTCATTTTGCTTGACGAAGCCCTGGTGTATAATCCTTCGCATCTGCTTGGTTTTTTCTCAGTTTTTAATAACGATGCCGTAAAAAGCGTGGAACTTTATAAAGGCGATATCCCTTCTGAATATGGTGGCCGGCTTTCGTCTGTAGTGGATGTGCGGATGAACGATGGCAACTCGCAACGGATTACCGGGCAGGGTGGGGTAGGCACTATTTCGAGCCGCCTTACGCTGGAAGGCCCAATCCAAAAAGACAAGTCATCCTTTATGCTGGCAGGTCGCCGCACCTATGCCGATCTGTTTTTGGCGCTTTCGCCCAACGAAGATGTCCGCAACAACACCCTTTATTTTTACGATTTCAATGGAAAAGCCAACTACACCTTCAATGACAAAAACCGCCTTTTTGTGAGTGGATACTTTGGTAAGGATGTGTTCAAAAATGAAAGCTTTGCCCTTGGCTGGGGCAACCAAACCCTTACAGTTCGCTGGAATCACCTGTTCAGCCCAAAAATATTTTCTAATTTCTCATTGATCTACAGTCGTTTCAATTATGAATTGGGTATCCCTGAGGGTGAACCCAATGCCTTCGACTGGAATTCGCGTATGCAGGATTACGCCCTCAAAAGTGATTTTACCTGGTTTGCTTCTGCCAGCAGCACCCTGAAATTTGGCTTGCATACCACCTTTCACAGCTTTAGCCCGGGCACCGCTGTGGGGCTGGGAGAAGAAACCGCTTTCAATAAACTGGAAGTTCCCGAATCTTTTGCCCTTGAAAGCGGTATTTACTTCAACAACGAACATCAGCTGAGCAACCGCCTCACCCTGAAGTACGGCCTGCGCCTGAGTATGTTCAACAATATCGGCAAGGGCACTGTGTATCAATATGATGAGCAATATGAGAAAGTTGACTCTGTGGTGTATCCTTCAGGTGAAATTTATCAGACTTTTGCAAATCTTGAGCCTCGATTTAGCCTGGCCTGGAAACTTGACGAGTTCTCTTCGGTAAAAGCTGCCTATACCCGCAATGCCCAGTATGTGCACCTGGCACAAAACTCAACAGCGGGTACGCCACTGGATATTTGGTTTCCGACAGGGCCCAATGTGAAACCTCAGCTTGGCGATCAGTTTTCAGCAGGCTATTTCCGTTATTTTCCAAAGGAAAAGCTAGAGACTTCTGTTGAAGGTTTTTACAAACTCAATCACAATGCAATCGACTTTAAAGATCATGCTGAGTTGTTGCTCAACGAATACCTGGATGGCGAATTACGCTTCGGCAAGGCTTGGTCATATGGACTAGAATTTCTGGTCAGGCTCAACGAAGGCCGGCTCAACGGCTGGGTGAGTTATACCTGGTCGCGCACCTTTCGCGAAATTCCCGAAATCAATAAGGGCAAGCCCTATCCTGCCAGTTACGACAGGCCGCATGATGTTTCGATCGTAGCCAACTACAAGCTTTCAAAACGTATTGATCTGGGAGCCAATTGGGTTTATAGCACAGGTTCGGCAGTTACTTTTCCTACCGGCCGTTTCACCATCGGAAATACCATCGCGCCGGTTTATTCTGACCGCAACGCCTATCGGTTGCCTGACTATCACCGCCTCGACATTTCCATTACCCTGCGTGCCAAGGAAAAACCCGGCCGCAAATGGACAGGCGAATGGAATTTGTCAGTATATAATGCCTACTACCGCAAAAATCCCTGGGTAATCAATTTTATTGCCGACCCCGAGCAGCCCAACGTTACCAATGCAGAAATGACCTACCTCTTTGGAATTGTGCCGGCTATTACCTATAACTTCAAATTCTGATCCCATGAAAAACCTGACAAAAGCAGTATTTGGTATATTTCTCGTGCTGGGACTTTTTTCGGCCTGCACCGAAACCATTGATATCGAATTGGATCAAAGTTTTACGCGCCTCGTTGTAGATGGCCAGATCAGTACCGACACGATGGCTCACCTGGTCAGGCTTTCGCAATCTGCCAACTATTTTTCCAATACAGAGCCAGCAGCTGTAAGTGGGGCTTCGGTGGTTGTTGACGATGGATCGCAAGCCATTACACTCCTCGAATATCCCGAAAGAAGCGGCATGTATTATACCCCTGCAAATTATTACGGCATCCCCGGAAACGACTATCTGCTAAGTGTTTCGCTTCCGGAAGCCATAGGCGAATCCATAAACTATGAAGCAACGAACACAATGCCCCAAACGGCATTTCAATTGGATTCCATACAGCTTGAATTTCGCAATCCACCCGGATTTTGGATGGTAAAACTCTTTGCTATGGATCCTCCAACAACAGATTTTTACCGCTTGGATGTATTACGCAACGGCCTTATCCTAACGGATACTGCCTACCGTACCGCTATTTTAGACGACAGGCTCATCAATGGTAACAATACCAATGGCATCACTGTGATGTTTTTGTACGAAGATGAAGTAATGCCCGGCGATACAATCAGCCTGATCATGTCGGCCATAAGTAAGGATTACTATGAGTTTTTGTTGGAGTTGCGCAACGAAAGCGGATTCAGCAACCCGCTTTTTGGTGGGCCACCTGCCAATATCAGCTCCAACCTCCGCGAAGGTGGATTGGGTTACTTTGCCACACGTAAGACCTCCAGCGTAAGCCTGGTTGCTGATTCGAGTTTGTGGCAACGGTAAGCAATGGCGGTATAATGCAAAAATAAACCTGATTCGGCTTAGTGATTCATTAACACTGCTATCTGAAACAAAGCTGATTTGTCTGAGCCTATTCTCTTTTCGCTGGCCTGAAATTATTCCGTACTTTTGCCTGCAAATCGCTATGCCATGCAACTTTCAGCTTTAACAGCAATCTCGCCTGTTGATGGGCGCTACCGCAACAAAACCTCTGAATTGGCTGATTTCTTTTCAGAATATGCCCTGATACGCTATCGCGTGATGGTGGAGGTGAATTATTTTATCGCACTGTGTGAATTGCCCTTGCCTCAGCTGGCAGCCTTCAAAGCAGAAGACTTTGATCAGCTGCATGCGCTATACGAAGAGTTCACTTTAGAAGATGCGCTGGAGATTAAGGAAATTGAGAAGGAGACAAACCATGACGTAAAAGCCGTGGAGTATTTCCTAAAACGACGCTTCGACGATTACGGCTGGCAGCCATTTAAAGAATTCATTCATTTCGGCCTTACATCACAGGACATTAATAATGTTGCACTTCCGCTATCGATCAAGGATGCACATAAACTAAATATCAGTCGCGAAATTGAAAGCCTTCAACAACAGATCATACAGCTTTCCTACACATGGAAAGATGTGAGTATGCTGGCACGAACCCATGGACAGCCTGCCAGTCCAACAAAGCTGGGCAAAGAACTGTATGTGTTTGCGGAGCGTCTCGAAAATCAATTCGAATTACTAAAGGGGATTCCGTTCTCGGCAAAATTTGGTGGTGCAACAGGCAATTTTAATGCCCATGCAGTGGCCTATCCAGAGATTAACTGGGAAGATTTTGCTTGCAACTTCATAAACCAAAAACTGGAGCTGCACCGCCAGCGAACCACAACACAGATTGAACATTACGATTATCTGGCTGCATATTTCGATGGCCTCAAACGCATCAATACCATACTACTCGACCTGAGTCGCGATATCTGGCTTTATGTTTCCATGGATTATTTTAAGCAACAGATTAAAGCCGGCGAAGTGGGATCATCGGCTATGCCACATAAAGTTAATCCAATAGACTTTGAAAATGCAGAAGGCAATTTGGGTATTGCCAATGCGATTTTTGAGCACCTCAGTGCCAAACTGCCATTAAGCCGGTTGCAGCGCGATCTTACCGATTCTACCGTTACACGCAATATTGGCGTTCCGCTGTCGCATACACTGATCGCTATAAAATCTATCCGTAAGGGGCTGGGCAAACTGCTATTGAATGAAAAAAAGATTGCCAAGGACTTGCAAAATAACACCCTCGTTGTTGCCGAAGGCATTCAAACTATTTTGCGTCGCGAAGGCGTTGAAGGTGCCTACGAACTACTTAAGCAGTTGACACGTACCAACGAAAAAATTGATAAAAACACCATCAATACCTTTATTGAAACATTGCCTGTTTCCGAAAGTGTTAAAAAAGAGCTCAGGGCGATAACGCCCGAATCATATACAGGAATCGACCTGCTAAGTCAGCAATTATGAGAAAATTTTACCGGGTACTCGCTTACGTAAAGCCTTATTGGGGCTATGCCCTGCTAAACGTATTGTTTAACTTGCTAACCATTGTATTTTCGCTGTTCTCCATTTCCATGTTGGTGCCTTTCCTGAATCTTTTGTTCAGCACCGATGCCCTGGTTACTGCAAAACCTGAATTTGCACTGAATGCCGATGCGCTGATTAACTCGCTTAACTATTATATCAGCGCGATCATTATTGAACAGGGGCAGCTGCAGGCCCTGATCTTTATCTGTATCATCCTGGTTTCTTCCTTCTTCCTGAGAAATTTTGCCCGGTTTTTTGCCATGTTTTATATGGCCAATGTACGTATTGGCGCCGTAAAAGATATCCGCAACAGCATCTACAGTAAAATCATTATTCTGCCGATTTCTTTTTACAACAAAAATCGCAAGGGCGACATCATGGCACGCATCACTACAGACGTGCAGGAAGTGGAATATTCCATCATGAATTATTTGGAAATGATTGTGCGCGATCCTATCACTATTCTGGTGTATATTGCTTTTATGTTTAGTGTGAGCCCGCAACTTACCGTTTTTGTGCTGGTGTTGTTGCCCGTTACGGGTTTTTTGATCGGACAGATCGGGAAGAGTTTGCGCAAGAGCTCAAAGATCGGACAAGCACGCATGGCAGGCATGCTTTCTACCATCGAAGAAACGATTAGCGGTTTGCGTATCATCAAGGCTTTTAATGCTATAAACTATTCTGACCAGCGTTTTCAGGAGCAAAACAACCTGTTTTCGCGTTTGATGGTCAGCATTTACCGGCGCCGCGACCTGAGTTCGCCCCTCAGTGAGTTCCTCTCTTCGGTAGTAATCGTGATTGTGTTGTGGTTCGGGGGAAGACTTGTTTTGGGCGATTCTCCGGTTATTCAGGCTGCTGATTTTATAGTTTATATTCTGGTTTTCTCGCAGATCATTCCGCCGGCCAAAACTTTCGCGCAGGGTTTCTACAGCATTCAGAAAGGGATCGCGTCGGCTGAGCGTATCTTCGAGATTCTTGATGCCGAAGAAGTGATCACCGAAAAGAAGGATGCTAAAGCTGTAAATACCTTCAAGTCAAAAATTGAATACCGCAATGTTTCCTTCAGCTATGGCAAAGAGCCGGTTTTGAAAGGTGTTAATTTCACGGTAGAAAAAGGCAAGCTGATTGCACTGGTTGGAGAATCGGGCGGTGGCAAATCGACGCTGGTTGATCTTTTGCCACGCTTCTATGATGTTGTTGACGGCGCCATCACACTGGATGGTATTGATTTGCGCGATTACAAGATTGACGATTTAAGGTCGCTGATGGGAATCGTTACGCAGGAAAGTATATTGTTCAATGATTCGGTATTCAATAATATTGCCTTTGGTAAATTGGATGCCACGATGGAACAGGTGATTGAGGCTGCTAAGGTTGCCAATGCACATGAATTTATTTCGCAGCTCGAGGATGGTTACCACACCTTTATCGGTGATCGCGGCATGAACCTTTCAGGCGGACAACGGCAGCGGCTTAGTATTGCGCGTGCAGTGCTAAAAAACCCACCAATATTAATACTCGATGAGGCTACTTCATCGCTCGACACCGAATCGGAACGGCTGGTACAGGATGCTTTGGCAAAAATCATGACCAACAGAACCTCAGTCGTTATCGCTCACCGGCTTTCTACCATACAACATGCTGATGAGATAATCGTTGTGGCCAAAGGGGAAATTGTGGAAAGAGGCACACACGACAAACTACTTTCCGATGCCGGCATTTATAGGAGACTGTATGATTTGCAATCCTTTGCCTGACAAAGTGTTCAAAGCCTTTGATTTGGTCTCGCTTCGGATTAAAAGTTAAAAGTGTCCACCCAAAAAAAGATTCAAATTGATTAAATAACGTATTTTTGCCGCCAAATTATAAACACACAGATGATGGATTTAACAAAGATTGTATCAATCTCAGGAAAACCGGGGCTGTTTCAGGTTACCGGACAGGGGAAAAACAGTGTTGTAGTGGAATCGCTTCTCGATGGAAAACGCTTCCCTGCTTTTGCGCAGGATCGCATGAGTTCACTGGAAGAAATAAGTATTTTCACCACTACAGAAGATATGTTATTGAAAGAGGTTTTTAAAAACATCCATGAAAAATTAGGTGACAAACTTGATTTTGAAGCGAAAAAACTCAGCGTTGATGCACTTAAGGAAAAATTTGCCCTTGTTGTTCCCGATTTTGATGAAGAAGCAGTGTATCCCTCCGATATGAAAAAAGTTTTCAATTGGTATCAGCTGCTTATAGAAAAACAATTGCTTGACTTCACCGAAGAAACAGAAGAACCAAGCGAAAAAGCAGATCAGGAAAATCCTGAAGAAAAAACTGAAGCCTAATATTTAAAGTCCCATACGGGACTTTTTTTTGATATATATTTTAAATTTATATGAATCATTTTAAATCACAACACTAAATCGAACGCCATGTACAAGCTGTTGATCAGGCCTGTTTTCTTCTTATTTGATCCTGAGCGGATACATCATGCCGTTATTGCCTTGCTCAGGCTGGCCATGGCCATTCCGGGCATAAAAGCAATTGCCCGAAGCTTAACCACAGTAAACGATCCTTCGCTTGAACGTGAGCTGTTTGGATTGCATTTTGCTAATCCTGTGGGCATTGCAGCGGGCTTTGATAAAAATGCCGAAGTGTTTGAAGAACTGTCACAGCTTGGTTTCAGCCATATCGAAATAGGGACCGTAACACCTAAAGCGCAGCCGGGAAATCCCAAAAAGCGTTTGTTCAGGCTCAGGCAAGATCAGGGATTAATCAATCGCATGGGGTTCAATAACAAGGGTTTAGAAGCGGCAATCGGGAGACTGCGTAACCGATCGGGCAGGGTGATTATTGGAGGCAATATCGGAAAAAATACCCTTACTCCCAATGCTGATGCCATAGCCGATTATGTGACTAATTTCGAAGGACTGTTTCCTTATGTGGATTATTTTGTTGTGAATGTAAGCTGTCCAAATATCAGCGATCTGCGCGAGTTACAAGACCAGGATGCATTAATGGCCATATTAAATGCCATTCAGCAGCGCAATAAAATGCAAGCCAAACCCAAGCCCGTCTTGCTGAAAGTATCGCCTGATTTGAATGAAAAACAACTGGACGAAGTAATTTTTCTGGTAAAGGAAACCGGCATTCAGGGTGTGGTAGCCACAAATACCACCATCAGCCGCAATACGCTGGAAAAAGATATTCTTTTGGCCGAAAAAGCCGGAAAAGGAGGGTTAAGCGGTTTGCCCATCCGTGATCGCAGCACAGAAGTAATCCGTTACCTGGCCGAAAAATCAGGTAAAGCCTTTCCCATTATTGGTGTTGGCGGAATTTTTACACCAAAAGATGCACTCGAGAAAATTGAAGCAGGTGCTGATCTTGTTCAGGTTTATACCGGCTTTATTTATGAAGGCCCCCTGATTGCTAAAAAAATCAATAAGGCAATCCTTAAATCAGGCAAATAGTTTTCCTGAAAAGATTATTTCGATTGTCCGAGCATATAATGTATTTCGCTGGCTACCTGACGATTAAAAGTAAAACTCAAAGTTCTGTAGTTTACCAAATCGACAATTGTACCGATCAGACACAGTCCTGCAGTGAAAAAATACAAAATTCCCATTCCAATCTGGTTGAGAATAAAGCGATGCACGCCTGAAACACCAACAAAACCAAGCAAACAGAGGAGTAAAATCATCTGTGGATCTTTTCGTCTGGCCCGGTAAATATTGGCGAAATTACGCAGCTGATCATCGCTGTATTCTTTAGTCATATTTTGCAGAAAAACCATTTCTTCGCCTTGAATATCAGGCATTAACTCATAAATTTTTGTCATAAATTCTGGATTTTAGTTTTTGGTAATCATGATATTGTTTAAACACTATAAAGCTTCGAACTGACAGCATTAAAATGGCAAAAAGTCCCAGTGGATGGTATTCAAAAGCGGTAATAAACTTACCGGCAAAAACAGCAGAAATGCTATGGCCAAGCCCGCAACCCGGACAGGAATCGATACCGAGTTGATGAAAAATACAAAGACTGGGCTGAGTGACTGATGGCGACATCAGCGCCAGCAACAGAAGCGCTAGCAGCCAAACGAAGCCTTCCAGGTTTTTTTGCAGAAAATTTCCAGCTGATTTTATAGCCTCTGAATTCATCCCATATGAACTTTAAAGAAGCGAAGTTAATATTATTTAGAAACAATTCTAAATAATGATTGGGTATGAAGTCAGCGATCGGTGTTGCCACAAATATTTACAATCTGCTAATACTTTAGCTACTTTGGTTTAAAATTGCAATCGCTTTGATCTCAAACATGCTGAACAAGTTTTTAACTATAGGATATTCATGGCCAGCGCAGCATGAGTATTCGTCTGATTTCGCATCGTTTGAATGGCCGGAAATAATCAGACGATATTGACTTCGGGTTCCAGGAATACGCCAAATTTTTTGTTCACATCGAGTTGTATCTGCATGGCGAGGGCAAACAATTCTCTTCCGCTTGCTTTGCCGTAATTTACAAGCACCAGCGCCTGATTTTTGTGCACACCGGCATCTCCTTTGCGGTAGCCTTTCCAGCCAGCACGATCGATAAGCCAGGCTGCCGGAATCTTAACGGTGTTATTTGTTGCCGGGAAAGCCGGTATTTCAGGAAACTCCATTTGCAGCTGTTCAAAAACAAGTTGGTGCATAAGCGGGTTTTTAAAAAAACTCCCTGAATTTCCTATCTCCTTCGGATCGGGCAGTTTGCTTCGGCGAATAGATTTTATGGCTTCGCTCAAGTCCTTTAGCGAAGGATTCTCTAGGCCTTGTTCATTTAAATAATCGCTGATATTTCCGTAGGCCATATTAAGGTTTCCCTGCTTTTTGAGCCTGAATTGCACCGATAAAACCAAATACCTGCCTTTGCCGCCCTGCTTGAAAAAGCTTGAACGATAGCCGAAATCACAAGTCGGGCGGTCGAAAGTAACTTGTTTACCAGTCTGAAAGTCGAGTGCTTCCAGTTGAACAAAACAGTCTTTGAGCTCAACACCATAGGCGCCGATGTTTTGCATGGGAGCAGCACCGACATTGCCGGGAATCAACGATAAATTTTCAAGGCCATAAAAACCCTTTTCTACCATATCGTCCACAAAATTGCTCCAGTCAGTTCCGGCATGAGCGCAGATCAACACCTCATTTTCATCTTCCTCAAGCACTTCCCAGCCACTTTTAGAATAATGTATTACAAGACCCTCGAAAAAGTCGTCTAAAAATAGAATATTGCTTCCGCCTCCCAGCACCAAACGCTTGTTTTCTTTAAAAACAGCTTCGTCCATCAGTGCTTTCAGGGCTTCAACTGATTCCAATGAAGCAAAATGACTGGCTACAACATTCAGCCCAAAACTGTTGTAGGATTTAAGATTGAAAAAACGATCCAAAATGTGATTTATTTTTTTTCAAAATTATAACAATTAATAATAATATTGGGTCAAGTTGAGTTATTTTAGGGTTAACGTTTCTGATTATTGAGTAAGACGATTTGTTTGAAAAATGTTTACGTTTCTGTAATTAATGATCTGGTAACCGACCAACGTGTTCATAAATCCTGCACAAGCATGCAAAAAGCAGGGTTTAAGGTATTTCTGATTGGCCGTCGGTTGAGAAATAGTCCACCCATGGATACACGATCCTATTCGTGCAAAAGGATGCGGTTATATGTTGAAAAGGGGCCGCTTTTCTATGCCTGGTTTAATATCCGGCTGTTTTTTTTGCTGCTATTCAGCAAGCAAGACCTATTGGTATCCAATGACTTGGATACTTTGTTACCCAATTTTATTATTTCCAGACTTAAACGTATTCCACTGGTTTATGATAGCCATGAATACTTCACCGAAACTCCTGAATTAACCGGCCGGCCTATTGTGCAGAAGGTTTGGAAAGCAATTGAGAAGTATGTGCTTTCGCGAATGGATGAGATGATCACCGTGAACGAATCCATAGCCGGCTTATTTCGCGAAAAATACGGTATTGTCGTGCATGTTGTTCGTAATGTACCCTTTAGGTTACATTTAAAACCGGAAAGTAGCCGCGAGCAACTCAATTTGCCCGCGAACAAACGGCTGCTAATCCTGCAGGGATCTGGTATTAATATACAGCGTGGAGCAGAAGAATTGGTGCTGAGCATGAAATATATTGACGACAGCCTGCTGCTAATAATAGGTGGCGGCGATGTGCTGCCGGTTTTAAAACAAATGTGTAAAGCAAATAAGCTGGATGATAAAATTATGTTTCTGCCTCGCATGCCTTATGCAGAACTTATAAAATACACAACATTGGCCGATCTGGGATTTACGCTGGATAAACCGACTAATCTGAATTATAGGTTCAGCCTGCCCAATAAGTTGTTTGATTTTATACAAGCAGGAGTGCCCGTTATTGCAAGCGATTTGCCCGAAATTAGACGCATTATCGAAAGCTATCAAATTGGTAATTTTATTCCGTCGCACGAACCGGAAGATATAGCTAGAGTGATTCGTGAAAGTATTGACAATAAGGCATTACGCACTAAATGGAAAAATAATCTTACTTTTGCTGCTCATCAGTTATGCTGGGAAAATGAGGAGAAAGTTTTACTGAAAATTTATGGACAATATAGCTGAAAAACACCTCCATATTGTTTCGTTTGATGTGCCCTGGCCTGCTAACTATGGCGGGGTGATCGATGTATTCTTTAAGGTAAAAGCACTCTCTGAGAAAGGGGTGAAGGTTCACCTGCATTGCTTTGAATATGGAAGAAAAAAAGCGAAGGTGCTGGAGGATATTTGTTTTAGCGTAAATTATTATAAAAGAGATATTTCCAAAAAACACCTTTTTAAAAACATTCCTTATATCGTAAGCTCCCGCACGTCGGAATCCTTGGTAGCGTGCTTGTTGGAAGATGATTATCCTATCCTGCTTGAGGGGCTTCACACTTGTAACCTATTGAATGAAAGGCGTTTGTCGAGTCGAAAAATCAGTGTTCGAACACACAATGTTGAACATGATTATTACTTGAACCTGGCCAAAGCGGAATCTGCACTTTTCAAGAAATATTATTTCTATAATGAAGCCGGAAAGCTAAAAAAATACCAAAAGGTGCTCAAAAAAGCAGATCATCTTATTGCAATAAGTCAGAAAGATGCGGATTATTTTGCGGAGAGCTTTAAAAATGTAACATTCATTCCGGCCTTTCATCCGCATAAAGCGGTAAATATTATCCCCGGAAAGGGAAACTATGTGCTGTATCACGGGAACCTCTCCGTAGCCGAAAACTTTAATGCCGTGCGCTTTCTGGTCAATGAGGTATTTAATGATATGCCTGTTCCATTTAAAGTTGCCGGACTTCACCCGCCTTCTCAACTTGTTCATTTGCTGGCAGAACTGCCGAATGTGGAATTGATCGCTAATCCTACTGATGAAGCCCTTTATAAGCTTATCAGTGAGGCGCAGGTAAATATTTCGGTAACATTTCAGGCAACAGGATTGAAGTTGAAACTTTTGAATACCCTTTACAATGGCCGTTTTAGTTTGGTTAATGATAAAATGCTAAGCGGAAGCGCATTGGACAGTCTTTGTGTGATCGCCAATGATGCGTCTGCGTTGAAGAAGCAGCTCAAGAGATTGATGAAACAAAGCTTTACTGAAAAAGCAATCAGTTTAAGGAAAGAGAAGCTGGCAATATTGTATCACAATGGCCAAAACGTTGATAAGCTAATCGAGCTGGTTACTTGAACTAATCACAGCTCCTTCTTCACATTTGATTATTCGTGCAGGAAATTTGTGAATCAGATTGTAATTGTGCGTAGCCATAAGCACTGCTTGCCCGGCTTCGCTGATACGTATCAGTAGCCTCATGATGTCGTTGGACGTTTCCGGATCCAGATTACCAGTAGGCTCATCAGCAAGTATGAGCAGGGGTTTGTTCAGCAATGCCCTGGCGATGGAAACACGCTGTTGCTCGCCACCCGACAGCTGATGTGGCATTTTGTTGCGCTTCCCTTTTAAGCCTACCTCATCAAGAACCTCCATAATGCGGCTGATGATGTCGGTTTTGTTTTTCCAGCCTGTGGCTTTGAGAACAAAAGCCAGGTTATCCTCAACGGAGCGATCAGAAAGCAACTGAAAATCCTGAAACACAATTCCTAACTTACGGCGCAGGTAGGGGATATCCTTTGACTTGAGCTTGCGCAAATCAAAACCTGCCACATTGGCCTGGCCGTCTTGTGCGGGCAATTCGGCATAGAGTGTTTTTAGCAATGAAGATTTACCACTCCCGGTTTTGCCAATAAGATAAACAAATTCACCGGTGTCAATCGTCAGGTTGACATTGGTTAATACCAGATTATTCTTTTGAAAAATAGAAAGTTGTGAAAGGTAAACTACCGAATCGTGCATCGTTTTTTGTTTTGAAAACCTCAAAATTACATGATTTTTTCCAGCACAGGGCGTGTTGCAAACAGAAACCTCTGCTTTACCCAAAAAATACCTGAGCTATTAACCACTAAAAAATGGGTAGGGCAGGCTAAAGAGAACTGAAATCTAACGGCTCAGGCATTTTTCTGCAAATAGCGACTAAAAGAAAAAGTTGATAGAATTATAAATGTCATTGAAGTTAAAAAATGCGCTATGTTTTTTTATTAACAGTTAGGTGATCCATCACCCAAATATTTTGTACTTTAGTCGCATTAAAAGTATTAATCTAACGTTTAATGTTATGGAAAATATTGATTGGAAAAACCTTCCATTTGGTTATTATCCAACTGATTACAATGTTCGCTGTTATTTTCGTAACGGCAAATGGGGTGAGCTGGAAGTGAATTCGTCTGAATATATCAGCATTCACATGGCCGCCACTGCCTTGCATTATGGTCAGGAAGCCTTTGAAGGGATGAAAGCCTATCGTGGAAAAGATGGAAAGGTGAGGTTGTTTCGCTGGCAGGATAATGCCAAACGCATGCGGATGTCGGCTTCGGGTATTATGATGGAGAAAGTGCCTGAAGAGATGTTTTTTGCCGCCATTGACAAAGCTGTTCGTCTCAATGCCCGATTCATTCCGCCTTATGGCACCGGCGCTTCGCTTTACATCAGGCCTTTATTGTTTGGATCAGGACCACAGGTTGGCGTGAAACCCGCTAATGAGTACATGTTTGTGGTGTTCGTTACGCCGGTAGGGCCTTATTTTAAAGAAGGATTTAATCCGGTAGCAGTAGAGCTGGTTCACGATTATGACCGTGCTGCACCTCAGGGAACAGGCCACATCAAGGTGGGAGGCAATTATGCAGCCAGTTTGCGCCCTGCAGATCGTGCGCACAAGGATGGTTATAGCTCCGTACTCTTTCTGGATGCGCGGGAGAAGAAATTTATTGACGAAGCAGGCCCGGCCAACTTTTTTGGTATTCGTGATGGAAAATATATCACACCAAAATCATGCACCATTCTGCCTTCAATAACCAACAAAAGCCTTGAAGTGATTGCCGAAGATATCGGGCTCATTGTTGAGCGACGCCCTGTGCCTATCGAAGAGCTGGAGACCTTTGAGGAAGCCGGAGCCTGCGGCACTGCTGCGATTATCTCGCCCTTTAAGGTAATAGTAGATCGGGAGTCGAAAAAAGAATACCACTATGGTGATATTTCAGGCCCCTATTCAACCAAATTATACATTACGCTACGTGGAATTCAGGAAGGTGAGATTGAAGACAAACACGGCTGGACTACAGTGCTCGAAGGTCTTTAATGAACCCAAAAAAACAGTTGAAAAACGTTTCGTTGGCTATCCGGCGAAACGTTTTTTTATGACAACAGCTTATTTTTAATGAGTAACAGCTCCATTTGTTTTTGAAGGCTTTTGGCTTCGGCAGCAGCAGCTTCGGCGAAATCAGCACTGTTCGAAGCGTAAAGGATACTTCTGGAAGCATTAACAAGTAATCCCACTTCAGTATTGAAGCCGGCCTTAGCTACCTCGGCGAGATTGCCTCCTTGCGCTCCTACACCGGGAACCAAAAAGAAATATTCAGGAGCAATTGTTCTGATTTTTCTTATCATAGCAGGTTGGGTAGCTCCGGCAACAAACATCAACTGATCACTATTCGCCCAGGAGCATGCTTTGCGGACTACTTCTTCGAAAAGCGTATTTCCGTTTTCAAGTTTGAGGTGTTGAAAATCAGCTGATCCCGTGTTGGAAGTGAGTCCCAGCAGAATCACCCATTTATCCTCAAAACCCAGAAAGGGTTCCACAGAGTCATAACCCATATAAGGTGCTACAGTAATGGCATCAGCTTTTAACTGTTCGAAAAATGCACTGGCATAACGCCCTGATGTATTTCCGATATCACCGCGTTTGGCATCGGCTATAACCAGCATTTCGGGATAAGTAGCTTTGATGTAGTGTATCGTTTTTTCGAGGTTTACCCAGCCCGATGCCCCTTCATTTTCGTAAAAAGCGGTATTTGGTTTATAGGCAACAGCATAAGGCGCTGTGGCATCGATGATACGTTTGTTGAATTGAAAAACTGCGTTTTCATCGTGGGTAATGGCGTGAGGTATTTTGGCTGAATCAGTATCCAGCCCAACGCAAAGGAAAGAGCGTTTTCGTCTAATTTGTCCGACTAATTCCTTTTTATTCATGGCCTAATTGTCTAACTCAGTTTTCAAACGTTCAGCATTTTCAGCTATTTGCAGTTTTTCGATGATCTCGTCCAAATCCCCATCAATAATCGCTGACAGGTTGTATAAGGTCAGATTAATGCGATGGTCTGTAACACGACCTTGCGGCCAGTTATAGGTGCGAATCTTAGCTGAACGGTCGCCCGTGGAAACCATAGTTTTGCGCTTTGACGAAATCTCTTCAAGGTATTTGCTGTATTCTACTTCAAAAAGACGAGTCCGTAAAACCTTCATGGCTTTTGCCAGGTTTTTAAGCTGTGATTTTTCGTCCTGACAGGTCACCACAATGCCACTTGGGATATGGGTGAGACGGATGGCAGAATAGGTTGTATTTACCGATTGACCGCCCGGACCCGAAGAGCAGTAGGTGTCTTTGCGTATATCTTTATCGAGCAGCTCAATATCGAACTCCTCTGCTTCCGGAAGTACAACTACCGATGCGGCAGAGGTATGCACACGGCCCTGTGTTTCGGTTTTGGGCACGCGTTGCACACGGTGTACTCCCGACTCAAATTTCAATATGCCGTAAGCATTATTGCCTGTAACATTAAAAACAACTTCCTTAAAGCCTCCGGCAGTGCCTTCGTTCATGTCAACGACATCTGTTTTCCATCCTTTGGTTTCGCAGTATTTGATATACATACGGTACAAATCGCCGGCAAAAATACTGGCTTCGTCGCCTCCGGTTCCTGCCCTAATCTCTACCACTGCATTTTTGTCGTCCTGTGGATCTTTCGGAATAAGCATGATACGGATATCTTCTTCCAGCTTTTCCTTGCGTGCCTGAAAAGTCTCCAGTTCTTCGCGGGCCATTTCCCTGAAATCTTCATCTTTTTCATTTTTGATGATTTCACGGGCATTTCCAATATTTAAAACTACAGTTTTATATTCTGTAAATGCCTGTATAACAGGCTCTAAATCTTTGTAGTCCTTGTTGAGTTTAACATATCGCTTCATGTCTGCCATCACGGCAGGATCGTTTAGCTGTTCACTCATTTCTTCCCAGCGACGGCGAATGGTTTCTAGTTTATCTATGATGTCCACAATGCAAAATTTTGAATGGCAAAGGTAAGGAATTTGAATGTAGGGATTTCAGCCTGTGATTTGTAATTTTACAATGCTGATTTTCGATATGATGTAGCGAGCCAATAAGCCTGCTGATAGCTAAAGAACACGGTGTTTTCCACCTGAGCAGCAAAATTTCAGCCCATTTTTAATAGTTAAAAGTCCCCACCATACTCTTAATAGTCAGTTTTTTATGAGCTGCCGATTCCACATGGCCAATGATTTGTGCATCCACCTTGAATTGTTTTGAAATTTCAATCATTTCCAGGGCAGATGCTTCGTCGGTATAAATTTCCATCCGGTGACCCATATTAAACACTTTGTACATCTCGTGCCAGTCAGTGCCCGATGACTGCTGTATCATTCGAAACAGGGGAGGGATATCGAACAACTGATCTTTAACGATATGAAGATGCTTAACAAAATGCATCACCTTGGTTTGTGCGCCTCCGCTACAATGGATCAGACCATTGATTTTATGCCTGAATTCTTCTATAATGGGTTTTATCACAGGGGCGTAGGTTCTGGTAGGAGCCAGCACCAATTGCCCGGCATTTATGCCTTCAACCTCGGTTGGATCAGTTAGCCCGAATGGACCGCTATACACTAAATCCTCCGGTATTTGGGGGTCAAAACTTTCAGGATATTTTTTGGCCAGATAGTGGCTAAACACATCATGCCGGGCAGAAGTAAGCCCGTTGCTGCCCATACCACCATTGTAACAATCCTCGTAAGTTGCTTGCCCAAATGACGCCAGCCCCACAATCACATCTCCGGGCTGAATGTTGTTTTCAATCACCTGTGCACGCTTGATACGTGCGCTTACAGTGCTGTCAACGATAACGGTACGAACCAGATCGCCTACATCAGCCGTTTCACCTCCGGTGAGGTGAATGCCTATCCCCTGATTCCTTAGTTTTTCCAGAAATTTCTCAGTACCGTTGATCAATGCGGCCAACACCTCGCCGGGTATCAGGTTTTTGTTGCGGCCAATCGTAGAGGATAAAAGCATGCCATCAGTAACTCCCACACACAGCAAATCATCGGTATTCATCACGATGGCATCCTGGGCAATACCTTCCCATACACTCAGGTCGCCTGTTTCTTTCCAGTAAAGATAGGCCAGGGCAGATTTTGTGCCTGCGCCATCTGCATGCATAATATTACAATAATCCGCATCATTGCCTAAAATGTCGGGAATGATTTTGCAGAAGGCATTGGGGAAAATCCCCTTGTCCAGGTTTTTAATGGCTTTGTGTACATCTTCTTTGCCGGCCGAAACACCACGTTGCTGATAGCGCTGATCACTCATCCTTATTTGAATATCAGGGATTTTTTCTGTGTATTGAATTCAAAGGCGCCAAATTGATTTAGCAGAGCCTGGCCGAAAACAAAGTCGTAACGGCTGTTGTGGAATACCGTTACTTCAACATTTTCGAGATTCCTGTTGGCTATCCTTAAGTTTTTAAATACGATAACAGCACGGTCTGCAATATTTCCTGCTTCCAATACCCGACTGATTTCGCCTTTGAAGTTATCTTTACTAATGATACCTTCGTTAAGCAGTTCAAGTGCTTTAGTTAGCGATATTGTTGGATCTGAACCACTGTCATAGACAAAAGTTTCGGAATAACCTTCCAGGTTAAAGGGCACTACAAACAGGCCTGCCGAATTTTGCGTAAATGGAACCTGATTGTCTTCAGGGTTTAATCTGATGGCCACATTCTCACTGACCTGAGTACTCGGTTTTGGCACGAAATCTTTGCTAAGCACCTTGAATTCGGTACGCCTGTTTAACTGATGAGCAGCTTCTTTTTCTTCGTTGGATTCAAGTGATGAGATAAAATCTTCTGTAAGCTCAGCGCCTTCCTCAAAAGTATATCCATTAACAGTAGTGTTTTTAGTAAGTTTTCGTGGAATACGCTCACCATAACCTTTTGCAACAAGTCGTGCGCCATCGATACCTCTGAGAATTAAATAATCAACAACAGACTGAGCCCTGCGCTGCGATAGCACATCGTTACTTTCATCCGTATCCCTGCTATCGGTATGTGAAGCTAATTCTATCGTTATTGTTGGGTTTTCCTGCAAAGTTTCAATCAATCCCTGTAGCGAATCTTCGTACTGCGGCTTGAGTTCCCAACGCGCCAAATCATAAAGAATATCAGGCAAAACAATGGGTTCTTCCGGTATGGGTTCCAAATCAAAATCTTTGGTGATATCGCGGCTAAACTCAACTCCAACAGTAGTTTCAACCGCTGTGGCAGTAAAATAATTTTCTTTATCCACTACAATCTCATAGGTAGTATTTTTGTTTACCTGGCTATCGGAAAACAAATAATAACCCTTATCATTGGTTCGTGTGCTTACACTCATGCCATCTGAGCCAATAAGCTGAACCGTTGCTCCACTTACGAATTGCAGCGTTTTGATGTCCTTTACGGTGCCTTGTATGGTAAATAGGATGGGGGGTTCAATAAAGTAGAACAAATTATCTGTTCCCCGGATATTGTCGCGGTTACTGGCCAAAAAACCCCTTTCTTCGTCGGGATGAAACATGATGCTAAAATCATCTCCCGTTGAGTTGATGGGATATTTCAGGTTAACGGGTTTTGCCCAGTTTCCGGCCGTATCTGTTGTCGTCATAAAGATATCAAGACCTCCCATGCCGCCGTGTCCGTCAGAGGAGAAGTACAATGTAGTATCGTTGCGCAAAAACGGGAAAATTTCATTGCCTTTGGTATTTACAACCGGACCGATATTCAGGGGACGCGAAAAAACCTGTGTTTTGTCGTCGCGCAACGAAACCCAGATGTCTTTTTTTCCGAATCCACCTTTGCGTTCGGCGGCAAAATACATGATCAGTTCATTTTCACTTAATGTGGGATGACCTACGATATCGAGTGTATCAACACCGATGATATCCACTGGCACCGGCTCGCCCCAGTTGCGTCCGCTTCGGGCACTCACCATAATCTGGCAGCCGGAGATGCGTTTGGCTTTGTTGTTGCATCGGGTAAAATACAATTTGTTGAATGCACTATTCATAAAAGGTGCGCCTTCGTTGGCTTCGGTGTTTACAATCTCGTTTTCCTCGAGCAAGACAGGTGCGCTCCATTCGTCTTTCCTGTCGATGCGTGAAGTGAAGAAGTCGCTAAAATCATCACCTGTGTAGCCATCTTTTTCTTTACCGGTAGCATTGTCACGTGTTGAGGTGAAGATTATTTCGTTAAAATTAGAACTTGCCCAGGTAACTCCAAAATCTGATTCTCGGGAGTTTAATTTCTTCATTTCGGTAAGTTCATACTTCGATGGGTTTTCCATCCATTCTTTGACCAGAGCAGCTGTTTCAGCACCTAATTTTCCCCTTGGATCATCGGGAACGGCTTCGGTATAAAGCTCATAATATTTAATGGCCTCATCAAATTTTTCATTGATTTTCAACACCTCTGCAAAATGCAAATACAGCTCGGGGTGAGTCAGCGGAAAGTCTGATCGCAAAACCCTTTTATAAGTAGCTTCGGCACGTTTGTACAGTCCGGTAAGGCGGTAACATTCTGCCATTCTGTAACTTACACGCATGCGTTCTTCGGGGTATTTTTTTACCCTGTTGTAGGCTTTTTTGTAGCGTTCGGCTGCAATGGTGTATTGTTTTTTGTCGAAAGCTTCGTCTGCACTCTTCGTGGGGTTTCGTCGTTGAGCCCAGCTATTTGTGCTTATGCTGGCGAAAAGGATAAGAATAAGAATTCGAACTAGTATCTTCATGGGCGTTTAATGTCGGTAACTGCTATTAGAACGAAAAAAAGGATTAATTATTGACAGCTGGTTTAGTTTCATTCTGATCGGCTTCGTCAGTGCTGCTTCCTTGTGCCACAGATTGCTCATCGGGAAGTGGTTGTATAAGGGGTTTGGCGTTCTTTTGCTTGCCGAGCTTGAAGTCCTCCACTTTGGTATCCCGCTCAATACGTTGAATTTCTTTGTTGATTTCATTCTTGAATCCCGATGAGGCGCGCTTCATTTCATTGATGGTTTTGCCTAAAGTACGTGCCACTTCGGGTAGTTTTTTCGGGCCTAAAACAATGAAAAGCACCAACAAAAGCAGGAATATTTCGCCTGTTCCAAAATTAAAAAATAGCAGCATCATTAGAAATAATTTTCAGATGACAAAAATAGAAAATATAAGTACATCAAACGGTATTGTAAATGTTTCCTGCCAAGAATTGATTTGCAGTGGTGGCTATTGTTATGTTTCAAAAAAAAACCGATCAAATTTGTTTGACCGGTTTTTAAAATATCAAGGAGCAAGGAAAATTATTTTTTCTTGCCTTTTGGAGCTAATTCAGCTTTTTCAGCCGCTGCTTTTTCCTCTTTAGGACCATTCAGCAAGTCGTACACCAGCGGACTGGCGTTGAATACGGAGGAATAAGTACCAACAAGAATACCAACCAACAACGCGAAAACAAATCCTCTGATTACCTCGCCGCCAAATATTGCAATGATTATCAAAACCATTGCGGTAGTTCCGGAAGTATTTACCGTTCTCATCAAAGTGCTGTTCAGTCCATCATTAATGTTGATTTTCAACAATTTTTTAGGATGAAGTGTGATGTTTTCACGGATACGGTCGAAGATGATTACCGTATCGTTGATTGAATAACCGATAATGGTTAGGATTGCCGCTATAAAGGCTTGGTCAATTTCCAGGCTGAAAGGCAGGATATTGTAGAATAGTGAGAACACACCCAACACAATAATCGTATCGTGGAACAGTGCAATAATACCAGCCAGTCCATACTGCCATTTTCTAAATCGGATTGCGATATAACCAAAGATGATGAACAGTGATATTATAATTGCAGTGATCGCTTTGTTTCGAATGTCGTCGGCAATAGTAGGGCCAATTTTTTGCGAACTCAATATTCCAATTAACTTATCATCAGACTCCTGATCTGATGTAAAGCTGGAATAGTTGATATCAATATCATAAAACTGCTGGAGGCTATTAAAGAGCATAGACTGTATGATTGAGTCAATCTCAGTGCCCTCATTTTCAATCATATATTTTGTAGTGATCTTTACCTGACGGGAGGGGCCAAAGGTTTTAACTTCCGGGGTAGCTTCTGTAAACTCTACAGCTAGCGCATTTCTAATATCTGTAACAGTTACGTCTTTGTCGAAGCGTACAAGATAGGTGCGTCCACCCGTGAAATCGACGCCGAAATTAAGGCCTCTAACAGCCAATGAGCCTAAACTGATAATGATTAATGCGGCAGAAATTACATAAGCTTTTTTGCGCATTCCCAAGAACTTGATGGCCGTGTTTGCCAGGAAATTGCGGGTAGCTTTAGTATCGAAAGTGACCTTTTTGTTGTTGTCCAGTAAATAAACAAAGATCATTCTTGAGATGAAAATCGATGTAAACAGTGAAGTTAACAAACCAATGATCAGCGTTGTTGCAAAACCCTGAACCGGACCTGTTCCAAAGGTGTAAAGAACGATACCTGTCAATAAAGTTGTTACGTTACCATCGATGATTGCCGAATAGGCGTTTTTGTAACCGTCATCAATAGCAAGCCGCATTCCTTTACCCGCTCTTAATTCCTCTTTAATACGTTCGTAGATGATTACGTTTGCATCCACAGCCATACCTAAGGTAAGCACAATACCTGCAATACCGGGCAGGGTTAGTACAGCGCCCAAAGAAGCCAGAATTCCAAAAAGGAAGAATATATTGGTAAACAGGGCCAAATCGGCTACGAGGCCGGATTTGTTATAGAAAAATGCCATGTAAATCAGTACCAGTCCAAATGCCAGAACAAAGGACCATAAACCGGCAGTTACAGCTTCGCGTCCCAATGAAGGGCCAACGACAGCTTCTTCCATTATGCGCGATTTAGCAGGAAGTTTACCGGCTTTCAGGATGTTTGCAAGGTCCTGCGCTTCTGTAATACTCATATCACCACCTGAAATCGACGAGCGACCATTTGGGATTTCGTCATTAACAACAGGGTATGAATACACATAATCATCGAGGACGATGGCAACCTGTCGGCCAATATTTTCGCCGGTGAGACGTTTCCAGGTTTTAGCACCTTCACTATTCATTTGAATAGTAACCTCAACGCGGCCATTTTGGTCGTAATCCTGACGTGCATCAACGATAACATCGCCACCCAAAGCGGCTTTGTTGTCGCGCGATGCCTTAAGTGCAACCAATTCCATCAGCTCTGCTTCGCCGGCAGCGCGTGGTTTAATTGTCCATGCCAGTTTCATGTTCCGGGGGAAGACCGATTTAACCCGGCTGAGCATATTATTGATACGTGCGGTATCTTTAACAGCAGCGGTACCTACACGAGCAGTATTTCCAGGGAAAAACTGTCCTGATTCGTTTTGCTGATAGGAAGGCATCAAATAGGCATAAAGCGGATTTTTAGCGGCATATTCTTCAAAAGAAGCATCATCCATTTCGTCGCTGTCGTCAGCAAGCTGATCAATAAGCGAGGTGGTATCTGAATTATTTGTGGTATCAGTAGCAGCCGCTAGATCTTCTTCAAGATCTGTTTGTTCTGTTACTGTTTCTTCATTTTCTGCTGTTGCTGCTTCATTTTCTGTTGCAGTTTCTTCCACTTTGGCATCTTCAGTACCTGCAAGGCGTTGATTGGCTTCATCGAAAAAAGTATAAAGCTCAGAGAAATTGTAGGTTTCCCAGAATTCAAGTTGTGCAGTTCCCTGCAGAAGCTTTCTTACACGCTTGGGATCTTTAATGCCTGGTAATTCTACGAGAATACGACCTGAGGTTGCCAGTTTTTGAATATTAGGCTGGGTAACTCCAAAGCGGTCGATACGTGTACGCAGAATCTGAAATGAACGGTCGATGGCACCTTCTGCTTCTGTTTCGATAACGGCAAGGACTTCTGCATTTGTTGAGTTTACAGTGATTCCTTTGTCTTTAAACTCAAAGAGGAAGATTGAAGCCAGGCTTGCGTTGGGGTCAACTTCATTAAACGACTCGCCGAACAAGGTAACAAAGTCTTGCTGGCTATCGCGTTGCTTTTGCTTGGCCAGTTGCATGGCTTCCACAAAAACGGGATCCTGACTATCGCCCGACAAAGCCTGAATGATATCGCTAACGGATACCTCCAGTACAACGTTCATACCACCTTTGAGGTCGAGGCCGAGATTGATCTCGCGCTCTTTTACATCTCTGTAGGTGTATTTGTCGATCAAAATGTTATAAACTACCTGGTTATCCATGGAATCCAGGTAATAGGTTTTGCGCGCGTTAAATATCGAATCATGAATATGACCGTACATCACTTCATCTCCTTGTGCAAGCTCCTTAGCCAGTTCTACTCCTACATTGCTTTCGGCATAGCGGGCGGCATCTTTCTCAATTTTTTGACTCACAAATGTGAATGAAAGCTGGTAAAGTGATACGATTGCAAAGGCGATGGCAAACACCTTGATTGCTCCTTTGTTCTGCATTTGAATTGTGAATTAAATTAACTTCCTTCTACTCTTTAGAATTTTTTTAGAGGGTGCAAAATTAGAATAATATTTGACAACTCCCAATAATTCAACATATAAAACATACAAGCTTAGCTATTGATTTTCTGAGTGGTCAGATTTTGTTCGCGACAAAAACTAACGTATTGTAAATCAATTACACAAAGAAAAAAGCTTGTCAAAACATCAGTATTTCATCCATTTCCAAAGCTCCCGGTAGGTAACTTTTTTGCCATACATCAGTATTCCGGTGCGGTAAATTTTTCCGGCAAACCAGGTTGTAAACAAAAATCCGACGATCAATAGCGACATCGAAAGGATTAATTCGTCATAGGGAACGCCAAATGGAATACGCACCATCATCACAACAGGTGAGGTAAATGGTATGATCGACAGCCAAAAAGCCAATGCCCCATCAGGATTATTGACGATGAAATTGCTGATTACAAGGCCTAAAATCAAAGGCAGGGATACCGGTAACATGAATTGTTGCGTATCAGCTTCGCTATCAACAGCCGAACCAATGGCAGCGAATAATGCCGCATAAAGCAGGTAGCCCCCGATAAAATAAAACAGGAAACTCAATATGATAACTTTAAAATTTATCGCCTCAACCACTTCAAAAACCTTTAACACTGCTTCCTGATTCATGCCATCCATAACCGGATTGGTCTGCTGCATCATAGCACCGGCATTCATTTGTGCTTCAGGAATTTGTGCGGGGTTGTAAAAGAGTGTGAAGAGCCCATAAATGCCCGCTGTTAGAATAACCCAAAGCAAAAACTGTGTGAGGCCAACCAGGGCAATGCCTGTGATTTTTCCCAACATGAGCTCAAAAGGCCGCACCGAACTTACGATAACTTCTACTATTCTGCTTGTTTTTTCTTCGATAACGCCACGCATTACCTGCGATCCAAAAATAAATATGAAGAAATAAATGAGAATAGAACTTACCAATCCCAATGCCACATTTACTGCTGTAAAAGACTTCTTGGATGCACCGTCTTCATCAAGGCGAAAAGTTACCAGATTGATAGCAGTTTTTGCTGATTTAATTATGTTAGGATCAATGCCTGATGCCAATAATTTTTTAGTCTCTACCTCCTTGCTCATGGTATTGCTGATGTAGGAGGCGGTCGTCATAGGAATTTGCCGATTGCTGTAAATTTCTGCATTTACAGGCACATTTAGTGTAGGTTGCGGCACGTAAAGCAGTAAATCATATTTCCCGTTAAGCACCTGACTTTTAACACTATCGACTGACTCAAAAACATAATGAAACTGCATATTGTCTGCATTTTCAAATCGCCCTAAAAACCAATTGGTTTCATCGATGACTGCAATATTTTTTTTCCCAACATTATCCAGCGATGCCAGTATAATAGGTACAATCATTAGCGCTGCCATGAGGATCGGTCCCAAAAACGTCATGACGATAAAACTTGTCTTTTTAACGCGTGTGAGGTATTCCCGTTGGAGGATAAGGCCTATTTTATTCATGGGAATCGGTTTTGATGTTGGTAGCACTTACCTGAGCTATAAAAATATCGTTCATAGACGGTAACAATTCCTTGAAATCACTCAGTTCGCCAAGTGGCAACAGCTTTTTAATAAGTTGATTGCCGCTGCTTTCGGCATCACTGGTAATTGTGATCCGAACACTATTATCTGCTTTACGCACAAATTTGTTCAGGGTAACTGATAATTGCTCGAGATCTTGTTTAATGGAGTCAACAGGTTGTTTAATCTCACATTCAAAAGTATGGGTGCGATGTGCTTCCCTGATTTCGTTTACAGTACCTTCCAAGATTTTATTGCCATTATTTATTAGGGCAATGTGGTCGCAAAGCTCTTCAACAGAAGCCATATTATGCGTAGAGAAAATGATTGTAGCTCCCTGTTCGCGGAGTTTTAAAATTTCTTCCTTTAACAGATTTACATTGATGGGGTCGAAGCCGCTGAATGGTTCGTCAAAGATCAATAATTCGGGCTGGTGCAAAATGGTAACGATAAACTGGATCTTCTGCTGCATCCCTTTGCTGAGTTCTTCTACCTTGCGATTCCACCAGTTTTCGATCTCAAATTTCTCAAACCAATAGAGCAGTTTTTGGCGGGCGATATTTTTTGGCATGCCTTTGAGACGTGCCAGGTATAAAGCCTGTTCTCCAACCTTCATTTTTTTATAAAGCCCGCGCTCTTCCGGCAAATAGCCTATTCTGGAGATATGCTCCGGCGACAGAACTTCCCCGTTGAGCAAGATGCTGCCCTTATCCGGAGCAGTTATTTGATTGATTATACGAATCAAGGATGTTTTTCCGGCACCATTAGGACCTAATAAGCCATAGATGCTGTTTTCCGGCACCTGAAGACTAAGATTATTGATTGCCAAGTGATTGGCGTATTTCTTTGTAACTTCATTGACGGACAGGAATGTTCGCATAAAATGACTGACTTAAGTGATTAGTTGAAAAAATCTTTCATGCGGTCGAAATAGCTTTTCTCGCTTGCAGACGGGTTGGGCTGAAAATTCTCTGCATTGGAGAAACCTTCCAGAATAGCAGTCTCTTCTTTGCTTAGGCTTTTTGGTGTCCACACATTAATATTTACCAATAAATCGCCATTGCCATAGCTGTTTACGCTTGGTAAGCCTTTGCCTTTAAGCCTCAGCACTTTGCCGGATTGTGTGCCCGGGCTAATTTTCAAGCGCGCTTTACCCTCGATAGTCGGTACCTCAACCTGATCGCCTAAGGCCGCCTGCGGAAAGCTGATAAACAAGTTATGAATCAGGTTATTGCCGTCTCTTTCCAATTCGGGATGTTTCTCTTCTTCAATCAGCACAATCAAGTCTCCGGCAATGCCACCTCTGGCGCCGGCATTTCCTTTGCCGTTGACTGAAAGCTGCATGCCTTCGGCAACACCTGCAGGAATATTCAGACTGATGATTTCCTCATCCTTTACGACACCATTTCCTTGACAGTGCGTACATTTTTTAGTAATCATCCTGCCTTCGCCACCGCAGCTGGGGCAGGTGGAGGTGGTTTGCATTTGTCCCAGAAAAGTATTGGTGATCTGGCTTATTTGTCCATTGCCATTACAGGTAGAGCAAGTAGCATAGCTGCTGGCATTTTCGGCGCCGGTGCCATCGCATTGTTTGCAGGAAACATATTTACTAACCTTGATTTTTTTCTCAGCTCCGTTAGCAATTTCGCGTAGGTTAAGTCTTACTTTAACCCTTAGATTTGCTCCCTTATTTACGCGTCGGCGTTGACCTCGCTGGCCGCCAAAACCACCACCGAAAGCACCACCAAAGACATCGCCAAACTGGCTGAATATATCATCCATACTCATGCCGCCGCCGCTAAATCCGCCTCCGCCTGATGCACCGCCAAGGCCTGCATGCCCGTAACGATCATAGCGTGCTCGTTTATTCTGATCGCTTAAAACTTCATAAGCCTCAGCAGCCTCCTTAAACTTATCTTCTGCAGTTTTGTCATCAGGATTTTTGTCTGGATGGAATTTAATTGCCATTTTGCGGTATGCCTTCTTGATTTCAGTATCTGTGGCACTGCGCTCTATTTCGAGTATTTCGTAATAGTCTCTTTTAGACATGCTTTAGTTTTTGTGTTCGGTTAGTTGCCAACAACGACTTTGGCAAATCGGATTACTTTTCCATTCAGGTGATAACCTTTTTGTATCACATCAACTACCTTGCCTTTTAATTCAGGTTTTGAAGCCGGAATATTGGTTAACGCTTCGTGAAAATCAGTGTCGAATGGCTGATTTAGTGCCTGCATTTCTTCCAGACCCTTCTGTTGCAGTGTCTTTAAGAACTTATTGTAAATCAGTAAAATGCCTTGAAGAGACTGATCTACCTCCGGTTTTTCTTCCAATGCAATAATTGCACGTTCAAAGTCGTCAAGCACTGGCAGCAGCGCTGTTATTACTTCTTCAGATGCTGTTTTGCTGAGTTCTATTTTTTCTTTCAGGCTTCGCTTTCTGAAATTGTCAAACTCTGAAAAAAGCCTTAGGTATTTATCGTTCAGCTCATCATATTGCTCCTTACTTATGCCCGACTCTTTTTGTCCGTTCCTGTTTTTCTTCATTCTCGTTCTTTTTCTTGTGGTGGAAGGAGTCTCTTGATCAGCCTTGTTATCATTATTTTCCTTCTGATTATCATCAATATGGATGTCTTCAAACTCATCCATCTCTCTTGAATTTTTATTGTCTTCGTTCATTTCTAATATTTCCTTTTGTTAAAAAATCTTTCTTCTGTCGGTCGTGCAACAAATAATCTGCCAATGCAGTAGGCTATTGTCAAATTGACAGACAAAGTATGGTTTTTTGAAATTATTTACAATCAGATACGTTCGATCAGGGCACCAAGCTGCTGCAATCTTTTATCAATAAATTGATAGCCTCTATCGATTTGATCAATGTTGTCGATGATACTTTCGCCTTTAGCTGATAAAGCCGCGATAAGCAAAGCAACACCAGCGCGAATATCAGGCGAACTCATACGGATTCCCTTTAAAGATATGCTGTGATTTAAGCCGATCACATTGGCACGATGCGGATCACAGAGGATGATTTGCGCGCCCATATCGATCAGCTTATCGACAAAAAACAACCGGCTTTCGAACATTTTCTGATGAATAAGCACCGTGCCTCTTGCTTGTGTGGCCACAACCAGAACAATACTGATCAAGTCGGGTGTGAAACCAGGCCAGGGGGCATCGGCAATACTCATGATGCCACCATCCATATAGCTTTCTACCTCGTAACTTTCCTGCGCCGGAACAAGAATATCATCACCTTCAAATTCAAGCTTAATTCCCAGTCTTCTAAAAACGGTTGGAATCATGCCTAAAGAAGCAATCCCGGCATCTTTGATTCTTATTGTTGAGCGGGTCATGGCTGCCAAACCTATAAAACTTCCCACCTCAATCATATCAGCTAGCAAACGATGTTCTGTGGCTTTCAAAGCTGATACACCTTCAATATAAAGGAGATTTGAACCGATTCCGTTAATTTTAGCACCCATTCGCACCAGCATTTGGCAAAGCTGAACGATGTATGGTTCGCAGGCTGCATTAAAAATAGAAGTAGTTCCAACGGCCAATGTGGCAGCCATAATAATATTTGCTGTTCCGGTTACAGAGGCCTCATCCAGTAGCATTGATGTGCCTTTTAGTCCATTGGGAGCTTCAATTTGATAGCAATGTTTTTGCTCGTCTTCGCGAAAAATTGCGCCAAGTTTGGTAAGACCGATAAAATGGGTGTCGAGGCGGCGGCGTCCAATTTTGTCTCCGCCCGGATGCGGTAAAAATGCTTTTTGGAATCGGGCGAGCAGAGGTCCCAATATCATGATGCTGCCACGCAAACTCGCAGCCTTTTCAATGAAATCGTCAGAGGTGAGATAATCCAGCTGAATCGTTTCTGCCTGTAGGTCAATTTCTGATGCGCTTATGCGATTGGTTTTTACACCAAGGCCTTCCAATAAGCTGATCAGGTTGTTCACATCCCTGATATCGGGGAGGTTAGTGATCTTTATTTTTTCGGGTGTAAGCAGGCAGGCACATAATATTTGAAGTGCTTCATTTTTTGCGCCTTGTGGCTGGATGATGCCCGATAGTGTTTGACCTCCTGTGACTCTGAACGAACTCATTTAAAACTTTTTAATTGCTGATTTCCGGTGCAATCAATTCTAATTTAATTAGTTATCTCTGGCGCGGATTATTTACCCTTTTATTAGAGAAATCTTTCTTTTTGTTGGGTTTTTTCTTTTTGGCCGCTGATAGGGCACCAGGGTTTCTGCCTAAAACTTCTGTTGGTGCTATAAGTCGCGTATCTTCTGGCAATGTGAGCGCACCTTCAGAAACCCTTTCGAGCTCCATTAAGATGATGTTGTCGTTAACAGTTTCCCTGTTCCAGTTCAGATAGTCTTTTTTCATTTGATTGGCGATTGCCAGCGATATAGCTTTTTTCTCTTCTTCGTCTTCAATCGATTTGGCTATATCAATCATCGCCATGAGGTAGTGGCCGTAATGCCCATATTTTGGTTTTTTCTGACCATAACCAGGGTGTTCCGGCTTTTTGTTGCGAATCTCTTTGGAAGGCAATTCATAGGGGCCATCCACATCAAGCTTGTAATCGGCAATGATGTGCATATGATCCCAGAGCTTATGCATAAAATCTTCGGTTTCTTTTACCTGGGGATTCATTTGCGCCATCACAGAAACAACAAAATAAGCGGCTTGCGTGCGATTGGTTTTATCTTCGATGGTAAGCAGATGTTCGATCATCTGTTGGATATTTCTTCCGTATTCCTGAATTACCAAGTGGTTACGACCTGTGTTGTAACTGAGTGCGTCTGTATTCATAGGTACAAATTATAAAAGTTTTATGCCGATTATCCCGATGATTTGGGGGTTATTAAACTATATTTTATAGCGTTAGCAGTTGCAAAAGTAAACAATAATCGGGTAGTGTCTAAACAATTTTCAAGCGTGCAAATTTTAAGAGCAGTTGTTTTTGCCCATAGGCAGCAAACTGCACCGTTGCTTTTTTGTTGGGGCCATTGCCCTCGAGGTTCACTATTTTTCCTTTGCCAAATTTTTGATGAATCACCTGCATTCCATTCTGAAGATCATCAGGATCGGAAGCTTCAAAATCATCGTTTGCATGAGATTTATTCGGTGAGTGATCCGCTCTTTGTGTCGCTTCCGGTTGCATTTTGGAAAATCCTGCCATGGTATCTAAGCTGGTTTTTTTTCGCATTCCGGTTTTCCGGGGTCGGTCGATCAGGCTTTCATCAATTTCTTCCAAAAAGCGAGAAGGCTCGCACAGGCTCAGATTACCCCACCGATAGCGACTTTCGGCATAGCTTAAGGTTAGTTTTTTTTCGGCCCTGGTGATGGCAACATAAAAAAGACGACGTTCCTCCTCCAACTCAGCTCTTGTTCCGAGTGATTGAACCGATGGAAACAGATTTTCCTCTATTCCAACCACAAAAACATAGGGAAACTCTAATCCTTTTGCAGCATGAATCGTCATCATACTTACATAGTCATCATCGTCAGGATCTTTTTTGTCGGCATCTGTCAGCAGGGCAATATCCTGCATAAAATCGGCCAGTTTTATACCTACTTGCTCTCCAGTGGCTTCGTCAACCTGTTTGTCAGAGAACTCCATAATGGCATTGAGGAGCTCTTCAATATTTTCGATGCGGCTGATGCCTTCCGGACTGTCGTCTTCCTTGAGCGCAGCCACCAAGCCCACGCTGCTGTTGATATGTTTTGCCAGCTCAAAGGCACTTTTTGTTTCGTGCAGCGCCTGAAAGCTTTTTATCATCGCAACAAAATCATTGATTTTTGACAATGCGCCGCGGTTGATGTCGTGAGGCAATAAACTTTGTTCGTTAATCAAATCCCAGATACTGATTTGATGGACATTAGCCGCTACCAACAAGCGCTCAATTGTTGTTTTGCCTATTCCCCGTGCAGGATAATTGATTACCCGCAATAAGGCTTCTTCGTCCTGGGGGTTGATGACAAGTCTGAAATAGGAGAGTAGGTCTTTCACCTCCTTGCGGGCATAAAACGAAAGACCACCATATATACGGTAAGCTATGCCATGTTTTCTCAGGGCTTCTTCAATCGAGCGAGACTGTGCATTGGTGCGGTATAGAATCACAAAATCTTTGTTATTCAACTGCTCGGCCATTTTATGACCAAATATGGCATTGGCCACCAGCACACCTTCCTCATTATCAGAAGTAGCTCTTAGCAGGCTGATCAATTCACCGTTTTCTTTGTCGGTCCAAACAAGTTTTTTGATCTGATCTTTATTGTTTTCGATCACCTTATTGGCAGCAGCAACGATTGTTTTTGTAGAGCGGTAATTCTGTTCAAGCCTTACAAGCTGATGATCAGGATAATCACTCTTAAAATTTAGAATGTTTTGAATATTGGCGCCTCTAAACGCATAGATACTTTGGGCATCGTCGCCAACAACACAAATGTTTTCGTTCAGCGCGGCAATACGCTTGATGATAAGGTATTGTGCATGGTTAGTATCTTGATACTCATCCACCAGTATATATTTGAATCGATGTTGATACTTGTAAAGCACTTCCGGAAAATCGCGCAGCAATACATTTGTATTGAAGAGCAGATCGTCGAAGTCCATGGCATTGGCACGTTTCAGTCGGCTGCTGTAGGCTTTAAATATTTCCCCGATCAGCGGTTTTCCGGCTTGCTGGTCAGCGATTCTGATATCCGGATTGTCCAGATAATCCTGGGCTGAAAACAGATTGGATTTAGCATTTGAGATACGGTGTAAAACAAAGGATGGTTTATAAACCTTTGGATCCAGGTTCAGTTCCTTTAGAATATTTCGCATCAGCTGTTTGGTGTCATCCGTATCGTATATGGTAAAATTTGAGGGATACCCCAGATGGTGCCCTTCTACACGCAGAATACGGGCAAAAATGGCATGAAAAGTGCCCATCCAAACATTGCGACCTTCCTGATCGCCCACAAGCTGAATCACCCGTTCTTTCATTTCGCGGGCAGCTTTGTTGGTAAAAGTCAGGGCTAGAATAGAGAAGGCATCAATGCCCTGCTGCAACATATAGGCAATCCGATAAGTAAGTGCCCTGGTTTTGCCTGAACCGGCCCCGGCAATCACCATCACCGGGCCTTTAATTGATTGAACAGCTTGCTGTTGAGGTTCGTTAAGTTGTTGGAGTAAATCGATCACACGCTAATTTTTTTAGGCTGCAAAGCTACATTATTTCGGCAGATAAGAAGTCTCAGGAAGTTTTGCAGCAAACCTTATTGAGATAAATATTCTCCTATTGAATGTCATCTTGCGATAAAGGAATCTTTAACTATTTGTTATTTAATAATTTGGTTATGAGTTGTTTTAATAAATCCTACTTAAAAAATGTAATCAACATGATATGACTATATCAGGTATATTTTGGAACGCCCTTTCTAACTCAACCTACCTACCCACGTATTATTTGAGATACCTTCAGGTTTGAGGTTTCCGTTGTAATCTGCATTAATAAAAGCAGCAAATACTTCCGCATTATCTATTCTGGCAATATCAACTTCCACTACTGCATGTTCGTGACGGCGCTGGGCCGAGCTAATTTCTATCAGGGCTTGGTTTTCGGAATTTTCTGGAACTATAAAAACGATAAGTTTGTCGTTGAGCCGGCTCATTTGGGGAGGAAGCTGTTTCCAGCTCAGGCGCAATTGCCCATCTTGTGTTTGCGCAAGCTGCCAGTCACTAGCCTCATCGCGCACATCTTTGCATAGCTGCAGCCAGTTAGCCAGGTTTTTATTTTCGGTTTCCCGATAGTTTTTGAGATTAGCCGACAAGGCGGCGTTCCATGCAGAACGATTTACCGCTTGTGCAGCAAAACCCATAAGCAAAAGGTTTCTGCACTTTGAAAGTACAGCAACAACCTCCTTAAAATCATCCTGACTGGCTTTGAGTTTGCCAGTAGCCTTCTTGTTCCGGTATGCGGGTCTAATCCTCACAACCGTTTTTCCAACCATCTGATATACCACCAAATTACCAATCCGACCCGAAAGCCTTCCCATAAACGCATCACCTGAGCCAGCCATATACACCTATAAACTACGATGAAATAAAGAGTAAATAGAATTTTTGAATAGGACTTGATTGGGAGGGGAAAGTACTTTATGTAGCAGCTTAACCAACAGGTAAAACTGATGAAGAAATAGCCTACACAGTTGAATTGACATCACGCAGTTGATATAACAAAAGAAATTACTATCTTTGGTTTGAATGAAATAATATTATGCCGAAAACTAAAACGCATTCGCAATATCTTAATATTAGCACCATCTTCGACGAGCTGCCGCTAGGAATGATTCTATTAGATAGCGATAAAACTATTCTTGCAGTAAATGAAGCATTTATAGCAATTTTTCATTTAATCCAACAACAAATAATCGGGCAGCAATTAGAAATGATTAAGGGTATTCATTTCGATACTGAAAATTTTGAGGAAATATTTGACAAAAACAGCTCGAACAGAAAAAAGATAGTTGAGCTAAAGAACAATAAAGGCAATGCTTACAAAGCAGAATTTATTTTACTTGATTCAACACATAGCAAATCTCCATATTATCTGGGAGTTATCAATAAATCTGAATCTGAAAATGCACTAAAACAGGAATTAGAAAATCAAAAGGCTTTAAAAGGTAGTGTAAAAGATAAATTGGAGCAAGAGAGTGAATTAAGCGAAATGAAGTCCAGGTTTTTATCTATTGCTTCCCACGAATTCAGAACACCATTGGCTGGTATATTATCTTCCCTCAATTTAATAGACAGGTACATTGATGCAGATCAGCGTGGGTGGTCTAATTTTAAAAACAATGATAAAGTAGTTAACCACCTGAATAAGATTAACGAATCAGTAAAAAACCTTACGGGTATATTAAATACCTTTCTAACCCTGGGGAATATAGAAAAAGGTGAGATTCCCGTAAAATATACCAGATTCAATCTTCAAAAAACACTTAAATCCCAAGTTTCGCAGTTTCAGGAAATGAGTAAACCAGGCCAGGAAATCAATTATCAACATATAGGGAAAGAAAAGATGGTTCTGCTGGATAAAAACCTACTCAGAAATATCATAAACAATCTATTATCTAATGCCATCAAATTTTCGCCTGAGAATACTAAAATTGAATTGTTATCAGAAATTGATACAAACACTATTAAATTAGTCGTTCAGGATCAAGGAATTGGAATACCTTCACGCCAACAAAATAAAATATTCAGCCGGTTTTTCAGGGCACATAATGCACTCAATTATGAAGAAGGGACAGGTTTGGGACTTAATATCGTTAAAAAGTATATCGACCTACTGAAAGGAAATATTTCCTTTGACAGCAAGCAGAATATGGGAACAACTTTTTATATCAGCTTTCCTAAAAATAAATCATGAAAAAAATTTTGGTAATAGAAGATGACAGGCTAATGCGGGAAAACATTTCTGAGCTATTAGATTTAGTCGGATATGAAGTTGAATCAGCTCATAACGGAAAGGAAGGCGTTAAAAAGGCACGAACATTCCTTCCCGACCTGATCATTTGCGACATTAAAATGCCTGTATTGGATGGCTACGGAGTACTTCATATTTTGCAAAAAGAACCCATTACTTCCACGATACCGTTTATCTTCCTCACTGCAAAAACAGAAAGGAGCGACAGGAGAAAAGGGATGGAGATGGGCGCTGATGACTACCTTGCTAAACCCTTTGAGGACACTGAGCTGCTTAAAGCCGTCGAAACCCGTTTTAGAAAGCACAGAATTTTTTCCAAAAAAGACGAAAATGATACAGCGCGATTAAATCAAACCACGCATGAAGTTGATATTGCTATGAACTTAAAAAACACCTTCTCAGATTGTAAAGTTCATCAATATGATCCGAAAGAAAACATCTTCAAAACAGGGGAATATCCGCATTATTTATTTTTTATTGAAAGTGGCAGCGCAAAAACCTTCAGGCTGAATATAGAAGGGAAAGAGCTTATTTCAAATATATATCGAGCTGGTGATTTTTTTGGATATCAGCCTGTTTTTGAGGATAGACCATACAATGAAACAGCTATTGCCCTTGAACCAAGTCAGCTTTTAAATATCCCGAAAAACGACTTTCTTTCATTGATCTATAATAGCAGTGACATTGCTAGTAATCTCATAAAAATCATCTCAAAAAATCTTTCAGACAAAGAAGAAGAAATGATGCATATGGCTTATGATTCTGTTCGAAAACGCGTTGCCTTCAAGTTGCTGGAACTTATCCCCGCAAATGAGCAAGAATCAGTTGCTATTTCCCGAACCGACCTGGCTAGCCTGGTAGGAACCACCAACGAAACATTGGTCAGGACATTGACTGAGCTAAAAGACCTCAAGATTATTAAAACTGACTCCCACGAAATAACCCTAATCAATAGAGAAAAGTTAAAAACCATTGTAAAAAACTGGTAGTATTATTCTATATTATTTCCTGATTTTCCTGTCTGTATTCCTTACCCACTTTACTTTTCCTAACTCAACCTATTAATTCGAATTTTGAGATTGACACAAATCAATTCACTTCATTGATTTGTGCCATTGTATTTGCCCCTTTAATCTATGAGCTTTGCAAAACAGCTTTAATAATTGAAGAAAATAATTACAAATAAGCCAAAAAAATAAGATGCTATTGTTAGTGCATTTCATTTATCTGAATTAATCAGCTACAAAAGTGGCTTAGTCAGATCGATAATATTACGAACAATAAAAATCCATAAAAAAAATGAAAATCTTCCTGATTTCTTTTTCATTTTTCTTGTTAACAACACATAATCAAATCGATGCTCAAAGCTTTACTGAAATAAAGGATGTCGATATTTTAGCAGATAGCAGGATTGTTTTAGAAAAAGTGAACCCCTATGTTTTTGATACATTAATCGTAAAAGATGTGATGGAGTTAAACGATAAGCATTCAAAGGTTATCTATGAAGATGAAGGTATTTATAGCGAGGTTATTGTAAACTCCCATCGAAAGGATATGTTGCTCATAGCAACAGCAATTGAAAAGCCTCAGGATCAAATACCTGAAATTGTAATGGAGGTTTTTAAACAAAGTGAATTTAGCTCATGGCAAATAGAGAAAACACTGGCTATGAAAACACCTTATGACTCTTGGTTTTATGCCTTTGACATTTCAAAAAACAATAAAAACAAACGTTTATTTTATGACGAGCTCGGTGCGTATAAAAGCCCTCCTTACTAATAACAGATAAAAAGAGAAAACAAAAAAACTAACCCTAAATAAATTCAACATGAAACGCAGTTTAAAAAATTTAACCGAATATACCTTAAAAACAAAAGACGGCACAAATGGAAAAGTAAGTGACTTTCTATTTGACGAAAAACAATGGACTGTTCGTTATCTTCGAGCAGATTTCGGGAGCTTATTCTCTTCCAAAAAGATACTAATCCCCAAAGTATTCTTAAAAACACCCCTATGGGAAAAAGAAATTTTCCCAAGCGAACTGGAGAAAAATGATATAGAAAATTGCCCTAAACCTGCTGATCATCAACCAGTCTCAAGAGAGTATGAAAATACCTTATTTAAGTATTTCAAAATAAATCCCTATTGGAGCGCTTCCTATGTTGGATCGCCCGGACTTATTTACCCACCAATGCCGATTGACATTCCAACAAAAGATTTTCAAGAAGAAGATCTTAACACCATTCTCAGGAGTTTTAAGGAAATAGAGGGATATGATATTCGTGCCATTGACGGGAAACTGGGGCATATTGAGGATGTTATCATCGATGATTCAGACTGGCAAATAAAATATGTGATAATAGACACTAAAAACTGGCTGCCTTTTAGTAAAAAAGTAATCATCGCTATTGATTGGATGGAAAGTGTAAGCTATGTAAAAAGAGAGATTAAAATAAATTTAAAAACTGAAGTGATCAAAAACGCTCCGGAATTTCATTCTACTGAGCTTATTGATTCCAAGTTTGAGAAATCATTGTTTGACTTTTACAGCCGTAGTCTTGTAAAATAAAACAAGTTAACCCTAACTAACTATGCCATACAATAAATTAACAGAATTACCCGAACAAGTAAAAAATGCACTGCCAGCTCACGGTCAGGAAATATATCAGGCTGCCTTTAATAATGCCTGGCAGGAGTATAAAAACCCACAAGACCGAAAAGAGAGTAATTCAAGAGAAGAAACAGCCCATAAAGTAGCTTGGGCTGCCGTAAAAAATGTTTATCATAAAAACAAGTTCGGTGAGTGGACACGATAACTTAATACAATAAGCTGAGTTCGATTAAAATTATAGAGCTCAGGTTAATATCTTAAACCTTTAAAAAAATTAAAAAATGGATAAACTAGAGTTTAAAATAAAAACGCTTGAAAGTATTGACAAGCTTTTCGATCAGGTCGAAGAAATGGAACAGAAAAGAAATCAACTGAATGATAGTTTGAAACATAAATATGACCAGGGAGTTGATGGCCTGAAAAAAAGAAGAGCTGAAATGAAAGAAAAACTAAATGAATATGAAAGCGCTACGCTTGAAAATCAAAAGAAGCTAAAAGAAACGCTTTCGGCCAGCATGAAGCATTACAAAGCCGGTTTTGATGAGCTCAGCAAACTGTTTAAATAGTATGTAAAACCAATTAAATCTAACAGACATGTATATATCAGCATTAATAATATCGTTTGGATTTGCTCTTTTATTCGCTCTTTTATTAACCTATGGTTTCAGGAGAAAAGGCCCTGGTCCAGCAGATGGACTGGTTTTCTTTTTATTGATAATCTTTATGTTTTCATGGGCTATCGGTGGCTGGATAGCTCCTTTTGGCCCTGTGTATTGGGGTATACCATGGATGGGGTATTTATTCTTGGCGTTTTCAGTCACACTTCTACTGGGAATGTTGCTACCACCTTCAAAACCACCTTATAAAACAAATGAAAAGCCGGCCACAGATTATGATTTATTTGAAAAGAATGCTGCTAAATACCCAATAGGAATCACTTTTGGAATTTTCTTCTGGGTTACTATGATTGTATTACTGGCGATGGGAATTATAAAAATCGCTTACTATTTATAATACAAAAACTTAACTAATTAGTGTCTGTCCATAATGTCCGATATCTGCGTTGCTACAAAAATTTTAAATCCTCGAATACTTTAGTATACTGCGGTTTAAAATTTTTATGCGCCCTGCCTGTCTGCTGCCAGGTAGATCTGTCTGCTGCCAGGCAGATCTGACTGCCAGGCTTGATCTCGACCATTATGAATCAGCCGCTAGACTTTATAGACAAACTCTAAATAATCTTTAAAACAATTAAAAACTGCTAATATGATAAATAGAGAACATTCAGACAAAAACAACCTCATTTCAAGAATTGATTTTACAAGACTGGCAAAAATTCATGACCAGCATTGTGTATCTATCTATGTTCCAACACACAGAGCAGGTGAAGAGGTTGATAAGAAGCAGGGCCAACTTCTTTTAAAAAACCGCATAAAAAACCTAAAAAACAGATTAAAGGATTACAACCTAAATGAACAGGAAATTGATAATTACCTAAACCCTGTTGAAACTTTGCTAGATGATAAACATTTTTGGCGAAATCAATCAGATTGCCTTGTTCTCTTCCTAAATAAACAAGGATTGAAGTATTTTACCTTACCCATCCATCATGATGCTTTCACTTATATATCTGATCATTTTTATCTACTTCCGCTTATTCAGATGTTTAATGGTGACGGAAAGTTCTATCTGTTAAATTTAAGCCTTCAGGATGTAAAACTTTACGAATGCACAAGGCATAGTATTGCTGAAGTATTTGTTGAAAATCTGCTGCCTGAAAAATTAGAAGAGGTCGTAGGTTTTGATTATAAGGAAAAATCTATTCAATTTAGGAGTGGACAGGGTGGAAAAGCCGAAGTTACATACCACGGTCAAGGTGCTGGCAAAGATGACAAAAATGTTGAAGTTGAAAAGTTTATAAGGGCTGTGGATTCCGGACTAATGGACTTAATAAAAGATCAAAAAGCACCACTCGTTCTTGCTTCAGTTGACCATTATTACCCGATATACAAAAACATCACAGCCTATGCACACTTAAATGATCAGCATATTGGAGGAAACCATGAAAAAACAGATCCAACGATTTTACATGAAATGGCTTGGCCATTGGTTGAAGACCATTTTCTGCATAGTAAACGTAAATACATAAACCTAACCAGAGACCATTCAGCCGATGATAAAACTTTATTAGACATAAACGATATTATTCCTGCTGCGATTGATGGCAGGATAGAAGCATTGTTTATTCAAAAATCAAAAGACAGATATGGCATTTATGACAGTGTGAACAGATCGCTGATTATTGACGAAAACAGCAATTCAAACCAAACATCCCTTTTTAACCTGGCAGCAACACATACCTGGATGCAGGGAGGTTATGTTTATATTTCCGAAAAAGACGAAATGCCATTTAAGATCAGTAATATCAATGCATTGCTAAGATACTGAGCTGCATTTTGATATGCCTCATAAATATTCCGACGCAATTATCTCTTGAGTTTGACAACAAAACTGATTTAATACAGTATCAAAATCAATAGCAAACCTTGATCTGCATCAATTTATTAGAACAACAAAACTTATTACTTTGCTAATAACTTAATTTGGTATCGAATACATCAGTATTCACCTATTCAATAAACAGAAAAACTAGCATTATGGACAATTATCATGAAAGTAGCAATGAACTCTCAAAAGAAACCAAGGACTTTGTACGTGCCCTGAATTCAATGAAAGAAGAAGTTGAAGCAATTGACTGGTATCAGCAACGAATCGATGGCGCCAGTGACCAGCAGCTAAAAAAAATATTAAAACACAACCGTGATGAAGAAATAGAACATACTTGTATGTTGCTGGAATGGTTGAGAAGGAATATGGATGGATGGGACGAACAATTAAAGATATATTTAAACACTACAGTTGATATTACAAAAGCTGAAGAAAAAAATAAATAAAACAGAAATGGATATTTTAAAAAGAGAAATGGCTCCAGTTACAGACACAGCCTGGAAAGAAATAGCAAATCAAACAGACACAGTTTTAACTAATTACCTTACTGCCAGAAAATTTGTTGACATTGACGGCCCAAATGGGTTTGATTTTTCGGCCGTATCAACAGGCCGCCTCACTGTTCCTAAAAAGAAGATGAAAGATGGAGTTAATTATGGCATACGTTCTATATTACCTCTTGTCGAAGTAAGGAAACCTTTTGAGTTGGATCTATGGGAATTGGACAATATCAATAGGGGTGCTAAAGACGTTGACCTTGAACCACTTGAAAAAGCTGTAAAGCAAATTGCCGGATTTGAGGAAAATACTATTTATATGGGACTTAGCGAAGCTGGAATAAAAGGCTTGTCCGAAAACAATCATTACGGACAGGTTTTTCTACCTGATAAGGTGGAAAATATTATCAAGTTCCTTGGTGCCCAAATCAACGTTCTACAGCGAAATGCTGTTGAAGGTCCATATACTTTAGTCCTTACAGAAAAATATTGGCTTGAACTGATCAATCTTGTAGACGGCTACCCATTGATCAAGCAATTAACTGAATTGCTTGGTGGCAAAATAATAGTCAACGACCACTGCGACAAATCCTTTCTGGTATCTGAAAGAGGCGGAGACTTTGAGTTAACCCTCGGACAGGATGTTTCGGTGGGATATGAAGCCCATGATACTCAAAAAGTAAAACTCTATTTAACCGAGTCATTTACTTTCAGAATTTTATCACCAGAAGCTATTGTCGTAATCTCCAGCAAAAATACAGCCTGAATCAGCTGAAAAGGCATTGACTGAAACAATGAATATAGTTTTAAATCACTAAAATTAATTTATTGAAAGAATAAAAAGCTGGAGGTGGAAACACAACAAACATATGCTTTCAGTATATCACTGAAAACATTAAGTGTTTATTACACAAAAATAATTATTGAATTTTCTGCATCAAAAATATTATTTAATAAACATAAAACCACAGACAAATGAAAAAACATAACGTGAAAATATTGGAATCTTTTTTTGTTACCCACGACGTAAAGAGCTTTATCGTTGAGCGGCCAGAAGATTATATGTTTGAACCGGGCCAGGCAACCGAAGTTTCCATTAACAAAAATGGGTGGAAAGAAGAAAAACGACCTTTTACCTTTACCAATCTGCCAGAGGACAATTTTTTACAGTTCATTATTAAATCATACCCTGAACACAAAGGTGTTACTAAAGAAATTCACACCTTGAATGTAGGTGATGAGCTTATCCTGCATGATGTTTTCGGAACCATCACCTACCAGAGAAAAGGATTATTTATCGCTGGAGGGGCAGGTATTACACCATTTATTTCAATTTTCAGAAATCTCAAAAAAACTGATAGACTTATTGGCAACCGCTTGATTTTTGCTAATAAAACCAAAGAAGATATTATTCTTCAAAAAGAGCTTGGAGGCTTATTTGGCAATGATTTTATAAATATTCTTTCGGAAGAAAATCATGATGATTTTCAGCATGGAACAGTCACGAAGGATTTTTTGAAGAAAAACATGAACGAACGGGCTGAAAACTTCTACGTATGTGGACCGGAGCCCATGAATGAAGCTGTAATTGAACAGCTTACCGACTTAGGTATAACTCAAAAATCAATAATAAAAGAGGGATTATAAACAATTGTGATGGACACCGAAAAAGATTTATATGCCGAAATAGGGCAAATGATAACAGAGATTCAGACAAATTATACTGAATTGGTGAAGTATTTGGATGAAATGCCCGACACACTTCCTGACAAAGGAAAAGGACAACTAGACCTTGAGGCATTAATAAAATACCGTAATTCACTCAAAGAAATGCTTCTAAATTATCATATAAAGCACTAATAATTTTAAATAATGAAAACAATTTTAATTAGCGATATTGGAGGGGAGCAAGAGACAATCATACCATATGCTTTGAATTTCACAAAACATATTGACAATTCAATCAGCATTATTCATGCAGTAGACTCTCGTATGCAACATGCTGTAAGCAGTGCATATGCTGATTCGCAAAGCTTTGAAGTGGGGAGCAAACTCTCTTATGAAGAAATTTTGGAACGGAAAAAGCATCATACAAGGCAATCGCTTGATAAAATTCTAAGTAAAGAAGCTTCGAGATTAAATTTCCCATTGAAGGTAAATACCCTTGTTGAAGAAAGTACCATTGAAAATATGCTTAGTAATGAACTTGATGCGGATAAAACAGCACTTATTATTGGCACCTCAAAATTAAAAGGCACTATAGTCAGCGATCTTGAGGAGTTCTTCGAAACAACAAGGAAGTTTAATAGTCTTTCTTTGATTGTTCCCCCAGAATATAGTTTTTCTACGCCAAAAAATGCACTTATTCAATTTGATTTTAATCAGGGAATCAATGATAGAATCTATAAAGTGCTGGAACTATTAAAAGCTTTTGATTCTTTGATTAGCGTGCTAGGCGCGACAGAACAGGATAAACATAAAGAAATGATAATTAAAGGTGAAGCCTGGCAAAAAGAAGCTGATAATTATATGAAGTCCTCACTTCGAATCACTACCAACATAGTGGTTGGAAGTGAAAATACAAACACGCTTTTGGATTTTATACAACGGAATAACTACGATTTAGTGGCCATCCCTAATAAAATGAAATTATCAACCGGGATAAATTTTATGTCAAGGGATACATCCAATCAACTGATTGACAAACTAAATATACCTATATTGCTATATTAATTTTTTTGAATTAAAATAGACAAAAAAGAATATTATGATGGAATTAAAAGAAAGAAATTGCGTTCCTCTGAGTGAAGGAACAGCTGCAATGAAAAAAGAAGAGATCGAACGATATAAAAAACAGCTTCTAACAGAATGGTTGGTCATCAAAGCCGAGAAACTCAAAAAAAAATTTCTGTTCGAGAACTACAAAAGGGCCATGGCTTTTGTGCAGGAAGTCGCTTTAATTGCTGAGAAAGAAAACCACCATCCTGATATTTGTATTTACTACACCACAGTTGAAATTGAATTGACAACACATGATGCAGGTGGATTATCAATAAATGATTTTATCATTGCAGCAAAAATTGAGGATTTGTAGGCACTTTATTAACCTGAGTTCGATATAAAAATAATGGCTCAGACCGCTTATAAATTAATTGGTTGCAAGGAATATTTGCGAAGGCATAGCGAGCTATGGCTAGCATATATAACGCTGAAAAACAGATGTATATAAGTTGAAATTACTGTGTTACGTTAAACTCATGCTGACACAATGAATGCCTGGATAATGATTTAGAGCTCAATCAATAAAGCATAGACAAAATAATAGTTATCGACACTTAGTCTGTCCAGATTTTTTTAATCAAATAAATGATGTCAAAAAAAGAGTTTTTTGTGTAGAACAAACACATGCTGGAGACGGTTTCCATCGCCGATGGCAGTAAAAACAAAGCTCACTTTATGATTTGTACTACCGCATTATTAAAACTTGTCGTAGCACTCTGTAAATAAAAATATTTACTACTAAAAGCAGTCTCAAATATACAGTTTTGGGGTTTAAGCCTAAAAAATGCCCTAAAAACACTTTACTAATTAATTAAAAAACAAAAGATGAAAAAACTAAAATTATTTACAACAGGAATAAGTATAATTGGAATAATGATATTTCTTCAAGCTTGCGCTTACAACATTGAAGAAACCACACACGAAGAAAATGATGAATCAGCTACCCTGACAACGAATGCCCTATGTGTTCTTAATCCAACGGAAGGCAATCAGGTCACAGGAATAGTAAGATTCAATGAAACTGAATCAGGAATAAAGATAATAGCTGATATAGAAGGGCTAACACCTGGAAAGCATGGCTTCCACATCCACGAATATGGCGACTGTTCAAAACCAGATGGCACATCAGCCGGTGGTCATTTTAATCCTGAAAACAAAGCTCATGGTGCTTTATCGGATGTTGTAAGACATGTTGGAGACCTTGGCAATTTGGTTGCAGATGAAAATGGAATTGCTCATCTCGAAATAACTGATACCCTAATAAGCATGAGTGGCTCTAATTCAATTATTGGAAAGGGAATAATTGTACATGCAGGTGAAGACGATTTAAAATCACAACCCACGGGAGCTGCCGGAGCAAGAGTAGCTTGTGGTGTAATTGGAGTGGCAAAATAAAATGCCTTAACGCAAAATGAATCTCATCACAAAATGTAATCTGTCCCAGAGATACATGTTTCGTTTTAACATTTTGATCTAAATAAGAATTAATTATGAATGAGCATTCAAATCAACATCAAGAGTACAAAAATCATAAAGAACATACTGATCACAATCATCACGAACACCATGCGATGATGATTTTAGATTTCCGAAAGCGCTTTTGGGTTTCAATTTGTATAACAGCTCCCATACTTGTACTCTCACCCATGATTCAGAATCTGTTGGGGTATCAGCTTGTGTTCAGTTATTCAGCTTATGTGCTTTTCGCCTTCTCAACATTCGTTTACTTTTATGGTGGTTGGCCTTTTCTAACTGGATTGGTAGATGAATTGAAAAAGAAACAGCCGGGTATGATGACCCTTATTGCCGTGGCTATAACAGTGGCTTTTGGTTATAGTTCGGCAACCACTTTCGGCCTGGAAGGGAAAAAATTCTTTTGGGAGCTGGCCACCTTAATTGATGTCATGTTGTTAGGTCATTGGATTGAAATGAAATCTGTGATGGGCGCCTCCCGCTCTCTGCAAAAACTGGTTGCGATGATGCCAGATAAAGCCCACTTATTATTGGATAAAGGCGACATAAAAGATGTGAAAGTGGACACTTTGAAAGAAAATGATTTGGTAATGGTACGTCCCGGAGAAAAAATCCCGGTAGATGGAATCATTACAGAAGGTGAAAGTTCCATTAACGAATCCATGGTTACCGGTGAATCAAAACCAGTGCAAAAAGGCAAAGACAAAAAAGTTATTGGCGGCACTGTTAACGGAAACGGATCCTTAAAAGTGAAGGTTCAACAAGTAGGTGAAGATGCATACCTGAGCAAGGTGATTAGTATGGTGCGTAACGCACAAAACAAAAAATCAAAAACCCAGCATTTAGCTGACCGAATTGCTTTTTGGTTAACCATAATCGCCCTTACAGTGGGAGTTGGCACACTAACTACCTGGCTTCTCCTTGGCCAACCATTTGTTTTTGCGCTTGAACGCATGGCCAGTGTAATGGTAATTACTTGTCCGCATGCTCTGGGACTCGCTGTACCGCTTGTTGTGGCCATTTCAACATCCATTTCAGCACAAAATGGATTGTTAATTCGCAATCGCACAGCCTTTGAAAATTCACGAAAAATAAGCCTTATCGCTTTTGACAAAACAGGTACCCTAACCAAAGGAAATTTTGGAGTAACCCGCTACGATTCCCTATTTCAAGAATTAGATGCTGAGGAAATACTGGCGCTTGCCGGAGCACTCGAAGCCAAATCTGAGCATCCTTTAGCTATTGGGATAATGGATAAATTAAAACAAAAGGACATTAAAGTGTCTGAAGCTGAAAATTTTAATGCCATAACCGGTAAAGGAATTGAAGCAGACGTAAAAAATAAAAAAGTAAAGGTCGTAAGTCCGGGTTATTTAAAGGATAATAATATTGACATACCGGATAAAGCTTTTAAAAATAATCAGGAAACTGTCGTTTTCGTATTAGTCGATGATACCTTAGTAGGTTTTATTGCCATGGCAGATGAAATACGCGAAGAATCTGTTGAGGCTGTAAAAACGCTGAAATCCAATGGCATGAAAGTTTATATGATGACAGGTGACAACGAAAAAGTTGCTAAAAGTGTTAGTGAAGAATTGGGATTAGACGGCTATTTTGCAGAAGTTTTACCTGACCAAAAACTAGAAAAAGTAAAAGAATTCAAACAAAATGGTGAGTTCGTCGCTATGACAGGCGATGGAATCAATGATGCTCCCGCACTTGCAACAGCAAATGTTGGCATTGCCGTAGGTTCAGGTACCGATGTCGCCGCTGAAACAGCAGATATAATACTAGTAAACAGCAATCCGAAAGATATTGCATCTTTAGTGCTGTTTGGTAAAGAAACCTATAAAAAAATGATACAGAATTTCATTTGGGCAACAGGATACAACCTTGTGGCAATTCCACTGGCTGCCGGAGTTCTCTATAATTCCGGAATACTTATAAATCCTGCTCTAGGCGCTGTACTAATGAGTATGAGTACTATAATAGTTGCTATAAATGCACAATTACTGAAACGTAAATTACACATAAACAACTAAATAATTCATTGTATGAAGTACTATATCGATCAAGCATTTTTTTATCCTTGAGTAAATCAGATGGTTCTTTTTAACCCGGCAAGTAAGCTGCCATAGTGCCTAAAATCTGCGCCAGTTTTTTAGCTGCATCGATGACAGACACAACAGACAGGCTTGTTATAGTAGGTCGAGAGTACCGAAAAGTTCAGTAGGTTTAATAGACGATTGGTTTTTACTTCCGCCTGACTCGTTTGGTTACCGCTGTTTTTTTTGCGTTAATTTTCGCCATCTCCGGGTAGCTCTTCATCTGCGTTAATCCTTGCTATCAGCGGGAAACTCTTCTTGTAATTTTTTATTCGACATAAATAGATCAAGATAAACCAGAGCTTCTGAATAGATAAAATCTAAAAAAAACCGTGAAAGTGTTGTGGGATAAAAAAAACTTTTTACCTTTGCAGCCCCAAAACGTTGGGAAGATAAAGTAACTGGAAACGATATAGTTAGAGGAACCTGATAAGCTAAAACGTAATAGGTTTCTTCACGCAAAAGCCCGGCACAAGCCGTAAATAGTGCAAAGCGTGTGTTTTGACAACCTTCTTCGCAAGGCTCATCCCTCCTTCAACTACATCCCGTATTGATAAGAAATTAATTTGAGACAAAGTATTGTTTATTAAAAAATTTATGATACTTTTGCACCCCCAAAATTGGGATAAATTAACAATAAATTAAATAGTTTAAAATGCCGACTATTCAACAATTAGTGCGAAAAGGACGCCAAAAACTGGTTGATAAAAGCAAGTCCCCTGCATTAGATTCTTGTCCGCAACGCCGCGGTGTATGCGTGAGGGTTTATACCACTACGCCAAAAAAACCTAATTCGGCCATGCGTAAAGTGGCCAGAGTACGTCTTACCAATGGTAAAGAAGTGAATGCTTATATTCCTGGTGAAGGCCATAATTTGCAGGAGCACTCCATTGTTATGATTAGGGGAGGACGTGTAAAAGATTTACCTGGTGTAAGGTATCATATCATCCGTGGAGCACTCGATACTTCAGGTGTTGAAGGACGTTCGCAACGCAGATCAAAGTATGGTACAAAACGTCCAAAGAAAAAGTAAAATAGACTTTAAGTTTCGTTAGATAAAGATTTCTATCAATGAGAAAAGCTAAACCAAAGAAAAGAATTATACTTCCCGATCCGAAATTCGGTGATGTGTTGGTTACAAAGTTTGTAAACAACCTCATGATAAAGGGAAAGAAAAACCTTGCGTATCAGGTTTTTTATGAAGCCATGGAAATCGTGGGTTCAAAAACAGGAGAGGACGCTGTAGAAGTGTGGAAAAAAGCACTTGCTAATGTTACTCCTGCCGTTGAGGTAAGAAGCCGCCGTATTGGTGGTGCTACCTTTCAAATTCCTTCCGAAATCAGGCCTGGCCGTAAAATGTCTATCGGCATGAAAAACCTGATTCGTGTTGCCCGTAAACGTCATGAAAAGTCCATGGGACAAAAATTGGCTAACGAAATAATGGCAGCTTATAAAGAAGAAGGTACAGCATTTAAGAAAAAAGAAGACACTCACAGAATGGCAGAGGCGAACAAGGCTTTCTCCCATTTTAGGTTTTAAAATAGCCTAATTAAGGACTTACATGGCAACAGAAGTAAAAACTATACATAATCTCTTACGTACGCGCAATATTGGCATTATGGCTCATATTGATGCCGGCAAGACTACTACCACCGAACGTATTCTTTATTATACAGGTCGCAGTCATAAGCTAGGTGAAGTGCACGAGGGCTCAGCTACGATGGACTGGATGGTTCAGGAGCAAGAGCGCGGCATCACAATTACTTCAGCTGCTACTACTGTTTTTTGGGATTTTAGAGACGAGAAATACAAAATTAATATCATTGACACCCCCGGACACGTTGATTTCACTGTAGAAGTTGAACGTTCGTTACGCGTATTAGATGGTGCTGTAGCATTGTTTTGCGCTGTTGGTGGTGTTGAGCCTCAGTCAGAAACTGTTTGGCGTCAGGCCGATAAATATAAAGTTCCACGCCTTTGTTTTGTAAACAAAATGGATCGTGCCGGAGCTGATTTCTTTGGTGTGCTAACACAGATTAAAGAGCGTCTGGGTGCTAATCCTATTCCACTTCAAATACCGATTGGTGAAGAAGATAACTTTATTGGTATTGTGGATCTGATACGTAATAAAGCATTTGTTTGGGACGACAGCTCTAAAGGTGTTGTGATGACGGAAGTTCCAATTCCTGATGACCTGGCTGATGTTGTTGACGAATACCGTCAGAAATTGATTGAAGGTGTTGCTGAGGATAACGATGAATTGTTGGAAAAATTCATGGATGATCCGGAAAGCATCACGGAAGAAGAAATTATAGCTCAGATACGTAAAGCTACTATTGATTTGAGAATATCACCTGTGATGTGCGGTTCTGCCTTTAAAAATAAAGGAGTTCAGACCTTGCTTAATGGGGTTATTCAATATTTGCCTAGTCCGCTGGATGTGGATGCTGTAAAAGGTATCAATCCTAAGACAGACAAAGAAGAAATCCGTAGGGTTAGTGTTGATGAGCCTTTTAGTGCCTTGGCCTTTAAGATTGCTACTGATCCCTTTGTAGGTCGCATCGCATTTTTCCGCGTCTATTCTGGTGTATTGGAAGCCGGTTCCTACGTTTATAATGCCTCTACTGGTAAAAAAGAGCGTATCTCGCGCATCATGCAAATGCATGCCAACAAACAGAATCCGCTAGACCGGATTGAAGCCGGAGATATTGGTGCCGCTGTTGGTTTTAAGTTGATCCGTACTGGTGATACCTTAACCAATGAAGGGCGTCCTATTTTATTGGAGTCGATGAGTTTCCCTGAACCTGTTATACACGTTTCCATAGAGCCTAAAACACAAGCCGATATGGATAAAATGGGTGTTGCTTTAGCTAAGCTTGCTGAAGAAGATCCAACGTTTCGTGTAAGAACAGATGAAGCTTCGGGGCAAACGATTATCTCAGGTATGGGTGAACTTCATCTGGAGATTCTGATAGATCGCATGAAGAGAGAATTTAAAGTTGAGGCTAATCAGGGTCGTCCGCAAGTAGCATATAAAGAAGCTATTACGGCCACTGCGCAGCATCGTGAGGTATATAAGAAACAGACTGGTGGTAAAGGTAAATTTGCCGATATCGTCTTTGAGATCAGCCCTGCAGATGAAAATGTTGTTGGGTTACAATTTGTTGATCAGGTAAAAGGAGGAAATATTCCTCGCGAATATATACCTGCGATACAAAAAGGCTTTAAAGAATCAATGTCAAATGGTGTTTTAGCCGGTTTCCCTATTGATAGTATGAAGGTGAGGCTTTTGGATGGTTCATTCCACGCCGTTGATAGTGATGCCCTTTCTTTTGAAATGGCTGCTCGTCTTGGATACAAAGAGTCGTGCAGAAAAGCCAAAGCTATTTTACTCGAACCTATCATGAAGGTAGAAGTATTGACACCGGATGATTATCTGGGTGATGTTACCGGCGATTTGAATAAGCGTCGTGCTATTTTGCGCGATGTAACAGCAAAAGCTACCGGACAAATCATCAAAGCTGATGTGCCACTTTCTGAAATGTTTGGATACGTAACATCATTGCGTAGTCTTACTTCGGGAAGGGCAACTTCAAGTATGGAATTTAGTCATTATGCTCCAGCACCTGAAAATGTAGCTGAAGCAGTTGTGAATAAAGCAAAAGGAATCATTAAATAATAGTAAACAATAATAATTCTTCAACGTGAGCCAAAGGATTAGAATAAAATTAAAGTCGTACGATCATAACTTGGTTGACAAGTCAGCCGAGAAAATCGTAAAGACGATCAAGACCACAGGAGCTGTGGTAAATGGACCAATTCCATTGCCAACAGACAAAAAGATTTACACTGTGTTGCGTTCTACGTTCGTGCACAAAAAGTCAAGAGAACAATTTGAGCTCTCGTCCTACAAACGGTTGCTCGATATTTACAGCTCGACTTCGCAAACGATCGACGCATTGATGAAGCTAGAGCTTCCAAGTGGTGTAGAAGTAGAAATTAAAGTTTGACCTGCTAGCAATTAGCAAGAAACATTAAAGTAAAGTAACATGTCAGGAATACTTGGAAAAAAGGTTGGTATGACCAGCATCTTTGACGCTAACGGGAAAAACATTCCTGTTACCGTTCTTGAAGCAGGTCCTTGTATAGTGACGCAGATCAGAACCAAAGAAGTAGATGGTTATGATGCTGTTCAGCTTGCTTATGGCGATAAGAATGAAAAGCACACCACCGGCGCATTGAAGGGTCATTTTGAAAAGGCGGGTACAACGCCTAAAATTATGGTTTCCGAATTCACACGCTTCGAGAAAAAGAAATCACTGGGTGAAACCGTTACAGTAGAGGTTTTTATGGAAGGTGAGTTTGTGGATGTTGTTGGTGTTAGCAAGGGAAAAGGCTTTCAGGGCGTTGTAAAACGTCACGGATTTGCCGGAGTTGGGCAGGCCACACACGGTCAGCACAACAGATTGAGAGCTCCCGGTTCTATTGGTGCTTCATCTTATCCTGCGCGCGTTTTTAAAGGAATGCGTATGGCCGGAAGAATGGGAGGCGATAGGGTTAAATTGATTAACCTTCAAATCGTAAAAATCATCCCTGAGAAGAACTTGATTTTGGTTAAAGGTGCTGTACCTGGACCTAAAAACGGATTTTTAAAAATTGAAAGATGGAATTAGTAGTTCATAAGATCAGCGGCGAAGCGACAGATAAGAAAGTGTCGTTACATGATGGCATCTTTGGTATTGAGCCCAACGATCACGCTATTTATTTAGATACAAAATTGTATCTGGCTAATCAGCGTCAGGGCACACACAAGTCAAAGGAGCGCAACGAAATCGTTGGAAGTACACGAAAAATTAAGAAGCAAAAAGGAACTGGAACTGCACGCGCCGGAAGTATCAAATCACCTCTCTTTAGAGGCGGTGGACGTATTTTTGGACCTCAGCCACGTGATTATACCTTTAAGCTGAATAAGAAAGTTAAGAAACTTGCGCGTAAGTCAGCACTGACCTACAAAGCAAAAGATTTACAGATTGTTGTTTTGGAAGATTTTTCATTCGAAAACCCTAAGACAAAAAACTTTGTAAACATTCTTAACAGCTTCGATTTGCAGGGAGCAAAAAGCTTGTTTGTGATGCCGAAACCCGATGCTAATGTGGTTCTGTCTTCCCGCAACATCCAACGTACAAAAGTGGTTACAGCGAATAGCCTGAACACCTTCGACATCTTAAATGCCAAAAGGTTGTTTGTGGTTGAAAGCTCACTGAAAACGATCGAAGAAATACTGGCGTAGTTACGAATTAATAAACGGAAAAGACAATGAATATCATCCAAAAACCGGTAATTACGGAGAAAATGACCGCCTTAGGCGAGAAGTTAAACCGGTATGGTTTTATTGTTGACAAACGCGCTAACAAGCTTCAAATCAAACAAGCTGTAAAAGAGCTTTATGGTGTAGAAGTAGTAGCAGTCAACACAATGAATTATGAAGGAAAGCGTAAGTCGCGTTACACAAAGACCGGTGTCATTGCCGGGAAAACAAATGCTTTTAAGAAAGCAGTCGTGACTGTAGCTGATGGTGAAACTATTGATTTTTTTAGCAACATTTAGATAAATGGCTTTAAAGAAGTACAAACCCACAACTCCTGGGCAGCGTTTTAAACTGATAAGCGCATTCGACGAAATCACAACTGATAAACCAGAAAAGTCATTGTTGGCTCCTGGTAAAAGTTCTGGTGGACGAAATAAAGAAGGTAAAATGACGATCCGTAATGTTGGTGGAGGTCATAAACAGAAATACAGAATTATCGACTTCAGACGCGATAAAGATGGTATTCCTGGTGTGATTAAAACCATAGAGTATGATCCAAATCGTACTGCCCGGATTGCATTGGTAAACTATAAAGACGGCGAAAAACGCTACATAATTGCACCACAGGGATTGCAGGTAGGTCAGGAAGTAGTTTCTGGCGAAGGCGCAAGTCCTAATGTTGGAAATACCCTGTTTTTGAAGGAAGTGCCTTTTGGTACTGTATTGCATAACATTGAGCTGCGTCCTGGTCAAGGTGCAAAAATGGCTCGTAGTGCAGGATCATATGCTCAGCTGATGTCGCGTGATGGCAAATACGCCATCCTGAAGATGCCTTCTGGTGAAACACGTATGATACTTCAAACTTGCAAGGCAACGGTTGGCATGGTATCAAATGGTGATCATAGCCTGGAGGTTTCCGGTAAAGCCGGACGTCGTCGCTGGTTGGGTCGTCGTCCACGTGTGCGCGGTGTTGTTATGAACCCGGTTGATCACCCGATGGGTGGTGGCGAAGGTCGTTCATCTGGTGGCCACCCACGTAGCCGCAAGGGACTACCTGCAAAAGGGTATAAGACACGTGCCAAGAAGAATGCTTCTGATAAGTATATCATCGAAAGAAGGAAGAAATAATTGTTTAATTAGGTAGAAAATCCTTATACAATGAGTCGTTCGCTAAAAAAAGGTCCATATATCCATTACAAGCTTGAAAAAAAGGTAATGGCAAACGTAGAGTCAGGAAAGAAAACTGTAATAAAAACCTGGTCGAGAGCTTCAATGATTTCCCCGGAATTTGTTGGACAGACAATAGCTGTGCATAATGGCAATAAGTTTATTCCTGTATACGTAACCGAAAATATGGTAGGTCACAAGCTTGGTGAGTTTGCTCCTACACGTATCTTTAGAGGTCATGCCGGAAAAAAAGATAAAGGTAAAAAATAAAGAACTGCAAAACTATGGGAGCTAGAAAACATAATAGAGCTGAAGAGATTAAAGCTGCAAAAAAGATCACATCTTTTGCAAAACTGAATAACGTACCCACATCGCCCCGAAAAATGCGATTAGTAGCTGATATGGTGCGTGGAATGAATGTTGAGATGGCATTACATGTTCTTCAATATTCCTCCAAGGAAGCTTCGGCAAGAGTATATAAATTATTGCGTTCGGCCATTGCAAACTGGGAGGCTAAAAACGAAGGCAAAAGAATAGAAGACAGTAACTTGTTTATAAAGGAGATTTTTGTTGATTCAGGCCGTATGCTCAAAAGAGTTCAGCCTGCACCTCAGGGAAGAGCTCACAGGATCAGAAAAAGATCTAACCATGTTACGCTTATACTTGATAGTAAGAAACTAAATAAAAAATAAACTGATTGAATCAATCCGATAAGTTTTAATTGAATGGGACAAAAAACGAATCCAATAGGTCTTAGATTAGGAATCATCAAAGGTTGGGAATCCAACTGGTATGGTGGAAGGGATTTTTCTGCTAAGTTAGTTGAAGATGATAAAATCCGAAAATATCTGTATGCACGTCTCGGAAAAGCTGGAATATCTCGCATTTCTATCGAACGCACATTAAAACTGGTAACTGTTACTATTTCAACAGCACGGCCAGGTATGATTATCGGAAAAGCAGGTCAGGAAGTTGACAAGCTTAAAGAAGAATTAAAGAAACTCACGGGAAAAGAGGTACAAATCAATATCAGTGAAATAAAACGTCCTGAGCTTGATGCTTATATTGTAGCCTCTACCATAGCCAAGCAGATTGAAGGACGTATTTCTTTCCGTCGTGCTATCAAAACCGCCATCAGCTCGAGTATGCGTATAGGCGCAGAAGGAATCAAAGTAATGATTTCGGGTAGGGTAGGTGGCGCTGAAATGGCCCGTCAGGAAACCTATAAGGAAGGTCGTATCCCATTGCATACTCTGCGTGCCGATATCGATTATGCATTGATTGAAGCCCATACAACTTACGGAAGAATTGGCATCAAAGTTTGGATTTGCAAAGGTGAAATCTATGGCAAACCAGAGCTGGTTCCTACAACAGTAGGTGGTCAGTCGAAGAAACCGGGCGCTGGCCCAAAACCTGGCGGCGGACCACGTCAAAGGGGAAGACGTAAATAAGTTAGTTTAGAATCATAATACATTAGTAACGATGTTACAACCGAAAAAGACAAAATTCAGAAGACACCAAAAAGGCAAAATGAAGGGCTTTTCGCAGCGCGGACACCAATTGGCCTTTGGTACTTTTGGGATAAAAGCCCTGGAAGAAACATGGCTTACAGGTCGTCAGATAGAAGCTGCACGTCAAGCGGTTACCCGTTATATGAAACGTGAAGGTCAAATTTGGATTCGGGTTTTCCCCGATAAGCCAATCACCAAAAAGCCTGCTGAGGTGCGCATGGGTAAAGGTAAAGGTGCTCCTGAATATTTTGTAGCACCGGTATCCCCGGGACGGATTATTTTTGAAGCCGAAGGTGTTCCATTGGCAGTTGCTAAAGAAGCACTTCGTTTGGCAGCTCAAAAATTGCCTATATCTACAAAGTTTGTGGTAAGAAGAGATTACGTTGAAACAAAAATAGTTTAAGACCATGAAACAAGAAGTTATCAAAGAATTAAGCACAGCTGACCTTGTGGAGCGTCTTGAAGAAGAACGTAAACAGTTGGTTCGCCTCAAGCTTAATCATGCGGTTTCGCCACTCGAGAATCCAAACAAAATTAGTGCATATCGCAGAACAATTGCACGTTTGATGACCGAGCTGAAAAAGCGACAATTGACAGAAACTAATCAATAATAAGGACGAGAAGACAAGATGGAAACCAGGAATCTCAGAAAAGAAAGAACCGGCGTGGTTGTCAGTAATAAAATGGATAAATCCATTACCATTGAAATCGTACGTCGTGTAAAACACCCTATTTACGGTAAGTTCGTGAAAAAGACCAATAAGTTTATGGCACACGACGAAAATAACGACTGCAACATTGGTGATACCGTGCGTATAATGGAAACACGTCCGTTGAGCAAAAATAAATGTTGGAGATTAGTTGAAATAATGGAAAGGGCGAAATAATATGATACAGCAAGAATCCAGACTATCAGTAGCTGATAACAGCGGTGCGAAAGAAGTACTTTGCATCCGGGTTTTAGGTGGAACAGGCAAAAGATATGCCCGCATAGGAGATCAAATTGTTGCCACCGTTAAGCATGCCTTGCCAAGTGGCAACGTTAAAAAGGGTGCAGTAGTGAAAGCTGTTGTTGTGCGCACGAAAAAAGAAACCAGACGTAATGATGGTTCCTATATTCGTTTTGAAGATAATGCCGTTGTTTTGCTGAATACAACAGGTGAAATGATGGGTACACGTATCTTCGGGCCTGTAGCGCGCGAGCTTAGGGAAAAGCAATACATGAAAATTGTTTCGCTTGCACCTGAGGTGCTCTAACCAATAAAAATACGAAGCGATATGAATAAATTACACATAAAGAAAGGCGACAACGTCATCGTTATTGCCGGCGACCATAAAGGCGAGCAGGGTAAGGTGCTTATGGTTAATGTGGAGAAACAGAGAGCCATTGTAGAAGGTGTTAATCTGGTTTCCAAACATACCAAGCCCAATACAGAAAACCCAAAGGGTGGTATTTTGAAACAGGAAGCAGCAGTGCATGTTTCAAATCTTAAAATCGCTGATAAGAGCGGTAAACCTTCACGTATTGGTCGCAAAGCAGATGAAAAGACAGGAAAATCAGTACGTTATCTAAAAAAGACAGGGGAGGTAATTAAGTAATGAGCTATCAGCCCAGATTAAGAGAGCAGTATAAGAGTGAAATCGTGCCTGCATTGATGAAAGAATTCAGTTACTCTTCGGTTATGCAGGTTCCACGGCTTGTAAAAATTTCACTCAATCAGGGTATCGGTGCAGCATTGACCGATAAAAAACTGATTGACTATGGTGTAGATGAAATGTCTTCTATCACCGGTCAAAAAGCCGTACCTACAATCTCAAAGCGAGATGTTTCTAACTTTAAATTGCGTAAGGGCAGCCCTATTGGCGTGCGAGTAACCTTACGTGCTGATAAAATGTACGAGTTTTTGGAAAGACTTGTTGCCGTTGCACTTCCACGTGTGCGCGACTTTCGTGGCATCAGTGATAAAGGTTTTGACGGCCGCGGAAACTACAGCTTTGGAATTACCGAACAAATTATCTTTCCTGAGATTGATATCGATAAGGTAAATCGTATCAATGGAATGGATATTACTTTTGTTACGACAGCCAAAACCGACAAAGAAGCATTGGCTTTACTTAAAGGATTTGGTCTTCCGTTTAAAAATCAAAAAAAATCTTAAAGCATGGCAAAAGAGTCAATGAAAGCGCGTGAGCGTAAAAGACAAAAAATGGTTGAGAAATATGCTGCAAAGCGTGAAGCTCTCAAGGCTGCTGGGGACTACGAAGGTCTTCAGAAACTTCCTAAAAATGCTTCACCTGTGCGACTGCATAACCGTTGTCAACTCACGGGCAGACCCAAAGGCTATATGAGGCAGTTTGGCATTTCACGTATAAATTTCCGGGAAATGGCACTCAAAGGCCTTATCCCTGGTGTGAAGAAAGCAAGTTGGTAGATTATTAAATATTTGAAGTAGCATACTATGAATACTGACCCGATAGCAGATTATTTGACACGAATTCGTAATGGTGTCATGGCGAAACACAGAGTGGTTGAAATACCTGCTTCCAACGTGAAGAAGGCTTTAACCAAAATTCTGTTCGAAAAAGGATATATCCTGAACTATAAGTTCGAAGAAGATGATAAACAAGGAATTGTTAAGGTTGCCTTAAAATATCATCCGGTTACTAAAATGCCGGCCTTAACAACACTTGAACGTGTTTCGCGGCCAGGCCTCAGAAAATATGTGCATGCCGAAAAATTGCCACGCGTCATGAATGGCTTAGGTATTGCAATAATATCTACCTCTCAGGGTATCATGAGTGATAAAGAAGCACGTAAACTGCATATTGGCGGTGAAGTGTTGTGTTATATTAGTTAATTAGAAGGAGAACAGATCAATGTCAAGAATAGGTAAATTGCCCATTGAAATTCCGGCTGGTGTTGACATCAAAATTGATGGACAACTCGTTACTGTAAAAGGAAAACTGGGCGAATTGAAGCAACAGCTCGACGAAGCTGTCAGCGTAAAAGTAGAAGAAAATCTGATCATTTTGGATCGGCAGTCCGAAGCCATCGATCACCGTGCAAAACACGGACTCTACAGAGCGCTGATCCAAAACATGGTCAAAGGTGTCTCAGAAGGATTTGAAGTCGTACAGGAATTTGTTGGCGTTGGTTATAAAGCCGAAGCTAAAGGACAAGTTCTGGAAATGGCATTAGGATACTCTCACAACATCATCTTTGAAATACCAGAAGAAATCAAATTGGAAACCATTATGGAAAGGGGTAAAAACCCAATCCTGAAAATGCGTTCGCATGATAAACAGTTGCTCGGTCAGGTGGCCGCAAAAATACGTTCATTGCGTAAACCTGAGCCTTACAAAGGTAAAGGTATCCGGTTCCAGGGTGAAGTACTCAGAAGGAAAGCTGGAAAAACAGCAGGGAAATAGGCTAAGTTAATTGTGTTAAAGTCAAGCATTTAATATCCATTTGAAATGGCAATAAAGAATAAAAAAGAGCAAAGACGCAGCAGTATCCGCAACAGAATACGGAAAATCGTGAAGGGCACAGCCCAACGTCCGAGGATGTCTGTTTATAGAAGTAATAAACAAATCTACGTACAGCTTATCGATGACGAAGGCGGAAAAACTTTACTGGCCGTGAGCTCGCGTGAAGATGTAATAGCTGAAAAAAGCGTTGCAAAAATTGAACAGGCACAACTGGTTGGTCAGTTGATAGCTGAGAAAGCAAAAGCAGCCGGAATCGAGCAGGTGGTTTTCGATCGTGGTGGTTATTTGTATCATGGAAGAGTTAAATCGTTGGCAGATGCTGCCCGTAATGGAGGATTAAAATTCTAAAAAACTATGTCAGACGTAAACGTAAAAAGAGTAAAATCCAGCGAAATCGAGTTTAAAGATCGGTTGGTCAGCATTCAACGTGTTACCAAAGTTACCAAAGGGGGACGCACATTTAGCTTTTCTGCTATTGTGGTTGTTGGAAACGAGAATGGTGTTGTAGGATATGGACTGGGTAAAGCCAAAGAGGTAACCTCTGCCATAGCCAAAGGTATTGATGATGCCAAGAAAAATCTGGTAAAGGTTCCTGTACTAAAAGGAACCCTACCCCACGATCAATATGGCAAATATAGCGGTGCATTGGTTTATATCAAACCAGCATCTCCTGGTACAGGTGTAATTGCTGGCGGTGCCATGCGTGCCGTGCTCGAAAGTGTTGGTATTAAAGATGTGTTAGCGAAATCGAAAGGCTCATCAAACCCCCACTCAGTTGTAAAAGCAACTTTTGATGCCCTAACTAAACTGCGCGATGCTTATACCATTGCAGAGCTTAGAGGTGTAGATCTTGATACGGTGTTTAACGGATAAGAATTCAGAAAATGAAAAAAGCTAAAATAACACAAATAAAAAGTGGTATCGGCCGCACCCGTAAGCAGAAAGATACACTCACAGCTTTAGGATTCAAACGACTTAACCAATCATTGGAAGTTGAAATGTCTCCTGCTGTAGCTGGTATGGTTGATAAAGTGAAACACCTGCTGAAGGTGGAAGAATTATAATTGTTGAAAACAGGAAATTACATTATACAATGGACTTAAGTAATCTCAAACCGGCAAAAGGTGCTGTCAAGAACAGAAAAAGAATTGGCCGTGGCCAGGGTTCTGGTTTCGGTGGCACCTCAACACGTGGTCACAAAGGAGCTGGATCACGCTCTGGAAATAAGAAAAAACTTGGTTTTGAAGGTGGACAGATGCCTTTGGCTCGCCGTCTTCCTAAATTTGGTTTTAAGAACATCAACCGAAAGGAGTTTGTAGCTGTAAATATTGATACATTGGAACTGTTGGCTGAAAAGCACAGTGTTTCCAAAATCGATGCAGCTTTCCTTATCGAACATGGCCTTGTAAACAAAAGGGACAAAATAAAAGTCCTCGCGAAAGGCGAATTGAAAGCTAAATTGGAAGTTAAAGCACATGCATACTCTGCTGCCGCTGCCGCTGCTATTGAAGCTGCCGGAGGTACCGCTGAAAAATATTAAGCTGAATGAAAAAGTTATTTGATACACTCAGAAATATTAACAAGATAGAAGAGCTGCGTAAACGCATACTCTATACGTTAGCCATTATTTTGATTTACCGCTTGGGATCTTATATCGTAATCCCAGGGGTTGATCCTAATATGCTCGCAAATCTTCAGAGTCAGGCCAGCGGTGGATTGCTTGGTCTGCTGAATATGTTCTCAGGCGGAGCATTCTCAAATGCCTCCATTTTTGCATTGGGAATTATGCCTTACATCTCTGCATCGATTGTGATTCAGTTGCTTGGAATGGCAATACCTTATTTTCAGCGTTTGCAACGTGAAGGCGAAAGTGGCCGGCGTAAGATCAATCAAATTACCCGCTACCTTACCGTAGCTATTGTTGCGCTGCAGGCTCCTGGTTATATTGCCAATATGATTTCGCAGCTGCCAGCCGAAGCAATAACACCTTTTGATCCTAATGTTACCAGCCCTTCTGCATTCTTCTGGTTCTCGTCAACAGTTATTCTGATTGCCGGTACTTTGTTTGTAATGTGGCTTGGTGAGAAAATTACGGATAAGGGTATCGGTAATGGTATCTCATTGATTATCATGATAGGTATTATTGCCAATCTCCCATTTGCGCTGTTTGCTGAATTCTTCTCACGACTGGAGCAGTCGGGTGGTGGTTTAGTTTACTTCCTTGTCGAAATTGCGGTGTTGGTGTTCGTTATCTTGCTTACCATTCTGTTGGTGCAAGGCACACGAAAAGTACCCGTTCAATATGCAAAAAGAATTGTGGGCAATCGCCAATATGGTGGTGTACGCCAATATATTCCACTAAAAGTAAACGCTGCTGGTGTTATGCCAATCATTTTTGCTCAGGCAATTATGTTCCTGCCTATTACGCTGGTTGGATTTACCTCTTCGGAAAGCCTATCGGGAATAGCTGCTGCTTTTACCAATATCAATGGACTCTATTATAACCTTACCTTTTTTATTCTGATTATTTTGTTCACGTATTTTTATACGGCTGTAACCATTAATCCGAATCAAATGGCAGAGGACATGAAAAAAAATGGCGGGTTTATTCCCGGGGTAAAACCTGGTAAGAGAACTGCAGAGTATCTGGATAATGTGATGTCGCGTATAACGCTTCCGGGATCTATTTTCCTTGGTTTTGTAGCGATATTACCTGCTTTGGTTTCTCAAGTTGGTGTTAGTACAGCATTTGCGCAGTTCTATGGAGGTACTTCTTTGCTAATTTTGGTGGGTGTTGTTTTAGATACCTTACAACAAATTGAAAGTTATTTGCTGATGCGTCATTATGACGGTCTAACAAAATCAGGCCGAATTAAAGGACGTGCATCTGCAATGAATATGGGATAAAATTTCCAAATTGGAATGATTTATATAAAGACGGACGACGAAATAGAGATACAACGCGAAAGTTCATTGCTTGTTGGAAAAACACTGGCTGAAGTTGCTAAGCATGTGGCACCGGGAATATCTACGATACAACTGGATTCCATTGCTGAAACATTCATAAGAGATCATGGCGCTGTGCCCGGATTTAAAGGATATGGCGGCTTTCCCGGATCTTTATGTATTTCGGTGAACGATCAGGTTGTTCATGGAATACCCGATGATAAGTTGCTTAAAGAAGGTGATATCGTTTCAATTGATTGCGGCGTTCTTAAAAACGGGTTTTATGGAGATTCGGCTTACACTTTTGCTGTTGGAGAAATTTCTGAGGAATTGGAATTATTACTCAAACGGACAAAAGAAGCGCTATATCTCGGAATCGAACAGGCTGTTGCCGGAAAGCGTATAGGTGATATTGGTTATGCTATACAAAGTCACGCTGAGCAGTTTGGATATGGGGTAGTTCGTGAGTTAGTCGGACATGGGGTTGGAAGAAAACTCCATGAAAAACCAGAGGTTCCGAACTATGGTCGCCGTGGAGCTGGTGTTAAGTTGAAAGTGAATATGGTTTTAGCAATAGAGCCCATGATAAATTTGGGAGGCAGAAGTGTGAAGCAGGAAGCCGATGGCTGGACTATAAGAACGCTTGATCGCAAGCCTTCGGCACATTTTGAACATGATGTAGTTGTACGGCAAGGTGAGGCAGATATTCTTTCAACATTTGCTTACATTGAAGAAGTTTTGAATAAAAAATAAAGAAGATATGGCCAAACAGATGTCAATCGAACAGGATGGTACGGTAATTGAGTCACTGGGTAATGCAATGTTTCGTGTGGAACTTGAAAATGGTCACATTTTAACAGCGCACATTTCCGGGAAGATGCGTATGCATTATATCAAGATTCTGCCAGGTGATCGCGTTAAACTGGAGATGTCACCTTATGATTTGACAAAGGGTCGAATTACATTTCGCTATAAATAATCAGAGCAACAATAAAATAATTTGGGTTTTCCAAAACTGAAACACAAAAAAAATGAAAGTTAGAGCATCCGTTAAGAAAAGATCTGCAGAGTGCAAAATTGTGCGCCGCAAAGGCAGATTGTATGTGATAAACAAAAAGAACCCGAAGTTTAAACAACGTCAGGGTTAAACCGAAGTAGAATATTTAATAATACAGATATGGCTAGAATTGCTGGTGTAGATATCCCGAATAATAAACGTGGTGAAATTGCTTTAACCTATATTTTTGGTATTGGCAGAAATCTTTCGCAAAAGATTTTGACCGAGGCGGGTATCGATTTTAGTAAAAAAGTACAGGACTGGACAGATGACGAACAAAATAACGTTCGTAACGTAATTGGCGACAACTACAAAGTTGAAGGTGAGTTGCGTAGTGAAGTTCAGATTAATATTAAACGCTTGATGGATATCGGTTGTTATCGTGGTATCCGTCATCGTCTGGGTCTTCCTTTGCGTGGTCAGAGCACTAAAAATAATGCCCGTACGAGAAAAGGACGCAAGAAAACTGTTGCAAATAAAAAGAAGGCTACTAAATAAACAGTAGTCGGATCATAGAAAACCACTGAATAAGTAAAAGTTAAAATGGCAAAAAGCACGAAATCGACGAAGAAACGTGTAGTTAAGATTGAAGCCCTGGGCAAAGCCTTTGTAAAAGCCTCTTTCAATAACATCATCATTTCTTTGACAAACAATGAAGGACAGGTAATTTCCTGGGCATCGGCCGGAAAAATGGGTTTTAGGGGATCGAAGAAGAATACGCCTTATGCAGCTCAAATGGCTGCAGAAGATTGCGCGAAGACCGCCTACGACCTGGGTTTAAGAAAAGTGAAAGTGTACGTTAAAGGACCTGGTGCAGGACGTGAATCTGCAATTCGTTCAATCCACTCATCAGGTATTGAAGTAACAGAAATTGTTGATGTTACACCGCTTCCTCATAACGGATGCCGCCCTCCTAAACGCAGGAGAGTTTAATCACTTACTAACAAATTAAAAGAAAAGATAATGGCTAGGTATATAGGTCCAAAATCAAAAATTTCCAGAAAATTCGGTGAACCGATTTTTGGTGCAGATAAAGCTTTCGAGAAGAAAAATTATCCCCCGGGACAACATGGCAGCTCGAAGCGTAGAAAGAAACAGTCAGAATATGGTATGCAGCTTCAGGAAAAGCAGAAAGCTAAATATACGTATGGTATTCTTGAGAAACAATTTAGAAACCTGTTTGATAAGGCGAGTAATAAAAGTGGAGTAACAGGTGAAATCCTGTTGCAGCTTATTGAATCACGTCTGGATAACACGGTTTACCGCCTCGGAATCGCTCCTACACGCAGTGGTGCCCGTCAGCTGGTTAGCCACAGACATATCACTGTTAATGGCGAAATCGTGAACGTGCCCTCATATTTGCTCAGAGAAGGAGATATTGTTGGTGTGCGAGAAAAATCGAAGAGCCTTGAAGCTATTACGTATGCCCTTGAAGGCCGCGGTAATCGCTATCCTTGGCTGGAATGGGATGCTGAGAAAATGCTCGGCAAATTCATGAGCTATCCTGCACGTGAAGATATACCCGAAACAATCAAGGAACAGCTGATTGTTGAGTTGTATTCGAAATAACCCTGATTTAATAACCTGGTAGCATATTCTATCAAACTCTAAACCTTTATTATGGCAATTTTAGCGTTTCAAAAACCCGAAAAGGTTATCATGGTCGATTCGAACGAATACAAAGGCACTTTCGAATTTCGTCCACTTGAACCAGGTTTCGGTATCACAATAGGCAACTCTCTGAGAAGAATTTTACTTTCTTCGTTAGAAGGCTTTGCTGTCACCTCTATCAGAATAGAAGGTGTTTTGCACGAATTTTCCTCCATAGAGGGAGTCGTGGAAGATGTAGCCGATATCGTTCTAAACCTGAAAAAAGTAAGGTTCAAACAGCAAATATCTTCTGAAAACTCAGAAAAGGTAAATATCGTAATTGGTGATCAAGAACAGTTTAAAGCTGGTGATATCAATAAGTTTTTATCCGTATTTCAGGTTTTAAATCCTGAAATGGTTATTTGTAATATGGATCCTTCAGTAAAACTGAGCATGGAGATCACGGTGAACAAAGGCCGTGGATATGTTCCTGCTGAAGAAAATAAAGTGGCAAATGCACCTGTGGATACAATCGCAATTGATTCAATTCATACACCGATCAAAAATGTGAAATTTCACATTGACAATTTCCGTGTTGAGCAGAAGACTGACTACGAGAAATTACTGATAGATGTTGAAACTGATGGATCAGTTCACCCCAAGGATGCACTTAAAGAAGCTGCAAAAATTCTGATTCATCACTTCATGTTGTTCTCTGATGAGAAAATATCTGTCGATACTGAGGAAAAATCAGTAAGTGAGGAATTTGATGAAAGCTCGCTTCATATCAGACAATTACTTAAAACAAAACTTGTTGATCTTGACCTTTCTGTTAGAGCGCTTAACTGTTTGAAAGCAGCTGATGTTGAGTCATTGGGCGAGCTTGTTGCGTTCAATAAAAACGACTTGCTTAAGTTTCGCAATTTTGGAAAAAAATCCCTCACTGAGTTGGAAGAACTGGTTAAAGGTAAAGGCCTCGAGTTTGGAATGAATATCAGCAAATACAAATTAGATAAGGAATAAGAGAGATGAGACACAATAAGAAATTCAATCATTTAAGCAGAACCAGTTCGCACAGAAAGGCAATGCTGTCAAATATGGCTGCATCATTAATCCTTCATAAAAGGATTACAACAACAGTGGCAAAAGCCAAAGCCCTTCGTGTGTATGTTGAACCGATGATAACCCGTTCAAAAACTGATTCTACGCATTCACGTCGTATGGTCTTTAGGCAGTTGCAGAACAAATTTGCTGTGAATGAACTTTTTAGAGATATTTCTGTAAAAGTGGCTGACAGACCAGGTGGTTATACCAGAATCATTAAACTCGGAAACCGATTGGGAGATAATGCGGAGATGTGTATGATCGAGTTAGTAGATTTTAACGAAATCATGCTTAGCACAAAAACTACTAAAAAGGCTAAAACTACCCGCAGAAGTCGTTCTAAGAAATCAACTAGCCCAGCTGTGGAGCAAGTTGAAAAGGCTGTTACTCCAGAAGAAGTAACTAAGGAAGAACCAAAAGCGGAAGTTGTTGCTGATGAAGCTGCCGAACAAACAGTAGAATCAACTCCAGAAGCCCAGAATGATGATGAAAAAACAAAAACGGATGACGACAAGGCCAAGGCTTAGTTTATTACAACCGTTTGCATAAAAATAAGGATAAGGTTAACAAACTTTATCCTTTTTTTTTACCATAAAACCTTAATTTTGCATTGATTAAAAATATATAATATGAGTCACATTCTAAACATTCAGGCGCGTCAGATTCTTGATTCGCGCGGTAATCCAACAGTGGAAGTAGATGTTTTAACAGAAAATGGTGTAATTGGCAGAGCTGCCGTGCCTTCGGGTGCCTCAACCGGAATTCACGAAGCCGTTGAGCTGCGCGATGGAGATGAGTCAGTGTATCTTGGCAAAGGCGTGCTACAGGCTGTACAAAATGTAAATAGCATTATTGCAGACGAATTACATGGTTATTACATAACAGATCAAAATGAAATTGATCAGAAGTTGATTGAGCTTGATGGTACCCCTAATAAGGCTAAATTGGGCGCCAATGCTATTCTAGGTGTTTCTATGGCTGTTGCCCATGCGGCAGCACAGGAAACAAATCAGTCCTTGTTTCGCTATATCGGAGGTGTAAACGCTAACACCTTGCCTATTCCCATGATGAACATCCTGAACGGAGGGTCACATGCTGATAATAGCATCGATTTTCAGGAATTTATGATTATGCCTATAGGAGCTGAGAATTTCTCGCAGGCAGTACGCATGGGAGCAGAAATTTTTCACAATTTGAAATCGGTACTCAAGAAGAAGGGCTATTCTACAAACGTTGGAGATGAAGGTGGTTTTGCGCCTAACCTGAAATCCAATGAAGAAGCCGTTCAGGTGATTTTGCAAGCAATCGAAAAAGCCGGTTACAAACCTGGCGTTGATATTTTTCTCGCACTCGACCCAGCAGCTTCAGAGTATTTCTTAACTGATGAAAATGTGTATCACCTGCACAAGTCAACCGGCGATAAATTGACGCCTGATCAAATGGTTGACTACTGGAATGACTGGGTAAAAAAGTATCCTATTATTTCTATCGAGGACGGAATGGCAGAAGATGACTGGAATGGCTGGAAGAAAATGACAGACGTAATGGGTCAAAAAGTTCAGCTTGTTGGCGATGACTTGTTTGTGACTAATGTTAACAGATTAGGAATGGGCATCGAAAAGGGTGTTGCAAACTCAATCTTAGTTAAGGTGAATCAGATAGGCACATTAACCGAAACTATTGATGCTGTAAATATGGCGTATCGCAGTGCATATACCGCTGTAATAAGTCACAGATCAGGTGAAACAGAAGATACTACCATCGCTGATTTGGCTGTGGCACTTAATACAGGATTGATTAAAACCGGATCTGCCAGTCGTACTGACAGAATCGCAAAGTATAATCAGTTGCTCCGTATCGAAGAAATGCTTGGATCCACAGCCCGGTATTTGGGTAAAGATTTCAAGTTTGCAAAGTAAATTTTATCAGGCATTAGCTTGTTTTAAACCCCGTGGACAGTTAAAAAGTCTTCGGGGTTTATTTTTAATAATTGGATAACAGGGGCTTAACTTTTTATTAAAAGAAATTTACGAAATAGCTTGTTTTGTAAAATCAAATAGCGCTATCTTTGCACTCCCCAACGCATAAATTAAGCAGAAGGGAAACGTTCACAGACAGGCGAAGAGCAAATGGTAACAGGTTAATAGGAGTCAGGCAGAGGAGATATAAACGAGTAACCTACAATCATTTACAAAACGCCAAA
>JAHJTC010000010.1 GCA_018830105.1 Bacteroidota bacterium
CCCAAGTCTTGATCTTTTTCCTCATATCTTCAAAATAAATCCTTTACGTCCCGCATGTGCGGGATGCGCAGATTTTCTTTTTCGATCTGAGAAAAAATCGCTGCGACTTAACCGACACAGTAGCATTGACACGACACTAGCTATAAATACTTTTCCCAGTTTACAACAATCTTTAAAAGCCGATTCGGAATTCTTCGTTTGTGTAATTATGGTTAATTTGTTCCCTAAACGTTGAGCTGAGAAACTTCCTATTCCCTTTTTACCGGCTATGCTTCTTCCATAAATAGGTGAAACTGGCTCATGAATTTTTGATGTTGAAGAAATGCGCATAAAACCATTTATTAATTGGTCTCTGGTCATTCCTGCACCATCATCAATAATTAATGTTCCTCCACTATTATCAACTTTAAAAAAAAGCAGTGTCGCTTTGGTAGCATCAGCATCATAAGCATTTTTGACCAATTCAGAAGCAGCAGTTTCTTGCCTTGCAACTAGTTCTTTATCAATCCTGTCAATAACACCTGAGTCTACTGAAAATCGGACATTATTCTTGTCTAAAGAGGCAAGTTGGTGCGAAGCTTCAATATTTTATCAATATTGTTAGTGTCGTTTGCTACTGTTTCGGCTAACTCTGCCCTTATTTTAGTTTCATTCAAAATATCCAATTTTTCTACATTTTTTCAATCAATTCTTTTTTCAACCAATTAAAAGCATCACTCTGATTGTATTTAATATCGGTTCTTAGCACAGCTTCCATATCACCTATAAACTCAGCACTAAGCTCTTTCTCTTCAATATTAAGTAAGAACTCTTTTTTACTTGGTGGTCTTTTCCCCGTTGCAAATGAAGTGTATTCCTTAAAACAAGTTATGATTTGCTCATAGTCCAAATCCATATTTTGTCGCGTATAATCTAAATCAAACAAATCTCTTCCTTTGCTTCTTTGATACAATGCCCTAAGTTTTGATCCTAAAAGTTCGTTTATATTGTAAGTTCTTAATTCTGCTTTACCAGAGAACCATTCACTTTTAACTTCAAAAGGAAAATCAACCCATTCAAGCACATTAAAATGTTCTTTGCAGTTTAATTCGAGTTTTAATCGCATTCGTATTTCTTCATATTCCGATGTGAAACGATATAATGCTTTTGCTCCATGTCCTCTTACTTGCGTTTTTCTTGGTTCTTCAAAGAAGGTAATTACTTCGTTTAACCTCTCCATTATTGGTTTTATTGGGCCTTCTTTAATTTGCACCAAATCAATATCCTCAGAATAACGAGGTGCCGGACTAAGATAGAGCTTATGTAAAGCCGTTCCTCCTCTGAAAGCAAGGTTTTCTCTCAGTAAGTCATCAGAGAATATTTCCACTAAGGTTCGGGAAATAATCAAATCCTGCTCAACCTGCGAAAATTCAGTCCATGGTGCGTATTCCTGCCATTTTGCTATATATGGTCTAGGTATCATAAATCGCTTTCTAATTTTACATTAATAGCTACTTTCCACTTATTATCAACTGCACCTGGTTTTTCTTTCGATTTTGGACTTAACAAAACAGGAAAAAAGTTTCTAGCTTTTAATTCTGAATAAATTATTTCTTGAAATTTTTCATCCATACCAAGCTCTTCAAGCAAAAAACCAAATCTTTGCAAAGTACTTTTATTAGGATACCAGCTTAAGAGTTCTGACAAATCAGATTCTGCTAATTCTTCAGCCAATTCCTCAATTGTCGCAAGCATTCTGTTTATCCCGCCCAATTTTGTTTGGTAATGTATTAAATCAACAATTGTCAATGCAGGACTTGAAATTTTAAAAATGCCTGCATCTGATTTCTTTTGCTGAATATTTTTATCAGACCATTTGCTTGCTGTGAAAAACCGAATGTCTATATTAATTTTTGATATATCGTTAAACTTTGGTTTTTCGATTATAATGTAATCTCGTTGAACTTGTTGGTGACTTGCTCCATGAAATTTTGCGGCGGAGAATAAGCTTACATAGTAATTTCTATTCAGATGATTAAATAGTTTTTCACAATACAGTTGAATTGGAAGTTTTTTTGCTGATGAGTATCGAGGTGTGATAATTAAATAAAAACCTTTACGGAGATTTACTATTTCTCCTTTCTCTGAAAGTCTATGTAATTCGAATTTTAAAGAATTACTGCTCACTGATGTTTCCTTTGCAATCTCATCCAATGAAAATGAATAGCTTTCAATTGATAACAGATATTTTATATATTCTTTTGCATTCATATTTAGTAAATATTCTACAAAAGTATCAAATTAATCTACTATTCTCAAAATATTACTAAGATTTCTTTGTGCTATAACATAAAAACAATTCTTTTAATCCCGATAATTATCGAGACGGAAGTGGATCAGCCAGCGGGATTTTTAAATGTGTTGTTTGTGGGTCGGCATTTGCGCGGTCTCTCTTAGCATTACCCACAACTCGTTTTTATAACCCCTTTCAGTCTTTTAAATGTTCCCTTTCCGGTTCATTATGAAAGACATCCTGACTTTTTAGTTATTAGACTTTTAGTGGCTGCTTTTGTTATCATGGATCCAAAAATTGGTTAGGTTTCCATTGTTTTTAAAGTGATTTGATTTTAGTAGGATCTGCCTAATTGGTGCATAAAATCAGTGGTTTGGTTATTACGGCATAAAGGTAAAAAAAGCTTTTAATTCGGGCACATAAGTGCCAAGAGTTTCTGAACGGCAATAAAAAAAACGCTGCACCACAAAGGGCGCAGCGTTTTCTACATATCAGACCAAAGCTGAATTTATTGAACCAAAATCTTTTGGTGGGTGATTTGATCTGCACGCTGGAATGAAAGTATTAACAAACCTTTGGCTTCAACAGATATATTGAAGGTGTTGTCTGTTGCTTCAAAACGATCGATTAACCTTCCGGTGGCATCCATAATGCTTACCTGATCGCCGGCTTGCAGCCCATGCAGGGTAAAAGAACCCGTATTGGGGTTTGGATAAACACGAACACTTGCGGCCAGTGTTTCGTCCAGATCCAGGATAACGGTTTCCATGGTAGCCAGCATCGAGAGACCTCCCATGTGGAAATGTCCATCGTGTTGCGGCATGGCCGCATCATAGGTTACGTTGAGGTCGTATGCAATTTCCTGACCCTGCAGGTAAGCCTTCCAATAGATGGTTTCTCCAAATACAAATCCTTCTTTTTCTGGTGTCATCGGATCATCGCCATAGGCCGTAATCATCAATTGGCCGTTTTGATAAGCCACAGCACCCGCGCAATAGGGCACGCCGTTTTCGTGATAGAACACACCCATGATATCGCCTGATTCCATTTCCAGGCCACTGCGCACTGCTGCTTCAACAGGAATATAAATGTTGTGCATAAAATTGGTGGGTACAAATTCCCATCCTTCGGGCATATTGATGGTAGAGTCGTTTGAAATAAATATTGAAGCCGGCATGCTTTCGCCGATGTCAAATACGCTGGTTACTTCGTACAGGAATCCACCCGGAGCTTCCAGCAGATCAGTCCAGTTTGTTTCAGCTATGGGCTGTGCGGTCAGCGTTTCGCCATTGCGATATACCTTATAACCCACGAAAGTTGCATTAGCAGCACGTTGGTTGTGATCAAAGCTGAACGGACCTTTCTCCAGTGTCAGATTATTGGGGATCATAGTGTTGGTTTCCGGTACTGGAATTCCATCCTGATACGTAAGCGGAGCAATGCTGTCGCCATCACTTACCCAGCCACGGATGTTCCAGTTGTAGGGCAGGCCGTAATCTGTTAAGGATGCCCATTCCTCGCCGGGTAGTTTATAAAGATCGCCTTTGCCGGCAACAGCAGGTCCAAAGTCAGCACCTATGGCGTACATATATGGTTCACTTGTGATTTGATAGCCCAGCCAAAGGGTTATTTCGGGGTCAATAGCTATCGGACTCGACAGCTCAATATCATTCCAGGTCATTGCAGTAACAGATTCAACAGGCTGCTCCAGCACCAACGTATTGGCATCGTCACCTGTATAAACTTTCAGCGTAAACTCAGGAATATCATCCCAGGTATAAAAACCAATATGGGTCACGGTTTTGCCTGCGTAATATTGCAGCAGATCAGCTTCATATTTGGCAGCAACCTCAAAATTTTCAGGCCCGCCAATAGCCGTTTGCACGCCGCCATTTCCATATTGCAGCATCAGTGGGTTTACGCCCGGAGGATACCAGTTCAGGCTAACTGTATCACCTGATAATTCGCCGGTAAGTGAGGCCGGTGAGGGTAAGCTCACGAAGGCATACATGGGAATGCTGTATTCAACCAACTCGTAGTCAAAATGGCTTGATATGAGCAAATTAGCTTCATAGGCTCCTACTTCATTTCCCAGAAAACTGATTGTTATCATAGCACTATCGCCGGGCAGAAGGTGATAGTTGTCAATGTAGGGCTGGAAGAAGTAGGTGTCTGATCCTGTATAAATGAAAGCCGGAACTGCTGAGTTGTTCACCACCTGAACTGTTTTTGTGATTTGTTCATTGATATTGACCATACCAAAATCAACAAGCGTTTCTGAGAACAGCAACCCGCCATCACCTGTTACTATCATATTGATAGCGAGTGAGGTTAGGGGTTGATTCAGGTTGTTGGTGGGTATATTGATAACCAGATTGCGCGGTCCGGGAAACATAGCTGTTGCATCGAAGGTAAGGGTCACTGTTTCGGATGCTCCCGGGGCGATTGTTCCGCCATTGGCACTGAAACTTATTCCGTCAGGTAAAGTTTCAAATTCCCACTCCAGATCAATCAAACCTTCGTTGGAAAAATCAATGTCGTAGGTTTTCACTTCTACTCCTCCTTCAATGGAGTCGGTGATAACGGCTGGTGAAAGCACAAGAACCGGAGAGCCAACCTGAATGGTTCGGGTTACAGGGTTACTTTCGCCTTCGGCATACACTGCAGTAACACCATACTCAAAGGTGCCAAGGCCTATGTTATCATCAAGGTAGGTGTTTTCGCTGGTGAGCTCTTCGATCAAGGCTCCGTTGCGATACACATTGTAGCCGGTAAAAGCCATTGTTCTTTCGGCAGCAGTATAATGCGGGAAATCAGCATGGAGGCCTTTGAATGTGTGTTGCTGCAAACGAAGACCTGCATTATGGTTTTCGCGCTGAGCAACTGGTACAGGAAGCGGCGTCATTGTATTTTCTGTATCCACCACAAAAACTTTGATCAACCAGTTATTATCGAATCCAAATTCGGTGGTTGACTGCCATTCGCCATAAATATTAATCAGATCACTTAAACCTGGCACAGCACTTCCCATATCCATGGCAGCAGCGAATTCATCTTCGGACTGGTTAATTTCCAGTGCAACATAAATTGCTTCATCAGCATTAATTCCAACAGGTGTATTCAGGCCAACCACATTCCATTGATTGCTTATATATTCGGTTATTGGCTGGCTGTAGATTAAGGTGGAGAGGCTGTCGCCGCCGTAAACTTTTATGGTATAAGTGGTTAGCTCGCTGGTTGGATAAAATGCCACATTCGCGATTGATTGTCCATCAAAATTGTTCAAAGATCCGGCTGGCCATCCGATGGCAATTTCAAAAGTGGCACCATCGCCTGTGCCAACAGAATAGTAATAATCGTCAGAACAATAGGACAACCAATTGCCTTGGTCGCCTGATACATCAGCCCATTCGAGTTGAACATCGCTGTTGTCGATCACTTCACCAAAAAGATAAATCGGCGCCGGCACAATGCCTGATCCGGTGAGGATTACTTCGGCTTCTTCGTTCAGCGGATCGTTGGTGTTGAAGGTAATTGTTGCTTCATAATCTTCCACAGCATCGGGCGTAAATACAAATTGCAGGTAAGCTGATTGTTGAGCGGGTATTACCAGTTCATCACTTACGGCTTCAAAATAGGGGCTGTCGGAAGTGAAATTACTCAGCACGAGCTCTTCATAACCCCCGTTCGCAACGATTAACTGTTTGATAGCGGGTTGGTTTAGTAATACATCACCAAATTCTAGTTCATTGGTGTACATATAAAAGCCGGGCGCGGAAATGGCAGTAAATTGAAGGGCATACTCATATTCGGGGAATGCAGCATCATTGGTCGTAAAAACGATACTTTCGTAATAGGTTCCCGGATTATAATAGTAAGTGGAAAATTGTACATCAATCTGCTGTGATTCTCCGGGCGCTATACTTCCCTGATTCTGGCTGAGCGTGATATCGTAATTGTCGGCCCAGGCTGACCATATCAATTCAATATTGCCATTATTTACGATTTCTATAGGACGTGTAACGATATTTCCAGCCGGGAAAGTATCGATAAAGGTTTCGGGCAGAATCATGAAATCGGGTGATCCAACCTGCACCACTGTTTGTACCTGAGCACTTTCGTCGCTGCCATACATGGCAGAAACGCCATAAGTATAAATGCTATTGTCAACGTTAAGATCATCATAACTTAAGCTGGTAGCGGAGCCAATCAAATCACCATTTCTGTAAATATTATAGCTATCGGGTAATTCTCTTGAACGATTTTCGCGTTGAGGAGCTGGCACCGGCACACCCTGTTTAATAGCCAGTTCACCTTTACTATTTGACGGGAAATTATATACGATCGGACCATTGTTTAATTGTGCCCTGTTTCCGTTAAAATCGCTAATAAATGCCCGGATACTTATGTTATTGTTAAAACCGCAATCTGTCAGGCTTTCCCACACGCCTTGAAAATTTATCAAGTCGCCATAGCCTGAAACTGCGGGACCCATATCCAGGCCAACTGGAAAGCTGTAGTCATCGTTTTGTTGCAGCTCTACCGTTATGTATAGGTCTTGTGAGGCATCAATAGCGGGTGGTGCATCAAGATAAAACAAGTTCCATGCTTCGGGCACAAAATCGAAAAATTCCTGCTCATAAATTAAGCCATTGCCTTCGGCGCCTTCATAGATTTTTACACTCAGGCTGCTTACCTCCTCAAACAGGAAATATTCCACCTGAATAATATTGAAATTATCGAATCCATTCAATTGTTCTGGTGCGAAGCGCGCACCAACAGAGAAAGGTTCTGTGCTGGCAATGCTCAAGCCAGTAAAATTTATGCCATCCGTATAGCTCAACTCAGTAAGCTGGCCTTCGAAGGGTTCTTCCCATTGCAGGTTCACATCATTGTCGTTTACGGTAGCAATAAGAGCGTAAGGCGTGTTTTGTGCCATCACCAGGATGCTCGCAAGTAGTGTAAATAGTAAGTTAAATAGTTTTTTCATAGTTTAATGAATTTCTGGTTATTTATGTAGCTCTGACAGTTCAGCAAGCTGATACCCTATGTGCATCGCTAAAATGGTTTAACTTGTACTGAGCTGAAAATTAACTGTGTATAAACAATCATTTTGATCACTATGTTCAATAAGCTGTTTATTAATTGTGATTTTGAAATTCTTGCTAACTTCACCGGCTTAAACAACAAGATGAAAGCCTTCTATTTACTTGGTTTATGGATGTTTTTACTGCTCTTTACTGCCTGTAAAGAGGAGGACGAACCTACACTTGAGGCACCGGATTGCGGCACCTCATTTTGTATGCGAGCCTATCGCATGAATAAGGAATATTTTGCCGACTACGAAGCACAACTGATGAACTATCAGTTATCAGATGGTTATGCTGTAGCTATCTGGCGAAATACAGAAATTGATCCTCCCGCCACCTTTGTGATAAAAGTTGGTAATTTTCAACGACCCGTGCTTGATGGCCCCGGAATTTTTAGATTTGACAACTATGAAACGGCATACTTAAGTGCAGAAATTGAGCGCGACAGTATGGTCAGATTTTTGGGTTATACCGGTTATATTCAGGTAGATTCTGTTTCGGAGGATTATTTTTCCGGCGAATTTGAAGTTGATGCACAGGTGGATACGTTGAATAATTATTTGATATTCAAAGGAAAATTCGAGATTCAGAAGTAATCAGTTGAAAGGCTGAAAACTCATGCTGCCACCAATCCAGGTGATGCGGGCTTTGTCGAAGAGACTGAAAGGTATGTAGCCATGAAATACATCCAGCATGATTGTTAATGGTGCGCTTCCCTCCTTCCCTATTTCTATTCCTGCGGCAAGCCGGGTGCCGGGGTAAAAATTGGTCTCCTGCTCAAACTGTGTATGCATAGCCAGCATCCAGCGCAGCCAGTCTTTTTGCCGGATTGGCTTGCTCCACGAACCACCGATATCTGCCATCAGGCGTTTGCGTTCATAAGCAGAATGCGGTATTATGCCTACTGTGCCATAGATTTCGAAGTGTTGAAATGCATAAGCGGCGCTAAAATCCAACACTTCATAAATGCGTGAATTGTCCAAATAGGCATTGATGTAAAAGCGGTAGATAAAATCGTCACCCAAATGGGCTGAAATGTGATAAAGCCGCAGCCGGAATGCCCAATGATTACTGTTTTGCCAATTGTAATGAATGCCCACTTTATACTCCGTGTTGAAGTGATTGACCTGAAACCAGTTGAGTGGATCTTCGAAAATAAATTGGGTGAATGTGGCTATTTCCAGCCCGAACTCTCTTGGCTTGTCAGTGGAACCGTTCCAGCGGTAAATACTTCGGTTGATGCCTGCCGAATAGTTGGCAAACATACGATTGGGCCATCCTGATGGGGTGTGCAACACATAAAGTGAACCGCTGAACTGTGCTTCGCGATAATCCAGGGGTTTGGCGGGAAAAAGGCTTGCTTTGCCGAGCCACTCATTGCTGCCTTGGGCCTTGGCGCCATTGCTGCTGTGAGTTGTCAACAGCAGACTCAGGATGATTGTTAAGAGTTTTACCCAACGCATCGCTTGCAAGCTATTTACTCAGGCTGAAATTGTTTATCCAATACTTCGGGCAGGAATGGCCTTCCCTGACGGTTGATAGAAGTACCGATAACGCGTGCCGAAATAATCGGTTTTTGATCACTCGTCCGGATGATTTGTTGTACAAAGCCAAAACGTAAAGGCGAAATGCGCTCCAGCTGGCAGCTCACCTCACATGCATCTCCACTCCTGAGCGGAAAATGATAATCCATTTCGATGCGTTTCACAACCAATAAAATACCCTCTTCATTGAGCCGGGCAAAATCAAGCCCGATGGTTTTTAGGAATTCGTGCCGTGCGTGTTCGAGGTAGTGCTGGTAGTTGGCATTGTTCACAACTCCCTGCATATCACATTCGTAATCGCGCACTTTAATGCCAAGGGTGAAAAGTTTTTTCTGCATAGTGGGTTTTTTAAACTATTGAACTTCAAAAGTAGCCATAATTTGTTTTTGATTGAAGGGAGCAGAAACTGAAATTGTGATTAGTTTTGTAGCTTAAAGTATTTCAGGATGAACAGAGATTTGGAGGCATACCAGCTGGAAATGAATACCTTACTGGGGCAATATCCTTCGCAGCAAAACATCACTAAAATTGCCAGAAGGATTGAAAACCAAGAAGAACTGATTGCCTTGAATATTTCATGTGGAAGGGCGAACAGGGGGCGTATCGAAAATCATGCTTCCTGGGTGATGCGCAAAATATTTGATGAAAATCCGGATTTGCTGCTTTCCTTTTATGAGGATATACTACACTGGATTTTGTCAACGGAATCAGATAGCGTAAGGCGAAATCTTTTGCCGCTGGCTTCCATGAATTTGACGGCAGAACATTTGGCATCATCGGAGCAGCTGGGAAAAATTTATGATGCCTGCTTTAAATGGATTCGTAATGAGCGATATGCAATTGCTGTAAGGGCGAATGCGATGGTTTTTCTGGTTGATGTTTGTCAGCGCGAGCCTGCTTTGGCCAGTGAGCTTATTCCAATTTTCGAAGAAATTAATTTGAATGCTGTTGGTGGCTTAAAATCTTGTTCGGCTAAGCAGCTTGCTAAACTGAAACTTCTCGCCTACTCATAGACCATTGACCACATCAAGACTAATTTGTTGTTCGCTAAGGGCTAAACAAGCTAACAGGCGAAAAGAGCAGGCATGAAAGGCTGCCCCAAAAGCAGATCGTCAGTAGGGAAAAAATGAGCACCTTGAATGATCGGGGATACAATTTACGGATTATAAAAGCACTAACGGGAACTGATAGAAAGGGCGAAGTAAGAATAAAAGGCCAGGGGCCCACACGGTTGCGGTAAACCAGAATTCGTCTTATTTTTTTTATCCTTTTGGAAGAAGTTATGGCATTTTTTTTACGGTTTGGTTTCAGGCTTATGAGGTCGCTCATAAAATAGAAAAAGACAAAACCAATCAGACCACCGGTGTTCACAGCAGCAAAGGTTTCCCAAAACGACATGCCGGCCAGAAAGGCAACGGGAGGTGTCATAAGCAGCCTTACGCTGGCCAGCAGCACGAAGCTGAAAAATTGTAGAATTGCTGTCAAAACTAGTGTTGTTTAAGGAACTTTATCAGGTTGTCGGAACCCTCTTCCAGCAGGTCTATCACAATGTCGAAACCCTTTGAACCGCCATAATAGGGATCTGGCACATGATCATAATCTGCGTTAGAAAAGAAATCGCGCATGCGCAAAACTTTTTCAGCTTGTTCGGGTGTTAAAGCTTTTTCGCGCAGCTCGTCATAGTTTTGATTATCCATGGCGATAAGGTAATCGAAGGATTCATAATCGGCATTGGTAACAGGTCTGGAGATACTAGTAAGCTCATATCCGCGCGATTTTGCTGTCTGACGCATACGCCGGTCGGCTTTTTCTCCGGCATGGTAAGCCGCGGTTCCTGCCGAATCAATTTCTACCTGCAGGCCTGCTTGCTGTGCTTTGTGCGCAAATATACCTTCAGCAGCGGGAGAGCGACAAATATTGCCCAGGCAAACAAAAAGGATTTTCATGTGATTGCGAGTTGATGGTAAGCAACAAAAATAGAAATAAGCTACTTAAGGGCAAGGAATATTTAACAGAAAGTGCAAGAATAAGCTTAAGAAAAGTGTAATTTTGCCGCTGTAATATGCCTTCTTAGCTCAGCTGGTAGAGCAGCTCACTCGTAATGAGCAGGTCGCGGGTTCGAGTCCCGTGGAAGGCTCAGGGAACTGAATAACAGGAAATAAAAAAAGAGCTTTTTAAAGCTCTTTTTTTTTGAGGTCTCGAGCGGATTCGAACCGCTGTACACGGTTTTGCAGACCGCTGCCTAACCACTCGGCCACGAGACCATTATTTTTGGGTCTGCAAAGATACGATTATTTCTTTTTTTGGCAAGGATTAAACTTTTCCTTGCGCGTTCACTTCTCTTAGGCAGGAAGGACACAAACAGCTGTCGTATTTTTCGCTGATGAGCTCCAATACCGAAGGTTTTGTATCGACTTCATAACACCAGCATTTGCCCGATTTGCCGCATTCAAAGTTCATGCCGCAGCGTGGGCATACTTCCGGTTCGATCAGTTTTAATTTATCAGCTTTCATCCTTCCAATGTTAGGCTTACAAAATCCATCTTACCACCCAGTGGCGGATTCATTTTTCGTACCTTGATACGTGCTGTTTCGACCGTTGCAAATTCATTCCGCACCGCCTTCAAAATCCGGCGTCCTACATGTTCGAGCAAATTGGAATTGATCATCATCTCGCGTTTTACTACCTGATATACTGCCAGATAGTTCACTGTTTCTTCCAGTTTGTCAGAGGCTTCTGCCGAGCTGGTATCTACTTCCAGAAACAGATCGACCACAAACCAGGTGCCTATCAGTTGCTCTTCCGCAAAGCAGCCGTGATACGCAAAAAACTCCATCCCTTCTATTGAAATAACTGCCATAAACTCAATCTTAATTGTTGGATTCCAGTGTTTTGATCCCGTTTCGGATGCGCTTCAGACTTGCTTCACGGCCTATCACTTCCATGATATCTCCCAAATGGGGGCCTTTGGCTGCGCCTACCAGCAATAGACGCAAGGCATTCATGATGCCGCCCATGGAAAGTTCGTTTTCAGTAATCCAGGATTTGATTTTTTCATCAATCGGCCCGGCAGTAAAATCTTCAACGGTTTCAATCAATGTGGCCAGCGTTTCCATTTGTTCCGGACTATCGGCTTTCCAGCGTTTTTTAACCACTTTCTCGTCGTAGCTTTCCGGTGCCTCGATAAAGAAATAGGCTTCGTCCCAGAGTTCATGCACAAACTGTGCGCGTTCCTTAACCAGGGAAACAATTTTCGTTGCTTGATTGGCTGTTATATCCAGGTTTTTAAATGTTTTGAGCCAAACTAACCATTCAGCAGCTAGTTCTTCATCCGTCTTGCGGATCAAATATTGATGGTTGAACCATTTGGTTTTTTCAGGATCAAATTTTGAACCCGATTTTCCAACGCGTTCCAGCGAGAAGGCTTCAATCAGCTCGTCCATGCTAAACAATTCCTGATCGCTGCCCGGATTCCAACCCAGCAAAGCCAGCATATTTACCATTGCCTCAGGATAGTAACCGTTTTCGCGGTATCCGGAGGATGTTTCTCCGGTTTTTGGATCTTTCCATTGCAGCGGGAAAACAGGAAAGCCAAGGCGGTCACCATCACGTTTGCTTAGCTTGCCATTTCCATCGGGTTTTAAAAGCAATGGGAGGTGAGCAAATTGCGGTTTTTCCCAGCCAAAAGCTTCGTAAAGCAACACATGAAGTGGAAGAGACGGCAGCCATTCTTCGCCCCGTATCACGTGGCTGATTTCCATCAAATGGTCATCTACAATATTGGCCAGGTGATAAGTGGGCATCCCATCTGATTTAAACAACACTTTATCGTCCAAAGTTTCCGATTTAACCGTCATACTTCCGCGAATCAGGTCGTTCATGGAGATGCTGGTATTTTCCGGAATCATAAATCGAACAACATAAGGTGTGCCTTCTTCAAGATGCTTTTTTACCTCATTATCATTCATGTTGAGGCTGTTGCGCAGCGTTTTGCGCGTTTCGGCATTATAGATAAAGGTTTTCTTGTCAGCTTCTGCCAGTTTCCTGAGTTCGTCGAGCTCTTCTGCGGTATCAAAGGCGTAATAGGCATTTCCGGATTGGATCAACTGATCGGAATAGGCCGCATAGTTTGACTGACGTTCACTTTGCCTGTAAGGGCCATAAGCACCGCCTTCAGCAATACCTTCGTCGAATTGAATACCGCACCAGGCCAGCGATTCCATGATATATTGCTCGGCTCCGGGCACAAAACGGGTTTGATCGGTATCTTCGATGCGGAGGATCATTTTTCCGCCGGCTTTTTTGGCAAAAAGGTAGTTGTATAAAGCAGTGCGGACACCACCAATATGCAAGGGTCCTGTTGGACTTGGCGCAAAACGGACACGAATATTGTTCGGCATAAATAGTTGAATTTTGGGCTGCAAAGATACCAAAAATAAGGTGGATGATTTTGTTAGAATCTGAGTCGAACAATTATAAAAGCAGGATAAAATAGCTTATATAAAGTATTATATCCTGCTTTTGGGCTTAGAAAATTTACCGCAATAAATTTCTATTTCACAATCTTTTTAACCGATCTGCCGGATGGACTGTAAATCTCGATAAAATATATTCCCTTTGGCAATGCGCCCATATCCAGTTGATTATTTAGTTCACTGAGCTGCTTATTAGCTACTATCTGGCCAGCAGCATTGCGTAAAACGAGTGTTCGGGTTTCGTTAGCTTTTGTAAAAGAGATGTTCAGTAAGTTATTGACAGGATTTGGGTAGACACTGAAATAATTTTCACTGTTTACTTCAGCATTGTTGCCAACAACAATACTATTAACACGCTCAAATGTCCAATTATCGGGATCTACCTGAACGCTTGTTACCGTTTTATTCAGGTTGAGGGCAAAATGCTGCACATTTTCTTCCTGATAAAGCCTGATTGTGGTATCCGTTCCATCAGAGAAATTTAGCTTATAATCCATCGTCATCTGGAAGAGCGGCGTTGAAGATGAAGTGGTTTGTGTAGCGTACAGATTAAAGGTTTCGTTGAACATATACCACTCAATATCGTATTTTGGATAGCCTTCGCCATAGTACCATTGGCTAAAAAACTGCTCGAGATCCATTTCGGCAACCTCTTCAGCCACCATCCTGAAATCTTCGCCTGTTGCGGTGCTGTCTTTAAATGCTGCTTGAAAACTATTCATGATTTCAAAGAAAATAGTATCATTATTTACTTCGTGACGCAGCAAATGAATAATGGCAGCGCCCTTATCATAAGAGAGCCGGCCATTGAAGATGCGCCATACATTGTCAGGACTAATTTCGGATTCCGGGATATACACGCTACCACCCGGTGACGAGATCACATTGTTTTGTGTGCCTACCATAAAATTCTGACCAGAATTCCAGCCATTCAGCTTTTCTTGAGCCAGGTAATTGCTGTAGGTTGCAAAGCCCTCGTTGATCCAGATATCGCTCCAGGTGGCGCAGGTAACATTGTCGCCAAACCACATATGACCAAGCTCGTGAGCAACTAGGTTGAAGGAGAAGCTACCCATGGTACTCATGGTTTGGTGTTCCATACCGCCACCAAGCTGCGTAATGGCATGCCCGTATTTTTCGTCCTTGAAAGGGTACATTATATACAGATCGGAGAATAATTCGATCATCGGCACAACGGCATCAATGTCGTCCTGATAGGTATTGAGATAATTGGGGTGATTGTATACAAAGTTTTGTACCAGAACGCTATCGTTTTCAAGCCCGTCAGGTTTGGCGTAAATGCTGTAGTCCTGGTAGTCGGATACCGCAAAGGAAATAAGGTAGTAGGCAATGGGATAATTCGATTTCCACTCGTAACGCAGTTGATTGTTGCCCATATCACTAACGTTTGTAAGCAAGCCTTGTGAGCCGGCCATTTCGGTGTCTGTTGTAGTTAAGAAAACCCACACAGAATCAGCTTTGTCAGTCAGAACCTGCTTATTGGGCCACCAGTCTTTTGCGGCAAAGGGTTCAGAAAGCGTCCAGGTAACGTCTTTTTGCCAGGCGTTTGAGTAATCGTTTGTGATTCCCGAAAAGAAACCGCCGGTAGGAGGAGTGCCGCCGTATGTAATTGTTGCGATAAAAGTGTCTCCGGCTTCTAAAGCAGGCACATCAACAAGCACATTATCGCCTTCCCAGGTCCAGCTATCTGCTGCAACTCCGTTAAAAGTAACGGCATCCAGCGAAAGCGAAGCATTTAACTCAAAAGCGAAAGTTTCGAAGTTTTCTGCTACAACAGTTGCGTGAATTTCTATCGTGCCACCCACCTGAATGGAAGTACTGGAAACCGCAATATCTAAAAAGTAAAAAGTAACGTCATAGTCGTGAACAAGATCGCTCTGCCAGTCGTTACGGTATGCAAAGGAGGGTGTTTCGGCTTGTTCGGGATAATGCCTGCAATAACGGTCGTGCACATGCAGATCGTTATTTTGAGACATAAGTGGTTGAAAAATAATGAATAAGATAAAAATAAGTATAAACTTTCTCATGGGATTTGATTTTTTTCAGAAAAGAATTGCCTTGTGTAATGTGTATATTTGTGCGCTAAAGTAACAATCATTTGTAAGCAACGTTCAATAAATGACCAAAAAAAGTACAAATCCATGAGCAAACAGCTGTCTGCTTTAATTCCAAAAATTCATGAATTCTCCAGAAGATATTATGCAAATCGTCTGGTGAAAGGCTTGCTGCTTGGCTTGTTGATGCTGTTAGTACTGGTGATGGCTTTGAGCGGACTCGAATATTTGCTTTGGTTACCTGAGAGCGGCCGGCTGGTTTTGTTTATCATTTATCTGTCGGGTCTGGCCTGGATTATTGGTTATCTGATCATTTGGCCGCTTTATCAATTGCTTTTTTTTAGAAAGCAGATGAGCCAAACACAGGCTGCAAGGCTAATTGGTCAGCATTTTACCGAAATTGATGACAAGTTGTTGAATACCTTACAACTTGAAAATATGGCGCTTAGCGATAAACAAAGTGATTTGCTGGCTGCTACAATTAGCCATAGAAGCAATGAGCTAGGTCGGTATCGGTTTGCCGAAGCCATTGATTTTAAAAGCAGCTTAAAGTTCTTGCCATATTTTCTGCTTGCAGTAATCGTATTTTTTACGGTTTTTATTCTCAAACCTGATTTTTATGTGGAATCCGGCAATCGTATTGCCAGATACAATCAAGCTTTCATTAAACCGTTGCCTTATCAGGTTATTTTACCCGAAGATTCGCTAACGGCTATGCAAAATGATGATTTTTCGTTCAGCATAAAAGTTGAGGGTGATGAAATTCCTGCTGCTTTTTATGTGGCCACCAATGGCGGAAAATTGTTGATGGAGCGTGAATCGGTCAATCAGTTTAACTACACTTTTAAGAAGGTAGGCAGGAATATTCCTTTTCATATTGAAGGAGGCGCTTATCAAAGTAAACCGCTTACGCTGCACATTTTCCCCAAGCCCGTAATTCTGGCTTATGAAGCCCATATTGTGCCTCCTGCCTACACCCGCCTTGACCCGAATACTGAGAAATCAAAGTCAAGCTTTTATGTGGCTGAAGGAAGCCAGGTTTCGATAGACGTGTATGTGCGCGACACTGACGATATGAAAATTTATAGGTCGGATAGCACGTCAGAAACGCTGGTAAAGGAAGATAATCGTTGGAATTATGATTTTCAGCTTTTGACTAATGAGAAATTGGTTATCCATTCGTCTAATAAATGGTCACCGGCTGATGAGGTTTTCGAATTGAATTTGAAGATGATTGCTGATGCTTTTCCCGAGATTGTTGCCGAAATGGTTACGGAAGATTTGGGGCGGAATTTTTATTTCTCAGGGGGAGTTACCGATGATTATGGGTTTAGCAAATTGCATTTTTTCTATACCATTATTGACCCTGAAACCAACGAAGCGTCGCGTGAATTTCAGCAGGACATTTACCTGGAGAAAGACCGCATCAGGCAAACATTTTTTCACGCTTTTTTCGCGGATAGTGCGAATCTGGCTCCCGGCGACAGGGTAGAGGCCTATTTTCGTATTTGGGACAATGATGCTGTTAATGGCCCAAAAAGCGCCAAATCCAAGCCTTTTACGCTTGCTATTCCTGGAATAAGGGAGCTCGATTCGCTGGCACAGGACAGGGAAAAAGGCCTGAATGAAAAACTAGAAGAAACGAAAAATGCGACAGATCAAATCAAAAAAGACCTGGAGAAGTTGATGAAGGAACTTGCGCTGAAGCAAGAAGCCGATTGGCAAGACAAAAAACGACTTGAGGATCTGCTGGAGCGACAGGAAAAGCTTAAAAATGACTGGATGGAGATGCGTGAGGAGCAAAAAAAACTCAATGAGTTTCAGAAAGAGAATAGTTTGATGGACGAAGATTTGCTGCGTAAACAAGAACAGATCAATGAACTTTTCGATGAGGTAGTTTCCGACGAGATGAAAAAAATCATGGAAGAGATTCAAAAAATGATGGAGGAATTGTCGAAGGACGATATGCAGCAAATGCTTCAGGAGATGAAGAAGGAAAATTTTAAAATGGAGGATTTATTAGATCGTAACCTGAATCTGCTTAAGCAGTTGAAAGTAGAAAAGGATATGCGCGATTTGATTGAAGAGCTCAACAAACTTGGAGATGAGCTTCAGAAGGAGGAGCCTGATGCGGAACAATCCGATTCTACGGACAATTCGCTGCAGGAAGAGCAAGAAGCGTTTGGAGACATGCAGAAAAAGCTGGATTCAATCCGACAGAAAAACGAAGAATTGAGCAAGCCTTTACAACTAGAAGAAACAGATAGTATAGAAGAAGAGATCAAAGAAGAGTTGGACTCGGCTGAGGAGCAAATGCAGCAAAATAAACCACAGGAGGGAAGCCAGAAGAAGAGTTCTGCGGGTGAGAAGATGAAAAAAATGGCGAATATGCTGCAAATGTCGATGCAGATGAGTATGCAGCAACAACAAATGGAAGATGCCCGAACGATGCGCCTGCTGCTAGAGAATGTGTTGCGGAGTTCACTAAGTCAGGAAGAGCTGCTGATCAGCTTAAGTGAGATTCACCGCGACGATCCCGGCTTTAATGAGCTAGTGCGCAGGCAAAATGAACTTACGGATAATTTCACAATTGTGAGAGATTCTCTCAGGGCCTTGGCCAACCGGCAGCCGATGATAGAGAATTTTATTTTTGATGAACTCAAAAGCATTGATTTCAGGATAGAAGAAGCATTGGAGCAAATGAACGAATTTAGGGTAAGTCAAGCCCTGGCATCGCAGCAATACGCCTTTATGGCTATGAATAATTTGGCGCTGATGATTGCAGAGTCCCTTGAGAATATGGAAAACAGCATGGGAATGCCTAGTCCGATGAATGCACAGGGACAACCAAAACCTGGGGAATCCATGGGACAAAAACAAATGCAGGAGATGCGTCAGATGCAGGAGGAGCTTGGAAAAATGCTTGAAGAAATGCGGAAGCAATCCGGCAAAGAGCAGGGGCAAGGCAAACCCGGCATGAGTGAGCAAATGGCACGTATGGCTGCTCAGCAAGAAGCAATACGAGAACGCATGCAACAATTTCTCAATGGCTTACAGGCTGAAGGAAGACTTGAGGAAACCGAATTGAAAGAGATTATTTCTGAAATGGAAAAACTGGAAGAAGATTTGGTCAACAAACGACTCAATCAGCGATTAATCGAACGACAGAATGAGATTGTCAGCCGCATGCTGGAATCTGAAAAGAGTGAACAAAAAAGAGAGCAGGAAGAAAAGAGAGAATCCAAGGAATTTAAAGATGATAATTTTGGTAACTTTACAGACGAAATTGAGTATAAAAGGATATTAAAGGAGCAGACTGATATGATCAGACTTAATCCATTGGAGCTAAGACCTTATTACAGATCAAAGAATAACGAATATTTTTTTAGAAGAAATGCAAGAAGTAACTCAAAAACTGGTTATTAATAAGCTTGGAAAACACGAAGCCATAAGAGCTTATGAATATTTTATAGCTCAATTAGCAACAGCTCAGTTTGAAGATGAAGTGTTAACTTCAGAATTACAAGTCGTTGGAAATGAGATTGTTGAATATATGTTGGATCAATTTCCTGATTCACAGATTGGCTTTGTAGTTAGTATAGATCACAATGGAGTGGTTCTAAGCGGGGAAACTGATGGTATTTTTTATGCCGCAATTTCTGCTTTGTTCTCGTCGGATAAGCCAAGCCTAATCGGACAGAAATTAGCGCTTATTGCTGATGAGATTATTTTTGATGACACTAATTTTCGATTTCAGTTTGTTTTGGAATCTGATAGTTTGAATCGTAAATTAGCAGCTGAACGCATTCAGACTTTGGAAAGCTATTTTAACCCTAAAAAGAGAACAAATCTTAGAATCCATGATTCATTTTGAAGCTATAGACTTAGCATTACCCGAATCTGCTAATAGGAAGACAAAGGATTGGATCATGCGGGTCATAAAACAATATGGAAAAAAGACCGGTGAGGTCTTTTTTTTATTTTGTTCGGATAATTATTTATTGCATATCAACCAGACATTTTTGCAACATGATTATTTTACCGACATCATTACATTTCCCGCTTCGGAAAGTTCTGCTATTATATCGGGCGAATTATATATCAGTCTGGATAGAATAAAGGATAATGCGAAAAACCTTGCAATAGAATTTGAGGTTGAATTACATCGTGTAATGATTCATGGCGTGCTCCATCTGATGGGCTATGAGGACAAAACAACTTCAGAACAGGCTATTATGCGAGCTGAGGAAGAAAAATGCCTATCTTTGCGCCCTTAACCACAGAAGACTAATTACTTATACTATTGTTTCACGTGAAACAAACTATTAAAAGAGACTAAAAATATGCTATTTGAGAAATATGATATAATTGTTGTTGGAGCAGGCCACGCGGGTTCTGAAGCTGCTGCTGCGGCTGCAAATTTAGGAAGCAAAGTTTTGCTTGTTACGATGAATATGCAAACTATTGCTCAAATGTCGTGCAACCCTGCTATGGGCGGGATTGCAAAAGGCCAAATTGTGCGTGAAATAGATGCACTAGGCGGCTATTCCGGATTGGTAACAGATCGTACAATGATTCAGTTCCGCATGCTTAATAAATCTAAAGGACCTGCCATGTGGAGTCCGCGGGCTCAGAGCGACCGAATGATGTTTTCGATGGAATGGCGTCGCATGTTGGAAAATACACCTAATCTGGATTTTTGGCAAGATATGGTTGTTGGAGTGGTCGTGAAGGATAACAGAATTACCGCCGTAAAAACAGGTATGGGCCACCTTATCGAAACAAAAGCTGTGGTTTTGACAAACGGCACTTTTTTGAATGGAAAAATCCATATCGGAGAAAAGAGCTTCAGTGGAGGGCGAATGGGCGATAACGCTAGTAAAGGCATATCTGAGCAATTAATGGAGATCGGGTTTTCTGCCAGTAGAATGAAAACGGGTACACCAGTGCGTGTTGACGGCAGAACAATTGATTTTGGTAGATTGATTGAACAAAAGGGAGATGAAGAGATCAAAGGCTTTTCTTTTCTCGAAAAGCCTGCAATAACCACGCAGCGGTCTTGCTATATGGCCTATACTTCCAAAAAGGTGCATGATACATTAAGGACTGGATTTAAGTTTTCGCCCATGTTTAATGGTCGAATTGGTGGTATTGGCCCGCGTTATTGCCCGAGTATTGAAGATAAAGTAGAACGATTTTCAGATAAGGATGCGCATCAGCTGTTTGTTGAACCAGAAGGCTGGAATACTATTGAATATTATATCAACGGATTTAGCTCATCCCTGCCGGATGATATTCAGCTCAAAGCCCTGCGTGAAATAGAAGGCTTCGAAAAGGCTAAAATATTTCGACCGGGCTATGCAATCGAGTATGATTATTTTCCACCGGAACAATTGAAACACACACTGGAGACTAAATTGGTCGCGGGATTGTATTTTGCCGGTCAAATTAATGGCACTACAGGTTATGAAGAGGCAGCTGCACAGGGTATCATGGCAGGAATTAATGCGCATTTGAAAATTAATGAGGCAGAACCCTTTGTTTTAAAAAGATCTGAAGCCTATATTGGTGTTTTAATAGATGACCTGATCACCAAAGGCGTTGACGAACCCTATCGCATGTTTACAAGTCGTGCTGAATACAGGATTTTATTGCGACAAGATAATGCCGATGCCCGGCTTACTGTTTTGGGGCATAAATTGGGTTTGGCTTCGGACGAAAGGTTAGAACAATATGTACAAAAGGCGAAACAAATAGAAGAGTTTACACAATTCCTCAAAAAGGAAAGTATAAGCCCGGAAGTAATAAATGGGCATTTGGTAGCGCAGGATACTGCGCCAATAAACCAAAAGGTGAAGTTAGCGAATATCTTGCTGAGACCACAGATAAATCTGGAGAAATTAATTAGTGATTTTTCAGAGATTTTTAACAAACAGGATGCGTTTCGTAATTATACGAACGAAGTTATAGAAGCAACAGAAATTCTAATAAAATACGAAGGTTATATTGGAAAGGAGAAAGAAATGGCTGACAAGTTAATGCGCCTTGAAGACGTCAAACTGCGGCCTGACTTTGATTTTCAGCAACTGAAATCACTTTCTTTTGAAGCTCGTGAGAAATTGGAAAGCATTAGACCGGAAACCTTGGGTCAGGCGAGTAGAATAAGTGGTGTTTCTCCTTCCGATATTTCTGTATTAGCCATCTATTTAGGAAGATAGTTAAAAGTTTCACGTGGAACATATTAAAAAATATATGAGTAATATTTGTCCGGTTTGTAAAAGCACACAGTTAAAAACTGAAATTAAGGTGAAGGATTATTTTCTCACAGCTGAGGAATTCGAACTTGTGTTATGTGAATCGTGTGGAGTACTTTTTACCTGGCCGCAACCAACGCTTGAAAAAATTGGACGCTATTATGATTCGCAGGAATATTTTAGCCATGGAGGCAAAACAAAGGGTATTGTTCCGGCAATGTATAATGGGATTAAAAAAATAAATATTCAAACCAAGTTTAAGCAAGTCACGAAGGATTTAGAAAAAGGCAGCTTGTTGGATATTGGTTGCGGGATTGGAGATTTTTTAGCCTTCGCGAAGTCATGTGGCTGGAACGTCAGGGGACTTGAACCAAATGAACAAGCCAGAGAAGTTGTTGCTGAAAAACATGAAATTTTCGCGGAGGATGTTTCAGCAATAAATAAATTATCGGATAATTCTTTTAACCTGATTACCATGTTTCATGTGCTGGAACATGTGCACGATTTGGATGCCTTATTAATTGAAATTATCCGAATCTTAAAACCGGGAGGAAGACTTGTTGTTGCCTTACCAAACAATCTCTCTTGGGATGCCAAACAGTATAAGATGTATTGGGCAGGCTATGACGTTCCACGCCACCTTTATCATTTTAATCCGGAAAGCTTTGCTGCTTTAATAAATAAGTTTCCATTGCAGAAAGACAAAATCGTTCCTATGAAATGGGATGCTTATTACGTATCACTTTTAAGCGAAAAATACAGCAAACATAATTTGCCATTGCTACGCGCCGGAATAAATGGATTCATTTCTAATTTAAAAGCAAGGAGAACTGGAAACTACTCGAGCCTTATGTATTTTTACAACAAAACAAATAAGTAGCGTTTGTCAATTGAGTTTGGTCGTTTCGCTTTGCTTGACTTCAAAATATTCACTACCAACAACGGCACTTAAATCTTAAGGAAAGCACAAGTCTCGAATGCAATCTTTCCACAAAGTAAGGATGACTTAACGACTTCGATAGACGCAAAAACCGCTGTAAAATATTGATATACAGATTTATAACAGTATTTATTTTGTAGAAATTACCGATAGCATGGAGAAGGAGATAAACTTTAAATAGTTATATATCAGTAAGATACGAACAAAAAATAAGTATTGAGATGCTGGCTATTGTCGAAGAAGAAAAGCATTGAGCTTCACTTTTTGCGTGTTTTTAAGCCTTTTTTTATTCATTTTGTGCCCGTGTGAAGTATTGTTCGGAAAAAATTATTTTTGCTGTTATAATGCGTCTAAAGGCCTCATTTTTTTTGATTAAATTCAGACTTTGATGAATATGCCAAAGAAACAGCTTACTTTAGTGGTTGAATATTTTGGAAATTCGATTCAATGAAAAGAAGGAATTATTTATTGCTCGCATTTGTGGTTAGCTTGCTGACTTATATTTTAGCCAGCGCCTATTTCTCTAATCAAATAAAAGGGGACAAGCTCGTCCAGAAACTTGAATCGGTACTCAGCGAAAACAAAAAGGAACTCGAAGAAGCGGCTCAGCTTATTAACGATAGCGATCATAAGTCTATAGTAAATCCTTTTGAAACACCATTTTTTGTCGAAATGTATTCAAATAGGAATCTGCTGGTTTTGTTTTATAAACAGGATTCTCTTGTATTTTGGAACTCCAATCTTAGCCTTCCTGATAGCAGCGAACGCCTGCTAATGAAAAATGAAAGCAGTCTGGTTCAGTTGTCTAATGGCTATTATCAGTCGTTGTTTTTGGAGAGAACAATACCTCATTCAAATGATTCGTTGGAAGTCTTTTTGCTTCGACCGATTTACCTGGATTTTCCGTTTCAGAACGACTATTTGGTAGATAATTTCGTGAGTGATATCTTTCCGCAGCAACTGAAAATTGATTTTACGGAGAAAGAGCTGGGGCAATACACTATTCGAATTGATGGCGAGGAAACCAACTTTGCCGTAAATTTTGAATGGACTTATTCGATGAGCATAAGTAACGCTTTCTTTTTGCTGTTTCTGCTGCTGACTATTTTGTCAATTTTTTATTTACTCGTTATTGATCTTTCCACCCATTATGCCGGATCCAAAAAAAGAAGCACGCTAACTTTTTGGATGATTTTAATCTCTATTTTACTCAGCCGGATGCTGCTCACTGTTTTTTCTGGAGAACTTTCCCTTTTTCAATCAGAGCTGTTCGATGCGCAGAAAATGGGTTATGGATTGTTTAACCAGAGTTTTGGATTTTTGGCCCTCGATAGTTTTAACTTTTGTGCACTTGCGCTTGCTTTCAAAGCCTATATTCCTGAAAGAAAACTGAAACTCAATTGGGTTTGGCGCTACCTATTTCTATCCGTTTTCATCATTTTTCTTGTCAATTTTTATGTGTATGCCGTGCGTCAGCTTATTTTTGAAGCCCACGCACCCTTATCCTTTACCGAGCTGTACAATTTTAATCTATTTAGTTATTTTATATTCTTGTATATCAGTTTGATAACGGTTTCTATTTATATCATATTTCATAAATTAGTAGCCCTTTTCCAGCAGGCTAACGATCCGAAAATTCAGGCCATAGGCTTATTTGTGTTGCTGAATGGCTTGATTGCCTTTCTCAATTATTATTTAGGCCTTGGTGATTCTATAGCGGTGGTTTTTTCAATAGTACTTTTTAGTCTCTTTATTTGGTTTTCGGATAAAAATAAGCTGTCTTCTAACCAAATATTATATACCTGGTCTTTGTTACTTTTTGCAGCGCTGCTCACTTTTTTGTTTTATACTGAGAATACCCGAAAAGCCGAAAGCGAACAGCAACTTACTGCATTACAGTTGAGTATGGAAGCAGATCCAATGTTTGAATTTGTGTATAAAAGCGTGTATGCCCATATACTATCGGATACCGTTGTCGCGCAATGGATAAACAATCCGCAGGACGAACAGCTTGATTTAGAGTCAGAATTATTAGCTTATTTAAAGCATAATTATTCACATTCCTACCTCGAAAAATACAATATGAGTGTTACACTCTGCGATCCGGAGGATGAATTATTAATCAAGCCGGGCGACTTTTTAACCAATTGTCAGGCCTATTTTTCCGAAACGGTTGGTAATATTGGTCTCAAATCATCCATGTCGCCGAATTTGTACTATATGGAAGACAATTTATTGGGTTCTTATTATCTCGCTGTAATTCAATTAAATCAAAATCCGCTGATCACAAAAGATGTTACCTTATTTATAGAATATTACTTCAAATATATTCCTGAAGGCTTGGGCTATCCCGAGCTACTCGTCGATGAATCAAAGGGATACAATAAATTGCTGTCAAAATATTCGCTGGCCAACTATCAGGATAGTGTGTTGATTTATAAGTTTGGCAATTACTTTTATCCTTCCCATATTGGTCAGTTTAACTTTGATCAGCAGGGCATAGCCAATCAAAATGGCTTTCGGCATTTGTACCACGAAAGCGCCATTGGCGATGGACTAATTGTTAGCAAACCTCAGAAGAAACTGATTGATATCATCGCGCCATTCTCCTATTTTACGTTTCTGCTGGCGATTTTGGGATTCCTGATTATTGGCTTAGGCTTCTATCGCGGACAATTATTTATGGACTTTTCGAGCTTCAGGTTTAAGCTTCAAATATTTAGTTTGAGTACCTTAATGTTATCGTTTTTTATTATTGGCGTAACCTCAACTGTTTATATCAGAGGCATATATCAGCAAAAGTCTGACGATTTTTTGATCGAACGCACCCAATCCATACTCATTGAATTAGAGCATAAGCTCAGCAACGAAAATATTTTAGACGCTGATCTGTCGCCTTATTTGCATGAGTTGCTACGCAAATTTTCCCAAGTTTTCTTTTCTGACATCAACCTTTACGACATCAACGGCAATTTGATCGCCACCTCACGTCCCGAAATTTTTGAAACGAAATTGATTTCTACAAAAATGAATCCCAGTGCATTTGCTGCTTTGCGTTCGGGCAACGAATATCTTTTTTTACATCAGGAATCCATTGGCCGGGGGTCGTTTTATTCGAGTTATGCCACTTTTAGAGAGCTCAATGGCAAAGCGGCAGCTTTTGTGAATCTGCCGTATTTTGCCCGGGAAACGGAATTGAGAAATGAAATATCCAACTTTTTATTAACCTACATCAATATATTTCTGTTGTTGAGCGGTTTGTTTGCTTTGGTGGTTTTGTTATTCTCACGTAAGCTAACAAAGCCTTTGCTGATGATTCAGGCTAAGATGAAGGAAGTACGCATTGATCAAAATAATGAACCTATTCGCTGGCACAGTGAGGATGAAATCGGGCAATTGGTCAATCAGTATAACCAGCTCATTACCGAACTCGCCAAAAGTGCAGAGCTTTTGGCACGCTCCGAACGCGAAACCGCCTGGCGCGAGATGGCGCAGCAAGTAGCTCACGAAATCAAGAATCCACTTACGCCCATGCGCCTGAGCGTGCAGCACCTCAAGCGGTCGTGGGACCAGCAGGATGCTGATATGGAGCAAAAATTTCAACGGACAATGCAAACCCTAATCGAGCAGATTGATACCCTGGCAGCGATCGCCAGTGCTTTTTCTGATTTTGCCAAAATGCCGGTGAATGCGCCCGAAAAGCTTGAAATAGCTGATTTAATCAAGCGGACAGCTTTGTTGTACAACAGCAGGAAAAATATTGAGATAGAAATTGACACCACATCCGGGGACGCTTATTGGGTGTTGGCAGATAAGAAGAATTTAGGCCGTGCATTTGCCAATCTGATCAAGAATGCGGTTCAGGCCATTGGACATCAGGCCGATGGGAAAATTCATATCAACCTGAGTTCAGACAACGACAATGTATTGATTGCCATTACCGATAATGGTAAAGGCATGAACACGGCCGAACAGAAAAAGCTTTTCACGCCCAACTTCACGACAAAATCAAGTGGAATGGGAGTGGGCTTATCTATTGTGGATCAAATAATTAAAACTGTCAACGGCAGCATTTCTTTCAAGTCGGCAGAAGGCAAAGGAACAACCTTCCTCATTAAGTTGCCCAAAGCAATTTGAGCAGGCCTGTGGATTTTGTTGAAACGAAAGTCGATGAGATTTGTGTAAGAAACGTCATTTCCTGGGGTGAAACTAGAAAACAAAATGCCTGCAGCAGGAAGCTTGCGAAAGAACAAGAAAACCAGCTTATGCTGTTAATTTTTAGTTTTTCCGGATACGGATTATAAATCTGCACCAGCCAGTGATTGTTTTAAGAACTTTCTGCTTGTAGTTTTGTCACGTCAAATTAGTATTCATAAATAACAAACTTACTGTCATGAAAAAAGTTACACCGATTTTTTTGTTATTCCTTGTATTGATAAGTTATTCTAATACAATAATGTGCCAGACGAAATGGAAATTGAAGGAAACAGGAACCACGAACGAACTGAAAGCTGTTGACTTTATCAATGAAACTACCGGAATTGTTGTTGGCATGATGGGTCTGATCATGAAAACAACAGATGGAGGTGATTCCTGGATAACGATCGACTTAGGACTTAATAACGGCCTGAACGACATACAATACATCGACGAAAACCGTGTGATCATTGGCGGTGATCAAGGGATTGTTTTGTATTCGAACGATGGCGGCGACAATTGGGATGTTGTCCAGGAAAGTGGACAGGGATACAATATCAATGGTGTTTCGGTCGATCTGCAAAGCGGTCATGGTATTGCAGGAGCTACCGGTAACACTATAATTTGGTCAGAAGATTGGGGTTTATCATGGACTTATATCGAAGGTGGCTTTATGAATGATTACAACTCAGCTTGCATGGCTGGTGGCGATTTCGGAGCTGTGTTCGGAAAGAATGCCATATTCCAGCCTCTTGCAGGATATACACTTGATGGCGGTCAAACATGGGATGGTCAGCCCTATTACCCGACAAACAACAATACTGGATACGAAGCTACTGCTTACGATTGCTACTTTTTTAGCAGCAACGACGGATTTACCGTAGGAAATACATTTCTGGGTGATGGTTTTATCACTACATCCGTTGACTGGAATGACCAATTTTGGGATGCACTGCTCTTTCCGGGTGTATTTTTCTTTGGCATTGACTTTCTGGACAATTCTTATGGTGCTGCAGTTGGAGGCGACTACATGAGCACTACATACATCTTTGAAACTTTTGATGGTGGATTAAACTGGGAATCTGCAACGGTTGAAGGCAACGGCAATACCATGCTTGATGTTACACTTGTTGGCACTACGGGATATGCGGTAGGGTCATTTGGCGAATTGCTTAAAAAAGACATTGCTACAAATGTGCCCCACAACAACATCAATCCCGTTAATATGTACAATTACCCAAACCCTTCAAAAGATCGTACCGAAATATTTTTTGATTTGAAAGACCCACAACAGATAGAAATATCGCTTTTTAATATGTCAGGGAAGCTTGTCAAAAAGCTTTATCAGGCACATACCCTTGCCGGCAAACACACCATCACGCTTAATACTTCAGATTTGCCTGGTGGCGTTTATCAATATACGCTGAAAGGCGAGAATATTCTATTTTCACAAAAGCTAGTTGTTGAATAACAGGATATAATCTTGTGATTTTGTCTGATTTTGTAATCAGAAATTGAACCTGTCATTAATTTTCATGGCAGGTTTTTTTTGATTAGTTGGTCTTAGAAATCACTTTTCTGCTCTAGCCCCCAATCCCCCACGTAAAAAACTTGCCCGTGTGAACAGATAAGCTAACTTTGCTTTCAAAATGGCAACAAACCCAATAAAGAGCCTGGCAGGGCAAACCGCAGTGTACGGCATGGGAACGATCATCCCGCGCCTGCTCAATTATATGCTGGTGCCATTCTATACCCGTGTGCTCTCTGACGAACATTACGGTCAGATGACGGAGCTATACGCCTATGTTGCCTTTTTTCTGGTGTTGCTTACCTATGGCATGGAAACAGCCTTTTTCAGATTTGCTCAAAAAGAAAATACCAATAAGGTTTTTAATGCAGCTTTATCGGCCATTCTGACTACTTCTGCCGTATTTATCGCCCTCCTGGTTTTCTTTTATGGGCCGGTTGCTGAATTGATCCAATATGCCGGAAATCCGGAATACATCGTTTTCGTCGGGCTGATCGTAGCACTTGATGCCATTACAGCTATACCTTTTGCCTTGCTTCGCAAGCAAAATAAGGCCCGTCGCTTCGCCACCATCCGGATTTTGAACGTGGGCTTAAATATCGGCTTGAATGTATTGTTTATATTGCTTATTCCGGAATGGTCCATGCAGTTTGCGACCGAAATTTTTGGGAATAATGCCAGTTTGTTGCTTTGGGTTTTTGTGGCCAATCTGATTGCCAGTTTGTTGAGTTTGGTGCTGTTGTGGCCACAACTACAGCGGTTTTCGTTTAGCTGGGACAACAGCCTACTCAAACCCATGCTGAGCTATGCCTTACCCGTGTTGGTGGTGGGTTTGGCAGGCATGGTGAATGAAGTGATTGATAAAATCCTGCTGAAGTATTTGTTGCCCGATCGGGAAACGGCTATGGCGCAGCTCGGTATTTACGGTGCAAACTACAAGCTGGGCGTGCTGATGACGCTCTTTATCCAGATGTTCCGCTTTGCTGCCGAGCCTTTCTTTTTTGCGGAGGCAGAGAAAAAAGACAGCCCCGAATTGTTTGCCAGAGTACTCAACTATTTCGTCATCAGTGGATTATTTATTTTCCTGGGCATCACCTTGTTTATTGATGTGTTTCAATATTTTCTCGGCCCTGAGTTTCGCTCTGGACTGAATATTGTTCCGATCGTCTTGATCGCCAACCTTTTTTATGGGGTGTTTTTCAACCTGTCTGTCTGGTACAAACTCACCGACCGCACCCGAAATGGCGCGGTAATTGCGCTTATTGGAGCCTCCATCACACTGCTTGCCAACATCCTCCTGATTCCGGTTATGGGCTATACCGGGGCTGCCTGGGCGCATCTGGCATGCTATTCAACCATGATGATCATTTCCTATTTCTGGGGAAAAAAGGTTTATCCGATTCCTTATAAAGTGAAACGATTCCTGCTTTACCTCATTTTGGCACTTGGGCTCTATTTTGTTTCCGTAGCCGTGCATCCCGACGAATTGCTTATCCGTTTGTTGTTCAACGGGCTACTCTTCGCTGTTTTCGTGGTAGTAGCTGTTTTATCGGAGTACAAAGGCTTTCGTAATGCGCAGAGAATTTCCTGATTTTTACTTTTTTAACGGAAGCGGTCGCCCGAATAATCCCTATTTTTGCTGACAGTTTTAAAAATCTAAGACATTAACTCAAAAATACTGTTTAAAACAATTTTGTCCGAAACAAGATAATTTATGAAGATTAATATCGTAAACAACTCCGCGCATCCTTTGCCAGCCTATGAAACAGACGCATCAGCCGGAATGGATCTGCGCGCCAATCTGGAAGAGGCTGTTTTGCTGAAGCCCCTGCAAAGAGCTTTGATACCAACAGGATTATTTATTGAGCTGCCACTTGGCTTCGAAGCACAGATCAGACCCAGAAGCGGGCTGGCCATCAAAAGTGGCATCACTTTGCTCAATACACCCGGAACCATTGATGCCGACTATCGCGGCGAAATAAAAGTAATTATGGTAAATCTTTCCGATCAGGATTTCGTGATTAATAATGGCGAAAGAATCGCGCAAATGATCATTGCTAAGCACGAAAATGCGCAGTGGATTCAGGTTGAACAGCTTACCGAAACAGTGCGTGGTGCCGGTGGATTCGGCCATACCGGAAAATAGACTATCATAAAATTAATTCCTTAGAAACAAGAAAAATAGTACCCAATGAATATTATCATACCCATGGCCGGCATGGGAAAACGCATGCGGCCTCATACACTTACTACGCCAAAACCCATGCTTCCGGTTGCCGGAAAGCCTATTGTGCAGCGCCTTGTTGAGGACATCGCCAAAGTGGTGGATGAACCCATAGACGAAATTGCGTTTGTGATCGGCAATTTTGGAAAGAAGACAGAGCAGGGGTTGTTGCAAATTGCCGAATCCGTGGGAGCCAAAGGCAGCATTCACTATCAGCTGGAGGCTTTGGGCACAGCTCATGCCATCTTATGCGCAGGCGAGGCACTTACCGGAAAAGTTGTAGTGGCCTATGCCGATACGCTTTTCAAAGCTGACTTTAAATTGGATAGCACTAAGGATGGTATTATTTGGGTAAACCGTGTGAATAATCCCGAGCAGTTCGGTGTGGTTAAACTTCAGGGGGATGGAAGTATCGAGGGTTTTTATGAAAAGCCTGAAAAGTTTGTTTCCGATCTGGCAATTATTGGTATTTATTATTTCAAAGATGGCGGCTATCTCAAGGAACAATTACAGTACCTGCTCGACCAAAAAATTACTACCGGAGGCGAATATGGCATCACCGATGGTCTGCAAAATATGATGAAACAGGGAACGGCTTTCCATACGGAAACCGTTACCGAATGGCTCGACTGTGGCAATAAGGATGCTACCGTAGAAACCAATAGGCGTGTGCTCGAATTGGTTCAGGACAAGGAAACACTACTGCATCCCAATTCAGATATTGATGATGCCATCATCATTGAACCCTGCTTTATTGCCGAATCTGTTCAATTGCGTAATGTGGTGATTGGCCCCTGGGTTTCAGTGGGAAAAAATACCGTCATTAGCAATTCCATCATAAAAAACAGTATCATTCAGAATGATACGCTGATCGAAAATCAAATTATTGAAAACAGTATGATTGGCAATGATGTCAGCCTGCGTGCCAAAGCCAAAAGTTTTAGCCTGGGCGATTTTAATCAACTCGAAGAATAACATAAGCTTGCACAATATGATGGCTATTCGGAACTTCCGATTTCACTATTTCTTTCTGATTATTTTTTTAACAGTTTTTTCTGCTGCGGTTGCTCAGGAAGGTTCAAGAGAGGATTCCCTTGCACATGCCGGCAACAGCAGACGCAATGCTGTTTATTTCGCTGATGGTCTCAAGGAGCGCCTTGCCGGAAATAGTGAGCGCGCGATAAAGTATTTTCAGCAGGCACTGGCAGCAGATTCAACAGATCATGCCAGCATGTATGAGCTAAGCGAGCTTTATGCACGTCAAGGCGAAATCAATAGGGCAGAGCAAATCATGGAAAAGGCAGCAAAGCTCAATCCTGCAAATAAATGGTATCAGATTCGGCTCGGACAGATCTACAAACATCAGGGAAACTACGAGGCCTATGCCGATATTTACCGCAAGCTGCTCAAAGATGATCCAAGCAATACCGATTATTTTGGCGAACTCTCCTCAGCATTGTTGCTGCTCGAAAGATACGACGAAGCCATTACTGTTTTCGACGAGATAGAAAGGCAAATTGGTGTGAATGAAATGCTTAGCCTGCAAAAAAAACAAATCTATCTTTCTATCAATAAGCCTAAAAAGGCCATTCAGGAGATTGAAAATCTGGCAGCGGCTTTTCCCTACGAAGTGCGTTATCAGGCTATGCTGGCGGAGCTTTACAGAAAAAATGGTGACAAGAAAAAAGCCTTTGAAGCTTATCAGCAGATCAAACGCCTTGATCCCAACGACCCCTATGTTCATGTTTCGCTTTATGAGTATTATATGGAAGAGGGCGAGCTTAATAATGCTTTTAATGAGCTGCTTTTGGCACTTGCCAATGAATCGCTTGATATCAAGACGAAGCTGCAAATCATTCCCTATTGGGGAAATCAACAGCTGCCACCCGATACCCTCATCAAGCAAGCCCGGCAAATTGGCGAGCTGCTTACCAAAACACATCCTGACAATGGTTTTGGTTACCTGATGCTGGCAGATGTTTATCAGGACAGGAAAGAATACGACAACGCACTGAAGAACTACCGGGCAGGATTAGCCATCGACAGTAGTGTTTACAGGGCCTGGGAAGGCATGTTGTTTGCTGAACTAAACCTGCAAAAGTATGATCGCCTTGCGCTGGATGCTGAGCGGGCGATAAAACTGTTTCCCGAACAGCCGATCCCTTATTTGCTTGGTGCATTTGGCTATTTCGATCAGAAAAACTTTGATCAGGCTTTGAAATTGCTTCAGACAGGGCAGAAGCTGGTTTTTGGGAATAATGTTTTGCTGGGAGAGTTTTATAACTACCTGGCCGAAGTACATCATGAATTGGGCAATGATCAGGAATCATTTAGGTTTTATGATAAAACCCTGGAGCTCAACGCCGAAAATTCGGTGGCTCTCAATAATTATGCCTATCACCTGGCTGGCAAGGGCGAAAGGCTTGATGAGGCCTTGAAAATGGCGGCCAAAGCTGTTAATCTCGATCCCGAAAATGTATCGAACATGGATACCTATGCATGGGTTTACTACAAAATGGGGGCTTATGAAGATGCACTCTACTGGATTAAAAAAGCCGTAAAGCTGGATGATGGGGCAAGCGGAACAATATTGGAGCATTATGGCGATATCCTCTACAAGCTCAACGAACAAAGCAAAGCGCTCGAATATTGGAAAAAAGCAAAAGCAACCGGAGAAAGCAGTGAGTTGATCGATCGTAAAATTGAAGAAGGGAAATTGTATGAATAACAAGCTGATTCGACCGATACTGTTGCTTTCTGTTTTGGCCGGTCTACTGTATATGCAGAGCTGTAAAACAAAACGGTCTATTATAAAAAAGCCGTTAAAAGAAAAGGGAACAGACTTCCTGCTGGATAAAATGAGCGAAAGCGAGCTCAATTTCGACTACTTCAGCGCCCGTTGTGCCATCACCATGATTAGCGACAAGAAATCTAAATCTGAATTTCGCGGGCAGCTTCGTATCCAGAAAGATAGCGCCATATGGCTGTCGCTATCGCCGGCCCTTGGCATCGAAGTAGCACGCTTGATGATTACGCCCGACTCGATCTGGTTCATCAATCGTATCGATAACAACTATTTCAAAGGCGATTACGATTTTATCAACAGCTTTTTTCAAACCACCGTCGATTACGATATTTTGCAAGCCCTGCTTATAGGTAATGACATGATTTATTACGAAGATGATAATTTTAGAGCAGCTATTGATGCGATGGATTACCGGCTGGGGGCATCACAGCGCTCGAAGATGAAAAAACGTCTGTTGCAGGGAGATAACCCCAATATCCTGATACAAAATATTTGGCTTAATCCAGATCATTTTAAAATCGTTAAAGTCAATCTTAAAGAATTCGGAGAAGAAAACAAACAGCTCGAAATGCGCTACAGCAGGTTTACAGCAGTTCAGGATCAGCTTGTCCCAACACAACTTGAAATGTTGTTGCAGGCGGATAAGAAAGTCCGAATCAGTATCAAGTTTTCAAAAATTGATATCGAAAAAGCCCTGAGTTTCCCCTTTAATGTGCCTTCTAAATACAGCAAAATGCCTTAATTTCGCCTGATATGAGAATTTTTTCTTTTTGTGTAATTATCCTGCTTCCTCTATTTGCATTGCTCCCAATGCCTGTTGAGGCTCAGGACGTGAATACCCTCGAACAGGATAAGAAGCGCATTGAAGAAGAAATAGCTTACAGCAATAAAATCCTTGAAGAAACAACACAAAATAAGGAACTCACCCTTGATCAGCTGATGGTGCTGCGGGCAAAAATTAGCAAACGTGCCAATTTGCTGGCAACCATTCAGAAACAACTCATGCATGTGGAATCGCGCATTTCGAAAAGCAGCCGCGAAATAGAGCGTCTTCAGAATGAGCTGGTTGCCTTAAACCGGGAATATGCAAAGATGATTCAAATTGCTTACAGAAACCGGGGCAGCTACAATAAACTAATCTTTTTGTTTTCGGCCGAGGACTTCAACCAGGCCTTTCAGCGAATGAAATACCTGCAACAGTATGCTGCTTTCAGACGCGCACAAATTGAGCGTATAGAAACCACAACCGAAAAACTCAACAAGGAACTCAATACCCTGGATCAGGAAAGAAACAAGCAAAAATCCTTGCTCGAAGCCGAACGACGTGAACATATCGCCTTGCAAACAGAACAGCAAAGCGTTGATCAAAGCGTTAAGAAGTTGTCACGAAAAGAGCAACAACTGCAAAAGACAATTCGGGACAAAGAACGTGAAGCACAAAAACTGCAACGTACCATCGAAGCCATTATAGCCGAAGAAGTGCGCAGGGCAAAGCTTGATAAAACCGACAAAGTGCCGCGCGAAGATCGCCTGCTCGAACTTACGCCCGAAGAACTGAACCTGTCCAATGCTTTTGCCGGCAACAAAGGACGACTGCCCTGGCCAACAGAACGTGGAATTATCGACTCACGCTTTGGTAATCAACCGCATCCGGTGCTAAAAAAAGTGACAATCAAAAATAATGGTATTGATATTGCCACACAAAAAGGCGCTCAGGCACGCGCAGTTTTTGATGGCATTGTTGTGAGCACGAATTCTATTTCAGCGGCAAACAACGCTGTAATTGTAAGGCATGGCGATTATTTTACCGTTTATTCCAACCTGGAGGAAGTGTATGTGAAACGTGGTGACAAAGTAAAAACCAAAGACCTGATTGGTCGTATCCACACCGATAAATCTTCTGCAAAAACCTCCATACATTTTGAACTCTGGAAAGGCCGGCAAATTGTTGATCCGGCAAGTTGGCTGGCAAGGTGAGGTTTTTTGGGTGTGTAGTAGCTTATGTATAGGGCTATTTGCTGTGCTTTTAAATCAATCAATACTGAACAGAAGTTATTGATGGAGATTGAAACGAAGCGTAATTCAAAAGCAATATGGCAAGCTTAGCATGAAGTATAATCCTATTCTTAGCTGTATTTTAGGATTGAATTTTATACAATTTACACCAAATTCTGTAACGCCTTGGTGATTAGCATATTCTAATTTTGGCTTATTATTAATCCTAAAAATATTAGCTATGAAAAAATTTGAATTGCTCAGGCATTTTGCCCTTATTTCATTCGCTGTAGGCTTTTTATTCGTATTGAGTTCTTGCGAAAAATCTATTACTAACAGCACAAGCGACGAACAGGATGATGTCGAAAAGTATGATTACGTTTCATCTGTTGATCAACAGATGGCCGCTTCGCTTGACTCTATTAATGTGCCTGGTTTGCCTGTCTGCATTGCAACTTACCTGGACAGCCTTCCTACAGAAGAAATTTCGGAAAGCGAGCTTAGCACCTTGAGGTTTGTGCGCGAAGAGGAGTTTTTAGCCCATGATGTTTATGTGGCACTTTACGAAAAATATACTATTCCGGTGTTTAACAATATCTCTAAAAGTGAAACATTTCACACAAGCATGATATTGGCGCTCCTTCAAAAATACGGCATCGAAGATCCTGCTGCTAATCATCAATCGGGCGTATTTGTAGATCCTGAATTACAGGAATATTACGATCAGCTAATGGCACTCGGAAACACCTCGCTGAACGATGCCATTATCGTTGGTGCTACGATTGAAGATCTTGATATTGCCGATCTCGTAAGCCATCTCGAAGAGGATGTGGATAACGAAGATATTTCCTTTGTGCTCACCCAGCTCAGCAAGGGATCGCGCAATCACCTCAGGGCATTTAATGCACATCTTACTTTCCGCAACCTTACCTACAATGCGCAGTTTATATCACAGGAATATTATGACGAAATTGTGCAGTCCGATTGGGAAGTTGGAGGGGGTATTTGTGGTGTATGTCCTTGATATTATATAACATAAGAACTGCTTTTTAGATTTGGTTTTTTGGTTATTACTTGTCAAAATGTCGGGTTCTTCCCGGCATTTTGCTTGCTGTTAAAAGGCTAATGTAGCAATTACACGACACTTGTGCTGGCCTAACACTACCGAAAACCTTCCGGCTTTTTCAACACAAAAGTTCTTGAAATATTAAAGCCAAAGTAAATACCTCCATCGCTCCATTTTCCGGTTGTTTCAGTGATAAATGCCCGATCGAACATGGCCTGTGCATTCGAGAAATGGAGCTGAAAAACATGACCGCCTGTTTCAATATCAAAACCGATTGAAAGTGCATTCGTCCGATCAAGTGTAGTTTGATCATCAGCATAGTAAAAATACTCTGCATTGAGCGAAACGCGTTGCGAAAGCTTTAAGCGACCTCCTGCCCCAATTGCAAATGAAGTATTTTTATCAGCAGCTGTGGGCACCAGGTTTTTATGGATGAGTGTTGGCGTGAGCTGAAGCGTAAAGGCGCTACTGAATTTGCGCGCAATAAGCAGTTGGCTCACATATGAAACACGTGAGCTGAAATAGTTTTTCCTTTCAGGAAACTGCCACCTCAAACTGTTGATGGCTGCTGCGCCAACAAACGAAACACTCACCGGCATCTCGCGCGCACCACTGCTTTGCCTGAGTATTTTTGCCTTTACAAAACCGTCGTAGGTTTTTTGCCAGCTGCTTCGGCCTATGCCAACAGCCAGCCAATCATTGATCCCATATTCCAGGCCAAGCCTGATGGTAGCCTGATCGAGTCCAAATAACTCATAAGCGCCCAGATTTAGCGAACCGAAATTGTGCTGGATCAGAAAAATCAGGTTACCAGCTGAGGGGTTTTCAACAGATTGCCCGTAAACTACCCTGCTGGCTTTAAAACTGGCATAAGCATATTCTATTTGGGGCTCTTCTTCAAAAAGGTCAAATAGTTCATCCTGTGCTTTAAGTTGAAGGCTCAAAACAATAAAAAGCAGGCTTAACGAAAGATAGTTTGCTTTTTTCATAACGATTTTAGGTTTAATTGTTTAATGCGCCCTGGCTCGCCCAGGCTTCAAACTGGCTGATGGCACAATCAGGTAATTTGCCTCCCTGAGGCATGGCCGAAAAGCCTGCTTCATGGCGTATGGCTCCCAGCAACCGACCGTTGGTAGCAGCCTCAGCGATAGCACTGTGGCTGTCCAGTCGCACGCCGCCCGAGGTGTTGGTGGCGCTGTGACAGCTCAAACAGTTGTTGTTGACCAAGGGTTCGATGGTTTGCGAAAAACTTACATTTTCTGTGTTGCAGCTTTCGCCATTGTCGGGATACAAATCTTCTTCGTTGTCTTTGTAACAAGCGCTTAATCCAAGTGAAAGGATAAGCCCGACAAATAGCAGCCATTTCGTGAATTTAGTTGTTTGGTGTTCCATTTTCGATCCATTTTTCAAATTGAGTAATTGTACAATCATTAAGTTGTGCCCCGTTTTTTGGCATCGGACTATAACCGGTTTCGTGCCTGATGGCGCCCATAAGCCTGCCGTTAGCGCTGGCTTCTGCAATCTGGCTGTGGTTGGTGAGCAATAATCCACCCGAGGGGGAAGCGCCACTATGACAGCCCAGACAAGAATTTTGAATGAGCGGAAAAATCTGTCCGCTATAAGTTACATTAAGGGTATCACAATCGGTAGTTTCGCAAAGATTATTTTGAGCGCCCTGCTGGATCCATTTTTCAATTTTTGCAATTTGAACTGCCGTAAGTGGCTGCCGTGGTAGGGGAGGCATGCGGTCCTCGGGATCATCATCGGTGATCGCTTCAAATAAATCGCTTCCCTCTGGGTCGCCGGGTCGAACGTCGGCGGTTTGCATGATAGAAGCATAATCTGTGAGTATAACACCATCCTCTGCTGTGCCGGGATCATGACAGCCGATAACGCCACATGAGCTGATCAGCAACGGCAAAATCTCGTTCTGGAAATAAACGGTATCAGGATCGCATTCCTGGTCGCCTCCACCACCGCCACCACCGCCGCCTCCGGGATCAGTAAAAGTAGTGTCACTAACCCATTTGGCAATCAATGCAATATCACAATCGCTTAGTTTGGGCAAGTCCTGTGGCATGGGCGAATAACCATCCTCGTGGCGAATACTTCCTAAAAGACTGCCATTTTGCGCTACAAATGCCAGCTGATCATAATTGCTGAGATCTAATCCACCCGATGGTGTTTGGCCGGTATGGCAACTGAAACAGTTTGCTTGTAGAATGGGAACAACGATTCCGCTATAGGTTACTAATGTACTGTCGCAGCTGCCCGGATCAGGGTCTGGTGGAATCGGATCAGCTGTGTCTTCCGGATCGTGGGTGCAGGACAAGAGTGACAATATCAAAGGGATTAGAATAACGTAAAGAATTTTTGTGGTTCTCATATGCTTTTGATTCATTGTTTCATCAGCAAAAATAGAATTTTCAAAATACCGAATCTCTTTTTGTTTGACGAACAGGAAAAAACAGCACTTCAATACGTAAAATCTACCCCTGTTTGATTTGCACTAATCTTGAGAAGCGTCTTTCATTTTATTGAAATCGCCAAATAGTTGCCCGTTTGCACTGGCTTTTCTGGCCATAAATTGCCATCAGGCAAGCAATTTATGTAAGGCCAAGGTGACCTATACTCTTTAGAATGAGCGATTTCATTTTTGTTTTGTAAAAGGATACGGTATATTTGTGAACTGGAATGGTTTCCAGTTTTTAACTTCACAACCAAAACCATAAAATTATGGCAACAATTATTGTGCTGGGTGCAGGAATTTCTGGTCATACAGCTGCTGCTTTTCTTCGAAAAAAACTTTCCAAAAAACATCAGGTTATTGTCATAGCTCCCAATAGCTATTACCAATGGATACCCTCAAATATCTGGGTAGGTGTGGGGCGCATGACGATTGATCAGGTGCGCTTTAAGTTGGCGCCCCGATACCGAAAGGCAGGAATTGAGTTTCATCAGGCGCGCGCTGTAAGCATTCATCCCGAAGGAAACAACGCGAGCTCAAAAGCTTTTGTAAAGGCTATTTATACCGATCCTGAAAAACAGGGGAAAGCATTCGATTTGGAATACGATTTTCTGGTCAATGCCACCGGGCCCAAATTAAATTTTGATGCTACCGAAGGTCTTGGCCCACAAAAAAACACGGTTTCAGTTTGTTCCTATGACCATGCTGCACATGCCTGGGAAAAACTGCAGCAAGCCATTGCAAAAATGCAAAACGGCCAAAAGCAACGCTTTGTAATCGGCACGGGTCATCCGATGGCTACCTGTCAGGGTGCTGCTTTTGAGTACATCCTCAATGTTGCTTACGAGATACGTAAACGCAAGCTCACCGATATGGCCGAACTGTTTTGGCTTACCAACGAATATGAGCTGGGCGATTTCGGGATGGGAGGCGCTCACATCAAACGGGGAGGCTATATTACCTCAACAAGGGTGTTTGCTGAAAGTTTTTTGCGCGAAAATAATATACATTGGATCAAACGTGCAGGCGTTAAAAAAGTGGAACCGGGATTGATTCATTATGAAACACTTGATGGAGAAAATCATACACAGGATTTTGATTTTGCCATGCTTATCCCGGGATTTGCAGGCGTTGGTCTGAAAGCTTTTGGAAAAGATGGAACGGATATCAGCAGCCTGCTTTTTGCGCCCAACGGTTTGATGAAAGTGGATGCCGATTACACAGCAAAACCGTATGAAGAATGGAGCGTGAACGACTGGCCCGAAACCTATCGTAACAAAGATTATCCCAATATTTTTGCTCCGGGTATCGCTTTTGCCCCGCCTCATGGTATTTCCAAACCGATGACGAGTAAAAATGGTACAAACATATTTCCCACGCCTCCACGCACCGGCATGCCATCGGGTGTAATGGGAAAAATTACAGCCCTGAATATTATTAACCTGGTCAATAAAGGAGAGCATGAACTCAAACACCGGGCCAGCATGGGTCGGATGGGCGCAGCTTGCATCGTTTCAGCAGGCTACGGCATGACCAAAGGTGCCGCTGCTACCATGACGGTTTATCCTATCGTTCCCGATTTTGAAAAATATCCCAACTACGGCCGCAGCATGGGCTACACTATGGGCGAAGCCGGACTGGCCGGCCACTGGTTAAAATGGTTTATGCATTATATGTTTCTGCACAAAGCCAAAGGCTATCCGTTTTGGTGGCTCTTGCCGGAATAAAAGTTTTCTAATCAATTAAAAAATCGAATACAATGAAAAATCGACCTGTAATACCTTATAGCGAAGAGTTTTATCCACCTGTACCCACCAAAGGAACCCTGTTTTGGCGCAGATTTGTGCCCTGGCAGTTGATCCGCTTTTTTGTGCTGAATATTAAAATTATGCGCATTGTAGTGGGTGGACACTCCTGATGCAAACTTGTAACTATTGTCTGGGCTGCTGCCTCGCAGTGCTCAACAAGTCAGGCAAATGGGCTTGAAAGCAGTTTCATGCCAGCTTAGCAAGCGTATCGAACAACCAAATCATCATTTTGGTTTTTGCTATAACAGTGGCCACACCTTCCAGAGTGGGTAGAAAAAGCCGCCAAGCAATAAAATTACCAGAAATGGCCTGTTGATGTTTTCGAATTTGAAATTGTGGTGTTTCACAGCCTGAATGCTGTGATTTACGGCCGAGAAAATGAAGAAAAACAAGAAACAGCTAAACACACTCAATTCGGCTTTGATGCCCCAGTTGAGCCACCACACCAAGGCTGCCGAAAAAGCAAAACCTAACAGCGCTATAGCTGACTGTATCTGGTAATTACTACCTGTTTCAAAGCCTTTTAGTGCGGCCGACTGTCGGCTGAAAAACAAACCTTCGAGTCCACTCAATCCTGCCACGAAGAAAATAACCAGCGGTATCATCAAATGAAGTTGTGCTTCGGGATCATACACCTCTCCAAACCCTGTTTGATAGCCCAGATAAAAAGCCAATCCTACGCCGGCAATGCGAACATACTCAAGAATTTTGATAAACATAATGGGTGATTTTGGTTTAACCCAAAATTACATAATTTATAATTTGCTGCACGCAAAATTTATAGTTGTTTGCGAGAATTTTTTGGATAAATACCTGTATCAGCGTTTTTTTGGATAATCCTATGGCTATGTTCCGCCAATAACGGCAAATATTGCCCGAGCACATATCAAAAGCCTTTACCTAACTTTGCAGCATGATTACAGAACCCAAAAATTTGCAGGCCATGCTCAGCAAACTTGGCATCGAAAGCCTGAATGAGATGCAAAATGCTGCCATAGAAGCCATTTCCAATAGGTCGGAAGTCGTTTTGCTTTCGCCAACAGGATCAGGTAAAACGCTGGCATTTTTATTGCCTGTAATTGCAGCACTTGATCCAGATATTGATGAGGTGCAATGCTTGATTGTGGTGCCAACACGCGAACTTGCCATGCAGATTGAGCAGGTAGCACGTGAGCTGGGTGCTGGTTTTAAAGTGAATGCCGTATATGGAGGGCGCGCCGGCTACAAAGATAAACTTGAACTGAAACATCGTCCTGCACTTTTAATAGGAACACCCGGCCGCCTGGCCGATCATCTCAGGCGCCAAAGCTTCGACACAGCAAACATCAGCACCATGATTCTGGATGAGTTCGATAAATCGTTGGAGATTGGATTTGAAGAAGAAATGACTGAAATAGTGGCACAGCTGAAAGGCGTGCGGAAGAAAATACTGACATCGGCAACGCTAAAAACCGAATTGCCTGCTTTTGTGGGTTTAAAAAATCCTTTTCGCCTTGATTTTCGCGAAACCGGAAAACCACAACTCAAGCTGGTTATCGTAAAATCATTGAATAAGGATAAGCTGGATACACTTTATGAACTGCTTTGCATGTTGGGAGACCAGCCCGGAATAATTTTCTGCAATTTCAAAGAAAGCATTCAGCGGGTCAGCGATTTTTTAACCCAAAAAGGGATTGCACACAATAGCTTTCACGGCGGAATGGAGCAAAACGACAGAGAAACCGCCCTGGTAAAGTTTCGCAATGGCAGTAGCCGCTTGCTGTTGGCTACTGACCTGGCAGCTCGGGGTATTGATGTGCCCGAGATACGCTTTATAATCCATTATCATCTGCCGACGAGGGATCATGAGTTTTTGCACCGCAACGGGCGTACGGCACGTATGTTCAATGATGGCACAGCCTATGTATTGAAGTGGGTTAAAGAGACATTGCCCGAATTTGCCCAAAGCGACACCACAATTACAACCACCCGAACAGCTCCTCCTCCTTCTTCCGCCTGGCTCACCATTCGAATTGCAGGAGGACGGAAGGATAAAATCTCCAAAGCAGATATTGCGGGAATTTTTATCAAACAGGCTAAACTGAAAAAAGATGAACTGGGGTTGATCGAGCTGAAACAGGACTTCTCATTCGTGGCTGTAAAGGCCGACAAGGCAAAATCAGTGATTTCTTCGCTCGATAATGTCAAGCTGAAGAACACCAAAATAAGGTTGCGATTGGTTTGATTTTCAATATATTTCATAATTTTTTAATTGGTGTTTGTATTTAGTGTACTTTTGACCTCTGAATGCAGAAAGGATCAAGGATAAAAATTTGATTTACAACTGTGTTCGATTTTTAATTTACCGCTGGACTTTGTCTGATAAACAAAGAACAGCAAATATTACCATCAAATAATTTATATCATGAACAGAGGTACAGTAAAGTTTTTCAATGTTGAAAAAGGATTTGGATTTATCAAAGAAGAAGAAACCGCAAAAGAATATTTTGTGCATTCATCAGGTCTTAAAGATAAAATTCAGGAAAATGATGAGGTAACCTTCGACCTGGAACAAGGAAGAAGAGACCTGAATGCAGTTAATGTAAGAAAAGCATAAACCTGAAGTTTTGCTAAGCGAAACACTCGCTTCTTAAAAAGTATGTGCAACGTTTGTTGCATTTAATGGTTTAAACCATAGTTATTTTCTGGTGCAATAGCACGATAATGAAAGTAACTATGGTTTTTTGTTTTAGCATAATCGCATGACAATGACCAAACTGAAGCATTGAGATTTTATGTATTGATTGTTTATTAGGTAAATTTTTTAGGGATGAATAAACTGGCGCTATTTCTTATTATTACGATAGGAGTGATTTTTAACAGCTGCAAGAAAGATGAATGTGGAGAATGTTTTACACCTCCTGCGCCTTTTGTTTTTGAGTTGATTGATGCAGCATCCGGCGAACAAATATTTTTATCGGACAGTTTGAATATCAATGATTTTGAAATCAAAAACAGCAGTGGTAACAGCCTGGTGCAATATAATTTTGAGCCTGATTTTGGAACTATCAGCTTACACACAATTGGCTGGAAAACCGAGATGGTGAATTATGATTTCTATCTCAAGGACGAGTTGTTGCTCCACTTATTTGTGAATGCTGAAAGGAAATTAGAGAATTGTTGCTCGTTTACGGTTTATCACGAAATCAAGCTTGAAGGCGTTACTTATGAGTTTATCGCTGATAGGGGTGTTTATCGCGTTTTTGTCGAATAGGTGATAATTAGCAAGGAATTAGCACATTATAAATCTGATTTATTTGCTACTTTCAGGCTCTGATAGGATTGTTTAGTACTAAGTTTTCCTGATGCTCAGCTGTGGTTTTCGGAGAGTTAATCAGCTGATGAATGGCATATTCATGTTTCAGCATATTCATGAGCGCTTCAACAGAAATTATTTTGTCGCATTTCCATACATTACTGCCTGCAAAAGCATAACCCCGGTTAAATTTTCCGCGTAAGGCGGCTGTTAGTGCAGCCATTATGCAGTAGGGCGCTGTTTTTATATCGCAGGTATGAACGCAATTTACAGGGCAGGATTTTGGATGGCGCTTACCGGCTTCAACATCTTCTAAAAAGCTTGATTTTATAGCTCTTCCGGGCATGCCTACCGGGCTTTGTATGATTTGAATATCAGTCATGGTTGCTTTTAGGTAGGCTTGTTTAAAATCTTCAGAGGCATCACACTCGGTTGTGGTAACAAATCGTGTCCCCATCTGCACTCCGTCAGCTCCGGCTTCAAGAAAACGGGCAATATCTGCACCATTAAATATTCCCCCGGCAGCAATAACAGGTATTTTTTTTCCGTGCATTAGGCCAAACTCGTGAGCAACATCAAGCACTTCAGGTAATAACTTTTCCAATGAAAACAAGGGATCATTAAGCTGATTTAGTTTAAAACCTAAATGACCTCCTGCTTTTGGTCCTTCCAGCACAATAGCATCAGGCAGATAGTGGTAGTTGTTCCACCATTTTTGACAAATCAACCGGGCAGCCCTGGCTGATGATACAATAGGAACAAGTTTGGTTTTACTTGTGGGCAGCAAATATTTTGGCATATCAAATGGCAAGCCGGCACCCGAAAATAGGATATCAGCCTCTGCGGCAATGGCTGTTTCCATCAATTCCTTGTAATTGGTGAGCGCTACCATAATGTTTACGCCGATCACTCCTTTGCTTAAGGATTTGGCTTTTAGGATTTCTGAAAATAATCCTTTGGTACTGTTTTCTTTAAAATGACTGTATTTGCCCGATTGTAAAACGCCCAGACCAGCCGATGAAATAACGCCCAATCCGCCTTCGTTGGCCACTGCTGCTGCTAAACCTGAGAGCGATACGCCAACTCCCATCCCCCCTTGTATAATAGGGATTGGAATAACGAGGTCGCCTATATGTAATGCTTTCATTGTTGTCATTGTAAATGTGCTTTTTTGCCCAGCCGGTTTTTCACAATAATGATGCGGCTGGTATTTATTCCTATTCAATGCAACAAAGGTATATGTGATAAATGCCGGAAAGCACTATATTGTGACTGGCATCAAATAATGTGAGCAATAGCAGTATTTAGGGATGAGTGGTACGTGAATTTGGGATGAAAGGAAAGCCGAAGACAGAAAAACACAAGCTGTTTTATGGTTTAGAAAAGGACAGGAAAGCTATCAGGGCAATTAATTTTTTTGCTTTCGGCGCTTTATTTCGGCGATTTTGCTCCGTGAAACCGGAATCTGAAAATCCAGGCCTTCAACATCAAGTTCATAGCCTGACGTCGCCCTGATAATACGTGAAATCTGACTTAGGTTCACCAAACAACATCTGTGACATTTTTGTATGATGTCGAATTCTTTTAGTTGTGATGCAGCCTCTGTTAGTGTTTGACGCATAAGTTGTCTTTTGATTTGCTTGCCTTCACGAAAGTATATTTCGATATAATTACTGGAAGACTGTATCAGAATAAGATCCTGTAGCTGAAGCTCAAATTCCTCTTTCTTGTTCTCGGAACTCAGCTGTATCTTTTGGCCAAGGTTTTGCATGCTGGCTTTGTCATCATCTGCAAGCCAATGCCGGCCTGAATCAATTGCTCTGGTGATTTTAGTTTTTAAAACACTGTTGTAATTTACCAGGTTGAATAGTATTAAAGGCAATAAAGCCAATGCTCCTGAGTGAAATAGGTTAAGCGAAAGAATGCCTTGGATTTTAAAAACATGCGCGGTCAATGCAAAACCACCTATCAGCAATATAAACATAGAGGAGTTCCAGATAATTTCTTTGCCTAGCGTCCAGCGTTCAGAGTTGAAAAGTTGCGGGAAGAAACCGGGGATGATTAAAGTGCTTACAAAAAGCACTACTGCATTCACCAGTCCGGCCATAAGCACAAAATAGCCATTGTCTTTTGATTCCATAAAATTAATCCCGAATGGCTGAAAATACAGCAACAACAACATAAATGCCATGCTAACCAGCACTATAGTTCGCAGGTTATGCTTGAAATTGTTATTGAAAGGATAGGGCTGTTTTATGTTTTCGAACATCTTGATTTACAGCATTAATTTGGTGTAAAGATAATACAAGCACGAAGACTTATCAATTGGATGCTAAACAACACAGCCTTTGTGGTTTATAGTTAAGGCCGGTTGAAGTTCTGCCGAAAATGATTATCCTAATCTTTGACTTTTGATGCTTTTCAACAGCAGCAACGATGATCACCAAACTGTCGGGCTTAGTTATTAGGTTGGGATAGGTATTGAAGTAGTTTCGTCCGATCCTGATTTTCTCGGTGATTGCGGAAAACGAGTTGGAATTTATGCGTTAGCTTTGATTTAGCCTATTCACCGGACTAAAGTAATTTATTTCAACAGTTCGTTTTTAATTCAGATTATGGTATTTTTGTCTGTAGTCAAATAAAATTAGTTTGTTTGTAATCAAACACTTGACCTGATGGTAGTGGCTATCTTCTAAACTTCTTTATTTTAGAAGCATTTCCAAATTTTGGAAAAACCAACTGACTTAGAATGGATTTAAACATACTGTAAATCAGAAAGATAAGATTTTGGCACGTGAATTGGATTATTATGTCAACCTAAGATTAAAAAACATGAAAACACTTAAATTTTTTACCATCCTATTAATAGCAGGTCTTCTGACTACAGCCTGCAACAGAAATAGCGATGACATCATCAATCCTGATGAAGATCCAATTATCGAATCAGTAAATGATTTGGTTGTCCCTGCAGATTTCGACTGGAAGACACATCAAACAATCGATGTGATTGTGACCCTTCCGCAAACCGGCGAGCTGAAACCGCTATTAATTACCAACCGTGATGGCTCAAAACTCTACTTCCGTGGTTTCCCGGAAGATGGTTCCAGAACACTCAGAACAAAAATCACATTGCCAACTTACGAGTATGAGCTAAGGCTAATTTATAGCGGTGCTAATGGACCTAATATGGCGTTTATCAGCAATGGTCAAATGATCTATGACTTCGTTTCAAGCCAAAAATCTGTAACTGTGGTAGGATGTGACCTAAGCAATTTCACTACCTATTCAAAGGGAGGCTGGGGACAAAATGCTTCCGGAAATAATGTGGGTGCACTACGCGATCAATATTTCGATCAGGTTTATCCAAACGATTTTGTCATCGGCAATCCTGATAATTTTACGATTACTTTTGAAAGTGCTGCTGATGTTGAAAACTATCTTCCTGGTGGTGGTGAACCAGCAGTTTTAAACAATAGTTGGTTTAATCCTTTAAAAAAAGATAAATTAGGCAATATGGCGGATCAGATTATTGCTGCCCGCCTGAACCGTGATTACAATGCTGCTGGTTTTCTTGGAGTAAATGACACTTATTTTTTAGGAGAGCTTGTTTTTCTTGATGGTCCATTTGCCAATACTACCGTTAATGATTTCCTTACAATGGCTGAAACGGCACTTGGGGGTGGAGATATGCTAGGACATACAGCGTCAGTATGGAGTTCAGCGGCAGAAAGCATCATCTATAGCTTTCACGAAGGTATTGATGGAAATATTCTTACATGCCCCACTGATCCAGAACAAGATGATCCCTTTGTTGAGGTATCTTCTACCTGCATAAGCAATGAAGTGGTATTTACGATAAGTAATACTGGTGATGGAGACATGACAGCTGCGTATGATTATACAGTTACTAAAAACGATGTTGAACTGGATAGCGGGACTTATGAACTGGATATAAATGAAACCCTTGAGCTACTTTATTCCGGACTTACAACAGATGAGTTTCGCATCGTTGTAGAAACTCCAAGAGGTGAGGATATTGAAGAAATAATTAGCGGTTGTGGAAGTCAGGAGCCTCCAACAGAGCAATTTGAAGGAACCCTGGCCTACGAAGATTTGTGGCCCGGTAAAGGTGACTACGACTTTAACGACCTTGTAATTGATTACGACTTTGATATTACTAAAAACGATGAGGAAATCGTACAATCCATCACAGCTATTTTTGTTGTAAAAGCTTTTGGAGCTTCTTACCACAATGGATTCGGATTCACTTTCCCAACGGTGGAACCTTCTGATATTGTTTCCGTAACCGGATATGATGTGGTAAATAGTTCAGTATTTAATATTGCCGGCAATGGCCTCGAAAATGGTCAAAGTAAAGCCACCATTATCGTATTTGACGATGCTCGCCGCGTGATGCCGCAGACTACTGGTGGAATTGGCGTAAACACCCAACTTGAATATGACTTTATTGATCCTGTTACCCTTGTGGTGGAAATCGTTTTTGCAGATAATGCTATTACTTATAGTGAGTTAAACATTGGAACATTCAATCCGTTCCTGATCGTTAATACCATGATTAATGGTGTTCCCGGCGAGCGCGGGCTGGAAATCCACCTGCCAAACTACGAACCATCCGATCTGTTTGATGAGCAATATCTCGGACAATTTGAAGATGATTCATCCATTGCTGAAGATCGTTATTTTGTGACTGAAAATAACCTGCCCTGGGCAATCAATATTGCCGAACCTTTCGATTGGGTCATTGAATTTCAGGATATCACAGGTGCATACAACGTATTTGCCGAATGGGCTCAAAGCGGTGGAACTAACTACCCCGATTGGTATCAGGATGAAACCGGTTATCGTAATAATAGCCTGATTTACCCAACACAAATCGGCAACTAACAAACACAAGTATATTTTTCATAATCTTAGGTTGGTAGCGCCTCTTTCTTTCAATTGAAAGAATGAGGCGTTTTTTTGTTGCTTGAAAAATTGGATTCGCCTGATGGAAACGGTAACTTTGAGCCTTTGAATTTAATGTCTGAAGCATGTACAAGTATCTTTTTGGTCCTGTGCCTTCACGCCGATTAGGCATGTCGCTTGGTGTCGATTTGGTGCCGCGCAAAGTGTGTTCTCTGGATTGTGTTTACTGTGAAGTGGGTAAAACTACAAAACTTACCCTGGAACAAAAGGAATACATTCCTTTCAGGAAAATTAAGGAAGAACTTGTTCATTTTTTTGCCAGTAATCCGGATCCTGAGTATATTACTTTTTCGGGTTACGGTGAGCCTACCTTGAATGTAAGTATTGGAAAAGTAATGGCAATTATTAAGGAAATTAGACCCAATATTCCAATCGCTGTTTTAACCAATGGCACCTTATTTAATAAAAAAGAAGTGCGAGAGGCTTTATTAAAAGCTGATGTTGTTTTACCTTCGCTCGATGCCGCAACACAAGCCGGATTCGAAAAAATTAATCGCCCTGAGGCTTCTCTGGATATCAATCAAATTATTCAGGGATTGATTGACTTTAAACAAGTTTTTCAGGGTCAAATATGGCTGGAAGTATTTATTTTGCCTGGGTACAACGATAATGAAAATGAGTTACAAGCTTTAAAAATCGCCATCTTGAAAATTAAACCGGATACCGTTCAGCTAAATACCCTCGACAGGCCGGGAACAGTTAAGACTTTGCGTGGCGCTACACATGACGAATTACTTCATATTGTCAACTTCTGGCAACTTCCTAATGTGCAGATTGTTGCATCCGTTGCCGACCGCAAAACTTCAACAGCATATCGCAAAGATATCGCCTCGTCTATACTTGAAACTATTGACCGCAGGCCTTGTACACTGCAGGATTTGTGCCAGATATTAGGTCTTCACGTCAATGAAGTCAACAAATACCTCAGTGTATTGGATGAGGAGGATGAAATTGAGATTGTAAGGCTGGAACGAGGCGATTTTTATAAGAAAAAGGAAAAATAGCATAGTTTAGAGTAGCTAATTATTTGTCTTGCAAATATTTTTAATATAGTCTTTATCAATGATATAGATGAATTTTATAAATAGTGAATTTGGTCAGGTAGTTAAATTTAATTATATTTGCATGCATATGATCAAACGTATTATGCCAAATTATAATATCAACTGAAAAATAACAAATTGTTGATGTGCATTTTAAGTTTGAATTGCTGGTAAATAATGATTTTTAAAGTAATTGCTGTTATATTATTTACAAAGCCATATTAATTTATTATGAAAGATAGTAATAAACCAATTTTACTTTTTAAATATGGCGGAAACGCCATGACAGACGAAGCATTAAAGCAAGCAGTGCTGCGCGCTATTACAGAACTAAAAGCTAAAGGCAATCAGGTTGTTATCGTACATGGCGGTGGACCATTTATTGAAAAGGCATTAACCAATGCCAAAATTGTTAGTGAATTTATCGACGGACATCGGAAAACGACAAGCGAAGCACTCGAACATATCGAAATGGCGCTTAAAGGTCAGGTCAATGGCAGTCTTGTTAGTTTGATCAATAATCTTGGTCACAAAGCTGTTGGACTTTCAGGCAAAGACGGACGTTTTGTGACAGCGATAAAACGCGTTTATCGTCGTCAAATATCAGATGATATTGAAGAGTTCGATCTTGGTCAGGTTGGCGATGTGCTTGAGGTTGATACCAGTTTGATCCATCTTTTACTTGCGAACGATTATATACCAGTGGTAACCTGCCTGGCGATGGACGAAGCAGGCCATGATTATAATATCAATGCAGATATGTTTGCTGGCGAACTTGCCGGGGCACTTAAAGTGCGCGACTATGTGATCCTTACTGATGTTGACGGGTTGTTGCGGGATAAAGATAATCCTGAAACGCTCATCAGCGAGTTGCGTGTTGAGGAAATTAAAGCGCTTATTGCGCAGGAAGTCATCCAGGGCGGCATGCTTCCAAAAATGGAATCTTGTGCCAAAGCGCTTTCCGGAGGTGCACAGGCAGTAAGAATCATCAACGGAACCAAACCTGAGCAAATCGGCCTGCTGAATGAAAATGTTTCAGTGGGTACCACTATAAAACTTTAGAATTTCATGAACGAACAATACACAACCCAGCAGTATCTGGATATGGATGCTGCCCATTATCTTCAAGTATTTAAGCGCTATCCCATTGTTATTGAGAAGGGTATAGGCGCCAAAGTTTGGGATACCAACGGCAAAGCCTACATTGATCTTCTGGCAGGAATTGCCGTGAATAGCCTGGGGCATGCACATCCTAAACTGTTGCAGGCAATAAGCACTCAAGCTGCTGATTTGATGCATGTTTCTAATTTCTTTCTCACGAAACCGCAGGCTTTACTCAGCGCAAAACTGACTGAGATTTCTGGCCTTGATCGTGTTTTTCTGACCAATAGCGGCGCTGAGTCGATAGAAGGCGCGATTAAATTGGCGCGAAAGTATGCGTTTTCCAAAAAACGCAATGCCAAAATCCTGTATATGAGTGGTTCATTTCATGGACGCACTTTGGCAACATTGGCCATGGGAAGCCCGAATTATCAGGAAGGTTATGCGCCAATTCCGGCTGGTTTTGCCGAAACACCTTTTAATGACATTGAGGCCTTAAAAGCCAATGCGGATAAGGATACCGTTGCAATTATTATCGAGCCGATTCAGGGTGAAGGAGGAATTAATGTTGCGGATAAAGCATTTTTGCAGGCAGTACGTCAGCTGTGCAATGAGCGTGATATCTTGTTGATATTTGATGAGATACAAAGCGGTATTGGCCGCACTGGGTATTGGTTTGCCAAAGATTATTTTGAGGTACAACCCGATATGATGACCCTCGCCAAAGGGCTTGGAGGAGGTTTTCCGGTTGGTGCTGTATTGTGTAACGAAAAAGTGAATGCCACCATGCATTATGGCGGACATGGAACTACATTCGGCGGAAATCCGCTGGCAGCAAAAGCGGCACTTACCGTGCTCGAAATTATTGAATCAGAAAAGCTGCTTCAGGCAGCAAGGGAGAACGGCCTGTGGTTCAAAGAGCAGGTTTATGCGCTGGATCATCCTGGAATCAAAGCGTTTAAAGGTCTGGGGCTGATGATAGGCATCGAATTTGGCTTTGAAACCAAAGCGCTTGTTGCTCAGCTGCTCGAGAATGGCGTAATGGCGAACAGCACTGCGGGCAATATCCTGCGAATTGTGCCACCCTTGAATATTAGCCGGGAAGAATTACAACAGGCATTCAACATCCTGAAAAAAACACTAGAAAATTATTAAAATGAGTTTAAAAAAAGTAGGAATAATTGGAGCTTCAGGTTATACCGGCTCCGAACTGGTAAGAATATTAGTGAATCATCCGCAGGTGGAAATCAGTGCGATTACCTCTGAAAGCCACAGTGGCAAAGCCTTTTCTGATCTTCATCCATTTTTCAGAGGAATAGTGGATCAAAAGCTGATTACAGCAGATGAGATATCGGGAATGGATCTCGATCTGGTTTTTCTGGCGCTTCCACATGGTGTTTCGATGGAATATGTGCGCAAGTTCAAATTGGAGAAATTCCGTATTGTGGATCTTTCAGGCGATTTTCGTCTAAACGATGTGGCAACTTATGAACAGTGGTACAACAAAAAGCACAGCTATGAAGAAGCATTTGCAGAAGCCGTTTACGGCCTGCCCGAGCTGTATGCCGAAAAAATCAGCAAGGCGCGTTTAGTAGCCAATCCGGGCTGTTTTCCGACATCAGCAATTTTACCGCTGGCGCCGCTTGTTTCGGCGGGCTTGATTGATCCTGACCGTGTGATTATCGATTCTAAATCGGCAGTTTCCGGAGCAGGAATCAAACCCGGAGAGGTTAACCTCTTTTCAAATGTGAATGATAATTTTAAGGCCTATGGCCTGAAAAAACACAGACATACAATCGAGATTAAGCAAATTCTGGATCGTTTCTCCAAGACTGAAAATACCATTCAATTTACACCCCATCTGTTGCCTGTTGATCGTGGAATTTTATCCACCATTTATGTGCAACCCAAAGCAAATATTGAGGAAGCACCACTAAAACAGGTATATAAAGATTTTTATAAGGACAAGCCTTTTGTGCGCCTTTGCGAAAATCCACCGGCAATAAAAGATGTGCGTGCCAGCAATTTTTGTAATATATTTGTAGATTATGATGCCACGACCAATAATATTTTGCTGGTAAGTGTGATAGATAATCTGGTTAAAGGTGCAGCTGGTCAGGCCGTTCAAAATATGAATATTATGTTTAGTTTTGAGGAAACTACAGGCTTGAATCAGGTGCCGGTAAATCCCTAAAAATGCAGAAGGCTTTTCAAAGGCTTCTGAGTTAAAGGAAAAACAATTAAAGCTTACAAAATACGCAAAACGATGATCAAAAACATCACAAATGTACGAGGAATAGAATGTTGGGGAGCGCATACAGGCGTAAAATCGCTGCGCCGCGATCTGGCGTTAATTTATTCTACTGTTCCTGCTAGTGTAGCAGGAGTATTTACTAAAAATCAGGTTGTTGCAGAACCTATTAAGGTTTCAAAAAGAAATATTGAACTGTCGAATGGTATCGCGCAGGCAATAATCATAAATGCCGGAAATGCCAACGCCTGCACAGGAGAGCAAGGCCGTTTGGCTGCCGAAGCTATGGCCAATTCAACGGCCAAAGCACTTGGAATAGAGGCCAAACATGTTCTTGTTGCTTCAACAGGGATTATTGGCGAAGTTTTTCCTATTGACGATGTTTTGGCCGGCATCAAGGAAGTGGTGCCAAAATTGAGCAGCAAATCAAGCGCCGGCTCTTTTGCTGCCAACGCCATTTTAACCACTGACACCTTCCCCAAAGAAGGCTTTATCGAATTTGAACTCGACGAATGTGAGGTTAATATGGGCGGTATTGCCAAAGGTTCCGGAATGATACATCCCAATATGGGAACCATGCTGGCTTTTATTGTCACAGATGCTGCCATCGAACCCAAACTACTGCAAACGACTTTGAAAGAGATTGTTGACCGTACTTTTAATATGATCACAGTTGATGGCGACACTTCAACCAATGATACTGTTTTTGTAATGGCAAATGGCAAGGCCAAAAACAAATTAATAAGTTCCAGCAAAGACCCGGCGTATCAGGTTTTCCGCAACAAGCTTGAAGAGCTGATGCTTCACCTGGCAAAACTTATTGTATCGGACGGTGAAGGCGCCTCCAAATTTATCACCTATAAAGTTACCAATGCGCCAAACGAAAAAATGGCTAAAACTATTGCCAGAGCTGTTAGCTCCTCATCTTTGGTTAAAACGGCCATGTACGGCCGCGATCCCAATTGGGGGCGCATTGTTTCAGCTGCTGGTAACGCCGGCGTTCCTTTCGATTATTCTAAAATTGTCCTTTATATTGGTACAGAACAAAATGTGGCCAAAGTGCTTGAGAATGGACAACCACTCAATTACAACAAGAGGCAGATGAAACAAATGCTGCGTGAACCCCATTTGGTTATTGAAATTGATATGAAGAACGGAAAAAAGACTGCTACCGCCTGGGGAACGGATTTGACAACTGATTATGTGCTGTTTAATTCGGTTTATACAACTTGATCTGTTTTTTATAAAGGATAAATAGGATTTTAAGTTGCTGTTTTGGAGCCAAAAACAAACAGTTGTCAGACGAATAATTACCTTTGTCGCAAAATAGTTTTATGGAAACTTTTCAACTCGAAGGACACGAATATATTCAACTGAATCAACTACTGAAGCTCACCGGCATTGCTGATAGCGGAGGCGATGCCAATCAACTGATTCTGGATGGCCTGGTAAAAGTAAATGAGCAGCCTGCAAGCGAGAAACGAAAAAAAATCAGGGCAGGAGATATTATTCAGGTAGGAGAATCAACGATTCAAATTGCCGTTTAGCAACAGGAGTGATGAAGCCGAAAGCAGCTAATTTGTTAGTTTAACGTATATTAGCTGACTCTTTTACTTATATTTACGCTATGCACGACGACTTATTGCTGCTCGATCAAATCAGGCTTAACTTCAGTCAGGCTAGCCTCCACCTGATGAATATCACCATCGGATTTATTATGTTTGGTGTGGCTTTAGGCATTAAGCCCGAAAACTTCAAAAAGGTTTTTCTTTATCCCAAAGCTGTTTTAGTTGGTTTGGGAAGTCAATATTTGATCCTGCCAGCATTTACTTTTCTTGCCGTATGGCTACTTCAGGATTATATTACGCCATCGGTTGCTTTTGGCATGTTGCTGGTCGCATCTTGTCCGGGGGGTAATGTCTCCAACTTTATTTCGAGTGTGGCGAAAGCCAATGTGGAGCTGTCAGTTAGTATGACAGCAATTGGCACGGTGCTGGCCATTATTTTTACGCCTTTGAATTTTGCTTTTTGGGGCGGACTCTATTCAACGACTTCTCCTTTGTTGCGGCCTATTGAAATTGATCCTCTTGAGATGTTTCGCACGGTATTTATTATTCTTGGATTACCTGTGATTGCCGGCATGTTGTTTGCGCAAAAACTGCCACAACTTACACAGAAAATCATCAAGCCAATCCGACGCATTTCTATGCTAGTCTTCGCTGTATTTATCATCCTGGCCTTCCGCAACAACTTAAACTATTTCGTCAACTATATCGACTGGATTTTACTGATTGTGCTGGTGCATCATTTACTGGCGCTGGTATCTGGCTATTCTTTTGCGGCAATATGGGGTTTGAAACGCATCAACAAGCGAACCATCGCCATTGAGACCAGTATTCAAAATTCAGGATTGGCGCTGGTGCTCCTATTTAATCCACGTATTTTTCCGCCCGAATTAAATATGGGTGGAATGGCTTTTATTGCTGCCTGGTGGGGCATTTGGCACATCATCGCAGGTTTGAGTGTGGCAGGAGTGTGGTCAAAATACAGACCTTTAAAGTCGCTCGCCGATGGCTAAAAGCAAGTCTTCGCAGCATATAAAAAAGCCGGCATTTTTGTATCACTTGCTGTATTATACGCTGCGTTTTTATTACCAGCTATATTACCGCCGAATTACTATAATTGGCCTGGAAAAGATACCGGAAAACAGCCCTGTTATTTTTGCTCCAAACCATCAAAATGCCCTGATGGATGCCCTTGCGGTGTTATTTGCCGTTGATAAACCACTGTTGTTTTTAGCGCGTTCCGATATTTTTAAAAAGCCAATTATTGCCAGAGTACTTTATTTTTTAAGAATTTTGCCTGTTTACCGCCTTCACGATGGATTGAAAAGTCTCGAAAAAAACAAAGCTGTTTTTTCTGAAACGGTTCAGCTATTGCAAAATGGCTCCGCACTTACCATTATGCCTGAAGGAACACACTCGGCCGGAAAGCAGCTACAGCCTTTGAAGAAAGGAACCGCTCGTATTGCTTTTCAAACTGCCGAAGCAGATGGATTTAAATCTCCGATTGCGATTGTGCCATTTGGGATTGATTATGAACATCCCGATCATGCCGGAAAGCAGTTGTTCCTGAATGTTGGGAATGCGATTTCGGTGGATCATTATTATGAGCAATACAAAAATGATCCGCAAAAAGCCATCAAAAATCTGACCGCGAAGCTGCAGGAGGCTTTAAAAAATCAGCTTATTCATTTGGACGATTTAAAGTGCGAAGATTGCCACCGCTTATTAACCAAACTTAGTTGCTCAAAAACGGTTTTATCTGCGGATCCTCAGCTGCAACGCTTTCGAAAAGAACAAAAAATTGCTGACCAATTCAATAAGCTGAAAGCTGAACAGTCTGCTGAATTGCAATGGATTAGCACAAATTGCCATCAATATTTGACTTTGTTGAAAACGCATAAACTGCATGAAACAAGCAGCAAGCATCCCCTGCCTACTGCTGTAGGTTTACTGCTGGAAAGTGTATTTTTTCTGTTGCTTTTTCCGGTTCAACTGTATGGAACTCTTGTCAATTATTTGCCCTATAAAATTCCAGTATGGATTAGCCACAAGCTCAAAGACAAGCAGTTTATAAGTTCTGTGAATTTTGGTTTAAGTTTCTTATTGTTTCCTTTGTGGTATGTGCTGCTATTTGTTGTCTTGCTTTTGATAAGCAATGATTGGTTGTTGAGTATGTTTGCTTTTTTATCGTGGCCATATGCTGGCTTGATGGCGTTTTATCAATACAAGAATGGACGTAAATTGGGGAATAAATGGCGCTGGAAATTGCTCAGCCTGAAATCACCAAAGCTGATGCAGGATATAATGCGTCAGCGACAAACTTTGATCGATTGGATCGATCAATTGTAGCTAATGTAAAGCAATCATGAGCTTATTAAGTCGTTTTATTTGGGTAGAAAAAATCAAAACAACCAGCGAGGCCTTGAGTTTACATGTAGTAATCGGGGCGCTTTGCGGAGCAATTTTTGCCTCCGAAGTACTTGATCAGCTGATGCCTTGGTGGTGGTATTTTGCACTTGCAGGAGCTGTTTGGGTTGTCTATTCACTGGATCATATTGCGGATACTTTTTTGCTGCAAAACGAGTCCGTCAACATCAGGCATTTGTTTCACCAGCGTAATAAAAGGGCTGTAATACTTGCCATTAGCCTAGTCAGCTTATTAGTTTTTTTGCTTGTATTGCGCTATGACAACAGCAGTTTTCTGATTGCAGGATTTATGCTCGCACTGCTAAGTCTGCTCCATATTCTTTTGGTGACTTCAAAAAAAACAAAGAACAGCCTTTTTGTGCAAAAAGAAGTGATGGTGGCCCTGATTTATACCCTTGGTATTTGGTTTGGCCCACTGTTATTAAGCAAAGAATGGCTTGATCTGTCAATCATTTTGTTGATTATTTCATTTGCAGTAACTGTGTGGTGGGAAAGTATTTTTGTCGCCCTGCTGGAGATAGAACACGACAAAAAGCAAGCAATCAGGTCCCTGGCCACATTATTGGGAGAAAAGGCAAGCAGTAAATTGCTTGTCGTAGTTTTAGCATTGCATCTTTTGTTTATCCTTGTTTATGCTGGATTTGCAGCTACCGATACAGCTGCCTGGCTGATTATACTGAGCATGAATCTGGCCTTGATGCTCTGTTATATTTGCCGAAAAATCATTTACCGCAATGGGTATTACCATTTAATCGGTGAGTTGGTTTTTTGCTTGCCGGCCTTGATATTGCTTTTCTAAATGCTACAGAAATAGTAAGCTCCCCACATCAACCGGTGGGCCGTAAAAAAGCGGCTTGATCGTAAAGCCTGATTTGGCCGTAAAGTCACACAATGAAGCATTTTCTTTAAGGAATATGGGGTCGCCGCAAATCACCAGTTGTTTCCCTAAAATACCACAACAGCCTCCAAAAAACCCATAAGGATGTCCTGCCAGATTTATCTGTTTTGGGTCGATATACAAAACTGTTTTGTTGAGCTGCTGAAGTGCCGCTCTAATTCCCTGATCAGAAGTGATAAAATGATCTTCGTCCAATGCAATCAAATTGCATCTGGTATAAGCCTGCGCTACCTTAATCTGCTGTTCTACAGGATATTGATTTAAAATTTCGGGAGCGGTATAGCGCAAATTGTGAATCAGCAGACTGGCTGTAGCAACGGCATTATAAATGGCAGTTTGCGGATATTTTGCAGCCAAACTTACTGAACCCTGAATGTGTTTAACGCCATTTTTCGATAGGGTTTTCGTCCACTGTTTCAGAAGCTCCGGAGCAACAACCAGCCCGCTTTTCGTAGGACAGAAAAACAGATCCGGATGTGCTGCAATCGAAGGATAAACCATGGGCTGTGGCTTCAACCATAAAGGTTCAGCTAAAGTAGCCAATGGTTTTTTTGCTGCATTTGGTATCCGGCTGTCGGCAATAACGATCATAGCAGCAGTTTTTGAACCTTAAATTGTCTTCCTGATAAACTTGAGTCAGCCATGAAACGCACTTTTATATAGCGCTGAAGCAACCATTTTTTGTTCAAAGCCTTGTATCCTACAGCATGATTAAGATGCGAAGGTGCACATTGTATCAATATATTTGGTGTTTCCGGCCAATGCTTGAAAGCTTCAAATTGCTGCAGCCAGATTTTACTGAAAACCATCTCTGCGAAATTAGGGTGGTAAGGCCCGGCAATCAAAGCCGAACCGTTGAGATCGTCGGAGGCGTGAAGCCCAATGCGTAGCACTTTCAGGCCAGCTGTTTCAAATTTAGTATAAATGATGGCTGCTTGTTCTATCGCTTCAGACAGTGATAAAGGCTGATAATTTTGCTTTTTATAAAGTGTTTCCAATACCGTATCCCGAACAACTAAACAGGGGTAAATGCGTGTTTCTTCAGCGCCCCAACGGATAATGTCAGTTGCCGTTTTAAGGGACTTTTCCAAGCTGTCGCCCGGAAGTCCAATCATCATCTGCAGACCCAAAACCAATCCTGCTTCCCGAATAATTGCAGAAGCTTTTTCAATAGCTTCCCGATTGTGGCCGCGCCCTGATTTTTGAAGCACCTCGTCATCAGTGGACTGTGCGCCCAGCTCTATATGCGTAACGCCCATTGCTTTAAGTTTCCTTACTTGTGTATGGGATATATAGTCGGGGCGGGTACTAAGCCGGATTCCCTGGATTTTTCCTGATGCCAGCCAGGGCTGAGCCTCTTGCAGGTATTCCAGCTGCATCTTTTCGGGCAAGCCGGTGAAGTTTCCGCCAAAAAAAGCCAACTCAATGCTTTTTTCTCCGGGTTTAAAACTACTCAAATGGCTTTCTACAATTGTTCTTAAGTCGTCTGTAGTGGGAATATGTTGCATACCGCTGATGCTGGTTTGATTGCAAAACACACAGCGATGCGGACAAGCCAGTTCAGGCAAAAAGACAGGAATATTATAATGCCGCAACATGATGCAAAATTAGACATCTATTGTAAGAAATGACGTAAAATTTACAGCATGTAAGAAACTTCAGATACCAAATAAAAAAACAAGTACAACACCGAAATTGTAAAAGAATTTAATATTTCACCTGATTCAACTACAGTTCCTTAAAAAAATCTTACTTTGTAGTGTCTGCTTATAAATGTTAACCATAAAAATTGACGGCCATTACATTTAGTAGATTTGATAAAGTGCGTTTTTTTAGACAGTCATCCTGCAAAATGTAGTAAGTTTTTTGAATGAAGTATTCAGCGCAGTTTTGCACATATTTTTATACAATTTCATAAATACACTTAAAAATTCAATAATTTTGCCAAAAGTGAGTTATAGTGTTAAATAGCGATAAACCTTTAAAATTATGCAAATGACAATTTCACTTCATCAATTGCAACGCTTTGGACTGCTTATTCTGGTTGTGCTGATGACTTTGGGAGGCACCACCGGATGTAAGAGCAAGAAAAAACTGGCACGCGAACAAGCCGCAGCAGAGTATGCATCCAAAGTAGAGCAAGCCACAAAAGATTTGAACGCCATGTTAAATGATGAAACAACATGGACACTGGAAGAAAAAGAGCGGCGTTTTGCTACGATTAAGTCCTGGAACTTACAGGATGAAAATGTATTGAATCTGATGGATCAGGTTGAGGACATGCTATCACGCGAGCGTGCAGAAGCCAACAGAAAGGCGGAAGAGGAAAGGCTTCGACAAGAAGAAGATGCGCTACGTGCGCGCGAAGCAGCAAAATATAACAGCATCGAAAGTCAGTTTTTAGCCATTGCTGCTGCTCCTGATATGGAGGCGGCCAATGAAAGAATAGAGCGGGCATTAAGCTTGTTTGCTTCCCCTGATGTTCCTGTGTTGATTATTATCAGTCAGGCGGGAGGCTTTAATGATTACGACAGGCCAACTACCATAAGCAAATACCTCAACTACCTGAAAGATCAAAAGGTTTACAATAACCTGATCGAACAGGTGAAATACGATGCGAACGGAAAAATTACAGAATTGGAACTGATTAAAAAGTAAGCAGATGAGAAAAATAAATTTAATTCTGGCCTTGATGATTGGCTTGATTGCAACAGTAAACCTACAGGCGCAAGACGATTTAAGTGCTGAACGCAAACAGGCCATTGATAGTTTGGCACTCGAAAAAGTGCGCGACCTGAGTAAATATATCAGCATTATAGGTAGTAAAAGCACTCCCTGGAGCGAGGCAAACAGGGTAATTGATCGTGCAGAAGAGCTCTTTATGCTGGACGCTGAAATTGGTGTTTCTTCGCTGGCTCGCCCCGAAATAGATTACTATAAAGTGCGGCAGTATTTTGAACGCCTGATGCGCCTGAACTACGATCGCGTAGAAATTGATTGGTTTAAAATTGAATATGTGAGCGATCTTCAACGGCAGCCCGATGGCACTTATGTGGGAGTAATCACAATATTCCAAAAATTTAAAGCCTACGACAAAGAGGGTGGTCTGGTATATGAAGACACAACAAAAAAAGACATTACGATTTATGTAAAACGCAAAGAAACACAGATTGGCGGACGTATTATAGGTTTCTGGGATGTGTTATTGGGTGATATGCGCGTGAAAGAGACCAGTAAGTAATTTTGTCGATTCAAACAAAATATTAGAAACCCCGCCTGGATAGAATCCGGGCGGGGTTCATTGAAAAAAGACCTCAATGCAAATACACCACATAGTTCGCTTCTGTAAACAAAAATGCGTTTTTACGGGTCTTTTGTTTTTGGTTTTATTTGGTCAGTTATCAGCTCAAAACCGAAGTGTTGGACAGGTTGATGTAGACGAAACTGCACTTTACGCAATGACCAAACAAATGAGCCAGTTTTTCAGTCGTTTCAACAATGAAGAGGATCAGTTTGGCAAAAAACGCTTTCCCTCCGATGCGGATTACCGCAATCAGGAAACACGTAAAGAACGGCTACCGCTTTTATTCGACCAAGAAAATCCCCGTACCACAGGAACCTTACGCGATTTCTTTATCGAAGACCTCACCACTTCTGATAAAAGTTTCCTGAAATTTACCGGAGGGCGTTGGTTCGCTGAAGTTTCGGCCAGCTTTATGCACAAAGGAAAAGAAGTGCAGATTATTCTTATCTTAATGATCGAAAAGGAAAACCTGGGATCAAAATGGGTGCTTTCCAATGTTTATTACCCTGCTTTTAACAAGATGTTTCCGGCCGGCGAATTGATTGATCGTGAAAAACATTTCCTGCATCCAATGAGTCACGAGCTGGATTTTATGAATATCTACAAGGCATTTCAAACGCCGGAAGTAATAGAGTACTATGCTTCTAAAGCCTTTAAAGCAGATTATCTGACCTTGTTTTTTTATGAAGTGAAACAGGGCAATTTGCGCTTTAAGAGCGTGGATAACCTTAAATTTCATATCTTTCAAATCGATAATTGGTATTTTGAAGTAAGGTGGTTCAACCGGAGCGGAAACAATACCGGCTGGCTGATCTCAAATTTGATGTATGCGCCTGAAAATGAAAAAGACAACCTCTTAATGTTTTATCAACCATGAGAAAATTTATACTGTTGGCCTCTGTTTTTCTGCTCCTGTCACCCGCCAGATCTCAGGAAAATGTACAGCAATTATCGCCCGATGACATTGACAGCTACAAGCAGCAATGCCGGCAGATGGTGAATTTTATTGAGGGAACGTTAAACTTTTTGGGTGATACGCTCTCAACCGTGCAGGAAAAAGAAATTGTAATCAACGAAAGCTTTAGCAAGATTTTTAGAGACGATGAGGTTCAAGTGGAGGATGATCTGGACGAAAACAGAGAAATGCCGGTGAATAAAAATGTTCAGGCTTATCTGAAGGATGTGGATTTTTTCTTCAAAACGGTACGGTTTACTTTCGATATCCGTAAGATTGATCCGCTGATGAGCGAGGATGGCTCTTTATTTTTCAAAGTTATGCTGATCAGAAAGCTTGATGGCATTACCGTGCAGGGCGATACCGTCAGTAGCTCACGCGAGCGTTTTCTTGAGATTAATTTAGATCCGTTCAGGAAAGATTTGAAGATCGTAAGTTTTTATACCACCAAACTCAATGAGCGGGAAGAATTGCGCAACTGGTGGAACCTCATGTCTTTTGAATGGCGCACGTTTTTTGGGCAGGAAATAATGGTTTATGACAGCCTCCCCATGACGGAGATATTGTACCTGAATGCTGATGCTTTTGTGGCTTTGAGGCCTTTTACGGTCATTCGTAATGATAGTTTTATGGTTGTCGGCCCAGACACCCTTTCGATGGCTTTTCGCGAAAAATTGCACGGACACAGGCCTGATACGGTGATTTATATCAACGACACCAGTATAATGCAGCTTCCTGATACCATTGTTGCTGATCTGTCGCCTATTTATGCAAACCTGAAAAATTTCACACAAACAAAGGAGATAAATATCTCTTACAAAACACATTTTACAAATCTGGAACCCTTGACTCAAATGACGGAGCTTAGACTCATTGATTTCAGTAATACTCCTGTGCAGGATCTTTCGCCCCTGCGAAATCTCAATAAGTTGGAAGCTATCTATTTTAGCGGAACACAAATTAGTGACTTGAGTCCGTTGCAATATTCTGTGAATATCCGCGAGCTGTATGCCTTTGATACCCCGATTAAAGACCTGGAAGTGGTGCAATATTTTCGACAGCTCGAAAAATTGTATTGCTTCAATACCATCGTGAGCGACCTATCGCCGCTTGCCAATCTGAAAAGTATGAACGCTTTGCGACTTTCGGGCACGAATATTTCAAACCTTGAGCCATTAAAAGGCTTGACCGAATTACAATTGCTGGATGTGAGTAATACTTCGGTTAAGGATATTAGTCCGCTGGCCGGAATGAAGAACTTGCAATTGCTCAATTTGAATCATACTGATGTTAAAGATATTGTGGTGCTTGAAAAGCTGGATGCGCTCACAATTTTGCAGCTGAGTTATACTGAGATAAGCAGTCTGGAATCGCTTAAAAAACTCGACAAACTTGCAAAAATCTACAGTGATCATACACGAGTTTCTGATGCTGAAGCACGTGTTTTCATGAAAGAAAATCCGCAGGTGCTTGTCATTTATGAAACAGCAGCCCTCAAAAGCTGGTGGGATGATTTGCCGATATACTGGAGAGCCATCCTTGCAGAGCAATCAGGCATCAGCGATAAGCCCGGCACGGAGGAGCTTCACCAGATTATTAATATTAAATCGCTCAATCTGAGCCAGAATGCCTATCTGCAACAGCTCGAACCGGTGAGCAGGCTTTCGATGCTTGAGCAATTGTGGCTTTCGGGAACAGAAATTACTGACCTTACGCCAATTGCCAACCTCAGTTTTTTGAAAATGCTCGATGTTTCGAATACCCGTATTGCCAGTTTAAATCCGCTTGAAAACCTTAATAATCTGGAAGTGATTAATGTGTCCAACAGCCGCATCGAATCTTTAGAACCTTTGCACGGGCTTTCCGATTTGACTACTGTTTTGGCAGACGGAAGCCGCGTAAAAGAAAAGGAAGTGCACGCGCTCAAAATGGTTCAGCCTGCTATAAATGTCATTTATCAAACAGAGAGCCTTATGGTTTGGTGGGGCAACCTGCCTATGGATTGGCGGCAGATTTTTGAGCAGTATATTGCCATTGATGTTAATCCTAAAGCAGCGCAACTGCAGGCTATTGTCGATTTGAAAGAAGTGGTGATAAACAATAATAGCAGTTTGCAAAGCCTGTTGCCACTAAGTCGGCTGTATTATTTGGAAAAACTCTCGGTGAATGCTGCCGGTATCAGCGATTTAAGTCCGCTGGCTGATAAGAACTTCTTAAAAACACTTGAGATTACGGGCAATCCTGTAGAAGACCTAAAGCCTTTGGCGGGCTTGAAACAGCTCGAAGAAATCAACATTGAGAGCACACCCGTGAGTGATTTAAGTCCACTTTCCGGATTGTCAAACTTACGTTTACTAAATGCCGGTGGTACGCAGATCAAATCGCTGAAACCATTAGGACAACTATATAAACTTGAAGAACTGGCCATTTTTAATACCCGCATCCGGAAGCTCAGCCCTGTAGATCAGCTACCCGCATTAAAGTATTTAAAATGCTACAACACCCGCATCAGAAGCAAGCATATTGAGGATCTGCAGCAGCAAAGGCCTGAGCTGAATGTGTTGTATTATTAGCGCGCGTATGTTGTTGTAAAAAGAGACAGCTGTGTCGTATTAAAAAAACAGGCTATAAACAATTAATGTGTTTCACGGCTTATCAACCATCTCAAATTCGAGCAGGCCACCTTGAATAAGCGCACGATGGCTTAAGTAATGACCTGTGATTTTCTTTCCATTAAGGCGCACTTCTTTCACATAAATGTTTTGCTCAGACTGGTTATTTGCTTTGATATCCAAAAACTTGCCATTGCCCAAATCCACACGTGCAGATTTTACCGATGGACTTCCAATGGCATAGTCATCACTTCCCGGGCATACCGGATAAAAGCCAAGCGCACTAAAAATATACCAGGCCGACATCTGGCCACAATCATCATTACCACATAAGCCATCCGGTGCATTGGCATACATCGTTTTTTGAATCATACGCACACGCTCCTGTGTTTTTTGTGGGGCATCGGTTTCGTTATAAAGATATGGAATATGGTGGCCTGGTTCATTTCCATGCACATACAATCCAATGATTCCATCGCGGGTAATGTCTTCGTTTTTGGCGATATGTTCATCTGAAAGCGCAACCGTAAACAGGCTGTCTAATTTGGCTTCGAAGGCTTTTTTGCCGCCCATCAGCGCTATCATTTCAGGAATTTGATGCGGAACATACATGCCATAATTCCAGGCGTTGCCTTCAATAAAACCTTGTCCGTGCGTGTCGTAAGGGTCAAATTGTTTTTTAAAGCGGCCATCCGAAAGCCGTGGATGCATATATCCTGAAGCGCTGTTAAACTGATTTCGATAATTAAACGAGCGCTTGGTGAAATCATTTTCAGTAGATGAATCCCCTACAATTCCAGCTATTTGGGCAATACACCAGTCGTCGTAAGCATATTCCAAAGTTTTACTCACTGCATTGGGATTTTTGTCCTCAGGCACATAACCCAGTTGCATATAATCATCCAAACCGTCGTACAGTGGATATTTGGCCGTTTGTACAGCAGCATTCAAAGCCCGCTTCTTATTCCCCTTAAAAGTACCTTTAACGATAGCATCAGCTAAAACAGATACGCTGTGATAACCGATCATGCACCAGTTTTCGTTAGCATAATGCGACCAAACCGGTAGCATAGGATGCACACTTTGGTCGAAATGAGCGAGCATGGATTCGGCCATATCATGGCTGCGCCCGGGTTGAACTAAATTAAACAATGGATGGAGTGCTCTATAAGTATCCCAAAGAGAAAAAATAGTGTAGTTGGTGAAACCCTCAGCCTGATGAATCTCCTGATCCAGTCCCCGGTAACGCCCATCAACATCCATATAGGTTATCGGACTTAAGAAACTATGATAAAGCGCGGTATAAAAAACTGTTTGCGCCTCTTTATGGAGTGCATCAATTTTAATTTTTGATAATTCCTCATTCCATTGTTCACGGCCTTGTTCCACGACCAGATCAAAATCCCAGTGCGGAATCTCTGTTATTACATTATTTAAAGCTCCCGCCGCGCATACGGAAGATAAACCCACTTTAACAAGCAATTTGCCATTTTGAGGCAATTCGGGTTCGAGCCAAACCCTGATTTTTCGGCCTCCTATTTCAGGGAAGTTTGTGCTTTCGTCAAATTTGCGATAAAAGCCATTATATACGGAATTATCATACTTTTCGTGTCCGTAATTTTTAAGAGGTGCGTTCAAAACCAGCGCGAAATAAACCGTGCGTGTGCGCGCCCAACCACTGGTTTGTCGGTAACCCGTAATTAAAGTGTCATTTTCAACACGAAGAAAAGTCCATACGTTTTTGTCTTCAAAATTATAGATACCGTGTATCAGGTCGAGGATCAGATAGCGTTGATCAGCCGGTTGAAAGGTATAGCGGTGAAACCCTACGCGTTTGGACGTAGTGAGCTCAGCCTTGATGTCATAATCCAACAAATCAACCTGGTAATAGTTGGGTGAAGCCGTTTCCCTCTGGTGATCAAAACGGGAGCGATAGCCTGTTTCAGGTTGTGCTGCAGTTCCCGGATTCAATTTTAACTTTCCGGTAACAGGCATTAGCAGCAGATCGCCCAGGTCGGAATGGCCGGTTCCGCTAAAGTGCGTGTGACTGAACCCCACGATATTAGGGTCATCATATTGATAACCGGCACAGTAGGCGTACACATCTGGATTGTATTTACCGTCTTTTTCGTAAGCAACAGTGTCGGTGTCCGGGCTTAACTGTACCATTCCAAAAGGTACTGTTGCTCCCGGAAAAGTATGTCCCATGCGCTGTGTGCCAATAAAGGGATTGACATATTGTGCTGGCCCTGAATCTTGTTGCTTCTGGGCAGTAACCGATACGACAGGGATTGAAAGCAGCATCAAAAACAGTTTAACTTTAGGGAGAATGCCAAAAAGTTGATTTTCTTCAAAGGGATTTTGGAATACCATTATTGTAGGTTTTAGGCAAATTTAGGGGATTATTTTTATAATAATTTGCAATCTTAAGCTTAAAAATATTATTTTTGCAGCCGTGATGGGGAATTAGCTCAGTTGGCTAGAGCGTTTGACTGGCAGTCAAAAGGTCATCGGTTCGATTCCGTTATTCTCCACTAAAGATGGCTTTCGCAAGAGGTCATCTTTTTTAATTTTAATCCTGATCATGAAAAGGTTGTTTATCGCGATTCATGTGTCACCCGAACCGGTTTTGCTTAACCTGCTGGAAATGCTCAAAACCGAACTGAGTAATGAGCGCATTAACTGGGTTAAGCCTGCAAATATGCACCTCACACTTAAGTTTTTGGGATCTGTTGCCGAAGCACAAATTCCTGTCATTAATGATGCTGTGCGGGAGTGTATCAGTGGGTTTGAACCCCTTGCTTTACAATTTGACAAAACCGGTATTTTCGGAAGTCGGTATGAGCCTCGGGTGCTTTGGCTTGGTCCGGACAAAATTTCCCCGCAACTCCATTCACTTGCCAACAACCTGCTTGATGCAATGGATACGCTTGGATTTATACGCGATCGCCAGAATTTTGTGCCTCATCTCACCTTGGGAAGAATTAAAAAATTAACAGACAAGCAACATTTTCAGCAAGTTATAGGAAATATTCCACAGAAAACCTATATCCAAACCAGGGTTGATGAGCTGATACTTTTCGAAAGTATCTTACACAAAGAAGGCCCGCAGTATCTTGTACAACAGGCCTTCTCTTTATCAAAGCAAGGAGTTTAGCGATACAAACATAAATAGGCTGTATCCACATCCATTTGCACCGTAAATTTTTTGTTTTTTTCAACCACGAAAGTATCGCCAGCAATATAGTTTTTGAAACTACTTTCGCCTGGAAGCATTACTTTCATAGCACCACTCACCACAGTCATATACTCTACTGATGAAGTGCCAAACTCATATTCTCCGGCTTTCATTACACCTACTGTTGCGGGGCCTTCATTGGTTTCATAAGCGATGGATTTTACTTTTCCATCGAAATACTCATTCGTTTTAAACATAAATTTTTGGTTTGAGGTTATACAATTTATTTATCATCAGAAAATCCAAAAAGTTTGCGATCTTTAATACGCTCGACAATAAAAACAGGCACCTTGGCTTCCCACGAAGGGTCATTTCGGCGTAGCTGTTCGAGCACTTCATGCGATTTGATTGTTAAAAACTTGGTTTTGGCTTCCGGAATATCCAGTATTTTTCTATTCTCGATCAAATGTTCATAAAGATAGCGAACCTTTTTATCGAAAACCAAGGCCTTGCTGTTAATTTGTTTTCCTGTTTTTTCGTCCAGGATAGGGTAAAGATAAACTTTCACGTTTTCGGGAAAAAGCTTGCCCAATGCTTCTAGAATGCCCCCTTTGAGGTTGGAATAAAAGGATTCGTCCATCACTTTTTCAAAGGTGTCTAAGCCGATTATTAGCCGCATTTTAATAATCCGGAATTGCGACATAAAGCCAACAAGCTTATAAAACTCTCTGAAATTGCTCACCATTACATTTTGACCCATTTCATTGAGTAAATCTACCCGATCCAAAAAGTCGCGTTCGTCGAATTCATCTTTATCAAACAGGTTGTTGATAGTAATTTCGCAAATGGGCAGCGTATTCGTTTTATCGTAATCTTCGTCTTTTTTAAACAAACCGAAGCTGGTTTTGAGCATGTCGGTGGTTACATAAGTCACTGGCCTAAAGCTTCCTCTAAAAATGAGTACGTTTTTCTTGTAGAGCATATCATCTGGCTCCTGCACGTGTCCATAGCGATCGAACATGATGGCCTTGGCCATGTCGTTTTTTACCAGTTGTACGCCAAGCAATCTGTTGTCAACATAGGATAACTCAGGGCCGCTCATGTGAATCATTGTAATTGCAAGCCTGTCGCGTGAAAGATTATCGAGAAGCGATTGCAGAAAAGCGTTTGGTCTGTCCCAAAAATAATAACAGGCATAAATCAGGTTTACGCCCAATATTCCAAGGGTGTTTTGTTGTAAAACATTGTCGTTTTCGAGCAGACGAACATGCAGAATCACCTGATTAAAGGCTCCATTTTCAGTAAGCTGAAACCGCACACCCATCCAGCCATGGCTGATATTGTCTTTATAATAATTAAGTGTGGAAACAGTGTCGGCAAACGTAAAAAACCTTCTTGCAGCATGGTCTTTGTTTTCCAAAAGACCAGTAAGTTCGTTGTATTCAGCATCGAGCATCAGCTCTAATCTTTCGCGCGAAACATAGCGTTTCGATGATTTTTCTTTGCAGTAAACCGCATCGCTATAACTTTTGTCGTAAGCAGAAATAGTTTTTGCGATAGTGCCCGAAGCACCACCAGCCTGAAAAAAATTCCTGGCGGTTTCTTGTCCCCCGCCAATTTCAGCAAAACTACCATAAACCGAACTGTCTAAGTTGATCTTCAGGGCTTTGCGATTTACAGGAAGTATTTCAGATTGTACGGCCATAGAAGTTTTTATTAGTAAAATGCAAAGATATGGCTTTCAAAAAGATATCGTACTATTTAGAATTTGTCAATAAGCTTAGCTTTTGATCAATACTACGCTTATGGTAAAGCGTTGCATGAGGAGAATTCGGGGAGGTTTCAGCAAACCCTGTTAAAGGCAAATTGTCAGAGTTCAAGAGGGTTTTTATCTGATAGCAGTATGTCGGAACAAGTTGATTGATGGCCTTAAAATAATGGCATATTAAAGTTGATCCGCCACCAATTGTTCCAGCTTGATCAGGTCAGCAGAAAATTTTCGGATACCTTCAGCAAGCTTTTCCGTGGCCATGGCATCTTCGTTCATAAGCCACCGGAATTGTTGCTCGTCAGGGCTTATTTTTTCTTCAGCAGAAGCGTAGGCATTATCCTTATTGAGTTTCGGTTTTATAGTAAGCTGCATATTTTCCAGCTCGGATAATAGATTTGGTGAAATTGTAAGCAGGTCGCAGCCAGCCAATTCTATAATTTCGCCTGTATTACGAAAGCTGGCTCCCATGACTTCAGTTGTGTAGCCAAATTTTTTGTAGTAGTTATAGATTTCTGTCACTGAGAGAACACCGGGATCTTCTGCAGGAGCAATGTGATCAACTTTCCGATTGGCTTTATGCCAATCGAGAATACGTCCTACAAAAGGCGAAATTAGCTGCACTCCGGCTTCGGCGCAGGCAATAGCCTGAACTTTACTAAAAAGCAAGGTGAGGTTGCAATGTATGCCATCTTTTTCAAGGATTTCTGCTGCACGAATACCTTCCCAGGTAGCTGCGATTTTAATCAAAATGCGTTCACGGCTTACACCAGCTGATTCATAAAGTGCTATAAGTTGTCGTGCTTTGCTGATAGTTGCTTGGCTGTCGAACGATAAACGGGCATCAACTTCGGTAGAAACTCTGCCGGGAACGATTTTTAAAATTTCAAGCCCGAAATTCACAGCAAGTTTATCTAAACACAAGCTCAATTTATCGTCATGATCTACTGATAAATTTTTGGCAAAATTGATGGCTTCTTCCATCAAAGGTGCATACTGTGGGTCATTAGCCGAAGCGTAGATCAGAGAGGGATTGGTGGTGGCATCAATGGGCTTGAATTGACGCATGCTTTCGAAATCACCGGTATCGGCAACAACTTTTGTGTATTGTCTGAGCTGAGTTAACGCATTCATATAGTTATTGTTATAGGTTAAACCTGTGCGATATTTCGCATGGCAAAGATAAGGCTTCTGCCGAAAAAATCTGCTTATGTTTTTTTGTGGGTTATACCCAACTGCAGGCGACAAAATCACTGTTTCTTTTGTCTTATTAAAAACCTAAATTTGTCTTACTGAAAAATACGATTTAATGAAAAATCTGAGCAGAGCTGAATTTATCAAAATGAGTGTGCTTGCCGGAACGGCATTTAGTATATTGCCTTCAAAACTTGTTTTTGGTAACAACAACAGCAAATTACGACTTGGTTTTATTGGTACCGGTTTGCGTGGCCAGGAGTTACTTCGCCTTTGTTTACAACGTAATGACACGCTGATCCCTGCCGTTTGCGACATTGATGAGCGCATGCTGGCAATGACACACAAGCTATTTGAAAATGCCGCAAGGCCTCAACCGGAGGTGTATAGCGGTGACCCTTATGCTTATCGCGAACTGCTTTCAAGATCAGATTTGGATGCAATAATAATAGCAACGCCCTGGAACTGGCATTATCCCATGTCAATGGATGCCCTTGATGCTGGAAAACATGTTGGATGTGAGGTTATTATGGCTAAAACAGTGCAGGAACATTGGGATATAGTGCGAAAAACCACCGAAACGGGATTGCAGTATATGATGCTTGAAAATGTGTGTTATCGCCGCGATATCATGGCAGTTTTAAATATGATTAGGCAGGGATTATTTGGCGAGCTGATACATATGCAGGCGGGTTATCAGCATGATTTGCGTGAGGTGAAGTTTAATAATGGGGAACAGCCTTATGGCGGAGGCGTTTTATTTGGCTCCGAGGCTTTTTCGGAAGCCAGATGGCGCACACAACATTCGGTTGAGCGCAATGGGGATTTGTATCCTACCCATGGAATAGGGCCAATTTCCAAGATGTTAAATATTTACAGCGGCAATCGCTTTACTTCTCTTACGAGTATGGCCTCTAAGGCGCGAGGCTTGCATGAGTATATTGTTAAAGAAGCCGGACCCGATCACCCTAATGCTAAAGTGGAGTTCAAATTAGGCGATGTGGTTACAACAACACTTAGCACAGCCAATGGAGAAACCGTGCTATTACAACACGACACCAATCTGCCACGACCCTATTCATTAGGCTTTAGGGTGCAAGGCACACGCGGGCTCTGGATGGACATCAATAAATCGCTTTATATCGAAGGCGAAACGGCACCCCATCGTTGGGAAGAGGCGCAAGCATGGCTCGAACGCTATGATCATCCACTCTGGAAGCGTTTCGAAAACGAAGCTGCTGGTGCTGGTCATGGGGGCATGGATTTTTTTGTGGTTAATGCCTTTATTGAAGCCATAAAAGCCAACGAGCCTGTTCCGATTGATGTTTACGATGCTGCAGCATGGAGTGTGATAACGCCACTTTCTGAGCAATCAGTCGCTGCTGGAGGAGCTGTGCAGCAGTTTCCTGATTTTACGGAAGGAAAATGGAGAACAAAACCTGATTTGTTTGCCCGTGATGACCGCTATTGAACCAAAACACGTGTCGCTGGTAATAATGGCAGCCGGAAAAGCAAGCCGTTTTGGTGCAGTAAAACAGCTAACTGCTGTGGATGCCAATGGTGCATGTTTGATGGATTATATGGCTTTTGATGCGATTAGAATTGGGTTTAAAAAAATTGTATTAATTGTAAACGAACAAGTTGAGGCTGACATAATGAACCATCTTGCCTGGGCAAAGGATAAGGTGGAAGTGGAATTTGTTAGACAAAAACTGCTGGTAAATGAGTATGTGTCCACGAATAACATACCAAAAAGATACAAACCCTGGGGAACTGGGCATGCGCTTTTAACAGTGGAATCCGCTGTGGATTCGGCTTTTGTGCTGATCAATGCCGATGATTTTTATGGCTATGAGACCCTGCTGAAAGCCTTTGATTTTTTGCAAAATAACACCCTTAGAAATCGATACGCAATGGTGTCGTATTTGCTTGGCAAAACGCTACTTCCTGGTAAAGTATATTCAAGAGCCATTTGTGTTGCTGATCGAAATGGAAATCTTAAAACATTGACGGAATATGAAGATTTACAATTGGATGAACAAAAAATATGTGCTGTAAGCACAGCTAAACCGATTCCTTCAGAAAGCCATGTTTCAATGAATTGCTGGGCTTTTACGCCGGATGTTTTTGAAAAAGTAAAGCAAGAATTTATTGTTTTTCTCGAACGTAATCCTGCTGTTAATCAGGAGTTTTTTCTGCCTTCAGCTATTCGTCAAATTATTCAAAAAGGAACGGCGCAAGTACAAATACTTAAAACCGATGCAGTTTGGTTTGGGCTAACCTATAACGAAGATTTGCTGCACGTGCAAGAGCAAATCAACCGCCTGGTAAGACTTGGCATTTATCCACAAAAATTATGGTAGCGCCACTTTTTTGCTACAGGCTGTTTCGACAGCTGATGACAAAGGCAGTTTTGTGCTGCAACAGATCAATACAATGGTTTTTCGGTCGCCTTTACAGTTGATGAATAATTGGATTTATTCAGCAGATTATTTAACCCGTATTGCACCAACATATTATTTTTTACGTCCCATTCCGGGGTTAAGCGGAGAGCTTATAATACAAGTGGAGGCCGCTGAAAAAAAGATGCAATATTGGCGTTTGACACCTTTTTTGGAAGGTCGAGTTTACGAAACAGTCGAAAAGCCAGAGCAGGCTTTTGAGGCAGCAGCATCTTTTGCAAAGTTTACCAAATTTATGTCAGGTGCAGATACCAATCGCTTTGTTGAAGTTTTGCCCGGCTTTCATGACGCAAATTTGCGCTGGAAACAATTGTTATTGGCCGAAAAAAGGGCAAAAAGCGAACGACTGGCTTATGCTGAAGATGCATTATGTCAGCTAAAAGCTGCTGCTTGGATTGTGGAGCAGGCGGCTCGTTTAGAAAAACACTTGCCAAAGAGAATACAGCATATGGATGCGAAAATGAGTAATGTTTTGTTTCCAAATGGCCTAAATAAGCAGGCTGTTCTCCTTGACTTGGACACCATTATGCCGGCAACAGTTTTGTCAGATATTGGTGATATGATACGCAGTATGGCCGCCAGCGTTTCTGAAAATGAAAGTGATATTTCGAAGGTTTATCTCAGAAAGGATGTGTATGAGGCAATCAAGCAAGCCTATATGAGCGAGATGTCCAAAGGTTTAACACAAGTTGAAATTGATAATTTCAAATTTTCCGGGCAAAAAATGATTCATATGCAGGCGATGCGTTTTCTAACGGATTACCTGAATGGTGATGTGTATTATCCGACGCAAACAGCACATCAGAACCTCTACAGATGTCTTAATCAGCTTGCATTACTGGATTCATTGTCAAGAATAAAATAGGAAGCAAAGGATTAGCTATCCATGCAGTGAGAGCTGTTTGAGTTTTGGCACGTCAAGCAAATTTATTTCCTTGGTGTCCAGCTTTATAATTCCTGCCAGTTCGAATTCTTTCAGAATGCGGGTGGCACTTTCTTTTGTCATATTCGACATTTCCCCAATCTCCTGCCGGGTAATATTCAGGTTGAAATGCTCGGAATGGTAAATTTTTTCTGATAAATAAAGCAGTACATCTGCCAGACGACCATGCATCTGCTTTTGGGTCAGACTTATCAAACGCTGAAAATTGCTTACTCCGTTTTGGCTGCAATGCTTAAGCAAAGCTTCTGCGAAATCAGGATTCAGGCGAAGCACCTTTCTTACGTTGTCTATTGAAATAAAACAAGCTGATGTTTCAGTAATAGCAGAAACGCTGTAATGGTAACGATAATCAGTGAAAAGACCCGGCCCTCCAAACAATTTCCAGGGAGTGATGATTTCAAGCATGAGGTTTTTTTTGTCGAAGCCTTCCAGATACATCTTGGCCATACCGTTGGTAATCATAATCATATGAGTAGATGAGGTGCCTTGTTTTACGATATTTTCGCCGGTATTGAAAACAACCTCGAAACGGTTTGTGTTCATTATCCTCAACTCCTCGCTACTCAGCAAACTGAAAAGCGGTGATCGTTCGTTACAGGTTTCGCAACTTATACAGGTGTCTGTTCTTCTTTTTAACATTTGGAGTAATTATACTTGAAAAGCCATTTTTTATGTGCTAAAGGAGCAGCCGGAATTAATATGAATTTATCCTAAAAAACACTTTTATTTAATATTTAGCTGACCAAAAATAATATTATGAATGATATAAAACAATAATATCTTGCATTTTGATCAATTAATTTTTTTAAAAATTCTTATTCTGACCCTTTTTTAACGATTAGAATTAAAGTTTAAAAATTTTATAAACATTTGATCCTGAGCTTGTATTGTTTTTTAGCAGGTAGATTCCAGGCTTACTTTGTGGTAAAATTAGATGAATTGTACTGCTCATTTGATGAACAGATTTTTGATAAATTAGTTCACCGAAAAGATTATAAATGGTAATTAATTGCGTGTTTTCTGGTAAATGTTCAAGGTAAATTTCATTTCCGGTAAATGGATTCGGAAAAATAGACAGGTTTTGCGTGATGTTTTCAGGAGTATTTACCCAATTGTCTAACGAAAACTGTTTTACAAATTCCCAAATTTTTTCTGAGGCTTTTATATCCTGATTCACTATGCCAATTCCTGAACCGGAAGAGCCGGGCCATGTATGGCCACCATTTATTACCTTAAGTAATCGTATCGCTTTTCCCGGGTTGCAAACATTCCAGTCATGCTGTTCCACTGTTGATCCTTCCTGCACAATATCAGGCAAGTAGGTTATTTCTGGTGTTGAGTTGCAGTTGTTTTTGCTAAGCCAGTAGGTTAATAAGGTTTCAACTGACTCAATGCCATTAAACCCGTTATAAGGGACTACAAAATCGCTGGTGCCGTGAATATGTAGAATGGGTTTTCCGGTTTCTGCCTCCCAACTTGCATAAGCTTCTGAGGAAATAGTGCCTGCTACAGGAGCAATGGCGGCGATTTTTTCAGGCAGTTCATAGGCCAGCCTATAGCTCATAAAACCACCATTGGAAAAACCGGTAGCATAAATACGGTTCTCATCAACAGGATAATCAGTGCTGAGATTGTCAATTAAAGTGCTGATGAATCCAACATCATCGGCAACAGATCCTCCGCTAAAATCAACATTCCAACTGTTGCCAAGGCCTTGGGGATATACCACCAGAAAATTTTCTTCCTCGGCCAGTTCGTTAAACGCGCTGTAATTCATGATTGCTTCTGCTGTTTGCGTATAACCATGCAAAGCTATGACTAATGGCCAGGGGGCTGCTGATTGATCGGGCGTATAGAAAATATAGCTGCGCGTCTGTCCGTCGTGTATCAGGCTGCCATTTTGCTGGCCAAAACCGATATTAATAAATAAGCCTAAGCCAATGAAAACAGTTAAGAGTTGCTTTGTATTGATCATATTGAATAGCATATTTTATTGCACAAAAGTAATTAAAGCCTGAATTTTTAGCATCTTCGCATGTTAAATGCTTTTAGAATATGTGCTTGTTTAAAATAAATAGGTTGTGCTTAATGCTGGTACTTGGTTTTTTAATTTCCCCGGGTATTTTAACTGCCCAAAAATTAACGCTTAGACTTCAACCTGCTCTGAGTATTCCTTTAGGTGATTTTGCCGCAAAAAACCTTGATAAGGGAAGTTTTGCCACAGCTGGTTTTTCGGGAGGAGGAAGTTTGCAGTGGCATTTGAATACTACCTGGTCAATAAATCTGCAGGCGGCAGCAACATGGCATGCGATTGATATTGGAGAGTTGGGATATAAAAAAGTGCAGCAGGATCCATTTCTGGAAGATGTTTATATCAGAAGTGAAGCTTTCAAAAACAGGATGCTCTTGGCGGGACCGGTTTATACGATTTTGTTGCGTGACAAAATAAGCATCAACAATAGTGTTGCAGCCGGGCTTATGCAGTCGGCCACGCCTTATCAGCTTTACAAACCGCAATATTTTATGACGGGTCCGAACTACTACGAAATTACCTCGGCACGTGATTACAATTTTGTTTGGGGAGTTTCCACTGCCTTGATGTATCATTTCAACACATGCTATCAGCTGGGATTTTCTGCTGAATGGTTGCACGGGAATCCGGTTTTTACGTTTACAACAGCAAACGGTTTGCGTTTTGACGAGCGCAAGATCAGCATGTTAAACTTAGCGATGGTATTTAGTGTTAGTTTGTTTTAGAAAAAGTGAGCAAATCAGGCCAAACTGTAATTTACAGGGATTTGATCACAATAATTAGCGGCTTTCTTAGTTTAATTTAAGGCAAGATATATGCCTGTATTACTTTCAAATAAAATGCTATGCGAACTTTCAGGATTCTAATATTATCAGTGATTTCCTTCTTCATGGCTATTAACCTTTTTCCGCAGGGAATAGGAATAGGGGAGTGGAGAACCCATTTACCTTATCAAAAGGTAATTGATGTCGAGGTGCGCGGTTCACAGACTTATGCGGCAACTCCCTACGATTTATTCATTTATGACCAAGAAGACAACAGCCTGAGCCTGTTAAATAAAGTCAATGGGTTAAGTGATATTGGTATTTCTGCCATAAATTATAATGCTGATTATGATGTTGTGCTTGTTGCTTATGCCAATACCAATGTTGATCTGATTCATGCAGATGGAATTAGCAATATCAGCGATATTAAGGACAAAGAACTCATTGGAAATAAGACGATTAATGATGTTTTGTTTATCGACAAATATGCCTACCTGTCCTGTGGTTTCGGAATAGTTGTACTCGATATCGAGCGTGAAGAGGTTTTCGATACTTATCTTATTGGTAATGAAGGAAGTTATATTAACGTATATGACTTAGCACATTTCGATGGTAAATTATTTGCAGCAACAGAATCGGGGGTTTATTACGCTTCAATCGATAGCCCTAATCTGGCAGATTATAATGCCTGGACGAAGGACGACAGACTGGTGCATCCTGATTTGCGCTACAATCATATCGAAGCATTTTCCGGAAAAATACTTCTGAATTATACCCGGAATGTTTTTAATGGCGACACACTCTTTATATTCGATGGAAATAACTGGGATTATTTTGAGCGCGAAAACAATTCGCGGCGTGCCATGCTCAAAGCTTCCGGCGATGAGCTTTTAGTCTGTAACAATTACAATGTCAGTATTTATAACACAAACTATGCGTTAAAAAGCAGCATTTACAGCCCTGGTGAGCTTGGAATAGAACCGCAAGCCATTGCAGCTGATGACGATGGCACGTATTGGATTGGCGATCGCTCGCGTGGACTGATAAAAACCACCAATGGATTTGATGGCGAAACCATTAAACCTAATGGACCGGGAACCACAAATGTTTATGAGCTCAAAGCCAGTGGAGATCAGGTTTGGGTGGCTTCAGGAGGTCGAGCTAATAACTGGGCTAAACTCTATATGGTTGATGGCGTGTTTGCTTACGATGGCAGCCAATGGACAACCCACAACAGAGACAACACCGATGCTTTCGATTCCATTTCCGATTTTGTAAGTGTGGCTATTGACCCAACAGTTTCAAACAAAGCCTTTATCGGCAGTTGGCAGGAGGGCGTAATGGAATTTACCGACAACAGCTTGTCAGCTGTTTATTCGGTTGAGAATAGCAGTCTTCAACCCTGGGTAGCTGATCAAAATCTTGTTAACATCAGCGGGCTCGATTTCGACAGCTACAATAATCTGTGGGTAGCTAATACAGGAGCTCCTCATCTGTTGTCGATGAAAACACCTGCGGGCGAATGGCGATCTTTTAACCTGGGATCCTCGGCAAGTGGAATTGATATTGCCAATATGATTGTGGATAAAAATAATTATAAGTGGATTATTCGGCGTCAGGAAGGAATGCTTATGGTTTTCAACGACAACAACACTTTTGATAATCCTACTGACGACAAGAATCAGGTTTTGAGTTCTTCTGCCGGAAATGGTGCTATTCCCGGAAATCAAGTGCTATCGATGGCTGTTGATTTGGAGGGTGCTGTTTGGGTTGGAACAGATGCCGGACCGGCAATTTTTTACAATACTGAAAGGATTTTTATTCAGGGACAAAATTATGATGCCCAGCGGATTTTGGTTCCCCGAATTGATGGAACAGGTCAGGCGGATTATTTGCTGGGAAGCGAGAAAATTTTAGCCATTGCGGTTGATGGAGCCAATAATAAATGGTTTGGAACAGAAAATGGTGTTTTCCTCATGTCAAATGATGGGCTCGAACAGTTACAATATTTCAATACAGATAATAGCCCTTTGCTTTCAAACACAGTTAATAGTATTGGTTTAACGGATAATGGAGAAGTGTTTTTTGGCACCAATAATGGAATTATTTCCTATAAAGGTAGTGCTACCCCTGGCGGACCTATTTATTCTGATGTCTTTGTTTATCCAAACCCGGTTAGACCGGAATATGGTGGCCCTGTTGCCATTAAAGGATTGGTTAGCAACGCATTGGTAAAAATAACTACCGTTAATGGAAGCCTTGTTTACCAAACGCGTGCCGAAGGTGGTCAGGCCATTTGGGATGGAAAAACCCTCAATGGCGTGGAAGTTGAACCCGGCATTTATCTGGTGTTTGTGAGCGACGATTTGGGCATGGAAACCATGGTGACCAAGATCATGATGATGCGCTGATATGACGCCTGAAAAAAGCAGAGGCATCGTTTTGCAGCATATCCGGTTTAGTGATACAAGCCTGATTGTAAAAATTTTTACCGAGGAGTTTGGGGTTCGGTCTTATCTGATCAAGGGTGCTTACCAAAAGCACTCTAAGTTTCGTCCGGCTATTTTTCTTCCAATGAGTATCATTGAGTTTGTGCAGACTTCCAAAAGCGGAAAGGAACTGCACTTTATGAAAGAGGTAAGTGTGAATTATCATTTTCACCAATTACATCAGCTTGTTGAAAAAAATGCCATTGTGATGTTTATGAGCGAGCTGCTAAGCCGGACTATTCAGGAAGAAGAGCCCAATGTTACTTTGTTTCGCTTTCTCTATAATTCTCTATTATGGCTGGATCTTAGGCCGACTGCTTATAGCGACTTTCCCCTCTATTTGATGATTGAACTGAGTCGGTATTTGGGCTTTTATCCAAAAAACAGCACCTTTCAACCTGATTATTATTTCGACCTGATGGCAGGAATATTTAAAAATAATATGCCTGAACACCCTTATTATCTCGACAAAAAGCTGAGTGCAAAGCTGTTTCAACTTTCAGGAACAGCCCTGGATACACTTTCTAACCTGGCATGGAGCAATGCTGATCGCAGAGGTTTGTTGCAGGAACTAATAAACTATTACAAACTACACATACCTGGATTTCAGGGATTGAAGTCGCATGAAGTACTCAAAACCGTGCTCGAATAACTTATCTTAAAAAGACTTAGCGCAGGTTGAAATTAGCCTGACCAATCAGTGTTTCACCTTCATAAATATCCACGGAGTACATGCCTTCAGTAAGTTCCTGTGTTTCTCGTTTGTCCCAGTAAACGCAAAGGGCTTCATTTTGATTTTGGTAATCAACAGTTTCCATAATTGAGTACTGCAGCCTTTCGCCTTGATGCATAAAGGAATACTCATCGCCCCGGCCTTTTGCCAGGATTTGATTATCAGGTGCTGCAATACGGATGTAAATTGTCTTTTGACCAGCCGGAACAACCTTGTTCTCTGCTATTGTGAAACAGATTTTGACACGTTCAACGCGTCTGATCTTGTCCGTTTCAACCTCACGGCTACTCCCGCGCTGGCGCACACCCTGAGCCGACACATTGAATGTTCGAAGTTCTGCAGCCATTTCAACAACATCTGTAAGTTCTTCTTTTACTTTGCTCAATTGCACGTTTCGTTTGCGTTCCAGATTAAACTCTTCGCGGATACGTTCGTTTTCCTCGGTTAGCTCTCTGTTTACGGTATAAAGAGAATCCATCTGCCTTACATAGCCTTGTGAAATTACTTGAAGACGCTCCAGCTTTTTCTTTATTTTATAATATTCCCATTTGGTGTTTAGCAATTGCTTTATTTCAATAGCATTAGCCTGAATAAGACTGTCTTTTGCAGTTAAGGAATCTGCAAGCTCTCCATAGGCTATTTTAGTTTGATTGTGCTCAAATATCAGGCTGTCAACTTCTCGTTGAAGAGATATTTTTTGTTGTTCTTTTTCCTCCTGCAACACCCGTAAGTTCGACTTCGTAGAAATTAACCATATCGAAAGTCCGATAATCATTACAGCAAAAATTGCAAGTAAAATATAAAGCCAACGCGTTGCATTTGGCGACGGGATGGGTTGGTTTTGAGTGGGCGTTTCCATAATATTAGTTTCTTTCTTTTCTAACATGCAAAAGTAGTGCAAATCAGCCATAAATGCAAATATTTCTGGCATTTCAAACGACCCAATAAGAGGATATTGTTGTTGGAAGAAAATCCTGCTATATCTTAATCATCTAAAGAATTATAGTGCAATTTTAAAACGGAATAACTTGGTTTGAAATGATTGAAAAAATGCCTGCTGATCGGTATTGGCGATACTGACAATGCAGTGATTATACAAAAACCAACGTCTGGCTTTATTTTGGTGAAAGGAAACTTCTAAAATAAACAACTGTTGGCTATAACAAACCTTATAGATCTAAATATGCGATTTTAAGTCTTTTTCGATGGGTTCAGAAAGCTGTTTTAGCTTCTTACTTAAGATTTTCCCAATACCATTTGCAGGCTTCAACGAGTCCCTGTTTGAGGTTATATTGCGGGTCGTAACCGATTTTCGTCCGGGCTTTTTCAATAGAAGCTAAGGAATGTGGAATATCTCCTTGTCTATATGGGCCATGGTCGATGCTTACGCTTGCAATTGCAGGATCATAGGTTGCCAGTATTTCGCGTAGCCAATGCGATAAGTCGTTCAGCGTAGTGCGGTCACCATAAGCTACATTATACACCTGGTTTACAGCGGTTAAATTCTCTGTTAGCGCAGCTTTCAGATTGGCTTGAACAACATTGTCGATATAGGTGAAATCGCGACTGTATTCACCTTTACCATTGATTACGATTGGTTCGTGTTTCATGAGCTGCATCACCCATTTGGGGATAACTGCTGCATAAGCCCCTTGCGGATCTTGTCGTCGGCCAAACACATTAAAATAGCGCAGGCCAATAGATTCAAAGCCATAAGTGCGGGCAAATACATCGGCATAAAGCTCATTTACATACTTAGTGATAGCATAAGGAGAAAGGGGTTTCCCGATTTTGTCCTCTACTTTTGGCAAACTCTCGGAGTCGCCATAAGTACTCGAGCTGGCAGCATAAATAAATCTTTTTACGCCTGATTCTCGTGCGGCGATGAGCATATGAAGGAAACCCGATATATTAACTTCATTGCTGGTGGCAGGATCTTTAATGGAACGGGGAACAGATCCCAGCGCAGCCTGATGAAAGACTATTTGTCGATTTTTGCAGGCTTTCAGGCAACTTTCAGGATTACGGATGTCGGCTTCAAACAGCTCAAAATGTGGGTTTTTTAGAAAAGATTCGATGTTTTTGTGATGACCGGTAGCAAAATTATCCATGCATAGCACATCTGCCCCTTCATGGAGCAAAGCTTCAATCAGGTTTGAGCCAATAAATCCTGCTCCTCCTGTGACCAATACCGGTATGTTATTTAAAGTTTTCATAAACAAGTCTTTCTAAAGTGCTAAGGTTTTACTTTTTGGACAATTGACTTATTCCTGTCTTATAGCCTCTACCTTAGAACGCGGAATATTCAGTGAAATTATTTGTCCTATTGCCTCAATTTGAATCAACAGCCGATAGCGGTTTTTGTAATGGATCATTCTGCCAATTAAACCGGCCATCTGGCCATGTTTTATTCTTACAAGCTGACCTTCAATTAGCTTATCAGCATCCATTTCTTCATGATCATCCTGCTCATTCAGGTAGTAATGTATGGCTTTTATTTGTTCATCTGGAATAACTGCAGGCTTTCCTTCAAAGCTTATGTATTTCATAACCCCAGGCACATTTCTTACTGTAAAAAACTGTGACTCCTGAATGTGAACGAAAATATAAGACCTGAAAAGTGGTTCTTCAATTTTTTTCTTTCTGTCGCTCCACTGTTTTAACCTTGTTACCAGCGGTAAATAGCTTTCTATCCCCAGAAAATCAAATTCCAGTTGTACCTTTTTTTCTGTTTTAGAACGCACATAAATGGCGTACCAAAATTTTGGAGGATTAGGATCCTTTTTTCCGTTTGATACTTCCTGTATCACAGGACTAAATCTTATTTAGAAGGCGTTTAAAAAAGCCGGGTTTTTGATCTTTGCCTTCATCGCTGTAGTAGCCGTAACCATATCCATAGCCGTAACCATAACCATAACCGTAGCCATAGCCATAACCGTAACCATAGCCATAGCCTCCTCCCATTTTTATATCGTTTACAAGAATATTCATCGAAATATTGCGATCTTCAATATCCTTGATAATAGATTCAAATATTTTTTTGTGGGTGTAATTCTGGCGGACAACAAACAAGTTGACGTCTGTGTGCTTCATCAACAGAAAGGCATCTGTAACCAAGCCAATCGGAGGCGTATCAATAATGATATAATCATAGCGCTTACGCAACTCGTCGAACATGATTCGGCATTTGTCTGAAGCAATAAGCTCTGCCGGATTGGGTGGTACTGGCCCGGCCATTATTATATCAAAATTATCTATCTTTCCCGAAGGCTGAATGATTTCGTCGAGGCTGTGCTTGTTGATCAAATAGGTACTTAAACCGGTGGTGTTGGATAAGCCGAAATCTTGATAGATTTTTGGTTTACGTAAGTCGAATCCAAGCAGCACAGTTTTTTTGCCATACATGGCATAAATACTCGCCAGGTTGATCGAAATAAAGGTTTTTCCGGCACTAACCATATCGGCAGTGACTAAGATGATGCTTTTTTCCTTTCCCTGTACCAGGTATTCGATATTCGTTCGCACCGATCGGAATGATTCTGAAACAGATGATTTGGGCGATTCAGCTACTATTAATTGTGTTTCTTTACTGCTATGCAATACCTGTCCGACGATAGGCAGTTTTGTAATCTTTTCGATTTCCTTGCGGTCAATAATTTTGTCATTCAGGTAATCGCGGCCTAATATGTAACCAACTGGAATTAATAAACCTAAAAGCAGGGCAATGGTATAATTCAGTGATTTTTTTGGAAAGACCTGACTGCTCAGCGTTGCCTCTGCGCTGTCGAGAATTTCATTGTCAGCCAGATTGCTGGCTTTTGTAATTTGTGCTTCAGCACGTTTTTGCATCAGGAAAGTATAGATGGCATCGTTTAACTGAAACTTACGCTGGTAGCCAAGCAATAAGCGTTGTGTTAGTGGTAACTTGTTCAGTTCTTTTTCAAGTGTATTTATCCTGTTATCCAGGTTTTTCAATGCCATATCTGAATTAAGAACGATATTGTTGATGTTCTCAAGCAGTGTTCGCTTGGTGTTTACAATTTGCATATCAATGCTCACAACCGTTGGGTGCTTCTCGGTTGACGACAACATCTGTTCTGCTTTTGCAGCAGATAGGTTAACCAATTCCTGAACCAAACGGTTGAGCAGCGGATCCTCGATACCCATAGCGCTGGGAGCAACCAACTTGTCAAGTTCATCCAGATTGATCTGAATGTAGTTTTGTAAGCTTTTATAATACCTTGATTTCACCATCAGCTCAGCTTTTTGCTGCTCCAACTCCTTGAGGTATTCAAACACTTGCTGCGATTGAAAGTCGATATTCATCAATTCATTAGAGGTTTGGAAATCCTGTAAATCAATCTCTGCTTTAGAAAGAGAGTCTTGAATATCAACAAGTTGTTGATCAATAAACTCAATAGTATTTTCTGCAATTTGATTTTTCTTGTCTAATCCACGTTGAAGGTATAAGCTTGTCAAACGGTTTAGAAAATCAGCGGATTTTTCCTTGATATTTCCTTTAAGAGAAATTTCCAAAATAGAAGCTTCTCTGTTTATGGGTTCAATAGTAAAACCACGTAAAGTACGCAGCAAGCTTTGATAATCATTTAAGGTAAAACTTAGATTAGCCTTATTGTGTACCTCCGGATCGTATTTGTCATTGAGTACAATACGAAATCTGTTGTGCTCATTATCAACCCATTCACCAAAACTAAACTTGCCCGACCAATTTATTTTTTCTTTGGCGCCATCAAGTGGTTTCCCTTTAGTGTAATCGTATTGGCTGATGTTTTCTCCCTCAGTAGCCAGACTGTAAGTGCCATCGTCATTAATTTTCAGACTGTATGGCAAGTTCACGGCCTGATCTTTGCTAAAATCGACTTCCACTGTAAAAGGAGCATTTAAATACAGCTCCTTTTTTACAAAACCATCTTCTTCAAAATAGGAAACTTCAAATTCCAATGATTTTACAACGCGATCGCTTAGTGAATAGGACATTAATATGCCTATTTCATTTTGCAAATTTTGCTGTGTACTCAGTCCAAGGCCGCCAAGCAAAGCAGACGGATCCATTTTTGTTTTGTCGTCCTTTACCAATACAGAAGTCTTTACTTCATAAACAGGCTTGGTGTACTTATTGAATAAAAAAGCAACAAGTAAGGCTATAAATATTGAAATGGCAAAAAGATACCAAAAACGCGTAAACTTGAAAAACAGGGCTTTCAGATCAATTGTTTCTTCTTGCTGATAGGTTTGAAAATTTTCCACGGGGTTTAGCTGTTTTAATTGAAGAAATTGATGAGCAGGAGAGCAGTCGAAATAGAAGAAAACACAAGTGCATAAGGGAAGGTTGCAAAACCATACTGCTTAATTTTTAGCGGTTCAACGTAAATAATATCGTTGGGTTTAAGGTAGTAATAATCCGAACTCAGAATGTCGGCGCGCTCCATATCGATAGTGATTACTTCTGAGCCTGTTTTAGTTTGTCGGATAATTTTTATATCGCTTCGTTTTGCAAATTCCGTAAGGTCTCCTGACATAGACAGGGCTTCAAAAACATTGATTTCACTTTGATAAACTTTGTATTGGCCCGGGCGTCTTACTTCGCCCAAAACGGTAAGGTTAAAATTAACCAGTTTTACGATAAGCACAGTTTCTTTGAGGTACTCATCCAGAATTTCCTGAATGCGTTCTTTGATCTGTTCTACATTTAAGTTTTGAACATAAACCTGACCTGCAAGTGGAAATTCTATTGTTCCTTGTTCGCTTACGGTATAACTATTGAGATATACAGACGCATCATTTGTGAATTGCTGACTGTTGCCTGTTCCTGTAACATTAAACATCATCGAAGTTTTCTCGTCAAGGCTCACAACTTTGATGTAGAGATTATCTCCGGGTTGAATGCGGTAACTGATAGCACGTTCGTTTTCATAGCTTGGCTTTACTTCCGTTTGTTCGGCCATTTGCATATAAAGCATTTTCTTTTGAGGCACGCAGGACGATAGAACAGCTGTAGCAATAAATGCCATAAACAGTATCCTGAAAGTAATACGGAGGCTTTTTTTCATGTGGTTAGTGTCTTTTTGATAAAGTAAACTGATTCATTGTTGGCGAAAAAACCGGACTTTTTAAAACCAAATGTTGAATCATAATCGATTGAAATTGGTTGTTTTGATGTCAAAAATAAGTTGGTAGTCTGAAAGGTGCAAAAGTAGTGCAATTTTTTTTAACCCCAAAAATAAAATTTTGTTAACAATACCATCAAAAACTTCAAGCCCTGGCTTTTTCTTTTCCTATTTTGAAGGGCTTATGATTAGTTCAACCGTTTTAATATGTTCCAGGTTAAATTTTGGCATTTTACTTTCAATCCTGATTTTATAGTTGCCCTTTTCAGGGAATTTTATGCCTTCAATAACACTTAGCTGATGGTTAATTATTCCCTTTTCGTTGAGGCCAAGCCATTCGAGCTGGGCGTTCTTTAGCTTAAAAGTGTAATCGCGCGACCGCATACTGCCATCAGGCATAAAAAAAGTAATATTTGCTGTTAAATGATCTGTATAATAAGCGTTTAAATGAGTAAAACCCAGCGATACATCATAGGTAATATCCGAATTTTCTATCAGGAAGTCGTACTCCAAAAAATCAAATCGATTCCAAATCTGATTTTCAAAAACTTTCTTTTCCGAAAAAACCTGAGGTTGCTGACACGATGCAATGAGTACAAGTAAAACAAATGCGAATAGTGTGCTCGAGAGTCTTGTCTTTTTCATAAATCTATGTGTTTTACCTTAAATTGCGTGTTTAGCCCATAATGTTTGAGTTCGAAGGCCGCGAAGAAATCGGACATCATGGGACAAACACTAAGTAACGCTTGCAAAAATACTAAGAATGTTGAAATCTATTTAAGCACCATGAAAACGGCCGATTTTGGCCGTTAATCGATTATTTTCGGCCAAAATCAGCGGGAATTTCACCCCAGCTTTTTGTGTCCCATTTTAGAATAGGAACCCGAAAGTCATTGTTCTTTAGCCAGTTTTCTGCTCGTGCGATTAACTCAAAGAGTTCTGCATTTCTGGCTGTTCGAAACAATTTCGTCCTTGCCTTACCTGCTTTAACCCAATTAATGGCATTTTGAGAGTCGCTGTAAATTGGAAACTGAATACGTTTTTTATGTTGCCATGCCAGTCCGTGCACAAGTGCCAAAAACTCACCAATATTGTTGGTGCCTTCTTCAAAAACTTTGCTTCGAAAAAGTTCGGTGTTGCTTTCAGTAAAAACGCCGCGGTACTCCATTTTCCCGGGATTGCCCGAACAAGCGGCATCAACAGCAATTGATTGGCCGTTGGGTGGATTGCTCTTATTGCGGTTTCGTTCAATAGCAGTGCTTTGTTCAAGCTTTTCTGGGCCTAATTCCAGTGCAGTTTTGGCTTCATCCAGTGTTTTAAAACTTTTAAACCTGGCACCATCAAAGCCTTTAACCTGTCGTTGGCAATCTTCCCAGTTTGTGTAAATTCCGGGCGCTGATCCGCGCCAAACAACATAATATTTTGATTTTTTTCCCACAGCGCAAAATTAGTGATTTGAATTGCTTATTGGCAGATTTGGTTCAAAACAGACCGGAAAGTTTATTTTTGCCAATTTATTACCTATGAAACTTGAACTTTATATTCTTGCCCTTACGTATTTGCTAAGTCCGGCCCTTTTGATTTATGCAGCACAAAAAATTCCCTTTTTAGATAAACTGGGAACCGTACTTCTTGCTTATGTATTGGGACTTTTGATTGGTCATCTGGGTTTAGTTCCTGAGGATGCCGGTGGATTACAGGAGGTGTTTATGAGTCTGAGTATTCCGCTTGCCATTCCGATGTTGTTGTTTACCTCCAGGTTAAAGGAATGGAAATCACTGGCAGGTAGCAGCATCAAATCAATGATTTTGGCAATGATCAGCGTAGTGGTTATGGTGATTATTGGTTTCCTGCTGTTTCGCGATACCAATACCTCCTTATGGAAAATTGGGGGCATGCTTGTAGGTGTTTATACCGGAGGCACTCCAAACCTGGCGTCATTAAAGCTGATGCTTGATGTAGATGAAAATACATACCTGCTTACCCACACCTACGATATGGTGCTTTCGGGGTTTTACCTGCTCTTTTTACTCCTGATTGGTCAACGGGCTTTTTCTTTTGTGTTAAAATCATTTGATAAAAACAAAAACAAGCAGCCAATTCTTGATGATGTTACCAATCCTTATCGCGAAATGCTTAAAAGGAAATATCGCAAAAACTTGCTTAAAGTTTTTGGAGCTTCGTTGCTTATCTTAATTTTTGCAGCAGCGATCGGGCAGCTTGTTCCGGAATCCATGATGATGGCAACAGTAATTTTACTGATCACATCCCTGGGGATGATCGGGTCGGCTGTGCCCGCTTTGCGAAAGGCGGATTTTAGTTTTGAATTAGGCATGTACCTCATTCTTGTTTTTAGTGTTACCGTGTCTTCAATGGTAAATGTTAGTGATATGCTAAAGGCCTCACCCCAGCTAATTTATTACATTTCGATGGTTGTTTTCGGCTCTTTACTGCTACACCTGATCCTTGCAATCATTTTTAAAGTTGATGCAGATACAGTGATGGTTACTTCGGCTGCGCTCATCTGTAGTCCGCCATTTGTGCCTGTTGTTGCCGGTGCCATAAACAACAGGGCATTGATAGTTCCAGGGCTGAGTGTTGGTATAATAGGTTACGCTGTTGGTAATTATCTTGGCTATTTGGTGGCTACCTTTTTGCACTGGATATAATACCCGATAACAAGCGTTTTCTTCCTTTTTGTTGTTGCTGTTCAACTGTTCGATTCCGAATAGTTTTGCACGAACCCGCACACTTTACATTCAAGGTTTTGGTGTAAGTGGGTCTATAAAAAACCCTTTAAATATCTGATAAACAGGTACATAAAAAATCATGGCATTGTTTATGATTAATGTTACGCATATTAAAATTCAAGTGCCTTACCAACAACAACGTCATGATAAAATTGAACAACATACACAAGAGTTACCAAACAGGCAACAACAGCCTGCATGTGCTTAAAGGTATTAACCTTGAAGTAAATGCCGGTGAAATGGTGGCTGTGATGGGCTCTTCCGGCTCCGGGAAATCTACGCTACTGAATATTATTGGGTTGCTCGATGTGCATGATCAGGGAGACTATTACCTTGATGGCAACCTGATTAAAGGCATGAACGAAACCAAAGCAGCACTTTTACGCAATAAATTTTTGGGCTTTGTTTTTCAGTCTTTCAACCTGATTAGTTTTAAGAATGCGGTCGAAAATGTGGCTTTACCACTTTATTACCAAGGTGTTTCGAGGCGAAAACGCAATAAGATAGCCATGGAATACCTCGATCGGGTGGGGCTTTTGCCATGGGCTGATCATTTGCCTAATGAATTATCGGGAGGCCAGAAACAAAGGCTGGCAATTGCCAGGTCGTTAATCGGAAATCCAAAAGTTATTTTAGCCGACGAACCAACAGGAGCCTTGGATAGTGTTACCTCATCTGAAGTGATGGATTTATTTCAGGAGATTAATCAAAGTGGGATAACATTGATTATTGTAACGCACGAAAATGATATTGCTCACAAAACCCAACGCATCATCAAGTTGCACGATGGCCTTATTGATACCGATCATAAAAATGGCCGGACGAAGATTGAAACTAACGCTGTTTTTGCAATTTAAAACCCTGCTGAAATGTTTGACCTGGATAAATGGCAAGAAATATTTAACACCATTGAGAAAAACAAGATGCGTACTTTTCTTACCGGCTTTTCTGTTGCCTGGGGGATTTTTATGCTGATCATTCTTCAGGGAGCCGGCGTTGGCCTGCAAAAAGGTACCGAGAGCCAGTTTCGGTCTTCGGCAACAAATGCAATCTGGATATGGAATGGTCAAACCAGTAAGGCCTATAAAGGCAGTAATTCTGGTCGCCAGATTCAGATGAAAAATGAAGATTATGATTTTTTAGGAACGCACATTGATGGAATTGACAAAATATCGGGGCGCTATAATTTGTGGTCCGGTAATATTATTTCCTACAAAAAGGAGTCAGGAGCCTACAGCATCCGTGGCATACACACCGATTATCAAACGGTTGAGATGCTAACTTTGGTAAAAGGACGTTTTTTGAACGAGCATGATCAGCGCTATAGCCGTAAATGTGTATTAATCAGCAAGCTCGTTGATGAAGCACTGTTTAAGCATGGCGAAGAATCGGTTGGCAAGTATGTCAATATCAATGGTGTGCCTTTTAAGGTTGTGGGTGTTTTTGATGATGATGACGGCCGCGACGACAATATGCAGGTTGTTTATGTGGCGCTTTCGGCTGCGCAACGCGTATTTGGTGGAGGCCGTAATGTGAATGGTATTGTTGTTACAGTAGGCGATGCTACTGCTGAGGAAGCTATTGAGATAGAAAACGAAATGAAAGCAAAAATGGCTGCCCGGCATCGTTTTGATCCCACAGATGAGCGAGCCCTGTTTTTCTGGAATAGTGTGGAAGAATTTACCCGGTTTCGTAAATTGTTTGCCAGTATTAGCCTCTTTGTATGGGTGATTGGTATTGGGACGATTATTGCCGGCGTGGTAGGTGTAAGTAATATCATGATGATTGTGGTTAAAGACCGTACCAAGGAAATAGGTATTCGCAAGGCGTTGGGAGCAACACCCCGAAGTATTGTCAGCCTGGTTCTGCAGGAAGCCATTTTAATTACTGCTTTTGCGGGATATATTGGATTGGTATTGGGTGTTGGGTTGCTTGAGCTGATTTCGGACCGTATCGATACGCCCTTTTTCAGGCAACCCGAAGTAAACATTACGGTTGCAATCGGCGCAACGGCATTACTCGTCATAGCTGGCGCATTGGCAGGTTTTATACCTGCTCAACGAGCAGCTTCCATAAAACCTATCGAAGCACTTAGAGATGAATAGTTTGATAAATCAATTAAAAAGCACTAACAATGTTTGATCGCGATAGATGGCAAGAGATATGGAGCAGCCTGGCAAAGAATAAAGTGAGAACACTTTTAACTGCCTTTGGGGTGTTTTGGGGCATCTTTATGCTGATGATTATGCTTGGATCGGGCAATGGCTTGCAAAACGGTGTTACGCATGGCATGAAAGATATCGCATCCAACAGCGTTTTTATGTGGACAAGACCAACAACCGAACCTTACAAAGGTCTTCCGCGCAACCGGCGTTTTTACTATCGCAACGAGGACATCAAGGCGTTGAAAGACAATATTGAGGAACTCGATATTATTTCGCCACGTTTGGAAGGGGGTGGCCGCAGATCAGGCGATAATGTGGTGTATAAGCAAAACGCAGGAGCGTTCAGCATTTATGGCGATTATCCACAATGGAATTTGATTGATCCCTGTGAAATCATCAGCGGACGTTTTATCAATGAGCTCGACATCGAAAATGCAAGAAAAGTAGCAGTAATCGGTGAAAGGGTGTATGAGATTTTATTTGAAAAAGAAGAAGACCCACTCGGAAAGTACATCCGAATCAATGGGGTATATTTTCAGGTTGTGGGAGTTTTTAAGCCTAAAAATGCCAATATGAATTTTGGAGGTGATAAAGAACAAAGTATTCACCTGCCCTTTACAACACTTCAAAAGGCGTATAATTATGGAAATATTGTAGGGTGGTTTGCGCTCACTTCCAAAGGAAATCTGCCGGTGAGCATAGTCGAAGAAAAAGCTACCAAGCTGCTCAAAGAACGTCATAAAGTGGCACCAAACGATAATCGCGCCATAGGCTCCTTTAACCTGGATAAAGAATTTCGGCAGATGACGGGTTTATTTGCGGGCATCCGTGGCCTGATTTGGGTGGTTGGCATTGGTACATTGCTGGCAGGAGTAATTGGCATCAGCAATATTATGCTGGTGATTGTAAAGGAACGCACAAAAGAAATTGGCATCATGCGTGCTTTGGGCGCTTCGCCGGCAAAAGTAATTGCACAAATCGTAACAGAATCTGTTGTACTTACAACTGTTGCCGGTTATGCCGGCCTTGTAGCGGGCGTTTTTTTAATGGAACTGGTCGATAAAAATCTGCCGGCACCCACAGCTCAGGATACGATGTTTTTGCATCCTGTCATCGATTTTCAGGTAGCCGTTATGTCGCTGCTGATTATTGTTGTTTCGGGCGTGCTGGCAGGGCTTATCCCGGCCAGAAGGGCAGTGAGTATTAAGCCAATTGATGCCTTAAGGTATGAATAGTAATCAAAATAACACACAATAAATTTAACTGTATCATGAAAACATTTTTGAAAATAGCATTAGCCTTAATCGTAGTGAGCGTTTTTGTCGGCACCTTGTTTTACTTGTATAAAAAGTCTCAGGCAAAACCTGTAAGTTTTGATACTTCAACAGCTTATGTTACAGATATCATAAAGAAAACTGTTGCCACAGGCGCTGTAGTTCCCCGCAAGGAGATAGAGATCACGCCAAAGGTTTCGGGGATTATTGAAGAGATTTATGTGGAGCCCGGCGATCTTGTAACAAAAGACCAACTGATTGCCAGGGTGAAAATTATTCCCGATATGATCAGTCTGAATAATGCAGAGTCGCGCGTAAAAAGAGCCAAAATTCAGCTTGAAGAAGCACGTAAAAATCACATTCGCTATAAATCACTTTTTGAACAGGAGGTAATTCCTGAAGCTGATTTTTTAACGGTCGACATTGCTTTCCGCAATGCTCAGGAAGAGCTTGCAACCGCAGAGGACAATTTGCAGCTAATTCGCGAAGGAGCTACCAAAAAAGCGGGGAATGTGACCAATACGCTTATCCGATCCACAATAGAAGGCATGGTACTGGATGTTCCTGTTGAAGAAGGCAACTCAGTAATTGAAAGCAATACTTTCAACAGCGGAACGGTAATAGCGTCTATTGCCGATATGAGCGAAATGGTTTTTGAAGGGATGGTGGACGAATCTGAAGTTGGAAAAATTAAGGAAGGAATGGCGCTTATTATGACCATCGGCGCTATTGAGAACGAAAAGTTTGATGCCGTTTTGGAGCATATTGCGCCAAAAGGTGTTGAAGAAAATGGAGCTATACAGTTTGAAATCAGGGCTGCTGTAAATTTGAAGGACAATCAGTTTATCCGCGCGGGCTACAGCGCCAATGCGGATATTGTTCTCGAAAAAAGGGAACAGGTGCTGGCTATTAATGAGGGTTTGTTGAAGTTTGACAACGATACGGCCTTTGTTGAAGTTGAAGTGTCGCCCCAAACTTTTGAGAAACGCATTGTAAAAACAGGATTGTCGGATGGTTTGGCGATAGAAATCCTTGAAGGCATTTCGGAAACCGATAAAATAAAAGCTGCAGCATTGTAGCGTTGTTGTGTGTTGGTTTGGTATCCGCAGCGTGGTTTTGCCCGCTGCGGATTTTTTTTTCAGTGGCAATCAATAGCTATTCAGGAGTATAAAACACAAGGCGCTCAATTATTTCGTAGGTGTCAGGATTAACTACTTCGAGCTGTATTTGGCGTCCCTGAATATCAAAAAACACCAAAGCATATTGAAGTGAGAAAAAAGCTACATGATCACTCCAGGGCAATTTTTCCTGTCCGTAATATGGCGCTCCGGCTGATCCATTTGTAATCTGCCAAAAATCCCTTGAAAGTTGTAAGCGAGGCAACTCCCAGTCTTCTGGATAACGCAACATTTCGTTAGTAATGTGCAGTCGGCTGTAATTGTGCTCATCGCCGCACAAAACAGCCCTTGTCTTAAGGCTTTGATTTACCATAATATCCAGTATTTCGTCACGACGCTCAATAATTCCATTGGCAACAGGATTGCCGGCAATAAACGGGCGGATATCGTTATTTCCGGAATACCACATATCATCATGCGAATGGCCGCCATTTGGGAACATCGGCGTATGAAAGCTAACGAAAATATGATCGATAAGGCTGTCGTTTTCCAGCATTTCTGTTGTTTTACTGTACCATTCCAGCTGTTTATCCATGAGGTATCCATGAGCATTTCCGCTGCTGTATGGAATGGCTGCTGTGGAAGGGGCATACCAATAATCGGAATTGAGCACAATCATGGCCACATTATCGTAGGTGTAATAATACACATTCTCCTGATAGGAAGGAAAATCGATTTGATCGGGCACAGGATCATAGGAAGTGCCATCTTCGCTTACTGGACCATTAACAGGATTGCAGAATTCATCAGCAAACAAGCGTTCGGCCGATTGTGTTTTGAATGGAAAATTATCCACAGCAACACCATTTTTAAGGTCTCCGAAAGCAGTCATCATCGCTTCATGATTGCCCATCGCAGTATAAACAGGAATATGATGCCAAAAGGGCTCAATGGCACGTTTCCAGTTGGCATATTGAAGTTGGGTGGCTTCCACGCTTGTTGAATAGCCGGTAATCAGATCACCGGTGAATTGCCAAAAAGCAGCGCCTTCACGATTGGCCAATGCAGCAATTTTTTTCATGATATAGGCATTGGTGCCAAACAGGCTGCGTTCGCCTCCGCCTTTGCCTTCGCGCGAATCACTGGCGTAAGCAAAGCGAAAACTGCTGCGGCTACCTTTTGTTGGCGCTGTGCGAAAGCTGTAGGTGTAGGTTTGAACCCCAAGTTTAATCTGATAGGTGTACAGCGAATCGGCTTGCAATCTATCAATCAGAATTTCATGCTGCCGACTTCCTCTTAAATTGGCCATGCGCTGTTTTTGTTGGTATTGATCTCTGCCAACACTGATTGTTGGGTCGGTTAATTGATTGGTTTTGAAAGTTATAATAACACTTTCAGCTGTGGGCTGAACTACAAAAGGACCTTCGCAGATGGTGAGCGCCGGCGAAAAGGAGTCTTTAGCTTCAAAAGCAATCCTGCCATCGTAAATCAGCTGTCCATTTTGGTTTACCAAACGATAGGCCAATAGCCCGTATCCATTGGTTTCCCAATCAATGATGTCGTATTTTCCGCTTAGTGCAGCAATATCTACCTGAGCCCGGCCTTTTTTTACTCTGGCTGCTTGTTTGAACCAAACAGGCTGAGGGTATTTGATGCCTTCGGTAGGAATAAATCCGTAATACAGTGTGCCGTTGAAAAGGCTGTCGGAAAAATCAAAATTTATTCCTTCTGCGCCGGCTTGTGGCGCCTGTATCAGTTGCTCCAGCGTTAGGCTAAGGGTTTCTTCAACTTGCGGATAGGTATCGCCTGACTCTGGATGAATAAATACCAGACTATCGCCAAAATAGGTTATGTTGGAATAAATAGTTGGGATATCTTGTGCAAAAAGCTGTGGGATGCAAAAAAACAGAGAAATTGCGAAGCTAATGATTGATCGGGAACTCATAATCGTTAGTGTTGGTGATTAAGAGCAAATATAAGCAATCGGTTGCTAATCGAAATAATTCAATCCTAATTTTATGTGAGTATTCAGTTAAAAAAACTGATGTTAATTTTCGTAAAGGAGTCTATTCAAATAGAATAATTCAACCAAAGATCAAAACGCTGATAACAACGATGTTTCAGTGATTACGGCTTATACCTCAGACAAGAAACTATCGAGGTTGTCGAATTTATGATGATAATCATCCATCGAACGTTTGATGACCTCATGCGCTTCTTCGATGCCATAAACGTGCGTTACCTCCACATTGCTTTCTTTTCCCGGAAGGTCTTTGTAGGTTAAAAAATAATGTCTTAAACGATCAAGCACCAATTCGGGGCAATCCGTGATATCGCGATAGCCGCCATATACGGCATCATTGTCGAGTACGGCAACAATTTTATCATCAGCCTCGTTACCGTCGATCATGCGAAAGCCGCCGATAGGTCTGGCTTTTACAAGAATATCACCGTGGGTAATGTCTTTTTCGGTAAGCACGCAAATATCAAGTGGATCGCGGTCGCCTGTGATATCGGTGCGATTGGTTTTCTGGTTGCAATATTCAGCAACTCTGGTAGCACAAAAGGTTTGAGGCACAAAACCATAAAGTGCCGGAACGACGTTGGAATACTTTTGTGGCCGGTCGAGGCGCAGATAACCTGAAACTTTATCCACCTCATATTTCACCGTATCAGTAGGCACCATTTCAATAAAACACATGACTACTTCGGGAGCATCTTGTCCGATTTCAACACCGTGCCAGGGATGCGATTTGTAGCGTAAGCCCATCAACCTGCCGATGGGATCCATAATTTTTGACATAAGCCTTTAATATTGTTGATTGTGTGGGCTGCAAAGGTATGATATTTCGGGAAGCAGATGCTTTGTGGCGGACTTCAAAAGACAAATCTTTCTTGCAATGCCGATTTATATTTAGAACTAAAACAGTCATTTTCATAAGGTAACCCGCCAGAGAGTTTATGCATGGTTGCCTTGCGTATTTATTTAATAGTTCTTCTTGTCAAGACTCGAGCCGTATGATGAATAGTTAAAATGTCAATTTGTTTTTCGGAAACAATCTTATAGATAACCCTGTATCTGCCTTCAATCAATTCACGAATATTTTCTTTGTCAATTTCTGATACAATTTTTCCAAGGTAAGTCTGAGATTTTAATAAATCAGTCCTATTTTTAATTCTTAATACTTGCAGTTTAGCATATTTCCTTGAATCTCTAGAAATATACTCTGCTATGCTTTTTAAATCGTCTTTCGCTTGAAAAGTCCAATTTATTCGAACCATTTATCGATTTCTTTATCTATTTCAAGGTCTGTAATAATTTCACCTTTTTCTGATTGCATATTTCCATATTCAATCTTTTCAATTAAAATGAGCTTTTCAACCAATTCATCAATTGAAAATTGTTCTGGTAAACTATCAATTTGTTCTTTTAGTCTTGTCTTTGTCAACATTTTAGTTTCATTTAATATTTAACCCAAATATACTATAAATATTATGTCATGGAGTTGTGATGTGGTTTTTTAATATGCAAGGCAAAAGAGGTGTAAGCGCAATTTGGCAGCTACCATCTCTAAAGCGGTTTCACCTATCGTTTAATTTCGAATATTTACCTGGGCAGGCACCGAAACATGGCCTTGCACCATTTTCCAGTGGCCATCGGCATTTTTGTCGAACACCCCGCTAAACCTGATGCCTTCATAACTGCGGGCAATGCTATCGTACATAAAGTTATAATTCATGTTTTTGATAAACCAGGCAGAATTTCCGGTACAATTGATTCGAATAAACTGATCATTGGTTGAAATGTAAATTTCAGAGATCTGATCGAACTGATTTCTGTAAGCTTCGCGAATATTTTCCCATCCCATCAGTTTTTCGTTCATATCAGTGCCAAGTAAAATGATGCTGTCGTTGGTTGCCCAAATGTTTTCGATCATACTGAAATCTTCGTTTTCCATTGCAATCGTGTAGCGTTCAAGCAAAATTTCAAGCGCATCAATTTCTTCTTCCACTGTCGGATTATTCGGACACTCATTGCAAGCACTTATTGTTAAGGCAAGCAATAAAAGGGGTAAATAAATTTTCATGACTAAGTTTTTTTTAAGGTTTCAGACAAAAAATTAGCACCATGAAGGTACACTTTTTTAATACGAAAGGCCAATTCATGAAGTAATTTAGAATCATTTTAAAGTAGCAACAGGCAGTCTTTGTTGCGAAAAGACCATGCAACAAACTGCATTACAAAGAAATTCGTAAAAAATACTTTCCTATTCAAGGATTCTTTCGTAAAATTGCACCCAATTTCTAACCTTGAATCAACCCTTATAAATGGCGATCATCAAAGGAAAAAAGAGTAGCAGTATTTTAATCTATTTTGTAGTGTTACTGCTTGTTGGTTTTACTCATTTTAGTGGTTTTGCTCAAAACGATGAAGGCATCCCACAGATTTCTGAGGAGGCACAGGACGAAATGGAAGAGGCTGATTTGAATGCCGGCGAAATCATCATAGGCCATATTGTTGATTCGTACGAATGGCATATTGCCGATTGGGGGCATACACACCTGAGCATTCCATTACCTGTTATTTTATACGATCAGGGTGAGTGGCACTTTTTTATGTCCTCTAAATTTCATCATGGGAAAGATGCGTATAAAGGTTTTGAAATTGCCAAGGAAGGCATGTTGAAAGGAAAAATTGTACGTCAGGATGCCGAAGGGAATGTTGTTCAACCCATAGATCTTTCTTTGACAAAAAACTCCTTCGCCTTACTTATCACCAGCACGATCGTTGTTTTGTTGTTTTTAGGTGTAGCAAAAACTTACCGCCGTCGCCAACGTAAAGCTCCCAAAGGATTTCAGTCGCTTATTGAACCTATCATCGTTTTTATTCGCGATGAAGTTGCCCGACCAGCCATTGGAAACAAGCATTATGAGCGGTTTTTGCCTTATTTGCTTACGGTATTCTTTTTTATTTTTATCAACAACCTGCTCGGATTGATTCCTTTTTTCCCATTTGGCGCCAACATTACAGGAAATATTGCAGTAACCGGTGTTTTGGCCTTGTTTACCTTTTTTATTACCACTTTTAGCGGAAACAAAAACTATTACGCGCACATCTTCAACACTCCCGGAGTGCCCTGGTGGCTCAAAATTCCTGTGCCTTTGATGCCGATTATTGAATTGGTTGGCGTGTTCACAAAACCTTTTGTGTTGATGGTGCGTTTGTTTGCGAACATCACTGCAGGACACATTATTATTCTGGGTTTTATCAGTCTGATCTTTGTGTTTGGCCAGGCCAGCATTTATGCGGGTTATGGCATGTCGATCATTTCTATCAGCCTGTCGATCTTTATAAATTTTCTTGAATTGCTGGTTGCATTTATCCAGGCTTATGTGTTTACTTTACTTTCAGCCATTTATTTTGGAATGGCTGTTGAAGAACATCATTAACTAAAAGAACCCTATTATTAATCATTAATATTTTTTATCATGGATTTATTAACAATTTTATTACAAGCTGCAAGCGATTTGACTCCAATTGCAAAAATGGCTGCCGGACTTGGCGCCAGTATTGCAACAATCGGTGCAAGTATGGGTATCGGCCAGATTGGCCGCAGCGCACTTGAGTCTATAGCACGTCAGCCCGAAGCTGCCGGCGACATCCGTTCAAATATGATCGTTGCTGCCGCTCTTATCGAAGGTGTTGCCTTCTTTGCTATCGTGGTGTGTTTGCTTATCGTGTTCTTGTAAGTGTTATTTTCACCCTGGCATTGTAACGGTTGGTTACAATGCCAGGCTTTTTTAGTTAGTATATATCAACAATTGAAATCAATCATATGGAACTTGTAAATCCCGGCTTAGGATTAATATTCTGGATGACGCTGGCATTTGGTATCGTCTTTTTTATTTTAAAGAAATTTGCATGGCCTTCCATTATTCAGGCGCTCAAGGATCGGGAGCAGCACATCGAAGAGGCTCTTCAGGCTGCCGAAAGGGCTCATGAAGAGATGAAAAAGATGCAGCTCGATAATGAAGCCTTGCTCAAAAAAGCCAAAGAAGAGCGTGACGTTATTATGGCTGATGCCAGAAAATTACGAGAAAAAATGCTCGATGAGTCGCGTTCAAAAGCAAATGAAGAAGCCGATCGCATTGTTGAAAATGCCAAAGTGCGTATCGATAATGAGCGTAAAGCTGCCATGACAGAAATCAAAAATGAAATTGCTAAAATTTCAATTGATATTGCTGAGAAAATCGTGCGTGAAAAAATGCAGTCAACGGAGGCTCAAAAAGATTATATCAACAAATTGATTAAGGAAAGCCCGCTCAACTAGTACATTTAGCCTAAAGCAAAGTAATACACTATGAAGAATATCCTCCTGGCTAAACGCTATGCAAAAGCACTCTTTGACCTTGCCGTCGAAGACGGTGTTATTGATCAGGTGAATGACGACATGAAGCTGATTGCCGATGTGTTTGACGAGAATAAAGCGCTGAGACGTATGATGCTGAGCCCGGTAATTCCGCCTGCACGGAAAAAGTTGGTAATCAAAAAAATCTTTGAAGGAAAGATTGACAAGCGAAGCCTGGCCTTTATTGACATATTGATCCGAAAGGGACGCGAAGAACAAGTGCAGGAGATTGCCATTCAATTTTACGAAAGCTATCTGGATTACAAAAATATCGCTATTGTGGAGGTTACCACCGCCATCGAAATCGACAAAGCATTGCGAACCAAAATGGTTAATCTTATGGAAAGCCACACAGATAAAACCATTCAGATGCTTGAAAAAACAGATGCTGAACTCATTGGTGGTTTTAAGTTGAAACTTAATGATTATCAATATGATGCATCAATTAAACAGCTTTTAATAAAGCTTCACAAAGAATTTGACAAGAATTTATACATAAAAGGATTTTAACGCAACAACAAGAGAAATATGGCAACTATCAAACCCGCTGAAGTATCAGCCATTCTGCGTCAGGAACTGGCCGGCTTTAAAACAGACGCTGTTCTGGAAGAAGTAGGCTCTGTATTGCAGATTGGTGACGGAATTGCCCGTGTTTACGGCATGGGAAATGCTGAGTCAGGCGAATTGGTTGAATTTGAAAAGAACGGCCTGATGGGAATCGTGCTAAACCTCGAAGAAGACAATGTGGGGGTTGTATTATTAGGCGATAGTGATGATATCAACGAAGGAGATACCGTAAAACGCACCGGACGTATTGCTTCACTTAAGGTTGGCGAAGGCCTGCTTGGTCGTGTAATCAATACGCTGGGAGAGCCTATTGATGGCAAAGGCGATATACAGGGCGAAACCTACGAAATGCCGATAGAAAGAAAAGCCCCGGGCGTAATTTTCCGGCAGCCGGTAAATGAACCACTGCAAACAGGTATTAAGGCTATCGATGCAATGATTCCGATTGGTCGCGGCCAGCGCGAGCTTATTATTGGCGACCGCCAAACCGGGAAAACAGCTATCGCAGTAGATACCATCCTTAACCAGAAAGAGTTTTATGATCGTGGCGAACCCGTTTTTTGTATCTATGTAGCCATTGGTCAAAAGGGATCTACCGTTGCACAAATTGTAAAAACCCTTGAAGATAACGGCGCAATGCCTTACACAGTGGTTATCAGTGCAACTGCCTCTGACCCTGCTGCCATGCAGTTTTATGCACCTTTTGCCGGGGCTGCAATTGGCGAGTTTTTTAGAGATACTGGTCGTCCGGCCTTGATGATTTTCGACGACCTCTCGAAGCAGGCCGTTGCATATCGTGAGGTGTCTTTGCTTTTACGTCGTCCTCCGGGGCGCGAGGCTTATCCCGGCGACGTGTTTTACCTGCATTCACGTTTGTTGGAAAGAGCAGCAAAAATTATTAACTCCGACAGCATTGCACAAAATATGAACGATATGCCCGAAACCATTCAACATTTGGTTAAAGGTGGCGGTTCATTAACAGCATTGCCAATTATCGAAACACAGGCTGGTGACGTATCAGCTTATATCCCGACGAATGTAATTTCAATTACCGACGGACAGATATTTCTTGAAACAAACCTGTTCAACTCCGGTATTCGTCCGGCTATTAATGTGGGTATTTCTGTTTCGCGTGTGGGAGGTAATGCGCAGATTAAATCAATGAAGAAAGTGGCGGGCACCCTTAAGCTCGATCAGGCTCAGTTTCGTGAGTTGGAAGCGTTCTCCAAATTTGGTTCCGACCTCGATGCAGCTACCATGTCGGTACTCGACAAAGGACGGCGCAATGTGGAAATCCTTAAGCAACCGCAGTATTCTCCAATGAAAGTAGAAAATCAGGTGGCTATTATTTTCTGCGGAACACAAAACCTGCTGCGCAAAGTACCCGTAAATCGTATCACCGATTTTCAGGATACTTTCCTGCATCAGCTCGAAGAAAATCATGCCGATCTACTTAAGCAGATAAAGGCAGGAAAGTTTACGGAGGAGATTACTGAAACACTGCGTAAAGTAGCATCAGATATTGCCGGCACTTACGATAAATAGCCACTGTGCACCAATAAACTGTTCAAAGAATGGCAAATTTAAAAGAAGTAAGAACACGTATTGAATCCGTAAATTCGACCAGGCAGATTACCAGCGCCATGAAGATGGTGGCTGCTTCTAAGTTGCGTCGCGCACAAAATGCCATTACGACGATGAGGCCCTATGCTGCAAAATTGCAGGAACTAATGCAGGATCTGAATCGTGGTATCGAGCAAGCAGGCGATAATAAATTCGCTGTTGTGCGTCCGGATGAAAAGATTTTACTCGTGCCCGTAACTTCTAACAGAGGGCTCTGTGGTGCCTTCAATACCAATGTTATCAGGATGACTGTAAAGCTGATTAATGAGCAATATGCCAAACAGCTTGAGGCAAATAATGTGAGCATTTATTGCATTGGGAAAAAAGGACATGATTTTTTTAAAAGCAGAAAATTCAACATCTATAAGTCTAACAGCGATATTTTTGATGCGCTCACTTTTAATGAAATAACGCCTATAGCTCAGGGTCTTATGGATGATTTTGTGGAAGGCAAATTTGATCGGATTGTATTTGTGTATAATCAGTTTAAAAATGCGGGCACTCAAATTTTAATTCAGGAACAGTTTTTGCCGGTTGAAATGCCCGAAATAGCTGAGGATGACTTTAGCGAGGGTATCGATTATATTTTTGAGCCCGCGAAAGATGAGATATTGGATGAACTGATTCCTAAAACGTTAAAAATTCAAGTTTACAAAATGTTGCTCGATAGCTTTGCTTCTGAGCATGGTGCACGTATGATTGCCATGCACAAGGCAACAGATAATGCGACAGAACTGCTCAAAGACCTCAAATTGTCGTATAACAAAGCGCGACAGGCGGCAATTACCAACGAAATACTTGAGATTGTTGGTGGAGCCAACGCCTTGAACGGCTAAGGGGTATAAATTTATGTTAAAAAATGAAACACTTGTGGTCTTCATTTGTTTAATGGTTAAAAAATAGAATATTATGCTTAATAAAAAAGTTGAAAAAGCGATTAACGAACAGATTAAAAAAGAAGAATTCTCTTCACGCCTCTACCTCTCTATGGCGATATGGTGCGAAGTGAATGGTTTTCCGGGTGCAGCTTCCTTTTTATACCGCCAGTCGGATGAGGAACGCATGCATCAATTAAAATTTGTGCATTACACCAATGATCGGGGAGGATCAGCAGCGCTTATGTCGCTCGAAAAACCCGAAGCGGAGTTTAATTCCTTGCTCGAAGTATTCCAGAAAGTAATGAAACACGAACAATTCATCACCGAGTCTATCAATGAATTATACGGCATTACACTGGAAGAGAAAGATTATACTACTGGAAATTTCCTGCAGTGGTATATTAATGAGCAGATTGAAGAAGAAAGTACGATGAGCACTATTTTGGATAAGATCAGCCTGGTGGGCAATGATAAATCCGGGATGTTCCATATTGACAAGGAACTTGAAGCCATGACCGCAGCTGCGCCGGCTCCATGAGTGTAACAACAAGACAAAAAAAACCCGGTAAACTTTTGTTTGCCGGGTTTTTTTATTTTTTTGTGGAAATAATTTCTATTCAGCCAATACAAGTACTTTATTATGAAGTACTTCAAGCACACCACCATTAATTTCAAGGAATTGATCTTTATGATCGGCTTGCCGGTACTTTATTCTGCCTTTGCCCAAGGCTGCAACCATTGGCGCGTGGTTGTTGAGAATTTCAAATAAGCCATCCAAACCGGGCAGCTGTACCAGTTCTACTTCGCCACTAAAAAGTGTTGTATCGGGGGTTATCACTTCGAGTTTCATAGCTTTTCAATTGTTATCTCAACCATGACTTTCAGCCATCAGTTTCTTACCTTTTTCAATCGCTTCTTCAATTGTTCCTACAAGGTTAAAGGCAGCTTCCGGATATTCATCCACTTCGCCTTCCATAATCATTTTAAAGCCTTTAATTGTATCTTCAATGCTAACGATAGTTCCCGGAATACCTGTAAACTGCTCTGCTACATGGAATGGCTGTGAAAGGAAACGTTGCACACGCCGGGCACGATGCACGATCAGCTTGTCTTCTTCCGAGAGCTCGTCCATACCCAAAATAGCGATGATATCCTGCAATTCTTTGTAGCGCTGAAGGATATTTTTTACCGCCTGAGCTGTATTGTAGTGTTCTTCGCCAACGATATCAGGTGATAAGATGCGTGAGGTGGAGTCGAGCGGGTCAACAGCGGGATAAATGCCCAGCTCGGCAATTTTACGATTCAATACCGTTGTTGCATCAAGGTGAGCAAAAGTGGTAGCAGGAGCAGGGTCGGTAAGGTCATCCGCAGGCACATAAACAGCTTGCACAGAAGTAATTGATCCACGTTTTGTGGAGGTAATACGTTCCTGCATCAGTCCCATTTCGGTAGCAAGTGTTGGTTGATATCCTACCGCTGAAGGCATACGGCCAAGCAAGGCCGAAACCTCTGAACCAGCCTGTGTGAAACGGAAAATATTATCAATAAAAAACAGAATATCCTTTCCTCCCGACTCATCATCGCCATCACGGAAATACTCGGCTAGTGTAAGACCGCTGAGGGCTACTCTGGCACGGGCTCCGGGGGGCTCATTCATTTGTCCGAACACAAGTGTTGCCTGTGATTCCAGCAATTCTTTATGGTCAACTTTGGATAAATCCCATCCGCCTTCTTCCATATTCTTGAGGAATTCTTTTCCATAACGGATAACACCAGACTCAATCATCTCGCGCAACAGGTCATTGCCTTCGCGGGTACGTTCGCCTACACCGGCAAAAACCGACATCCCGGAATACGACTTGGCAATATTGTTAATTAGCTCCATGATAATCACAGTCTTACCTACACCAGCTCCACCGAAAAGCCCCACTTTTCCACCTTTGGAATAGGGCTCAATAAGGTCGATAACTTTAATCCCGGTATAAAGTATTTCACTTGTAGTTGTAAGATTCTCAAACAAGGGTGGATCGCGATGGATACTACTACTTGCTTTGCTTTTAATTTCACCCAAACCATCGATCGGCTGACCAATCACATTAAAAAGCCGGCCCTTGATTTCATCGCCGGTCGGCATGGAGATTGGTTTTCCGAGTGCGATTACATCCATGCCTCTCCTCAAGCCATCTGTTGAGTCCATGGCAACAGCTCTTACAGTGTTCTCACCGATAGCTTGCTGAACTTCCAGGATTAGTTTTTCGCCGTTTTCACGTGTAATTTCAAGTGCATCATGCAGATTCGGCAGATCAGATTCTTGCTCGAATGCTACATCGATCACCGGTCCGATGATCTGTGCAATATGTCCGATGATAGTCTTACTCATTTGGGTTACAATAGGATTAGTTGAATCAAAATTTGGGCAAATATACTATATAGTATCGTTTTAATCAGCTTGTTTGCTTGTCTTTTTTGCTAAAAAGCCATAAAAAGTCCTGTTAATGTCCTTTTAAAAACTTGCGTTCGAATAATAACAGCCACAATACGCCGGTGGTGATGGCAGCGTCAGCGATATTAAACACCGGACGGAAGAAAATGAAATGGTTGTCGTTGCCAAAAATAAAGTCAGGAATCCAGCTTGGTGCTTCGGTTTGTCGGATGATAAGTAAAGGAAAATAGAACATGTCAACTACTTTTCCATGCAGGAATCCGGCATAACCACCGCTTTCGGGAAATAGTTGGGCAACAGTGTGATAACTGCTGGCACTAAAGATCATTCCATAAAAGGCACTGTCGAGGATATTGCCTAAAGCTCCGGCTAAGATCATTGATATGCCGAAAACAGGCCCAAACTTAACTTTGCGGCGGGTTAAGATAAACAGATAGACAAAAATAGCTAAAACAGCCAGGATGCGAAAGATGCTTAAAGCCAACTTTCCCCATTCTCCGGCAAATTCAAGGCCAAAGGCCATGCCGTTATTTTCGGTAAAATGAATGATAAACCAATCGGCTATCATATGTTCCTGCCCAATAGTCATTGACAGTTTTATATAAAACTTCAGTACCTGATCAAACAGCAGTACAAAAAACACAAGGATAAAAGGTCGTTTCAAAGCGATCAGTTTTGATAATAAAAAATAACCCCGCCTGCGGGCAGGGGATTAAAAAAGCTTAGAAAAGCTTGTTGCCTCCAGAGCAACATCATATCAGGATTTAGGTTGTTGAAGTTTGGCCTCAATGCTTAAGGTAGCATGCGGGACAATGCGCAAACGTTCCTTTGGAATCAGCTTGCCTGTGACGCGGCAAATGCCATAGGTTTTGTTTTCGATACGAATGAGTGCGTTTTCAAGGTTGTTAATGAATTTTTGCTGTCTGGCAGCCAGACGTCCGTTTTCCTCTTTCGACAACACCTGATAACCTTCTTCCAATACTTTAAAAGTAGGAGAAGTGTCGTCAGTCCCATTAACATCACCTGTTGAAATAGCTTCTGTAAGCAATTTCAGGTCGGCACGCGCTTTCTCAAGTTTATTCAAAATAATACTTTTGAATTCTTCCAACTCCGCATCAGAATAGCGATTTTTTTTCGACTCGGTACTCTGTATTTTCTCTTGCTCTTTCATAGCTTAAGGTATTATGTGATGTCGGTTCGCAGCTTGTTTTTGCGAATCCGGTATAAATATAATGCAATTTGTTTAATCTTCGTATATCTGAATTATTATTTAACGCTTAATCTTTATCAACTTCCATTTTAACACGCACATTATCAGTTAAATCAAACTCGTTTTCGGCAGTTGTTAAAATAGGTGTTTTCGTATCTATTATCGCAAGTGTTTCGGAACAGATATAACTTTCAAACTGTTTAACAGCTTGCTCAATTTGATTGTTCAATTCGATTCTGAGTGTGATTTTATCGGTCACTTCAAAGCCTTTATCTTTTCGCATATTTTGCACACGATTTACGATTTCGCGTGCCAGACCTTCGTTGGCCAGTTCCTCAGTAACAGTTATGTCGAGCGCCACAGTAAGCTGATTTTGTGTGCTAACTATCCATCCCGGTATATCTTCGGTAGTGATCTCTGCATCTTCTAACTCGAGTTCGATTTGCTGGCCTTCCAGGTTTAGGACGAAGCTGTTTTGTATCTCAAAATCGTGGATGTCTTCTTGCGTCATCCCTGCAAAAGCTGCAGAAAGTTGCTTCATCAATTTCCCATAGCGGGGACCTAAACGCTTGAAATTCGGTTTAATTTTCTTTACAAGTCTGGAAGTGTCCTCTTTCAGGTATTCTATTTCCTTGATATTTACTTCGGACAGTATCAGATCGGCAACCTTTTCGAGCTGCTGAGCCATCTCATCAGAACTTACAGGAATCATGATTTTGTTCAAGGGCTGACGAACCCGCAAATTGGATTTTTTACGCAACGAAAGCACCATCGAAGAAATTTGCTGAGCCATTTGCATGCGTTCTTCCAGCGCCTTGTCAATCAGACCTGTGTCAGCTTCGGGGAAGTCGGTAAGATGGATAGATTCTTTATCGTATTTAGCACTTGCAGCATGGAGATCGAGGTATAATCTTTCACTAAAAAATGGTGCAATAGGCGACATCAAACGTGCAATGATGTCGAGGCAGGTGTAGAGGGTTTGGTAGGCAGAAATTTTATCGTGAGAATACTGTCCTTTCCAAAATCTGCGCCGGGATAAACGCACGTACCAGTTGCTTAAATGCTCGTCAACAAATTGCTGTATTGCACGTCCTGCACGTGTGGGTTCATAGGTTTTGTAGGATTCGTCAACACTTAATATCAGTGAGTTAAGCTCAGATAGAATCCAGCGGTCAATCTCAGGCCTTTCCGCTGATGGAATATCCTTTTCAGTATAACTGAAGCGATCAATATTGGCATACAGGGCAAAAAACGCGTAGGTATTGTGCAGGGTTCCAAAGAATTTTCGCCTAACCTCGTCCAGTCCGTTCAGGTCGAACTTGAGATTATCCCAAGGCTGGGCATTGGTGATCATATACCAGCGTGTGGCATCCGGGCCGTAGGTGTTGATGGTTTCGAAAGGATCTACGGCATTCCCGAGCCGCTTCGACATTTTATTTCCTTTTTTATCTAAAACCAGGCCGTTGGAAACTACAGTTTTATAGGCTACAGAATCAAACAACATCGAAGCAATGGCATGCAATGTAAAGAACCAGCCACGGGTTTGGTCAACACCCTCTGCAATAAAATCTGCAGGAAAATTTTTCTCGAAGCTTTCTTTATTCTCAAACGGATAGTGCATTTGCGCATAAGGCATGGCTCCCGAATCGAACCAAACATCGATCAAATCGGGTTCGCGAAACATGGGTTTGCCACTTTCAGAAAGTAGTACGATGTTATCTACATAAGGGCGATGCAAATCGAAGCTGTTGTAGTTGCTGGCACTAAAATCGTTCTCGGTGAAATCGTTCAACGGGTTTTTTTCCATTAAGCCGGCTTTTACAGCTTCACTGATTGCCATTTTTAGTTCGGCTGCTGAACCGATAATACGCTGGTCACTTTTATCTTCCGAGGTCCATATAGGCAATGGAACGCCCCAGAAACGTGAACGGGAAAGATTCCAGTCAACCAGATTTTCAAGCCAGTTGCCAAAGCGGCCTTCACCGGTTGATTTGGGCTTCCAGTTGATGGTGTTGTTTAGCGCCATCATCCGTTCGCGCATTGCAGTAGTTTTAATAAACCAGCTGTCGAGCGGATAGTATAAAATAGGCTTGTCGGTGCGCCAGCAGTGCGGGTAGCTGTGAACAAATTTCTCGATACGGAAGGCTTTATTTTCTTTTTTGAGCATTACAGCGATATCCACATCGAGGCTGGCATCGTCTTTGGATAAGGACTCATCGTAATCGTTTTTCACATATCGCCCGGCGAATTCCTTATAAGCAGATAGGTTTACGTAATCTTTTACAAAGCTTTTGTCTAAAGCCTCGATGGTATAAAAACGTCCACTCAGGTCAACCATCGGACGGCGGTTTCCATCACTGTCCAATAAAACCAGCGGAGCAATACCGGATTGTTTGGCAACCCTGTCATCATCGGCTCCAAATGTTGGCGCGATGTGCACAATACCTGTACCATCTTCAATGGTCACAAAATCACCGGTAACCACGCGAAAAGCATCGCCCATAGGTTTTATCCAGGGGATTAACTGCTTGTAATTTATGCCTTTAAGTGATTTCCCCTTACATTCGGAAACTATTTGGTAAGGAATTTTTTTGTCTCCGCTTTTGTAAGTGTCCAATGCTACGTCAGCCATTTCAGGCTCAAAATAATTTGGCACCAGTTTTTTCGCTAGAATCAGCTGAACCTCAAGGCCTGTATATGGATTGAAGGTGCGGATAAGCTGATAATCAATTTCGGGGCCAACAGCCAAAGCAGTATTCGAAGGCAGTGTCCAGGGAGTGGTTGTCCAGGCCAAAAAGAATAGAGGAATGCTGCTGTCAGCGGATAGAAAGGCTGTCTTTTCGTTGGCAATTATCTCAAACTGAGCAGTAGCAGAGGTGTCTTTTACATCGCGGTAGCAGCCGGGTTGATTGAGTTCGTGCGTGCTTAAACCGGTGCCGGCCGCGGGTGAGTAAGGCTGTATGGTATAGCCTTTATACAGCAAGCCTTTTTCGTCAAGCTTTGAAAGCAGATACCATACTGTTTCGATATATTTGTTGTCGAAAGTGATGTAAGGGTGCTCCAGGTCAACCCAATAACCCATGGCGCGCGTAAGCTCGTCCCAAAGGTCTTTGTACTTCATCACTTCGGTGCGGCAGGCCTTATTATAATCTTCAACAGAAATCTTTTTGCCAATATCTTCTTTGGTGATTCCAAGGCTCTTCTCTACGCTGATTTCTACAGGAAGACCATGGGTGTCCCATCCGGCTTTTCGGTCGACAAATTTTCCCTTGAGTGTTTGGTAGCGACAAAAAATATCTTTGATAGCACGTGCCATCACGTGGTGGATACCCGGAATACCATTGGCAGATGGCGGGCCTTCATAAAACACGAAGGGCTCGTTGCCACTGCGATTGTCAAGACTTTTTTTGAAGATATCTTCTTTTTCCCAAAATGCACGAATTTCCTCTCCGATGCGCGTTAAATCTAATTGTTTGTACTCTTTGTAAGTGGCCTTCATAAAAAATCAGGTATATTGATGCTTTTGATAAGACACCACTGTGGTGTGTCATCTTTATTTTTTTTTCTGCACAAAGCAGAAAATTGGGTGCAAAAGTAATAAATAAATGGGGTTTTTAATGCTATTTTGCACCCGCGAAATGAATTGAAGCTGAATGGATTGAACCAGACTGGCATTTCATCTGTTTCCTTGTTGAGAAAATGCATGTGGCTCATAAATACTCAAGCGGTATAACCCAATGAAATAGCCGGTTTATTTGATAAACAGATTAATACAAAAGCCTAAAAGAAATGAAAATATTACTTACCGGTTCAACAGGATATATCGGACGCCGGCTGTTACCCGAATTGATTCATGAAGGCCATGAGGTAGTTTGTTGTGTGCGCGACAGAAACAGAGTTCCTGATGAGGGAATTTGGGCTCACCCTGCCGTGAGCCTTTATGAGGTCGATTTTTTGAAGCAGGCAGCGCCTTCGCCTTTGCTTAATGACATTGAAGCGGCCTATTACCTGATTCATTCCATGAGTGACAATATTAGTGATTTTCAGCAGGTGGAGGCTAAAGCTGCTACTGAATTTCTACGTGTGATGACTTTTACAAAGGCGCGGCAAGTTATTTTCCTTACCGGAATGGCTAACGAACAGCATTTATCGAAACACCTGGCTTCGCGCAAAAAGGTGGAAGATATTTTAAATGCAGGGCCGGTGCCGCTTACGGCAGTCAGGGCCGGTGTTATTTTGGGATCAGGCAGCGCCTCTTTTGAAATTATTCGTGACCTTGTTGAGAAGCTTCCTGTGATGGTAACCCCCAAATGGCTCAACACACCGCATCAGCCGGTGGCTATTCGTAATGTGTTGCAATACCTTACGCGAGTTTTGGATCGCCCTGAAACTTTTGGGAAAGCCTTTGATATTGGCGGAACCGATATTCTTACGTATAAGGATATGTTGTTACAGTTTGCTGAGGTACGAGGCCTGAAAAGACATATTTTTATTGTTCCGGTAATGACGCCACGGCTTTCATCTTACTGGCTTTATTTTGTCACATCAACATCCTACAGCCTTGCCGTAAATCTGGTCAATAGCATGAAAACCGAAGTTGTTGCGCGTGATAATTGTTTGGGAGAATTGTTAAAAATTGAACCGATTACCTACAAAGATGCTGTGAGAATGGCATTTCAAAAGATTGAACAAAACAATGTCGTCTCGAGCTGGAAGGACGCGCTGGTTTCGAGCTATGCCGACAACAGTTTATTGGAGCACATCAAAGTGCCGGCCAATGGCTGTTTTTATGACATACGGAAAAAACTTATTACTGGAAATCCGGATCAGGTTTTAGAAAATATCTGGCAGATTGGCGGTGAGCGTGGCTGGTATTATGGCGACTGGCTCTGGCATATCCGTGGATTGATGGATAAGGTTTTTGGTGGCGTGGGTCTGCGGCGCGGACGCACGAATCCACAACAGATTTATACCGGCGACACCCTTGATTTTTGGCGTGTTCTGGCCGCTGACCGTTCAAACCGCAGGCTGCTACTTTACGCCGAAATGAAACTACCGGGCGAAGCATGGCTGGAGTTTAAGATTGAGCACAAGGATGGTCAAGACTGGCTCATTCAGCAAGCTACTTTTCGGCCAAAAGGCCTGGCAGGCAGGCTTTACTGGTATGCGGTACTGCCCTTTCACTTTTTCGTCTTTGACGGCATGGCAAGCAATATCGTCGAATATTACCCTTCAATCAAAGCTTAAATAGTGGCCGTCGATAAAGTCTGTGTAAAGGTCATAATGTTCGAGTTTATCGAACAAATCAGACATTATGGACAAACACCAAATAGTGCTTTGTGATCAGCTTTGAATATTTTGATTCCGAAGGATCATTTCTCGCACATTATTGGCGAGGCTTTCATAGGAATGATTTTCGGGATAAACAGGTTCCAGAAATTCAACTTTAATGCGTTTCCAGGGTTTGGGGAAGAAACTACCTCTGGGCAAAGCTTCATAGGCTCCCGTGATGGAAACCGGAACAACCGGAACTTTGAGCTCACTCGCCAGGATAGCAAAGGTTTTTTTGAAATCGCCCAAATGCCCGTTTATGGTGCGGGTTCCTTCCGGGAAAATAATCAGGTTTTTTTGTCGCCTCAACACTTCGCCCATCTTTTGGATGGAAGCTTTTAAATCTTTGTTCATATCCATCACAATAATATTGTTGCGATTGGCCAAAAACTTAAGCCAGGGCTGACGTACATGTTTTTCTTTGGCATAAAAATAAGTGCCTCTCACTTGATGGTAACGCAGCAACGACGCCACAAACATACCATCGAAATAGCTTTGATGATTGGGAGCCAGAATAAAAGGGCCATGAGGCAGATTTTTCAACCCGGTGGTTTGAAACCTGAAATAGAGCTTGAAGAATGCGTGTGAAGCCCACACGGCTAGATTACCCGTAAACCAAGTAGATGGAAGCTGCAACTGTACCTTTTCACGCAAAATTTCTGTCCAGTTGATTTTACTGTCCTCCATTTTCGTTTTATGCTCAGTGATCCAGTTGCTCATTTTCATCACATTGTCGAATTCCACAATTTCATGCGGCTCAACTTTTAAACCAAAGGTTTGGTCTATCCATGTTTGCAGGCTGATTTTGTCCAGCGAATCGAATCCCAGATCGGTTTCAATATGGTCTGTTGGTTTCAGGCTGCGTTGCTTTTCTGATTCCACGAAATCAGCCACTAGGCGGAAAACCGGATCGTTTATTACTGGAGCAACTGTTGGTTTTGCCTTGGTATGAACCAATTCGGGAAGTTTAAAACGTTGTAGTTTGCCCAGACGGGTTCGCGGTAATTCTTCGCTAATGAGGTGAATGCGATGAATGCGCTTGTAGGACGAAACTTTTTCGTTAAAAGGTTTAGTCACTTGTTCTTTAAGCAACTGCTCAGTTATTGGTTCTTGATCAGCGGCTTGATCAGGTTCGGTAACGATCAATAACTGAAGTTGTTCGTTTTCGTAAAACACAGCAGATTCCTTAACCAATGCTGATTCATTGATCACATTTTCAATTTCAGAAGGGTTAACATTTTTGCCATTCGAGAGAATAATGATCTCCTTTTTTCTACCGGTGATAAACAAAAAGCCATCTTTGTCGATATAACCCAGATCTCCGGTATGCAGCCAGCCGTCTTTGATTACGGCAGCAGTTTCTTCGGGGCGCTTGTAATAGCCTTTCATAACATGATTTCCCCTGGAAGTTATTTCGCCATCAACAATGCGTAATTCTGTGCCGGGCACAACCTGTCCGGGCGATCCGATTCTTACCCTTCCGGGTTGGGTAAAGGTGATCATGGGCGCGGCTTCGCTCATCCCAAAGCCTTCAAGCACATCAAAACCAAGCGTTTGAAAATCTCCACCTACTGTTGGATCAAGGGCGGCTCCTCCCGAAACTAAAAATTCAACCTTACCACCAAATTTCTGATGCACCGCTTTAAAAATCTTTCTGGAAAAGCCTTTCGACTGTAATTTGCTTGCTATTTTGAAGAGTAATCTCGCAATAGCACTTTGCTCAATTTTTGTTTTGATGCCCTTGTGAATAGCAGAGTATAATCGCGGAACCCCGATAATAATGGTGATGCTGTTGTCCTGAAGTGTTTTTAGAATATCATCTGTCTTTAACGAAGGACTAATGGCTATTGTAGCACCTAAAGAAAGTGGAATAATCATGGTGCCAACCAACGGAAAAACGTGGTGAAGCGGTAAGAGTACCAACACCTTGGATTCATGCTTATAGATGGGGATATGTTTGGAAACAGCATCGATATTTTGCACCAGGTTTTTGTAACTTATCATCACACCTTTCGGACTGCCAGTAGTGCCTGAAGTGTAAATGATAGCAGCCGTGTCTTCCCGGTTTACTTCGGGCATAGCCAGATCGGTATCTTGCTCAGCTTTTGGTTGATTGAGTTCATCAATCAATATCATTTTGGTTTTGATGTCTGCTTCATAGATGGCCTGATCCATCAGCTTTTTGCCTTGCAACGAACAAAAAACAACAACAGGTTGAGCGTCTTTTAAAATATAAGCAACCTCAGAAGCTGTCGCCATAAAATCGATGGGAATAGCAACTCCTTTTTTATACCAGATGGTATAAAATGTGGTAACCCAAGCGGGGCTGTTTTCCGAGAAAACAACCGCATGTTCGCCAGCTTTTAGCTCAAATTGTTCGCTAAACGAAGCAATCTTATTAAAAAGTTGCTGATAACTAATAGCTTGATTTCCGAAATTTATGGCGTTTTTTAATCCGTGATTTTTAATCATAAATGATTTTAATGAAAAAGATTTCTAGTTTGTCAGTGCAAAAGTACGTAATATATTGGTAAAGCGGTTTTTGTATACATAGTTTATCTGCTGATAATTAAGATTAACAGGGAAAGGAATAGCCAGTTTTTACACAAGTATCCTGCTGCTTTGAGGCATCAAAAAAACACGATTATCACTGTAATACATTACGTTGATAGCCTGGAATTATAAAAGCCAAAAGATAAAAAAGGAGCTTAAGCCGACTTATTTAAATGTTAACAGTTAAAACTGAAGCAATGCAACTTAGCCCAACATATATTTAGGTTAAAGATTTATTCTGGAGTTTTTTTAACAAGTAATTGAAAAAAAACTTAGGTTTGTATATGATTCTGTTCGACCTGCTTTACAATTTAAGTGCACTATTAGCGATCAGTGTTTTGTCGGGATTTATCGATCTCAGGTGGAGTCGTTTTGACTGGTTGGGAAAACTGTTGCAAGGTTTGTTGTTTGGCGTCGCAGCGATAGTTGGAATGATGTACCCATTTGTGCTTACCGAAGGAATTATTTTTGATGGTCGATCGGTGGTAATCAGTTTGGCGGCTGCTTTTTTTGGACCTGTTTCAGGGATTATTGCTGCTGGTATTGCCATGATTTATCGCTTTTTTATTGTCGGGGGTTCGGGTTGGCTTACCGGTATTTTGGTTATCTCGGCATCATTTCTTATCGGATGGGGATTTTATTTGTATCGCAAGCACAAAAAACTTCAGAAATTCTCACTCATTCAGTTATATCTCTTGGGATTGACTGTTCATTTTGTGATGCTATTGCTGATGTTTACGCTACCTGATGCGTATCAGATCGAAGCGCTGCAACTTCTTAGTCTTACTGTTTTGGGGATTTATCCCCTGGTTAGTCTGCTTATTGGAAAAATTTTATCTGATCAGGAACTGAATAAGCGCTTAATTCAATCACTTAAAGAAAGCGAGGAACAGTATCGGATGCTGGTTACGCATCAATCAGATCTGGTGGTAAAAGTGGATGCCGCAAACAAGTTGAAATACGTAAGTCCATCTTATTGTCGGCTGTTTAGCAAAACGGAGGAAGATTTACTCGGAAAGAATTTTATGCCACTTATTCACGAGGACGACAGGCAAAGCACCATCGATGCCATGGAAAACCTCAAAAAGCCACCATACACGGCGTATATCGAGCAGCGGGTGGCTACACCAAAAGGTTATCGTTGGTTGGCCTGGTCGGATCAGGCTATTGTTGATGATAATGGGAATATTGAAGCTGTTATTGGAGTAGGCAGGGATATTACCGCACGCAAGAATGCTGAAATTGATCGTCAGAGAAGCGAAAAACGCTACCGCCACCTTTTCAATGCGTCACCGGTTGGTATTATTCTGGAAGATGTTGAGGGTTTAATTCTTGAGGTAAATCAAACCCTTTGCAATGATTATGGTTACGAACCTCATGAGCTGATCGGACAAAACATTACCTTTCTTGTTCCTGAACAAAACCGGCAGCAGGTAAAAGTGAACCTTCAAAAGATCATTTCTCAAAAAATGCTTCATAGTATTGTTAAAGGGAAAACGAAACAGAATAAGCCAAAAATCCTTGAGCTGATCGAAACGGCCATTACATTACCTGATGGCAATCTGGGCATCTTGTCTATTGCCAAAGACATCACCGAACAGGAACGCATCAAAGAGCGACTCAAGGAAACGCAAATCAGAAATGCTGCAATTATTTCAGCAATACCTGATAGGATGTTTACCATAAAAGATGATGGACTAATCGTGGATGTGGTTTCTAATCAGGAAGAGGAACATTTGACCCTGACAGAAAAAGATTTTTTGAATAAGCAGATTGATAAAGTAGTTCCACGGCATATGTCGAAGCTGGTTAAAAAAAACCTGAAGGCTGCTTTTGAAACCGGCGATTTGGTTGCTTTTGAGTACGCGATGGGCATGGGAAAGCAGCAAATGTGGTATGATATCCGAATGATAAAAAGCAGTGAAGATGAGGTATTGGCTATTGTGCGCGATATCAGTCACCGAAAACAACAAGAGCTTGAACTTCAGCACCAAAAACGCTTTATTGAAACACTGCTCAACAGCATTCCCAATCCCTTGTTCTATATGGATCGTAAGGGATATTATCTTGGAATTAATAGTGCATTTCAAGAGTTTTATGGCATTAAAAAGAAAGACATTATTGGAAAAAACATCTTCGATCTTTCTTTTGAACAGGATGCCGCTAACAGGCACAAAAGTGATATGGCCATTTTTGATGGCAGAGAGAGCAGGCAAGTCGTTGAGCGGGAAATAAAACTTAACGATGGCAGCATAAAAAATGCGATCATATTGAAATCGCCTTTTCCTGACAGTGAGGGCGAAATTGGCGGTTTGATTGGTGTTATTGTTGATATTTCTGATCGAAAACTGATGGAAGAGGAGCTGCGAACAGCTAAAGACAGGGCCGAAGAAAGTGACCGCCTGAAAACGGCCTTCCTGAATAATTTATCGCATGAAATTCGCACGCCGATGAACGCGATAATTGGTTTTTCTGATCTTTTGGGATTAGGCTATCCGCCCGAGCAGCAAAAAAGTTTTATTGCCACCATCAATAATAATGCAGAGCAATTGCTTCATATAATTGATGATGTTTTAGCTGTTGCACGGCTTGATGCCGAAAAGATGCCGCTCGACAAGGAATTGTTTGAGGTGAATGCCTTGTTGCAGGATCTTTTCAACACCTTTGAGCCGGAAGCTAAAAAAAAGCAGCTCAAGCTTCTATTAGAAAGTTCGACCGCCTCAGCAGCTACTTATGTTGAAGGTGACAAAATTAAAATTCGGCAGGTGATAGCAGGCTTTATTTCCAACGCCTTAAAATATACTCCTGAAGGCGAAATTCGTTTTGGTTGGGAGCGATTGAAACCGCATGTTTTACGCTTTTATGTTTCCGATACGGGTTTTGGCATTGATGAAACTGATAAAGAAAAAGTTTTCGAGCGCTTCTTTCGGGGCACCGATGTTCAGCTAAAGGCCATTCGTGGTAATGGGCTGGGGCTTAGTATTGCCAAAGGTCTTGTTGAGCTGATGGGAGGAACCATCGGCCTGAATTCGGAAAAAGGAAAAGGCACAGATTTTTATTTTGAGATTCCCGTAAAAATAACAAATGATCAAATCGGATTAGCTGAAAATCAGCCATCACTCAGCGGTTCTTTTAAGGTGAACAAGCTTCTTGTTGCTGAGGACGAGGAAGATAACTATCTTTTGATAGCGGATAGTATCCAGGATTATTACCAGCAGATCGCATGGGCGCGAAATGGTAAGGAAGCTGTTGAAATGGCTGCTGCCAACAGCTATGATCTTATATTAATGGACTTAAAAATGCCGCTGATGAATGGAGAAGAAGCGTGTCGGTTGATAAAAGAGCAACAACCTGATCTGCCAATTATTGCTGTGTCGGCCTACACTCAAATTCAGGGAGAAAAGGATGCCATGGAAGCAGGGTTTAATGCGTATTTAGAAAAACCCTTTCAGATTGGTCACTTGATTAAACTGATTGCACAGTTTGCGGGTTAGGTGTAAATTTCTCCCTCAAAAGGATTACCGGTTTTGATCACCGCTTCTTGTGCAAGTCGGTAACCCGAAATCCAGGCTAAAACACTATCCAAGGCATGAGCTGTTAAAAAACTTTGTGCCGCAATTCCAATCCCTTTCTGAGCTAAAAATGTGCATATTGTCTGTTCCAGCGCTATTTTGTTTTTGCTGCTGAGGCCGAATGCCCGCATTGCAATCATGCGTGGATAACACTCATAAACCAAAATATTTTGTTTGCGCCAGGCGGCTGCCAGTTGCATGGCACGGGCAGTAAGCCCTCCTAGAAACAGCGGCGACATGGCTTTGAGCTCCCGGTCGGCTTCACGGTAGAAATAATCGTCTCCTTTTCCAAAATAGGCTAGCGGCAGGCTGAGCGGTGCGTCGATCATAATAAAATCGGGATGAAGCGACGAAACCTGACTATTACAAAACTTGTCGGCATCCTTTTTCTTTTCTGATTGAACCGTTTGGAGGTGGTTGTTTTCCAGGAAGGTGATGGCAGTAGTTCCGGCCAGCTTTGCTCCAAAATCTATTCCGATCCAACGCGTCAGAAAGCGATTTCTTGCAATGCCTTGTCTGGTTTAGCATAGCTCAATCGTATCAGTTTTTGTGTGCTGTAGTATGCATCTAATCCGCCAACTGTTAGTGTTTCAGCTTCATGAAGATTGATAAAACCATCCGCTCGCACAACTTTTTCAGGCGTCATAACCTCAATAACTTCGCCAACAATTAATAAAGTTTGATTGCTTTCGATGCGAATTTTTTCGATACACTTTAACCCAATTCGAATATCGGATTCCTGCACATAGGGTGCTTTCAGCGTTTCAGTGTAAAGTTCATGTAACCCAACCGCATCAAATTCTGATATCGCGCTGGCATAGCGTGCCGAAGTTTGATGCGCCTGCTTCACAAAATCCGCTCTAACGTGGTTGAGCGTAAAAACCTGGGTCTCCTCAATATTTTGCAAGGTGTTTCGGGGAACGGAATTGGGTCTTATTATCATTCCAATTAAGGAGGGATCAGCGCCAAGATGAAAAACCTGCGCAAACACAGCCAGATTGGGATTGCCCGCTTTGCTGATCGTGCCAACCAAATTTAGGCTTTTAAACCCTGTCAATGAATTAAAAAATTGCGTGCGGAAATGTTTATCCATCGCCTTAAAATCTTCCGCCTTCCAGGTTTTTATGGTGGCCATTTTGTTAAACGCTAAGTGCCGACATTCCGCCATCAACACCAATAACTTGCCCTGTTATCCAGCTTGTTTTTTCCGACAAAAGAAAAGCTGCTATTGCAGCAATATCATCGGGGCTTCCAACTTTATTTAACGGATGTCTTTTGGCCGAGGCTTCCACTTTTTCGAGTGTTCCAAGCAGTTTTGCCGCCAATGGGGTATCGGTGAGTGAAGGGGCAATAACATTTACCCTTATCGTCGGGGCCCATTCTGCCGCCAAGGATTTTGCCAGACCTTCCACGGCGGCCTTTGCGGCAGCAACACTACTGTGAAACGGCATGCCCTGAGCCACGGCAACAGTGCTAAAGAGCACTACAGCAGGTGCGTTGCCGGCTTTTAAAGCCTTGAAGGCGGCTTGCAACAATCTCACAGCACCCATTACATTGATTTCAAAATCATTTCTGAAATCTGCTGCTTTAAGTCCTCTGAAAGGCTTCAGGTTGATAGTGCCCGGGCAATAAACCAAGCCATCGAGCTGAGCTGGCAGGTCGGTAGGTTTCCAGTCGTCCTGCATAAAGCCGTTGTCCAGAAATTTAGCGCCTTTCAGCTGAGATAAAGTTTCGGGTTGGCTTGTCATCAAATAAAGCTGATGTCCTTCTTTGTAAAGGGTTTCGGCCAGCGCACGGCCTATCCCGCCACCAGCTCCTGCAATCAGGTAATTTCTCATCGTTCTGTTTTTGTAAATAACAAGACAATGATAAATTTGTTTCAGTACTAAGCACCAATGTGATTAATTAGGGTTTCGGCCATAACGTCCGATATTTACGGTGCACTAAAATTTTTAAATCCTCGAATACTTTAGGTTACTGCGGTTTAAAACGTTTATGCGCCATGCCTGTCTGCTGCCAGGTAGACCTGTCTGCTGCCAGGCAGATCTTACGGCCAGGTTTATCTGCTGAAGGCAGGCAGGCTTGATCTCGACCATTATAAATCATCCACTTGACTTTATGGACGGACATTAATCAGGAAATCAGCGAACCTACAATTTGAGTTGATCAATGGCATAGGCATAGGCGCCAACAGCCACCGCAGAAGTGGTGCCAAGCCGGCTGATTCCTATCCCTGTTTTTTTAGCAGGATCATACCAAACCTTTTTTTCGGAGAAGGGAACCCTGATCATTTGCCCGCTTTTTTCGGTAAACTTAACGATGTCGGTTTCGTTTTGCAGGTTGAAGGCGTCTATTTCCATTCGGGGAAAAGCCTTGCCATTGAGGTCAACAAAGGGTTTATTAAGCAACTCAACCAAACGTGGCATAAACACCGGCCAGGCTCCCGATAGCCCTCCGCCAATAACTACCAGCCCATCTACAAGCGAAATGGCATTTGCAATGGTATCAGCAAGGGCAATGGCCAACTGATCCCAGGCTTCCAGTGCAGCAGCGCGATTGCCTTCGCGGCGACCCATAGCAATTTCATAAATATCGAATGGCGTTGGCGATGCAGCGAAATCAATACCTGCAGCTTTGGCAAAAACGCGTTTTACGGCACGGATGCTGATACTATCTTCGGCGCTGGTAGCCGGGATGAGGAAGTTGCGCATGCGGTTGATTTCACCTCCGGCAGAATTATCACCGCGCAATAAGCGTCCTTCGGTCATGATTCCTCCGCCAAAGCCTGTTCCCAACGTAAGCCCCAGCAGGTTATTATAGCGTTTTGGATTTCCTTGCTGTTCCAGCAATCGGTTTATCTCGGGCAAAAGCCCGGCAAGGGCTTCCCCATAAGCGAAAAGATCACCATCATTATTAATGAAGACGGGTACTTTAAAATGGGCTTCCAGCATGGCTTTTAAAGGAACACCTCCACGAAAATGAGGCAAATTTTCCAGGTCTCCAATAATGCCGTTGATGTAGTCGGCGGGACCTGGAAAACAAAAACTTATGGCTGTAGGCTTGCACTGACAAAGCTCCATTGTCTTTTCAAAACCCTTGATAATCTTCTGGAGCACTGCTTCCAGCGTGTCGCCCGAAGCGGCGAGCGTGAAAGGCTGAATTTGTTCCTGTGCGTTTTTTACCGCAGAAAATGTAAATCCTGTGCCACCTGCATCAAGCACAAAAATTGTGGCCTGGCTATCGAAACCGGAAGAAGCAGAAGAAATGCTCATTATCGTTTAAATTTGTTGGACGAAAGTTGTTATTGTCAATGATAAATTAACAGTTCTCAAATTTACATTTTTTTTCTATTCTGTATTGTTCTGATTTTTGTTTTGCCCCCAAAACACTTGTTCGTGGGAACTTTTGGACGTTAAAAGCTGACCAAAATTATTGTTATAACAGACCAAAATTGTTGACAGTATATGCCTAACATCAATGAGTTATTATACAAACTTGAAATTATCCTTTTATAAGTAAAGCGGGTTTAAAACAGGAGATTCGCAGCGTTAATAAATAGCGTTGATGGGTATTTCAACGGCAGCATGCCAATCTATCATGGCATTAAAAAGTCTGAAAGCACTGAAACGCGTTAAATCCGTTGGCCTGATTTCGGCCTCCATTATGGTGCCCTGCTGCAGCAAGAACCGACGTTGAACGCCTTGGAGTAGTGGCTTGGCCGGCGTAACCCATTGACTGTTTTTTTGGAAAGCGATATTGCAATACGAACTGTCTGTGATAAGACCATCTTTAACAATCAATATGTCGTCACAAAATTGGCGAGTTGAAAAGGCTTCATTTATTGCTGTTCTGTCGCTGTATTTATGGGCATAATCGAGTTCGTTCGCATGAATAAGCTTCAGGCTTCGAATGGCTTTAAAGGTGTAAGGAATAAATTCCGGACTTTTAAAGTGTTCGCCATACAACAAGCGGCATTTATAAAATCCCTTTTGTGGAATGGAAAATTGGTTTAACCAGTCTTCAAGTTGAAAAGTAAGATCCAGCTTCAACAGCTGCTTTTGCGCTAAATTGATACGGGCCTGGTGCAGGCGCAGATGCCGGAATTCGCCATCAATCAGGGCGATGCTTTCCATCAGAGGATAGGTGTTGGGGTTTGCTGACATGGGCAGAAGTTTAAAATGGCAGATAGACTTTTTGCAGCAATTCGGCATATTCATCCTCCCATTTGCTGTTGACCGTGATGCCGCCACCAGCTTTAAAAATCAGGCCTTTTTCGTCCTTTTCAATAAAACGAATCAGTACACCACTGTTGAGCGATTTGCCATCAAACACACCCATAACACCGGTGTAAAATCCACGCTGATAATTTTCGGCGAGCTGAATAAGTTCGACGGTTCGTTTTTTTGGTGCCCCGCTGATTGAGCCGGCCGGCAAAAGTGCAGCAAAGATGGATCCCAGATTTGCCGCATAATCTGTGGGAAGTTTTCCGCTGATAACCGAGCTGGTTTGTAGTAAAGCACCCCTGCTGGTTTGGATTTTTTCAACATAACGAAAGCGATCTACATGCACATTTTGTGCAACGCTGTTGAGGTCGTTTCTCAACAAATCAACGATGGTAAAATGCTCTGCCCTTTCTTTGGGATCGGCCAAAAGCCTTGCTTCAGCATTTGGCAGATTGGCATCGATGGTGCCTTTCATCGGAAAAGTATAAATCATGCCGTTGTCAATTTTTACAAAAGGCTCCGGAGAAAAAACCGTAAAACGATCACGCCACCATATCTTATAGGAGGCTTTGCTGCGAAAATAGATGTCTTCGAGTGTTAAACTGGTTTTTATGCGCACAGGCATGGTGAGGTTGAGCAGGTATGAATCGCCCCGTCGCAGGTGAAACATCACTTGCTCGAACGACCGGCGATAGCTTTGTTTGTCGGGCGGGATAAGCGAAAATTTATAACTGCCGGCTGGGGAAGTTTGCCTTGAGCTGTGATTCGTATAGGAGCCAATTTGAATTTTTAATTGGTTGGCATCAATAGTATTTAAGGGTTTAACTAGGGGTTCGCGTAGTGCAAAATCGATAACAAACAGGAAGGGCGTGGCTGATCGCCCCAGGCTGTTCATCGCTTCAAATGCCGGGTTTATTGAACTCATGCTGCAAAGATAAATCCTTATTGCTACTTTTGTCAGTTAATACAACTCAAATGAAACGGTTTTTTACTTTTGCTTTTTTCTTTTTGCTGGTGCTTGCAACCAAAGCCGACGACACAATTACTGTGATGCACTACAACTTGCTTTATTATGGCGTGAATACCAGTTTTTGTACCAATGTCAATAATAATATTGATGTAAAAAATGAGCAACTGAAGCTTATTCTCGATGAGATAAAACCAGCTATTTTCACGGTAAATGAGATGTCTGGCATCGAGGATATTCAGTTTGGATTAATGGAGAATACCCTGAATGTTGACGGCACCGATTATTATCAAAAGGCATCGCTAAGTAATCAATCAGGCTCAGGCATTGTGAACATGCTGTATTACGATTCGCGAAAGCTGCGGCTAAAAGCACAGCACACAGCACAGTCGTATATCCGTGATATTGATGTTTATGAGCTTTATTATTACTCCAACGACCTGGAGCAGGGAGATACCAGCTTTGTCATTTGTGCTGTGGCGCACTTGAAGGCGGGAAACAATGCTGCTGATGCTGCAAAGCGCACGACAATGGTTGAAAATGCCATGAGCTTTCTGGAGGAGAACTACGCTGATGAAAACGTATTGTTTATGGGGGATTTCAATGTGTATAGCGGATCGGAAGACGCTTATCAAACCCTTACCAATTATAGCAATGTCAATATTCGCTTTATTGACCCTATCGATGCATTGGGTGCATGGAATAACAATGGCTCGTTTGCCGGGGTTCATACGCAGTCGACCAACAGCAGCTCCAATGGCTGTGCATCTTCAGGAGGGATGGATGATCGCTTTGATTTTATTTTGATTTCTGACGAGCTGCGTTTTGGTGTTCAGAGCATGCGGTATGTCGACGATTCTTATAAAGCTTTTGGACAGGATGGTTTACATTTCAACAGCAGCATCAATGCACCGCCTGCCAATGCTGCCGTTTCGGCCGCGATGGCAGATGCCTTGCAGCAGATGTCGGATCATTTACCGGTAGTGCTTCAGCTGCATGTCAACAAAACACTTGATCTGTTCGAACAGCAGCGTAAACCTTTTTTAGCCAGCCTAAATCCAAATCCCGTTATGAACGGATCAACACTCAGTTTTTATCAGGGTAAATCCGGCAAAATGTCTATCAGATTGCTGAGCTTGCAGGCTAAAGTAATCCATGAGTTTCAGCTGAATGCACAAGCCGGCAATAATAAGCTTAAGTTTGAAATCCCCAATCTGCCAAGCGGAATCTACTTGCTGCAACTTAGCAGCGAGAACGGCCAAAGTGAGACCCTGAAGCTGGTGAAACCATAACAAACGCACAGGAAATTATTTGCGAAACGTGTATTTATAGCTGCTAATGAAGCAGTTGCACTAATATTTAGATTCAATAATTTGTGATCAGTCCAGAATTTCTGCGTCAAACACCTGGCTGATTTCTGTTTTCAGTAAGTCTTTCACGCTGTTTAAATCCTGACGGCTCCCCAATTCCTTTTCCATGGAGGTAACTCCCCGATCAGTGAAGCCGCAGGGATTGATGAAATTATAGAAATCAAGATCCGTATTGATATTAAATGCAAAGCCATGCATGGTAATCGAACGGCTGGCACGCACGCCAATGGCACAGATTTTTCGCGACTGCGCTTTGTCCTCGGGATCGAGCCAAACTCCAATTGCACCTTCCAGTCGGGAGGCTTCAATGCTAAAATGCTTAAGTGTTCTGATCACAGCTTCTTCAAGGCGGTAGATATAATCGCGCAAACCCAATCCAAAACGTTCCAGGTTGAGGATAGGGTAGCCAACAAGCTGCCCGGGGCCATGATAGGTGATGTCGCCACCCCGGTTGATGTGGTAAAAAGTAGCACCTTTTGAGCGCAGAAAATCTTCATTGACAAGCAAATTGCTGTCGCTGCCACTTTTCCCAAGGGTATAAACATGCGGATGTTCAACGAAAAGGAGCCTTCCGGCTTCCGTCATTTCTATCGTTCTGCCAGCCATCATTTGCTGAAAAATCTCTTCCTGCAAATCCCAGGCTTTTTGATAATCCATCGTACCTAAGTCACGAAACAACAGTTTTTTGTTCATTGTAGAAGCCTTTGAAAGCGTGAAAATTATTAAAGGATGTGTTTTTCTGCATGGTATGAACTGCGCACCATCGGGCCACTTTCCACATGACGGAAACCCATTTTCAGGCCTTCTTCTTCATACATTTTAAAAACCGCTGGCGTAACAAATTCTTTTACCGGAAGATGATTTTTGGTGGGTTGCAAATACTGGCCAATAGTCATTACACTTGCGCCGGTGTTGCGTATGTCGCGCATGGTTTCCAGTACTTCTTCCTGTGTTTCTCCCAGTCCCAACATCACACCCGATTTGGTTATCACACCTGCTTCGGCAATAATTTTCAGTACCTGCAGGCTCAGGTCGTATTTGGCCCGGCTGCGCACCCAGGGTGTCATCCGGCGCACAGTTTCCAGGTTATGCGAAATCACTTCAGGGCCGGCTTCTATAAGCTTGCTTATCAGGTCTGCTTTACCATCAAAATCAGGGATTAGTGTTTCCATGGTCGTGCCCGGGCTTTCACGTTTGATGGATTTGATGGTCATGGCCCAAATTTCGGCTCCACCATCTTTCAGGTCGTCACGATCAACCGAAGTGAGCACCACATGCTTAAGTTTCATCAGCTTCACAGATTCGGCCACACGGTCAGGCTCCTGCCAGTCGGCCGGAAGTGGTCGGCCTGTTTTTACATTACAAAAGCCACAGGAGCGGGTGCAGATATCGCCTAGAATCATCAGCGTTGCAGTGCCCCTTCCCCAGCATTCGTGCATGTTTGGACAGTGTCCGCTGGTACAAATGGTGTGTAATTTGTGCTTCTCTACAATTTCTCTGACAGATAAATAGGTCTTACCCGCAGGCACTTTGGTTTTGAGCCATTCGGGCTTGCGCATGATTATATTTGTTCGTTGACTTTCCATAATTTTCATAGGATTTATTAGCGGCAAAAATAACAAAAGCAAACGAGACTGGCTGATTTAGACCTGTCGAATGCCGACAATAAACATTTGTTGTTGTATAAGTTGTAAGAATGCGTATTTTTGAACTTAAAAGATGTCTATTATGCAAATTCTTGGAATCGATATTGGTGGAAGCGGTATCAAAGGCGCTATAGTGAACACTGAAAACGGAACCCTTGTAACCGAACGCCATCGGATTGCAACTCCACAACCAGCAACGCCTCAGGCTGTTGCCGAAACAGTAACGCAGCTGATAAAGTATTTTAATTATGAGGGGCCTGTAGGTTGCGGGTTTCCGGCACTTATTCAACATGGAACAGCAAAAACGGCTGCCAATATTGATAAAAGCTGGGTAAACATTCACGTGGAAAACTTGCTTTCTGAAGCCTGCGGACAAAAAGTTTCTGTTATAAATGATGCTGATGCAGCTGGTTTAGGCGAATTACGTTTTGGTGCCGGCAATGGCCATGCGGGCGTGGTGATGGTGCTTACCATTGGAACCGGAATTGGCTCAGCCATAATCAATAATGGGGTGCTGCTGCCCTGCACCGAGCTCGGGCATATTGAATTTAAAGGAGAAAGTGCCGAACGCTATTGTTCCGACGCCGTGCGTGAAAGGGAAGCATTAAGCTGGGAAAAATGGGGCAAAAGGTTTAATAAGTACCTCATGTATATGGAAATGCTGTTTTCGCCCGACTTATTTATCCTTGGTGGCGGCGCCAGCAAAAAGTTCGGGAAATACAGCACACAACTTACGCTGAATGCTCAGGTAGTGCCCGCATCACTGCTCAATATGGCAGGTATAATTGGTGCTGCCTGCTATGCAGAAACTGCTTAAAGAAATGCGCTTTTTGATAGTATGAATCCTAAGTGATCGTACAAAGGGCTTAAATTATTGGTATTCAACATGTTTAATGACTTAAAAATAAAACAATTAGATCGAAAAGGCCTTGATACTTTGATTTCATGGGCTGCTGCCGAAGGCTGGAATCCGGGACCTTATGATGCGGAGGTTTTTTGGCAAACAGATTCTGAAGCTTATGTGGGTTACTACCATAATAATATCCTGATCGCAGGTGGTTCTATCGTATCCTATGACGGGCATTTTGGTTTTATGGGATTTTTTATCGTACAGCCCGAATTCCGCTCGCAGGGCATTGGACAAAAACTATGGACCGAGCGCCGGAATCTTTTGCTGTCACGACTCAAGCCCGGAGCTGCTATCGGCATGGATGGCGTTGTTGCGATGCAGGATTTTTACCGCAGAGGGGGTTTTGAGCTGGCTTTTAGGGATGAACGTTATGAGCGAATAGGGGAGCAGTTTGAAGTTGATAATCAGGTTTCTGGAATTACAGCAGCAGATTTTCCTGCAGTTGTAGCTTATGATACAGCTTGTTTTGGTGTGCCACGGCCGCATTTTATAAAGCCCTGGCTCCTAATGCCGGAAAGTTACCGCTTTAAGTTTGTGCACAAGGGCAGCGTCAAAGGATTTGCTGTGTTGCGAAAAGCCGGCCATGGATTTAAAATCGGGCCTTTGTTTGCAAGCGATGCCTTGGTGGCCGAAGCACTGTATCGCGCTTGTTTGAATGCCGTGCCGGGAGAAGCCGTTTTTTTAGATATTCCGGTGAATAATCCCGGGGCAGTGCAACTTGTGAAAAACTACAAAGCAAATTACGTCTTTGAGTGTGCTCGGATGTACTATGGCAAACCGCCAGTGCTGCAAACAGAAAAAATTTATGGCATCACAACGTTTGAGCTGGGCTGAAAAAGGGGATTATAGCATTAAACCAAATACAAGAGATATGGCAACAAAATCAGTATGTTTTTTGATAGCATTAACTGTCATCACAAGTAGTTGTAGCTCAGAAGGTGATGTTGAAGAGATTCCACCTAAAACGGGGATGATCAATGTTAGCGGTGTGTGCCTATTTCAGTTAATATAATATACTGTATTAAAAATTGGAAACTCTATCATTTATGAAGTATACTTTATAAATGATAAATACTTCTTACATTTGTAAAGTATAAATACTATCTTTGAATTAAAAAACAAATGAGTCCACGTCCTGATAAAATCATTATACGTCAAAAATACCTCGACAAAGCCTTGTCATTCAAAGGAATAAGCTTGATTAAGGTATTTACTGGTCAACGACGCACCGGAAAAAGCTATCTGTTACATATGGTAGCCGATGCCATTGTGCAGATGGAACCGCATGCCAATATCATCTTTGTTGATATGGAGCTGATGGAATTTGCAACATTGAATAAGGCAACAGAACTGTATGCAAGCGTGAAGTCCAAGCTGAAAGAGGGTGTTGCCAATTATCTTTTCATCGATGAGGTTCAGGAAATTGAAGATTTTGAGCAGGCACTCCGGAGCTTGCTCAATGAACAAGTCGTTGACATTTGGTGTACAGGAAGTAACGCCAGTGTTTTATCAGGCGAACTTGCCGACCGACTCAGCGGCAGGTTTATTGAAATTCCTGTGCACAGCCTGAGTTATCCGGAATTTCTTAAATTCCATTCTGTTAACAATGATAACAGCAGTCTGCAATTATATTTGAAGTATGGAGGGCTGCCCAATCTGATACATCTGCCTTTGACTGATGAGGTAGTGTTTGACTACCTGAAAACCATCAATGCCACGGTGATGCTCAAAGATGTGGTGAAACGTCATGAAGTTCGAAACGTTGCAATGCTCGAAAATCTGATGCGGTTTTTGGCTGACAACACCGGAAGTTTGTTTTCAGCAAATAGCATTAGCAAATTTATGAAAGCTCAGGGACAAAAGATTTCGGTTGCTATCCTTACTAATTACATTCAGTACGCGCTGGATGCGTTTTACCTTACTAAGGTTCAACGCATTGATTTGAAAGGGAAAAGACACTTTGAAACCAATGAAAAATACTATTTTGAAGATCATGGACTGCGTAATGCGTGGATTGGATACCAACCCATGCATATTAACAAACTGATTGAGAATATTGTATTTAAACACTTATTAGTCAATGGTTACAGGATGTTTGTTGGCATTTCAGCAGCCTATGAGGTTGATTTTATTGCAGAAAAAGATAACAAAAAACTCTATGTGCAGTGTGCCTATTTGATGGAAAGCGAGCAAACCCGTCAACGTGAATTCAGAACACTGTTGTCGATTCGGGACAATTTTCCAAAACTTGTCGTAACGATGGATGAACCCTCAGGCGGAAACATCGAAGGAGTGGAGCATTGGCACCTGAGAGATTTTTTAAGCCGCGATTGGTAATGAACAGGATCTTAGCTTCTGTTCAAATGGTACTTCAGCGATTAATCCCCAAGCACCTGCTTACTACGGTTTAATCAATGGCAAAATTTGAGAGGCATGCGACAATGTGAAAAGTTTTATATTTTACTTGTCAGAATATGCCTTAAGGGCTGCATGATACGTTGAAACAGACGGATGTCGTGTGTGATTATTTCGGCTGTGCCTGTCATTTGAGGATTCAATGCAAGGGCTTGTCCATAGCTTGTAACTAAACCTTTCGGAAAAGCAATAGTTACAAAATAAAAACCTTGCTCGGGCACATCTGAGATGCCTGAAACTACGCCTTCGAGCTGTCCATACTCCATATAAGGGTAGTTGTCGAGACTGATATTGACACGCTGACCCACAGCAATTTTTCCTGCACCTGCTGCCGGAATTTGCATCAAACCTCTGATCGCTCCCGAATCCTGTGGCAAAATAGTGAATACGGTTTCGCCAGTGTTTATGTTTTGATTGCTAGACCAAAATCGCGTAAAAATACAACTTCCGGCTTGGGGCGACCATAACACATAGCGTTGCTCCCAAATTTCTATTTGTGCCAGTAGATTTTGTTGTGCTTCTTCAGTGGCATTTATATAGGTTTCAAGCTGCTGTTGATATTGAAGCTCAAGATCACGGATGTTACCTTTCAACTGATTGATCTGTATTTTTAAACTGGCCAGTGTTGATCTGCTATTTTCAAAGGCCAGCTTTTTAGCCAGGTAAAAGCTCTGTATCTTTTCCAGCTCCTGCTCCGGTATGACCTGTTCGTCAAAGAGTTTTTTGTATCGTAAAAAATCTTTCCGAGCCAGCTCAAAATCTTTTTCGAGTGTGTTGCGCTGATCATAGGAATAATTGTAAAGCAGCTGATGATCGCTAAGCTGTTTTTCCAGGATAGCAATTTGTTCAGTGTGATATCCAATTCGGTTAAAAGTTGTTAGAGCATGTTGTGATGCCCGCAAAGCCGTATAAAATTGCTGCAGCTCTCCCAGCTTATTTCCGGCATTCTCAATGGAGATTTCAGGTGGAATAGAATCGCTTGCCGCATGAACATTCTCTTGCAATATGCGCTTTAACCTGTTCACTTCATCAAAACTGGCCGGATTTTCGATGATGCCCAACAATTCTCCTTTGGAAACCTTTTGATTGTTCACAACGAAAATAGTATCTATCTTGCCGCTGGTTCTGGCTTTTATTTCTGCCGGAGGCCTGTCGCTGGTTATTTCAACAGGGCCTGCAATGGTATCGGGGTATTTGAAAAACCACGAACCTGCCAGAAATACAATGATCACGACAAAAAACACCGCAATACCCGTCCTGATTATTCTTCCAGGGGTTTTCCCTAAAATCTCATCTATTTCTCCTGATCTTATTTCGGGGTATTGTGGCATTTTGTCGCGCTTAGTTAATTTTCAATTTATAGTTTTACAATTGATTCACTGAAATTACGTCCCCAGCTCCAATTGATTTTTCACCAATTGGTAATAGCTGCCTTTTAGCGCAGTCAATTCCTGATGTGTGCCCTGCTCGATGATGCGCCCTTTTTCGAGTACGACAATTTGATCGGCATTTTTAACTGTGCTAAGCCTGTGGGCAACCACAACAACAGTGCGCCCTTTGAAAAATTCATTCAGGTGCTCCATGATCATCTTTTCGTTGTTGGCATCCAGTGCATTGGTGGCCTCATCGAAAAAGATAAACTGCGGGTCTTTATACACAGCCCTGGCAATCAGTATCCTTTGTTTCTGTCCCTGGCTCATGCCAACGCCTTCCTGCCCTATCATGGTGTTGAAGCCCAATGGCAGTGTTTCGATATGCTCCAGAATATTGGCCACGCGCGAAGCGTGCAGCAGTTTAGACATATTGAGTTGTTCCTCGCTGATGCTGATGTTTCCGGCGATGGTATCCGAAAAGATATAGCCGTCCTGCATCACTGCACCTACTTTGGAACGCCACATGGCCGATGAAAGGTTCTCAAGTCTGAAAGGCCCAACCCTGATCTCACCTTCTACAGGCTTGTAAAAGCCTAACAGCAGCTTGAGCAAAGTGGTTTTGCCACTACCCGAAGTGCCAACAATTGCGGTAACCTTATTTTGTGGGATAATCAAGTTTACCTTATCAAGCACCAGCGGTGAGCGTGGGCCATCGTATTGATAGGATAGTTCTGATAGTTCAATAGATTGATCTGTATCAAGTTCATGTATTTTTAAGGCTTGTTCACTCAGGGGTTCTTCATCCTCACGTAAGTGTACTTCGCCCAGGCGTTCCAGGCTTATTTTAGCATCCTGTGCCGAGCGGATAAATCCAATCATTTGATCCACAGGCGCGTTCATCATGCCAATGATATATTGCACAGCCATCATCATACCCAGCGTCATCTCGCCCTGTACCACGGCATAGGCTGCCATAAAGCTGATCAGGATGTTTTTGGTTTGGTTAAAGAATGTGGCACCAGCCTGCTGATACTGGTTCAGGGCAAGGCTTTTCAGGTTAACACGAAACAACCTCGCCTGTATCTTTTCCCATTCCCAGCGTTTTTGCTTCTCGCTGTTGTTGAGCTTGATTTCCTGCATCCCGGTGATCATCTGTATGAGGTTGCTCTGGTTGCCGGCCATCTGTGCAAAGCGTTTAAAATCAAGCTCTCGGCGTTTTTTCATAAACAGGATGACCCACAAGGTATAGAGTAAGCTGCCTGCTAAAAACACCATTAAAATACCAATGCTGTAAATGCCCAGCACCACAGCAAAAACCAGCAGGTTGACGGCAGCAAACACAATCTGCAGCGACGAAGTGGTTAAAAAACTCTCGATGCGGCTGTGGTCGCCAATGCGTTGCATCAGATCGCCAATCATTTTGCTATCGAAAAAACCCAGTGGCAACTTCATCAGCTTAATCAGGAAATCGCTGATGAGTGATATATTGATGCGTGTGCTGATGTGCAGCAATATCCAGCTGCGAATAAACTCAATGGCTGTTTGGCTGAAAAACAATACCAGTTGTGCGATAAGCACCAGGGTAATGAAATTGAGGTCGCGGGTGTTGATACCCACATCTACCATTGATTGGGTAAGGAAAGGAAAAATGAGCTGCAATAAGCTGCCCAGCAACATGCCCAGTATCAACTGCACCAGCAGTTTGCGATGTGGTTTGAGATACTCAAATAAGTAACGGAAGCTGTTTTTTGGGGCAAGCTCCTCCGGAGCAGCATAAAAGTCGGGTGTAGGTTCAAGCAAGAGGCACACGCCCATGGGTTCGCCTTGTTCGCTGGTGCTTGCCCAGGCTTTTTCAAACTCTTCACGGCTGTAGGTAAGCAGGCCGTGGGCGGGGTCGGCCACTTTCACTTTATCTTTGTGTTTTCCGCCAATACCATACACCACCACAAAGTGGCGTTGTTTCCAATGGGCGATGCAGGGCAGCGGCACTTCGTTGGCCAGCTTTTCGTAGCTGATCTTTACACCCATGGTACGGAAGCCGATTTTTTCGGCAGCATCACTGATGCCCAACAGCGAAACGCCCTCGCGTGTGATGTGGCAATACTCACGCAACAAAGCCAGGTTGTGCTGCCTGCCATGGTGCTTGCTTACCATGTGCAGGCAGGCCGGGCCGCAGTCGCGGGCATCGAGTTGGGGGGTGTGGGAGAACCAATAGCCCATACTTTAATGATTAATTCTTTGCAAATAATCATTTAGTGGAATGAGACCAAATAGTTTTCTTCGAATGTCGATATTAACTGAATCCATAATAGGAATAAGCGTATATTTATTAAACGATTCATCCCAACTGAGTTGAGTACCAAAAAGCTGCTTAAATTCACTATTCATTAGGATTCTATCTGTTAAATATGCTAAATGTGATTTTTTAAAGCAACCCATTTGCACAGATTCATGAATCAAGGAAAAATATCGTTGATGGGAAGATGAGTCAGCATGCTGAACAATTAAAAAAACTGTATAGGCAGCTTTTTCACCCACCATACAAATATCTGGAAAGCCACGAAGTTCAACAATACTATCTATCACTTGAATATTTCTTTTGTCGATTGAATCAATAAGTTTCCATAAGCTATCATAAGCTCTACTATGGATACCAGTATCTTTCAATAAAGAATCAATTTTTAACCTATATTTTTTTTCGTTTCCACGGAAGGTCATGATATAATCAGCAAGTATTGTATCCGTACTTTGTCTCGACTTTTCAACGCAATTTCTCATTAAATTTTCCCAATCAGTTCCATATCTTAAGGTCACCAGATCAGCATCTTTAGTGAGCCAGCTACAATTTCTGTATCCGTTATCTATTGCCAAATTAATGAAATATATTGCACTGTCAGGATCACCATTTAAGGAATAGTAACAGCCTAAATTATACAAATGACTTTCCAAATTTCCATATTCAAGGGCTTGATTTGCATAACGAATAGCCAATTCAAAATTTCCTGTTTTGTAAGATGAGTCAGCAATTCTCATCAAATCAAAATATGGTTTATTACTATCAATTTGCGCAAATATATATATATTATAAATAAATACAGCTATAATAACTAATGTGATCTTTTTCATCTTACTGAAAATTAATTGAATTATTTCTTTTATGCGGATTATAAGTACATTTGGAAGGTTTACTGTAGATAGATTCACTAGAACGGAATGCTCGACAATCGCTACACATATACCTATACTCACAATGCTTACAGATATGAACTTTATCTTTATTAATGTGCCATAATTGCTGGAACTTTTTGGATTTAACAACATTCAAGATTGACGCTGAATCTATATTACCAAATTTGATGTTCAAACTTGGACAATTCATGATTTCTCCTTTGGTATTGATTGAGACTTTCTTGTGCAGGCATGTATTAAAGTGCAATGCTTCTGTAAAAAACCTAAAATTTGTAACAAATTCTGATTTTTCAATATATCCACAATCGTTGATATAGTCTATTTCATTTGGTAAAAAAAATAGTATAACATCGTCAATATGATATTGGTTCTGATTTACATCCCACTTGTGGAATATAATTTTCCTAATTCGTTTATTCAAATCAACAAATTCATTAATATTGTTTTTCGTAAATTCGCTCGAAAACGGAACTAGAATCTCAACACTCTTTATACTACTATCAACCAAATGGGTCAGAATTAAATTTAAATCCATCAATTTTACAGAAAAATAGAACCGCAATTGAACCGTATCACAGCCACATATCTGCAACTCATTAAAGATCCTTGAAAAATCAAAGTTACTTTCTATATCAATATCAATTATAGCATTACTTATAATACCAGGAAAAGCAAAACTGAGTTCAATCTCAGGAAAATATTCAGGTTCATTAGTAAAAAATCCAAATCCTTCATCTGCTAATTTAGTATAATATTGATCAATCCCAAGATCATATCTATTATGAAATTCCTTTTTCGTTTCATAAACTGTTTTTCCTTTAATATTCAACACGGTATGCAATAATTTTGGAATGATTTTATAACGATGAAATTGCAAGTCATAGATTATTGCTTGACTCAAGCCTGAGACGGGAATACAATTACTATAAAGAGAAAAGAATTGATGCTTCATCTTATTTTAAATTTCGAAACTGGTTTGTAAAATAGGGTTGAATAAAACCCCTTATCCTTATATAAAGAGCAGCTTACCAGTTTTGCATTATTAACAGTGTAATTAGATTGATCCATATACCTATAGGAGATTGGCAAGTCCAATAATGTTTGAGCTCCAATTAATGTCTCTAAATCAATGCTAGCTTTTTTCTTCATAACCAATCAGGTATTCAGCGATTCTTTTTTCAATATGAAAATTGCAAGGAGTGGATATCCAACCAAACTGTCCAACAGGATTGACTTCTAAAAAAACAAAATCATTCTCTGTTCGTATTAAATCAATTGAACCAGTATCAAGCCTAAGTTTTTCCATCAACCTAAGCAAACTTTTTTCAACTTTAGGAGGCAATTTGAAAGGTACAATCCTATTAGGCTTTGAGCTCGAATACTTTCTGAAATCAATAGAAGTTTCTTCATTTTGTTGAGAAAATATTGCAGCACTATATATTTTGTCTTTAATTATAAAGGATCTAATCTCAAATTTCTTTTCAATTCTTTTTTGAAATAATGCGGGAAATAATTTGTCAGGGTATTTTTCTATATCATCAATATCAACTTTTGATGTATAGGTTGAATAAATACCATTATCTATGTAGTGTGGGTAAGCATTTGCAATATTTTTTACAATAATATCTTTATGTCTTTTAACAAACTTCAGCAATTCAAATTTATCGTTTGTAATTATTGTTGGCGGTATTGTTAATCCTACGATTGAAGCTTCGACTAAGTCACTAACTTTATCAGATTTCGCAGTTAAAGGATTGCTTAAAGATATTTTACCTTTGGAGCAAGCAGATAAGCCATTGTTTAAAGCACTAAGTTCTGATCGAAGGTGACTTTTTACAGAAAAAGTCAGACTTGTATTCCAATTAGCATCGTTTATAACCACATCAGGGATCATTGACCTTCTATACCAATACGAATTGACTTCTATATTATTAACTGTCAATTTTCTCTTATTTTTACCAATTAGAAATGAAAAATGATTATTATTGACAATGTCTCCATTATTTATTCGAGTGTATTTGCTGCCGTAATAATTAATCCATTCAACAGTCTTTGTTGTTGCAAACTCTATGTCATTGCTATAAATCAAAATCATTTTAAAATAATTTGTTGAAATGTATAGATAACTATGCAGACAATTTCATATTTATTAATGAATAATACCTGAGGAGGATTTAATTTCTAATTCTCCTCAGGTAAAATAAGGACAATACCAATTAAGTAATTGCAGGTGGATCAGTCTTCTCATCTTCACAGACCCAATCATAGTCTGTTGTTGTTTGACCTCCTGTCGTCGTTGTGGGTGTTGTCGGATCAGAATCACAGTTTGTTCCATTTTCCGGAGGTGTATCACCTCCAGATATTGTGGTAAGAAGTTGATTATTCAACTCATACTTCTTAAATTCTTCAAATAATTTATCCATATCGAGTTTTTTATAAGATTAATTGAATGCATTGTTTAATTATTCCTAGCAATCTGCAAAATCATTGGCAGATTGCCCACCTCGATCGAACTTATTCTTCCCCAACCAAAAAATATATTTTGTTGTGCAACAAGGCATAAACTGTTTGCGAAATAAAAGTGTGTGAGACTGATCGTGCATGCAGGCAACAAACTGCCGGATTAAGCCTGAAAGCCACTTCTGCCTGGTATTTATTAGGAGGGGGGGGGTAATGACTTGTATATCAGAGTTATAAAAAAGTTTAATCATGTAAACAATCAAGCATGCAAACAATTTGTTTGGAGCAGATATACTTAGTGGGTAAGTGCTGGCTGATCTCATGGCTTTGTTTTCGGCTTTAAAAATAAAAACATCTTTTTTAAAAAGCAAAATTATTCTTTGCCTTGTGTTTCTTTTTTTTTTGGAGCAAATTTCTTGATCAACCTGTTTATAGGGCATTGCAATGCTATTTAAAATGGTTTTAAATTGAGAGTTGGTGGTTTTAGTGGGTGATGGAGTAGGACAGCACTAAGGCGGCCAGCTGGTAGTAGCTGATTTTCACACCCACGGTGAGGAAGCCGATCTTCTCGGCAGCATCGCTGATGCCCTGCAACGAAACACCCTTGCGTGTGATGTGGCAATACTCGCGCAACAAGGCCAGGTTGTGCTGCCTGCCATGGTGCTTGCTAATCATATGCAGGCAGGCCGGGCCGCAGTCGCGGGCATCGAGTTGGGGGGTGAAATTATATCTCACTTTCAAATCAATCCTTGTTTAAGAATTTATTAGCCTTTTACCAATACAACATCATTATTATTCAGCCCCCTCACTATTGTGCCATATTTTTTTAACAGGATCGTAATTGCAAAGATTCATAATACCAAAGTAAAGCTCATAACCGGATATTGGCTGACATAAATATCGGTAGACACAATTTTTACAGGGTTCAACTTTTGCTCTTGTTAAATACCAGGAGCTATCCTCCGAGGTATGAGCGTTACGCAATATTTCAATAAGTTTATTGCTTTTTATATTGCCAATATGAGGCATGTTCAAATTCGCATGAACATCACCATTGGGAAGAATAAATAATTTTCCAAAGCATAAATGATTTACATACAATCTAGAGGCAATTTCTCGATGAGTTAACGACTGATTCTTAACATCTGCCTTGTTGCTCTTTATCACTTCAAATAAAGCATTTGATGTTGAGTTCTTTATGAATGGGACTACTTCATAAGTAATGCCTTGTGGAATAAAAATTTGCTCCAAGTCAGAAATATCATTCACATCGCGAATGATTATCTTAAAAACTATTCTTGAGATTGAATCCTCATTCATCGAGAAAAAGTCAAATAATAACTCACGTTCGGTTTTGAAATCGACCCATAAAATATATTTTAAGTTCTCTGTATTTTTAAGTATTTGATTATCTAGGACATCATTTGCAATGCCAGAGATATAAACATTATAATGAACAAAACAGTCCTTAAAAAAATCGCACGTATCCTTTATTATCTTTAGTGAAACCTTATTTCCATACAATTGAACTTTTTTAAGACCTGGATAAGTTTCATTCCTAAAAAAATGAAAAACCAAGTCACTACTTTCATATTGCGACTTATTTAAGTTTGTGATTGGAGCATTGATTTGTTTACTACCCGACATACTCAATACTGAATCAGTCATGTTTGTTGAGGAATCTGCATGATATATAAACAACTCATGAAATGTATTTCTAAGGTTCATTGTTTGCCAGGTTCTTTCATCATTGAGATGTTCAAAATCAAAATTGAGTTTAGGGGCAAAAGGCATGATCACCGGCCGATAATCGCTTTCGATTAAATCACCATGATAATATTCCCTACATATTTCTATGAATTCCCTGATCTCACTATTAACCAGTTCAAATTCACTTATTAGAGTAATTCTGTTAACATCATCATCGAGTAATCTTTTTGCAAAACCAACGGATTCTATATTTCTAAATTGGTAAAGAGAAGTTTTGTGACTTAAGGTATTATATAATAGAATATGGCTATCAATCAAGTCAGCATGAACAAATGGTTCGATATAGAAGTAGTTGTTAGGCATAACGTGTTTTTCTCCAAATTTCTGAATACAATTCCGGCATAGCCTCAAAAAAAGAATAATAGTCATTTAAAAGTCCCTTGTGACTTTCGTTATTAAGGAAAGAACATTTCAATGATTGCTCATCATTTAGCATGTTTAAAAACAAACATTCTTTACATAAATTTACTCGAAAACAACTATTACATCTACCTTTCAGTTTCTCAAAATAGCCATTGTACATTTTGACTATTACTTTTGGTTCCAAATTTACAGTTCCACCTTGAACGTTTCCAAGGGCATATTGATGAGAAATAGCTTCGCATGGAAGTATTTTGCCTTTTGCTGTTACAAACATTCTTTTGCTAAAAGGGTTGCAAGTTCCGGTTGGAAGGGAGTTCGAACTGGTATTGAAATTATACAAATCGTCTATCGCTGAAAAATGATTATTTGAATAGTTACGCAAAAACATATTATAGCTTAATGACTCGCCCGAAGACAGAAAACATCTTTTGTGCTCAGATTTCTTAAAATCATAACTATGTCCATCATAATTAAAATTGTTTCCTGTCAACAAAGGGTTAACTTCAGATCCTTGAATAGATTTGTTAAACTCTCTCCATGCAAATTGCTGTGTTGATATATAATCATTCCTATCATGCAGTACTGCATTTAATAGCACATTACGTTCAAAATAATCAGGATGCTTTTCCTTTACCAAACGTAAGTTCTTAAAAACTATGTCAAAAGATTCTTTTCCATTCGGAAAAAGCCTGTAACTATTTGCAAAAGCCTCACCATCCAGGCTAATAGTGAGAGCGAAGTTGTTGTTTGAAATGAAATCGATGTATTTGTTTAGCAAAACACCATTTGTTGTCATATTAAATCTAAACGTTAAACCGGTATTTTTACTTACTTGGTTAATATACAAAACAAACACTTCAATAAAACTGAAGTTCAACAAAGGCTCACCGCCAAAAAAACCTATAAAAATTTCCTTTTCAGGATTTTTATTTAACTTACTAAGCCATTTTGGAATAAGATAATCAACTATCGCTCTGGCATCTAAAATATTCAAATCAAGATTCACCCGCGAATCATGTGTGTTATAACTATCTCCATAGAAACAATATTTACATTGTAGATTACATCTTTCTGTGATTTCAAATACAATTGCCCTTAGGTTTGACAGTTCGTACTCTATATCAGATTCTTTCAGGCGAGCACCAATTATTTGTTCATTATCAATGTTTTCAAAAAATCCGTGTTCCCGAAGAAATTCGTATTTCTTTTTGTAATATACCAACTTATCATTTTTGTTTTGATTTACTAAGTTGGTTGTTTCTTTTTTATCTACCAATTGATTTTCATTGTTTTGCATTTTGAGTTTTTGATCGTGTGTCAAACTACTCATTAAGGGATGAAAATTAATCGAATACTTTTTATTAAAGCTAAATAGATAGTTATTGTACTTAGTTGGAAAGGTAGTGTAATCAGGCATCCTAAAGCTGGTGTTTAGTAATTCGTATTTATAAAATTCCTCAAATATGTATTCATATCAGCTCGCTTTATCTTTAATACTTCTTCAATACAGTTGAAGAATTGATCCTCGTTATCAGCTTTGCAGAGAAATAGGTCCTTTACTGTGTCATATCCACCCTGTTTGAATGCGATATCAACAATTGCAGCATGAATGGTGTATATTAATGGAGTTTGCATTTCATCATCCTTGTAATGTTTCATTCTACCTATGTCTTTATCATCAACTGGATAACCAAACTTAAGAGTTCCATCCTCATTATAATAATAGCAAGTTAGGCTGCCGGAAAGATCTATCCATGGGTTGGCATTCAGATATTTTTTTAATCTATCAATATGAAATTCATAGCTTTTCGCTAGCACACCCCCAAAGTATGTTGCAATTCCTTCCTCAAAATATGTGGTTTTTTCAACTAGGTAATAGTTCAACAAAAGATGTATGATCTCATGGAGGTCATCTTCTCCTGTTCCGCCACTTATAACAATATAATTACTACTTAGTGCTCTTGCTTCTTTAATACTCAAACCGGAAATAAAATCTGTATCAGAGTGCTGAACACCAAACATTTCAGCAGCATCAGTAAAATTATCAGACACAATATAGTTAATTGAATCATTGAATTCGATTCCGAATCCCTCGTTGAAGGAATGTATTTTCGTTTGCATAGCAAGTGCTTTTTCTATATTGAACTTGTAGTCAACATTGTAATAATACCTGATTAAACCAAGTCTTTTTGTCTGTAGCTTAGATTTGTAAGATGTAAACGCGTTGGCAAGTTTATACCCCCCATCAGCTTGTTTTTTCACTGGGACAGTAATTATGTATGAGGGAATTCCCTTCCACATTTCCTCCGGATAGGCAATGAACATGGCTCTTAACTCAAACAAATTGCTATCTCTCTTTACAATACCAAGCAGGTATTGTTTTTCCATGGGATAGAAAACGTTTCCACTACTTCTTTTAAAAGAATAATATAAATCCGGAAAAGTGTATATGTTTATTTCTTCGTCATCCCAATATTTCTGTAGGCTATTAGGAAATTCATTTAAGATATAGCTGTTTTTGGCACTATAATAATTGAGTTCATCCAGATAACTTTCCCACAGCAGATAAATATCTTTAAAACCTGAAAATGTTGTATCTACAAGAGGGCTAATAATCGTTTGAGGGCGTTTTTGGGCAACACCTAAAAAAGTTAATAGCAAACTAATATAAAGGACAATTATCTTTTTCATTTTTAAAACAATAGTAAGTATTACAATAGGAGTAAAAATCCTCTATGTCTATAGGACTTTTACTCCTAATTATGAATTAATACTCAAGATTATTTTTTGGGCCGGTAACTCCTGCACTTTGACGGTTTGACTGTGTTTGATCATGAATGGTGCCAGCCTCACCGCAATCACAACTACAGCTACAAGCTGGTGTTGTACCACCACCACCTTCTTCACCACCTTTGATTTGACTTAATGCATTGTGAGACAAATTGATTAATTTTAAGTTTTTCATCGTTTGAAAAGTTTAATTGAAAATAATTGAAACTGTAAAAAATAAATAGAGTTCACCAATTAACTATCGACGGGCCACCTCAGTCGAACATATCCTTCCAATTTGAATAATAATTTACTGCGTAAAATTCGAAACAAGACATTTGTATATTTGTATTTAGTAATTTTCATTTATAAAATTTCTCAAATAAGTATTCACATCAGCCCGTTTTATCTTTAATACTTCCTCAATACAGTTGTAGAATTGATCCTCGTTATCGGCTTTGCAGAGAAATAGATCTTTTACTGTGGCATATTCACCCTGTTTGAATGCAATATCAACAATAGCTGCGTGGATTGCATAAATAATATTTGACTTCATTTCTTTATCATTAAAGTACTGACGATTATATGAAGTTCCTTCGGGGGGATTGCCAAAATGGATACCGTTATTCTCATCATAGTAATAGCCTGTCAAGCTCCCGGAGAGGTCAATCCATGTATTTTCATGAAGGTAAGTTTTCAATCTTCTAATATGAAATGGGTATTCGTGAGTTAATGAACCTCCAAAATAAGTTGCAATTCCTTCCTCGTACCAATGATACATACTACTTATGTTAACTTTGGCAAGCATTAGATGAATTATTTCATGAAAATGATCTTCACCAATGCCACCACTTACAACCATATTATTGGTTTTAAGAGCTCTTGCTTCATAATAACTCAAACCAGACAAGAAATCCATATCAAAATGTTGAACGCCAAACCATTCAGCAGCAACAGTCATATTATCTGATAGAATATATGTAATTGAGTCGTTAAAAAAAATACCAAATCCCTCATTAAAGGCTTGTATTTTTGTTTGCATTGCAAGTGCTTTTTCTGTATTGAACTCGTAGTCACGATCGAAATAGTACCTGATTAAACCGAGTCTTTTTGTCTGTAGCTTAGATTTGTGAGACGTAAACGCATTGGTAAGCTTAAACCCACCATCTGTTTGTTGTTTCACCGGGACAGTAATTATGTATGAAGGGATTCCCTTCCACACTTCCTCCGGATAAAAGATGAACATTGATCTCAACTCAAACAAATATTCATCTCTTTTTACAATGCCAAGTAGGTATTGTTTCTCCATTGGATAGAAAACGTTTCCGTATCCCCGTTTAAATGAATAAAATAAATCTGGAAAATCATATAACTCTAACTCCTTTTGATCCCAGTATTTTTGCAAAGGATCAGGAAAATTGTTTAAGATGTAGCTTTGTCTGGCACTGTAATGATTAAGTTCATCCAGATAACTTTCCCACAGTTGATAAATCTCTTTAAACCCTGAAAATGTTGTGTCAACGAAAGGACTGATAATGGTTTGAGGTCTTTTTTGGGCAATTGCAGATATTGAAACTAGCAAGCCTATTAGTAAAACATACAGTTTTTTCATAAAACTAATAAATTGTAAAATAATGAATTCCGGTTTAGAACCTATAGTAGGTTCTTAAACCGGAATATAACATCAATATTGAAGGCCGTTTTTAGGGCCGGTAACTGCTGCGCTTTGACGGTTTGAATATGTTTGTTGATAGGTAGTATCACCTGAGCCGCAATCACAACTGCAGCTACAAGCTGGTGCTGTACCACCGCCACCTTCTTCACCACCTTTGATTTGACTTAATGCATTTTGAGACAAATTGATTAATTTTAAGTTTTTCATCGTTTGAAAAGTTTAATTGGAAATAATAATTGGAAAAAAAATAAGGATCCGCCGTCAATAGAAAATTGACGGCAGTCATCGATCGAACTTATTCTTCCCCAGCCAAAAGATATATTTTGTTGTGCAACACCGCACAAACTGTTTGCGAAATAAAAGGGTGTGAGTATGATCGTGTGTACAGCCAACAAACATCCGGATGATGCCTGTAAGCCACTTCTGCCCGGTATTTATTAGGGGGGGGGGTAATAGATTGTATATCAGTATTATACAAAAGTTTGATTATAAAACCAACCAGTCTGACAAACAATTTGTTTGGGGCAGATATACTTAGTGGGTAAGTGCTGGCTGTTTTCATGGCTTTGTTTTCGGCTTTAAAAATAGAAACATCTTTTTAAAAAAGCAAAATTATTCTTTGCCAGATGTTTCTTTTTTTATGGAGCAAATTTCTTGATCAGCCTGTTTATAGGGCATTGCAATGCTATTTTAAATGGATATAAATTAAGAGTTGGTGGTTTTAGTGGGCGATGGAGTAGGACAGCACTAAGGCGGCCAGCTGGTAGTAGCTGATTTTCACGCACATGGTTCGGAAGCCGTTTTTTTCGGCAGTATTGCTGATGCCCAGCAGCGAAAAAATATTACTATTGACCATAAAAGCCCCAGTCTTAATCCATAACCTATATTAAATTAATGACACATTTCCAGGCTCACAACTTACAAAGTCCCACCTTTATTAAGCAGTCTCAGTGCGGAAGACAGCGCTAATCCTTAAAATCATACATACTGTTCGGCCAAAAGCTGCATCACACTTTCATCAAACAACTCTTTTTTCTGCACCCTGTCGAAGGTGTCCAGCAAATCAGGCACGCGGATCCGTTTTTTATCTTCTTTTTGGTAGTCTTCAACAATTTGGCCGCGATGCATCATTACAATACGATCGGGTAGTTCTATGGCTTGCTGCATCGAATGGGTCACCATAAGCGCCGTTAGCTTTTCGTCCCTGATGATTTGCCGGGTGAGTTCGGCAACTTTGGCAGCACTTTTGGGATCGAGGGCTGCGGTATGCTCGTCGAGCAAGAGCAATTTAGGTTTTAACCAGGTTGCCATAAGCAGCGTTAGTGCCTGTCGCTGGCCGCCCGAAAGTGTCCCGATAGGATTGTCGAGCCGGTCTTCCAAACCCATTTTCAGCATACAAACCTTATCGGCTATTTCTTTTTTAGCTTGTGTGGTAACAGCTCTGGTCAATGGCCTTGATTGTCCACGGCGCATGGCCATCACGATATTTTCGGCTATGCTCATCTCTGCCGCAGTGCCCGCAAAAGGATTTTGAAAAACCCTGCCGATCAGTTTGGCGCGCTGATATTCTGTCCATCCTCCGATGGCAGTGCCATCAACCGTGATCACTCCATTGTCGGGCACAAAAGTGCCGGCAACAGCATTGAGCAGCGTACTTTTTCCCGATCCGTTGGTGCCGATGATACAGGTAAAGCTGCCGGCTTCGAGCGTTAAATCTACATTTCTCAAGGCCTTTACTTCATTGATGGTGTTTGGAAAGAAGGTCTTACTGAGTCCTTTGATGCTAAGCATGTTTTCTGGATTTAAATATTTTTTGGGAGTATGATTTAAAGAATCCGGGAGCAACAAGCGCAGCGAAAACAAATGCAGCTGTAACAAGCTTCAAGTCGTTTGGATTCAATCCCCAGCGCAGCGCGATAGCGATGAGTAACCGAAACAAAATTGTTCCTAAAATGGCTCCTGCTATCGTTACTCCAATGCCGGGTTTGCCTACCAAAGCTTCTCCAATGATGATACTTGCTAATCCCCAAACCATCATCCCGATACCCATCTGCACATCAGCAAAACCCTGATATTGAGCCAATAGAGATCCTGAAAGCGCAACCAAACCATTGGATAAGGCCAGACTGAAAATGATCATCTTGTTATTGTTTACGCCTTGGGCACGAACCATTTGTACATTGTTGCCAGTTGCTCGCAGAACCGTGCCAAAATGGGTAAGCAAAAATCGGTACAGCAGCCAGCTGATCAAAACAACAAGGATCAGACTGCTGAAAAAAACCGCGAGATCGATCAGGGAAACCTGCCAGCCAGACAACAGCATTTTTGTTTCGCCTCCGGAAGCCTGCAACAACAGCTGCTCCGGCATATCCGAAACGGTTTTGGTGTCAAGCATGGGGATATTACTCCGACCCATGATACGCAGATTTATAGAATACAGGGCTGTCATCATCAATATTCCGGCGAGAATCTCTTGGATTTTGAATTTGGTGTATAGAATTCCTGTCAGGGATCCGGCCAGCATTCCTGCCAGAAAAGCCACCAATGATGCCAGCCAGGGCGACCAGCCGGCCATAATCAGTACAGCGGTTGTTGAGGCACCAAGTGTAATGGAGCCATCCACGGTAATATCGGTAAACTTGATCATCTTAAAACTGATCAGCATGCCAACCGATAGCAGCGAAAGAATTAGTCCGATAGTAAAAGCGCCAATTATCAAATTCATAGCTTGTTCTCCTTTCCGATGACTTTGCCGCACCACATGGCTCCTCTGATAAGGCTGCTTTGCCCCAGACCTGCTTCGGGACGCTGATCATCAATTAAATGCATCAATGCTTTTGGTGGAGGGCCATTAAAAAATTTGTCGAGTTGTTGTTTCAAATTCAGTTCGCCATTCTGCAGCGGCTGATATGGAAAAACAGCAGCATGAAGATGTGCTGCCAGGGTCGGCATTGAAGGCAGAGGTATTAGTAAGTCGTTATTCATCGTTGTGTTATGCTGCGATACTACGCCAAAAATCATGGCCTGTTCTCCCACAAAAACACGCTCGCCGCTGAATGAAAGCCAATCACGGATTTCGGGGAAGGCCGGACTGTTTTCCGCTTGTCGCAAGGCCGGCGACTGTATCAAGTGTGCCCCTACCAGTCCGTCAATCTCAGCCAGAATTACAAATGCACTCATCTCGGCATGGGTTAGCGACAGTGCCTGCCCGGCTAACTCAGCAATGGTAAAGGCTGATTTGTCAGCATCAGGGGCGAAACGCCACAAATGCGAAAAACTTCCTTCGGTCCTAAGTGACTGAATAACTTCCATTTCGGGTATATACGCTTCTATCGGTAGTAAAAAATCAGGGCGGCTTTTCTCCTCAGGTGATTGGTAGGCCACATGACCACCCACCACCATGAAATCTCCAAACAGCTTACCCGAAGCCGAAGGACTTCCAATACCTAGGGCATAAGAATCGGCCGGGAATTGCATTGTTTCGCTGTCAGTCGTTTTAACCAACTGCCAAGGTTTCCAGTTGGTATGGGTTTTCAGCGAAAGACTTGCATTTTTGTCAAGCAGGAAAAGATTTTCAGGCAAAGCATTTTGTTCCGGCTGAAGATTCTGGTGTTTTAACTCAGCTGGAATTTCATCCAGCAGCCAGTCGCCAAAACCTGTGGTGCGCAAGGTGCCGGCGACAAATTCCGTAGCATTAAATATGTGCATGCTGCCCTCAACGGTTCTGAGTTCTTTGGTAATTCTTACCAGCGAACGAATGCCTGCTGAGCTCAGAAATGACAAGGCTTTGGCATCGAGCACAAACTGATGTTCCCCATTGCGGATAAAAGCCAGAAAAGCATCGGTGAAATAATCTGACCAGGAAGCGTCTAAGCGGCCATTTACAGTGATTAGCAGCTGCTGATTTATTTTTTTAGCATGAATTTCCATTGTTTTAGTCTTGATTTTCAAATTTCAGTGCATTCTCCTTTAATGAGGATGATAACCTGAGCTGATACTTTTCGGCCAATGCCGGATTGTAGATCAGTTTCTCGGATTGTGTGTTCGAAAACGGGATACTGCCGGGATTTTCACCATGCAGTACCCGAACGGCTTTTTCGGCTGCTTCCAGCCCGGCATCATAGTAATCGCGCGCCAAACAAAGCGTTGCGCCGTCTTTCATCTGATCGCTGTCGAAGGCAAAAACAGGGAGGTTTTTGTCTGATGCTTTTCGGGCAATCAAGGCAAAACCAGGACGAGTGAGGTTGTCAACGATCTGTGCTACCAAATCAATATCCTGACGACATAATTCGATGGCAGCTTGCGCCACCTCGGCGCTTGAGCTGACCGGAACAGCTACGAGGCTGATATTTTGCTTCGCAAGCGCCTCTTGGAACCATGCTTTATACAGCTCGCTGTTGATTTCTGAAGGTGTAAAAAGTGTGCCAACTTTTCGGGTGTTTGGAAGTGTTTGGCTAATCAGTTTGGCCATGCCATCGAAAGGCGAGCGTGTGCTGATTCCCGTAACATTATCAAGGTGGTTGGTCTCCGTTGTCCCGGCACCGGCTTTTACGCCATCGCCAACACCAGTGAAAATGATTTTTGTTTCGGGTCCGGCCTGTCGCAAAGCAGCCTGTAGCGTTGGCGTGGAAACAACCATCAATAAATCCACCCGATCGGCTTTTACGGTGGTTATAATACTCGAAAGCGTTGACATATCACCTTGTGCGTTATAAGATTTCAATTCAAAGTCGCGGCCCTCGGCCAGCCCGGCATTGCTTAGCCCGTCGATCAGGCCTTCGTAGCTGCGTTCGGCAAACTCCGTTTCGCTGTAGAGCACAATACTGATTATTAAAGGCTTTTTGCTTTGAACAGTGGTAGTTTTATGGCCTGGCTCAACAGTATGTTGTGATGCGGTTGCAGCAATGCCAATTTTTGAAGGAGGAACGCCTGCCAGCACTTTGGCAGCCATCTTCCCGGATTGCACGCCCCATTCAAAAAAGTCGTCGCCAATTCCGGCTTCAGCACCCTGTTTCAGCAATTCCATCTCAGTAACATAGATTGGTATGCCAGCAGCATCAGTTACTTTTATTATGGCAGGAAAGCCTGTGTAGGCCAGGTTATCGGCAGAAATTATCAGCACTTGCGCACCTCGCTGAACAAGTGATTGGGTCGCCATACTCAGGTCGGAAACTGTTGAAGCAGTAGCCTCAAGTATGGTCAGCTTTTTGGCTTTGCCCACGCGCCGGAGCTTCTCGACAGAAATCATGGAATTCATTTGAGCTGCATCATAAATGATCGCTACTTTTTCCAAATTCTCAATATGTTTCAAAGCCATATCAACCAATTTGTCAACCGGTGGATCATCATGCACACCGCAGATGTTCTCAGGAACCTTGTTATTCTTGAATAGGTTAATCCTGTCAGGATCACTTGCAACTGTAAAAACCAGCGGAATATCGCGTACTCTGCTGGCTGCCGCAATAAATGCCGGTGTGGTTACTGTGACAATTAAATCAGGTCTTTCCTGAACCGCGGCATCAATAATCTGCGGAAGCTGACCAATCTCGCCCTGCGCATTGTAATGTTTTGTCAGATAATCTTTTCCTTCCACTAAACCACTTTCATTCAAGCCTTGAATTACACCCTTGATGGCATTTTCCAAAGGAAGGTTTTCAACCAGATTGACGACGCTGATTTTCATGGGTCTGCCTTTGAGCAGGTGGATATTATCGAACCGATTGGCCTGAATCAGTTCCAGGATATTCGGCGGATTGTTTTGTAGATCGCGCCCGGCAAAATCAATCGTTTGGGCAATCGAAGATGAGGCGGCGCTTTTTTCGAGCAGATTTGCTATGGAATCCGTAATTTTCCAGCTGTTTCCAATTGCTTCCAGCACTTCGGTATTTAACCTGAGTTCTCGTGGAACAACATTTTCGATACGCATTTTTGCAGGGCTTTTGCCCTCAAGGATATCAATGACTAATTGCGCTGTTAACTGCCCGACAGTAAAATAATCGGCTCCCAGGCCAAAAAATGCGCCGGTTTTAACATCTACCGGATCATTGGTAAACACCGGTATACCTTCCTGATTCGCCTGTCCGATGATGCTTCCGGCAGCGGCAATGGCAACGGTGTCGCCACCAATCCAAATGGCTTCAACGCCTTTAGAGATAAGCGATCGCGCTGCTTCAGCAACTTCGGAGGTGTTGGATGCAACGGCTTCTACCAGCGTAATGCCTAATGCTTCGCAGATCATCCTTGCTTCTATCAAACAGGCTTCTGAGCATTGCTCGCCAGGATTCCAGACTACGCCCACGCGCCTGATAGTGGGATTTAATTGTTTTAGTATGATAAAAGCCTCTTTTACAGGCTGAAAGGTGCCAATACCGGTAAGATACGGGGGGTGATCATCAGGCTCCGGCCCGTTGATGCCTACGCCAGCGCCATAGGGATCGGTAACGGCACCAAAAACATGTAGCTTTTTGGAATTTAAATTGGCTTTGGCAAGGGTTTGTAAAGCAAGGGTGCTCGATGTAATGGCTATTTCATAGGGGCCGTTTACGATTTCTTTGGCGATTGTATTGGCCGTGCCTAAATCTCCCTGCGGATTAAACTTGCGTATATTACTTTGATCCTTAGCTATATAACCAGCAGTTTGCAATCGATCCAATACTCCTGCTATATGATTGTCGAGCAGTGGTGTGGAAGAAATTTGCATAATAGCAATAGCTGGATATTGCTTTGTGGAGGTCTTGTCCGTTTTTTGTCTTTGTTCCAGATCAGACAGGAGCAGCAGCGCGGATGCGGAAACGATTAGGGCAATGGCCAGCCAAAGGTCTTTGATTATTTTCATGGTATTTGGTTTGCTTTTTCATCAATTTGGGGTGCTTATCTGCTTTTCCATACACAATAAATTGTAACCGTTATCACGCTGATAATGAACATTATCCATAATCTTTCTGATCAGGAAAATACCGAGGCCGCCAATGGGACGATCCTCAGTAGAAAGTTTGATATCAGGTGCTTTGGCCTGTGTTGGGTCGTAGGGCTGACCATCGTCAGCGAGGCAGATTTTAAGTTTGTCGCCTTGTTTGCTGATGCTTAATTCAATTTGGTGCGTTGCCTGATCAGCATAGGCATAATAGACAATATTGGTAAAGGCTTCCTCCAGTGCCAGGTTGATCGACATTAGCAGTGCCGGAGGCAAGAGCCAGGCCTCGGCCAGCTGATCAAGAAAAGAAGTTATGGTTTCCAGTTCCTCAATCTTATTCTTAAGGCTTATTTCTTGGTGTTCCATTTGCTGATCCATGATTAAATGCGATTGACAACATGGTTATATCATCCGACTGATCAAAACCGGATACATGCTGGCTGATAGCCGCATCCATCGCTTTGATTAAGGCTATTGGATGATCAGATTTATGTTGCATTAATACGTCTAAAATCGCCTGCTCGCCAAACAGTTGATGCTGTGAATTTTCGGCTTCGCTAACGCCATCTGTGTAGGCGAAAAATTTGTCGCCGTCCTTAAAGCTGAGGCTAAACTGTGGATATTCGTAATTTTCCTGTAAGCCTAGCGGAATGCCATTGGCAAGCGGTAAAAACTTGACAGCTCCGTCACCGGGAATGATAACCGGTGGGTTGTGGCCGGCATTTACATAGCTGAGTTCGCCGGTGCTGATGTCTAAAACACCCAGAAAAAAGGTGACGAACATGCAGGATTCATTGTTCATGGCCAGCGAATTGTTGAGCAGTTTCATGATGCCGGAAGGTGATTTTACCTTATCGGCAATTGAACGCAATAAGGTACGTGTAACTGCCATGAAAAGGGAAGCCGGAACGCCTTTGCCCGAAACATCGCCGATGGCAAAACAAAACTGATGTTTGTCGATCAGAAAGAAATCGTACAGATCGCCACCCACTTCTTTGGCTGATTTCAGCTCGGCAAAAAGATCGATCTGGGGCAGTTCAGGAAATGGGGGAAAACTGTGAGGGATCATCGAAAGCTGGATGTCGCGCGCGATACGCAGCTCGCTCTCAATCTTTTCTTTGGCCGCTGTTGTAGCTGTGAGATTGGCTACATAGGCACCAAGCTCCTGTTGCATATTTACAAAAGCATTGCGCAACAACCTGATTTCATCTCGTGATTTAACTTCCGGCAAGGGTGCATTAAAGTTTCCTTCGGCAATTTTATGTGCTGTTTTAGCAATATCCACAAGGGGTCTGGCCAGTCGGTTGACGATTTTAACGACAGTGAAATTCAAAAGTATCAACCCAAAAATGATCAGCGCCAACAGGATGAGGTTCATTTTGTGTAAGGAGGCGAACATCTCATCATCAGGATATACAACAGCCAGAGATAACCCACCAGCGTCCAAGGGCGTGTAGTATATCCAGCGTTTTACTTTGTTTTTTAGGTTATATTCACTGAAACTGCTGTTGCCTTGCTGCAAATCACGCCCAATTTCACGCAACAACGGCTCTTCCCAATTTTCTGAGTTGGAGAAAATACTTTCGTTCATAATCATGCTGCGATCGGGATGTGTGATCGCCATGCCATTGCGTGAAAGAACAAATGCATAGCCTGTCTCAAAAATGGTTACCTCCGAAACAATATCTGTAAGCCATTGTAAGTCAACATCAATGGTAGCAATACCTCCCTGAACGCGGCCTTGCTCGGTATGGTAATAAAAGGGCACCGAATAGGTTGTCATCAGCGCATTGCCGCCTCCTTCATCAAAATAAGGCTCTGACCAATAGGGTTTCTTGGTCATAAAGGGAATTTGAAACCAATCCATTAAAAAATATTCATAGTCGGCGCTACCAAGAAATGTGCTGATGATTTCGTTATTGTTGCGGTATGCGTAAGGCATGAAATAAAGCCCTTTCTCCGGAAAAATGTTGGGTGCAAAAGCTATGGAAGCCCCGTAAATATTGGGATTTCGTTTTAGTATTGTCTCCAAAACCACGATGAGTGAATCCTTATCAAAAAGACCCATCTCGATGGTTGCACTCACCATCTGAGGCAGCTTCTCCATGGGTTGCAGCTGTTGTGCAATTTTACCTGCAATGTTTCCGGCTAGCTGAATGGCGTTTTCACGTGCTGCTTCCCTGATCAGATTTCGGGTATAAATATAATAAATTGAAAGGGTGAGCACAAACAGGCTAACGGTGATCAGCAATACGCGTGTTAAAATTCTAAAGGAGAGACTTTCTGTATTGATGATGTTTTTGAAGTTCATAATCGTAAGCTAAAAATTATCAATATACTGCATTATTCAATGAGCAGTGGTTTGTAAAAGGTTTCAAAAGTGATCTCTTTAGCAGTCGCGGGTAAATCGGTGTTATTCTCTTTGAGCACCTCCAACGCTTTTTGAAAATCGACCTTCATAAGCTGAGTTTTTTTCTCTTGGTCTCCAGAAAAACCCTGAAATTCAAGTATTTTAGATAGCATCCAGCGCTGATGTGCCTCATTGGCCGAAACCTTGCTTGCTCGCATCTTATTCAAGACGATGTCGATGGTTTCGTCAAAATTTTGGTTGGCATATTGCCAGCCTTTGAGGCTCGCCTCCACAAAAGCTTGTAGCTCCGCTTTGCGATCCTGATAAGTAGCTTCTTTCACGTATAGACCATCTTCGGGAATATCGAAACCGTAATCCGATAACGAAAAAGTGTTTAATTCGTCAGGGTTAATACCGCTCAGATACAGTTGGTTGTACTCATTATACCACATCATGGTCATCAGATCGATCCCTTTCATCAAAAAAAGGTTGACTGACGACAGAATCGGAACCCATTCCACCTTGAGGTTGTGGTGCTTCACCATGGTTTTGGGGCTTTCGTCAAAACCACCTTCCCAGATACCAATTTTTTTATTGTCGAAATCCTTCAGCGTTTGCACCGGTCCATCAGCAAAACTCACAAAAACAACGGCCGAATGCTCTGACATCTGCGCAATATTCACCAGATCAAAATCGTGCAGGCGTGCATCCAGTGCGGTGATTAGGAAAAGCGACACAATATCCGCAGAGCCATCTTGTAAATAGTTGATTGCATTAAGATTAGCCGGTGGATGCTTGATGATGACATCGAGTCCGGCATCTTTATAATACCCTTTCTCCTGAGCCATATAATAGCCGGCAAACTGTGCCTGAGGCAGCCAATGTGTCGAAAATACCAGGGGCTTTTGCTGGGCCGAAAGGCTGAGGCCTGCAAACAGTAAAAAAAGGATAATCAGTTGAAAACGATTGCTTTTCATGGGCTTGGTGTATTAGCTTGTAAGGGATGCTTCCAGGGTGGTTTCGATCAAAAAAATTTGCGTAAACCCCGACATATCAAATATTTCATGTATGCTTGGCTGCAGACAACAGAGTTTGAGCAGGCCCTTGTTTGCCCGGAGTTTCTTTTGAGCAAGCAAAAAAACCCGCAAGCCGGAACTGCTGATATAACTGAGTTTGCTGCAATCGATGATCAGCTTCATGTCGCCTCTTTCGACAAGACCCATCACTTGCGTTTCGAAATCAGCAGCGTTGAGGGTGTTGAGGTGGCCATCAACCTGAACGATCGTAAACCCGCCCGAATGGATTATGTTAAGTGTCATTTTTTGGAGATTTTAATTGCCCGATATAGCAAATGACTCTGCCATAACAGCATATTTTATTTGTGTTCGTTTACTCGCAGTCATTTGTGTGGTCATACATTTAATCCAAGTGTAAAACAAAGCATAAGAACCACAGCAAATATAGGTTTTTTAGGAAATGGAAACAACTGTTGAAAAACTAGTGTCATGTCAACACTACTTTAGCCGGCCCAAGTCTTGATCTTTTTCCTCATATCTTCAAAATAAATCCTTTACTTAGCTATGGCTATGCGTAGATTTTCTTTTTCGATCTGAGAAAAAATCGCTGCGACTTAACCGACACAGTAGCATTGACACGACACTAGGATGTTTTAATAAAGTACCTACCTAAAGAAATATTTAATTGTGTTTTATTCTGGCGCTTTAGGATACAATATCCATTCAAAAGCTATCAACATACACTATTGCAAGCAGATAGTGTGATTGTTTTTTATTTGTTTTGGCTTTGGCACTCAAGGTATTTAGCCATAGCTTTGCCCGACTTTTTTAAAACCCGGATGATGAAGTATTTTATATACAGCTGTATTCTTTTTTTGGCCACTTTGATAGCGTCAACTAATGCAAATTGCCAAAACAGCTCAAGTCCCGGATTCTTAGTTACCCTGACAGGGGATACCTTGTACGGAAGCATTGAATTAAAGCAATCAGACATAAATCCTGTAAAAATCACCTTTATCAGCTCCGATAAATCTGAACCGAAGCATTATCATCCACTCGATATCAAAGCGTTTGGTGTAAATGACAAAAACTATGTAGGTGCAATTGTCCAAACTGAAATTAGTCCGCGTTCGACCAATGAACTTAATGATTTTGCTGCGCTGCAATTGGTCGCTGATACTGTTTTTCTGCAAAGACTGGTTCAGGGCGAAAAAAGTTTGTTCACAGCCACAAATAAGTATGGCAATCAGAATTTCTACATTGATCAAAATGAAGGGTTTGAATTACTGATCTACAAGAAATATCTTTTCATTGAAAATGGTCAGGGCCGGCTAAGCCAAAACAATCGATTTGTTGGACAATTGATCAATTATTTAGGCGATTGCCCTGATATTCAGCAAAAATCAGCCAGTTTGATCTATCAGCCCACAAGCCTGATCAAGCTCTTTCATCGCTACTACGAATGCATCGGTGATCAAGCTGTTTTTCATAAAACGAGTTCAGGTCTTCAAACAAATTTAGGTTTTATAGGTGGAGTTTCAATGACAACTATAGCGTTCAAAGGTGAAGGACTTGACTACCTTACAAAAGTTGATTTTGAGGGCTCGGTGAATCCCACCATGGGATTGTTTCTGGAGGTTGTGCTTCCACGAAAGCAAGGGAAATGGTCTGTTTACAACGAGTTAAACATCAACACGCTACAAGCCTCTGGAAATTTTGAGGACGTTGTACACGAGAACCGCTATACCCTTTATGAAACAGAAATTGAATGTACTTACCTCACCATGAGTAATATGATTCGTTTATGGATGCCGTTGCGAAAGAGCAGGCTGTTTTTCAATGCAGGAATTTCAAATGGATACGCTGTTGGTAATACCAATAAAGTGCGTACGATTTCGAAGTTTTTTGACACAACACGGATTGAAGAAAAGGAAGCGATTGAGGGCATGCGTAAATTCGAAACGGCACTGCTGGCAGGGGCAGGCATCAGCTATAAGCATTTTTCATTTGAAACGAGAGCAGCTTTTGGGAATGGAATGTCGCCTTTTAGCGGTTTAAAATCGAACACAAGCCGAATAATTTTGCTGCTTGGCTACGGTTTTTAATAAAAATGGTTGCTCACCTAAACAAGTGTTTTCAAATAAGAGTATAACGCAGAATCGAGTGATAATGAGCTCACGAATACCGCCTAAATTTATTATTAATTGAGTAAATCGGACATTAAAGACAAGCACTAAATAAACAATTCTGCCGCAATCCCATCAGCAAACAATTTGCCTTTTTGTGTGAGAAAAAGACGATGCTCGCGTTGCTCAATTTGTTCTTCCCGAATGAATGATTGAGCCTGCTTTATACAATAATTGCTATACCGTACTCCAAAAGCATTCTGAATATGTTCCAGGTCGCAGCCCCAGCTGGTGCGAAGCGAAGTCATAACATATTCATCATAGCGCTGGTCGAGCGTGAGTTCTTCCTTTTCAAAAACACTTTCGGACTGTCCGGCCTCGCTGATATATTTGGTGAGATGCGAAACATTCCATTGTCGCGAGATGCCATTGTACGAATGAGCCGAAGGACCCAAACCCAAATAATTACCGCCAATCCAATACAGGCTGTTGTGTTTGGAATAATGGCCCGGTTTGGCAAAATTGGAAATTTCGTAGTGCACAAAGCCCGCAGCTTCCATGCGTTGCATCAGTATTTCGAAATGCCTGACCGACTGCTGCTCATCAACGGCTTTTAGTTTGCCTTTGCCAATCAGCTGTGCCAGCGCTGTTCGTGGCTCTACAGTGAGGGCATAGGCCGAGAGGTGGTTAATGCCTGTTTCCAGAAAATAATCCACATTGGCGATCCATTTTTTATCTGTTAAGGTCGGAATGCCGTATATCAGGTCGATGGTAAGCTTTTCAAATCCGGCATCAAAGGCATTCTTAATCACATTTTTGGCATGGGAGGCATTGTGTACCCGATTCAGGTAGGCTAAGTCATCATCGTGAAAGCTTTGAATACCGATACTCAACCTGTTAATTCCAAGTGCGCGAAACTGTTTTATCTTGTCGAATGTCAGGTCGTCGGGATTGCCTTCCAGTGTGATTTCAACATCGGGGCTCAGCCGGTAATGCCGGCCAAGGGTTTGAAGGATATGCTTTATTTCATCTGCTTCGAGCATGCTTGGTGTTCCGCCGCCGAAGTAAATTGTTTGCACCTCCTCATTGTGCAAATATTCCTGTTGTAGCACGATTTCCCGCTCAAGCGCTTTCAGAAAAGGCACTTTATTTTTGACAGATGCCAGCGAGAAAAAATTGCAATAGTGACATTTTTGCTTGCAGAAAGGGATATGGAGATAGATGCCGGCCATGCGTGTTAAAAATTTATGCGGTTGAACATTGTGTGCTAACATTTGTTTAAGCTATCTATGTTTTCACAATGAAATCATTAAACAAAGTTGAACAAAATTAATCTAATCTAACACTAAATTTGAATTATGAAAAAATCAGTTTTATCAATAGCGCTGATGCTGCTTGCAGGTTTTGCTTTTAGCCAATCTACCAATTGGAAGATAGACCATGCACATTCCAATGTTACTTTCGAAGTGGATCATATGGTTGTTTCTACCGTTACCGGAAAATTTCAGGAGTTTGAAGGAGATATTAAATCAGACAAAGATGACTTTTCTGATGCCAAAATTTCTTTTACAATCCAGGCTGCTTCAGTTAATACGAATAACGAAAAACGTGACAATCACCTCAGAGATGAGGACTTTTTTGAAGTAGCTACTTATCCTACCATCGAATTTGTTGGAAAAAAGCTGGTTCCTGTAAGTGGAAAAAAATACACCATAACGGGTGATTTGACCATGCATGGCGTAACCAAAGAAATTGAGCTTGACGTAAAATACAACGGAACCATCAAGGATCCATGGGGAAACATCCGTGCAGGTTTCAAAGTGAGTGGCGAGCTGAATCGTGAAGATTACGGACTTACCTGGAACAATGCACTTGAGGCCGGTGGAGTACTTGTGGGCGAAGAAGTTGAAATCCAGATAAACCTGGAGCTCGTCAAGGAATAGTTTTTTTCATCTTATAGTATATAGAAAAGTGCGGGTTTTGCCCGCATTTTTTGTTTCATGTAGGTCAGCTAACATCCGGCTCAAATCTGTATTTGGCTCAAATCTAAAAAAACACTTATTTTTGTTGCAGAATCACTTTCAATTTAAAATTAGATTTATGAAGAAATTTTTGATTGCCTTTATTGCCTTTGGCATGGCGCTGATAAACGTTCAGCAAAGCAAGGCCTGCACCAATTACCTGGTTACTAAGGGAGCCTCTGCTGATGGCTCCACAATGATTACTTATGCCGCTGATTCGCATGTGCTCTATGGCGAGCTTTATCATTGGTCGGCCGGTGAGTATCCCGCAGGAACCATGATGGATATTTATGAATGGGATACAGGAAAATATTTAGGAGAGATAGCCCAGGCAGCGCGCACTTATAATGTAGTGGGCAATATGAACGAGTTTCAGGTAGCAATTGGCGAAACCACCTATGGAGGCCGTCCTGAATTGCAGGATACAACAGGCATTATGGATTATGGCAGCCTGATTTATACCACCCTGCAGCGTGCAACTTCGGCGCGCGAGGCCATAAAAATTATTGCTGAGCTTACCAACGAATACGGCTATTACAGCTCTGGTGAATCATTTAGTATTGCCGACCAAAATGAGGTTTGGATTATGGAAATCATCGGCAAGGGCGTGGATTTGAAAATGGACAAAAAGTCAAAAAAGATGGTCAACGCCAACAAAGGAATGGTATGGGTAGCACTAAGAATTCCTGACGGATATGTGAGCGGCCACGCCAATCAGGCACGTATCATGACATTTCCGCAAGCCAACGGAAAACAGGCGATTACATCTAAGGAGATGGACAAGATTATGAATCCTGAAGTAGAGGTTATTTATGCACACGATGTGATCACTTTCGCCCGCGACAAGGGTTGGTATGAAGGCGATGACGAGAACTTTAGCTTTTCGGATACTTATGCTCCGGTAGATTTTGGAGGCGCCCGTTTTTGTGATATGCGCGTATGGACGATGTTTAACAACGTTTCTGATGGCATGGACAAATATTGGGAATATGTAAAAGGCGATATCGAACATGCCGAAAAATTTGAAGACGGACGTCCCAATCCTAATAAATATGCAACCAATCGTATGCCTTTATGGGTAAAACCGGAGAAGAAAGTTTCGGTACATGACATGATGATGTTTATGCGCGATTATTTGCAGGATACCGAACTGGATATGAGTGCCGACTTTGGTGCGGGGCCTCATGGCGTACCCTATCGCTGGCGTCCGCTTACCTGGAAAGTGGATGGGATCACCTACGTGAACGAACGCGCAACGGCTACCCAGCAAACCGGATTTTCTTTTGTAACACAATCACGTAGCTGGTTGCCCAACGAAATCGGTGGAATCATCTGGTGGGGTGTGGACGATGCCAACGCAACGGTTTATATGCCGCTTTACACGAGTATGACGGCCAGTCCTCATCATATTGAGCGCGGAAATGGTGCCATGATGGAATGGTCCGAAACATCGCTTTTTTGGATTACCAATATGGTTTCCAACCTGGCTTATACAAGGTATAATATGATTCAGCCCGATGTGAATGTGGTACGCAACGGATTAGAGAAAATGTTTATCGAACGCACTCCTGCTGCTGATGCAGCCGCGCTGAAATTGCACAAAGAAGATCCAAACAAAGCTGTGGCTTATCTTACGGATTATAGTACAGATCAGGTAGCACGCACTTTTCATGCTTACAAAAACCTGTATCAGGAACTATTTATGAAGTTTATGGATGGTAACGTAAAAACGCGTAATCCGGGGTATCAGAATCCTCATGTGGAGTTTCCGGGCTATAGCGAGCAATTCCTGAAAAAGGTGGTTGAGGAAACCGGCGATAAGCTCAAAATGATTGGACCGGATGGCCATTAATTGTAATGACTTAAAATAATTCTGAAAGACGTTGCATTTCGGTGTAACGTCTTTTTTTTAAACTTTGCTGTTCTAAAACTTTGTACACATGAAAAAGAACATTGCCCTTGTGGCCCATGATAATCGCAAAAAGGATTTACTCGACTGGGTGGAGCACAATAAAAAGATGCTTGAAGGTCACCATTTTTTTGCCACCGGAACCACCGGAAAGCTTATTGGCACTGTGCTTGAAGATGTAACATGCCTCAAATCAGGGCCATTGGGAGGTGATCAGCAAATGGGCGCCTTGATTGCCGAAGGGAAAGTTGATTACCTGATTTTCTTTTGGGATCCAATGACGAATCAACCGCATGATGTGGATGTAAAAGCCCTGCTGCGGTTAAGTGTGCTCTATAATGTGCCCACAGCGAGCAATCGTTCCACAGCCGATTTTCTGATTACCTCGGTACTTTTTGCTGATAAGACTTATAAACCACAGCTAAAAGATTATTCAACGTACCTGCATCGCCAAACGGATTATTGATTGGTTTTAGCCGGCAAGCCAATGTTGCGCAACATAGAAAATTCAACTATTTTTGCGGCTTAATAAATGGCCCCATAGTTCAAGGGATAGAATGGAAGTTTCCTAAACTTTTGATCCAGGTTCGAGTCCTGGTGGGGCTACAAAGAACCCTCTTAACTGATTGAAGTTGAGAGGGTTTTTTTTCGAATATTCAATGCCTTTTTGGCTTGTAAGTAGTATTGAGTAGTTATAATTTCGATTTGTAATTTTAATAAAGCATTTTCCAGGCATCAGAAAATGACATGAAAAGTGAACTGTGCAGCCGGGTTATTTTAAAACAAGATCAATAGGAGTCATATTAGGGCATCCAATTTGGCCATACTTAAAATGCTTTAATCGGATAAATCTTTTATAGCAAGAAGATTCAATGAATTTATGCTTCAAAAAAATCATGTACTTTTGCAAGAGGTGGCGAGCAAACAGCACGATCATTTCACTGGCCTGCTGCTTGCTGTATTGAACAACCAAGCTGTCCTTAATACTTTTAATATGGTAAGAAATTTACAACATTTTTTGGTCTTGCTGTTTGTGATTTCGTCCGGTTTGCATTTGCAATCCCAAACGTTTACGGATATTCGGGCCGACCTCACGGGAGTGGCCGAAAGCAGCAGCGGCTGGATCAATCCTGATCGTGATGGCGATTTGGATGTTTTTGCCAGCGGAGAGTTCTTCCGGCAACAAAACCGACAGCTGCTTACAAAAATATACAGCAACCAGCGCAACGATCGTTTTATTGCGCTTCAACATGCTGTGCCTAACTTTTTTCGGGGCGATTTTGCCCTGGCTGATATCAATCTGGATGGCATTGATGATTTAGTGGTGATGGGCGAACTGGCAAACGGCACCCTGATCAGCAAACTTTTCAAAGGAACTGCTGATGGACGTTTCGTGCCAATGAGCAGCAAACTGGAGCCTTTGCGCGATGGAACAGTTCGTTTTGCTGATTTTGACAATGATGGAGATCCGGACATATTGATGACGGGCGAAAGCAAAGATGGGCCTCAAAGCCTGCTCTACAGAAACGACCGGAATAATGGATTTATACTTGTCGATGTTCGGTTTCCCGGCGTTCGGCGTGGTGGCGGCGCTTGGATCGATTATAATTTGGATGGAAGACATGATGTTCTGTTGATCGGGATTGCCGAAAGCGGACAGGCCATAAGTGTGTTTTATGAAAATACCGTGGATGGATTCAAAAGGCTTGAAATGGGTTTTGTGCCTCTGAAAAATAGTTTTATCAGCTTGGGTGATGTGGATAATGATGGGGACGAAGATGTGTTGTTGCTGGGCGAAATGGACAACGGGCGCCTCACCACCCGGCTGTATCGCAATGATCGTGCAAGGGGTTTTACGCAAGTTTTTATGCCTTTTGAGCCCGTGAGATCTGGATTTGCTGACTGGGGCGATATGGATGCTGATGGCGATCTGGATTTGCTCATTAGCGGCGAAAGCAGCAATGGAGCCATTTCAAAAGTGTATAGCAACGACCGTCAAAATGGCTTTACAGAACTGGAAGCCGGCCTGATACCGCTCTATATGAGTGATGGCGAGTGGGGCGATTATGATTTGGATGGCGATCTGGATATCGTTATTTCGGGCATGGCAACAGATTATAGCTTTCATACCTTGATCTACCGCAATGATGGGTTCGTTGTTCGCTCCGAAGCGATGACAGCCGAAGACGTGTCCGAAAGTGTCTGGAACAACCAAACGGTGGTTCCCGAGCGCGCTGAACCGATTTACTATTTTGTTTATTCCAGCACCTATAGCGATTTGCTACAAACCGGAAAAAAAGGGTACTATGCCTTTGTTAGTCTGGTGAAACGCCCTAAAACACAATATGAAATGGAGGACCGTTTTAATGGGTTAATCCGCCAGTCCTATCCCGGCTGGGGTGTAATAGATCAGGGAAATATCATTACCAATGGCTTTGCCACCAAAGCGGAGGCAGAAAGTTCGCGAGCCACGGTGATTGAAGCTTATCAGGCTAAGAATTTTCAGGTGATCGAAATTAATTGGTAGGCGTGTGCCGCAATGGGCAGCCTATTTCGCTTTTAGCGAGTGAATGGGATTAAGGATATTTTTGTACTCAATCAATTCCATTTTTATGCTGCCAACGATAATTTTGGCCTCAGCGAGAATGGGAAGGTGATTCTCGTCGTCGGTAACCCAAACCATCACCGGATAGGCATCGGCAAAAACCTCGCCGGTGGCCATCATCGGTGCAATTTTCAAACACCTGAAAGTGCCCAAACTCGTTTTAATGTATTCCGTACCCTGATACTTGATCTTGCTGACATAAACCGAATCGTCCAGAAAAAAATCCAGGTAATAAGCGCTGTCGGCATCAAAATCGTTCAGGCTGAGGGTGCGCATAAAAAATAAGGCCGAAACGAAATCCTGAATATTTTCGGGGACTGCTTTAGTTGCTGTCCGACTTACGGCTTTTCGTTCTTCATGGTAAAAATATACATCATCATCCTGCACAAAATCGCCTTCACGGGTTCGCCTGATAAATAAATAGGGAACCAGCGCTTCTTTGTCAACAAAAGATTCAAAGCGATCACGCACCTTGTAAAACCAATTGAAAGCGCCTTTGCTTTTCCCTTCTCCAACGATATGCCAGACTTCCCTGTCGAAAAAGCGTTTTTTGTGCGATTTCACCTCTATGGTGGCTTCTCCGGCAACCACGTTACCGGTAAGCATGGAGCTGTAATAAACGCTGTAACGCGTAAATTCCTTATCGTGGAATGCATTATTGGGATGGTCTCTGAGTTGCGGAAAAGCACTTATACTCACAGAGATAAAAAATAGTAAAAGCAGCTTTTTTAGCATATCAGATGTAATTTATTTGAAGCTTGAATATTAATCGTATCAAGCATAATGCCTAAACTACAATGTTGATGATACGATTGGGAACAATGATTACTTTTTTAACGCCTTTATCGCTAATCCATTTGGCCGATTCTTCTAATCCAAGCACCTGCTTTTCAATTTCTTTTACAGGCATATCAATAGGTAGCTCCAGATCAAAACGTTTCTTGCCATTGAACGAAACAGGATAAGTAAACGTATTTTCTACCAGAAAAGTTTCGTCCCATATCGGAAAATCTTGTTTTACAACACTATCCTGATGGCCAAGTGCATGCCAAAGCTCTTCGGCAAGATGCGGGGCGTAAGGCGAAATCAATAGAACCAGCGGTTCCAAAATGGCTGTTTTGTTGCACTTGAGCTCAGCCAGTTCGTTGGTACATATCATAAAGGCTGAAACTGCTGTGTTGAACGAAAATCGCTCAATATCTTCCTCTACCTTGCGAATAGTTTTGTGAAGTATTTTTAGTTCGGCTTTATTGGGTTCATCGTCAGAAACCTTGAGCTGTTGATTGTCGTCAAAAAATAAACGCCAGAATTTGCGAATAAACCGAAAAACACCTTCAATGCCTTGGGTATCCCAGGGTTTTGATTGCTCCAGTGGCCCAAGAAACATCTCATACAAACGCAAAGTATCCGCTCCATATCTTTCAATCAACTCGTCAGGATTTTGAACATTGTACTTTGATTTTGACATTTTTTCTACTTCCCAACCACATACATATTTGTCGTCTTCCAACAAAAAGACAGCATCGCTCCAATGGGGTTGCCACTTTTTAAACGCCTCAATATCAAGGATATCATTTTGTACGATACTGATATCGACGTGAATGGGGTCGGAGAAAAAGGCCCGACCATCAATATTTTTTGATGCAAAAACAGGAACGATTTTTAGGGCGGGCTTGTCTTCAAATTCCGGTACTTTTTTCCCGGCAATCAAAGCAGCGACTTTTTCGAAAACAACTTCTTTTTCCAAAAGCATGTCGCGCACCGGAATCAGCAGCATCCGATAGCCTTTCTTTTGGGCGTATTCCGTGTAAGGATGTGCCAGTTTTTCGAGCGACTTCACACGGCGAACTTCGATGATAAGTTTGGCTTCGGGGCTGAAAAAATCAAACTTGCGGTGCCCGTCTTTGAAGTCACGGATAAATTCCACACCCATTCCTTTGTTCTTGAGCTTTTCCCAGAGGTGATACTCGGCCATTTTTTCAGGATTTACGCGATAAACCAGGCTCGACCGGCCTTGTATCATTCCCTGATTAATCATTTTCCGAAAGGGCTCATCCTTAACCGTCAGGCCAATATCAAACAAGAACATATTCCAGAAACGGGCATAAATCAAGTGGCCTGTAGCATGCTCAGCACCTCCCATATACAAATCCACTTCCTGCCAATAAGCATTGGCCTCCTTGCTGAAATAAGCTTCCTTATTATTGGGATCCATATAGCGGAGATAATAGCCGCTGGAACCTGCAAATCCCGGCATAGTATTCGTTTCCAACGGAAAACCTTCTTTTGTTTGCCAATCTGTTGCCCTTGCCAGAGGAGGTTCGCCGTTTTCGGTTGGCAGGTAAGCATCCACAGCCGGGAGTTCGAGCGGGAGCTGATCTTCTTGAAGCATATAAGGCATTCCGTCTTTGTAATACACCGGAAAAGGCTCTCCCCAATAGCGCTGACGACTGAAAATGGCATCGCGCAGCCGGTAATTCACCCTGCTGCTTCCAATGCCGCGTTGCTCTGCGGCAGCTATCAGGCTGAGTATGGCGTCCTGAACCGTTTTTCCATTCAGGAAATCGGAATTGACAAGAACGCCTTCTTTGGCATCATAGGATTCTTCCCAGTTTTTGGTATCAATAAGTGTTTCTCCTTGCGAAGTAACAACCTGTATGATAGGCAGTTCAAAATGTCGTGCGAAAGCGAAGTCGCGGCTGTCGTGTGCCGGAACGGCCATAATTGCTCCTGTGCCATAGCCCATCAGCACGTAATCGGCTATCCAGATTGGAATACGTGCATTATTGAACGGATTTAAGGCATAGGCGCCCGTAAACTGGCCACTGATTTTTTTCACTTCAGTCATGCGTTCGCGCTCCGAACGGTTCTTGGTACGTTGGATATAGGCCGAAACGGCGGCTTGCTGCTCTGCGGTGGTAATTGTTTTAACCAGCTCGTGCTCAGGTGCAAGCACCATAAAAGTGGCACCAAAAATCGTGTCGGGGCGTGTTGTAAAAACTTCTATCAGACCGGCATGGTTTTCTACTTCAAAAGCAATGGAACCGCCGACAGATTTTCCAATCCAGTTGCGCTGAATATCTTTGATGGAATCGCTCCAGTCTAAAGTTTCCAATCCTTTCAGCAGGCGATCGGAATAGGCGGTGATACGCAAAAGCCACTGCCTCATCGATTTGCGCTCAACAGGATGTCCGCCCCTGACGGATAAACCTTCGCTAACTTCGTCGTTGGCCAGCACAGTGCCCAGCGCCGGACACCAGTTTACTATGGTATCGGCCAGATAAGCCAGCCGGTAGTGCATCAGGTTTTGCTGTTGCACAACTTCACTCATTGCTTTCCAATTTTCGGCCGTAAAAGCCGGGTGTTCGCTGCAGGCGGCTTCAACAGCATTACTGCCGCCTTGTTCAAAGGCTTTTACGAGCGAAGTGATGGGTTCGGCCTTGTCTGTTTTACGATTATACCAGCTGTTAAAAAGTTGAATAAAAGTCCATTGTGTCCATTTGTAGTAGTCCGGATCGCTTGTACGTACTTCCCTGTCCCAATCGTATGAAAACCCTATTTTGTCGAGCTGCTCGCGATAACGGCTGATATTTTTTTCGGTTGTTATTGCCGGATGAGTTCCTGTTTGAATGGCATACTGCTCTGCCGGAAGGCCGTAAGCATCGTAGCCCATAGGATGTAACACATTAAAGCCTTTAAGTCGTTTGAACCGTGCAAAGATATCCGAAGCGATATAACCCAGCGGATGGCCCACATGCAGCCCTGCGCCAGAAGGATAGGGAAACATATCGAGCACATAATACTTGGGTTTATTTTGGTCGATAGAAACCTTATAAATGGTATTGTTACGCCAGTATTCCTGCCATTTTTTTTCAACTGCTGCGAAATTGTAGTCCATAAAATTGAAGTGGATTTGCGTGAGTTATTAATATTGAGAACGTAATTCGTCGAAAGAAAGATTCATTAGCGGAAACTGCTCCCAGCCATGAAAATCAAAATGCCACCATTCGCTTTGATAGACCGAAAAACCATTTTTTTCCATGGTTTCAATCAGTAGGCTGCGGTTTTGTTTAACCCTTTCGGGCAAATCCTGATAATCAGGCGCTGCTTTTTCGGTGAAATCATCAAAGGCTGTGGGCATTTCCAGCGCTTTTCCGGTTTCCAGATTAATCAGTGTTACATCTACCGCTGCGCCGCGATTATGCCGTGAGCCATGCCAGGGTGAGGCCACAAAATTGGTATCGGGATACACTTCATAAAAGCGTAAAGTGGCTGCATAAGGGCGGTAAGCATCAAAAATTTTGAGGCCGAGTCCCTTCTCGGCAAGGTCTTTTTGAATATTCAGTAAAGCCTCAGCAACGGGTTGGCGTGCAAAAGCAAAAGCCTGTGGGTAAATGATTTCTCCGGTGAAATTGTTGGTGGTAGCATAGCGGATATCTAACACCAAAGTTGGTATATATGCTTGAAGATCAATCATTATCATCTTGCTGTCATGTGCTGCCATTTGATGAAATTCTACAGGATTATCAACAATTTCAAGCTGATAGGGATTTCGTTTTTCACCCTGTTGAGCAGTAGCTGAAACGACCGAAAGTAAAAAAAGCAGGATTAAATTGCGCATGTCAAAGGCTTTATTTTCAGGCTGCGAAGTTATAAAAAATACAGCTTTGATAATGCCTGTACTCTTGTTGATGAAGCGTATAAGGCAGCAATAAATGCACAGTATTGCAGCTTAAAATTGAGGGAGAAATGAAACCGGCAGAGAAAATTTACAAACCTGCTACCCTTCAACCGAGCAGTAAATCGATTAAATCGATAGCTTAGCATCCGTTATTTAATCAGAGAAAAATCATGCCCAACAAAACCAAATAGCTGTCAGTTTGTTATTTGAAGCATAAACCATTAAAACAAAAACAAAAGGCAATGCAAAAAAACGTTTTTGGCGAGGATTTAATTCGTTGCAGCAATCAGCCCTTAACCGGATTTTACCGCGATGGCAATTGCCATACAGGTCAACACGATGCGGGATTACATACGGTCTGCGCTGTGGTTACTGACGCATTTCTGGAGTTTTCGAAGCAGGAAGGTAACGATTTGATTACTGCTGTGCCGGGATATAATTTTCCGGGCTTGAAAGCTGGAGATCGCTGGTGTTTGTGTGTAAAGCGCTGGCTTGAGGCATATATTGCCGGCGAAGCCCCACAGGTGATTCTTGAGGCCACACACGAAAAAGCGCTGGAATTTGTGCCACTAAATGAGCTCGTTAAATTTGCCTGGAAGAAAAGCTAACCCATGACAATAAAAAATGCTGGCAGTATTCCTGCAAAAAGAGCCCTGATTATTGGTGCAGGAATAGCTGGAATTGCTACCGCTATCCGGCTTCAGCTCAAAGGATATCAGGTGTTGGTAATCGAAGCCAATACCTATCCGGGCGGAAAACTTACCGTTATTGAGCAGGATGGGTACCGTTTTGATGCGGGACCTTCTTTGTTTACCATGCCACACTTTGTTGACGAGCTGTTTGCACTGGCCGGCAAAAATCCGAGAAAGTATTTCAATTATATCAAAAAGAACGAAAGTTGTCGGTATTTTTGGGATGATGGCGTGCAACTGACTGCATCGGCCGACCAAAATGAGTTTGCCGGTGAAGTAGAACGAAAATTAGGTGTACCTGCCAAAGCCGTAATCAAAAGATTGCAGCAGAGCCGAAAGATTTTTGAGCTGGCCGGTGGCATTTTCATGGAGAAACCCCTCAACAGATTAGCTACCTGGTTTTCGAAGGATGTGTTGAAATCATTGCTGAACCTGCATCAGCTAAGTCTTTTTAGTACCATGCATCAGGCCAATACTGCCGCTTTAAAAAATCCCAAACTGGTTCAACTCTTCGATCGCTATGCCACTTATAACGGCTCTGATCCTTATCGTGCGCCTGGTATTTTAAATATTATTCCACATTTAGAGCATGGCGTTGGGACTTTTTTGCCCCAGGAAGGCATGTATCAGATTACCAGCAGTCTGGTTAAACTTGCCGAAGATTTGGGTGTTCGGTTTAATCTGAACGAAAGAGTCGAAGAAATTCTGCTTAAGGATCAAAAAGTTACTGGAGTTCGCAGCAGCAAAGGCATTCATACCGCAGATCTGGTGATCTCGAATATGGATGTTACGCCAACTTACCGCAAATTATTGCCTCTGGTAAAGGCGCCGGAACGAAAGCTAAGTCAGGAGCGATCCAGTTCGGCACTGATTTTTTATTGGGGAATAAAAGCTGAATTTGAGCAGCTGGGATTGCATAATATTTTCTTTAGCAAGAACTACCGCAAGGAGTTTCAGGATATTTTTGAAGGAATTGTGCCTCCTGACGACCCCACCGTTTATGTAAATATCACCTCCAAAGATATCCCTTCGGACGCGCCAAAAGGCTGCGAAAACTGGTTTGTGATGGTTAATGTGCCCCCCCATAGTGATCAGGATTGGCAACAGCTCATTCCGCTTTACCGGGAACGTATCATCAGTAAACTCAACAAAATTTTAGTTACAGATCTTAGCCCGCTGATAAATACGGAAGCAACACTTAGCCCGCTCGAAATTGAACTAAAAACATCTTCGGCTGGTGGCTCGCTTTACGGCACCAGTTCGAACAGCCGTTATGCAGCTTTTTTGCGTCACACCAACGATCATCAAAGTATTGAAGGGCTTTATTTTACAGGAGGCAGTGTGCATCCCGGAGGCGGCATACCGCTGTGTTTATTGTCAGCAAAAATTGTTTCAGAAATAACTCCAAATCTATGATAGCTTTCCTGAAAAACAGGTTTCAACTTAGTCTGGCTTTGTTGATCATCGTGTATATGGTTGGCATTGTTACCGTTTTGCTCGGACATACGGATGCCTTAATGTTGCTAACACCCTACAATTTGCTTTTTGCGGCAGGGCTGTTGATCTATAATGCCGAAGGATTTGATAAAAAATATGGGAGCTGGTTGCTTGTAGTGATTTTAGCCGGTTTTTTTGTGGAGTTATTAGGAATAGAAACAGGATTAATTTTTGGTGAATACAGTTACGGAAACGGACTGGGGCTCAAATGGCTCGATGTACCACTGATGATTGGCATAAACTGGGGTGTTTTGGTGTTTGCCACCGCCGCAATGGTGCATCCGCTGAAGCTTTCAAAATGGCTGAAAGCCGTCATTGCTGCCACATTAATGGTTTCGTACGACATACTGCTTGAACCCGTTGCCGTGCGCTTTGATTTTTGGTCGTGGGCTGGTGGCACCATTCCTCTTCAAAATTACTTGGCATGGTGGATTATCGCCTTTTTGATGCTGCTGGGGGCTTTCTATTGGGTAAAAAATCTCCGCAATCGCCTGGCTTTCTATATTATTGGGGTGCAAACACTTTTTTTTCTGTTGTTGATCGTTGATCAGCAATTAACTATCCGCTAAATCGTGCAATCATGGACAACCTATATCTTTATATCAATCTGTTAACACTCTCTGCTCCTTTATTGTTGAGCTTCGACAAAAAGGTGGCCTTTTTCAAGCAATGGAAATATCTTTTTCCGGCAATTTTTATAATGGGGGTGTTTTTTATAGCCAAGGATGTGATTTTTGCCGCTACCGAAATCTGGGGCTTCAACGATCGCTACCTTATCGGTTTCCGTATGTTGGGCCTCCCGATTGAGGAATGGATGTTTTTTCTGGTTGTGCCTTACGCTATTGTTTTTATTTATGCGTGTCTGGTAGTTTATGTAAAAAAAGATGTGCTGGCAAAAATACACCGGCCGTTTTTTGTTATATTAAGTATTGTGCTGATCGGTGTTGGCTTGTTCTATTACGACCGCCTCTATACCTCGGTTGTTTTTATAATTACGGCTTTGCTTTTGTTGTATAATGTTTACAAAAAACAGCCCTGGCTCAGTTATTTTTTACTTGCTTATCTTGTATCACTGATTCCTTTTTTGATTGTAAATGGCGCCCTTACTGGCTATTTCACGGAGGAACCTATCGTTTGGTACGATAATTCACATAACCTGGGCATCCGTATTTTGACCATCCCTATTGAAGATACAGTTTATAGCCTGCTGATGATGTTAATGACTGTTCAGCTTATGGAATGGCTTAAGGAAAAGTATTAGCAAGGGTTTTGTCCTGAATGCTGGCTTCACATTTTTCCCGAAAGATTGAAGAAAAACTTTGGTTATAAAAAAACATCAACAACGCCTATTTTTTTTGCTGCAGAAAACTTTGCAAACGGACATTAGCTAAGTATATGGTTCAGTAGAACAGTCAAAAGTCTATAAAATAATTGGTACAAAAGGGTTCATTTTTTTCAAATCTCTATTATTTCCGGCAGAACTATTATCTTAGTGCCATAAAACAATCAGAAGGCAGTTTGGAAATCGTGATGGAAAATACGCTAAAGCGATCCAACACGCTTTGATTCAATACAATAACAGCAAAACTATGAACAAAGTTGTAAAAAATGCACACGAAGCTATTCAGGGCCTCAGCGATGGGATGACCTTGATGCTTGGAGGTTTCGGGCTGTGCGGTATTCCTGAAAACTGTATAAGCGCCATGGTTGACACTGGCGTCAAGGGTATTACCTGTATTTCTAATAATGCCGGCGTAGATGACTTCGGCCTGGGTCTGTTACTCAAAAAGCATCAGATCAAAAAGATGATTTCGTCCTATGTGGGTGAGAATTCGGAGTTTGAGCGACAGCTTCTCAGCGGCGAACTGGAGGTAGAGCTCATTCCGCAAGGTACGCTGGCAGAGCGTTGTCGTGCCGGAGGCGCTGGTATTCCGGCCTTTTTCGTGCCAGCCGGATATGGTACCGAAGTAGCCGACGGGAAAGAAGTTCGCGAGTTTGAAGGCAAGATGTATCTGCTTGAACACGGCCTTACCGCCGATTTCGCGATAGTAAAAGCCTGGAAGGGCGATACGCACGGCAACCTGATTTACCGCTATACGGCCAATAATTTTAATCAGCCTATGGCCATGGCCGGTAAAATTACCATTGCCGAAGTAGAAGAGCTGGTGCCTGCCGGAGAGTTGGATCCTAACCACATTCATACGCCCGGAATTTTTGTCCAGCGTATCTTCAAGGCCGAAAATCTCGAAAAAAGAATCGAGTTTGCAACAACACGCTAATTTAACCCCAAAAAAATTACACGATGGCTTTAGATAAAAATGGCATTGCTAAACGCATCGCCCAGGAAATAGAAGATGGATATTATGTAAATCTTGGTATTGGCATCCCTACTTTGGTTGCTAACTTTATCCCCGACGGGATGATGGTGACCCTGCAATCAGAAAATGGCTTGCTCGGAATCGGCCCTTATCCAGATACTGATGAAATTGATGCCGACCTGATCAATGCTGGCAAACAAACCATTACCTACACCAAAGGTGCTGCATTTTTCGATTCCAGCACCAGCTTTGCAATGATTCGTGGCGGACATATCGACCTAACGGTTTTAGGCGCTTTTCAGGTTTCAGAAAATGGAGATATCTCCAGCTGGAAAATCCCGGGAAAAATGGTGAAAGGTATGGGAGGTGCAATGGATTTGGTGGCCTCAGCAAAAAATATAATTGTCGCCATGACGCATACCGATCGGGCAGGAAACAGCAAGCTGCTGAAATCATGTGATTTGCCCCTTACCGGCGTGCAATGTGTTAAAAGAATTGTAACAGATTTGGCCGTAGTGGAAGTCACAGAAAAGGGCTTTAAACTGCTCGAAAGAGCCCCCGGTATTACCGTGGAAGAGATCGTGAGCAAAACGGAAGCCCCGCTGCTCGTAGAAGGAGAAATTCCTGAGATGAAATTGTAATAAGCCTGACAGAAAGGCTTGAATAACGGAATCATCAGGTTTTAAAGACAAGTATTCCTAAAGAAAAAAACAGGATAATACCATGAGGAATTATCCTGTTTTTTTGATTTAAAAAATACAGCATGCTTACTTTTTCGGAATCAGTTGCTCGTAATCCTCAACCGTGCCATTATTCAGGCATGTTTCGATAATACGATGTCCCAATTCGGAAAGTTCGGGTGTGCGGTATTGTTCCAGTTCTTTTTTGAAAAATTCTGTAAGGATCACAGCACCCTTGTCATAGCCCTCAAATCCTACTTCGGGCTGTTTGTAGGTTTTTAAAAAGCGGGAAGGAATTTTGGATCCTTCTATGGTCAAAAAATCAAGTTCATAGCCCAGCAGTGGACAGCGCGCCTGACTGATTTGATCGGGTCTGAATTTTGAATTCCCTCTGCGGGTAAGGTATTCACGCATCAGCAGCTGGGCCCGAAATCCCACTTTCCAAATGCCTACATATTGGTTTGGGGTAAGTACATAGCGGGTATCTGTTTTTTCGGATATTTGATCCAGTAACAAATTGGCATGATGCACTTTTTTGCCTGTTGCAAAGGGCCAGTAGGAGCCAACACCTTCGCTTTCCATCCCTTTTCCGCTACTGATGATGCTGGGGTTGGCATGTCCGCGCGGTGATACCAAACGCCATAGCCAGGCCAATGCAGGAGGTAAAAAATGGAATAAACCGAAAATGGCATACGTAGGATCCTCGGCCGTGCAGGGCGGTGTGCGCACGCCAAAACTACGAACATCAATATGTACAGGATTCTCAATGGCCTCAAACAGTTCGCGTGGGACAATGACTCTGGGATTCGGGCAGGGTTTTCCCGGCTCATCTTCAATATGATTCCAGATCAGCGCAGTGCCTCCGGGATGGGTCTCAATGTTAAAAAAAAGCAGTGGCTGTTTGGCATTGATGGTAACTTTTTCAAGTACAGGATCAATGCCATAGCCTGTAATATTGTCGGTACGGATAAACCAGGCATTTTCGGCATCCAGCAATCTCATGCGTTTGCTTTCTGATTGAATGTTGGGGTGAATAGTAGCCATATCATCGCAAATTGGAGTGATTTCGCAAAAACGCGGAATCTGAATGCTTCTCTTTTCTCCCGTAACAGTATTGGTGCCTATTAATACCTCGCCACTGGGTTCACGCACAATATGTTGCAGCATTTCGCTCTTGCCTCCTCCACTTGCACCCTCGTGCATAAAACGGGTAACATTGTCGTACGGACTCACTGATTCTACAGCAGAACAATGGGTTGTAGTCCAGCCTTCTGCCTCCCCGATGGAAAGTAAGACGCCATAAATGCCTTTTTTCGCACTTGGCCCCGGATAGAGGTTATAGGAAAATACCTCGTAAACTTCGTCAGTTCTGTTGTGTACCACAATCTGCTTGCCATCGAAATGCGTGTGCCTGAATGGCGGAGCAACATAAACAACAGCTTTGATTGTCGTGTTTTCTGGAACTGCGGTTATTGGAACGATTTTTTGTAACATGGCCAGTCCCATGGCAAAAAACGCAGCATTAGCAGGTACAATAGCCAGGCCATAGGAACTCTCTTCCATCAAGCCAATCTTAAAGAAAAAGTAGCCTAAGTCTTGTTTTTTGAGCCAGTCGAATGTCTCTTTCCTCAGCGGATCAAAAGTCTCGCCCATGCGATCTTCATAGCGTTCCTTATCCGATGGCTTATCATCAGCAATCAGCATAGTGTCAGGGTCGCGGCGACGCATATAGGGTTCCGGGTAATTGGCCGAAATTCCGTTGCTAACTTTATGTATAATAGCTTCGACCACTTTGCCTTTGTTGGGTACATCATAGCTCACTTCATAACTGAGTGTTTTTGAGTCTCCCAAAGATGCGACAGCTAAGTCTTCGTAACGCTCGTATAATTTGGCGCTTTTGGCTTTGTCAAGCAGTTCGGAGGCCGCTTTCGAAAGTGTGAAATTGAATTTTTTGTCCATATTAGTGTATTTTCTGAGTTTTATCCAGTTGTTAACAAAATAACAGATAATACAGTAAATTGTTGCTGATTTTAGGTTAAAACCCTGCTTTTTGCACCTCAAACGGTTGCATTAATAAGGTGGAAACTAAGTGCAAATAGGCATAAACACTGAGCCTGAACACAACTGAAAATAGTTATGAAACGGCTGTGAAATAGTACGCTATAGAAATGTAGATTATTTTGTCAAAGCCTTTAAAGCTTTTAGGCTTACTGTTTCTCCGGGCTGTAAATTGAACCAAAAGAGGAGTTCACCACCTGAGTGGCGGCTCTCAAACTCTTTTTTTTCAACTACAACAGCATCAGCTGTAGTAACAAAGCTTAATCCGGCAATTGGCTGATCTCCCATGTGTGTGATCCTGACAGTGCCATCCGCACTGAAATCATACACAATTTGCAAGCTTTGCTCGTGGTAACGAAGCAATTGCTGTAGGGTTGCAGGTAGTAATTCCCGGCTCTTGTGCAGGCTGTCAATGCGTGCCAAAGCCTGATTGAAACCTGTTTCCGCAACTATTTTACCTGTTTCATCATAGTGCCAGAAACCTTTCTGCTCCTGCACCCATGCTGGATATACATGCCCAATATAGATGCCATTAAATTTTATCAGTCGCGACAGGCGTTCGTTATTGAAATAATAATTCCATAAACCTTCGCGCGGTATTTCGAGCGTGCCATTGGTGCGCCAGATCCAGGCATCAGTGCCCGGTATTGCCGAAAAGTTGCGCTCGGGGAAGGCATCACTAAAACCAGAATAGGGCTGTAGAAGCTGTCCATCGAAATGCCATTTTTGAAAGGGTATAACTTCTTCAAAATAAGGATTCCAGAAATAGCGCACACCGTGGCGGCCACCATGTTTTAAAACGGATAACGCACCACTTTTACGCAGGCCGTCGCCAACCAGGTTTTCGCGGTTGCTCATGGGTAAGTTGTTGTATCCATGATCGATCCAGCTGGGCGAACCAAAATGCGCTTCCATAAACTGTAGTGCTGATTTTAGGTTTTGGCGCGTGCTGCTAAATTGCTCCGGGCTGTGCAAACATATTTCGTGGCCGTGTACGTAAAGTTGGTTTAAAAATTCATAGAACGCCCTGTTTTCAACAATACTGGCATGTGGTTCGGTAAAAATACTGTCACTTATTACAGCGTTTGTAATGCCATCAGGATTATTGTAAAACACACTCTTTGTTACCGGTATATCATAAAAAACAAAACCCCCGACAGCACTATCGGCTTGTGTGATATCTTCGTGGCCAAAATTAACCGCGCGTTGGGTTCTCAAATTAGTCCAGTCGGCATGCTCTGTAAAAGCAATAGCAGCACGAAAACCATGGGAAACAGGCATGATACGTGGCAAAAAAGGTGGTTCAAAACCTGACAGTAGCTCAAAAGTTCCATCAATTTTTGATCGGGCTTTGATTTGGGTAGCAGACTGATCAACGAAATAATCTGTTGTATCGCTTCGCAAAGGATAATGTATAAGGGGGTGATCTGCCGCAAAATCAAGGTTAAGAAACGCGCTATTTTGCTTTTGATCAAATTGAAGTGAGGATAGCTGTGAGGCTGGATATATTCCACTAGACCTATCGGCTTTTCCACAAATAAAGCCTTGGTGATCAAGATAGTAAGCTTTTTGAAAATCCACTGAATCTATCAGTCTGTTTTTTCGAAAAACCTGATTCAGGCTGTCTTCAAAAGCAATAACCAATGCCTGCCGATCCAGGAGTCCGCTTTTTCTAAAACGACTTTGCATTTCGATTGACAATTGTGGATTGCCCCATTCAAAATCAATGTGAATTTTATTGCGACTCAAGGTGTTTTTGGCGACCAAAACAAGTCGTGTTTTATCATTTTTACTGCGGCTGCTTCTGATTTTCCACTGGCTTGTAAGGCTTGTCACTGATTTTCTGCGGGCTTGCATCTGCGTAAAAACTGTCCAGGGTTTTGTAATCGGCTTGCCGCGATTGTCTGCCACCAGCAAGGCTCCGGATTCGGGATAGTGAAGCAGTTCAAAAAACCGATTTTGTGCCAATACTGTTGGAATTCCTTCAATTTCAGGAAAATCAATGCTGTCAGGTATATATGTCGGTATGTTTGCTTCCTGAAAAACATGAATGATTTGATCAGTTGAAATTGTAATTTTTGAGGGATTCCAAAGGTAGATTTTTAGGCTTGAGTTTTGGAGCAAATCAGCAGGAATGCTGATGCTATCAGCAAAATGAAACCATTCATTGGCTGCCGAAAAATTTTGTGTCAGATCGAAGGCATGCCACAAAAGCAGCTCATCTGCGTTGTTTATTGTGAGTACGTAAAAAGCTTTTTCGGCGGGCTGGTCAAAACGCAGCCAGGCTTCAAGCATTAAATTGATGGAGTTGGAGGTGTGGGCAAGCTGTTTGGAGGGAATTTGAAAAGCCAAACCAAATTCCTGATCAGCAGCAGCAAGGTTAAATGCTTTTCCGGCAAAAGCGGTGCTGTCGTACTTGATGCTGGTATTATACCAAAACGCTTGATTTTGGTTAATTTCAAAGCCATTTTCGAAGCTTTGTGCTATAGATAATGCGGGCAAAAGCACTAAAAGACGCAACAGTATGTCGCAACATTTAGGCATAGGTTTTTACTTCCACCTCCCCTTTAAGCACCTGTAACGCGTTTGTGGCATGGGCTTCCAGATCGTTTACTGTTGGGTAAAGTGCCAGTGGCGCCAACTTGCCAATTCTTTTTTTCACATGGTCAAGGAATAATTCGCTGTTAAAAATATTTCCGGTAAGGATAATGGCATCTAAATCGCCTTCGAGGGTGGCGTAATGTGAAGCAATTTCTTTGCTCACCTGATAGGCGCAGGCTTCGGAAATAAAGGCTGCTTTTTCGTCTCCATCGGCAATCATTTTATTGATTTGAGGAATAGAATCGGTGCCCAGGTAGGCCGAATATCCACTCTGTGAATTGAGTATTTTCAACAGTTGTTGTTCAGTGTATTTGCCACTAAAACATAACCTTACCAATTGCCCCATGGGTAAAGTTCCTGATCGCGTAATGGAGAAAGGGCCACCGCCATCGAAGGCCTGATTAACATCTACAACTTGTCCTTTTTGGTGGGCGCCAACCGAGATGCCGCCAAGGCCAACATGGGCAACAATCAAGTTGAGGTCTTCATATTTTCTATTGATGGTTTTGGCATATCTGCGCGCAAAAAACTTATGGCTTAAGGCATGGAAAATGGACTTGCGAACGAAAAGTGGATGTCCGGTGATTCGCGCCAAATCCGAAAGCTCGTCAACCACTACGGGGTCGGCCATATAGGCCTTGATGCCGATTTCGGTGGCCATTTTAAATGCAATCAGCCCACCCAAGTTGGTTTCGTGCACACCCATAATACCGGTTTCCAGGTCGGCAACCATCTTTTCATTGATCAGATAAACGCCTGATTTTAGAGGTTTTACCAAGCCACTGCGTGCCATGATGATCTCAATCAGATTCAGATCGTAATCATTGCGTTCCAATTCGTTAACAATGGCTTGTTTGCGGTAATCTGTCTGGTCAGGGATTTTATCAAACTTGGCCAAATCCTCTTCAGGATGTTTGATGGTTTTCAAGAACATGGGTTCGTTGCTGCGATAAATGGCAACACGCGTTGCTCTCACTTCGGGATAAATGACCAGGATTTTCTTTTGAAGCATGCTTGATGTTTTTTAATGCACAAAGTTAAAATTTATTGCTTTGTTTGTGCTTTTTGAAGAAAGAAAGCGATTTTTTACGCAAAAATAAAAAGCAGGTAATATTCAGGTAGAAGAACATAAAAGCTTGACATTCGTGGCCTGGCGTTTTGAAAAGACGATTAGTTGCATGGGAGTTATTCTTTTTGTAGAAATAGTTGCTAAGGATTGTTTGCCAGGCTGTTTTTAGGTTTTTTGTTATTATATTCACACAATAATACCTGCCTATATTGAAAATTCTTTCAAAAACCTGTATTTTCGCATCTGTGATCATCAATAATTAAAATAATTGAATATGAAAAAGTTAAGTTTTATGCTGGGATTGCTTTTAATGCTTGGCGCCTGTGAGCAACCCGCTACCAACACTGCCGAAACCCCTGATCCGATGACAAGCTTGATGGAAAAGTATGCAGAAGTCCCACTTACTGCCGATATCAGTCACCTGAGTGATGATGAAAAGGAAATGTTGCAATTGCTTTTTAAAGCGGCAACGATCATGGACGATATTTTCTGGTTGCAAAATTTTGGAGAAAAAATTCCATTTCTGAGCTCCATTGAAAATGCCAAAGCCAGAGAATTTGCTGCCATTAATTATGGCCCCTGGGACGAGCTCGACAACCAAAAACCTTTTCTGGATTCTTATGGACCAAAGCCTCAGGGAGCACAGTTTTACCCTGAAGACATGACTGTTGAAGAGTTTAATGCCTTCGACGACCCCAATAAAACTAGTCAGTACACGCTTATCCGCCGTGATGAGGAGGGTGCTTTAAAAACAGTGTGGTATCACGAAGCCTATGCTAAAGAGATAAATGAAGCAGCAGATTTATTGGATAAGGCTGCTGAACTGGCCGGCGACAAAGCTTTTGCTGATTATCTGAGGCTGCGTGCCACGGCTTTGCGTACCGACGAATACTTTGAAAGCGATATGGCCTGGATGGACGTGCGCAACAATAATGTTGATTTGGTGATCGGACCTATCGAAAATTATACCGATGCTTTGTTTGGTTACAAAGCAGCTCACGAAGCTTTTATTTTAATCAAGGATAAAGTTTGGAGCGACAGGCTTTCGCATTATGCTGCCTTTTTGCCTGAACTGCAAACACAACTTCCTGTTGATCAAAAATACAAAAACGAGGTGCCGGGATCTGATGCCGACCTCAACGCCTATGATGTCGTGTTTTATGGTGGCGACTGCAATATGGCCGGAAAAACTATTGCTATCAATTTGCCCAATGATGAGCGCGTTCAGCTTGAAAAAGGAACACGTAAGTTGCAGTTAAAAAACAGCATGCGGGCTAAATTTGATCAGATATTAGTGCCGATATCGCAGGAATTAATTGATCCTCAACTGCGTCAGCATATCAAGTTTGACGCTTTCTTTAGCAATACCATGTTTCACGAAGTAGCACATGGCATGGGTATTAAAAATACCATCGACGGCAAATCAACGGTTCGCAAAGCGCTGCGTGAGCAGTATTCGGCTATTGAAGAAGCAAAAGCTGATATTCTGGGTCTGTTTTTGGTTACCAAGTTGCACGAAATGGGCGAGTATCAGGATACAGAATTGATGGACAATTACGTCACTTTTATGGCTGGATTTTTCCGTTCGGTCCGATTTGGCGCTGCCAGCGCGCATGGTAAAGCCAATATGCTTACCTTCAATTTCTTCCGTGAAGAAGGCGGTTTTACCCGTTCAGAAAACGGGACTTATTCCATTGATCTGGAAAAGATGAAAGCAGCCAGTGCCAAACTCACCGGAATGATTTTGAAGGTTCAGGGCGATGGTGATTATGAAGCCGTAAAATCATGGATTGCCAATGAAGGCGTTGTAAAACAACAGCTTCAGGCCGATCTTGACCGCATCACAGCACTTGGTATTCCAGTGGATATTTATTTTAAAATGGGACCGGAAATGTTAGGGCTTAAATAGTGTTCGTTAGCGAACAAGTCTCTGTATCAAAGTGAACATTATTGCAATTATTTAAAGCGTGAAATATTTATATTAGCCTGTTATTCAGATAAAAATGTATTCTGGCATATTTTCTGGATAGCAGGCTTAATTAATACTTGCTATTTTTAAAAACCAAAAGTTAATTTTATGAAAAGAGTTTTTTTTGTGCTGGCATTTTTTATGCTGGTTTCATTGGGAAAAACCTATGCCGATGAGGGCATGTGGCTACCCATGTTTGTTGAAAGGTTAAATTATACCGATATGCAGGAGGCCGGGCTTCAGCTTAGCGCTGATGAAATCTACAGCGTTAACAATTCCAGTCTTAAAGACGCCATCGTTGGCCTCTCGACAAGCCCAACACCATCCGGCTTTTTCTGCACCGGAGAAATTGTATCCGACAAAGGATTATTGTTTACCAATCACCATTGTGGCTATGATATTATCCAGCAGCACAGTAATTTAGAGCATGATTATCTTACAAATGGTTTCTGGGCCAAAAGCCTGGACGAAGAGTTGCCTAATGAAGAACTTACGGCTTCTTTTTTGATTCGTATGGAAGATATTACTGACAGTGTATTGGCCAATGTTACTGCAGAAATGAGTAATCAGGAACGCAGCGCAGCCATCCGCGAAGTGAGTAGTCGCCTTAAGAAAGCTGCCGCTAACGACAACCACTATAATGTAGTTGTGAAAAGTTTCTTCAATGGAAACGAATATTATATGTTTGTTTACGAGGTGTTTACAGATGTTCGTTTAGTAGGAGCACCTCCTTCAGCTATTGGAAAGTTTGGTGGCGATACCGACAACTGGATGTGGCCACGTCATACCGGCGATTTTTCCATTTTCAGGGTTTATACCGCTCCTGACGGCAGTCCTGCTGATTATGCAGAAGAAAATATTCCGCTAAAACCAAAGCACCATTTGCCAATCAGCCTAGATGGCGTTCAGGAAGATGATTTTGCCATGATTTGGGGATACCCCGGTGGAACAGATCGTTACCTGACTTCATACGGTGTCGATTTCAACCTTGATGATCAGTATCCTACTATCATTGAATTATTTGGAAAAAAGCTGGAAGTATGGAAAAGCTTTATGGAGGCTGATCAGCAAGTAAAAATTCAATATGCTTCAAAGTATGCAGTTACTGCCAATACCTGGAAATACCTGATTGGTCAAACCCGCGGCTTGAAGAAACTGGACGTGGCTGACAAAAAAATGGAAACCGAGGCGCAGTTCGAGGCCTGGGTAAATGCTGATGAGGCACGCAAAGAAAAATATGGTAACGTATTGGAGAATCTTGAAGAAAGCTATACCAAAATGGGATCTACCATTGAGCCCTTTCTTTATACCAATTTTGCCGGTTTAAGCGGTTCCGAAATTGTAAGTTATGCCAATAACTTCAACGGACTGTATGAGCTTTTGAAGCCAATCGACAAAAAGGAGCTGCCAAAAGATAAAGACATGGCCAAAAAGATGAAAGAAGAACGTGCAGCACAGGTAAAAACCACTGCCGATGCTTTGCTTGCAGGGCTTGATGAACATTTCAAGAATTATTATGCACCTGCCGATCAAGAAGTGCTGGAAACCATGCTCTACCAATATTACCAAAATGTTCCTGTAAATATGCAGGCACCACTTGTATATCAGATGTTTAACGAACATAAAGGAAGTTTTGGTAGCTATGCCGAAGAAGTATTTAAAAATTCGGTATTTGCTGAAAAAGAACGCCTGAAAACCTTCTTAAATGATCCTGATTTACGCACCCTTGAAAAAGATCCGGCGCTTGAACTGGCCAACGCCTTTATGTCGAAAATGATGGAAACATCAGGTGAGTTTCGTGCTGCACAAGCTACCTTATCAGAATCGGAGCGTTTGTTTATGGCAGGTTTACGCGAACTGCAACCCAATAAGGTATTTTATCCCGATGCCAATTCAACAATGCGCATGACTTACGGTAGTGTGCAGGAATACGAAGCTGCTGATGCCATACAGTATAATTACCTCACAACTTCAGCCGGTATCCTTGAAAAAGAAGATCCGACAGATGATGAATTTATCGTTCCGGAATATTTAAAGAACCTGATCGAAACACGCGATTTTGGTGTCTATGGCGAAGATGGTGAACTGATTATATGCTTCCTTACGACCAATGATATTACTGGCGGAAACTCAGGTAGCCCCGTAATCAATGGAAAAGGCGAACTTATTGGGATTGCTTTCGATGGCAACTGGGAAGCTATGAGCGGTGATATCGCTTTTGAACCCGCTTTGCAGCGTACCATTAATGTCGATATACGCTATGTATTGTTTGTGATCGATAAATATGCCGGTGCAACAAACCTGATTGATGAACTCACAATCCGCAAATCTGCACCTGAACCTATTCGTACTGAAACAGTAGATTTATAATCACTTAAGTTGTTAATGAAAAAAGGAACGGCAATGGCTGTTCCTTTTTTTTTGCTATCAGGAGCTTGCTGAATAAAAACTGCAGCAGCAATGATACTAGCCGAATAGAATGCGACTAATGCTTCCAATTTAGGGAATATATAAAAAAACAGGAGCCATTCGACTCCTGCTTACTATTGTATCAGCTGTGATACATTAACAACCTTCGCATAAAAAATTCATCCTGTTGCTGTTAGACCAACATTAAACAAACGCTCAATTTTTAGGTAGTCACATGGTTTGACCATAATACAAAGGTTGTGAGTCAATTAGAACCGATAGTGCTATGCGGTTGTCGTATTATCTTTGGAGGCATGCACGCAATTGCAAACCATGCAAAGAATGAAACTGATGGCAGCTAGGCACATCAGGATCATGGAAATTACACATACGTTGATATCAACCATCAACCAACCCGAAATCATTACAATGATGCTCAATAAAATGGAAATCAATCCAACTTTTGAGGCTATTTTAGCGAACTTACACATAATCAATTATTTTAATACAAAAATAAGGTGCTAATCAGGGTTTTGATTCCGGGCTATTGTGATAAAATGCACAGTCAGGATATGATTTATATCACATTTGTAGTATCTTTATAGTCCAAATTAAATCGCCATACACATGGATTTGCCGGGACAAGTGAACTGTGAAACCTGCCGTATTCGATCGTGTGCAGTTGAAGTGCTTGATCATCAAGAGCTTCAAATTCTTAAAACCAATTGTGCAGGGGCAGTTTATAAAAAGAATGAAAGGATTTTTCAACAAGGATCCTTATGCTCCAACATTACTTATGTGAAAACCGGCCTTATAAAGATCCATAAAAACGGCCCCTCCAAAGATCAAATCCTGAAACTGGTAAAGCCACCTCGTTTTATCGGTATCCCAACGGTTTTGGGAGATAAGATAAACCATTATTCGGCCACTGCATTAATGCCAACGACGGTTTGCTTTATCGTCACCGGAATTTTCAAAACCCTGATTATGCGCAATGGTAAATTTGCCAATGAGGTAATCAATAGCCTGTGTCAGGACGAACTTACTTTTTATGATCGGTCGATCAATCAGATGCAAAAGCAAATTCATGGCCGCCTGGCCGATGCCTTGCTTTTTCTGGCGGATGAAATATTTTTGTCCGACAGCTTTGAACTTCCACTATCACGAAGCGACTTAGGCGATTATATCCATGCCACACGCGAAAGTGTTACACGCACCTTAAGCCGTATGAAATCTGATGGTTTGATTCAGATGCAGGGCAGGCTCATTACGCTTGCTGATAAAGAGATGCTTGTAAGGATTAGTAAGCTGGGATAATGTATGCTTGTAAATAGTTCTATTTCAAACTATTAAAATAATTATCCAATAAATTTTGCGCAGCAATATAGGCTGTTACAGATTGATTTTTTACGGCATTTTCCATTGCCGGAAGGGCTTGTTTAACAGCTTGATCATCATAAAAGCGATTTTTCAGCGCTTCGTCAATTGTTTCATACATCAGCTGCACTGCCTGCTGGGTGCGCTTATGTGTTAAATAGCCATTATTCCGGATTACATCAATGTGCGAAGTTACCATCTGCCAAACCTCCTTAATGCCTATATTGTTCAGGGAGGAGCAAGTGAGCACGCGCGGTTCCACGCCTGATTCGGCAGGTGGAAACAGATGCAATGCACTTTCACATTCCGCTTTGGCGCGATTGGCACGGCCTATATTGTCGCCATCAGCTTTGTTTACCACCAGGCCATCGGCCATCTCCATAATTCCTTTTTTAATGCCTTGCAGTTCGTCGCCGGCACCGCTGATGAGGATCAGCAAAAAGAAATCTACCATAGAATGCACAACGATCTCAGATTGTCCGACACCAACCGTTTCTACGAAGATATGGTCGAATCCTGCGGCTTCGCACAGCACGATGCTTTCGCGCGTTTTGCGTGCTACCCCGCCAAGAGTACCGGCCGCAGCCGAAGGACGGATATATGCATTTGGATGGGCTGACAGGTTTTCCATGCGGGTTTTATCGCCCAAAATACTTCCTTTGGATCGCTGGCTGCTCGGGTCGATGGCGAGTACAGCAACTTTTTGGTTTTGCTCGCACAGCTGCATACCAAGGGCTTCGATAAAAGTGCTTTTTCCTGCTCCCGGCACACCGGTGATACCCAGCCGAAGTGCGTTTCCGGAATGGGGCAGACAGGCGGCAATAATTTCCTGAGCTGTCTGCTGATGGGCAGGCAGATTGCTTTCGACCAGGGTAATGGCTTTGCTGAGCAGTACCATATCACCATTTAAAATACCCTCAATATACTCTTGTGAGGAAAGCAATTGCTGCTTGCGGTTTTTCAGGCGCTCGATGGCAGCAGTATTTAGCGAAGCGGGTTGTTCAATACCGGCATTCACTTTGAGGGAACTGTCTTTTTTGGGTTTTTGTTCTTCCATGCGTTGAACAGTTTCAGCCTGCAAAGTTAGGCTTTTCAGTCAAGATTTTGTTGTTTAGTTTGCGATCACCTTGCCTGTTACAATGGCTCCATCAGCTTCCAGGCTATAAAAATACAGGCCTTTATCTGCAAATTGTTTGTCCCACGAAAGTTGATGTTTTCCGGCCGCTAAGTTTCCGGAATGAATTTCTTCAATGAGCTGACCCAGGGGATTGTAGATTTTAACTGTTACACTTTCTGGCTGGCTGAGTGTGAATGAGAGTGTGAGTTGCTGTTGAAAAGGGTTGGGGTAAACACTTAATTGCTCAAAAGGGCTATTATCAGCATATTCATAAATTTGATCAGGCAAACCTTCCATCCTGTAACCAACTTCAAACAGCCCTCCTGCTCCGGCAGGCAAGTAGATGATCCGCGCTAATGGGTCAAATTGTGTCCAGGCCTCACCGTTGTTGATGACTTCAGCCAGCTGGAATTTTTCAAAATCAACAGCCAGAGGGTTCATCCGTATTTCGCGGTCGAAACCAACAGGGTCAAAATGATAGTAGAGTCTTGCTGTATCGCGTTGCAGAACCAGTTTGGCATAGAGGTAGGAATAGTAAGCTGTTTCGATGGAATGGTAGGCCGCTTTGCCCTGGCTTCCTTTGTTTTCGTCCCAAAAGCCGCCGGAATAAGCCACGCGGCCTCCTTCGCGAGAACGATCGGCATAGACTTCGCCGTAAAGCGGATCGACAAAGTATTCCATGAAAAACTTCAGACTTTCGTCGGCCATTTTAAGGTATTTTACCTCACGGGTAGTTTCCCATAGCAGTAATCCGGAGGTGATGGCTTGCTCCATCTGCCACCAGGCTTTGGCGGTATCATAGGCGCCATACATATACATTTCACCAGTAAATCTGTCGTAATCTTTGTAAGGACCACCATACTTGTGGTCGTAGCCTTTTTGCAGCACATGATCAACAAGTAATCTGGCAGAAGCCAAAGCTGATTCATCACCCGTCATCCGGTAGATGCGCGCCAAACTCCAGCCTGTTTTAAGCACATGCCCCATAATGGTGCGGCGTTCGGAAGATTTTTCGGACCAGCTGCTGTTAAACAACTCAGCAAAGCCGATACCGTCTTCCCGCATCGAAGGGATAAGGTGCTGCTGCATATTCTGCTGCATCGCCAGCAGCCGTTCGTAATACTTTGTCTCTCCGGTGAGCAGCCACAAGTTCCACAAATGAGTCGTCACAGCATCAACGGTGGCATTAAAGCTTTTGTCGCTGCCCTGCATGCCTGTGCGCGAAACTTTATCGTAATAACCAAAATTGACCGGATCATCGTCCCACAAGGCATTTTCGATAAAGTCATAACCCTGATTCAGGGATTCGAAATACAAACTATCGTTTGTCGCTTCCCAATAGGCAGTCAACCCCAGCAGCGCATAATGCTGATCAAATGCTTTTTTGACGCCGGTATAGGGATTGCTTCCCGATCGTGAGCTGGTAGCAAACCACCCGCCATAAATACTGTCCCACAGGTGTTGAACCATAAAATTCAGCGCAGAATTTGCTTTAGTGAGATAGAAAGTGTCTCCTGTCAGCATAAATACACGGCTGAATCCATAAGCGTTTCGGGAGAGCGAAACAAGTCCTTTTATGTTGTTGTTCAGCACATTACCTGAGCGACTAACATCAGTAAAATAGCCTCCATACAGCGTGTCTTCTACTCCTGTCCAAAAATTGGCACAATCCTGTGCATACCCTATCAGCAATTCTGGATTGTTAAAATGTTCACTTTGTGTGTTGTACTGCGCTTTGATGGAAACCGAAAAGGCAAGGATTAAAGCGATCAGGAGAGAAAGTTTTTTCATAGTGAGGGTATTGAATGTGCAAAGGAAAAGATTTTAAATGGTTTTAGAAGTTTTATTTGGTCAATGGGAAAATGAAACGCGTTCGATTGGATGATTCGATAGTATAAACTGCACGGCATAGCTGACAGCGCATTCCGATTTTTAATCGGCAGAGTAGTAGTTTTAGGTTGACCAATTGACAGATCGACCTTTCTAATTGCACTCATCATCCTCACGAATATCGTATTGAGGGAGCTTATACATGGTAATTTTTGTGTAACCAAAAAATATTTCAACTAAGGCTGTAAACCAACATAGTATTGCGAAAGGGGCATAAGCTGCTGCCGAAACCCCTAATGCTGTATAAATAAATACTGCGCTGCTATTCCACGGAATTAAGGAAGCTGTTAATGTTCCTCCGGACTCAAGCGCCCGCGTTAAATTTTTAAGTTTTAATCGCTCTCCACGGTAGCTTTCTTCAAACATCTGACCAGGCAGAATTACCGCCAAATATTGATTGGCACCAAAAATATTCACGAAAAAGGAAGTTAATATAACGGATAAATTAAGGGTACCAATTGATTTTAAAAAGCGAGACATTCCCATAAAAATTGAGTGTAGCATTTTGGTAGAATTCATAATGCCCCCAAATGCTAATGAAACCAATGCCAAAGCAATTACGTTGTACATGCTTTCCATTCCACCACGGGAAAACAGTTCGTTAATACTGGAGTCTTCGGTATCTAAAACAAATCCTGTATGGATGGTTTCAAATAACACTTTAAAACTTCCATCCTGTAAAACAACAAATGCTCCTCCACCCAATATCAATCCCGCCAAAAGGCTGGGAATCGCGGGGACTTTCATCAAAATTAGAATGATAACGGCAATGGGTGGAATAAATAGCCAGATTGAAAGATTGAAGTTTTCTTTTATTCCCTGCAGATAATGCGAGACGTCACCATCGACAACACCATCGCCAGCAACCATAAACCCCATAATTGTAAATGCAATGAGTGAGACAATCAATGCTGGTATAGTTGAGTATTGCATGTGCTTAATATGTTCATACAGATTAACCCCCAGAACAGATGAGGTTAAATTTGTTGAATCGGACATGGGGGATATTTTGTCGCCAAAAAAAGAGCCTGAAACAATAGCCCCGGCCGTCATTGCGGCCGGAATGCCCAAACCATCGCCAATACCAATAGAAGCCACACCAATTGTTCCAATTGTTGACCAGGAACTGCCGGTTATTAGTGCCATTACACTACAAACCAGCAAGATAATTGGCAAAAACCACCTGGCAACCAAAAACTTAAACCCATAATACATTATTGCTGGGACTATGCCGCTGGCAATCCAAATGCCAATGAGCATACCAATTATTAAAAGGATAAGCAGCGATGGCGTTGTCCGGTTAATGGAATTTTTGAACCCTGCCTTTATTGTTTCCCATGAGTATCCAAAAATATATGCGCTAATGCCTGCTGTAATAGCACCAAGAACCAACGAAAAATGGGGCTGTACATTAAATATAAATACCGAGAGGCCAAGCGCTAAACCTGTCACTAACAAAGGCAGTAACGATAACCATAGTGGTGGCGTTGGTATGCCATTTATATTATTTTTAGGATCTATTTTTTTTATACTTTTCATCAATGGGATGCCAAAATTAAGGAAAAAACAGCATTTAACTGTAAAGGAAATCCCTTGGGTTAATGCTTTTTTTTGACGCCGGTATGGGAATAGCCCACTGATTTTTAATCGGAAGGGATCGCAGTTGTGAGCATTTTAAGTTCCAGATTAGGCTTCAGATTTTGCTCAAGTTGAAAGATGCTTAAAAATGCGCGGACGACAGCAAAAAATATTAACTTTGCAGCCCTAAATCTCTCCGTAGCTCAGTTGGCAGAGCAGCTGACTCTTAATCAGCGGGCCGCAGGTTCGAGCCCTGCCGGGGAGACCTAAAAATCAGGAAGTTACAATCAATTTGTGGCTTCCTGAATTTTTTTATACATACTAAATGCATACTTAAAGCTATGTTTCTCAGTTGGCAGAGCATCCCGATTTTACATCGGGAGGGCCGCAGGTTCGAGCCCTGCCGGGAGATACGAAAAGCAGTCTATTGTTTAAGTAAGTGAAAGGTCAAATTAAGGAAAAGAAAGCGAAAAGGGCATCTTTGGCGTGATTGAAAAGCAAGTAAAAGATTAATGATAGGCTTATGTTCGAAAGGAAATTTATATGAAAATCGATGTCGAATAGCAGATAGTCAGCAACTATAAATGATAAAAGGCTTAATCAGCATAAAACCAACGCCAATACACATTAGCAGAAAGCCCTTTTCCTGAATTAATTCAAGATTTCTAACACAAGCGCTTTAACCCCTGATAAGTTGCTGCTGCTTTTTCCACACTACGTTTTAGGGAAACTTTTGTTTCTTGCTATCAGATATCCTTTGGTAAGTAAACTGCTTGCTAGCACAATTATAACCAGCCACATCAGCCATTGCAACGGACTTTGGCTGCGGTAAATGGCAGTTGCTATATTTCCAATCAACAGCCATTGGATCACATAAAAAACGGTAACATTTCTGCCGCAAAATTGCAGGTAGCGAAAAAACCAATTATTTGAAAAGCTGCTTGATATAAAGTACCAACTGAGCACCCACCAGGCCAGGAAGGCCATTGTCCAGCCAACAAAAAGCAGTTGATGGTGGTAGTATGCCGGCAGATTAATGCTGATCCGAAAGCCATAAGCAAAGCTTGACGCAATACCGGCTAACAGAACGAACCATATTATGAGGAAGGTTTTAGTGCGCCATTGCGAGATTTGAATGTTTTTTGAGAGGCGATAAAACAGGAATCCGGCCAGCGGATAACTGAGCCAGGGGAACAATGGGAAATACGACCAATAGGCCTTTCCCCAAAAAAAAGCCTGCACATAATGTATCACCGGCCATTTGCCTTCGTACAGCGGCAGAAAGGGCTCAGCTGCGGCAGCAATTAATAAAGCAAGTATCCAGGGCAACAAATGCTTACCGGCTACTTTTTGAAGACCGGCCATCACCAACATGCTTAATCCTGCCAGGAACAGGATATCTACCCCAAAAATGTAGGACAAAGGATCCAGACTGCTGTAATAACCAAGAAAATAGTTGATTAAAAGGTGAAAATTCAGACCAATATTTAAGAGTATTCCAAGCCCGATCAGCTTTATGCCGCGCAAAAACAAGTTTTTTGAGCTAACAGCTTTCCAGGCCAAAAAATAGCCCATCACCGCCATAAAAACCGGAGCAGCTGCGGGTCCGCCCAAAAACAGGGAGACCTTTCCTGCCACACTATCGAAAAATGCCGGCCGGGCAAACAGTTCAGTCAGGTGTACCTGTATCATTAAAACGACAGCAATTCCTTTTAAAAGGTCAGGCAATAAGAGTCTTTGAGATTTTTGTGATGTCATTCAGGTACATTTTCACTGCAAACATAAGCTTGTAAGTTCAATCTTTTCACCGGATTTTAAAATCTTATACAAGTTTTATGAAATAACATAAACACATAAGCCAGAATAGCCCTATTCTTGCACCAATAAAACCTAAAACTATTCAAACACGAAAGTCATGAAGCTAAAAACCTTAATTTTTACACTTTTTCTCGCTTTTTCAATAGGGCTAAACGCTCAGATCAGCCAGGATGCTTCCTATACCTACTCGGGCACTTTTACCACACTCGCGCTTTCGGGCGATAAATTTTTTGTGATGGATGTCGGCAGCAGCCAATGCCGGATTTACAATACCAACCACAGCCTCTGGAAAACGATCAATTTGGAAGTGCCCAGCGGACACTATCTGAATGACATCCAGTATGTTTCAGAAAATCTTTTCACAACAGATAACAGCTTGTGTTTAATGTACACCTATTATCTGTATGATGAAGTAAATCAGTATTATACCTATACCACTAAGGTGATAAAAGAGGATGGTACTTTGTTGCTTAATCTGCCCGGATGCCAATATTATTTTGTTACCGAATTGCAGGAAGGCTCAACCAAAATGATCACTTACAGTTATGATTATTCGGTTTTCCCATCGCCTGTAACCACTGCGGTATATAGCCTTCCGGGATCTTTGCTTACTGCAGGCAAGGTTTATGAAGATCCTTATGGCCAGGCTACATTTAAGACTTTTCCAAATCCGGCCAGCCGTCGGGTGAGTTTGCTTTTCCCCAATCCTATTCAGTCCCCGGATGCCATGCTGGAATTACGCAATGCCTCGGGACAGCTTTTGCAGCAAATTCCGGTGCAAACCGGGCAAAGTCAATTGCAGCTTGACATCAGCAGCTATCCTCAGGGCATGTATTTTTATCAGCTCAGGCAACAAGATCAGGTTTCTGCAGCGCAAAAGCTGCTGATACAATAGCGTTTATTGTTCAAAAACAAGCCGATCTGCTGCAATTGCCAAGCGGCTTTTTCTTCCCAACGCCAGTGCCCTGTTATCTTTAAGATGGCCGGCAGGAAAACCGAAACAAACCGGATAATCAAATGCAGAAACATGCTCAGCGATAATCTCTTCAGCTGTTTTCCCAAAAGGAATAGAATTGTCATTCATCGCTGTCATGCCGCCGATAATTAATCCCGCGAGATGCGTGAGTTTTCCGGCTCTTTTCAGCGCCAGCATCATGCGGTCGATATGGTACAGGTATTCGTCCAAGTCTTCCAGAAAAAGTATTTTCCCTTTTGTATCCGGGAAAAGAGCCGAGCCGAGCAAACTGTATAAAGTTGAGAGATTGCCGCCAACAATTGGTGCTTCCGCTTCTCCCATTTTATTCAAAGGATGCGGGGTAAGGGTTACCGTTTGAAATTTATTTTCGAGGGCGTTGAAAAGGGATTGCAAGGCTGTTTCCGTATTGTTTTCGAAATTGATGGGCATGCTGGCGTGCAGGCTTTCAAAGCCAAGCTGCTGAAGTTTGGCGTGAATTACCGTGATATCGCTGTAGCCAACCAGCCACTTTGGTGATTTGCTAAAGTTGCTGAAATCCAGTTGATCAACAATGCGCAGGCTGCCGTAGCCTCCGCGCACAAAAAACACGGCTTTGATGGCCGGGTCATCCAGGTAATGCTGCAGCAGTTCGGTGCGCAGGCGATCGCTGCCGGCAAACTGATTGTCAACAGCAAAAAGCCTGTTGTCGTAAACGACTTCAAAGCCGGCTTGCTCAATGCGTTTAATCGCTGGTGCCAATTCTTCGGCGGTTATCTTCCGGGCCGGAGCCGAGAGTGCGATCTGATCGCCTTTTTGAAGCGGGATGGGCTGTTGCATATCGAAACTATTGGTTAACTTTGCGCCTCTATTTCAGAACCTAAACCCATGCCGGCAAAGCGTTTACCGGAGGGCAAAAAACTTTTTCAATGGAAGCCAAAGATAAGCATTTCAAGCGTTATACCATCACCTCGGCCCTGCCATATGCCAATGGGCCTATCCATATCGGACACCTTGCCGGCGTATATGTTCCTGCTGATATTTATGCGCGTTATCTGCGCATGAAAGGCGAGGATGTGTTGTTTATCGGCGGTTCGGACGAGCATGGCGTACCGATCACCATCAAAGCACGTAAAGAAGGTGTAAGTCCACAGGAAATTGTGGATCGTTACCACGAAATAATTCGCGATTCCTTTGAACGTTTTGGTATTTCCTTTGATGTTTACAGCCGAACTTCGGCTCCAATCCATCACGAAACAGCCGCTGATTTCTTTACCAAACTCTATAAAAAGGGTGTTTTTGTTGAGAAACGTAATCAGCAGTATTTTGATGCCGAAGCCGGACAGTTTTTGGCTGATCGTTATATCACAGGGACTTGTCCGCATTGTTCCTACGAAAAGGCTTATGGCGATCAGTGCGAGAGCTGCGGCACCTCCCTCAGTCCGCTCGACCTGATTAATCCCCATTCCACCTTAAGCGGCAATAAGCCTGTTTTAAAAGAAACCAAGCACTGGTATCTGCCGCTTGACAAAGCCGAAAACTGGCTGCGCGAGTGGATACTCGAAGGTCATAAAGACGATTGGAAAGTAAATGTGTATGGTCAGGTAAAATCATGGATTGATCAGGGATTGCAGCCTCGCGCCGTTACCCGCGATCTGGATTGGGGCGTGCAAGTGCCGCTGGCCGAAGCGGAAGGTAAAGTGCTTTATGTTTGGTTCGATGCGCCTATTGGCTATATCTCGGCTGCCCGCGAATGGGCTGCTGAGACCGGCAAAGACTGGGAGCCTTATTGGAAAGCTGATGATAGCAAATTGGTGCATTTTATTGGCAAAGACAATATCGTGTTTCATTGCATCATATTCCCGTTTATGCTACAGCAGGAAGGCTCATTTATTTTGCCCGACAATGTACCTGCCAACGAATTTCTGAATCTGGAGAATGATAAAATCTCTACTTCACGCAATTGGGCTGTTTGGCTGCACGAATACCTGGATGAGTTGCCCGGAAAAGAAGATGTGTTGCGCTATGTACTCACTGCCAACGCCCCCGAAACCAAAGACAACGACTTCACCTGGAAGGATTTTCAGGCGCGTAATAACAATGAATTGCTGGCCATTTTCGGTAATTTTGTAAACCGCACACTGGTGCTCACCCATAAGTATTTCGATAGTAATATTCCGGCCCTCGAAAATTTAAGCGAGGCAGATGAACATATCCTTGCACTGATGCAGGCTTTTCCGGCAAAGATTGGCCATAGCATCGAGTTGTACCGCTTCCGGGAAGCGCTATCTGAACTTATGAATCTGGCACGTTTGGGTAACCGTTACCTAACGGAAAATGAGCCCTGGAAAATCTTCAAAACAGATCCTGAGCGCGTAAGAACAGTACTTGCTGTATCGCTCGAAATTACAGCCCGACTGGCTGTTTTGTCGGAGCCATTTTTGCCTTTTACTTCAGCGAAATTGCGCAAAATGATGCAGATCAATGCCTTTAGTTGGGATCAGGCCGGCAACAAACAGCTTCTTAGTGCCGGGCATCAGCTGGGCGAAACGGCCTTGCTTTTTGAGAAAGTGGAAGATAGCATGATCGAGCAGCAGGTGCAGAAATTGCTTGATACCCGAAAAGCCAACGAAGCGCAGGAAGAAAAGCCGGTAAAGCCACAGAAAGAGGCTGTTCAGTTCGATGATTTTGCCAAAATGGATATGCGTGTGGGCACAATCTTGGAAGCAGAAGTGGTGCCAAAAACCAAAAAACTGCTCAAGCTGCTCATTGATACCGGTATTGATAAGCGCACGGTGGTAAGCGGCATTGCAGAATATTACCAGCCCGAAAACATCATCGGGCAGCAGGTGGTGATGCTGGTCAATCTTGAGCCGCGCAAAATTCGTGGCATTGAATCGCAGGGCATGATTATGATGGCCGAAAACGCTGATGGCAAGCTTTGTTTTGTTGCGCCATCAGAAGCCTTTATGAACGGGGCTGAGGTGAAATAGGCTTTGTTGGTTTGGGTTGATATGGAGTTGCCTCAATTTTGAGGATTATAGAATTTCCTATAGAAATTACATTTGTTTGAATGTATTACTTTTGTGAAAATAAGAAACCAATACCTTAAGTACGATGGAATCATCAGATTTAAATATTAGCTTGCATTTGAATTTCAATCAATTGGTTGAGGCTATTAGGCAATTGCCAAGAAATGAAAAACTCAAATTATCCAGGATTTTGCTGAAAGAAACCAGTTTGGAAGAAATTAATGATCCTGTTATGACCTATCTGGCCAGTGAAGATGTGTTGGCAAAAGATTGGCTCTTAGCAGAGGAGGAGGAGGCATGGAACGATTTGTAAAAGGGGATGTAATCGTAATTCCATTCCCGTTTTCTGATTTAACAAGTTCAAAAAAAAGACCAGCACTGGTATTGTCTGATCTTGCTGGAGATGATGTTATACTATGTCAGATCACAAGTCAGTTTATAAAGGATAATTATGTTGTGGCTATTTCTGATTCTGACTTTATCAACGGGTCGCTTCACAAACCAAGTAACATCAGACCAAATCGCTTATTTACAGCTGATAAGAAATTAATTGAGCGAAAAATAGGTTCATTAAAATCTGTTGTTTATAATAAGGTAGTTGATAAACTGCATGCTTTAATTAAGAAATGATGGCTTTTATATTGTCAACATGTGAGGTATATGTCACTCAGGTTATAATTCCTTAAAATGGCCGATCACAACGAACTTGGAAAACTGGGCGAGGAACTGGCGCGCAAGCATTTGCGTGGAAAAGGCTATCAGATTCTCGAAGTAAATTGGTATCACGGGCGCGATGAGCTTGATATCATCGCCAAGGATGGCGAAATGCTGGTGATTGTTGAAGTGAAAACCCGCGCCACTGTGGATTTTGGTGAACCTGAGTTTGCCGTAAACCGCCGCAAGCAGCGCACCTTGGTTCGCACGGCAGAAGCCTATATTCTGGAAAAAGATTTGGATGTGGAAACCCGTTTCGATATAGTTTCAGTAATTGTAACACCAAAAGAAAAACACATCCACCATATCGAGGATGCCTTTTATCCTACCATGTGAGCTTATTCTGGTTTAATCACTTCAAAATCAAAAAGAGAGCGAAGTATAACAACTACTGAATCTTCTTCAATGACAATTTCACGAAATCTTTTGTTGATACCCTTTATTTTGATTTGATCTCCCTGACGATAAATCTCAGCATTAAACTCGCCATCCGAAAAGCTTGAGATGGTGTATTCACCGGCTTCCCAGCCAGCACTGATGTTTGTATTGTACAAATTGATTACACCTACAGAAATCGCAATACCACTGCTGCCCGAGCCTGTAAGCTCCAGGTAGGCTTCTTCGGAATAGACCTCATTGATCAGTTCACTGTCTGTGTTATATTCATACAATGTGGCTTTGCCTGCATAGGTTCCGGTTATTTGCTCCAGGCTGCAGTCGGTGCAGCGCTCCCAAACAGGCTGTTCGTCTTTTTTGCATCCGGAAATGCCAATGAGCAGGATTGCTATCAACAAGAGATGCCGAACGTTTTTATAATGGGTTTTCATAATAATTAATTACAAATGTTTGAGTGCTTCTTTTCTACTTAGCGGTTGTAAATCTGTTTTTTCTACATAATACCGAACTTGTTCCGGAGCGGTGCGTGCATATTGACGCAGCGCCCAGCCTATGGCCTTGCGGATGAAAAATTCTTTCTCGTCTGAGAGTTTTTCGCAAAGTTCAAAAAGCAGTTTTTCATCGGTTGCTTGTTTATATTTGAGCTGAAACAACAAACAACTGCGCTGCAGCCAGAAATTTCCTGAATCCATCCAACGGCTGATTGTTTCATCACGGATTTCCGGAAATTGCCTGAAAAGAGGGCCTGCAAGGCCAGGAGCAATGAAATCGATGGTGTCCCACCAGGATTTCTGTACAATTAGTTTTTCCAGCAAGTTGACGGCTTCCGGCGGCATTTTGTTGATGCTTCTGTCCAGCACATTCATGGCAGCATACTGCATTTCGCGCTGAGGTAGTTGCCAGGCGTTGAGGCTGATTTCTTCTAGTTTTTCCCAATCAGGAAGTCCTTGAGATTTGATAAAAGTTTTAAAGATTTCGGCACGAACAGGAGCAGGGATGCCATAAAACGGATATTGATTGCGCATATATTTTTCTGCGCCGGAAGCGATTTCCGGATTGGCCTGCGCTTCATACAGTGCGATCAATGGCTTCCAGTAAATGTGTGGCTTTGTCATAGCACAACAATTTTTGACCAGGCCAAAGTGCGCTCTTGCAGGTTTTTTTGTTCGATCAGGTACAGGCCTTTTTCCCATTGCGTTGTATCGATGATCAGTTCATTGGTATTTTCGAAGCGGATTGCTTTAAATAATTTTCCATTCTGGTCAGTAAAAACCATTGAACCCGACATTTTGCTGTCCCATTGCAGCTTCAGCTGTCCCTGAGCCGGATTGGGAAAGGCTTTGATTGTTGGCTTCACGGTTTCCTGATTTTGTTTGTGCAATCCCACAATTTCGGTATCCCAAACCGCCAGGGTATATTGGCCGGCCAAAAGTTCGTCCACATAAAGATAACCGATATTCCAAAGTCCTTCGCGCTGCTGTGGAATATATCGCCAGTCGGCGGCGGTATTTTCGCGGTAAAGTATTACAATGGAATCCGCAGGGCTGTTAAGCAGGCTTCCATCCAGGCTTGATCCGTCGCTGAAAAAAAACCGGCCGCGCAAAGCTGTTCCTGTGGCCAACACTGTTGCCACCTCCCAATGCCTGTAAGGCGAAAGTCGCAAGCCGCTTAGCGGATTTTTAAGGCTGTCGGGGGCAGCCCAATGATGGGTTAAACGGAAAAATGAAGTGTCGGGAACCGCATCGGCATATAGCCTGAAACCTGCTTTTGGAAATGAAAACTCGCCACTTTGGCGCAGGATGATTGCCTCGTCGGTGGTGGCATCTGCGGTGTGATCGAAATAGTCGGCCATAACCAATACCGGCTCAAAAGGAATGGTTTTTATACAATGGCCGTGTGTGCCATCAAACTGCACCGTGTCTGTAATCACTTGCCAGTTTTCGTCCATAAAACTTAGCTCAATTTGATGGCCTGAACCAACATAATCAGCGCCTTTGTGTTTTTTACGCAGAAAAACATTCACCTCAAATTGATCAGCAGCGGGGCTAACAGCCACTGAATCGATGCTGTAATGTGGTGTTCCGGGAGTGAATACCCAGGTATCAAAAAAGTCCGTCATATCGCGACCTGTGTAAGCTGTTAAAAAGTCACGCATATTCTCTGAACTTGCCGGCGCATAAGCAAATTCCTGCAAATAGGCTTTGATGGCATCGAAAAAGACTTCTTGTCCCAGGTAATGCATCAGGCTGTGAACAACGGTTGCTCCTTTGTCGTAAACCGTTGTGCCATAAGTGTATTCAGTGGGCACTTCGTCCAGCGAAAGATAGCCTCCATCGCTGATATGGGCATTTTTCAGGATGTCGTAATGGTTTTCGTTCATTTCCTGACGATAGATATCGGGTGTGTAGATGTCATGCTTATAAAAATACTGACAGAAAGTTGCCCAGCCTTCGTTGAGCCACATATCGCCGGCATCGGCGCAGGTAACCATATTGCCAAACCACATATGCGAAAGCTCGTGTGTGAGCAGGTATTCGTAGCTCAGGTTGCCGTTGATGGCAAAGTGCGGATAGGCGATATTGGTCACATGTTCCATCGCGCCAATGGCTGTTCCGGCATAGCCGATACGATCAAATGGGTAGGGGCCAAAGCGGTTTTCGAAGAAATCCATGATGGCATGTAAGTTTGAGAAAGAAGCAGCTACCTTAGCGGAATCAGCCGGCCGGGTATAAACTGTGATAGGAATTTCGGCTTCTAAAGCCTGATAGAGATCGCTGTTGAGGGCGTAATCGCCTGCGGCTACCGAAGCCAGATAGGTCGGGATGGGCTGATTGATTTGCCAGTGCCAGGTTTGATTTCCGTTTCCGGCATCGCTTACCTCAATCAACAGACCGCCGGCAACTGCTGTTAAATCGTTCTGCAGTGTGACCAAAACCTCGTAAGTTGCACGATCCTTGAAATCATCAACACATGGAAACCAGGCTTTGCCCAGGTTATGTGGATCGCTCTCGAAGCCAACACCAAGATTAAAAGCATAATCGCCACTAAAGTGAAAACCGCCCCAGGATTCATGAAAAGGAACGCCAGCGTATGTAATGGTCAAATTAATGGTGTCGTTTTCAGTGATTGTTTCCGAAAGCTCAATACGCAAGATATCAGCTGTGTGATTAAAACCAATAACGGCCATGTCAGGACTCGTTACATTGCTTACTTCCAAAGCTTTAAGTTCAAGCGGGATATGACTGACAGGCATTTTGGGAAGCAATTTGATTTGGGTTTCTGCACTAATTGTTTGGGTTTCAAAATTGATATCTTGTATGTGAATGCGGTAGTGAATCGCATCAATGGTATCAGCAACAGCAGATTTGCTGAATGAGGCATGATGGTTGCATTGGTGCTGGGCAGCAAGCGGATTGGACATCATTATGGCGAACAAAACAAGCGCAAAGATTTTCATGGCAATAAATTTATCCTGTAAAAGTAAAGCAGTCAGCGCAACCATGCAAGTAATGAAGATAATGCCGGGCTGTTAAACTGAATTTTAAACCTTGTAATCCGTACCTTTGCATGATGCAGCTTGTTCATTATCGAACAACCATTGTCATTTATTGAACAGTGTTGCATGCAGGGCTTAGCTACTACTTGATAGCTAATTAGCACAATATAAAACAGTTACGAAGTTGGCATGTTTTTGGTTAGTAAAAGGAAAATCAAAATAAAATTCTATTTAGGATGAAGACACACAGCAACAACAACGGTGAAAGATTTTTGAAATTTTTGTTGGTATTCAGCATGATACTCCTGCTGCTTTCGGGCGGCTTGATGGCGCAAAAAGTATGGACATTGGAAGACTGCATCAATTATGCTTTGGAGCACAATATCCGGGTAAAGCAGAGCTATCTGGATGTTGAAACCAGCGAAATCAACGAACTTGAAAGCAAGCTTAATTTTTTACCAAGTCTCAACGGACAGGCCTCACACTCCTATGGTTGGGGGCGTTCGATTGACCTTGCCACCTATGAATATGTAGATCAGCAAACCCAGCAAAGTTATTTTGATGTGAGCAGCAGCCTCATGCTTTTCAATGGTTTCCAGAAGGTAAATACCATGAAACAGCGTCGTAACGAATACCTGGCGGCCAAATACAACTCAGATAAAATCAAGAATGACATTGCTTTGGGTGTAGCCGGCTATTATTTGCAGATACTTTTTAACCAGGAACTGCTTAGCAATGCCCGCCGCCAAAAGGAAATCAGTGAGCAACAGGTAAGCCGCACTTCAAAATTGGTAGAGGCCGGAACCCTCGCCAGAGGCAGCTTGCTGGAGATACAGGCACAGTTTGCCAATGAGGAGGTTTCGGTGGTTCAGGCCGAAAATCAGCTGAATCTAGCCTACCTGGATTTGCTACAACTGCTTGAACTGGAAGCTGAAACAGAGCTGGATATCGAAAACCCAAATTTGGTAATCAAGAAAGCCCCGGAGCTATTGCCGGTAAACTATATCTATAATGCAGCCCTGGATGTGATGCCCGAAATAAAATCGGCTGAGTTGAATTATAAGGGAACAGAACGGGCCCTGGCTGTAGCAAAAGGAAATCGTAGTCCCAGCATTTCGATGAATGCAGGTTTTGGGACAAATTATTCCGATCAAATCCGCGCCAGCAACGATTTTAATGATCCCCTATATAATGATACCAAACCTTTTGGCGATCAGATCAGGGACAACAAAAACACGACTTTATCTTTCAGGCTGAGCATTCCTATCTTTAATGGCTATCAGATTAGCAGCTATATCAACCGTACAAAAATTAACCTGCTCAACGCTGATTATAACCTGCAACTCACAAAAAATACCTTGCGCAAAAATGTTGAAATGGCTTATACTGATGCACTTGCAGCATACAAGTCGTATCAGGCGCGCGAAAAGTCGCTTACCAGCCTGAATGAATCCTTTAAATATACCGAGCAAAAATTCAATGTGGGCATGGTTAATGCGCTCGAATACAATACCGCCAAAAATCAGCTGAACAATGCTGACTCGGATTTACTGTCGGCGAAGTATGATTTTATTTTCAAACTAAAAATTCTGGAGTTTTATCTTGGAAAAACATTGACCCTTGCTGATATGGAAGAGTATAGCAATGAGTAAGATAAAGTAATAACCTTAAAAGGCGCTTAAAACCTTATCGCATCATGCGATGAGGTTTTTAGCATTTTAAATGAACACAAGTTTTTTGGTTTATTAAAATAAAGTAATTTTGACCTGTAGTACATTTGTTAGCTTTTAAAACCCCATCATACATGAATACTGCAAAGAAAAACAATAACCTGAAATGGTATCTTGGCGCAGGGCTGTTATTGGTTGCCCTGGTTGTTGTATTGATCGTTGTAAAAAACAACCGAAAATACGAACAGGAGGTCACCACGGAACAAGTTACGGCACGCACCATTATTGAAACGGTTGTCGCCAACGGAAAAATAGAGCCGGCGCTGGAAGTCAAAATCAGTCCTTATATTTCGGGCGAAGTGGTTGAGCTGTTTGTAAGCGAAGGCAATTATGTGTACAAAGGAGATAAACTGGCCAAAATTGACGCTACCCTGTATATTTCAAATTTTGAGCAGGTAGAGGCGTCGCTCAATTCGGCCAAGGCCAATATGGCCAATACCAAAGCCCGTTTGGCACAAGCTGAGGCACAGTTTTTCAAAGCAAAAATTGATTATGAGCGCAATGAAAAATTATGGAAGCAGCAAGTTATTTCCGATGCCGACTGGGATGCGATAAAGGCTACTTACAAAGTGAATGAAGCCGAGGTGTCGGCGGCCAGAGAGAGTCTGAAAGGCACGGAATATCAGGTAAAAAATGCCGAGGCAGCCTTAAAGGAATCACGCGAAAACCTGAATCGCACCAGTATTTATTCGCCCAATGATGGCACTGTTTCGCGACTCAATGTGGAGGTAGGCGAACGTGTGACGGGGGCTTCTCAATTCTCGGCAGGAACAGAAATTATGCGTATTGCCAATCTCAACGCCATGGAGGTGAAGGTGGAAGTGAGCGAAAACGATATCCCCCGTGTAAAATTAAACGATACCTGCCTAATTGAAGTCGATGCATACCTCAATCGCAAGTTTAAAGGCTATGTCACCGAAATTGCAACCTCGGCCAACAATACGGGGGTTAGCGCAGATCAGGTGACAAATTTTGAAGTGAAGGTGATGATGCTGAAAGATTCCTACGCCGACCTGATTAACGAAAACAATAAAATCAGCTCACCTTTCAGGCCGGGAATGTCAGCAACGGTGGATATTCAAACCAAAACAGTTGTAGATGTACTTACCGTTCCCATTCAGGCCGTTACTACCCGCGATGATACCAGTTCGGTAAAACGTTTCGGAAAAGCAAAAGTGGAAAACGATGACAAAGCGGAAAAAGAGATTTATATCGAATATGTTTTTGTTGTTGAAGGCAATAAAGCAATGCTTCGTAAGGTGGAGACAGGAATTCAGGACAACACCTATATCCAGGTATTAAGTGGACTTGAGGCTGGCGATGAGGTGGTTACCGGTCCCTATCGCGCTGTTTCCAAAACACTGAAAAATGAGGATGCCATTGAAAAGGTATCGGAAGACAAACTTTTTAACAAATCTGAATAACCAGCTTTTTATCTGTGACAACTATTCTTTTGATTGAAACTGCTACGGCAGCATGTTCTGTTGGTATAGCCCGTAACGGGAAAATACTTGCCCTGCGTGAAACCCTGGATCAGCGCTCTCATGCCGAATTTATTACGGTATTTATTGATGAGCTTATGCAGGAAACCAGGCTAACCTATGCCGAGTTAGATGCTGTTGCACTGAGCAAAGGCCCCGGGTCATACACTGGCCTGCGTATAGGGGTGAGCACTGCCAAGGGCATTTGTTATGCAATGGACAAACCGCTGATTGCCATCGAGACGCTTTATGCCATGGCAGCAGGAGTGCATCGTAATTTTCAGCATGAGCTAGATGAAAACGACCTGCTTTGCCCCATGATTGATGCCCGCAGGATGGAGGTTTATACTGCTGTTTTTGATGCACAAATGCAAACAGTTTTGCCTACAGAAGCAGTGGTTATTGATGATAATTCCTTTGGGGACTTATTAGAAAAGCAGCGGATGGTCTTTTTTGGCGACGGTTCAGGAAAATGCCGTGAAGCCCTGGCAACAAATAGAAATGCCCTGTTCCTTGCTGATGTCAATCCTTCAGTATCCTTTATGGTGGAAGCGGCTTTCGATGCTTATGCCCGGGAATCATTTGAAGACACCGCCTACTTCGAGCCTTTTTATCTCAAGGATTTTGTTGCCGGAATACCTCGCGTAAAAGGACTGCGCTGATCAATTCGTAGGTTGTTTCTCCGAACTTTTTACCGTAAAAGTTACACTGGCATCATTTCCTTCGGTATCAACAACAGTTATTGTATGCAGGCCTGCAGGTAATACCAGTGCCATTTGATGATTTTGACGGCTTGAACCCACATAGCGCTTGCCCCAGAACCAGCTGAGCTTGCTGTTATATTGTTCGTGCACAGCTTCCAGGATGATGGGATTTTGTTTGCCGTCAAAATCAACCGGAAGGTAGATTTGCTGGCCTTGAAGTGGGTAGCTGATGCTGAGTTGCTTTTCCTGTTCGCAGCCCGGCAGAAATGGCGGCAAAGCTTTGATGCTGCTGTTCTTTTTGAAATAATAAAGACCATATTCCGGGGGGATGACAAACCATTTTTTTGCAAGCATCAGCCCCGGCTCCATACACCTTGAATTTACCCTGTATCTGCCATCCTGCGTCAGATGGATGGTTTGATGATAGGGACAAACCTTATTTGGGTTGGCTCCTTGTGGTATTTGTATGCTTGTTTTATGGGTACAATCCGGTCCGGCCAAAAAGCCACTTTTGCTGCAGACCGCTATTTCGGTGAGGTCTTCATAAGGCGGTTCAAAAAACGACTGCCCCGGTTCTAGCAATTCGAATAACCTGAACATCAGTGGAGCTGCTTTGCTTGTTCCTGTGAGCCCCGAAACGCCTTTTCCGCTGGCATTACCAGCCCATACGGCTACCAGATAATCCGGCGAAAGACCTACAGCCCAGGCATCCCGAAACCCGAAGCTGGTGCCTGTTTTCCAGGCGATAGGACGCGCGGAAGAAAAATAATGCCAGCCTGCTTCTTCATCGGGTCGGGCGAGTTGGGTGAGCGTATTCAAAGTGATCCATGCACTGCCTTTTCGAATGGCATTGCTTGTTTTGCTGCTGCTTTTTTCTGCATTATTCAATAAAACCGGCTCTGAAACGCCTGTTTGATTTTCATGGCTGTTCAATGCAAATGCCAAGGCACCATATGCTCTTGCTAATTGCCACAGGCTTACCTCACCACCACCAAGAATCATCGACAAACCATAATGATCCGGACCTTTTGAAAAAAAATCGAAACCGAGGCTGCGCAGCTCATCATAAAACTTTGGTAAGCCATATTGCTTCAGCAGCAGCACAAAAGGAATATTAAGCGAGCGTATCAGGGCTTGATCGGCGGCTACCAAACCGTCATACTGCTTATTAAAGTTTTGAGGCGTAAAACCATTGATGTAGGTAGGCACATCGGGTAAAAGCATTGTAGGCAGCAGGCTCCCTTCTTCGACGGCCGAGGCATAGAGAAAAGGTTTTAAAATACTGCCTGAGCTGCGTGCTGCCTGAATGATATCAACAGCTTCGCCTTGTTTTTTATCCTGACTTATGCTATTGCCCACATAAGCCTTCACCTCATTGTTGCGAAGATCAAGGATAAGTGCAGCGATATTATGAATGCCCTGTTCGGTATAATTGGCTTGAAATTCGGTGATTATTTTTGTGGCATTTTTTTGTAAATCAGCTGAAAGTGTTGTTTTGTAGCGCCCGGATCCCTTTAATTTCCGAAGATAATTCATCAGATGTGGCGCATGTGCCGCTGAAGCGTCCGGGGGTTCGGGCAGGGGTTCCATCAAAGCCAGCTCCAGACTTTGCTTGTCGATAAATCCTTTGTGATGAAGCTTCTCAAGCAAGCGGTCACGTTTTTCTTGCAGGAGCTTACTGTTTTTGCCGGGATAAATCAGCGAAGGCGCATTGGGCAAAACAGCCAGGGTAGTTGCTTCGGCCCGGGAAAGTTCATGGGGCGACCGGCCGAAATAGCGCCATGAAGCTGCTTCAAGACCAACGGTATTTCCTCCGAAAGGCGCATGGGTAGCGTAAAGTAACAGGATTTCACTTTTGCTGTAAAACAACTCCAGCTTGATGGCCATCAGTATTTCGATAAGCTTTTGACCAATATTTCTTTCTTTTCCTGCTCTGGAAAGCCTTGCCAGTTGCATGCTGATGGTGCTGCCGCCACTCACAATTTTCTGCGCTCGAATATTTTGAATCAGCGCCCTGAACATAGCAGCCGGATTTACCCCAAAATGCTGATAAAAGTATTGATCTTCAAAATGTAAAAGTGCTTGCTCGTAGGCAAAAGGAACGGAATCCAGCGGCTCGAAGCGCCATTGTTCGTCCCGGCTTACAGCAGCATTTAAAAACACGCCTTCTTCCGAAAGCAAGAGCGTTGCATAATCCTTCGAAAACCTGGGCACGGGGACGAGTACAAACAAGATAATCACACTTGTAAGCACAAGGACGATCCCCTTTAACCATGTATTCCGCTTCGCTTTTTTCAAGACCTGAGCAAGGTATTTTATTCCTTAATAACAGCCACTGTTTTACTTTGCGATCTGGCATAAAACTTATCGCTGTACATGGCTTCAACCACTGCAGCAGGCAGTGTATAACGGCCTTCGTAAGCGGCGTTCAGTAGTATTTCAAAGCGTTTTATTTTTTGGGGATTCAGATCAAAAAACAAACTTACCCTGTCGTCGCGAATATCCAGGTAGTTGGGCTGATCGCCTGATTGCTGGTAGCCTTCGCCGTAAAGCCTGCTGTTGATAATTTCCCAGCCGGAGGGGAAAATCTGCCTCAGGGCAATGTTTTTGATGCTGCTGCTTCTGCTGATACCGGTATAACTGATCTCAAAAACGGCTTTAAAGTCGGTTCCCTGCGGGATATTTTCCGGGCTGAGGAGGTTTCCGTTCAGATCATAAAACCTAAGGTTTAAACCGATGTTTTTCTCAATGCTTTTGCTTTGATCTTTCAAAGGCACGCCTTCGGCCCGATAAGTTACAAAAAGAACACCTTCGGAATGATTCGTCACAGCAACTGCCGAATCCGTATCATTTTCCCACCGGATGATTTCAATAAGCTGTTCCGATTGTTGTCGGATTGCTTTTTCGTTTTGAATCTGGTAGCTAAAGTCAAGTTTTCCGGCATCGCCTGATAGCAGCGGTTTTGCTTTGGCAACCGACATCAGCATCCAGGCAGTAGTTTGGGTGCTCAGCCATTGATCGCTATCAGATAACACTTCAGAAAAGTCTTTTATAAGCCTTGCTGCTGCTTCTTTTTTGTCGAGCGAAATCAGGGTTTCAAGAAGCATGGCATAATCGCGCAAGGCCGAACCGTAAGTGTGCGACATATCTTCGTATTCAGCTATTTCGAGACGGGTCATATCGAGCAGACTTTCGGCCACATCGCTTTTACCAACAAGGGTATAGGCAGCCGCCAAACGCCATTTGCTGCGTTCGTCGAGTCCGCTTTTCTGTCGTTGACGATTCATGCCACTCAGATCAGGATTGCCGCTAAGTGCCAGCACATATAGCCTGTAGGCCTGATCCAGATCGTAATATATGTTGTTGAAATTGCGGCTCCAGCTGCTGCTTTGGCCTTGTAAGTGTGTGATGGCTTTGTCTTTGATGCCAAAGGGCAGCACATAGCCTTTGCGTTCGGCTTCGAGCAAAAAATGCAGGGCATAGGTCGTTCCCCAGGAGCTGGTGTAACCGCCTCCGGGCCAGTAAGAAAAACCGCCGTTCGGTTGTTGGTATTGCATCAGTTTGTTGAGAGCAGCTTTGATATTGTTTTCCATCTGACGGCGCATCTGCCCGGTGGGTTCAATCAGTTGATCCACATAGAGCTGTGGGAAAGCGGATGAAACGATTTGCTCCACGCAGCCATAGGGATAGCTTATCAGGTAGTTGAGCCTGTTGCTGAGATTCAAAGGCGGCATGGCCGACACTTCGAGCGAAAAGCTGTTGCTTCCGGGCATTCCGGGAATCGAAGTCGAAAGTTTTTTGGATTCATCGGCTTCAAGGAGCAGTTGTTGGGTCAGTTTAATGGGCGGATTAGGATTTAGCACTTCAACGTTCAGGCTGTAATCGGCCTTGCCACGATCGGTTTCAATCAGCACATTTACTTCCGCTATGCCAATCTGAGCGGCTACATCCAGCTCAAAGAAAACGGTTTGTTCTCCGGTTTCGGAGATCGTTATCTCTTTTTGGGTTGATTTGGCCAGCAGGAGTTCATTGGTTTGTATGCTTATCCGGGCAGATTTGATATTTTCATCCATGATAAAAGCTGAAACAGGCAACGTGATTTTGTCGCCCGGAGCCAGCACCCTGGGCAAAGTAGCCAAAACCATAACAGGTTTTTTTACGGCCATCACTTCATCTGCGCTACCAAATTGGGTGTTGTTTCCTCCAATCAGCATGGCTTTTACGGAGCCGATATAGTTTGGCATCGTAAAGGCATGCACAGCGGTTTCGCCTTGCTTAAGCTGATGGGGTCCCGAGAACAGCACGACAGGTTTAAAGCGGTTCTGTTCTTTTTTATCCAATGCATTCAGTGCTACATCTCCGCCGATGCCAAACACCTTTTCGATTTTCCCTCCAAAGGCTCCGCTCACAAAATCAAACATATCCCAGGTGTTCACCATCAGGGCCTTGCGACGGTAGAAAGCGGCATGGATGTCGGGCGTTTTAAAATTGGTGATGTCCAGCAAGCCCTCGTCCACTATGGCCAGGGTGTAAGTCATTGGATGGCCGTTTTGTTCTTTCACCTCAAGGCTGAACGATTGCTTTGGTTCAACACTTTCGGGAAGCTGTATTTCAGGTTCAAGTTTGGTGTCGGGATCTGATACAAAAACAGGAATAGTGCCATACATCCGCAACGGATTTTCGCTGATGGTTTGGGCATAGGGCTGCAGCAGCGACACACTGATATAGGCATTTGGCGCCATCTCTTTGGTGGCTTCCAGTTCGATCGTTCCACCGTTTTCGGTGATATCCACCCAAAAATGCTGCAAGATACGGGTGCCGGCTTCTACCGAAACCAAGGCTTTCGATCCGGGCTCCCCGGGGATATTTAGCTTTATTTTTTCGCCTTTTTGATAGCTTTCCTTGTCGGCGTTAAAGCTCAGGCGCGTGGCAAAACCATCGCCTTCGTTCGATTTACGGTAAGGCCAGTCGAAATAAACAATTTCGCCGGTGCTGTGTCCGCCGGGCTGGCTTACGCGCACCAGATAACGCCCCCAGCTGTTTTTGTCGATCGAAAGCTTAAACGAGCCTTTCCCGTCGCGGGTTTGAACGACTTGGCTTTGGATGGGTTTGTTGTGACTTTGTTGCACATAATAGGCCAGGTCGTTGCCATTGGAATGCCACCACCACTCCCATTGCAACTGAAAAACTTCAACCAAAAGTTCGTCTGCATTGGTGGGCTTGCCTTTCCAATCGACCGAAGCTACTTCTATTTGATAATCTTTTCCTGATTCATAATGCCAGTTGTTTTTGGGGAGTTCGGGCATGCGCAGGCCGATATAGGTTTCGAAAGGAGAGTAATCTTTGCTCTGCTGTGTGATGCTGAATTCGCCGCCCGGCTCGAAAGCTTTAACGGTAAAAACGGCTTTCAGCATGGAGGGAGCAAATTCGGTCAGGTTTTTCTCGAACGAAAAACTTGCTTTTCCGGATGCGTCGGTGGTGCCGTCGAACACGGTTTCTTCGCGCATATCAAGTGTTTTGGCGGGGTCGCTGAAAACAAAGCCGGGATATCCTTTAAAAGTAGTGCTGGCTGCCCTGAATTTAAGGTCGGCCTTTACCTTTAGTTTCTTGCCGGGAGCGCCATGAAGCCAGTTTACGTCGAGATTTCCTTTAACAGGTTTTGTGGCACTGAGGATTTCTTCATCAAAGTCCAGCTTAATTTTTAACCTGTTGGGTTTTATGGTTTCAATCCGGACGGTTTTGCTAAACCAGGCTCCTCCAATTTTTACTTTGGCCAGCCAATTGCCGGTAGGATCTTCTTTTTGGGTAAGGAAACTAAAAGTATAGAATTTGTTTACAGGATTGGTTTGTACGATTTTTTGCACCAGTTTGTTTTCCGGATTGTAAAGGTGCAGTGTGGCAGGTTGATTTTCGGGCAATGGATTTTCGGCATCGTTTACAACCATCGTCAAGTGAATCGTGTCGCCGGGACGCCATACGCCGCGTTCGCCATAAATAAAAGCGTTCAAACCCTCAACGGATTCAGAACCCGTTACGTCGAAGCTGGCATACGACAGGGCAGAAGCTTCATCCACGCGCAGCCAGGTTTTTTCGTTGCCGCGCTTTGCCACGGCCAGCCAGGGCTGATCATCGAATTTGAGATCCAGCGTTCCTTGATTGTTCGTGTGGCCCGAACCCATCAATTGATTTTGAAGGTTGTAAAATGAAACTTCGATACCGGCAAGCGATTGCGTAGTTTTGAGGTCGGTAACAAAAGCCCTGTAGCCCTTTTTGCCATTGGTTTTAACGATAATTCCCAGATCGGATACCATCACATTGCGATAAACCCAACGGTTTTGGTAGTAGGTGTTGTGGCAGGGGTTGTCCTGCTGACGCCAATCGTAATCGTCAGTGTAATTCCATTGCGGCCAGTACAGGCCTTTGTCCCAGATCTCGCTGTAATTTTCCTCGGATTCTGCTGTTAATTGCGAATCATCATCCTGGCTTTCATTCGAACAGCTGTAGGTGGAGTAATCCTTTTTAAAGCGTAACTCAATACGATAGATAGCGCCTGGATCTGACTTGAGAAGTTGCTTGAGATCAAAGGAATAGGTGTTCCATGAACTTGTTCCCAGAGCAATACCTTCGGTAAGGTTGATCTTTTTTTTCAGGATGAGCCGGCCGAAATTTGTAAGATTGTTGCTGCCATCGAGTTGATTTTGCTGCAGAAAATAAGGGATGTTTTGTTCAAAAACCTGAATCACAAAAAGATCCACAGCATTCAGGTTAACGGCCTGAAAAACAACATGCCCGCCCGAAGGCGCGTCAGGAACAATTACGCCGGATTGCACAAAACGCACATCTGGTTTCACGGGTTCAAAATTCACTTCGAAGGTAGTGTCCTGGCCTAAAGGATAGCCCATTTCGTTTTTCAGATCACCACTCACAATTAATTTTTGAGTTTCAATGATACGATCAGTGGGATAAATTGTGAGGGTGTTTGCTGTTTTTTTTGTTCTGAGATTCGTGTTTTCATTCAGGCTGATGAGCCCTGTTATGTCTTGTGTGGGATGCAGCGGATCAGAAAACTCCAGCTTTAAAACTTGTGCGGGTTCTTGCTCCACAACAGTACGTATGAGTTTAAAAGTGCTCAGGCCCGGAATTTCAACCGCTAACTCTCCTTTTGTTTCAGCTCCAACTGCTTGTCCGTCATAATTGATTATCAGGGTTTTGTTTGCCTCCAGACGTACAATGCTATCGATTACAAAACGATGATTGTCACCACTCAAATGCTGCCATTGAAGGTCCGATTGGAGTTTTTTGTCGTCTAAACTGATGAGTTTTTCAACAGCATTATTCGGGGCAACATCAGCTAGCAACACACTGCCTTCGAGACGGTAAAATTTTCCCTGGGTAATGAACTTATCAGCACTTACCAGCACATCCTGTTTTTTGGTTTGAAAGCTAAAAACAAGCGGATTTTGATGGGCTGTCTTTTCAGGAAAGATAGCGCCGATATTAATTTGGCAGGAATAGCTTTGATTGGGTTTTAGCCAGTTCTCAGGCTTAAATGCCAGGGTTTTGCCATCGCGCCAATAGCTTGTTCCTTTGGTTTGAGGGTCCAGCACAAGCGGATTTCCTGCCAGCACATCACCTTGCCTGGCTCCCGGGATTTCATTGTTGAACCTGACCATGATTTCGTCTCCAACTGAAATAATACCATTGGTATAAGCTTGAACAAGCGCTTTAAAATTGTCCGATTGTTCGTTGGTTTGGAGGGGTTTATCGGTGCAGGAATTCGCTGTAAAAGCTATAATCAACAGGATTAGCTGAATCAGTTTTTTTGTCATGGTAATTTTTTTATCATGGGTTTGGGAAAACATATGCTGGTTGTTGGCCGAACGCTTTTCATAAAAGCCGAATTGCAACAAATTTATAAAATAAAGCAGATCAAAGCTAAGACTTAACTTTCAATTTATTTGTAAAACTTTGATGTGCTGAATGAGTATGTCTGCTGGAATTGAACATTTCTCGTGTTTTGTTGCTTATTTAGCCATTAATTTCAATGCCTTACACATGAAAAAGCAACTTGGTGTTTTAGTGATTCTTACAGTAATGATGGGTTATGTGCATGCTCAGGGATGTTCTGATGCGGGTTTTTGCACAATCAATTCCCTAAAAGGGGATCAGCAGACTGAAAAAACCGATTATTTCAATCAGTTACGGGTTGGCTTCGCTTTTGGGCAAGCCGACAATGATGTGGCTGCCAGTAGTGGGTTTGTTGAATATACCCGCATTTTCAATGAGCAGTTTAATATGAACCTGAAAATGGGCTATATGGCCCAGAAAAATGACCTGGCCTCTTCAGGAGGTTTGTCTGATGTATTCCTTACTGCAAATTATCTTTACAAAGCGAGCACCTTTATGGCTGGGTTTAAAATTCCCCTGCAGGATGGAAATCTTCTTAAGGACGGGATGGCGCTCCCGATGGACTTCCAGCCGAGTTTGGGTACTTTTGATCTGATTTTGGGAACGGCATATGCCTGGAAAAAATTTCATTTCATGCTGGCGCTACAGCAACCGCTCACCAATAATAATAATACGTTTTTAAGTGCAGATTTCCCCGCATCTTCGCCCTTAAGCAGGTATATTTCCACTAACGAATATGAAAGGAAAGGTGATTTACTTTTCCGGCTCACCTATCAGCTAAGGCTTACTGATCGGATAACACTGGTGCCGGCTTTATTGCCCATTTACCACCTTGGCGACGACAGCTTTACTGACTCAGCCGGCAGGAAAGTAGTGCTGAAAGGCTCACAGGGTCTGACCTTTAATGGTAATCTGTTTGTGAACTTCGACCTGAATGATCGTTCTATGATACAGTTAAGTTTAGCAGCCCCTTTTGTAACGCGCGATTTGCGCCCTGATGGCTTAACCCGTTCATTTGTGGCGGGTCTTGAGTATCAGTTTAAGTTATAAAAAAACGCTGGCAAAAATACCAGCGCTTTTTCTATCGTTTTACTCTTCCTGGTGCAAATGCACGTCCATTTGTGGGAAGGGAATATTGATACCTTCTTCGGAGAAGGCTTTATATACTTTTTCATTCATATCGAAAAATACCTCCCAGTAATCAGCTGCATTCAGCCAAACACGCACAACGATATTCACGGAGCTGTCGCCCAGGCTGGTGAGGCGGATAAATGGCTCCGGATCTCTGTGGATGCGACTGTCTTCATCAATAAGTCTTTGCAATACTTCACGCGCTTTATCGTAGCTGTCGCCATAAGCGATACCAAAAGTCCACTCCACACGACGGGTTTCTTTTATAGAAAAATTGGTAATTGAACTGTTGGCCAGGTCGCCATTAGGAATAAAAATCACCTTATTGTCAACGGTTTTGAGTTGGGTCGTAAAGATTTTAATGTCTTCAACCGTTCCCAGATGCCCCTGTGCATCGATAAAATCGCCTACCCGAAAAGGTTTAAGAATCAGGATGATGATTCCACCTGCAAAGTTTTGTAGCGAGCCTTGCAGGGATAAACCTACAGCCAGAGAAGCAGCACCCAAAATGGCAATAAAGGAAGTCATCTGAATGCCAACCATGCCCAGCACACTGATGATTACCAAAATCTTAAGTACGATACTCAGGAAAGTACCCAGAAATCCGCGCAATGAAGGATCTACCTCACGCTTTTCCATGACTTTGCGCAGGGATTTACTGATTAGCCCCACAATCCACAATCCGATAATAAGAGCCAAAATGGCACCTAAAAACTTCATGCCATAATTCACTACATATTCCATTATCAAATCAGTTGCCGAAGAGAGATTGCCGCTTACGTCCATTAATTTTTCGTCCATGATAGTTGTTGTTGGTTAATAATGATTTGGTTAATTGGCAAAATTAAGGAATGCTTTGAAAAAATAGATATTTATTTAGTTCTTTATGAAAAGAACCAAAAAGTTGTATATTTGCAAGCACAATTTATCACAAGCCATTATGCAGCATATTTCAAGCAGACAGGAATACATCGAAGAATGTGGATTGATTATGGAACAATCCGGGCTCACACGTATGGTGGGTCGAATCATTGGATATTTGGCCGTATCCGACAAAGAACTTGTTAGTTTTGATGAGTTTACGGAGGTGCTGCAGGCCAGTAAAAGCTCGATCAGCACCAGTGTGAAAATGCTCACCACCATGAACCTGATCAAGCCGGCCACCATTCCCGGAGACCGCAAAACTTATTACCGGCTGGCACCGGATTATTGCTGGTCGCAGATTATGCGGCTCAAAACGGGTGTTTTGTCCACCATGTATGCCATGTTTATGAAAGGCCTGGATTTTCGCATCCGTAAAGCAGATAAAACGTCGCAATGGCTAGTTGAAGCTGCTGAATTTTATAAGTTTATGGAACAAGAAATTCCGGCATTGCTCGATAAATGGGAAGAAAGAAAAACAAAATCAGGAGAATAATTAGTTCTGTAGCCTCCGAACAAAAAATTGATAATATGAAATCACTTTTCAGATTAAAATGTTTAAGCTTGTTGCTCTGCCTTATTCCAGTGCTTAGTCTTTCGGCTCAGGAAGATGTTACCGAAATCATCCGCAAGATGGAGCAGCGCATGAAAGGCGATGCCATGTATGCCGAACTGAGTATGCAAACCATCAGGCCGCGCTACACGCGTGAAGTAAGTATGAAATCCTGGTCGCTGGGCAACGACTACAGCCTGATCTTTATCACCGCTCCGGCGCGCGACAAAGGTGTCGGTTACCTGAAACGCGACAAGGAGATCTGGAATTACCTGCCCAATATCGACCGAACCATCAAAATGCCGCCTTCGATGATGTCGCAATCCTGGATGGGAAGCGACTTCTCCAATGACGATCTGGTACGCGAAAGTACCATACTCGAAGATTATGACCATCGCATCCTGGCCGAGGAACAGCTCGACGGATACGATTGTTGGAAAATAGAAATGATTCCGCATCCCGAATCATCGGTGGTTTACAGCAAGGTGTTGCTTTGGGTGGCCAAAGAGAAGTATTTCCAGATGCGTGTCGAAAATTATGATGAGGATGATGAGCTGGTTTCTACCATGCACTTCAAAGACATCAAAATGATGGGGGGCAAAGAAATTCCTGCCGTAATGGAAATGATACCCAGCGATAAGCCCGGCCACAAAACCGTGCTCACCTATCATGCGATCGATTTTAACCCGAAAATTGAGCCGGACTTTTTTTCGATCCAAAACCTGAAACAAATCCGCTAAAACGCCTAAAAATCAAAACCCATGAAGATGTTATTCATCCTGGCCTGGCGTAACCTCTGGCGCAACAAACGACGGACGCTGATCACCGCTTCTTCTGTCTTTTTTGCTGTAATCCTTGCGCTGGTAGCCGAGTCAATGACAAAAGGTTCGCACGAAGCGATGATCTCCAATATGGTGAAGCTTTCTACTGGTTATTTGCAGCTGCAGGATAGCTTGTACGAGGACGAACCATCTGTGGATCATGCATTTATGTATGATGATACACTAAAACAAATCATCCGGCAAACCAGTGGGATTGCTTATGTGGTGCCGCGTTTTGAATCGTTTATGCTGGCAGCAACAGAAAAGTCTACCCGACCAGTGATGCTGCGTGGCGTTGATTTCGAGGCTGAGAACCGGCTGAACGACATGGGGCACAAATTACTCGAAGGTACTTCGCTCGAAGCAGGCGATCAGGCTGTTTTACTGGCCGACGGACTGGCCGAACGCCTGAAGATGGATGTGGGTGATTCCATAATTCTTGTGGGGCAAGGCTTTAGGGGAATGAGTGCTGCCGGTATTTATCCGGTTAAAGGCATAATGAAAATCAGTTTGCCCCGCCTCAACGATCAGCTCATTTTTATGCCACTTGCTGCCACACAACAGCTTTTTGGTGCCGAAGAGCGACTCACAGCTTTGTTGATCACCCCTGAAGAAAAAGAACAGACCGATTTACTGGCTCAGCAGCTGCGTGATCAACTTGATCCAAAGTGGTTTAAGGTGCTCACCTGGAAGCAAATGATGCCCACACTGCTGCAAAGCCTCGAACTCGACAGGGCATCGGGTATGATGATCATCTATATGTTGTATCTGGTGGTGGGTTTCGGCATTTTGGGCACTGTACTCACCATGATGCTGGAACGACAACGCGAATTCGGTATCTTGCTCAGCGTAGGCATGAAACGGAGTCAGCTTGCACTGATAACTTTTGTTGAAACTGTTTTTATCAGCATGATTGGCGTAGCGGCTGGCCTGGTTGGCGGTTTTCCGGTAATCCTGTATATGCACCATCATCCCATCCGCTTTGGCGAAGAGATGGAAGCCATGTTCGAAACCTACGGAATGGAAGCCGTGATGCCCTTTGCGCTAGACCTGCAGGTGTTTAGCTCACAGGCAGTCGTTGTTTTGCTGATCACCCTGGTCATTGGTCTCTATCCTGTTTTGAAGGTGTTCAGGATGAATATTTTAAAGGCAGCACGTAATTAATAAGGAGGACGAAAGATGTTAATAAAAATAGCCTGGCGTAATATCTGGCGCAATACCAGCCGCAGTCTTACCATACTGATTGCCATAATGATCGGACTGGCTGCTGCTTTAATGGCTTCGGCCTTTTCGATGGGTTTTGTGCAGCAACGCTTCAACAATGTGATCGAACGCTTTGTGTCGCATATACAAATTCATAACCCTGATTTTGTGCACGATGGTGAAGTAACGCAATACCTCACCAATCCGCAGGAAATTATGCTGAAGCTTCAGCAAAATCAAACGGTTAAGCAGGCTGCTCTGCGCACCAAAGCGAATGGAATCATTGCTTCGGCAAAGGTGTCGTCTGGTGTTCAGATCACCGGCATTGATCCGCAGGCTGAACAAAGGCTCACTGATCTGAAAGGATGGCTCATCAAAGGGGCTTATTTCGAAGGCGTGAAGCGTAATCCGGTATATATCGGACAGGAGCTTGCCACTAAGCTAAAAGCTGATGTTGGCTCGCGTCTGGTGCTTAATTTCCAAAACCTTGATGGAGAGATTACAGCAGCTTCCTTTAAAGTTGTCGGAATTTTCAAGACCATAGATGTTGCTTTTGATGAGACCACCGTTTTTGTGCAACGTACTGATATCAACCCGCTTTTGGGGGGCGAACAGCTGGCACATGAAATCGCTTTGTTATCAGATGATTTTGATCAGATAACAAAGCTGAAACAGCAATTGCAGCAGCAGTTTCCGGAGCTTGAAGTGAGGTCGTGGGAAAAGCTTTCGCAGGAATTGGTGCTGATGCAGGAAATGACTTCACAAAGCTTGATTTTTCTGGTGTTTATCATCCTGCTCGGACTGGGCTTTGGAATTTTAAACACCATGCTGATGTCGGTTTTTGAACGCACGCGCGAGCTGGGCATGCTGATGGCTGTCGGGATGAACAAAAAACGTGTCTTTCTTATGATCATGTTCGAAACGGTCTTGCTGTCCTTTACCGGTGCCGCAGCTGGTATGCTGCTTGGCTTCGGGCTGATCAGCTGGCTGGGCAGGCAGGGCATCAACCTGGCGGGAGTGGCAGGCGATTCACTGGCGATTTACGGCTATGGCAATATGATTTATCCCTATCTGGAAACACCTTTTTACCTGCAAACCGCATTTTTGGTGCTCCTAATTGCCCTGCTTTCGGCTTTGTATCCTGCCTTTAAGGCTTTGCAACTGGTTCCTGCCGAAGCAGTTAGAAAAGAATAGTTATACATTTAAAATAGCATTGAAATGGCTGTAATAGAAACCATCGGACTTAGCAAGATTTATAACGAAACCATCGTGCCGGTTAAAGCACTCAACGAAGTAAACCTCGCTTTTGAGCAAGGCGAATTCACCAGTATTGTTGGACCTTCGGGCTCGGGCAAGACAACCCTGCTCAATATGCTGGGCGGCCTCGACAAGCCCAGCTCGGGAAGCATATTGATCAACCAAACCGATATCACCAAGCTCAAGGAGCGGCAGCTGATTGATTACCGCCTGAGGCATATCGGCTTTGTGTTTCAGTCGTATAACCTGATTCCTGTGCTCACGGCGGTCGAGAATGTGTCGTTTATCATGCTGCTGCAAAAACAGCCCCGCAAAGCCATTGATCAGCGGGCACGCGAAATCCTGGAACAGGTGGGCTTGGGCGACAGACTCAACGCCCGTCCGGCACAGCTTTCGGGAGGCCAGCAGCAGCGTGTGGCCGTGGCCAGGGCACTGGCTTCGCGGCCCGATTTTGTGCTGGCCGACGAACCTACCGCCAACCTCGATACCCAATCGGCTTTTAACCTGCTCGACATTATGGAGAAGTTGAACCGTGATGAAAATATCACCCTGATCTTCTCAACCCACGACCAACGTGTGATCGAAAGGGCACGCCGGGTGATCACCCTCGTGGATGGTGCTGTGGCCAGCGACGAAAATCATGGGTCATGAAGAAACACAGAATTCTTCTGCTGATTGTTCTGCTTTTGGCTGCTACGGTACCGAAAGCCCAAACAGCTTATGGAGATCAAAAGCTGAATCTGAATGGCTACCTCAAGACCCTGCCTTCCGTTAGCCGGAGCTTTGATGATCAAAGTACTGGCTGGAACAATATCGTCCATAACAGACTTAATTTGAACTGGATGCCAAATAATAATTGGTATTTTGAGGCAGCCTTTCGCAACCGAATTTTTTGGGGCGATAATGTGAGTAATACTCCAGACTACCTCGAAATGCTCGAAGCAGATGGTGGTTTTCTGGACCTTACACTGGCGCGTCGTATCAGCCCCAACGCTGCTTTTCAGCTGAGCAGCGACAGGTTTTTTGTAGAGTGGCGGCACAGCAACTGGCAGATAAGCCTGGGCCGTCAGCGGATCAACTGGGGCATCAATTTGGTTTCCAACCCCAATGATCTTTTCAATACCTATTCGTTTTTCGATTTCGACTATGTGGAACGCCCCGGTGCCGATGCGCTGCGTGTGCAGCATCACCTCAGTGGGATGTCGCGCCTGGAGCTGGCTGTGGCACCTGCCGATCATATCAGCAATGCCGTGGCAGCGCTGTATTATGTGGTAAACGTAAAAGGTTACGACCTGCAAGTGCTGGGTGGTTATTTTCATAACCGGCTGGCCTTGGGTGGTGGCTGGGCCGGTAACCTGAGCGGCGCTGGCTTTAAGGGAGAAGTGAGCTGGTTTAGCGACTTGCAAAAAACCGACAGCCTGCAGTCTTCCAATATGGTGGCAGCTGTTTCGGTGGATTATTTGTTTGCCGGCGGGCTTTATGGGGTGTTCGAAGTGTTGTACAATGGCGGATACAATCGCCAGCCGGCAATGCTTGTCAACCTCAACCAGCCCCTGCGTGCCGACAACCTCTCACTGGCCGAATTTGCCCTCACAGCAAGTCTTTCCTATCCTTTGTCGCCCATCCTTACAGCCAATGTATCGGCCATGGCCATGCCTGATCAGCAGTTGTATTACGCCCTGCCGGGCATCAGCTGGTCGCTGGTTACCAACCTTGATCTGGGCATACTGCTGCAAACCTTCGTGAGCGGCGATCAGGAGCGCTGGGGCAAAGGCGGCATGGCAGGCTTTGTGGATTTAAAGTGGTCGTTTTGAGGGTTAGGGAGAGCCTTGAGGTTTGTATAAGAATAGTAGCTGACTACTTGATGCTTTCCTGTCAAAGCACAATAAAACTGAATCACTTGCCTGATGGCAAATGCTAAAGCTACTTTGTTTTAGTTTAGTAATGATGCAGTTTTATTTTATTCAAAATAGCTGCCTGGCAATTCTTATTACCCCTGTTAAATGCTCCGCAGTTCATAATTTGTGCTTCGTCCGCCGCTTGCGTCTTTTTGTAAGATATCCTTCTTTATCAAATCTTGAATATCCCGAAGAGCTGTATCTTGTGAGCACTTATTAATTTTTCCCCATTTTGAGCTTGTCAACTTTCCGTCAAATCCATCAAGTAGTCTGTTTATTATTTTTTGTTGCCTGTCATTTAGGATTGTGGTGGAATGGATTTTCCAAAACTCTGCTTTTTTTAGTATTTTCGATAAAGTGTCTTCTGTGGATTCAATAGCATTGGTTAAACATTGTAAAAACCATAAAATCCATGCTGTGATATCAGAATCTCCTTTTTGTGTTCTTTCAAGTTTTTCATAATACTGTTTCCTTTCAACCCTGATTTGTGCCGACATACTGTAGAACCGCCTGATACTTTTGTCAGAACGAGCCAATGTCATATCTGTAATTGCTCTTGCAATTCGCCCGTTTCCGTCGTCGAATGGATGAATTGTTACGAACCAGAAATGAGCGATAGCTGCTTTAAGCACTAAATCATACTCATGCTCATTTTCAAACCAGTCTAAAAATATTTTCATTTCTGGTTCTATTCTGCCTGAATCCGGAGCTTGATAATGAACTTTTTCTTTTCCCAAAGGTCCCGATACCACTTGCATTGGACCAGTTGTGTCTTTTCTCCAATCAGCAACAGTGATTTTATAGAGGTTACTCCAGCCTGTTGGGAAAAGTGCTGCATGCCAGCCAAGCAATCTGTCTTTGGTCAAAGGCAAATCATACCGCTGTGTAGCATCAATCATCATTTCAACAACTCCATCAACATGGCGATCAGATGCTACTGCTCCGGCAATACTAATTCCCAGTCGACGGGCAATAGAGGAACGTACTTGTTCAATTTCCAAAAATTCACCTTCGATTTCGGATGATTTTATAACATCTAAAGTAAGCGTATTCAATACCGCTTCATTCTGCAAATCAAAACCCAATGATTCCATTTTACCAAGAAGTCTGCCCTGTTGATTTCTGGCTTCAGCAAGTTTTTTCATCACTTTGTTGCTGTCCCAGTTAAAGTCAGTCCAGTTCTCTTTTTCGTGTATATAGATTTTCATTCTCCGCAAATTATGCGACAAATATAAGTATTATTCTCCGCAAACAAAATATTCTCCGCAAAATATACGTAGATTAAAGGTGTTAATCTCCGCATGGTCTTTTTTCTGCCTGGCGGTAACTTCTTATATACCCATGTTTTTCACTCCTATCCCCCATTATCTGTCGGACACATTCAGCTTTTGTGTTTACTAATTGCTGCATAAGCCCAATGGTTTGGTTAATAAGCCATAAAAGTAAAAAAATGTTTTTAGTTCCGTCATGAAAAAAACCGGTTGCTGCGGTTTATTGTTTCTGACAAAATCCCAGCTTCACTAATAGCGGGGGAAACTTAATAACCAAAACAAAATCGTTTTCGGAAGAGCGCGCAGGCCAGTTGATGTCGTGGGAATTTTGTTTTCTGGATACAGATTTTAGATCCGCACCAGCCGGGGTATTTCAACACCGACTCATCGCTGGGCTTGCAGACCGCTCAGAGTCCTATTTATTAGCAGCTAACTTTTATTTATTATCTGATCTTAGTTTGTTGAGAAGTGTCTCATAGTTCTTTTTGTCACTCATATTTGAGACAATAACTTTATTACCGTTTACATATAACAAAAGGCTTCTGGAAAAAGTATTAATGATATAATTCTCATTCCATTTTTCAATTTCTGAAAAGATTATTGTCTTTTGTCCCCAAAAGATGTTTTTTATGATCACACTATCGCTTTTAACTATAATTCTATTGAACCATTTTGAATAAAAAAAGATTAGATAAAACCATAAAGGAAGTCCAATTCCAAGATAAAGTAATCTCATTTCTCCTTGGTTGTATCCTAGATTCATAATAAACACTGTGAATAGAATCATTATGATTAAGAAGAACATTATTAAAATTAATCTTTTCACTTACCTATTTTAATCATTTAAAGTATCGTTTTTCTGGTTTGCTGTTAACTTCTTATATGTCCAAATACTTTACTCCTATCCATCAATATCTGTCGGACACATTCAGCTTTTGTGTTTACTAATTGCTGCATAAGCCCAATGGTTTGGTTAATAAGCCATAAAAGTAAAAAAATGTTTTTAGTTCCGTCATGAAAAAAACCGGTTGCTGCGGTTTATTGTTTTATACAAAATCCCTGCTATACCAATAGCGAGGGAAACTTAATAACCAAAACAAAAACTTTTTCGGAAGAGCGCGGTGGCATTCCTTCCTGCCTGACTGCGCCAGCAGAGTTTACCTGCTGAAGGCAGGCAGGTCCGTAAAGGCTTTGGTCTTTTGCACAGTCAAAGGACAAAAAAATCTCTATATTTAACAAAGCACTATAGTTTTGAAAGGAAACAGTGTGTTCAATTGATATGGAACATCAACTTTTGGGAGTATTTAGGAAGCTTACTTCCAAATCCCAGCTTTACCAATAGCGG
>JAHJTC010000026.1 GCA_018830105.1 Bacteroidota bacterium
AAGGTTGAAACAGAGTTAAAACTTGCAATTATGCAGGCTGATTGGCAAAGGTTGGAAAAAGAGATTGACGACAGGGTATCTGCTCGTGAGCTTGCAAAAGCTGAATTAGACAAAGGCAATGCTTTTACAACTTTACTTGCTGCTACTCACAGACCAGTTTGGTCTTTTGTTGTCCTTGCCCTCTTTTGCTGGTCAGTTTTAAGCACACAATTGGGCTTACCTGCTATTGCTCTTACGGATATTCACAAAGATATAATGATGACAGTTATTATATTCTATTTTGGAGGAAGAAGCGTAGAGAAGGTCTTTACGACAATTACAAGCAAATGAACACACAATTATCAAAGAATTTTTCTTTTCTGGAAATGACAATAACAGAGAACAGAAAGTTTTTGTCGCAAAATAGACAGGCTCCTGAAAAGCTGGTTGAGTCTGGCGTTCAACTCTGTCAGACCCTTTTACAGCCGATTAGAGACCATTACGGCAAGCCATTAGTGGTTCATTCAGGGTATAGGTGTCCTGCTCTAAACAAGGCAATAGGTGGTAGTGTCACTTCTCAACATTGCAAATTTGAAGCCTGCGACTTTCATATTATAGAAACACCACTAACAGAGATTTTTGATTGGATTAGGCTTAAATCTAACCTTAAATGGGGACAGCTTATATTAGAGGGCTGGTCAATGGGACACCCGAGCTGGATACATATATCATTAGGAGAACCCTATAGAGAGCCTTCAAAGTGTCAACAAGTTATGACTTTTGATGGCAAGAAATATCAGAGTATTTAGTTCAGGTTAAGTGTCCAAAAAGAGTTCAGTGAAATAGGTAAATTTTTTTGTTGACACTTTTTTGTGTGAGAGAGTATAGTTTAATTATGAAACAAGCAACATTTATCAGAAGGTTAAAAAAGCCAGTTAACATCTACCAGCCCATTTGTCCAAAATGCGAAAGCAAGTGGGTAATGTATGTTAAGAAAGGCAATAGTTATTGGTGTAGAAGATGTGGGGCAGAGTGGGAAAAGTGTATAGAAAAGTGAAAGGACTCACAGTCCTATTACAAGCAAACAGAGGAAAGACAAAATCCCCATAATACCAGAGCCTGAAGGCTGGCAGGGAAAGGAGATGAGATAAAATGATACCATCCCAAATATGTAAAAATAGCTATAGAACGGATAACAAATATCAATCCGATGTTTTGGCAAGATACCCTTCTAAATTTGCCCTATTTTTCAAAAGCGACTTAAAAGGGCTATAAGGAGAGGTTGAATAGGGAAAAAGTTCACGAGGCTTTTGATTTGAAGGTAAAACAGGGACTTTGACAGATAGATTAGGAGGCGTAAAATGCAGTATGAAGACGGCATTGACATAACAGAGGGGATGAGTGCTTCAGAGATAGAGGTGTTAAAGGGGCATTGCGAAGAGAGGCTGGCAGAGGATAAGAGGTTGGCAGAGACAGAAGAACTACAGAAAAGAATGTATGCCAACACCTACTATTGGAGCAACTCAGGGCAGTAGGATTAGGCCTTTGTCCAGACTTCTAAACTTTAGAACTTCAGAACTTCAGAACAGGGAGACAACCTACAGGGATTACATAGATTTGACAATAAAGGGGGTGAATAAAGATGATAAATATGATTTTTGTTGAAACAGAAGAGGATTTGTTGGAAGCGTTAGGAATGGACAGAGATAAAGTGTGGGAATGTGTTGATTTGGATGATTGGGATTATGCCTTTATAGCTGATGGAAAGATTAAAAACAACTATTGGTTAGAGAACATATTAGAGGGTGGTTCAAGTGATGGTAAATGGATATATATCCCAGAAATAGATAAAACGGTAGGGATGAGGTATCATAGTTAGTAAGCATCTCCACGCCTAAAGGCGGGAGTTTTACGGCGTAATTTATAAAGTTGAAAAGGGAATGGTTGTGGCATTAAGTAAAGGGGGTGAGTAATGATGATGCTACTGTTTGGAGACCCCTACCATCTCCCTCTTTAGAAAAGAGGTGACACAGTCAACTACTCCACGACTAAAGTCGGGAGCTTGCAGTTCCAAGAAGAGAAGAGATAGCAATGGAAATGTGGGCTGCGATGGGCTTATTGACTGAAGCCCTTGAAGCAATATTAATAGCGCCGTTTATATCGGCATTTATGGAGAAACCGCAATGTTGACAAACAAATACGGATTGGCTTTTACGATTGGACTTGGAAATATACCCGCACTTACTGCAAGTTCTGCTGGTATTTCGTGGATTAACAAATATCACAGAAATACCATTAAGCCTTGCTTTGTAAGCAATAAAGTTTCCAAGCTCATCAAAAGCCCACTTACCAAATTGCTTTCTTTGCTCTTTTCTAACCGAGACCTTAAACCCTTTCAGGTTTTCAAGGGCAATGCCCTTATTGGTGTCTTTAGCAATTTGAACAATTTGTTTGGAAATGGTGTGATTAGTATTCTTTTTGAATCTCCTTTCTTTGCCAGAAAGTTTTTTAAGATGTCTTTTGGCAGACTTAGAACCGCATTTTTGCAAGGCTTTTTTAAGTTTAGTCATACGCTTACGAACATTATCAACCTGTTTGCCCGAAAAGTTATCGCCGTTAGATGTGGTTGCAAGATTAACAATCCCAAAATCAACCCCAATAAATTCCTCAACATCCTTTATATCTTCTTCAGGTATTTCAACGGTCTGGAAAAGATAAAACTTGCCTTTCTTATAAACAAGGTCTGCCTCACCTTTAATATATGGAAGGTATTTAGGATTATGGCAAATAAAGGGAATTTTCAATCTACCATCAACAGACCAGACAGAGGCGGTCATACCTTTATAGGAAAGAATGCGGGTATCGTAAGTAATAGCACCCAGAGGTCTAAATTGCCGTTTAATCTTTTTATCTTTTTTATAAGCGTCTACAACTTTGGAGATACATCTTACAACAGTCTGTGCAGAAAGTTTAAAAGATTTCTTGATAGAATGATATGCGAGACGATGAAGTTTATATTGATTAAACGCCTGCTTGCTCCAAGCAATTTCAGAAATCTCATTACAGGCACGGTTGCATTCTTTGATAGTCTGCAAAAGAGAATTGGACTGTTTATCGTCAGGCAGAAGTTTTATCTGAAGCGTCAGTTTCATAATTTAAGTATATATCATATATTTGAGAATGTCAAGTAAAATCTTTAAGAAAGGAGGATAGGCAATTCCTCCCCACGACTAAAGTCGGGGGTTTCCTTGCCTAATGCAATATGAAAGCGACAAAACCAACATTGCAAGAATTGAAGTATAATCTCAATCTGGCTGAAAAAGAGATAGCCGAGTGGGTGGCGTTTAAGGCAGATTGTCTAAAGAAGATTGAGGACTGTGAAAAACATAGGCAAGAACAATCAGAGTCATAGTAGTCTTTTGTAATAGCTATCTTTAAGGTAAAAAGATACCAGATTTTGGCACAAATCAAATCTGGGGCAAATTTAAGCCTATTTTTACAGGAGGTAAAAAATGCAACCAAAATTATTAGACAAACATCTTTTGAGAGAAGAACAGATAGGGGCAGTCTTGGAATCTCATATTGTCAAGATTGAGTCTTTGGAAAAGATTATAAAGTTACAACAGATGGCAATTGACAATCTGCAAGACCAGATTGACACATTAGCTCGGGCTTGTCACATTAAGCTAAGATGAAACACTGCCCAAAATGTGGTAGGCAAATGGTATCCTAATAAGTCAATAATTTTATAGAAAATAATACTTGACAATAGTCTTATATTATGTTATGCTTTTATTAGAGAGACAAAATGAAAGAAAAAACCGTTTTAGAAAAAATAGAAAGGCTAAAAGAAAAGTTACGATATTACGAAGAGATTGCCAGAGAACTAAATGTAAGCGTGCAAACAATTTACAGATGGAGAAAAGGCAAAAGTCCACAAAGGTATCTTAAAATAGCGATAGATAGATTGTATAAAAGAAAAACAGAACAGATTATTAAGGAGTTTACGAATGAAGAGAACCATTAAAGTAAGTCTTGAAATTGCTAATACAAACAAACTTATTCAGATAGATAATCTTTATTTTGTATATAAACAAGCAGTTCAAGATTATTTAGATAGGCTTTTTTCTAAACAAGAACTATCAGAAAACTACATACAATCTTATGACAGTCCCTTGTCTTACAGGTATAAACAGTGTGCTAAACGGCAGGCTTTTAAGATATTTAAGTCTTGGTGTAGAAATAAAAAGAAAGGGAATCTGCCTGTGTTTGATGGCACAATGGTATTAGATTATAGATTTATAGAGATACAGGATAGGGATAAAAAAACTAATGGTTGATAGTGAAGGCAAACAGTATGGCAAGGACATTGAACGATTGATGGATAAAATCCAAAGAAAACAACAGGGGTCAATGGCATTCAAAAGAGCATTAAAAGAACGAAATTACTACATAAACAAGACCGTTAAAGAATTGCCTTTTAAGGAGATGAGGGCGATTGCTATTGAGAATATAAAAGATATTAAGAAGAACACAAAGAAGGAAAAGAGGTTAAGAAAAGAATTTAGAAGCAAATTTCAGAGATGGGTTTATGCTTTATTGATAAGCAGGATACAACAGTTAGCAGAAGTAGGTGGCGTCCACTGTTTGCTAATTGCTCCCCAATACACATCACAAACTTGTTCAAAGTGTGGGTTTGTTAGCAAGTTAAACAGGAACGGTGAGATATTTTTATGTAAGAATTGCTATTACACAACGGATGCAGACTGGAATGCGTCTAAAAATATCTTGAATCTTGGTTTAGCCCAGCAGTCTATGGTCGCTGGAAAAACGAAAGGTAATTGATTTCTATAAAATTACCAACTATCCGCAGAAAGCGAGCCGAAGGAATGGTTTTGTCCGCACTGCTGGACAAGATGGGTGGAAGAGGAACAGTTGCAAAAATAGGAGGAAACTATGGAAACAAAAAAACTAAGATGTAGAGTGCATATTTATAAAAAGGATTGTCTGCGGCGCACAGGAAGAGGAAAAAGCGGTTTTGAAATGCACTATACAGAACAGCAATGCTCACGGAAAGCATCAAAAGACAATAGGTGTAAGCAACATCAAGATGAAAGTTTCAAAATATATCCCGATGATTGGTTTCGTGAATTTTGGGAAAGCGAAAATAGGTAGGAAAAAAATTTAAGGGTGGCTGTGGTATCAAGTAAAGCAGGAAAGAGCTGACGATACTAATATAGACGGATTCCTGTGCCACCCTTAAAAATAATTTCTTGACAAAAAGACTATACATATTTTATAATATTTAGATATGAAAATTGAAACAGAAGTAAAGATATTAGTTAGGTCTCTACTGAAGGCTGGGTTATCAAGAACAGATATAATCAGTGAGCTTAAGGTATGCGACCAAACACTTTACAGATGGGAACAGGGGAAGAAAATACCAAAGCCGTCTTATGTGCGAGACCTACAAAGGATGTTAAGGGAAGGAAAAAAAGACTAATTAAGCAAAAGGTTAATCTTTTTTGTTTATTTGGAAGCAAAAGATGAATAAAAATAAACCTTATTTTGAATTACTCCAAGACCCACGATGGCAAAAGATGAGATTAGAAGTTATGCAAAAAGCGGACTTTGCTTGTGAAGATTGTGGCAATGAAGAAGAAACTCTTAATGTTCATCATACTTATTATCAAAAAGGAAAGGCGCCTTGGGAATATCCAAAGGAATCACTAAAGGTATATTGTAAAAGTTGTCATCAGAAACATCAGGATATTGATAAGGAAATTAAAAAACGAGTGGGGGATTTATCTTTATATGACAAACAAAATATTTTGGGACACTTACTTTCTTGTGAATATTATAAAAATATAGATAATGACGGAACACTTAACTATCCTTTTAATTTAGACGGAGATGAAACAATATTAGGATTTGCAAAAAATCTTGAACTTGATCCGAGTGAAATTTATTATAAAATGATAGAAAATCCTCCAATAAATATATTAACTTTTGAAGAAATTAGTTGGCTTATGAAGAAGAAAAGAGATGATAAAAAAATAAGTGTAGGCAGACCAAATAAAGAACGAATAGAAGATAGGAGGGTTTATGGCTGAAGGACGAATGTTAAAACGAGTAATAACTACCAGCAGAAAACTGGCAGAATTAAAAACTGATTCAGCACGATTGCTTTATACTTGGTTAATTCCTTTTTTGGATGTTGAAGGACGGTTTTATGGAAATCCTGATATCATAAAAGGGTTTATTATTCCTCGCATTAAAGATTTTACAACAGAAAAGGTCACTGAATGCCTTTTTGATATGCAAAAGGTGGGTTTAATATTGTGGTATCAAGTAGATGGTGATAAATATTTGGAATTTACCTGTTTTGAAAAACATCAAAACATCAATAAAGATAGAGAAGCTAAATCATCTTTTCCTATTTCTACTCAAGAGAACTCTGGAGAACTCTTGCAATTACAAGAGAACTCTGGAGAACTCTTGCAATTACAAGAGAACTCTGGAGAACTCTCTGTTAAGTTAAGTAAAGATAAGTTAAGTAAAGATAAGTTAAGTAAAGATAAGTTAAGTAAAGATAAGTTAAGTAAAGATAAGTTAAGTAAAGATAAATATTCAGACTTTGTTTTATTGACAGAAAAAGAACTTAGCCAGCTAATAGATAAATTAGGAGAAAGCCAAACTCAAGAGTGGATAGAAAAACTCAATAACTATATAGGCTCTACTGAAAGACAATATAAATCACACTATTATACAATTCTAAATTGGAGCAAGAAAGATTCTAAAAAAGATATAGAAGAAGAACTTACCGATTCCGATAGAAATCAGATACAGAGCGAAAAAGTATTTAGAGAATGGACAGAGCAATTACGAAAAGAAAAAGAAGCGGAGGCGTTAAATGGAACAGATTAAGTCTATAGAGTCAGAAAGACTGGTGCTGTG
>JAHJTC010000011.1 GCA_018830105.1 Bacteroidota bacterium
TCGGCCAGCTGATTTGAAACAATTCCAAAGCGTGTTTCAATTCCAGTTTGGTACGATTGATAGCAGCATCGGCAAACTGTTTTCCGACCATATAAGCGCGTTTCAATTCCAGTTTGGTACGATTGATAGCGGCGATCGTGCCATTTTTGGAAAATCGGTTTACTTGTTTCAATTCCAGTTTGGTACGATTGATAGGGCCTGGAATGCTGTTACAACACTCATCGACTTTAGTTTCAATTCCAGTTTGGTACGATTGATAGTCGATACGTTCTTTAGGTTGCAGTTCTTCTTGGCGTTGTTTCAATTCCAGTTTGGTACGATTGATAGTACCTCACAAAAAAGTAGTACATAATGATTTACCCAGTTTCAATTCCAGTTTGGTACGATTGATAGCCGTTGGCTAAAACAATAAAAAATACTGTTCTTCAACAGCTTAGTTTTGCAAAAATAGCAAATTTCTGCACTTTTTTGCGTCAATATCCAATACCATGTTTTTGACCGCTTACTGACAGATTTGTTATCTTGCTTATTTTCAGGATGTCAAAGAGCGAAAGCTTGTTTGTGCTTGCGAAATCTAGTTCTTTAATCGTTTAATTTTGTCCACCGACAACTAAATAATCTGATCCAGACTGCTTCGCTCTTTTCCAACGATCTGTTTTTCAAGCCATTTTGCCTGTCGGGATTTGAAAATGATCAAACTGTCATATTCTTTATCCATAATGCTTTCTGCTTTGGCAACAAGCTCCTTTAACTTCACCTCGCTCAGCTCGCCCTCAAAAACCGAATTCTGAACCCAATTTAAATATCGACGGCACAATTTAAGCATTTTTCCCACGCGTTTCTGTCCGATGTCATAGACCAAAATTACGTACATTTTTTTAATGATTGGATGATTGGATGATTGAATGAGAGAATGAGAGAATGATTGGATGATTGAATGAGAGAATGATTGGATGATTGAATGAGAGAATGATTGGATGATTGAATGAGAGAATGATTGAATGGGGGAATGTTTGCATGGGTTATCTATTGCTGGTGGTTTTGCGGGCTTTTGAGAGGATTGATGTTATTTCATTGGCTTCTGACAAGAGGCGGCGTGCTTCTTCAGTGTTTTGTTTTCCGGATTCTATGAATAGTTCGAGCCAGAATCCACATTCGTCGCCTTCTTCAACAACAATGGAGAGTTTGCTGAAAAATTCTGCTTTAGACCTGGCTCTACATGCAGCTCTGTAGTTTGCGCCAACTGATGTGGCTGCCCGAAGCAGTTGATCACCCATCCTGTAAAAGGTATTACTTTTCGGCAATGCCTCACAGAATCTGATCACATCTAAGGCAAATTGTTTTGTCCGGATTTTCATTTTTTCTATGAATAGTTCTTTTTCGGTCATGTTGAGGGGTTTTTAATGATTGAATGATTGAATGAGTGGATGATTTAATGAGAGAATGATTGAATGGGTTTTTTACCACCACATTTTGAAGGGTTTGTAGTCTTCAATTTGCATGAGGTGTTTTACGAGTTTGTAGCATTCGAGCCGGATGAGGTAGCGGTAGCTCACGCTTTTGCCTAAGCTGCGGTGTTGTATGGTTTCGCTGAGGCGTTGCTCGAAACCGGCAACGAAAGCTTTCTTGCCTTTTTCCTTCAGCACAATGGCGTTCACTTTGGTGTCGAAGTCGTCTGCTTTTATTTCGCGTCGGTTTAGCATGCTAAAGATAAGCCGATCTACCAGCATGGGCTTAAAAATTTCGGCCAGATCGAGTGCCAGACTATAACGACGTTCGCCGGGCGAATGCAGATAGCTGATGGTAGGGTTGAGTTGCGTTTGTTGTATGGCCCTCAAACATTGTGAGTAGCACATCATATTGCCAAACGAAATCAGGGCATTCACTTCGTTGAGCGGCGGTTGTTTACTGCGCCCTTCCATACTGAAATGCTGAATAATGGTATCGAACTCGCTGTAATAGCGTTGCCGTATATTTCCTTCGATGCCCATCAAACTTTCTATGTTTTGCGCTGTGTCGATTTGCTGGCTCAATGCCTTGATGTCGGCTATGGCTTCGTCCAGATCTTTGCCGCGGTTGCGATAATACATCAGGTTTTTTAAAATATTGTGTGCGGCACTTGCAATAAAAGCCTTTGCCAGAAACATCCGTTTGGCCTTGCTCAGGTTATGTTTTACCTGATTAACGAGCAGTTTTCCCGACAGCAAGTGTTCGCGTGGCATAAATGAACCGGTATAGTTTTCGTAGTAGTCGAAAAAGTGAACCCCTATCTGGTTTTTGCCTAAGAAGTTGTAGAGGCTGCTATTGGCATCCAGCGATCCAAAACAATAAAACTCTTCCACATTTTCGACAGGCAGATAGCGGGGCTGGCCTTCAATGCCATCTTCATCAACAGGTGTAAACCGAAGGGTGTTGTCTTTTCGCGACAGGCGACCCGGATTCATCAGGTAGTAGGTTTTCTTCATGGTTTGTCGGTATTTTCGTTTGTCCAGCAGAAATCATGATAAGCACACTTTTTACAGATTTTCATTTTTTGCTTTTCAGGACAATGTTCGCTTTGGATGATTTCTTTAATCTGAAAGATCATCTCGGCTATGGCTTCTTCATCAAGACTGCTCAGCCAGACTTCTTTGGTTTGACGGGTTCGCGGGTATTCCAGGATTCCGCTGGCACCCTCAATGCCGTGCTGTTTCATCACATAAAGGTAATACTTCACTTGCCATTCGTGCGCCGGCTCCAGGCTCGCCGATTTCTTGATTTCGTGTATGCATTTTTTGGCCGGATCGTAATAGTCGATTTTTATGCCGTCAATTTCCAGTTCTTCATACCGATTAGGCCGCTGCTGATAGCTGGTTTCGTGAATCAGCCTGCCTTCATCAACCAGTTCGGAATGTTGCTCCATGGTGATTCCATTGCTGAACAACCAAAGTTTACGATGGCAGATCTGAAAGTAAGCGAAATGTGTTCCGGTGATGCGCATGATTGAAGAAAGTTTGAAAAAAGATTGAATGTTATTCTAAAATGGGTGTTCGTTTTCATTTAAGCCTTCGAATTTGTCCATGTCAAGGTCCTTGTCTTCAATTTCAAATTCATCGCAAGTGTTGCAATAGCCGGGGAAGGGGCAGTTTGCTTTGTCGTATTCGCAAAATTCGATGTGGCTGGTGCCAATTCGCGTGGGTGTATGTTTTTCTGTCCAAAAGTTCCTGATAAACGGATATCGTAAATGGTTAGGATAGTTGTGAGGAAAATCAAGGGCAAAATTATAATGCTCCAAAAAGTTCTCTAGTTCAACCGATAATTGTGCCTGTTGGGATTCGTTGAGCTTATCGGGAGGTGGCAGTTGCTCAGGCAAGATGCCGGTAATTTCTGAAATTGGCAGTTGCTCGCCATGAAGGTAATTTTCTACGTCTTCTATATGTTTGAGAAATGTTTCATCGTCGTGAACCGTTTCTTCTTCTGTTTTGCCCGATGGATGCGTTATTTGCGCAATTTCGTGCAGGTCTTCAATGAGTTGGGTAATATAGCGTTGCATAGTTTGGTTTTTTATTTGTGTCGATTGAATTAAAATGGCAATTCATTTTCATCAGAATTTTCTGGGATTTTATGAATTTCAACATCAATTTTCGATCTTACATGATCCTTTAGCCAGTTCGTTTTAAAGATGAACCAATTTTCTCTATATTCTGAATTGTCGATCAAGGCCTTGAAATTTGCAAAGGGCTTCCTGTGGGTGAGGACATAAAAGAGTTCTTTCTGCAAAATTTCATCCTCCAGTCTATGGGCGAAACGCTCCATTATCTCAAATGATTCGCTTGAATCAAGAGGCTCAAAAACATAGCATGTATCCCATTTTTCATGGTTTAATTCTTCCTCTTCCAATGCAAAGCCGGTTGTCATTTCAAATTCTTGCGGATCGTCCATCAGTAGTTTTGGGATTTCTTCCATTTCCATTGTTTCAGGATTGAGGTAGCAAATAAAGCCTGCATCAATAGCTTGAGCGATTGGATTTATTAAGTCGGCAAACTTTTCGGGGAGTTCATAGATATCGATATCGTCGCCACAATCACAATATTCGCCGTAAGGACAGGTCATTGGCTCGCCGGTGCAAAACTCTAAATCCATACCAGAAGAGGGCAGGTACTGTACCGGATAATCCCAATGGGTAGTGAGTACCTCATACAATTCTTCGGGAGGAATATCAGGTGGAAGGTTTACCAAATCAATGTGTAAGGTTTCAAATATTTTGAAGATCGCATCGTTTACCCTTTGCCACTGGTCACCTTCCAGATCGATTAGCTGTGGAAAGACTTCTTGCTTGATGCCGGTTAGTTCCTCGATGGTTTGGTAAGGGGTCAAGGCAATTTCTGCCGTTGCAATATCGTCTGCCAGATGGGGTGGCACTTCGATGTAAGGTCGAATTGGTGTGGTATTTGCCACCTTTTCGAGGTCTTGGATGAGCTGTTCGATGTAGCGTTGCATGGGGGTGGTCTTTTATAAATAGGTCGTTTTTTTATCCCTGATAGCGTTCGAAACCCTGTTGTTAATATTGAATGAGATTAATTTTGTCATAGCAATGTTTTTAAAAATGTAGTGAGTTCGTGATAAACTTCATCAAAATCGGGTAAATCAGAAGTGGCGATCTGATTTGAAAGATTTTGATCCCAGGCTATCTTGTTTCTCAAGGCTTTTTCTTCATTAACGAAATCTTGTACACCCAGAATTCTTAGACCTTTCAATTCAGATTTTTTCAACAACAACTCTCTTAATCCGGGAAAGGCTGCATTTGTCGACCTGGTAAGATACCATGCATCATACACATCACGGGGGCGATTTCTTTGTTTAAGGGCCCTGATTTTTTCAGAAAGTATTTCTGTGAGATCATAACATACCGCTCTGTTTTTTACTAATTCAGCATCGGAATATGGATGCGAGATTTCCTTTTCAATGGCCGGCAACAAAAGCTTTTCTGAAAAACTGATATCGATAATTATGCTTGTTTGCCAACGAGAGGCCGGTAAAGGTCGTTGGTTGGGGCTGTGGTCTGCACCCCAAAATTTGATAACTGCTTTGTAACCCTGTGGAATATTTCCCGATTGCTGAAAGTGCAAATCAGCCAGATGAAACTTAATTCCAGAATCATCTGATGCTTTCTTCATTAGCTTGTTGATAAATGGTTTGTTAACATCAAAGGTGGCATCAAGTAATGTAAAGTCGAGGTCTTCCGAGAAGCGGTAATCCTTGATAAAGCATTTGTGCAGGCAGGTTCCTCCTTTAAACACAAAGTTATCCCGAACATCAGTAAAAGAATACATAGCATTCAGGAAATGCCCCAGAACCCAGTCTTTGTCAACAGTCATTTTTGGGACTTGCTTTCTGTTTGCTACCTCAACGATTTCCTTTTGCTTTATCATCTCAGTATAAAGAATTTGCTATTTCCAATATTTCTTCTTCATCCATGTTTAATATCAGCTTCCATTTATTTAGATACTTTCCCTTGGCAGGCAGACTTGCATCAAACGGATTGTATTTTTCATTGCAAACCTCTGCCGCATATCGAAGGAAATACTCCATTTTAGGCTTGTTCAGCAACTCTGCCAGATAGGCGAGCCGTTTTGTAACCGCAATATTGTTTACTGCTTTACAATAAGTTGTCAACTTGCGGGCGCTTAAACTTGCTTTATTGAAAGCCTTTATTATCTCGTTGTAACCTCCAGCATGTTGTGGAAGGTCGAAACAATCGATAATGGTTTTTTCAATATCGGTCATAGCGTAAGTGTGATTACCATAACCCATTGTTTTATAACCAACGAGTTTTTCAGGTTTTACAGTCACAAAATGAAAGGCTGATCCGATACCAAATACCAAACGTTCTCCTCTGCGCCTGCTGTTCTGTATATAGATTTTATTCGGGAACTGCTCCGTTAATCCATGTGCGTTCAATGCTGACCAATAAGCGATGCCGCCATCGGGAACCATAAAGCAGGCAATCACATTTTCGTCAGTAAAATGCCGGCGACGGTATTTGCCTTTTTCTATCTGAACGATTATCTTGTTGTTTGTCAAATACCACAAAGCACTATGAAGCGAGCTTTTACTTAAGCCTGTTTCTTTAAGCAACATAGCTAATGAAAACACATCCCAATGGTTTTCATTAATAAGGTTCAATATGGTAGCTTGTGGATTCATAGTTCAACAACTTATTATGGCTTCAAATATAGTAAAAAGCTAAATATGAACACACAATAAGTTAATTTTTTAATGTATTTATCATTTGATATACAGTATTTAAACTTCTATTCAATGCTATATTCACATTTTTCCAGTTATTTTTTTCGGTCAATCTATTTTCAGGGTAATGGGTGCAAAGCTCCAGATCGAAACCTACCTCTGGCAGGTATTGAACCGCGATGTCAGAATAGGGCAGCTTGGGTGGGGCGTCAACGCGCGGGATATTTATGGCCTCAAAAGCCACATTCATAGCGGGCCATTCTTCGCACGAAAGGTCGATAAGTGCCGGAGAAGCCCTCTGCTGGATACCTGTCCATTCTTCGATGTAACGATAAGGTGGCAGAGCCAGCTCGGCTAGTTCAGGCCAGTCCTCAAACTGTGGAGGAAGTTTGATGAAAGGCCGTTTTGGTGGATTTTTGGCGGCTGTTTCGAGGTTTTCGATAAGGTGTTGGAGGTGGTTTGGCATATAATCCGGATTGTTATTTTTGCAAATATCTGTCGCCTCTACGAGGCTACCATAATTTCGCCTCTATGAGGCTGCTATAGTGTCGCCTCTATGAGGCTGTTATTCAAAGAATTCGAAGATATAATTGTCTTCGAATGGAATTTCAAATTTTTCCAATAATTCCAGGTATTCTTCCCGAAATGTTTTTCTGGAATGATGCTTTTCCTGATTCATAATGTATTTAATGACATTGTTTCTTTGCGAACGGGCATAGGAGAATGCGCCAAATCCTTTCTGCCAGGAAAACTGCCCTTTTACGTAATGGTTTTCATTGATCCATTTGGATGAATTGGTTTTGATGTCGCGCATTACATCTGATAATGCCAATGAGGGGTTTAATTCGAAGAATGCGTGAACATGATCCCTGTATCCATTGACAGCGAGGGAATAATTTCCTGTTTTATTGATGATGCCGGCAATGTAGGCATGCAGCTGGTCGCTGAAATTAAGGGTGATGATGTTTTCCCGCCTTTTTACGCAAAACACTGCATGGATGTTGATTTGTGTGTATGTATTTGCCATATTGTTGAATTATCATAATGCCGCCTCTACGAGGCTACCATAATTTCGCCTCTACGAGGCTACCATAATTTCGCCTCTACGAGGCTACCATAGTGTCGCCTCTACGAGGCTTTTTTGTCATAGTGTCGCTTCTATAAGGGTATTGTATATTGAAAAATTGTTGTTGCATACGCTTGCTTTTTCTTATGAGCATAAATGCCAGTTCCGTAGGAACAGCAGTATGGTACAAAGATCTCAAATATCCCAAAGCTCCGTAGGAGCGACACAGGAATAGCTTGTTTGGTTTTTTTCGTTTTCCATCTGCTGCATGATTTGTCATAAATCTCTATTGTTAAATATTTTGGAGTTCTCTCGCTCATTTTAGCATGCCAGTTCCGTAGGAACGGCAGTATGGTACAAAATTATCCTCCCCAAATGCCCCAAAGCTCCGTAGGAGCGACACAGGAATAGCTTGTTTGGGTTTTTTCGTTTTCCATCTGCTGCATGATTTGTCATAAATCTCTATTGTTAAATATTTTGTAGTTCTCTCGCTCATTTTAGCATGCCAGTTCCGTAGGAACGGCAGTATGGTACAAAAAAATCCTCCCCAAATGCCCCAAAGCTCCGTAGGAGCGACACAGGAATAGCTTGTTTGGGTTTTTTCGTTTTCCATCTGCTGCATGATTTGTCATAAATCTCTATTGTTAAATATTTTGGAGTTCTCTCACCATTTTAGCATGCCAGTTCCGGAACGGTAGTATGGTACAAAATTATCCTCCTCAAATATCCCAAAGCTCCACAGGAGCGACGCAGGAATAGCTTGTCTGTCTATCCTCTTTAGCTTTTCCCATGAAGTTTTGTTGTTCATGATGGTGGGTGGTTTGTTAGGATTTAGTTGGTTTGTTATGCTAGAGATGCTATATTTAAGTTGTTTTTGGGGTGATTAATGTGGCTGATTAGATTTGGTGGTTGGGTGGAAGAATTACTTACATAGTTTGAAGGAATAAAGCCCAAATACCTTGGGTGAATTTTTTACCCAAGGTATTTGGTAAATAATTATAACTGATTTTCGTAGTCGAATGCCATCATTAGATCGATAAGCTTTTGTTCTGCTTTGTCGAGGGCGTCGGCACTTTCTTTTTTCGTAATTATATATCCTGCAGCAGGAAGTGTAACAAATGTATCAACACCATTAAGATCCTCCTCAATTATTGGCACTGCTTTGTTTTCTTCTTCACCGCTTAGTTTAGCTCTAATACTTCCGGCAATTTTATTGGCATTATCACTGATAGAAACAGCTAATGTTTCCATTAAGCTAAAAGTACGTGATTGGTTTGAAGTTATGGCCCAATTAATGATCGAATTTGCCAAGGCAGGAATAAGTTTTTCCCTGGTAGCCTTAGGAGCAACTAAACATCTGCCAAATACATTTTCACTTTCTTCCCATCCATTCTCACAAAGCAGATTTTCTGTTTCTTCAGTAATTTCCGGTTCAAGTTTATTCAATGAAACACAGAATAAACGGCGCAAATCAATAGCAATGTCTTGAATAAATAATCCATTAGCTCGTCGTTGATCTTGAATATATTTACTTGCCAAACTTGTGTGTTTCTCTCTGTTTTCGAGAAATTCAATTATTTCTTCTTCAGATAATTCTCTATAATCATTACCCGCCTTAATTTTGACGATAACTTTTGTGTTCGAGCGATCCTTTCGATCAAAAGTTAAGTTTTCCTCATTAACACCTGCTAATAGGGGATGAAGGGCAGTCATTGCAGATATTGACAATGGACTTCTTCGTTTTAATACTCGACTACCAGATACAGCTTTCATCCAACCTCCTAAAAGCTGATCAGCATGCACGGGATTGCATGTCCCGTATACTTCACCTTCTCCATCAAATTCTAATGTTTCTTTTTTGAATGCTACTTTTGAAACGAATGTTGTTGGTGAAGGTACTATGTTTAAAACTGAATTTAGTTTATCGAGTATTGAACGTTTAATTTGTTGTCCGCTTGAATAAGGCAAAGGACCTTTTTTAAACTGAGAATCCCAGTATATTTTTTGCCCTTTTTCTACACTAAAAACTGAATGGTTGACTCTCTTTAGAGTTCTAATGTAAATCGTGTTCATTGTTTTAAGATTTTAAATTTATTTTTCTTGATACCGATAATCTAGTTTCAATAAAGCAATAAAGTAACCAAATTCTTCTGTTTCCATATAAAACACTTTATCACTTATCTCTTTTAGCATTATTTTCTTTTCAGGTAATGCAATTACAATCTCCTCCCAGTGAATGAGAAAATTGCGTTTGCCTGATTGCAATAGTTTTTTCTCAACCAAGGCTTTCCTGTCAGTTCCTTTTGAACCATCTTTATACAGATGTAATATCTCTGATATTTCATTTGTAAGTCTTAAGGTTTCTTCTTTGTTAATCATAGCTAATAACCATATTTTATAAGTTCGAAATTTTATTAAATTTATTTTATTTTCATTTTGAATATCTTGAACTAATTGTTCAGGTCTTAGTGCTTGTATTCCAATAGCTCCAAATTGACAAGCTTTATAAAACTTGAGCCCAAATATTTCTTCGTAAATTGGAGCCTCATTAATTGCTGTGTTTACCCCAAAGAGCTTTACATATAATTTTATCAGTTTCTGAGCTTGTTCGAATTTAAAAGGATAAAAACCTAAAGTTTTATTTTTCTCTCCTAAACTAAAAACATAACCAATAAATGTGTTTTGAGAAAATTGATTCGATAAATTGAAGAACAGTTTGCTCCATTTAACAGTTTCTATAACAGTTTCAGTATTACTATTCTTAAAAAAACCAAGCTGATCAAAAGTTGCATAATCGAAATCAGGTCTCCTGTTTTTACTAAAAGAATAGCTTAACCACTGCCCGTTCCAGCTTGTGATTTTATTGCCTGCTAACCTATTTAAGGACGGATTATTTAAGAATTCACGATATACTTTCCATCCCTCATAAGTCTGGAGCAGAATTTCTGGTTGATTAAACAAAATCGAAAAGCCTCCTGATACACCTATGCTTAAACTGCTGCCAATCCATGAGTAAAGAATTTCATCCAAGTTAGGATTAATGGGAATGTCCGTAACAAGTCCTGAATACTGACCAAAATCATCCACCTCTGATGCTGGGAATCCAATTGCCATACTCGAGTCTATATTGTTTTGATCAAGACACTTATCAACTTTAATGGAGAATTTATTCAATAGGTTTTTTCTCTCGTCTATACTAAGTGTTTTGACAAGAAAGTAAACACTTTTTTTCTTTTCCTTCTTGATTTCAACATCTATCATATTATCCCATACAGTATGCCTTACGAACTCATCAGCTTTTTCCTTTGATTCAAATTTCATAATGTTGTTATCTACCCCCCTATATTGAATCCCAAGTTTACCATTTTGCATTGTTCTTATGCCTTGAACAAATTCAGAGTTCCCAGCCCATTGCAAATATTTTGGATGATTAAAAAACAACTCAAAATACTCCTGATCAAAGAACTCTTTGGCTGTCAGTTCTTTTTCATACTTTTGATTGTATGCCCGGAGAAATGTTCTCCCAATATTCACTGTTATCATAGGCTTTGTTGTTTATAATAGTTCATAACTGGATTTTGCTTTTTCAATGTCGAAGCCAAAGTTTGAATCATATGAATGTTTAGGTACAATAAATGGCTTATTTCCATATTCGGATTGGGAGAACATTTTGACTGACCAATATCTGGCCGGAATCTCCATCATCATACGTTCTTCGAATGAGGCATTTTCATAGTTTTCAACATCTTCGTCAGTAATGCAACATACGCTGTCAATTTGGAGCAATTCAAGTAAATATGACTTTGGCCGATGCGTCAGGAAATCAATAACCATTGAACCATCCTTTTTAAAAATGGAATGTGTTTCAATGTCCATTACGTTAATTTCCGGAAATACTGTGTCAATTTTCTTTTGCAAATCCTTTTCATGTAACACAGTATTGTCGGGTAAAATGTTGAAACTAGCCTTCAGAATATCTAATTCGTAAGGCAAGGCTTCTATTTTGTCATCCGGTGGCGGAATTATAAAAATAGGTTTGTATTTACCAATTGTTTCTTTTGTCCTTTTACGATTTACACGTCCAAATCGCTGTATTAATGAATCTAATGGGGCTGTTTCGGTTATCATAAGGTCGAAACTAATATCCAGGCTCACTTCCACAACTTGGGTTGATACAACTATGCATGCATTTTTCGAGGTGTTAAAACACCCTGTTGAGTTACCAAGTTCATCTAAACCAATGAGTTGTCTTTCCTTTTCGTTTCGGTCCCCTCGTTTGAAACGGCTATGAATCAATAAGGTTGGCAAGTTAGGATACTTTTCCTTGTAGTAATAAAATCGATTTTGGGCTGATTTTACACGATTGCAAACAATAAGTGCTTTTTGATCTGAACGAATCGCCTTTTCAATAATATTCTCTGCTTCATCCCAATCATTTAATTTATGTATTGTATGTCTGTTGAATGTTTCCAATTCTGATTTTGGCAAACTTACCTCATAAACATTTTCTTTACCAAGAATGTTAATAATGTTATTATGCAAATCAGTCGGTATTGTAGCAGTCCCAATGTGTAAGTTGCAGCCCAAGCGATTTAAGACTTCAACCATTTTAATCACGATGGCACGTGATATTTCGGTGTAGGTATGAATTTCGTCCAGTATTACATCGTTGCCTTTCAAATCAAGTATAATGGATTCAAACCCACGGGTTCCGAAGATTATTCCTGCTATTTGATGTGGAGTCAGTATTTTAATTGATGAACCAATCAATCCTTGTAACATTTGTTCTTCAATTGTTTTGCCTTGTGTAGCAATACTTGATGCAGAATGTAGTAATCTAATGTCAAGTTCTACATTTGTTGCCAGCAAATCATTTGATACTCGTTTATACATGGCGTTGATTGAAGCTTGAAATGGGAGTGTATAAAAAACTCTTCTTTTGCAACGGCGAAACAGGAAATCAGTTTTTCCAGCACCGGTGCTGGCAACAACTATTGTATGCTTTTTCCCGGAATCTATCTTCATCAATGAAAGAGGGTATAGCTCATGTTGCCTGTTAAAAAAACTAAAATCTGCTATTTTAAATATCTTTTTAAGTTCACTAGCTGTTTGCTCAATCATTGCTGAGGCAAAGTGATCTGCCGCCATCATCAGCCCTTTCCATTCAGAATACCCTTGTCTTGTGATATTGTTTTGGACATAGGCAACAGCACTGTAATAGTTTTTCTCAGCCTCCTGAAGTGGGATGTCATGAATTTTAATGCCAAATTCCGCAAGGATTTTAAGTGCTTCTTTTGACCAATCTTTCCAATCAGCGATGTGAATCGCAAATACATCATCAATATTTTCTTCTAAATCCAGGATGCCTTTATTTCGCGAGTCTTTTTCGACGGATTTATGATGCGCAACCACCATTTCAATTAATTGTGGGTGATTTTCTGCATCAAATAGAGAAAGAAAAAATAAAGACGCCAATTCGTGCCTAAATGGTTTGTCACTTTCTCTTCTCTTGTATTCAGGATTTAAACGTTTTTGGAAAATTGGGCATGCCTTTCCAATATCGTGCATAATTGCACCAAATTTTGCAATACGTTTGTCAAACCCCAATGAATCTGCGATTTTTTCTGTTGCTATTGCTACATGTTGTAAATGAGTGTGCAAGGGCGTATAATCAGGTTTCCCTTTCGCTTTTATATGTTCACAAACTACCATTTAATAAAAGGTTTTAACAGGATTCCCTAAAGTTCTTAACCATCCATACATAGGCTGATTTTTATGCATTCGATTATAGCCAACCAGAAAAGAATCGTCATTTTCTTCAAAAACGAGTTCAAATCCGCTAAACATTTCTTCATCCTCATTAAACTGTTGCGTTGAAAATTCCAGTATATCAGAATCGGGATAGAGCATGTCTTCATTTCTTGACAGACAAAGATGTTGTTTCGATGCTATTTCTGCATCCTCTTTTGAATCAAAAGCAAGGTATAAAGTGGGATTAACTAAAACACCTCGTTTTAATATGGAATAAGGCCGTGAAAACTCTTTATTACTTCCTTGTCCCTTTACATTCCACCCGCGGGGTTGAGTTTGTTCCTGTTGTTGTGAAATTTGAGAATAGGTTAATCGATGTCCTTTTATCTTAAAAATGCCCCAATCTTCGTTTAAAAGTTCAGGAAAAAGTTTACGTTCAATACCTCCTATTATCGATGGTGTTAAAAATTGTTGACTGTAAACCTCTTCATCTCTTACTGCAGTCCAAGGTTTGATAAACCCGAACGGACCTGAATATTTAACGATGTATAACATAGTTGAATTAATTTATTTTAATGTTCTTTGTTTTTATACCTGTCAGGTTTAAACATTCATCGGAGTTCCTAATCCTCACCAATAAATGAAAATGGTTTTTCATCAGAACCCATGCGTAAGTTACTGCCACTGGCGATATGTATTTATCGTAAAGCTTTAGAAAGTATTCGTAGTTGTTGGAGTCCTTAAACAGGTCACGCCCACCTACTGCATGATTGTAGATGTGGTAAAACTGGCTGTGTTCAAGTTGTTCAAATTGTCGCATTACTTGTTGCTTTTTTTGTCTAAGAATCCTTACTTAATCGCTCCAAACCCAATACCTGTAGAATTACCAATGCCCACATTCCAGGCAAACAAGATCTGCTCTGGTGTACCTTTAATTATAACAGGACAAATATTTACCTTATTACCAATTTTGTTGTAGTAGATCACTTTGGTTCTAGCGATGCTATAGTCCAGATCAAATTGAACAGAAACATCTGCATCATTCAAATTGGCTTTTCTCAGTTTGTTTTTCAAGGTTTCGGTGAGTAATGCCGGGCTTTCTTGGTCTTGATATTCATAATGCTTTTCCTTTCCATCAATTTTTCTTTTGATGAAAACAGGACTGGCTGCAGAGAACTTATGTTCATACTCAAATATTGGGTCTTCCTGTATGACCATTTCATTTACAACAAGCCCAAAAGCAATTTCTGGATTTTCCCTTACTCCTTGAATAATATTTTTAAGCAGTCTTTGATCATGAACACTTATAAAAAAATGTGCGCCATTTTCAAATTTCAATCCTTGTTCTAGTGCTTTACCGCCATTTAGCCATGAAAAAGAATAAAGCGATAAACGATCATCATGTAAATCGTTCTTTCCAATCCATTTGTGTAGAGCTCCGGTTAAATAAGTTTGGTAATTAAATGGGATTAATTTTCCGGTTTTTGAAGTTTTTAAATGTATTCTCATTTTTATTCGTTTAAATCATGAAATTTATGGTCTTATAGATCCAGGCCGAGAGGGGATACTGATAATTGATCGGCAAAATGGCGTGCGACGGTTCTGTCACAACTAACGAGAGTCGAAATCGCATGGTTGATAGTTTTGGTCAGGCTTGGCCTGGTGTTTTTTGAAAGGGTTAAAAGTAAGCAATTATTAAAATATTTCAAAAAAAATGATGGTTTTAAAACGAACTGGTATTATTAGTTCCTGCTTTGTTAGTTTTTTTGTTTGAAAGTGGCTTCCAGCTCTTCAATTTTATACCAAATCTTTTTACCCTTACCTACAGTATAATAATTAATTAGTCCTTCGTCGCGATAGTTTTGTAGCGTTCTTTTGCAGATATGAAAGATTTCTATCACCTGACTGGTGCTTAGGTAACCTCTTTCCTGCTGTAAATTTTTCAGCTCTGCGTAATTTTTGGGTTTATATGGATTAACCTTCTCATCAGTGGCTTTGAATTTAGTATCAGGGTTCATTATTTCTTTTTTTATAGGTTGTTGCTTTTCAAAGTATAATCTTTTCAGTATAGTAAGTTCATTTTCTATTGTTTCTAACCTTTCTTCCTGTTCTTGATTTTCACTTCTCAATTTTTTTATTTCAATTTCATGTTTAGATGATCGTGCAACCAAATCCAAAAAATCCTCTGTTTTAATAGAAACAAAGTCTGTAGTGTTTTCTGATTTTTGGAGTTCGCTCATCCTATTTTTTCAAGTACTGCTAAATAAGTAAATTCATTCCCTTCTCAACTGTCTATTTGTCGTCAATTGATGCTTCGTTGTTACTTTTTTAGGCAAAGAAATGAGGGAATACAAACATCTGCAAGGCTGTTTTTTTTGGAGGGCTTATTGTCTGATGATACTTGCAAATAATAGCAGTACTCACATTAACAACGGCACTTTTTATGGGATTATCATTTTTTGTATTGATTGTAAAAGTGCCATTGTTTCTTGCTGCATTGATGCTGTCAATAACATGAATAGCAGCTCTTATCGTCTAAGCATGATTTTTATCATGTTTAGGATTAACCAATGCCTTCACAGCAGTAGCCGGATAATAAATTTTACCATTGAATTTGGTGAAAGGAATTTGCTTTCGGTTGCGGTAGTTCTGCAGCGTACGTTTACTGATACCCAGATAGGCTATCACCTGATTGGAGGTCAAAAAGTCGGGATGTGCAATCTGATGGTTTGGGCTGGGATTGGATTTGCTTTTTCGGCATGCAGGCTCAGTAGCTGTATTGGTTGTTTCGGTATTTATTTGCATGAAGTGTTTAAAATCTTCGATTAACTTTTGATGTTCTTCGGCAACTTCCAATGCCAGGGTATAGATCTGATTATCCATCAGACTTTCCCGAGCGAATTTCTTCAGTAGATATGGAAGCTCTTTATTCAATTTTATTTTCCTTTTTATGCTTCCGAAAATAAGTTAAGAGTGAAATTTATCAAAGGACACATCATTATAATGCTGAATAACAGCGATATAATAAAAATACTTTTTTTGATTGCTTTTTAATTGAGGCATTTCGAAGGGAGCATCCCCTAGTTTCGCTCCTAACGGAAATAGAATCCCATAGGGATGACATTATGGTTGAATCAAATTGTTTAATAATCTATTAAGTGCCGTAGGCACGACACTTTTTAGTAGCAAAATCTTTTTTAAATCTAAATGAGACTGACCATTATTTAAGTGTCTTTAAGATTAGCCTAGTTAAGAGCTTAGCCCTACTAACATCTAATCAACACCCCTGCAACACTCCTTTATGTCTCCTGTTACTCCCCTTGAGGTCTCCTGTTTGAGGCCACTTATAGGCTTGATGATGGAATTTTGATTGCTGATAATTTCGGTTTTGTATCAACTCTCATACTTGAGAACATGCCTCATGCTGTCATGCTTTGCCCCCTGCTGTCAGCTTTTGCACCTTTTTGCGCTTTGCTGTCAGGTCAGCTGTCATGACAGCCAGGTGAAAGCGGGTGAAAAGGAATGCAAATTCAGTTTGGCATACCCAAATGAAGCGGTATTTGATTGTGAGCATGTGTTCTTTTATTCATTAATTTAATACCATAATAAAATGGGAAAATTTAATCAAGGAGTCCATGGAGGCTTCAAAGGAAGAGTTGGCAATATTGTTGGCTCAAATTGGAAAGGCACGGGTGTGATGCGTATCCGCCCTGCAAGTGTAAGTAACCCCAGAACTGATCTTCAACAGAACGTGCGTACACGTTTTGCACTGATGGGTCATTTTTTGTCGACACAGCGCGCGCTGGTACGTATTGGCTGGAGGGCGATGGTATCGAACACCACCCCTCACAATGAGGCTATGCGTTACAACCTGGCTAACGCTATTAGTGGAGAATACCCGGATTTGTTTATTGATTTCAGTAAAGTGAAACTGAGTGTTGGTGAGCTGTATGTTCCAACAGGTTTACAAGTGAGTTCGGCTTCGGCCAAAAGCTTGAACCTGAGTTGGCAACACGAACAGGGAACCAACCAAGGTGGCAATGACGACCTCTTGATGATCGGCATTTATGACGCTGAATCAGCACAGGGTTTCACCCAGCTTGGAGGTGCAACACGACAGCAACAATCGGTAGTGATCACCCTGCCCGATAACTGGATCGGTCGAACTGTAGAGGTTTTCGTTTTCATGGTTTCGAGTATGGCGCTTACAGATCTTAACAATCCGGCGCATATCAGTCAAACCTTGTATGGCGGGAGCCTTGTGCTGACCGACTAAGCCCTCTAAGTTTTCCAAAAGAAAATCCCGTCACATTGCTGTCGGGATTTTCTTTTCAATCAGGGATTTGTCCTCTAAAAAGGACAAATCCCTGATCGATTTTTTTTTCTGCTCAGCAGATATCCATCAGCGCTAATATTAATTGCTATATACAACAGGTAACAGCCTCCCCAATTTTCCCTACTTTTGCCGTCCCATAACTTTATGCTATGATTTCTGTTCAAAACCTTTCGATGCATTTCACCGGTGAAGACCTCTTTACTGATATCAATTTCCTGATTCGGGAGAAAGACCGTATCGGTCTTGTCGGGAAAAATGGTGCCGGTAAAACGACACTTATCCGGTTGCTTTGCGGTCTCGAACAGCCTCACAAAGGCGAAGTGATCGTTCCTGAGGACGTTACCATTGGCTATCTGCCACAGGAAAAAGATTTGTCGAGCAATCTGCCTGTGCTGCAAGAAGCATTGACCGCTTTTGAGGAGTTTCACCGCCTGGAAGCCCAGCTTAAAACACTTGAAACACAGATTCAACAACGTACAGATTTCGAATCCGAGAGCTATCACAAGCTGATCGAAAAGCTGAGTTTCTACAACGAACGCATTGCTTTGCTTGGCGCCAATGCTATCGAGGGCGAAGCGGAGCGCATTTTAGTTGGATTGGGTTTTGTGCACGACGATATGAGTCGCAAAATGTCCGAATTCAGCAATGGATGGCAGATGCGCGTTGAATTGGCAAAAATATTACTTAGCAAACCGGCATTGCTCTTGCTCGATGAGCCTACCAATCACCTTGATATAGAGGCAATTCAGTGGCTTGAGGGCTTTTTGCAGACCTATTACGGTGCGATACTGATGGTGTCGCACGACCGTACTTTTTTGGATAATATCACCATTCGAACCATCGAGATCAGCAATGGCAGAATCTATGATTACAAAGGAAGTTACAGTCATTATATTGAAGCACGCGAAAGCCGAATCGACACCCAGCAGGCAGCATACAATAACCAACAAAAGGAAATCAAGGAGATAGAAAATTTTATCGAACGCTTTCGCTACAAGGCGACCAAGTCGAAACAGGTGCAGTCGCGCGTAAAATTGCTCGAGAAAATGGATGAGGTGGTTGTGGATGATATGGAAAAAAGCAGCATCCACTTTAAGTTTCCGCCGGCGCCCCATGCCGGAAAGATAACACTGGAGACAGATAATCTTTCTAAAAATTATGGGTCACTGCAGGTATTGAATAAGCTTAACCTATTAATAACCAGAGGAGAACGAATTGCCTTCGTGGGCAAGAATGGAGAGGGTAAGTCAACCTTGTCGAAAATATTGGCCGGCGTATTAGACTATGAAGGAGACCTGAAATTAGGGCATCAGGTAAAAGTTGGTTATTATGCCCAAAATCAGCATGATATGCTGGATGCAGAGAAAACCGTGTTCGAAACTTTGGACGAAGTGGCCGTGGGTGAAGTAAGGGCCAGGATAAAGTCGTTGCTGGGGTCGTTTCTTTTTGGTGGCGATGCCATCGATAAGAAAGTGAAGGTGCTCTCTGGAGGCGAAAAAGCCAGACTCTCTTTAGCCAAGATGCTTTTATTCCCGGTAAACCTCTTGATTTTGGATGAGCCTACCAATCACCTGGATATGATGTCGAAAGATATTTTAAAAAGTGCGTTGCTGCGTTATGATGGCACTTTGCTGATTGTTTCGCACGACAGGGATTTTTTGCAGGGACTTACGAATAAGGTCTATGAATTCAGAAAGCCACATATCAAGGTTTATGATGGCGACATCTTCGATTTTCTGGAACGACGCAAGCTGGAACACCTAAAGCAGCTCGAGATTAAGCAGTCGCAGGAAAAAACAAACACCGCATCTAATTCGGTCAACAAGCAAAACTACGGGCTGCGTAAGCAGCGCGACAAACAAATCAGGAAAGTAGAAAAGGAAATTCAGGATATCGAGACGGCAATTCACAGCCAGGAGAAGCAGATTGCGGAAATGGATCTGGTGCTAGCCAGTCCGGACGAGCATCAGGACGTTGTGACCGAGTTGTGGTATAAACGCTATGCCATGATTAAGAAAGAGGTGAGCGCGCTGATGAATCAATGGGAAAACAAACAGCTCGAAAAAGAATCACTCGAATCGGAAAGCCTTAAGTATCAGTAATTCCTCTTGTAGAGAAAACTTGCAAAGGCTTCCAGCTCTTCTTTTTTCTCTGCTTTGGCATGGATATGCTTCAGCTGCCGGCGCGCTTCGTTGTAGTAGTTTTCCATGGCAAGCTCTACGGCTGCTTTCACTTGAATTTTCTCAAACAACAGTTTTACATGGGCAATTTTTTGTTCGTCGGCCAGGCCGTTATTGTTGTCGTATAAGGCCAAAAGCTTTTCGCGGTCTTCCGTATTGGCCATTTCGAGGGCCTTTAAAAACAGGTATGTTTTTTTGTTTGCGGCAATATCTCCGCCCGACATTTTCCCGAAATCTTCCTGCTTGCCATACACATCAAGCAGGTCGTCCTTCAGCTGGAAGGCCATGCCCAAAGCCATGCCGAAATCGTAAATGGCTTTCACATCTTTTTTGGCAGCTCCGGCTATCACAGCGCCAATCTCAAGGCTGGCACCCAACAATACCGCTGTCTTGAGGCGTATCATATTCAGATAGTCTGCCAGCGATACCTCCGTTTCAGTCTCAAAATCCATATCAAGCTGCTGGCCCTCGCAAACTTCAATAGCAGCTTTGCTGAAAACTTGCAAAATGTCAGGAATTAGCGCTGCATCAGTCTGCAGGGTGTACTGATAAGCCATGGCAAACATGGTGTCGCCCGAAAGTATGGCAATATCCGAATTCCATTTCTTGTAAACTGTTTCTTTGCCGCGGCGCAATGGTGCCTTATCCATGATGTCGTCGTGCACCAAAGTGAAATTATGAAACACTTCGACCGCCAGAGCGGGATAGAGGGCCTTCTCCGTATCTCCGTCGAAAAGGTCGCAAGCCAGCAAGGTAAGCAACGGCCTGAGTCTTTTGCCTCCCTGATTCAACGTATAGGAGATGGGCTCGTAAAGTGCACGCGGGTTTCCATCGAATTTCTGACGATGTATCAAGTCGTTGATCACTTGCTGAAATTGCTCAATTTTTGTCATCTGCAACTATTTGATCAAGTTCATTAAATACTCCCCGTACCCACTTTTCAAAAGAGGCTCGGCCATTTTTCTTAACTGTTTTGCATCGATATAACCGTTGTTATAGGCGATCTCTTCGATACAGCCAATCTTTAGCCCTTGCCGGTTTTCGATGACTTCAACAAATTGCGAAGCCTGAAGTAATGACGTAAAAGTGCCCGTATCGAGCCAGGCAGTTCCACGACCCAGCACACCAACTTTCAAAAGGCCTTTTTCGAGGTAATAACGATTTACATCGGTGATCTCGTACTCGCCTCTGGCACTTGGCTTGATGTTTTTGGCTACTTCCACCACACTGTTGTCATAAAAATAAAGTCCGGGAACAGCAAAATTGGATTTTGGTTTCAGCGGTTTTTCTTCAATACTGACAGCTTTTTGAGTGGCATCGAACTCCACCACGCCATAGCGCTCAGGATCAGAAACATGGTAGGCAAAAACTACCCCGCCTTCCGGCTTGCTGTTTTCGATCATCAACTGCTGTAAGCCTCGTCCGTAAAAGATATTGTCGCCTAAAATCAAAGCTACTGTATCTGATCCAATAAATTTTTCTCCTATTACAAAAGCTTGCGCCAGACCGTTGGGAACAGCTTGCTCGGCATATTCAAAGCGACAACCCAAATTGCTTCCATCGCCCAGCAGACGTTCAAAATGCGGTAAATCATGCGGCGTAGAGATGATGAGTATTTCCTGTATCCCGGCCATCATAAGGATTGAGAGGGGATAATAGATCATGGGTTTGTCGTAAATAGGCATCAGCTGCTTGCTTACGGCAAGCGTAAGCGGATGCAAGCGTGTGCCGGAGCCTCCGGCTAAAATTATTCCTTTCATGTTTGCTATTTTTTTGTGCCTTTGTTTTGAAAGCAACAAATTTAATTCATTTTAGTTTCTTCTAAGCCTTCAATTTCCAGATCATCGATTTCAATATCATCCTCTTCATCCAGGATTTCAAGCAGCGGTTCTTTGAAGGCCATTGTGGTTATGCGCTTGTCGAGTGTTAGTAGCAGCGATGGCAATAAAAATAAATTGGACAGCATGGCAGTAATAAGGGTGAATGAGACCAGATAGCCCAGTGCTTCGGTGCCACCAAATGACGACAAGATAAAGATCGCGAAGCCAAAGAACAGAACAACCGCCGAATAGATCATGCTAAACCCTGTTTCGAGCAGCGCCGCCAATACCGATTCTTTGATTTTCCAGTTATTGAGCAACAATTGCAGGCGGTATCGCGACAAAAAATGTATGGTATTATCCACGCTGATTCCCAGGGCAATACTGAATATCAGTATGGTAGATGGTTTTATGGGAATGCCGGCATAACCCATCATTGCAGCGGTAAGAAGCTGTGGGATAAGGTTTGGAATCAACGAGATGATAACCATTTTAAAGGAAGTAAAAGTAAGTGCCATCAAGGTGGCAATCACTACCAAGGCCAGCAACAGCGACGAAATCAGGTTTTTAACCAGGTAATTGGTCCCTTTCAAAAATACGATGCTGCTTCCGGTAATGCGTACATCGAAATCTTCGGGCGGAAATAGTTTATCGATTTTGGGTTCCAGGGATTTTTGCAGGCTGTCGATTTCTTTTGTGCCAATATTCGCCATTTGCACGCTGATACGGGTTTTCTGCAGGCTGCTGTCGACAAATGCGCTCAAAACAGATTTTTTGCCACTATCACTAAGTTTCGGAAGGTAAGAAAGTATAAAATTGCGTTCCTGATTATTAGGGAGGCTGTAATAATAAGGGTTGCCCCTGAAAAAGGCCTGCTTGGAAAATTTTGCTACCTCTACCATTGAAACAGGCTTGCTTAGCTCTTTGTAACTTGCCAGTGTATCCTGCAAGGCATCGATTTTTTGAATGGTGGAAGCCCTCAAAATGCCTTTCGGTTTTCGGGTGTCGATGCTGATCTCAAAAGGCATCACGCCATTGAAGTGTTGTTCAAAAAACATCAGGTCTTTGTACAGCGCACTTTTTTTGGAAATATCATCCACCATATTTCCGGTGGTTTTTAACATAGTCACGCCAAAGACACCGGCAATGACAACAAAAATTGTTATGCCATAAACCACATTCCGCCGGTTCAATACAACCCAAACAATTTTGCCCAGCAGCTGATTTACGTTGCCTTTTTCGAAATGCTGCAGGTGCTGTGGTTTGGGATTGGGTAAGTAACTAAAAATGATTGGTATTAAAACCAGGCTGACAATAAATGCAATCAAGATATTGATGGAGGCTACGATACCAAATTCTACCAGCAAGGCATTTCCGGTTATCGTAAAGGCGGCAAATCCGGCAGCAGTTGTGGCATTGGTGAGCAGATTGGCTGCCCCGATGCGACGGATTACCCTGCTTAATGCCTTGATTTTATTGCCGTGATTCAAATATTCATTGTAGTACTTGTTGAGCAAAAAGATGGAGTTTTCAACACCAATTACAATCAATAAGGGGGGTAAAATTCCGGTTAGTATGGTGATCTTAAAGTTCAAGAGCGAAAGGGTGCCAAACATAATCACCACGGTGATGACCACAATGAAAATGATGAACACGACTGCCCTGAACGACCTGAAAAAGGCATAAAGGATTATGGCCGCTACCAATAGTGACAGAAAAGTAAAAAGAACCAGCTCTTTTTGGATTTTTTCGGAGGTGATCGTCCGGATATAAGGCATGCCGGAATAGTAAAGCTTTATACCATAATCATCTGAAAACGTATTGAGTTCGTCTTCAATTTCATGGATTAACGCCACCCTGTTTTTGGTGTTAAGCACTTCCTTGTCGAGCGTGATCATCATCATGCTCACATTGGTTTCGCTGTTAAAAAGGCGTCCTTCATAAAACGGAAGCCCGTAGATAATCTTTCTGATGGAATCAAGTTCAGCCTGTGTTTCAGGCATGCGTGCCAGCACAGGAGCAAAATCGAACTTTTTTAAGCTGTCATTGCGTTGCAGCTGAAAAATACGGGCCAGCGAAACGGCTTCTTCTACCCCCTCGATTTGCCGTACGGTTTGGGTTAGCCTGTACCAGGCCTGAAAGTGATCCAGCTCAAAAAGTTTAGCATCCTGCATGCCCACAAACATCACGCTGCCATCCTCTCCAAATTGTTTTTTAAAATTCTCGTAAATAATAATAGCTGAGTCGCTTTCTGGCAACATTCTCGCCATTTCGTAGGTCATCTGAACTTTGGTACCCATCCAGCCCATCAAAATCGTAACAAGGCCGATACCTATTAAATTGGCAAGTCTGTTTCTAAGAATGTAACGCGTGAGTATTGTCCACATCTTTAATTAAGCTTAAAACCTGATCAGGCAGGCGAAATGGCTGTCTGATATTTTTTTGAGTGCCGAAATTACTACATTAATCCTGAATTTAAAAAAACTGGTTCAAAATTTGTAAGGAATTAGGTGCTGATATAAATTCTTCCTTCACAAATGATGGAATTTTCAAGTCACCTAATGATAAAAAAGTGTTTAAAATCATACTGTTATGAAAATTAAAATGTTTAGCCTGGTATTATTGGCTTTCGTGATCGGATGCAGCTCTCCGCAAAAACTGATGGAGCAGCAACGTTATGATGAGGCCATCTTAAAAAGCAGCGAAAAAATAAGCGCAGGCTCGGAGAACAAAAAAAATCTACTTATTTTTCAGGAGGCCTATCATACTGCCAATCAAAAGGATCATGACCGCATCATACAGCTAAAGGCCAGTGGCGAACCGGATATTTGGCCTGCGGTTTATTGGCATTATGCTGCCATTCAAAAACGGATTGTAACGGCTCAAAAGTTACCTGAAGCACAGCGCAAGAAACTGGATCTGCCCGGGATGACTGTAGAAGATGAGCTGAATGCGGCAAAAAATAAGGCGACACATTTTTTATTTGCCAGCGCAACTTTGCTGTTGGAAAAAGGGGGTAAGGCAGCTGCTTTAGAAGCTTTTAATGAGCTTTCGGAACTTCAGCGCATTCATAAGAATTACCCCGGATTGGATGCCGCGATGCGCAAGGCATTGCTGCAATCTGCTGATAATATCCTGATTGGATTCAGGAACAATACCAGCCACAATTTGCCTGCCGGCTTTGCTGATAAGGTGTTGGATTTTAAGTTTGAAGCGCTGAAAGAAGCTTATCCAACAATTGACTTACAGCCCCAAGCCGGGAAGCGCTACGACTATCAGCTTGTAATACAGCTTGATGAAATTACAATCTCGCCTGAGAAACGCGAAGAGGTAAGGTTTGTGGAGAAAAATAATCAGACCGAAGCGCGGATAACTGATTTCAGTTTAGAGAAATCAGCTACTTTAATAGGGCAACTCCGGTTTATCTACAAGGCTGAGGATCGGCTGGTTTATTCAGCACCATTTAATGTTTCATCCGTTTTTAAGTATAACTTTGCTCGTGCCGCAGGAGACGAAAAGGCTTTTAGTGCGACTACCGCTGAGCTTGTAAAAAAGCCGGCACTGCCTTTCCCGGCTGATGGTTCTCTGGTAAATGATGCCGCAAAAAATCTTCAGCAAACTGTTGCACAAATGCTGGGCCTGTAGCTTAACACCTTAAACAAACGTTTTGATGCCGGATCAAAAAAAAGTACTTTTTATCGATACTGCGCATCCTGTATTACAGGATGATTTGCAGGCGATGGGCTTTAACTGTGACTATTTCCCAGAAGCTGATCTTGCTGCCTATCAGCAGATGGCCCATGAATATGAAGGTTTTGTGGTGCGTAGCAAAATTCCTTTGGACGATCAGATTCTGCCACTGGCCAAAAAGCTAAAGTTTATTGCACGGGTAGGTGCCGGCATGGAGAATATTGATGTAGATCTGGCCGAAAAACTGGGTATCGTTTGTTTAAACGCACCCGAAGGTAACCGCGATGCTGTTGGGGAGCATGTGATTGGCATGTTGCTCTCGCTGTGGAATAAATTGCCTCAGGTTGATCGCGAAGTACGACAGGGTGTGTGGATTCGTGCTGAAAACAGGGGAATAGAAATCAAGGGAAAGACAATTGCGCTGATTGGATACGGAAACACCGGAAGTGCCACTGCACGTAAGCTTTCGGGCTTTGAGGCCAATGTTATCGCCTACGATAAATACAAACATGATTTTTCTGATAAATATGTGCAGGAAGTAAGGATGCAAACCATTTTTGAACAGGCCGATGTGCTTAGTTTGCATGTGCCACTGACCGAAGAAACCAATTATCTGGTGAATACAGCTTTTCTGCAATATTTCAAAAAGCCCATTTACCTCATCAATACCGCACGTGGCAAAGTTGTTAATACAGCAGATTTAGTAACCGGACTGCAGCAAGGCAAAGTGCTTGGCGCCTGCCTTGATGTGTTGGAATTCGAAAAGTTTTCTTTTGAGGCGTTGGGTAGTGAAACCCTTCCCGCAACTTTCAAAAAGCTACTGGAACTGCCTAATGTCTTGTTGAGCCCGCATATCGCCGGATGGACACACGAATCGCATTATAAGCTGTCGAAGGTGTTGGCAGATAAAATCAAAGTGCTTTAAAAACGTCATCTCTGAAGTTTCGCGCCTACAGAACCATCCTGATCTGTGTTAACAACTTGTATGTAAAAATTTAATTCTGAGGCGAGATGTTTTTGTTTCCCTCATCCCCGAACTTCCAGTTCATGGAGACTTCTATCTGGCGACAATTTTAGTAGGTGTTTTGAGGTGATAATTTTGCCTTTTCTTCATGCTAGTCTGAGCCGAAGCCCCCAATTTTGTGGGTATGTGGGCTTCGGTCCGTTTTATTGTGAAGTAAAAGTTTGGAGGTGGGTAGTTAGTCCCAGCCTAAAATTTTCCTGAAATCGTAATCTTTTGGGTTTTCCAGATACAGCTTCGCGGCATCATAATCTTCTTCGCTCAGGTATTGCATGCCATTATTGAAAACCATCTTCGCTTTTTCTCCAGTCATCTTAACCAAACGGGGCTTAACTTTCCCATCTTTATCGGCAACATCTTTCAAATATAGCGGGGCAGCATCACCGGCAGGATCGGAAGTAACCATAGCAGCCGTAATGCCTTTATCGAACAGTTCTTTTACACCATAGCCAAGCAGCCCGCAATACATCAGGTCGAATGCAGTGGGTCTTACACAGCGTAACTCATAGCCAAGTTCAACCGGACGGCTTTTGATGTTAAGCCGGATCTCTTTTAGCTTGTGTTGCAATAACACATTGTAAATATGCGCTTTACTAACATTTCCAAGCTCTGGATGGCCGTGGTCGTCGTAGGTAAAGTTTACGCCTGAATTCTCTATTTCATCATCTGTCATAAAATGGAAAACGCCTTCACTAACGATAGCAACGCCATATTCAATGCCCAGCAGTTTGCGCTTTACCATCGAAGAGATAATCAAACGTGTGATGCGGTCGAAGGTGACAGGCACATTATAAAACATCTCAGGTATAATAATCATGGGATAATGACAGGCAGCGCCAATGCCAAAGGCCAGGTGTCCGGCTTCACGACCCATGGCCGATACCACAAACCAATTGCCACTTGTACGGGCGTCTTCATAAACCGTCTGCGCTATTCTAACACCCTCGTCTTTTGCAGAATAATAACCGAAGGTTGGTGAGCCTTCGGGTAATGGAAGGTCATTATCGATCGTTTTTGGTACGTGGATGTTCTGTATTTTAACTTTATTCTCTGCCAAATACTGCGAAATGCGATTGGCTGTCGAGGCTGTGTCGTCACCTCCAATAGTAACAAGCAGCTTTACGTTGTGCTTTAGAAAAAACTTTGTGTTAAACTCACTGTCCTTTGGTTTGTAGCGACTCATCCGCAATGCCGAACCGCCTTGTTTCTGGATATCATCAGCAAATTCGAAATTGAAAAAAATCATTTCAGGGTTTTCGGCAAAAAGACTTTGATAGCCACCATGTAACCCAATCACCTCATAACCTGATTTTAAAAACACTTTGGCTACCGTGCTGATTACTGTATTGATGCCCGGCGCTGGTCCGCCGCCTGCCAAGATAACAATGGATGCCTGCATATGGTATAAATTTTGAGCAAAGATAAGGTCTTAAGATTAATGAAAAAAAATATTGCGGTTTTAAAAAATTGGCCATGATGCCTCAACTATAAGCGTTTTTTGGTTGAAAGCAACCTATAATCAGGAGGTTAAATGCTTGTTGTTATATTTTTTATGTGAACATTGACCGCTTTTTGGTGTTAAAATTAGGCAGGATTTAAACCCTGATAGCGACTTTTTATCACTAACTAATGAAAAATATATATTTTTGTTAGCAATAGTTTTACATCAAAATACAAATTACATGAGATTAAATTTTAAAAACTTAGCTTTAGTGAGCTTGTTGACAATTGCCTTTGTTTTTCCGGCAATGTCGCAAAATGGCACCAATAAGGCAGCGCTGGAACAGTTAGTTCGCGAACAAAATCGCGAATGGAAGAAAATGGAAAAACGCGCTCAGGAATATGCTAGTGAAAACCAGCTGGAAATTCGACAGGAACTCGAAGATGGAACCATCATTCAGTTGGTCGATGTTATTGATGGCCAGCCTATTTATTATAAAACGGATAACCTTGGAGCAGCTATCACCACCCGCGCCAGTGAATTATGGAGCGGTGGTAGTGTAGGCGTAATTATTGAAGGAGAGGGATATGAAAATGTTGGTATCTGGGATGGTGGAAAGGTGCGTAATACACACCAGGAATTTAACCAAACCGGAGAGCAGCGTATAATTTTGGGAGATAATGCCTCCTCCGTATCTTCCCATGCCACACATGTGGCGGGCACAATCATAGCAGGTGGTGTTAATAGTAATGCACATGGCATGGCGCCCTTAGCAAAGCTCAAAACCCATGACTGGAACAGTGTAGAGGCTGAGATGGCCTCGGCAGCTTCAGCAGGAATGGAAATCAGTAACCACTCCTGGGGTATGATCCGCGGCTGGAATTATGACAATAGCTGGGAGTGGAATGGTAATTCTGCTATTTCTCCTACCGAAGATTACCTCTTTGGGTTTTATAACTCTCAAGCCAGAACATGGGATATCATTGCCAATAATGCGCCCTATTTCCTGATTGTAAAATCAGCCGGTAACGACCGCGGCGAAGGGCCGGGCAATGCCGGTCAGGGTGGCGAACCCGAAAAAGATGGTGGTGCCGATGGCTACGACTGTATCGGTGGTTCCGGAAACTCTAAAAACACTCTTACCGTAGGAGCTGTTAACGAAGTGTTAGACTATACCGGTCCGGGCAGTGTTTCAATGAGTAGCTTCAGTGGCTGGGGTCCTACCGACGATGGCCGTATCAAACCTGATGTTGTTGGCAAAGGCGTCAATGTCTATTCCTCTACTTCTGGCTCAAATACTTCCTATTCAAGTTATAATGGAACAAGTATGTCGGCTCCTAATGTAACAGGAACCATGGCCTTGTTACAACAGCTTTATCAGGAATCACACGACGATCCAATGCGCGCTTCAACACTCAAAGGTTTAGTGATTCATACTGCTGATGAAGCCGGCTCAACTACTGGTCCGGATTATATTTATGGCTGGGGATTGGTTAATGCAGAAGCTGCTGCCAATATCATTATCGAAGACGATGTGATGCAGAATTCTATTGATGAGGTTTTGTTACCTGTTGATGGTACTTACTCACGTGACGTTACCGTATCGGGCGGCAGTCCGCTACGTGTAACGATTAGCTGGACAGATCCACACGGATCCGTTCCTGCTGCTTCATTAAACCCACGCACCCCTATCTTGGTGCACGACCTCGATTTAAGAGTAGAAGATGAAGATGGAAATATGTTCTTTCCTTATATGCTTGACCCCGAAAACCCTTCAGCAGCAGCTACCACGACTACCAAAAATAATTTGGATAACGTTGAAATGGTATTTCTTGAAGAAGCTCCTGCCGGAACCTATACCATTTTGGTAAACCATGACGGCAGCATGAATAACGATCAGGTTTTCTCTATTATCATCAGCGGTATCGACGAATTTACAGGCCTTCCGGATTGTTCAGCAGGCTTGATAAGCCCTCTTGATGGTGCTGACGAAGCCTTCCTGAATCATACCATAACATGGAATCCGGCAGCGTTCTCTTCGGGCTATGATGTTTATTTTGGTACTGATGGTGAAGGTGCAACGCCTCCAACAAATATCATGAACGGTGAAACCATTACCGACAATTTCTTTGTGCCCAATATGATGCCATCAACAACCTATTATTTGATGGTACAGCCTCGTAACAACTTGGGTGTAAATGATGAATGTGTCAATATTTACAGCTTTACGACCATGCCAGCAGAAGCTAATTATCCTTACGTGGAAGGTGCTGAAGAAGCAGAACATCCAGCCTTACCGGCTCATTGGCAAGCCATGGATTTTGGTAGCATGGAATGGAAAACTACAAACCTGATCGGTTATGAAGGTGATAAAGCTTTTGCCTGTTTCACCAGTAATGGCCAGCCGGATGCTTTGAATAACTTCCTTATAAGTCCACCTTTCGACGTTGAAAATGGCAAGGAATACCTGGTAAGTTTCGCCTACCGCAGTTTCTCTCCGGCAAGCGATGAAGCGCTCAGAATGATCTGGGGAACCAATGCCGATACAATGGAAATGAATGCCAATGTTGCCTTCGATAATCCTGCCTTCGGTGTACCAAACTGGTTAATGGGCGAAGCACTGATCGTTCCCGAAACAGACGATCATATCTTTATCGGTTTCCATGCATATACGGCTAATGGTATGGGCATGTTTATTGACGAAGTAATGGTTCAGGACTGGGGTCCTGTTGGTGTGAACGAAGCGATCGAACGTCAGCTAACTGTTCGGTATGCTAATGGAGAACTTGACCTGCAGTCGGAACGGGTATTCGAGAAACTTAGAATCACGGCTACCAATGCTGCCGGACAAATGGTTTTGGATACTGAACTGAACAATGTGCAGCAACACAAACTCAATTTTGCGCCGGATGCAGGAGTTTACCTCATTCAACTGCAAGCAGAAAATATGAACAAAACAGTAAGACTGTTTATTCAATAAATTGACCTAATTAAATTTCAAAGCCCTGAGTACATCGGTATTCAGGGCTTTTTTTATAGATGCCCGATCAATTAAACGAAATACGGTATGAAAGGATTGTTGAAGCAAAATTTAGGGACTCAGTTCAGCACTGGCATTGAAATTTAGGGTGTTTTCATTGCCTCTTCAATCAGTTGAATATTGAGCGATTTAACGACCAGCTGTAAGGTAGTTCTGCTGCGTTGCTCCAATAAAACCTCGTGATGGTGGGTGAGCTTATCAGCAAGATTTCGGGTGTAATGGCGGATGGTAAACAAGGTTAGATGGCTGTTGTAGCGCATTGAGAAAGCTGCTTCCAGTTTATGTTTGAGGCTTTTTAGCTTCAGCTCGTCTTCGTCGAAGCAAACAGACAAACTCAATGCCGAAGTTTGCATTACATTGATATGTATGCGGGTCTCATCAAAAACACCCAGCAGCCTATGTAAAATATGCTCATTCATAAATGAAAAATCGCGTGCGCTGATGCTCATCAGTATTTGCTGATCTTTTATGATAAACGATGGGACTGTAACAGCTGGTTCTTCGATATGATCGATCAAACTTGGCGGCAGATCAGGATGGAGGAAAGATTGTACGCGAAGGCATATTTTGCCGTTTTGAAGTGGTTTTATTGTTTTTGGATGTATCACCGTTGCGCCATAATAAGCCAGTTCGATGGCTTCGGCATAGGAGATATGGTCAATTTTTTCGCTGTGGGCAAGTCGCTTGGGATCGGCATTGAGTAAGCCGGGAACATCTTTCCAAATTGTAACTTCTGCGGCTCCTAAGCAATAGGCAATAATGGCGGCCGTAAAATCTGATCCCTCGCGTCCCAGTGTTGTAGTTTCTCCGGTGGATGTGGCGCCAATAAACCCCTGTGTGATTAATAAGATGGTGCTTTCATTCAAGGAAACCGCTTCGTTTATTCGTGCGCTACTTTTCTCCCAATCAACATTTGCTGCCCTGAAACGGTTGTCTGTCAAGATCAATTGCCGGGCATCAATCGTTTTGACCGAAAGTTGTTGGGAATTTAAAAAATGACTGATAATAGTGGTTGAAAGCAACTCGCCACAACTGACCGTGGTATCATAATGTTTGTCGTAATCAAGGTGTTTTTTGTCAAGGTCGGCGTCTAACTGATTAAAAATTGTGTTTAACTCAGCACGTAACGGCTCGATTTCTGAGCTTGCAAAAAGCGCTTCGGCTATGTCAAAATGAAAGCTTTTAAGCATGGCGAAAAGAGAAGCTTTCACTTCAACTTGATCGTTTCGGCTGGCCTTTAAAAGCTGCTCAATGGCATTGGTCGTTTTTCCCATGGCAGAAAATACAAGAATAATTTTCTGATTGGGATAGCGCATTAAAATCTGATACAGATTTCGAACAGCAGCAGCATTTTTAACAGAGGCTCCACCAAACTTATAAACTTTTCGCGACATAGGCTTTTGATTAGGAATCAAAAAACAAAGGTACTACATTTGTGCCTCGACAAAAATTTGCTTGCGACTCCTTGATTATCAAGTCTATCGCAAGCCTGTTTTTTTTCGCAATCGTTTGAAATTCAATGCCAATCAATTGTAAAATCACCTATGAAAACACTTGTAGAATTTGTTTGGGAGCAACAGGAAAATGTTAAATATGCAACAGGAGAGTTCTCTCGTTTGCTCAACGATATTGGAATTGCAGCCAAAATTGTTAACCGCGATGTGAATCGTGCGGGCTTGTCAGGAATTTTAGGCTTCGAAGGAAGTGTAAATGTGCAAGGCGAAAACCAGAAAAAGCTCGACGTGATGGCCAATAATGAGTTTATCAAAGCCTTGCGCAGTGGTAAACAATGTGCCGCTATCATTTCCGAGGAAAATGATGATGTTGTGCTCTTTGATGATGAAACAACCCGTAATGCCAAATATATAGTGGCACTTGATCCGCTTGATGGATCTTCAAATATTGAGGTAAACGTGCCTATTGGGACAATCTTTGCCATATACAAGCGCAAATCTGTCGGCACATTAATTACCCGTGAAGACGTTCTTCAGGCTGGAACCGAGTTGGTTTGCGGCGGATATATTATTTACGGTTCCTCCACCATGCTGGTTTATACTACAGGTCAAGGTGTTAATGGTTTTACTTATGATCCAACCTGTGGCTTGTTTGTGCTTTCGCACGAGAATATTAAAATTGGTGACGAGGGAGGCATTTACTCCATCAATGAAGCCAATTATATATATTTCCCCGAAGGTGTAAAAAAGTACATCAAATATTGTCAGGAAGATGATCCTGAAACCAACCGCCCCTATACCGCGCGTTATATTGGTTCGCTGGTGTCCGATTTTCATCGCAATCTGCTCAGAGGTGGCATCTATATCTATCCCGGCACCTTAAAAAACCCCAAAGGAAAATTGCGGCTGATGTATGAATGTGTTCCGGTTGCTTTCTTGGCCGAACAGGCCGGTGGCAAGGCTTCTGATGGTTTCAAGCGCATTTTGGATATGAATCCTGAGGAGATTCATCAGCGCTGTCCACTTTTTATTGGCTCAAAAGCAATGGTAGAAAAAGCGGAAAAGCTGATGCAGGAATACAGTAGCGACTTCCAAAAGATAGCTATGGAAAAACAGGCTTAACAGCTTGCCTTAAACTCCGATTTTTCTTATCATAGCGATGCCATCGCGCAGAGGCAGGATAATTTGTTCTAAACCTTTGTGATGCAAAACCATGGTGTTGAACTTACGGATGGCAGCCGTTTCCTCGTCATGAATGTCGGGATCGGCCACTTTACCGCCCCATAAAACATTATCGGCCAAGATGAAACCACCCGTCTTCACCTTGTCAACAATCAAATCCAGGTAGTGTGGATAGTTGCGTTTGTCGGCATCGATAAAAACCAGGTCAAAGCTGTTTGAAAGCCCGGGGATAACGGAAAGGGCATCTCCGATGACTAACTCAACGCGTTGTGCTACACCGGCTTTGAGCAGGTTTTTATGAATGGTGTCTTCATATTCTTCGTTGGATTCAATGGTAATTATCTTGCTTTCGTCAGAAAGTGCCCTGGCCATCGAAATGGTAGAATAAGCCATAAATGTCCCGATTTCAAGCACGTATTTTGGCTGGTACATGGCACAAATCATCTCTAGAAATTTGCCCTGAACCGGCCCCGAAAGCATGCGGGGATAAAGCTGTGTCAAATTGGTATGCCGGTAAATTTCATGAAGAACAGCATCCGCTTTAACGGAATGCTCAATGATGTAATTTTCAATTTTTTGATCAATCATTGGAAACGCGTATTAAATACAAATTGAAGGTCAAAACTGCTTGCATTGTTCAACTTGAAAAAGTCATGATTGAAAGGGTATTCCTGATCATTTATTTCGATCAGCTCGGGACGCAGCACTACAAAACCAATTTCTTCGGGATTAATGCTCTCGCAAATTACTTCAAGCCTGACCTTTTGTCCGCCTGCAATTCCGGTGAATAGCACAGCTTGTTCGCGGTATAGAAAGCCACTTTTTTTATCAAGCAGCCTAAGCTGAAACCAAATATGGTCAACATAATCTTCGCTCTTGTTTTGTAAGGCAATAATTAAGCGTGCCGACTGATAGTATTTTGTAAGTTGCTCGAAAGTAACGACAAAGGCAGAATCATAGCTGGTTTCATCATCAATAATCAAGGGTTTTATTTCCGCAACCTGAGCGGGAGGACTGAATATTTCGGTGCCAAACTCAGCGATTTCGGGCTTCTTTTCCTGTGAATAGGTAGCTGGATTCAGCGCTAACAAAAAGGCGAAAAGCAAAAGTGCCTTGAATATTTTATAGGGTGAAGTGGTGTAAAATGCAAACACGGTTTTCTATTTAGTTGGATGCGAAATCTTTTTGAGTTCCTTTATAAATCAGCGTATTAAAATTATCAAAATCAAAAATTTCCTGGGCTACTTCCATCAGTTTTGAGGCATCAGTTTTCAATATTTTCTGTATAATCTGATTCATATTGTCCACATTATCGAACAACAAATGACTACGGGCAATGGATAGCGTTTCCGAAAGGCCTGACTCAAAACCTATGGCTAACTGCCCGATCAGTTGTTGCTGGGCGCGATGCAATTGCAGGGAGCCCAATTGTTGATTTTTCAACTTATAAAGTTCTTTATATACCAGCTGCATGGCTTTCTCTGCTGATCGCGGATCAATACCCAGATAGACCAGAAAAATTCCTGTGTCGGAATAGGCCGTATAATGGGATTCGATATTGTAGGCAAAGCCGTATTTTTCGCGAATATTCAGATTCAGTCTGGAATTCAGCCCCGGGCCACCCAAAATATTATTGAGTAACACCATGCCATGTTTGTTCGGGTGCTGGCGGTTGTAGCTTTTATTGCCTAATATACAGTGGCTCAGGTAGCTGTTTTTTTCTTTTTGGATATGTTGTATTGTTGGGTTGATAACGCTATCTAATTTTGGGGCATGGCCTTTGGCCAAAGTGTTCCCAAAATATTTTTCCGCTATCTGCCAAAACTTATCGAAAGGAATATCTCCTACCAAGGCCAGAACCATTTGATCAGTGGCATAATTTCTTTTTACAAAACGAAAAAGAGCATTGCGCGAAAAGGACTTAACAGCTTGTTCGGTGCCCAATATCGGATGGCCGATTGGATGCCCGTCGAAAAGCTGATCTTCAAATTCATCGAAAATTTCTTCTGAAGGATTATCGCGGTAGGCATTAATTTCATCCAGAACCACCTCTTTTTCTTTTTCCAGCTCCGAGGCCGGAAAGCTTGCCTGAAAAGCAATATCAGCCAGCAACTCCATGCTGCGTTCTGCATAAATATTAAGAAATGAGGCGTGTATGCAGGTTTCTTCTTTGGTGGTGTAGGCATTGAGCTCTCCGCCAACATTTTCGAGCCGGCTGAGCACATGATAAGCTTTACGCTTTTTGGTGCCTTTAAAAATCATGTGCTCAATCAGATGGGCAAGACCAAATTCATGCGCCTGCTCATCGCGCGAGCCGGTATTTACCATCAATGCCAAATGGGCAATCTGCCCGGCTTTCTGACGATGTATCAGCCGTATGCCATTGGGAAGCCTGCGATAATTATAGCTGTCAGTGATCATAAAGGTGTCATTTTCAACTGTTTTTGCTAAAGTTAGGCAAAACAGATGGCAAAAGTAAGTATTCTAAAGTGATAAGCATTTTGCAACTTGACATTATCGGTGATGTATTTCATGTTTTTCGGCTTATTTTTGTGCTATATATAACCTTACAAACTGCCTGATGGTACCTAAAATTTCTAAACCCACTTTGTTGATTGATGAGAAGAAAGTCGGTCTTCATATACTTGAAATGCTCAAAAAGGCAGCGGCTAATAATGCTGTTTTGCGACCCCACTTCAAAACCCATCAGTCGGGCCTGGTAGGGCAGTGGTTCAGGCAGCTGGGCGTAAAGGCTATTACGGTATCATCAGTTACCATGGCCCAATATTTTGCGCTGCATGACTGGAAAGACATTTTGATTGCATTCCCTGTAAACCTTTTGGAAATCAATGCGATAAATCAGCTTGCTGCTAGCGTAAGTTTGCAACTGCTGCTTGAGGATAAAGCAGTAGCTGCCGAACTTTCGAAACAACTTTCAGCATCAGTTGGCGTATATATTAAAATTGATGTAGGAGCAAGGCGTACAGGAATTCCTATGCATGAGGAAGCCCGAATTCTGGCGCTTGTTAAGGCTATTAAGGAGTTGCCAAATTTAGAATTAATGGGTTTTTTGGCGCATGCTGGTCAGCATTATCATGCAGGGGGGGGCTTCCCACAAATCGCACAAAGCACCAAAGAAGCGGCTGAGGTTATGGGAGATTTACGCCGAAAATCGGGTGATCAATCACTTATTTTAAGCTGGGGCGACACGCCTTCCTGCTCTATGCTTGAGGTGCTGGAAGGTTTTGACGAATGGCGTCCTGGAAATTTTGTGTACTACGATGTGATGCAGTACCATATCGGGGCATGCAGGCTGGATGAAATTGCAGTTGCTGTGGTATGTCCTGTTGTCGCGATTCATGCCGAAAGGAACGAAATGGTGATTTATGGTGGCGCAGTGCACTTTTCTACAGAGTTTATCGCTGCCGATCAGGGTTTCAGGCTTTATGGTTATCTGGTAAAGCTAAACAGCGATGGCTGGTCCGATCCTATTGCGGGAGCCTGGCTCACCGGGCTTTCGCAGGAGCATGGACTGGTGCGCCTTCCCAAAGAATTGTTGCAGCAATTTAAACCCGGCGATCTGATTGGAATATTGCCTGTGCATGCCTGCCTAACGGTTGATGCTATTGGGGATCAATATACATTAATGGGTCAGCTTGTGCCTAAAATGAATACCGCTTAAATTTATTATTAAAAGAGCAAATCAGGCATTATGGACAAAAACTATTTTAGCAAATTTCGATAGAACCTGTTTAATGGAATCATTACCTTTGTCGCTTCTCCTTTGTAAGAACCTATTCATGAGAAAAAAACTATTTCTACTGACCTTGATTTCCTTGTTGGGTGTGGCGCAGCTTTTTGCCCAGAAACGCATTTCCGATACAATAGTTTCATCATTGATGTTTCAGGCTACCTATGCGTTTCAGTTTCCCGGCGGTGATTTAACAACCTATTTTGGGAATAACTCTACCATTGGTGGTGGTGTGAGTTATAAGACAGATAAAAACTGGATGTTTGGAGCTTTTGGTCATTTTATTTTTGGTGATCAGGTAAAAAACAGAGCAGAAATCCTAAGTCTGATCAGCACTTCTGAAGGCGAAGTGATCGATGGCAATGGCCTGTACACCAGTTTGGCGCTTTTCGAGCGAGGATATCACCTTCAGCTTAAGGCTGGAAAAATATTTAATATACTGGCACCAAATCCCAATTCGGGCTTTTTTGTGCAAGCAGGGCTTGGGTATTTGATGCACAGGATTCGCATCGAAACACAATTTGGTACTGCCCCGCAAATCATGGACGACTATGCTCTTGGCTATGATCGGATGAGAGGCGGAATGGCTTTAACGGCTGAATTAGGCTATCTGCTTATGAGCAACACCAGAGCGTTAAACTTCAGTGTTTCGCTCGAATTTACCCAGGCTTCAACAAAAGGTTTGCGTGATTATGATTTTGTGTTGATGGGAAAGGATACAAAATCCTATACCGATCAATATATGGGAATCCGCATCAACTGGATGATTCCAACCTATAAACGAGCCCCACAGCAATACTATTATTATTAGGCTGATGCGTTTTTTATACACGATAAGCATACAATTATACAGTTTGGCCATTCGTTTTGTGTCCTTATGGAATCCCAAAGCAAAACTGTGGATGGAGGGCCGTAAAGGATGGCGAAAACAATTACCTGCTATCCAGCCGCAAACAGAATGGTTATGGTTTCACGCTGCTTCACTGGGTGAATTTGAACAAGGTCGGCCGCTTATAGAATCCATAAAAACAGACTTTCCAGAGTATAAAATCCTGCTCACTTTTTTTTCGCCTTCGGGCTACGAAATCCGAAAGAATTATGAGCATGCCGATAAAGTAATGTATTTGCCCGCTGATACTTGCCAAAACGCCCGTTTTTTGGTCGACCATTTTAAGTTTAAAGCCGTATTTTTTATTAAGTATGAGTTTTGGTTCAATTATATCAAGGCGATTTCAAAAGCCAAAATCCCGCTTTATTTTATTGCGGTTCGTTTTCGTGCGGATCAGCATTTTTTTAAGTGGTATGGAAGCTGGTTTCGAAAGCATTTAATGCAAGTGCAACATTTTTTTGTTCAAGACGAGCCATCTAAATACTTGCTAAAAAGTATTGCTGTTGAACGGGTTACAGTCAATGGCGACCCACGTTTCGACAGGGTAGCAGCTATTGCGCAACAGGCTGCAAATTTCCCGGATGTGGAGTCGTTTATGGCTAAGCGTAAAGCCATTGTTGCAGGTAGCACCTGGCCTCCCGACGAGCAGCTATTGCTCCCTTTGCTGGCTGTTTTGCCGGCAGATTATTGCCTGATCCTGGCACCACATGATGTTAGCAAATCGCATATCAGGCAAATTGAAAATGCCTTACCCGACAAAGCGCAACTTTTTAGCAATCTTGCCAATCCGGTGGCTTCACAAGTGCTGATTGTTGACAAAATTGGCATACTGTCGCAATTGTATCAATATGCCACTTTAGCTTATATTGGCGGCGGATTTGGTAAGGCAATTCATAACATTCAGGAGCCGGTTACTTTTGGTGTACCGGTTATTTTTGGGCCGAATCACCAGCAATTTAATGAAGCCGTGGATTTGATAAAGTTGGGAGGAGCTTTCAGTGTAAATACAGCTGAAAACCTTAAACAACAAGTGATAAAGCTAATAAATGAAACAGAGTTCAGGCAGCGTGCTGCAACAATTTGCAAACAATATGTTGCTGATCAGTTAGGTGCTACGGCAAAAATTTCAGCTTATTTGATCTCTCGCTGGAGTTAAGTTTGCTGCAAGCAGATGTTTTGTAAATTTGCCCTCTCTTTTATTATGAACGCAGCTAACCATTATTATTAACACAACGAATCATGACGCTATCAATACATCATATTGCACAAAGCGATAACCTGGACAGGCTTTTGCTTATTGAAAAAACGGAATCCTTGGAGCAACTTCAGCTCAATCAGGAAGCGCTGGAATTTGTGCAATTTCAAAAAACGAAATTAAAAAAGGATTTTGTTGTCCTCAACCAGTTCAAGGGAATGACTTATGTGTTGTTTTTTGACCGGGAAATGAATCTGGCAAAACGACTGGAATGGTGTCGCAAACAAGGTGCAATTGTTGGTAGGTCAGCAAATGAATATGGTATTTCGTGCTTAACACTGGAAACCAAATCTGAGGCATTAAACGAAGTACTGGCTTTGGCCGAAGGCATAGCACTCGCCAATTATCAGTTTCTTAAATACCGCAAAGATGCCGATGAGAAGCGAAACAGTTTGGAGAAGGTAGAGATTCAGGTTGCCGGCCTGGAACCAAAAACTCTCGAAGATCTGAATACCGTTATCGAAGCCAATTGTTGGGCCCGCGATCTGGTGAATGAACCCCTGAATAAACTCAGTGCCGTTGATCTGGCCGAGCAAATCAGTAGTAAATTCAGGGCTGTTGGGGGTAAAGCAGAGGTTTTTAATAAACGGAAAATTGAAGCGCTCAAAATGGGTGGTTTGCTTGCTGTAAACAAAGGCAGCATCGATCCTCCAACCTTCACCATTCTTGAATGGAATCCTAAAAATGCGAAAAATACAAAAGCCATTGTGCTTGTAGGCAAAGGCGTGGTTTATGATACCGGTGGCCTCAGCTTGAAACCTTCGAGTGGTATGGATACCATGAAGTGCGATATGGCCGGTGCTGCAACTGTTGCAGCAGCTATTTATGCAGTTGCCAAAGCAGCCCTGCCCCTGCATGTTATCGCCCTTGTGCCTGCCACAGATAACCGCCCCGATGGCAATGCTTATGTTCCCGGCGATGTGATCAGCATGTTCGATGGCACCAGCGTTGAGGTGTTGAATACCGATGCCGAAGGAAGACTTATTCTTGCTGATGCCCTGGCTTATGCCAAGAAGTTTGAACCGGAATTGGTGTTCAATTTTGCTACCTTAACAGGATCCGCCTCAAGAGCTATTGGCTCACAAGGTATTGTGGCCATGGAAGTAAAAGCTGCTGAGTTGTTTTGTAAATTGGCTGATAGCGGTGATGCTGTACACGAACGCGTGGTTAAGTTTCCGATGTGGGACGAATACAGAGAGCAGCTGAACTCCGAAATCGCTGATCTAAAAAATATTGGAGGGCCGGAGGCAGGAGCCATCACCGCCGGAAAGTTTCTGGAGCATTTTACGGATTACCCTTTCATTCATTTCGATATTGCAGGCCCTGCATTTATCGAAAAACGCGATAGCTACCGCGGTATTGGTGGCACAGGAATAGGCGTGAGGTTGATGTTTCATTACCTTAACGAATACGCAAAAAGTTAATTGATCCTGCTCTTATCACTGCATTAACTCATATTAACCAGATTGATAAAGTCGAGGTAGTGCGGGGCATCGATGCCAAAAGTTTCAACAGAACGACCCATAATTTTGTAGGTGCTTTTTTGTCCTGCAACCCGCGAAAAGTGCAACTCAAATAGTTTTCCGTTTTTGTCGTGATATTGAACCATCACCAGATTATCATTCAAATCTGAATGCAGTTTATGATGGCATACCGGACAGAAAAAATCGTACTTATCGCCTTCATGAACCTTTACCGAGGGGTGATAGACGGTGTCATAATGCCCGATCTCGGGATTCATGAGCAGCAAAAAACTTTCGTTAGGTTCATCAGATGAAACATGTCGCGCCGTTAATATTAATTTGTTCTCGAGCAATAGATAGCTCAAGCAAAATGGACAGCTGTAATCAGTTTTGTAATCGGATTTCATTTTTCCTCCTTTTTTTGATAAAGTTACAAAATATCAGCGCTGATTTCAAGTTTTTATGCAACGCATTGCGTTTTTGCTGATGGATTTTTGTTCGGGGGATTCCAGTTATTCCATTGATTGTAGTTGATGCCTAATCAGGATGTTATTTTGATGGAGAAATTTCAGCTATACTATTTGGGTTCGTCGGCATTCCGGAAGTTAGTATATTTGTGTAACATTCAAATTTTTGTTTGTACCGTCGGAAAAGCGGTAAAAACTCCAAAACTGTAAGCTATGAATACGGAAAATTTTCTGCCAAAATCCTTTGCTATGCTGGTCATAATAATGGCAGCGCTCACCACTTCCTGTCAAAAAGCAGCGCACACGCCACAAGTAAAATCACCCGACGGTCAGCTGGCTGTTACTTTGATTTCGGGCGAAAATGGCAAACTCGGATATACCTTGAGTTTTAAGAACGAGCTGCTTATCGACACTTCATGGATTGGCTTTGAATTCAAAGATCAACCGCTTTTGGCCGAAAAGCTCGAAGTACTTGATGTAGCGCTAAGTCAGGCCGATGAAAGCTGGGAAATGCCCTGGGGTGAGCAGCGTTTGGTGCGCAATCATTACCAGATGATGCGTGTTGAAATTCAGGAAGCAGTGGCACCAAACCGCAGTTTTCAGATGGAGTTTAAGCTGTATGACGATGGCATGGGATTTCGCTTTCTATTTCCCGATTTGGAAGAAGAGCAGGAAACAATTATCCTGGATGAAAACACCGAATTCAGGCTTACAGCAGATCATCAGGCCTGGTGGATTCCGGGCGACTGGGATATTTACGAGCATTTATATAACCATAGCCGAATCAGTGAAATAAATGCCATTGCCTTACGCGATCACAATGATCTGGCACAGACTTATATCCCTGAGAATGCAGTAAATACACCTGTCACCATGAAAACTAATCAGGGTATTTACCTGAGTTTTCATGAGGCTAATCTTACGGATTATGCCGATATGACCCTAAAGATCGATACCGTTGAATTCCATTTAGTTAGCGAATTGGTAGGTTCCGACCGTTTAGGGTATAAGGTGAAGCGCAGCGGACCTTTTCATACGCCGTGGCGTACAATTCAGGTGAGTGAAACAGCTGCCGGGCTCATCGAATCGAATTTAATTGTTAACCTGAACGAGCCAAACCGCCTGGGCGATGTTTCCTGGTTTCAGCCTGCCAAATATGTAGGCATTTGGTGGGATATGCACCTGGGCACAAAAACCTGGGACTATGCCAGTACACAGGATATGAATACCTATATGGGTCAAAATCCACATGGCAAACATGGCGCAACAACTGCTTACGCCAAGGAACTCATTGATTTTGCAGCAGAAAATGGCATACAAGCTATTTTGGTCGAAGGCTGGAATACCGGCTGGGAACACTGGATTGGCTTTGAAGACAGGGAAGGGGTGTTTGATTTTGTGACGCCTTATCCCGATTATGATTTGAAAGAGGTGGTGCGTTATGGCAAGTCGAAAGCTGTTGAGTTGATTATGCATCATGAAACTTCCGCTGCTCCGCGCACTTACGACCAGCAACTTGATACAGCTTTCAAGCTGATGCATTCGCTGGGTATTCATGCTGTTAAAACCGGCTATGTCGGGAAAATCATCCCCAAGGGCGAATACCATCACGGGCAGTGGATGGTAAATCATTACCGCCGTGTGCTGGAAACAGCAGCAAGCTATCAGATCGCCATCAATGCCCACGAACCCATAAAAGCTACTGGGATTCGAAGAACATTACCCAACGCCATCTCTCGTGAAGGCTTGCGCGGACAAGAGTTTAATGCCTGGGCCTCTGATGGTGGCAACCCGCCAAATCATCTGCCTACGATTGCTTTTACCCGCATGCTTGCTGGCCCTATCGATTACACGCCTGGCATTTTTAATATAAAACTCAAGCCGCATAAGCCGGATAATCAAGTAAATACAACACTGGCGCATCAACTGGCGCTCTATGTGGTTATCAATAGTCCTATTCAAATGGTACCGGATTTGAAGGAAGCCTATGTTGGCCATCCTGCTTTTCAGTTTATCCGCGATGTTGCTGTAAACTGGGAACAAACCAAAGTCCTCAATGGCGAGGTAGGTGAGTTTGTGACCATAGCACGGCAGGACAGAAATTCGGCCAATTGGTTTCTTGGCGCCATCACCAACGAGATTGCCAGAACACTGGAGATTGATCTTGATTTTTTGGAGGCAGACAAAACCTACGAGGCACGTCTTTACCTGGATGCAGAGGATGCACACTGGAACGATAATCCTACAGCATACAAGATCGTGAACCAGCAACTACAGCAAGGCGATGTTCTCAATCTTAAACTTGCGCCCGGAGGAGGTGCTGCGGTGAGTTTGATACCGGTGGAATAGGAGCGCATATGGAGGGAATTGGAATTATTCATTCGTGGGTGGTGAAAACTCATTAGCGAATGGAATCCAGACTGCCGTGTGATTTTCCGGATAATTCTACCCATAGCCCGCGGATTCATCTGTCGGTTATAGGGGATCAGGATTAAATTTCACACAATGGATTTATCCATTTATAACTTGCTACCTTTATAATCAAATCGTTTTATCCACTTACAAAAATTTGTATTAAAAAAGCCCGATTGCTCAAGCTTATTAATAATTTCTTGTTTTCTCTTGCCAGATTTTGGGGTTGCGGTCGGTGCTAATCACCGCTAAAACTTCAACCGTATTGTTTTCATCGTTAATATAGAAGTGAGCCATGAACGGAAATTTTTTAATAACCACGCAACGAATTTCATTGTAACGAATGGCATAAATCTGTGGGTCTTTGCTGAGTGAGTTAATTTGCTTGATAGCCGTTTTCTGAAACCTTTTGCCAAGCCCTGCTTGCTCTTCATTATACCAATCTGTAATTTCCTGAATATCTGAAAGGGCTTCAGGTTCAATCTTCACCTTGAATTTTTTCATCAGGCTTTCAGTGTTTTCTTAGCTTCATCCCAAACCAAAAGCCTGTCCGGGTCTTTGCGCACCTTGTCAAAACGTTCCATTACCAGTTTTTGGTGAGCTTCGGGAACTTCAAATCTTTCCTGTTCTTTTTTCAAAGCATAATCAAGAATGTTCTTGATGGCATGAATCAGGTTTTCATCGTTTACCTGTCTGAACTGCTCTATAATAATCGCTTTTTCGGCTTGTATGTCCATGATACTGTTTTTTACTTGGTTAAACAACAAAATTACTTTAAATTTTGTATTTAAAAGACATGCATCCATCAGGTCATGCAAATACCAGTTATCTTCCCTTGGTGCCGGCCATCCGGAATGCAATCCGTTTCCGAAATATTAAATTTAATGCCACAATGTGCATTTAAAAAAACACGAATTCATTGATGAGGATTGATTATTTTTGATGTCCGAGCTTAATGCAAGAATGCCGCTAACTAAAGCAAGATGATAGCAGCAGCTGCCTTATCTTTTGCCGAATGACATGTTAAAGTCAACATAGTGTTTGCGCTGATTAGCGCTTGAGAATTATTTTATACCTGCCCCAAAATTTGTAATGCGTCAAAGATGTAAACGCAATTATTTTTGCCGCCAAGCTGTTTCTGAGTAACAGCTGTTGCAAACGGTAAAACATCCACAAACAGGCGATAAATACAATTGTGAAAGGCACTAATCTTATATATCCCGCATGGTTACTGATTCCTGATAGCTTGTATAAAATAAGCGTAGTTAATGCTGAGCTTATGAAACTGATTGCCACAAATAACCCATGTGCTGTTTCAATGGCATTCTTCGGACAGGAATTCATGCATTTCATGCAGCTTTCACACTTAAAAGTCCAGTAGGGCCGCGCATTGAGCAAGTTGATAGCTTTTACAGGACAACTTTTTATACATAAGCCGCAATTATCGCAGGCATAGGAGGCATAAAAAGATTTTGCAATAGCAAATCTTCCGGCAGTATAGTATAAAAATGATACCGGAGCAATCAGAACATCCTGAATCAGATCTCTATAGGCATAAAAATCAGGTTTCCCTGCAAAAATTTTGTTACAATGTTTTTCAAGACGTTCATGATTTTTCTTGCAGATAAACATGACTGTTTTTTCGTTGAGTGCAGGATGAATTGAAATCCAGTTTGAAGGCATATCAAACGGAACCTGGCCTTTAATGTGATAGCCTTTTGTTTTTAATAGTATCGAGGAAAGCATAAATGCAATGCCAGTGAGTCCGGGCGTTACATAGCGACCGATTTTCATGCCTGCTCTCGTGTTCATCAAAACAATATTATTTTTCCCCTTGGGAAATTGCCTGATGAATTTCAGCATAATCTTTGGATAATTGAAACCGTGAATTGGGGATATAAAAATTATTAACGCATCAGGATCAGTTGTTAAAGTTGAAGCCGTAACAACTTTCGCGATATTAATCGTTTGGCATTCAATATCCCTTTTTTGTGCAAGTTCGGCAATCCAATATGCAATTTGCTTTGCATTGCCTGTTCCTGAAAAGTAATAAATTGCGATGCGCCTGTATTGAACCATTCAATCAATCTTTTTTTTTGCCGGCTAATCAATTTTAGTAAAGTATTCTTAACCAAGCTCACGACTCTGGCGATAAAAAACAGCACTCAAACTATTTTTTTGGCCCGATTTCCGTGCTAAATTAATCAATATCTCATTTTGAAAGGCAGTTTATTAAGTGATTTATTCGGGTTCGGTTTTGGTTATTGCAGAGGCAGCAGCAGATTCAAATGACACTAAGACTGCCAGACCATTTATTTCCCTTAAATTTGCTTCAAAATGTTCAGGGTATGAAAACAGAAAATCAAGGGGAAGCGCAAGGAAATCGTCCCAGAATCGGCATCACGCATGGCGACTTCAACGGGATTGGTTATGAGGTGATGCTAAAGGCTTTGGCCGATAATCGCATGTTGGAGTTGATGTCGCCGGTAATCTATGGACAGTCGAAAGTGGCTTCTTTTTACAAGAAGCACCTCAATCTCAATGATATTCACCTCAATCTGGTAAAAGACGCCGGTCAGGCTCATCCCAAGAGAATCAATATTGTTAACTGCACCGAAAACGATCTGAAAATTGAAATGGGTCAATCAACCCCGCTTGCCGGCGAGGCAGCTTTTGAGGCGCTCGAAATGGCGATGTCCGACTTTAAACAAGGAAGGATAGATCTGGTAGTAACGGCACCGATAAACAAGCAGAATATACAATCTGAAAGCTTTAGTTTTCCGGGGCACACGGAATATCTCAGCGCTCAATTTGATCAAAAAGAGCCTTTGATGCTGATGGTTTGGAATGAATTGAGGGTGGGAACATTAACGGGACATATTCCGCTCAAAGAGGTGCCGGAAAAGCTTACAGAATCCTTAATCCTAAAGAAAATACAATTATTAAACAGGAGCTTGATTGAAGATTTTGCAATTGTAAAACCAAAGATTGCAGTACTTGGACTAAATCCGCATGCCGGAGATGGTGGCTTGTTGGGATTAGAAGAACAAACAACGATCACTCCTGCGTTGGAAAAGTTGCGACAAGAAGGAATACTTGTTTTTGGGCCTTTCCCCGCAGATGGCTTTTTTGGTTCGGGCACCTGGAAAAAATATGATGGCGTTATGGGAATGTATCACGATCAGGCCCTGGCACCCTTTAAAAGTATTGCCTTCGATGGAGGCGTCAATTTCACCGCCGGATTGCCGCTGGTGCGTACTTCGCCTGCTCATGGCACCGCATACGAAATTGCAGGCCGGAATGTGGCCTCTCCCGATTCATTCAGAGAAGCCTTGTACCTGGCCATTGATGTGTTTAGAAACAGAGTTACCTATGCCGAGAATACCGCCAATCCTTTGCCACCTGATGATAATAATTTTAGTTAGGGTGATTTTATGAACCACCAAAAGTACCTTCTTCAGGAGTTAGCCGAAATCGTAGATGGACAGTTGTTGTCAGGTGCTGCGGAGCACTTTACGGTAAGAGATATTATTATCGACAGCCGCCAGTTTATCACCGCCGCAAATTGCATGTTTGTTGCCCTTGTCAGCGACCGAAATGATGGACATCGCTATATCAAGCAGTTGTACGACAGTGGGCTGCGTGTGTTTTTGATAAGTCGTACCGATATCGCCATCGAAAGCATGCCGGATGCTGCCTTTTTGTTGGTAGCCGACACGCTTACTGCCTTGCAACAATTGGCTGCTTTTCACCGCAAACAATTTGATATTCCTGTTATTGGCATCACGGGCAGCAATGGAAAAACAATTATCAAAGAATGGCTGTTTCAACTGCTAAGCCCCGACAGAACGATTATCCGAAGCCCCAAAAGTTATAACTCTCAGATTGGCGTGCCGCTCTCGGTCTGGCAAATGGACAAACAGCATGATCTGGCAATTTTTGAAGCCGGAATTTCAGAGCCTGATGAGATGGACAAGCTGCAAGCGATCATAAAACCCAGCATTGGCTTATTTACCAATATCGGTCAGGCCCATAGTGAGAATTTTATTCAGACCAACCAAAAAGTAGGGGAGAAGCTGAAGCTGTTTACCAAAGTCGATACGCTTGTTTACTGTGCTGATCATGCCGATATTCAATCGATAATTATCCGCTCCGAATTGCTGCGTACCATACAGGCGTTCAGCTGGAGCAGAAAATATCCGGCTGATTTAAGGATTCTTGAAGTCACCAAAACGGCACATCTCAGCAATATCGTTGGGGTGTATAAAGAGAAAGAGATTCGTGTAGCGATTCCTTTTACGGATGAGGCATCCATTGAAAATGCGATTCATTGCTGGGCAATGATGCTGCTGTTGGGGATTCCACAAACATCAATCAGTGAGCGCATGGAACGGCTGGTGCCCATTGCGATGCGTCTGGAGCTGAAATCGGGGATCAACAACTGCACCATCATCAACGACAGCTATAATTCCGATGTGAACTCCCTGGTGATTGCGCTGGACTTTATGAATCAGCAGCAGCAGCACCCTCGCAAAACATTGATCTTGTCAGATATTTTACAAAGCGGCAGAAATGAGGTGGATTTATATGCCTTTATTGCCCAACTGGTTGAAGCTAAAGGGATAAATAATTTGATCGGAATAGGTCCGGCGATCAGCAGACAGGCCGAGCGTTTTACCATTCCCAAAGTATTTTATCCATCTACCGCGGATTTCTTGTCGCATTTTTCTTTGGCGTCGCTAAGCAACCAGACGATATTGTTAAAAGGCGCCAGGGTGTTTGAGTTTGAACAGATCAGTAATCAGTTGCAGGAAAAGGCACACGAAACAGTATTAGAAATCAACTTGAATCAGCTGGTCAGCAACCTCAACTATTTTCGCTCACGTGTAAGCAAATCAACGAAGATTATGGCGATGGTTAAGGCTTTCAGCTATGGAAGCGGGAGTTTTGAGGTGGCCAACGTATTGCAATTTCATCAAGTGGATTACCTGGCAGTGGCTTATACCGATGAAGGCGTCGAATTGCGCAAAGCCGGTGTCAATCTGCCAATTATGGTAATGAGTCCCGAAGAGAGTAGTTTTGATGGCATGTTGAAACATCAGCTTGAGCCGGAGGTTTTTAGTTTTCGGATTTTAGATTTGCTGGAGGAAACAATACGCCGCACGGCCTTACCGCCTAACAAGCCCGTCAGAATTCACCTGAAACTGGATACAGGGATGCACCGCCTGGGTTTTTGTCCGGATCAAACGGAAGAGCTGCTAAAAAGGGTGCGGAAAAACCCGATGTTGATGGTTAAATCGATCTTTTCGCACCTGGCTGCCAGCGATAAACCGGATCATGACGATTTTACAAGGGAGCAAATCGCTTTATTTGATAGTCTGAGTGCTCGTTTGGCCAATGGTTTCTCGTATCCTGTGATGCGGCACATCCTCAATACCGGCGGTATCATGCGTTTCCCTGAGGCGCAGTTTGATATGGTACGGCTCGGCATCGGGCTTTATGGCGTTCCTCAAACCGCTGAAGAAGCAGAAAAGCTGCAAGCTGTCGTCTCACTAAAATCTATTCTGTCGCAGATCAAGACGATTAAACCCGGCGAAAGTGTGGGCTACAACAGAAGTGGTCTGGTCCGGGAAACGGTAACAATTGGCGTTGTTCCTGTTGGTTATGCGGATGGCTTGCCCCGACGACTGGGCAATGGCGTGGGTTGTGTGTGGGTTCGCAGACAAAAGGCACCATTAATCGGAGATGTGTGTATGGATATGTGTATGGTTGATCTTAGCGGCATTGCGGCTTCGGAAGGGGATACGGTAATCGTATTTGATGACGCCGGCAAACTCCTGACGTTGGCAGCGGCAGCTGAAACCATTCCTTATGAAATACTTACACGTATTTCGCGTAGGGTAAAAAGGGTGTATTTTCAGGAATAGAAGTTCAGCGAATTTTTTCAGCTACAACAAGCCGATATTCCCATAGCTTCTGCTTCAAAGCCAGAAATTGATATTTCCCCGATAAATATTGGGTTTTTGCAAAGCGGGAGGAGTTGTGCGTCAAATTATACAGAACAGCTGGCAGGCTTCCGATCAGGTAGGCATGATACATCCGCTTGGCGGATTTATATACCTGTTGACTGAAATCTTTATTTTCAATGATTTGAAAACCGTTTCTTTCCAATGATTTTGAGAAAGCATGCAGCTCATTGAAATGAGAAATGGCCCAGGTATTGCCCCACTTTTTCATCAATGACTGTTCATCAGCAATTCCTTTTTGCGTGAGGAAATAATCGCTGAGGACAATTTTCCCGCCTTTTTTTAGTAATCTATTGGCCTCCGATAAAAAAAGATCTGTATTGCTGGCATAGCACAGGCTTTCACAGGCCCAAATCAAGTCGAAGCTGTTGTTGGCAAAAGGGGTTTTGTTGTAATCAGCCACCATAAACCGGGTGGATTTTTCGAGCTGAAGCTCAGAAGCAGAAGCTTTTGCCAGCTCAATCTGACGTTCGCTCAGGCTAATGCCATCAACTGTGCAATTGTAGGCTGTAGCCAGATAAAAAGCAGCGCCACCTACTCCGCAGCCTGCATCCATCACCCGGGCGCCTTTTTTTATGCCGGCCAATTCAGCCATTTTGAGATTGGTTTGCTGTAGTGCTTCACCAAAAGTTTTGGTATCGTGGTCCCAAATGCCATAATGAATTGCTTTCGACTGATCCATTCTCCACCACATCCGATAGTGAGTCAGGGTTTGATTGTAGTAATCAGCAATGTCTTTTGAAGTAAATGCCGGCATAAACGCGTATTTGTAGGTTGAAGTCGCAAAAATAGGTGATTAGTATTTAGCGGCTATCAAATGCTACCTACAAATACGGTATCGACACAAAACTAAAGCACAACAAAGTCTAAATCCAGTTCGTTCAGTTTCTCGTCTTTTGGAATGGTAGTCGCAACGTCCCAGCCTCTTTCGGCATAATACGAATCCATCATTTCCTTGAAGTCAGTTTTTTTCAGTACTTCATCTTTATGAGGGCCGTATGTATGTCCGTCTTTGAAAAAGCGTTCCGGTAAAACATCATCAGCTCGGCCAAATCCTTCTCTCAGATTGAGCATTTTTTCGAGGTTATAAATGCGTTCGCCGGTTTGATTATACTGTTCTTCACTCATTTCGGTGCCGGTAACGGCTGCAATAAAGTGTCGGGGATGCATTTCGTCGCGGTACCAGGAAGCCGCAAAGCTACAGATGCCGATGGTGTCGCGCAAGGCAGCCTGATCCTGCCTGCCGGGTTCTCCTCCATTCATATGGCAGGCGCCCCGATTGGCCAGGGTGTACGACTTGCCATTGCTTTTGGCATATCCCTGCACATTCCAGGCTGCAAGCTCGTGTCCTTTCACGTGAATAGCAAAATCTGAGGAGTCTGAACCTATCAGGCTTGCTAAATGTTTGACACCTTTGGAGGCTTCTTTGCCAATACCTTCGCATTTCCCGATTTTGTGAATCATCGCAATGACACTGTCTGCATCACCCCATTTCAGGTCGATACCATCCAGGAACTCCAGGTTGATCAATGCTTTTTCGTGGCACTCCATCAAAAAGCCTAAAACATTGCCCAGGCTGATAATGTCGATGCCGTAATCATCAGCAATTTCTATCATTTTGTTCAGGGCGTTCAAGTCGTCAACCAAAAGGTTGGCGCCCAGCATGGTGCCCGTTTCATATTCGATACCTTCGTGAACGACACCGCCATAAGCGCCTTTGGCAAAGCCGCTTTTCTTGCAGGCCAAATGACAGGCATAGCAGGCAAAGTCGCGTTTCCACACCGATTTGCGTGCGGCATCTGCGTTGATCTTGCTGATATTTGCAAAGCTTCCTTCGCTGTAGTTTTTCACTGCCTGACTTCCCCGATCTGAGGAATACTGCAAGGCATTGGCTGTTCCGCCATAGCGCCAGTCGGTTTTTGATTCGGAATCGGCAGCAAAGGAGAGCCTGATCTGTTCCAGTAAATTATTGTAGGCAGCTATATTTGCAATTTCCGGCATTTTGGTGCCTCGCACGGCTATTGCCTTGAGTTTTTTGCTGCCCATCACAGTTCCTGTGCCTCCGCGGCCCGCTGCACGTGCTGCCGTATTGATTACACTGCCAAAAAGTACCCCATTCTCAGCTCCGGGACCGATATAGGCTGTTTCAAAACGCCGGTCGCCAAGTTCATCGATAATGGCTTTGTCAAAGGCATCGGTTCCCATGCCCCAGAATTTGTCCGCCGGCCGCAAGCTTACCTGATCATCTTCAACAAGCAGATAAACCGGAGCCTCTGAAACGCCCGTAAAGACAATAGCATCATAACCGGCAAATTTTATTTCGGGACCGATAAAGCCACCCATATTGCTGTACGAAATGGTAGATCCGTTGGCATGTTTTGGGTTTACAGGACTTGTCATTGGCGATTTGGTTACCATGCAGCTGCGTGATGCCGAAGGTAAGGGATAGCCACATAACATTCCCGGAACAAATAGCAAGGGATTGTCTTCTCCTAAAGCATCTACTCCTTTGCCGGGGAGGTAATCATAAAGTAAACGCATGCCTAAACCACGGCCTCCAAAATATTGCGTGTAATAACTTTCGGGCAGGGCGACAGTTTTTATGTGTCCGGTGCTGAGGTTAACCTCTAGTATTTTTCCGTTTATTCCTTTGTTCATGATAGATTTTGTTGGTAGTAAGAAGCAATCAGCTGATTGGCAATTTTTTCGGGTTGCATTTGCCGATAAGGCATATCAACAGTAATTTCTAAGAAGGCTAAGGCATCGTAAGGGCAGTATTTTACGCAGTTGGGATCGCCCTGACAAAGGTCGCAAATGCCATTGGGACGGCCTTCTTCGTCAGGGAAAATTACACCACCTCTTGAGCTTTGGCAGGCTTCGGCACATTGTTCGCAGCCAATGCAGCGATCAAGGTCATTCTGTATCGTGTGCAACACCTCATCGCGGTATAGTGCTCTACGGCCTGTAACTTTGTCGGGCCTTACCGGACAAGCTTCAATGCATGGTGCGTCATCGCACAGAAAGCAGGTCACCGGCACATCCATGGGTGGGTTATAGTGCCACACTTTGATATTAGACCATGCAGGAATTCCTTTTCCACGGAACTGCTGACCTTCGTGAGCAATCTGATGGTGAAATGCGGAACAGACCGTTTCGCAGGTGCGGCAGCCGGCACATTTGCTATAATCAACGACGATGGCCTTGATGGTGGAACCACTAAAAATGGGAACACCGGCAATGGCTAACTTGCTGGCAGCAAGGATACCGCCTGTGCCCAGAAGCAGAGTCTGCAGAAATTCTTTTCGATTGAATGACATAGTAGCATAATTTGGGATTCAAATATAAAGTCTTAGTCTTGAGTATCCAAGCGTTGGTAGCAATCAAGAATCTTTATAAATAGTTCTTTCGTAAAGTCCGGCCTTTAGTTTGGAGGGAGCCAAAGGAGCATTCAATGCGAATCATTATTTCATTGATAGATATTCTGGCGTCAAAGTCGTTTTTAAAATATACCCGAAGTGAATGCGCTTTTTGAACCCTTTTTTCGTATTTTTGAAGGGGTTAAACCAGAATAATCCTGCTTATGCATCAATTAGGCCATTTTAAACATGAGAAGGAAAATAATATGCTAGATATCGTAAACCTATAATACCAGCAAACCGGAATTAAAAATGATGAGAAAAATAAAAAAAAGCGATATTGTTCGTTCATCGGCTGCCGAATATTTAACCTTTATTGCAGCTCATGGCGAGGGGGGTGTTGAGGCTGTTTATGCCGATGAAAATATTTGGCTGACACAAAAAATGATGGGCACACTGTATCATGTAGAAACCCATACCATCAATTATCATTTAAAGAAAATATTTACCGACAGCGAATTACAGGAAGATTCAGTTATTCGAAATTTTCGAATAACTGCTTCCGATGGAAAAAACTATACAACAAAACATTATAATTTATCGGCTATAATAGCAGTAGGATACAAGGTGAATTCGGAGCGAGCCGTGCAATTTCGCAAATGGGCAACGGGCATTATTCAGGAGTTTACCATAAAAGGGTTTGCCATGGACGATGAACGCCTGAAAAACGATGGAACTATCCTAGGGAAAAAATACTTCGAAGAACAACTACAACGTATTCGGGAAATACGCCTGAGCGAAAGGAAGTTTTACCAGAAAATCACAGACATTTATGCTACGGCAATAGACTACGATGTAACTGCCCAAGCCACAAAACGCTTTTTTGCAACCGTGCAAAACAAACTGCATTGGGCTATACATGGGCAAACAGCAGCAGAAATAATTGTAAGCAGGGCCAACCATCAAAAAGCGAATATGGGACTTTCAACATGGAAAGATGCACCAAAAGGTAAAATCCAGAAATTCGATGTTAGTGTCGCCAAGAACTATTTATCAGAAAACGAAATGCAACAACTTCAGCGACTGGTTTCGGCCTATCTTGATATTGCCGAGGATATGGCGTTACGACAAATACCAATGACCATGGAAGACTGGGAAACCCGGCTCAACAAATTCATTGCTGCTACCGACAGGGATATTTTACAGGATGCCGGAAAAGTAACTGCTGAAATAGCCAAAGCACATGCCGAATGTGAGTTTGAGAAATACCGTATTATTCAGGATAGATTGTTTGAAAGCGATTTTGATAGAACATTAAAGATATTATTGGATAAAAAACATCTTTAGTAACGCCTGACGAAATGGCAATTGCTTAAATGAAATAAACGAAACCATCTACTGGCTCGGCGCTTGGGATCCGAATATCAATAAAGAGAACCAATACTGAATTTTCTGTTTGGCTCATAGTCTTCCCTTTTTTGAATTAGTGTAATAGGTGTTTCACTACTTTGTATCTTTTTGACAAGTGATGTTAATTGTCTTTGGTCAATAGAATACATTAATCCACGTGCACCATCAAAGAAGCAATTTAAGGCGCCTAATGATTGCCCATATTTCAATGCTTTTTTGACGTTTGATTCATTGCATCTGTCGAAAGACTTAATACCATTTACTGCCAGTTTAGAAATTAAACCCGCAGAAAACCAATCTCCCGAACCCGCAGCATCCACTACATATGATATTTTATAGCTTTGTATAGTATTCCATTGCTCGGCACTTAAACTATGACTGAATCTATATCTAAGCCCATCTTTGCCTAAGGTTTCTATCTCGAGGGGAACTTGTTGCTTTGTAAATTTAGCTGAATAATTTTTAATTCTATCATATGAAAACTTAATAATGTGAGCAACTTTTAGACATTCTTCGAACTGTTTGTTTTCTTGCATTGATGAAGGTTCAAAGAATATTAATGAACCTTTTTCTCTATAGTACTTTGCTAAATCAATAGCAGACCGATTTACTCTATCAAAATAAAACACAGATGCCAATGGTGACTTTTTTATTAACTTTCCAACATCTGATCCAAGTACCGGCTTGTATGCAGGAAGCCATTCGCCAGAATCTGGATTTTTGAATTGAAAGCTGTGCAATGAATTGCCATTTTTGTCTTTTTTTATTCTTTGAATGATAATAGGTGTACTTCCATCTACTGTTTGACTAATTAAAGTTGTATGTACATTCCATTTTTTCAAATCTGATAGTAGTTCTTTTGAGGCATTATTCTCTTTAAATCTTGCAACTGGAAATGCTTCCCAATTCAAAAAAGAGAGTATAGTTAAAACATTTCCACAAGAACCTCCTGCAAATAGTTTTAATGGTACTTTAGGATTGCCGTTTATCACAACGTCTAGAGCAATTAATTCTGATCCAACACAAATTGGTTTCTTCTTTAATTTAGATGTCATTTTATTTTGCATTATAGGGGCTGTCTAAAAAGTATTTTCGACCTTGATTTATTCGGGCACCTATACGACACAAAAGTCAAATATTCGATTCTAAAGGACAAATCACTGACTTTTTAGACAGCCTCAGTTAAAAATAATTCGCTTTGTTCATTAATTTCTCCTAATGATTCTTCTTCCTCAATTCTGTAACCTCTTGAGTCTACATTCAAAACGCCAATGCCAATTTTGTCATTGAGCCTGTTATTCAGTTCGTTGGCAGTGATTAGAGCACCTATAGAAAGAAGCTTACTAGAAAAGGTTGAAATGGCTGCTTTACATCCTGCTATTATTGACAGGGTTTTATTGTAGTTAATAATTGCATTACTAAGGTTACGATAAACTTCAAAAGGATTCTGTTCCGGCACATACAACAGATTTTGAAATTCAATTCTCAATTCATCAAAAAGTAGCTGATGATATTCAATGATTAGGGTATCTGATCTCCTCGGATCCTTTGCAGGAAAAGAAAGCAGAGGGCAAATCTCTCGTGGGTCAATTTTATTTTGCACAACAACTATAAGCAACTCTTCATAGAACCAAAAGAGCCAATTTCGCCAACCACTCAATATTGATACTTATAGTCCGTAGTCTTATTTGCATCTATTTGTGACCTTTGTGACTAAATTACAAAAATGGGAACAGCATATACTAAAAGAGATAAAGTCTATTTGGAACGAATAGGAAATAGGATACGAGAATTTCGTCTTGAAGCAGATTTATCTCAAGAAAAATTAGCTTTCGTTTGTGACCTCGACAGAACTTACATCGGGTCTGTTGAAAGGGGCGAAAGAAATATTTCTGTAATTAATCTCAGTAAAATTGCGAGAGCCTTAAAAGTTCAAGTATCCGCTTTACTAAACGTTGAAGAATGAATAAAGACTTTAAAACTCCTCCAAAATCAGTTAAAATGCTGACTGATTCAGATACATTAGCTAAGTGCTTATTAGGATTGGTTGGAAAGCCATTTACTTTAACTGGAAAAACAAGGACTGACGGTTCAAACATACGCAAACTGATAGCTTCAATATTGGAGAAAAACCGCTTACCGGAATTAGCAGACAGTGGGCAATTTGAAATTGTTCCCCCGAAGGGAAAGGGTGTTCCAAAAATTACCAGAGAGTTTATTGATACATACATTATAACGAGTGGCACATCTTATAATTTGCAAGTCTGGAATAGAGTTCCAGCGGCTGAATCACTATTAATAAAATATGAATCGGGCGAAAGCCTGAAATGTACGGATGTGCGATTTGTTTTTGCCCGAATTGATGCGGTAAAAAACATTATAGCTTCGATTGTAATATTAACCCCTGGATATATAGAACTAAGGTTTGGAAAGTTTGGTAAGCCAACGATTAAGCATCAACTTCTAATTTCAAGAAAAGTAAGACAGGATATTTACAAACGTGAAGATAGAATCCTTTCATTTCCCGATTCCAAAAAACTCTCTTACTTCATTCGACACGATTACCAACCACCTAAATCAGGAATGATTGAGGAACCGGATATTAAACATTTATACTCCATTGCTTTATTAAAAAAAATGGTTGCTGAAAAGTTAATTGGGTTCAAATTGGATGCGGCAGCCACAAAAAATAGAGGTCAAGCTCTTGAAAAGAAAGTTCTTGAATTACTTGGATATGAGATAAAGGAAACAGATTTGTTATACGGTGCTTTCCCCGACATTAGAAATCAGTTGATGGAAATAAAAGTACAGGACAGTCCGACAGTAGATTTAGGCAAATTTTCACCTGAAAAGGAAGAAATTGTTATTGAAGATTCTAGATTGACAACCTTTGACGTAAGGTATTTGATAGCATTAACCAATCCTGAAACTGAAATAATTGAAGGCATTATACTTGCTCCCGGTGAAAAGTTGGGCGATTTATTTTCTTATGTAAGTGCTGAAAGCTATAAATGTCAACGGGCCATACCAATGGCTTTTTTCGACAACTTTTACGGAAAATCTGTTTTTAATCCAGCTTAAAAACAGGTTCTACACCAAAAGATTTTGCTATTCTAATTTCCAATTGTATTTCCAATTCAGAAATGTCTTTTTTATCGTTTGATAGATTCAATTTTTTCACGATAGAAACAATCTCTTTCGCTATCGGAGAGCGAAAATCGGGTAATGGATACCTTTCTACATATTGTGTAAAATACCTTCTTCTGCCGGAATACAATTTGTTATTGAACATCAAATCATGGTACTTGGTCATTAATTTTGAATTAGCGATCCCCTGAATCAATAAGAGTTTTTCAATATCTTCTTCATTTGTTGCCACAATCCAGTAACAATTACCATTTACTATTTTGCCACCAATATCAAAACAAAAACGGGGAATTAAACTAATATCAGGAAAAACAAGCTTTGGGTATTTCCATTGATCAGGATGATGAGGAACCCATAATTCAAACCATTGCCGACCTGCCTCAATAAGATATTTTCGTGACTTTAATTTTTCTTCGTGCTGCAAAAAATAATTTTTGGCTTTAGGATATTTCTCAATATCAATGGTTTGCTTTTCACCATTAACGGAAATGTGTGGATAGAGTACTTTTAATTTAAAATTATCAGTTGCATTCCACGGTTCCACATTTTCTTGTGAAATTAAATCTTTCAATAATTTATATTCTGGCTTATCAGTTTTGAGTTCTTCCCATTTATCACTAATAAATACTTTATCTGCAGTTGATTTTATGCCAACTTTTACCTTAAAAAAATCCTCAACTCGATTTTTTGCAGCCTTGTCAATTTTTGAAACCCAATCCGATTCATTATTTGACAACATTTCCCAACAAGAACCGGAAGCAACTTTATACTTCAATATACCTGATGATTTTTTGTACCGTTTGCCATTTGCAATAAAATATCCCGACTGTTCATTGTTTAACACATCATAGACAGTTTCTACAGCAATCAAATCGCCTTTATAACCATTCAATACCTCATAAATCTTAAGAAACTTTGCAGCAGACTGTTTTTTTTGTTTTTGCTTTCGCCCAATAAAAATAGCGGGTAATACAGCAGCATCAAATAGCTTTGTATCTCCTAAATCAATCATTTCCAAAATATCATAATTTTCTGACAGAAATTTTCGGATACTTTCTCCTCCTTTTGTTGACAAATATCTGTTAGAAGTAATTACCCCAAGGATTCCCCCTTCTTTCAGGCCTTTAGTCATGGCAATCAGAAAAGGATAATACAGGTCAACCCTTCCTTTTAAATTAAACTTTCGAGCAAGTTCCTGTGCCTGTTTCGTTCCCAATAGCTGAGTTCGTACATAAGGAGGGTTAGCAATGACGATATCAAAGGAATTATTTACCGATGACTTATTGTTTTCTTGAAACAAATCTAAACTACTTTGATGGGAAGAAACATCAATAGCCTGTAAGAAATCTTCGTGAACGAGTTTAGTGTTTTCAGTACCAAATCGTAAAATCCTTTCATGAGCTAAGCTCAAGTATTGCTCATTGGCATCATAGCCTGTAAGTGAAAAATCAATATCTGAATCAAAAAGAATATCGCCCATTGCAATGAGTAATTCTCCTTCACCACAGGCAGGGTCAAGCACCTTTTGATTGGTTGGTTTGATATAAGAAGCAATCTTTTCCGCTAAAAAAACGGAAAGCCCTTGTGGGGTAAATGTAGCCCCTGTATTTTTTATTTGCTCCTTTGTTGTCATTGATACATGCAAAGATACTTAAAATCATCAAAAAAGAGAGACATGAATTCCATATACTTATTAACAAACGACTGGGGAAGTTAAGAGATTAACACTCAAAGATTTCTTTGATATACCTTGGATTTTCTTCAATTCTCCCAATATTTGTTCTCAATTGGTTTGAGATGTAGCTTTTCTGCATACCAGTTATTTTATCTTGCAGATTATTGTTTGAGTTTGCAATATCCATCAAACTTTTTTGTCTCAACTTCTTTGAAATAAAGTCCATACAATTCAAAAGATTTTCGGTCGGTGAAGTATAAACTCCAAAATTATTTTCTGATAATGCATCAACCACACATTGCTCAACCACCAAAGTGGGTAACGGCAATCTATTCCTGTCTCTGTATGTTTTCAAAAGTTTTATAACTGTTCTTGCTTCAGGTTTATTTATAGTCATGCTTTTTTGAACACCAACGTTTGTTTTAAACGAACTTCCCCTTTGCCAAATCCAATCAGGTTTTACAAATAGATTCAAGTCCTTTTCAACAGTGTAATTATTGATTTCCCTTCCCGGAACAACATCAAAGTGAATTGGATTGCCATTATTTTCAAAAGTTAGCCCAATAGCTTTTGTTTGTTTAGTTACTATAGCTCTATCACCAAACTCTTTCCCTACAACCTCATAAACATCATAGTACATTTCTTCCAAAGAGTTGTAACTATTTCGCTTAAATGGAAGCACAATATCTAAATCGTAATTTGAGCTAATTGCAGTTCGCTTATAAAACGAACCAGTGTCTTCTGGCATAGTGACAAGTTTGTTACCAAATTTATCTGCCAACCATTGTTTTACTTTCTCACGATAAGCAACTACACTTTTAAAAACAGTAGGGTTTGCTTTCAGATGTTCTTCCGTCAAAATCTTTTTCACATAATCATCTGAATTAAAAGGGAGCTTTGCCTCTTCTTTAGTTTTAAAACAGTAAACCGCATAACCAACACCACCACCAATAACACCAGCAATTGAAGCATATTTTATAGTTCTCCAACCGTTGTAACTTTCCCAAGTGAAATCTTTACCTCTCTCATTATGTTCAAGCCCTTGAATAAAAATATCTGCAAGTGCTGTTACACCTGCAAAAATTACAGTTCCATTTACAATGTGTCTGTCTTGTCTTCTCATTTGCTTTTTGTTTTAGATTTTGGATGTTCACCACCACCAAGCCATTCACCAGTCAAGTGCCAAACCTCATAATGATATAACCACAATGAAGTCCAAGGGATAATTGTATCAGTTAATAAATCCGTTCGGGTGAACTCACGGTATTTAGGTTGATACAGACATAAATATCCATTGGTGTAAAGATGCTCCGCATTTTCTCCTTTCTCATTTTTTTTTAGTTCAGGTGAAACAATTTTTATTCTCGGGCTATCAGTCAAATTGTATTTCAAGATGAAATTATAGATGGCACTTCTTGAAGTCGGTTGTAATGCACCAGTTACCTTCAATCCACTATGTCCAGTAAAAACGGTTTCAAACTGTGGATATTTACTTCTCATTGCAGCAAGCTGGTCAGCAATAGTTTTATCTCTTACCCTGAATTTTGCTCCCATTATCCTCCAAAAAAAGTATTTGATTTTATAGTAGCAGTACCTATGGAACTTGCCGAGGAAAGCATTCCTGTATTTCGTGTAACACCCAAATCGTTACTTTTTCTCAATTCTTCAATTCTTGCGGTCTGACTGATTTGAGCCTTTCTAAAAATATCATCACCGAATAATCCTTTCATAATTATTCCTTCTTCGGGAACACCATTTTGCGTTTTCAATTTCTGCCATTCATTGTATAAATGACTTGCAAATTTTTTAAACGCCTCATAGTATTCAGGTTCATCGTCCCATTTATCGGTAAAATCTTCTTCTGCATTTACAGGATTCACAATCTTCAATCTGCCGGTTGGTTGATTTACTTTTGTGCGAATAGTGGTAATGATATTATCAACTGTATCAAAAATGCTTTCTTCACCTTGATAGAATTGAGCTGTAATAGTAGTAAGAATGATACTCGATGTTCTATAAGTATCATCTTTCTGAAAATACATATCACGATACCGCTTTATTAACTGAACAGCTCGCTGCAATGGCTTTTTATGTTTAAAATTATCGGTTGGTAGTTTTTCAGCTCTTAATGCTTTTTCAAGCAAACTTTCTTTTATCAAATTAGCCTTGCCAATAAACCAATCACCGTAGCCCCTTGGATTACTGCTTACCCAATCTCCCAATTCACGGTCAGGAACTTTTATTTTGTTTTGGTCAAACGGATTTTCTTGAATACCCGGAAGTATGTCCATATGAAAATCTCCAGTATAATTAAGACGGATACAACGATTCTTAGCTTCAAGCTTTAATCCATGTTTTTTTGCGTATGCCTCCATGCACCTTTTTAATTCCGCATAAATTCTTTGCGGTGTATGTGGCGTAGTACTTTTCAAATGAATGGCAATATCCAAATCAAACTCATCCTTACCAATTGGTTTCACGGTAGTAAGTATTCTGACTGAACCATGAGGATAAACGTCATAATTATATGGCTTGAAAAATATTTCATCATCCTCAATCCAACTCTTTACGGATTCATAACTTGTTTTCATACGGTCATATCTTGTGTCGTCAAGTTGAACCGCTTCTGCCATCTTATCTAACAGGTCATCAAGTTGCGTGGCTTTGTTTTCTAGTCTTATCATCGTGGTAATATTTTAAATGTATGTGGTAATATGGTTTCGCCATTGATAGATGAACCTTTTCTAATCTCGTCAGGACTTACAAAAATGATTTCTCCATGCTTATTCAAAAGATTAGCTATAGCTGTTTTTTGTGCATCTGTTTCAGGTCTTAATTCATAAATTTCTGCATACCTGAACTCATCTATTGGAAAAACAGGAGAAGGTAATATGCCTTCTGTATGTTTTCCAATAAAAACGTACTTCACGTGCCTAAAGGGTTCAGAAGGCAATAATCCAGGTTCTATTAGTTCCTCATAAAATTCCCTCCAAGGATCAATTTCTCTGTTTTTTCGGCTTTCAAACCACTTCAAAAATTCAATGAGATTCTTCCGTTTATTTATTCTTATCCTTAAATCATGCTCTGTATCTTCATCTCGTGGGACATGGTCACATGGTTCTATACCAAGGCTGTCAAAAAGTTCTCTGTTCTCTTCTTTGAAAAATTTAAATGCCCCTCCAACTGGCTGGTATCCTACTCTATCCTTTTTGTGCCTTTTAATAAGAGCATATTTACCGTTTACCTCAATGCGAAATAAATATGCGACCGTAACTCTTACAGGCTTCGATGATTTAAAAATCTTTGTTTTTAAAAGATTCCATCGCTTTCTGTTTTCAATAATAAAAACAATAAATTCAATTAGCCCACCAGCAACAAAACCCAATGAGATTTTGAAAATGGTATTTTTCGGTTCATCTTCTTTGAGAAAAAAACAAACTACAAAACCTATAAGGCCAATAACGAAACTAACTTTACCTTTCATTCCTTAATGCTTTTTATCTTTTGGAGGATTAGGATCATTGCCGTAGGAATCTTTATCCCTTATTGTTCCGTCAGGTCGATGAATTACTACTTCCGATTTCTTATTGAGTGCAATTTCACGGGCAATTTTTATTGCCTCAGCTTGGGTATCTACAATCTTGGTAGCCTTGCTGTTCCCTGCTCCTTTTACAGCCCAATCTTTACCATTAGGTACTACATGTTGATTTTTCTTGCTCATAATGTTTATCTTATTTAATAAAACTTATTCCCAATTCCTACCAAAAAGGCAGCCAACAGTTTCGACTTGACATAATGGCAGAAATTAAGGTCTTCTAATAGAGTATGCTATAAATTCAATTAAATTTGCCATCCAATGGCAAATATTTATCAGAACTTAGCATACTCTATTAGAAAGCAGTAATGACTTTAGAAGAAGCCCTCCATAAAAACGACATTAATGAAACCATGGACAGCATGACTGCCTATGTGTATGGTCGTATAAAAACTATTGGAGTGAAGGACTTGGAAGGGAAAACCCCGGAAGATTTTGTAGGAGAGGTTTTGATGAAGGTTGCGAAAGGTGAAAGAGATTGGTCAAAGGCAAAATGTTCTTTTAAGGATTTTCTTTTCAGTTGCCTCAAAAGCCATCTGTATAATTTTTTCAAATCCTTTGAACAGAAGTATGAAGCAGAGTTACCCGACATTGAAAGCCGAGCACCAGAAAATGAATTAGAGTTGAAACAAATTGCAATTCAAAAATTGAAAGAAGACGGAGCAGACCAAGATGAAATTGATGTTTTTGAATGTTGGATTGAGGACATGAACAAACCAGCAGAAATAGCTGAACTATTAGGGAAAAATGTGAAAGAGATTTACAATATCACAAAACGACTTGAAAGGAAAATTCCAAAACTTCAAATGCAAATATTAAAATTAGTATGAGCAGAGTAATCAAAAATAAAATTGATGATGCTTTGTTCAACTTCTATTTAGAAGCCGACAAAGATATAATCAAGGATTCACTGCAAGAGAATATTCAGAATCTTGTAGAATATGAACAAAAGAAAAAGAAATTATTGTTTTTAGCTAAAGCAACTGCCAAAAAAAGGCACAATGATTCTTTAATGGAATTAGCAAATAAATTTCAAGAGGCATTGCTACTAAATATTGAAAAGCCAATTGCGATTTTGAAACAACTTGTTCAAGGCAATCCTTCTTTTGCTTTATACAGAAATCTTGACAAAATTTCTAAGGAGGATATTATTGAAATCATTAAGGATAAAAATCTTATTCAACTATTTGAACAACTAGAAGAAAATGACAAGAGCCACTAATGCCCATATTCAGGCACAGCAATTACTTGGTAATTGTGGGTTAGATGAAATTACTGACCTGGAAATGGACTTATTTGTTGCAGGGATTGATGCTATGCTACTTGAAGAAGAACTGAAAAATTGTGATGGAAAAATAATCTTCGGGCAGAGTAAAGCGGTGATAAAAGTAAACTCAAATATTCAATTCCAAGAGAGAAAGCGTTTTGTTATTGCACATGAGATCGGACATTTAATAATGCATAGGAATATGCAACTTCCTGATGATACTTTCGCCAATTTCAACATTATTGCAGGAATGGAAAAAGCACTTAAAAATGGTAGACAAGAATTAGAAGCGAATGAATTTGCTAGTGAACTTTTAATGCCGGAAAAACTGTTCCTGAAGGAAGTAACAGGAAAAAAGTTTTCTCCGCTACTCATAAAGCAACTTGCAGAACGATTTAAGACCAGTTTAACAGCAACTGTTTTTCGTTATTTGCAATTTGACCAATTACACCCTATTTGTCTTGTTTTTGTTGAAAATGGAAAAGTAAAATATTGGAAAAAATCATATGATTTAAATGTTTGGCTGGGCGACTACAACCGTTTAGCACCACCTTCTGATTCAGTTGCTGCAGAATACATAGAAAAAGGTTACGAATTTCTTTACAAGTTAGAGGAGAAAGCACAGACCATTAGTAAGTCCACTTGGTTCACATTAAATGAATACGATAATGAGGACACCGACTTTTACGAATATTGCATTCCAACAAAAAGATACAAAACAATTTTGAGTATTATTTGGGAGGACTGATAATCCACAACACAGGTGTAAACACACTTACAAACAGCTACAATCCAACTCACAGACCAAAGTTTGCAAAAGAGTTTTCCCCCTTGGCACGTAGAGAAGAGTTTCGAAGTGTTTTTCCAACCAAAAAAAATAAATCACACAACAACAGAGCCAATATGACAAATAAAATTATAGTGAAACTCAACAGCATCAATGGTTTACAGATACGGAGGACAAGTGGATAAACCGGTTCAAAGTGTGCCACTCACACCGGACTTATTGTGCCACTCATACCGTTGCAAAGTGTGCCAATCAAACCCAACTCAATACCCGAAAGCCAGATTTATCAAATCTGTGTAAAAAACAAAAACCCTCTCAACTTGAATAAGCTAAAAGGGTTTTTTTGTTGTAGCGGGGAGAGGATTCGAACCTCTGACCTTTGGGTTATGAGCCCAACGAGCTGCCTCTGCTCCACCCCGCAATATGACCAAATACCTGTCGGAAAACTAAATCCGTCTCGTAAATGGGAGTGCAAAGATATATTTTGTTACTTTGCAAAGCAAATATTTTCAGCAAATTATTTTTGAATGACACATAAAGCAGGCTATGTCAATATATTAGGGAATCCAAATGTTGGCAAGTCAACATTGATGAATGCCCTTGTAGGTGAAAAACTCTCTATTATTACCTCAAAAGCGCAAACTACCCGGCATCGTATTCTTGGAATTGTGAATGACGAAAACTATCAAATCGTCTTTTCCGACACCCCAGGAATCATCGATCAACCGGCCTATAAAATGCATCAGGTGATGAATCAGTTTGTTGAGACTGCTTTTATCGATGCAGATTTGATTTTGTTTGTGGTGGATATCACTGACAACGCCCATCACGAAACCACCATCGAAAAGCTAAAAAAAAGTCGGGTACCTGTTTTTATTCTGATCAACAAGATTGACCTCTCTGATCAGCCTGCTTTGGAGCTTGCCGTGGGCTGGTGGAAGGAAGCCCTGCCTGCTGCGAAAATATTTCCGCTCTCCGCTATCCTCGGACACAATGTGCCTTATCTGTTGGAACAAATCCTGGATCATCTGCCCGAATCACCTCCTTATTTTCCTAAGGATGAGCTTACTGACAAGTCGATGCGGTTTTTTATTACGGAAATCATCCGCGAGAAAATATTGATGAATTACAAACAGGAAATTCCCTACTCTGTTGAAGTAGCAGTGGATTCGTATGAGGAAACGGCAACTTTGATTCGCATTCAGGCGATTATTTTCGCAGCACGCGATTCGCAAAAAGCCATCATCATTGGAAAGCAGGGCGCTGCCATCAAGAAAACGGGCACAATGGCACGCATAGATATAGAGAATTTTGTGGGGAAAAAGGTGTTCCTCGAACTAACGGTAAAAGTTAATAAAGACTGGCGCGACGATGATACTATGCTGAAGCGCTTTGGTTATGAATCATAATAGCAGCAGATAACAATTGAAATTATGTCAAATATAGTGGCAATAGTAGGGCGGCCCAACGTGGGAAAATCAACCTTGTTCAACAGGTTGGTGCAATCGCGCCAGGCCATTGTGGAGGAAACGAGTGGTGTTACGCGCGATCGGCATTACGGGGTAAGCGATTGGAACGGAAAAAGTTTTTCGGTAATCGATACCGGAGGCTATGTGATGGGCTCGGACGATGTGTTTGAAGAAGAGATTAGAAAACAGGTGGAACTGGCTATAGATGAGGCTGATGTGATCATTTTTGTGGTTGATGCCCGCGAGGGGATTCATGTACTGGATCAGGAAGTAGCCAATATGCTCAGGCAGGTGAAGAAGAAAGTGCTGCTTGTGGCCAATAAAGTGGATAATTCTGAACGGATTGCTGATACGCATGAGTTTTATGCATTTGGACTTGGCGAGGTGTTTCCTGTTTCTGCCATCAGTGGAAGCGGAACCGGTGAGCTGCTCGATGAAATGATTCCGCTGCTACCGGCTGATCATGCGCTGCTGGATGATTCCTTGCCGAAATTTGCCGTTGTAGGCCGCCCCAATGTGGGGAAATCCTCTATCATCAATGCGTTTTTAGGAATCGAACGTAATATTGTTACCTCCATTGCCGGCACCACACGCGACAGCATTCACACCGAATACAAGGCTTACGGCATGCACTTTATCCTGGTGGATACCGCCGGATTGCGCAAAAAAGGTAAGGTGTACGAAAATATCGAGTTTTATTCGGTTCTCCGTGCTATCCGTACCATCGAGGAAAGCGATGTGATTATTTTGCTGATTGATGCCAAAGCAGGCATTGAAGCACAGGATTTGAATATTTTAAAGCTTGCCGAGAAAAACAGAAAAGGCGTGGTGATTGTTGCCAATAAATGGGATTTGGTTGAAAAAGAGAGCAATACACATCTGGAATTTGAAAAGCTAATCAAAGAACGCACGGCACCTTTTACTGATATCCCTATTGTCTTTACGTCGGTGATTCAGAAACAGCGCATCTTTAAAGTACTCGAAGCGGCAAATGAGGTTTACGAAAACCGCAAAAGACGCATTACTACCTCGGTGCTTAATGAAGTATTGCTGCCCCTGATTCAGGCCTCGCCACCACCGGCTACAACACGTGGCAGGTACATTAAGATTAAATATGTCACTCAGCTTAAGAGTATTACACCGCAATTTGTTTTCTTTTGTAATTTTCCAAAAGATGTTAAAGAGTCGTATCGGCGTTTTCTGGAAAATAAATTGCGCGAGCAGTTTAATTTCAAAGGCGTTCCTGTTCAACTCTATTTCCGTCAGAAATGAGTGAAGGGGTACGTATCGATAAATGGCTTTGGGCTGCACGGATTTTTAAAACCCGCAATATAGCTGCGGAGGCCTGTAAAGGAGGTAAAGTAAAAATGGACGAGCAGGCAGTTAAAGCCTCACGCGAAATTAAGGTTGGCGATGTGATTGCTGTTCAGGTAAATCAGCTTCACAAAACGGTGGAGGTGAAAGCCGCCGTCAAGAACCGTGTTTCGGCCAAAATGGTAGAAGACGTACTCATCGATCGCACCCCAACAGAAGAATATGAGCGCTATGAAATGGTGAAAGCCGCCAAAACAGAATTTCGTGGCCGTGGTTTGGGTCGTCCGACGAAGAAGGAGCGGCGTTTAATTGATAAATTAAAAAATGATTAACCTATGAAATTATCGTTCAAATCGTTGCAGTATTCTGCTATTGGTATCATACTCTTTTTCCTGAGTTCCTGCGGCACTTCTATGAAGCAGGTAAAACAACCCGAAACGGATTGGCTGCTGGCTTTTTATAATGTGGAGAATTTATTTGATACCATCAATGATCCCACGATTAATGATGAAGAATTTTTGCCGGGTTCAAAGTTGGACTGGAACACCAAAAAATATCAGAAAAAGCTACAGCAGAAAGCAAGAGTTCTGGCAGCAATGGATAGCCTCGAAATGCCACATTTCATTGGTTTGGCAGAAATTGAAAATCGTGAAGTGCTCGAAGATTTGATTCGTGAACCTGCTATTGCCAACGCAAAGTATTCTGTTGCACATATCGCTGATGACGATGACCGGGGAATAGAAGTTGCGGCACTTTACCGATCAGCCTATTTCCAATTGCTTCATTTGCAGGCCATGGAAATTGAAACTGCTGACAGTATCAAAGGGAAAATGCGGCATATTCTATATGCCAAAGGTCTGATTTGGAATAATGACACCCTGCATATTTTTGTGAATCATTGGACATCGCGCTGGGGCGGGAAAGAGGAAACAGATCCCAAGCGCCGTGCTTCCGGCGATTTTCTGCGCCATAAGGCAGATTCCATTCTCGCCTTGAATGAAAAGGCCAATATTGTGATTATGGGCGATTTGAACGATAATCCGAACGATCCAAGTATCGCAACACACCTGAATGCTTTAAGCCCTGCTCAGCAAATCGTTAAAGGGAATTTGTATAATCTTTCGCTCGAACCTTTCTTAGCCGGCGAAGGTACTTTGTATTACAGAAGCTGGGATTATTTCGATCAGGTCATTGTGTCGTCGGCTTTACTCCAAGGGAATGGACTTTATGCAAAACAGCTGAAAGTGGTGAAACACCCCTGGATGCTCTATCAGCCAAAAGAAGGTGAAGCCCGGCCTAATCGCACGGCATCCGGAGGCCGCTATTTTGGAGGTTTTAGCGATCATTTGCCTGTTGTGCTCTCCATTTCGAACACCAAATAGCGCTTTGTTTTAGGTTATTGGGTGATTTTTCGGGATTAAGTTCACGAACATATCAAGACATCACAGCTTATTAGCGGCTACTCAAAACGCTGTTCACTGATCACATTGCCGTCTTCGTCCCAGGCCAGCCATAAACCTGTGCGTTGCCCCTCATCATAGGTGCCGGCGATTTGTTTTTTGCCGTTGGGATGATAAACGATGCCTTCGCCATGTCTTTTGCCCGACTTGAAATAGCCTGTACTCCAAAGCGATCCGTCTTCGTACCACGATTTCCATTCGCCTTCGCGCAGGTCGTTTTTGTAGCTGCCTTCCATGCTGAGCGTACCTGAAGGATAGTATTGCTTTTCTTTTACAAGCACTTTGGTGCCGTTTTCTTCTTTGTAAAGACGTACAACTTTTGGGTTGCCATTGTCCCAAAGATCTTTTATCTCCGAAATTAGATTTTCATCGGCAGATTTTTCATTGCCCACCCCGCAGCCTGTCAGCATAAATACATTGAGCAGCAAGGAAAAAAACAGCATGCCCGAAATATGCTTAGCAGTTGAATTGTAGCCGCTTACCTTTGATTTCTTCATTAAATTCTCCATTTTCGTATGCCAGTTCACCATTGATAAATGTATGTGTGATGCGATGTGAAAATTGCGTTCCTTCAAAGGGTGACCAGCCACATTTATATAAAATATTTTCTTGGGTTACCAGATGATTTGTGTCCTTTTCAATAAGCACTAAATCAGCAAAATAGCCCTCACGTATAAATCCTCTCTTGTGGATATTAAATAGGATGGCAGGGTTATGACACATTTTTTCGACCATCTTTTCCAGGCTGATCATTCCCTTTTGACTCATTTGGAGCATGCCGGGCAGCAGATGCTGAACCATTGGGCCGCCTGAAGGTGCTTCAAAATAGGGTCGGTTTTTTTCTTCAAACGTATGGGGCGCGTGATCGGTGGCTACCACATCAAGGCAGTCATCAACGAGGGCTTCCCATAAACTGAGTCTGTCATTTTCTGTTTTAACCGCCGGATTCCATTTGATGAAGTTGCCCTTCTGGGCATAATCAGCTTCGTTGAACCACAAATGGTGCAGACAAACCTCTGCCGTAATTTTCTTCTCTGCCAAGGGAATATCATTGCGAAACAGTGCTGTTTCGGCTGCTGATGAGAGGTGCAGAATATGAAGTTTTGTGCCATGCTTTGTGGCTAGCTCAACCGCCTGTGAGGAAGATTTGTAGCAGGCCTCGGCACTTCTGATGAGTGGATGCAGGGCGGCTGTGGCTGTGTGTTTGAACTGCTGCTGATAGTATTGAAGATTTTTCCTGATCGTTGGCTCATGTTCACAATGCACAGCAACCAGTGTGGGCGCTTCTGCAAAAATTCCTTCCAGGGCTTTTTGGTCATCTACCAACATATTCCCGGTGCTTGCCCCCATAAAGACTTTAATGCCGCAAACTGTTTTAGGATCGGTTTTTATAACCTCGCTAATGTTGTCGTTTGAGGCGCCCATATAAAAAGAGAAATTTGCCATGGATTGCCCGGCAGCCAACTCATATTTATCCTGCAATAAGCTTTGTGTAAGCGTGTTGGGAATGGTGTTGGGCATTTCCATAAAACTGGTAATGCCGCCGGCAACTGCTGCACGACTTTCTGTTTTTATGTCGGCTTTATAAGTTAAGCCGGGTTCGCGAAAGTGTACCTGATCATCGATCACTCCGGGAATCAATAGCTTTCCTTTGGCGTCAATAAGCGTATAGTCTTTAGTTTCTGAAAGCTGTTTTCCTTGTCCGGCTGCGGTAATGGTTTTTATGAATCCTTGATCGATCAATAAATCTGCGGCAAAGCGTTGGCCTTCGTTAATTACTGTCGCGTTTTCAATAAGGTACGATTTCATGGTGTGTAATGCTTCAGTTGGCCGCTTTTATTTTTCCGCTCAATCCTCTGACTCTTAAATTAATGACGCCTAAAACTGCTTCTCTGAAAATGCGTTTATTCATTTTAGAGGTGCCTTCGGTGCGGTCGGTAAATATTATCGGAACTTCTTTAATGGCAAAGCCCAGTTTCCAGGCCGTATATTTCATTTCAATCTGGAAGGCATAGCCGACAAACTTGATGCGGTTCAAATTAATTTTTTCCAGCACTTTACGCTTGTAGCAAACAAAGCCTGCTGTGGTGTCGCGCACTTTTAGCCGGGTTACAAAACGCACGTAAGCAGAGGCATAATACGACATCAAAACGCGTCCCATGGGCCAGTTTACTACATTAACGCCGGTGATATATCTTGAACCAACGGCCACATCAGCGCCTTCGATGGCACAAGCATGATAAAGCCTTTCCAGATCGGAAGGATTATGCGAAAAATCGGCATCCATCTCGAAGATATATTCATATTGTTGCGCTAAAGCCCAACGGAATCCGTGGATATAGGCGGTGCCCAATCCCAGTTTACCTTTGCGTTCCTCGATATGAAGGCGCAAAGGAAATTCCTGCATCAGGCTTTTCACGGTGGCAGCTGTGCCATCAGGGCTATTGTCTTCGACGATAAGCACATCAAAATCTTTTTCGAGCGAAAAAACCGCTCGAATGATCTTTTCGATGTTTTCTATTTCGTTATAAGTAGGGATAATGACCAGGCTGTCTGACATTAATATGGGCTTTTCGGTTAATGAAGCTACAAATTTAGCCACAAACTTAAGATTTATCATGATTAAAACGCCATTTTCATAAATTTTATGATTTTGGCTCAAAAAAAATGGCCGCCATCTATTGATGAAGGCCATTTATTAAAGGATGATAGTTGATCTTATTCGATAATCAATTTATGCACGCTGTTTCCATCAGCTGTTGTTAATACCAACTGGTAAAATCCGGCACTAAGGCGGGCTGTTTCCAACTGATGGCTGTTGGTGCCTGAATTTGCAGCGAATTGTTCTGCAAAAACAACACGTCCGCTGATATCGTACAGGCGTACTTCTGCTGCTGTTGTGCGTGTCGCATTAAACGAAAGCATTAGCTGCTCCCGGGCAGGATTTGGGTAGATGCTAAGCTGCAAAGTTTGATCGTTTTCACTGATGCCAACCCAGGTAAAAGTGGTTTCAAAGGGTTCCATTACATTATCAGTCAGATCGGTAACGCCTTCGATATTTAAGGTGTATTCAGTACCTGAGGTCATTGTGCTTACTTCCAGATTTACTTGTTTTTTGTCGAAAGTATGCTGTGAGGCGGCAATTACTGTGATATCGTTATTCAGGCTGAAATTATTGATGTTTTCAACAGATTCCTGCGTTACGTCTTCGTTAAAAAGAATTTTTATTGTGTTATTAGTGAGCGGAGTAACTTCGGTAACCTGAGGCAAAACCACATCGGTGCCTGAGGTGACATCTGTTTCAAAGCGCAATTGTATTTTCCACTCATCAAAATCGTAATCTAAAGGACCTGTTACATCATACGAAGCGTTTAACTCAGGTTCATACTCAAAAATATTAGTATTTTTTATTTTTAAGGTGTCCAATCCATCGCTCACCCACCACATATAGTGATCTGATTGGTAATTTTGCATTATGCAGGTCGCATTTAGCACTTTCACCTGTATGCCTTCATGCGCTTCTCCAATTTCTCCAATTTCAACAATCATGGGTTCAGGAAGCGGCCTGTTACTGGCGATATAATAGTAGTCGCTTATTTCAGCAATTTCAGTTTTACCATAGTATTCCTTTACTTTTCCAGTAACTATTATACTATCACCAATGGCAGGGTTTCTTCCGGATTCGTATACAAATACGCCGTTCCACAAGCCTGCGCCGTCCTGCAGAAAATAGAAGGATCCGAAAGATCCGGTTACGACACCTGTTGTGCTAACGACTTGGTCTGCATAAGGAGAGTCATCTGTCTGACCCTGAATGTCATAGATGCTAACTAATTCGCCGGCAAAAACTTTGGGGATATAATAGTTGTAAGTTACTGTGCTGTATTCGCTTGCGCCATCATTAGCTGTTATTTTATAATAAACTGTAGCATCTTCGGCTTGACCGGGAATGCTGGCGTTAAATAAAGCGCCGTTTGCATTCATCATGATTTCGTTATCGAGGTTGTCAAAAGACAAGCCCCAAAGCACTTTTGCGTTTGAAATAGTTCCGTTTTCAGAGCTAATGCTGGCCGAAATGGATACTTCCTGGTTTGGCACAGCGATATCAGGCATCATATCGACATTGGCGATACTAATCGCGCTGGCACTTGCATCTGCCCAGATCAGATTGGCAAACTCTGGATTGTCAATAAAAGGGTTTCTGTTTTGCTGAAATGAGAATATTACATTGTTTCTGTTGCGCTCAAAAGCATCTGGCGGGTCTTGCATATTCCATTCAAGTAAGGTAGAAAGGCGGCCATGTGTAGGTGTGGGGTAAGTATTGATTTCGTCAACAGCTTCCAAGTCTAATTCGCCATTTTCACCTTCGTATCTTGTAGCCATGTAGAAAATTATTCTGGCGATATCACCTTTCGCTCCATCTCGTGGTTCCCAGGTGTCTGCTGTAAAATAACAGTCAGTAGCTTCCGGATGCTGAGTGCCGCCATTGTCGAAATCTTTATTGCTTCTGGATTGATTTACAGAAGCATCAGCGGGTTTAAGGTTATGAACATCACTGTCCATAGGCACAATGCCATCGAAAGTGCCATGAGACTTTGCCCATACATGCTCACGGTTCAAAAAATCGCCTCCTGTGCCATAATCGTCGTTGGGCCGCGAAAATCCACCATAAACGGTGATAACATTGGAAGGGTTATCAGGATCCTGATCGGAGAGTTTGAAAATTTCTTTGGAAAAGAAATACGAATAAACGGTGTGCCCGCTGATAATATCGTTTAGCTGGGCTTTGAGTTGCTCGCCATCTTTTCCCTCAACGCCATTGTAATAACCGGTTTGTTGTGCAAAAGCACCAATCGAAAACAGTGTAATTATTAAAAATGAAATGGTAACTCGCATAATTGTAGTTTTTAAAGTCTTGATTAATAGGGTCAAAATGTTAATTGTAGGGAGATATTGAAACGTCGTCCAAGTCCAAAAAATACGGCTGCCGATTTGGCATCGAAATTATTGTAGCTCTGTCCCACATATTTGTCGTTGTTATCGGCATCAGAAATGTATTTTTCATCAAGTAGGTTTAGAATACTTCCTCTGATATCGAATTTTACACCTCTATAATGAAAACCGTATCCGGCGTGAAAATCCACCATATAGTAATTCGGAATTTTCCAGGACTGTTTGGGTTTACCATTTTCATCAAATGAATTAGGAAAACGCTCGGGGTCAAGATCCAGTGGGTCGAATTGGGAGTAGTGCTTACCAAAATAGGTAAGGGCACTTTTCACATATAGATCGTTAATAATTTCCCAACGCAGACTGTGGCGTGTTTGTATTTGTGCGGCATCACCTACAAAAATATTTTTTGCATCAAAATACCTCACTTCTTTCAGGTTTTGAAAATCATCGTAAATACGAGCAGAATCAGCTGAAGTCCATTTCCAGTCGCCCACCGAAAGGAGACCTTCATACATCAGATTGCGATGGATTTTATAAGCAAACTCTACTTCAATTCCTTTATGCAGCGCATCCATTCCATTGATATTTACACTGTAAGATTCATCATCAATCATGATCGATGCCGGATAGTCAGCTGGTTTGTTTTCCCAAATGGTATAATAGCCATTCAAATTTAAGGTCATACGGCTGGTATAGAAGCTGTATCCCACTTCGATGGCTTTCACAATTTCATTTTCAATGTCTCGGAAAAGTTTGTTATCGTAATCGAAAACATTGTTGAAGCGGGGTGCTTTAGATAAGTATCCTAAGTTAACAAAGGTATTCATGTTATCGTTGATATTGTAATTAGCGCCTCCTTTGATGGTTCCGCCCAAAATCCATTCCCAATCGGATTCCAGGTATTTTAATCCTTTCGAATTCCGATCGTAGGTTTGACCCTGATATTCTATTACAGTGTTGTAGCCAATGCGCAGGGTTGTATCTGCCAGTTCGAGTGCCTTGGGCTTATAATAGTCAATGCGTTTATAGCCGCTATAGGAAGTGGTGAGATTGATAAAAGCAGAGATTTTCTCCTTTTTATATTCGAGCTGGCCGAATAGTCCGCCCCAACGCACAAGCCCATCGTTGTTGTAGCCAATACGGTCGCCTACTTTATTTTGTTTGTCAGGGTCAACGTTTGCATTGGTTTCTGAGGGTCTGGTTAGGTAGTAATTTCCGCCAAGCAGGTCGTATATTTCGCGGTAATGTTCGCCCTTGTAACTTCTTAAGTCGATACCTCCTGATAGGGTGAAGTTTTCGCTTAACTCGTAGTTAAAAGTCGAGAGCAGGCCATACCAAAAATGGTTATTAATGGCTGAGCGTAAAATGCCCTGTGATATTTTATCTGGATTGAAGGTGCCATTGTAATTAGCATCGTATGAGGTTTGGAAATCGATTTGTCCATCGGAAGTGATCGAAGTGCTGTTTTGCAGACCAGTACCTCCGCCATTACCTATCGAAAGATAGGCAATATTAGAGATATAAAGCCTGTTGTTCACATTCCAAAAATCGCTGAGGCTAAACATGGGCTTATGGTAGTAGTTCTCTTTTTCGGATAGTTTTTCAACCCCAGTGCTTATTCTTTCACCTTGGCTATCAAGGGTATATCTGTCGAGGTAGCCCCAGTTGGGATTAAATTTGATCCCTAAGTCTAATGGTTTGGCCAGAAATTCAGCTGGGTCTATACCTTGTTCTTTAGCATAAGTGGTGTCAAATTCAGCAATCGACTTTTTGTACGAACGCTGGCCGTGTTGTTGTGGCGCACCCATGGCTTTCAGACTTAGGCGGTGTTTACCTAAATCTTTATCAATACGCAAGAAATAAAACCAACCTTCTGTCCAGGTCATATCCACCCAGCCGTTACCCCGTTTATATGAACCGGCAGCAGTAATTCCCCAGCCACCTTTTATTCGCCCTGAGGTATAACCCAATGAAGTGCGTAAAAAACCATTGTCACCAACTTCTTGTTTTATTTTAAGGCTTTTTTTGGCGCCGATACCCTTGGTTTGCAAATTAATGGTTCCCCCCACCGAAGGGATAGCTAGCTTTGAAGCACCAAGGCCACGCTGCACCTGTGTGCTTTGCATTACCACGTCCAAACCAAACCAGTTGCTCCAATATACCCAACCATTTTCCATGTCATTAACCGGAATACCATCGAGCATTACGGCTACGTTGCGTTGGTTAAAACCACGAATATTTATTCTGGAGTCGCCATCACCTCCGCCTTGTGCCGTGGCATAAACACCGGGTGTGGAATTTAAAATCAGCGGAATATCCTGAGAGGCAAGCTCTTCCTGCAAGGTTTTGGGTGTGATAGTAGAAAAAGCAACCGGTGTTTCACGTGCCTTAGCCATATCACCTACCACCTCTACCACAGTGAGGGTTATGTAATCCAATTTAAAGTTCAGGGTCGTTTTTGGCTTATTGATAGTTATTCTTTTTTCAATAGGCTCAAAACCTACATAAGAAATAGTTAAAGAATACTCACCATAGGCCAGTTCTAACTCATAGTACCCTTCTATATCCGTAACTGTGCCCTGTCCAGCAGCGTAACTGATATTCGCTCCAATTAGAGTTTCGCCGGTTTGAGCGTCTTTAACTATACCGCTAAGCAGGCCTTTTTGTGCAAACAGAGATAACGAACATAAAATTAGGAAAGTGAAAACTATTAAAAACCTTTGTTTCATTATAATTTGTATTCAAGATATAAACAAAATGGAGAGAAAAAAACACCCCGCCAAAAATCAAATTTCGTGTTCGGGGTGCTTCGATAGTTTTATGAAGACTATTTTTTTAGAATTTTCTTTACAAAGTTGTTTTGATTTTCAAAACTTACTTTTACAAAGTAAACACCATTTTTAAGTGATTTTGAGGCAATTGCTAATTCTAAAACACCATTAAAGTTTTGATGAATTACGATTTGACCAGTCATGTTATATACCGTAACGCTTTGGATTTTCTCGAGTGCATCGATATGCAGTGTTTCACCGGTAATTGGGTTAGGGTAGAAATTAATATCAACACCTTCTTTCAGTTCTTCTACGGACAGTGTGTTGCATTCGCAGTTGTGCGTACCCAGATTATCAAAAGTGTTTTCTGGTATAGAATCCCACTCAACTGCTACGTTAAATACAGTTGGATTTTCTGTTACACCCTTTTTTACGGCATATTTGCGAATAAGCGTATGGTCTTTGGTCCATGATAACCAAAACAATGGGCCAACAATATAATCTTCAATGGTGTATTCGGTGGGCACACCGCCACTGTTGTAGCTGATGGTAGTATCGGTAAATGCACACCATCCATTTTCAGGATCAGGATTTCCAACACGAGCCACAATGTCGAGAATTTCAGTGCCACCAAGAGTTTCAAGCGTCATGGCATCGTTGCCGTTAAAATACATGGCTTTGTTAACATCATATACCGGACACAAAAAAGTATCAGCCTTTGCTTGTAAAGCAGGATCAACCATAATTTCATTGCCTGTGCCGTTTGGATCTCTTTTGTCTAAAACTACAACAAAAGTTGATTTGGGTTCGATATTCCCACCCAGTTGTATTGCGTTGGGTGTTGTGCCACCGTTTGAATACCTTACCAACTGATATCCGCCTAAATCAATGGTGTTGTTAGTTGGATTATAAATCTCGATGGCTTTGTTGTTACCCGAGCCTTCAACATATTCCGAAATGAAAAGATTTGAGCAGTCCTGCGCATGCAAGCTAACTGCAACCAGCATAAAAACTAAATAGAGTAAATTTTTTTTCATGGTACTATTTTTTTTGAAAGGTTAACGATTCTTTGGACGACAAAATTAACAACTCTGATTGAAAATGAACTGGTAAAAGTACAATTAGCTTTGGTTATTTAATAGAAGTTTAATAAAGATTGGTGTTTTTGTGGTTTTTTTTTGGCTGGCATAAAAAAAACCGGCTTGTCTATTGCGCTATAGACAAGGCCGGCAGGCATAGTAAAGTTAGCTAATTAGTTTCCTGATGAAGTAAAATAATCAGGGGAAGTTTTTTTTTCTGGGTTTAATTTATCGGATTACCCGATATGTTTGAGAAACTCATCTCTCACTCTGGGATCATTTTTGAATGCACCACCATATTCTGCGGTGATGGTAGTGCTGGAGTCATCCTGAATCCCACGCGAGGCAACACAAAGATGTTTGGCATCGATGACAACGGCAACATCTTCAGTGTTTAATACTTTTTTCAGTTCTTCTGCAACCTGCACCGTAAGCCTTTCCTGAACCTGAGGTCTGCGTGCAAAATAATCTACTATTCTGTTCATTTTCGATAGACCGATAACCGTTCCGCTTGAAATGTAGGCGACATGTGCTTTACCGAAAATAGGCAGAAAATGGTGTTCACAGGTTGTTTTAAGGGTGATGTTCTTTTCGACCAACATCTGGCCGTAACGAAATTTATTATCGAAAACAGACATCCTGGGTTTGTTGGCCGGATTTAATCCGTGAAAAATTTCTTTCACGAACATTTTCGCTACACGATGGGGCGTGCCACGTAGGCTGTCGTCTGTTAGGTCGAGACCCAATGTCGTCATAATTTGCTCAAAATGAGATTCTATCGTTGTAATCTTGCTTTCGTCCGAAAGCAAAAAGGCATCTGCACGTAAGGGTGTTTCTCTGCTTGTGGCAGCGTGCTCGTCGCCTAGCTGCTCATCTTCGAGCTTTGTGTAGTGTATATGCGAGTTTCCGTTACCATTTAAAGTGGCCTTCCCATTTCCGTGTCCATTTAATCCGTTGAAACTTCTGTATGCTGTTAAACTGCCTTCTATTTTCATAATGTTTTTGTTATTGTTGCCTATCAAACAACTTAAACACGAAAAATGTTTAACGAAAATAAAAATAAGTTAAACAAAACTACTTCTTAAATAGAATTTGAAAGGCACAACTAGCTAATAATCCTCCCGGGAACTAATTTTTCGGAGCAATTCCAGTGCAGCATGCACACTGCTAATTTGTTTAAACTGAATCAGTAGTTTGTTGGCATTTTCTTTCATGCGACAACTGTTCGGATTAGCTTGTATAAACTTGAGGATATCTGCAAATACTTTTGATTGAAAATAGGCTGATTCCTGATTGCTCAGAAAATAGGCTGTCAGCATTTTGTTGCGCAACACCAGCTTTTCAAAGCCCAGATCGCGGGCAAGCCATCTCAATCGCACGGTATTAAAGAGTGCGTTAGCTTGTTTTGGAATAGCTCCAAAGCGGTCAATTAATTGCTCCGTGAAGGCCTCCAGCTTTTCTTCATCGGGGATATTGTCAAGCTCCGAGTAAAGTTTGATACGTTCAGCAGATGAATGGATATAGTCAGAGGGTAAAAGGATCTCAAGATCTGACTCAAAGACACATTCCCTGACGAATTTTTGAGGTTGATCAGTATGGAAAAGATCCTTAAATTCTGTTTCTTTTAGTTCGATGATCGCCTCATCTAGGATTTTATGGAAGGTTTCAAAGCCAATATCATTGATAAAACCACTTTGTTCGCCGCCCAAAAGGTTTCCTGCACCCCGGATATCAAGATCGCGCAGGGCGATATTAAAACCACTTCCAAGGTCGGCAAATTCTTCCAGCGCCCGCATTCGTTTTTGGGCTTCACTGCTCAAAGCAGCCATGGGAGGGGAAAGCAGGTAACAGAATGCTTTTTTGTTTGACCGACCTACGCGTCCGCGCAGCTGATGCAGGTCGCTTAGTCCGTAATGGTGTGCTTCGTTAATGATGATTGTGTTGGCATTGGAAATGTCGAGACCCGATTCAATAATTGTTGTGGCAAGCAATACATCAAAATTTCCATTGATAAAATCAAGCATGGTTTTTTCCAACTTAGTTCCGTCCATCTGTCCGTGCGCCACGCCAACGCGAACACCGGGAACAAAACGCCTGAGCATATCATATACGTCCATGATATTCTGTACCCTGTTGTGTACAAAAAACACCTGCCCGTTGCGCGCGAGCTCATACTGAATGGCATCACGGATTAAGTCTTCGTTGAATGATCTTATTTCTGTGTGAACCGGAAAGCGGTTTGGAGGCGCGGTATTGATGATACTCAAATCGCGGGCACCCATCATCGAAAATTGCAAAGTGCGTGGTATAGGTGTCGCCGTAAGTGTTAGTGTGTCAACATTTGCTTTGATCTGCTTGAGCTTTTCTTTGGCCGTAACGCCGAACTTCTGCTCCTCATCGATAATAAGCAAACCTAAATCCTTAAATTTCACATCTTTGCTAATCAGACGGTGCGTTCCGATGAGAATATCGATGCGGCCTGCTTCGAGTTTTTTAAGCGTTTCTTTTTGTTGCGCTGCTGTTTTAAAGCGGTTGATATAATCTATTTCAACAGGAAAACCATCCAAGCGTTCCGAAAATGTTTTGTAATGCTGAAGGGCAAGAATTGTTGTAGGAACCAGGATGGCTACCTGTTTGGAATCTGTTGCAGCCTTAAACGCCGCCCGGATTGCAATTTCTGTTTTGCCAAAACCAACATCACCGCAGACCAGCCTGTCCATGGGAGATTCCGATTCCATATCATTTTTTACATCGATAGTGGCTTTTAATTGATCGGGGGTGTCTTCATAAATAAACGAGGCTTCGAGTTCGTTTTGCAGGTAGGTATCGGGCAAAAACTGGAAGCCCGGACTGTTTTTGCGCTGGGCGTAAAGCCTGATTAATTCCCGGGCAATATCTTTTACACGGCCTTTGGCTTTGTTCTTGAGCTTGTTCCAGGCATTGGAGCCCAATTTGCTCAGGCTTGGTTCGGCTCCGTCTTTTCCGCTGTATTTGGCAATGCGATGCAGCGAATGAATGCTTACATAAAGTAAGTCGCTGTTTTGGTAAATGAGCCTTATGGCCTCCTGCCGCTTGCCGTTGTTGTCGATCATTTCCAAACCATCAAATCTTCCGATTCCGTGATCTATGTGGGTCACAAAATCGCCCGGTTTGAGCTCATTGATTTCCTGAATGGTGATGGCTTCTTTCCTGGCAAAACTCTCGCGCAGACGAAAGCGATGGTAACGTTCAAAGATCTGATGATCAGTATAACAGCATATTTTTTGATCATGGTCAATAAATCCTGCTTGCAGATTGTGATACACAGGCGTAAAGCTTGCGCGCGCTTCCTCGGCCTTGTTATGCTGAAGGTCTTCCAAAATGATATGAATACGCTCCAGCTGTTTACTACTTTCGGAGAAGATATAAATCTGGTATCCGGCAGCTTTTTTTTCGGTCAGGTGCGCAAGTACAAGATCGAAATTCTTATTGAAAGCCGGCTGCGGACTTGTGCTGAAATTTAAATGTTTTTCGGCATTGAATACGCTGCTTTTGCCCCATTCCAGCGTTTGCTTATCCGAAAGCTGTGCAAGGATTTGTTCAGATTTGCTAAACAATTCTTCGGGCGAGGGAATTTCATTTTCTGCTGCCAGCAGAGCAAAAGCTTCGGTGGCTTTCTCAAAAGCTGTATCGATTCTTGCTGCCAGATCTTTGCTTTCGTCCAGCCAAACGATTAAATGAGGTGGAAGATGGTCGAACAAGGATTCACGTTCCTCTTCCAACATACGATTTTGCATATTGGGCAGGAGGACGATATGACTCATTTTTTGCAGAGAACGCTGAGAAACCGGATCAAAGCTACGAATGGAATCCACTTCGTCGCCAAAGAATTCAATGCGGTAGGGTTGCTCATTGGAAAATGAAAAAACATCCACTATGCCCCCGCGAATGGCAAACTGCCCGGGTTCTATTACAAAATCAACACGTTCGAAATCGTAAGTAGCGAGTAAGTCTGTTAAAAAATCCAACGAAACCTGTTCTCCCTGCCTCATTTTAAAACTGTTTTGCGACAGCAGTTTTTTGGTAAATACTTTCTCGCAGATGGCTTCAGGATAGCTCACAACAATCGTTTTGCGTACATTAGACGAAACGCGGCTCAACACTTCCGTGCGCGACAGGATATAGTTGTTGTCGGCTTTTTCAGGTTCGTATGGTCGCTTATAAGAGGTGGGATAAAATAGTACTTGCTTTTTGTGCAAGTCCTTATCCCGCTCGTGCAGCAGGTTTTCCAGGTCGTTCGAAAAATAGGCTGCTGCTTCTTTATCGGCACAAACAACCAAATGAAAAGCTTTGTCTCTGGCAGCTATGGCCTGCATTAATATAGCACGTGACGAACCTGTTAAACCACTTAACAACAAGTGCTTATGTTGATTAATTGCCTCAGCTAAAGCGTTAGCCTGAGGGGTGTCTGTCAACGAAATACTTTGGAGTGATGTCAAAACTGAATTTTGCGCAAAAATACAGAATAACTGACTTTTCAAACTATTTTGGCACAAATTGATTCGGATTTGACAAAAGCTTTATTTTTGCCAGCCAAAATAATTTAGAATGATTCTTCATAACAAGATTGACCGGCGGTTGCTCAAAGAAAAACTGATGCAGGAAGATTTTAAGCGAATTACGTGTTCGTTTTACAATTTTATTGCTATTGCTGACCCTCAGGCCTATCGTGATGAGTTGTACCTGCACTTAAACCAGATGCAGGTTTTCGGACGTATTTATATTGCGCAGGAAGGCATCAATGCACAAATCAGCGTGCCGGAGTTTGAGTATGAAGGCTTTGTTCGCTTTATTAAGGACCACGAATACACCAAAAATGTTTTGCTCAATGCTGCCATTGAGGACAATGGAAAATCTTTCTATAAACTAAAAATTCTGGTTAAGTACAAAGTGCTATCTGATGGATTGGATAACAGCACTTTTGATATCTATAATGTTGGAAAACATCTTGATGCAATTTCTTACAACCAAAAATTGCATGAACCAAATACCCTTGTGATTGATTTGCGCAACCATTATGAACATGAGGTTGGGCATTTTGAAAACGCCATTTTGCCCGATGTGGACACCTATAAGGAATCCATCCCTATAATTGTAGATATGCTCAGGGAAAAGCAGCCTGATAATATCATGCTTTATTGCACGGGTGGAATTCGATGCGAAAAATTCTCCGCCTATTTGCGACACCAAGGCTTTGAAAATGTTTATCAACTCAAAGGCGGGGTGATCAATTATGCCCATCAGATAAAATCGCTTGAGCTTGCCAGCAAATTTAAAGGCAAGAATTTTGTTTTTGATGATCGCATGGGCGAACGTGTTACAGACGAGATAATTGCGCAATGTCATCAATGTGGAAAAGCTGCAGATAATCATGTAAACTGTGCCAATGATGCCTGTCATTTGCTTTTTATACAATGTGAGGCATGTGCTGAAAAATATGCGCATTGTTGCTCAGCTGAATGCAAGGATGTTGTGCAACTTCCGCAAGAAATACAGAAACAGTTGCGAAAGGGAAAACTTCATCCTAATGCGCATCACAAAGGAAGGGCAGCTATTTCGGTTTATTGAATTCATTTTTTTAAGGAATATACCTTTTAAAGCAATTGTTTTCGGAACTCTTGCGTAATTGGATAAAACAAAGCTTTTTTTGGAGTGCAGCATTTTTAGGCTGTAAGAGAACAATCCGTATATTTGTTCGTTCAAATCAGGAATTCATTTTCCTTAATGGAATAATTTATGAGTATAATTCGGGTGCATGATAAGGAGTTTGATCTCTATATACCTAAAGATCAAATAGAAAGGGCGATAAAGAAAGTTGCCGATAATATCAACAGAGACATGGCCGGCAAAAGCCCGCTATTTCTGGTGGTGTTGAATGGGGCTTTTATGTTTGCGGCAGAATTGTTCAAAAGTTTGGAGATTGAATGTGAGGTTTCTTTTGTTAAATTATCCTCTTATTCCGGAACTTCTTCAACAAATGTAGTGCGCGAATTAATTGGTCTCGATCATTCCGTTGCCGGACGAAATATTGTGTTGGTCGAAGATATTATCGACTCGGGTTTGACCATTAATTATACCATCGAAAAACTCAGAAGATTGGAAGCCAGTGATGTAAAGGTGGCTACTATGCTTTTTAAACCCAAGGCATTTCGTTTCGGTTATGAAGTGGATTATATTGGCATCGAAATCCCTAATGACTTTATTATTGGCTATGGCCTTGATTATAATGAACATGCGCGTAATTTACCAGATATCTATAAAGTAGTTTCATAAACAACACCAAATCAATTTTCATGCTTAATATTGCATTGTTTGGCCCTCCCGGAGCCGGAAAAGGTACACAAAGTAAGCTTTTACTCGAAAAATTTAACCTGACTTATATCAGCACAGGTGATATCCTGAGGGAGGAAATAGCCAATAATACACCACTGGGAATAGAAGCAAAAGGGGTCATCGAAAAAGGTGGCCTTGCACCTGATGAGCTGATTGTGCAAATCATCGAAAAGAAAGTGACAATGAACCTCAATTCAGCCGGGATTCTATTTGATGGATTTCCCAGAACAGTGGTTCAGGCATATATTCTCGAAGGTTTGCTTTCAAAGATGAACACCAGCCTTACCTGCATGCTTAGCCTCGAAGTGCCACAGGATCAGCTGGTAAAAAGAATGCTCGAAAGGGCAAAGGTAGGTGGCAGATCCGATGATAATATGGAAGTTATCAAGGTAAGGTTGCAGGAATACGACAATAAAACCAAGCCGGTAATTAATTTTTATCAGGAAAAGAATAAATATTTCCCAATCAATGGCGTGGGCACGGTAGAATCAATTTTTGGGAAATTGGTTGAAACCATTGAAAGTACCATGAAACAGGATTTTTTCAATGTGGTACTACTTGGAAAACCGGGTTCCGGAAAAGGAACACAGGGCGAGTTGCTGGCTCGCAATAATAACCTGGTGTATATCAGTACAGGAAAATTATTACGCAAGGAAATTGCCGGCAATACCGAAATTGGTAAAATAGCCAAGCCATTTATGGAACGGGGCGAAATTGTTCCCGATGAAATTGCCATACGCCTGATTGAGAAAAAAATCCAGCATCACCCGTCGGCAGATGGTTTTGTTTTTAAAGGCTTTCCGCGAACTGTTGTGCAAGCTTATATTTTAGATGGTTTATTACGCAGGGTAAACTCCAGGGTAACGTGTATGCTCAATATTAAATTGCCTACGCTTGAAGCAATAAAGCGACTGAATGACCGGGGTAAAACGGAAAGAAAAAGAGCCTACGACACTTCTACGGATCTCATATTGAATCGCCTGGATGAATATGAAAAGAAGACAAAGCCTGTTATCGATTATTATAAAAAGCAAACGATCTTTTTTGAAGTGGATGGTAGTGGAACAGAAGAAGAAGTCAATGGACGCCTTGAGGAAGCAGTTGTTAAAACGGTCAAGCAATTAAGAGGGTAGGCTTCAGTAAATAGCAGCTGTTTTATTTTTCATGTTTTTTAATATTTTCTACTTGCCTTTTTTAATTTTAAGTTGAGTCCTTTCCTGCGCTATAACATTGCTAGGGCTTTGTTTAATGATTAACCAATGATTTCCTTTTGCAAAAGCGGTGTATTTTTTTTAGTAGAGGAAGAACGTTCAATTTTCCGTTTTTTTTCTTTGCGAACGATTGCAATATTGCAGGATAAATATTTTGCTGATTTTACTTGTTTTGACGCACAAAATGCACGAACTTTACATGTCAGTATGGAAAAAAATACAGTCGTTTTACAACTAAAAATACAAGCTTATGAAACTCAACCTTAGCATCAATTACGAAAGCAATTGGGGTCAGATACTGTATGTTTCCGGTAGTGATAAAGCCCTGGGAGAATGGATTCAGGAACAGGCTGTGCAAATGGAATATATCGGAAACAATATATGGAATGCTACAATTGAAATTGAGGATGAATTGTTGCCTGAATATAAGTATTTTGTGCTTGAGGCTAATGGCACAATGCACTGGGAAGGAGGCAGCAACAGGATGCTACCGCTTTTGGATCAGGAAGAGATTTTTATCAGGGATTATTGGCATGCCGTCACAGATAAGGAAAGGGTGATGCTCACGAAGGTTTTTACGGATGTAATCATGAAACCTGCGAAGCTGCAGAAGCAATCACAAAAGCCGCACTCTAAGAGCCTTGTTGAGTTTAAGATGCTTGCTCCAAGAGTAGGCAAAGGCTATGCACTGGCTTTGCTTGGCGAAGGCGAAGCCTTGGGTGACTGGAAAACGCCGCTGATAATGGGTAATCAAAACTATCCAATTTGGACATTAAGCCTCGACAGAGAACTGCTGAATCAGGATTTGGAGTATAAATATGTGATTGTTGAGCAAGCCACAGGAGAAATACGCAGCTGGGAAGACCGGCCGAACAGAACCATTACGCTGCCGCAAACGAAGTCGGATGGCGTTAAAGTGATATTGAATGATGAAAAGTTTGTGTATCCTGTTGGCGAGTATAAAGGTGCAGGTGTTGCCGTTCCGATTTTCTCGTTAAGAAGTAATGAGGGTTTTGGTGTGGGAGAATTTAATGATATAAAGAAGCTGGTGGATTGGTGCGTGAAATCAGGACTTAAGATGATTCAGGTATTACCCATTAACGAAACTGTTGCCACGCACTCCTGGCTTGATTCGTATCCTTATAAATCAATTTCTGTCATGGCTTTGCATCCGATGTACCTGCATTTGCCTGCCATGGGTAAGCTTTATGATAAGGAGCAAGCGGCAGTGTTTGATGAGCTCAGGGAGCAGCTGAATCAGTTGCAACATGTTGATTATGTCACCATGTTTGCTGCTAAAGCGCGCTATTTCAAATTGATTTTTGATCAAAATTGGGAATATCTAAGCAAACAAAAAGACTATCAGTCTTTCTTTACCGCAAATCGTTCGTGGTTAATGCCTTATGCCGCCTTTTGCTACCTACGCGACCAATATAAAACAAGCGATTTCAGAGCATGGGAGCAGTATGCTACTTACGATCACGCGAAAATCGTGAAGCTCTGCAATCCAAAAAATGATTTCCATGAACACATTGCTGTTCACTATTTTATACAGTATCATTTAGATAAACAACTGCGCGAAGCGATCAATTATGCCCATGCTAACGGCATCGCTGTTAAGGGTGATATTCCGATAGGCATTAGTCCGAACAGCATTGAAGCCTGGTCAGAACCCGCGTATTTTAACCTGAATGCTCAGGCAGGCGCCCCGCCGGATGATTTTGCGGTGATGGGACAAAATTGGGGTTTCCCAACCTATAATTGGGACGAGATGGCACGCGATGGATTTGGCTGGTGGCGCAAGCGTTTGTCGATGATGGAAAAATATTTTGATGCCTACCGTATTGATCATATCCTTGGATTCTTCAGAATATGGGAAATACCGCTCCATGCCATTCATGGGCTTCAGGGGTATTTCAAGCCGGGATTGCCATTAACGCCCAACGAAATAGAAGAAAAGGGCGTTTGGTTTGATGAGGAGCTGTTTACGAAACCGTATATCAGAGGACATTTTCTGGCTGATTTTTTTGGGGAGTTTACGGACGAAGTTAGAAAGAAATACCTCATTGAAGTTGATTTCGGATGTTTTGAGCTGAAAGAAGCCTTCAACACGCAGCGGAAAATATACAATCACTTCACTCCTCAAGGAGAAACCAGCGATATAGGTGGTAAAACAATAATTATTCGCGATGGATTGATGGGTTTGCTGAATGAAGTTTTATTTATAAAAGATCCCTATGCATCCCCAAGGGCTTATCATCCGCGAATCGCATTCCATTTTACCTATGCCTATCGTGAGCTGGATCCAAATCAAAAGCAAAGCTTGAATGCGTTGTATATTGACTACTTCTATCGCCGCCATGATGATTTCTGGAAATGGCATGCCATGGGTAAATTGCCGGCTATTGCTCAGGCCTCCAATATGTTGATTTGTGGAGAAGACCTTGGCATGGTACCAGATGGTGTTCCTGAAGTGATGCAACAGCTTAATATGCTCAGCCTGGAGGTACAGCGTATGCCAAAAAATCCAAAGGTTGAATTTGCTCATCCGGCCGATGCGCCTTATTTAAGCGTTTGCACAACATCCACACACGATATGTCAACCATAAGAGGTTGGTGGGAAGAGGACAGGGAAAAGATAAACCGCTTTTACCACCATATATTAGGGCATAACAACAGCGCACCATTTTTTGCTGAGCCCTGGATATGCAAGGAAATTATCAATCAACATATGCATTCGCCGGCAATGTGGGTAATCTTCCCCATTCAGGATTTGATTGCCATAGATGGCAGCCTGCGCTGGGATCAAACGGATAAAGAACGTATCAACGTGCCATCGAATCCGGAAAATAAGTGGCGTTACCGGATGACGCTTTCTCTACAGGAACTATTAAGAGCTAAAAACTTCAATAAGTTGATCAAAGATTTGGTTCATCTATCGGGCAGGGATGCTGATTATTGATCAAAGATGCATTGGGTTTAAAAAAAAAATAAGCCCCGAAACATGGCTGCTTCGGGGCTTTTGTGGGCTGTTTTTATAAGGGGGATGAACGGATGCCTTCTGGCGAAAGCTGCTTATAAGAAAAAGGATCGCTTGTTAATGATTGAATATAAGCGGTAGGAATGCTGGTTGTCTAATTGTTCGAAGAAAAATACTTTAGAACCGTTGAGGTAAACCTTGGCATTGATATCTTTCACCTGACGCTCAACCAGCCCACTTTCATTTAAATCTTTTTTTGAGTATATTTCATTAATCTTCATAAGTAAAAAATTTATTGGTGGTTTATTGGTTTAATAATTATTTCATTTTGATCGACTTGCCATCTTTTGTGCAAATTGGACAATTGGCATTTTTAACAATACTGATATATCCGCATCGCTCACACTTGTAGTACTTGTGGAATCTTTTAGTTTTTGTCGTAGAGGCAATTTTTAAGCCGAACATGATAGTTAATATTAAATGATTGTAAATGACTTTTCAATCCCTGTGCCAAAAAATATTTTGTCTGTCTCAAGAATTTATAGGATTCAATTTATCAGTTCATTAGAGCGAATTATATTTTTTTTGTAAGGGTTTGACGCGTTATCTAGCGAAGAATTTACTCTACGTTTTCAAAGGGTTTATCCGTTTTCGGATAGTTGTTTTTAGCAATACAATGAGAACAATTTAGCGATTATGCTAAATTTGCAGAAAAAGAAAGCAATGAATTTTAATCCTTATCCATACAATGACGCGCAGATCAATGAGCGCATTGACACGCTCACTGCGGTTAAACCCGAAAAAGAAGCGTGGAACAAGGCAATGCAACTCATATTTAATTGCATCGATCTTACAACACTTGAGGCTACTGATAACGCGGATCGGATTGCCGGCTTCTGTGAAAAAGCACTAGCCTATGTTGATGAGGGTTTTTCGGTGGCTGCGCTGTGTATTTATAGTCCTTTCGTTGGTCAGGCAAAGGCTTTGGTAAAGCACACTGGAATAAGGCTTGCAACAGTTGCCTGTGCTTTCCCAACCGGGCAGATGCCACTCGAAATCAAGCTGAAGGAAGTCGAATATGCTGTAGCTCAGGGCGCTGATGAGATTGATATGGTGATTTCGCGGGGAACTTTTCTACAGGGCGATTATGAAACGGTGCAGCACGAAATTGAAGCAGTTAAAAAGGTATGCGGTAATGCTCATCTGAAAGTTATACTTGAAACCGGAGAGCTTGGAAGTGTTGATAATATACGCAAAGCCAGTGAGATAGCCTTGTTGGCAGGGGCGGATTTTATAAAGACTTCTTCCGGAAAAGCAACTCCTGCAGCTACCTTGCCGGCAGCGATGGTTATGCTCGATACGATTGCTGAGTTTTATGAGAAAACTGGCCGAAAAGTAGGTTTCAAACCTGCCGGTGGTATTGCTGATCCTGAAACGGCCTTTAAGTATTATTTGTTGGTGAAGCATATTTCTGGTGAGAAGTGGTTGAATAACAAGTTCTTTAGAATTGGTGCCAGTAGGTTGGCTGATAAAATTTTTGCGATTATAAAAGCCTGATAGTTTTTTTACGGGTGTTAAAAGAGTGATTTTAAAGTTACATAAGAATTCTTTCAATGAAAGCATGGCCGCAAAATAAGTAGTTGAAATACTGTCTGAAAAGGGGAATTAAGCACATACCACAACCTTATTGTCCAACTCAACTTATAAAATTTTGCACCCATTCTGACAGTTTATATTTCTTTGTTTACTTTTGTGAAATATTCACAATGAGAACGGTGGGTATCATGAAACAAAAATCATTATCCAAATAGAAACCATTACTTTTAGTATCATGAAAAAATTTATTCTATTTTTTATACTTTTCATTGCTGTTTTTAGTAACCAGATTTTTGCTCAGGCTCAAGTGGATGTGGCCGTAGATGTAAGTGTTAAAACTGTTGATAGTCAAATTATTGATTTATTTAGTTTGCTGGATGCTGATAAAATTGTTGTAATCAATTTCTTTTCAACATCTTGCGGCCCTTGTCAAACCTTTGCAAATGATTTTCAAGTTGCGTATGAAAACTTTGGAATGAATCAGAGCAATGTGTTTTTTCTTGGTGTAAATTACAATGGCAACAATTATCAGGTAGAGCAGTTCGCCTCGATTTATGGGTTAACCTTGCCACTTGCCAGCGGATTGGAAGGCATGGGAAACGAAGCTTTTGAGGCTTTTGAAGTGGTTTCATATCCAACAGTAATTGTGATTACTCCCGATCATCAAGTGGTTGAAAATTATATTTGGGAGCCAACTTCCGCGAATATTACAGAAGCTGTTTTAAATGCCGGTGGTGTTTTAGTTGGCTTGTCTGCTCTCGAAAACGAATCGGAAAATGAACTGATGGTTTTGCCAAATCCGGTACAACAGCAAGCATCGTTCAGATTTAGCCTGGATAGTCAGCAGCATTTGCAGTTAATAGTTTCTGATTTGGCAGGCCGTACCATACTGTCGAAAGCTGTGAATGGCGTTCAGGGTGAGAATCATGTTGAAATAAGTGCTGAGAATTTGATTGATGGCATGTATATTGTTACGTTAATGACTGATTCGCAAGTGTTGTATAAAGCGAAGATGTTGGTAAATAATTAGTGTCTTTCTATAATGACGGCCAGGTTTATCTGCTGAAGGCAGGCAGGATTGATCTAAACCATTATGAATCAGCCACCGGACTTTATTGACAGACTAATTAGTCATAATATGTTTGATATGAAATATTCACGATTTTTTTTGTTCTTGTTTTTTGCTGGTGCACTGGCACTGAGCAGCTGCGCTGTCGATGATATTGAAATACCTGGCGGTAGTACGGACAACAGACTTAAATTTCTTGGAACCTGGAGCGTTTCAGATAATGCACTCAAATTAAACTATGAGGTAACTATTGACCGCAACAGTTCAAATTCCAGTGAAGTCCTCTTACATAATTTTGCCGGGTCGGGAAGCACTGCTGAAGGCTTGGTTGTTGGAAGTTCGATTATTGTTGAAGATCAGGTTGTTGGACAGAATTGGCTCGTAAGCGGATCGGGTTCCTGGAAAAATGAAGATCGATTGGAGTTTAATTATGCCATTGAAATTGGTGGATCCAACGAGAATCGGCGAGCAATATTTACGCGTTAAATCGAAATTTTCCAGCATCAGGCATAAGGAATGTTGAGCATTACGAAGAACCGAGTGATAACGAGTTCACGAATACTGCTTAAATTTATTATTAAATGAGTAAATCGTACCTTATGGACAAACACTAATTATTCTTGTGTGCTTTCCTTGTCAGGCGTTTCAAGCTCGGTTTTTTTCTGAATAAAATCTGCCAACACCTTCTCCAATATCTGTTCCATAACTACAGGCTGCTCATTATAATAGGACATGTTTTCCTTAAATATTTTCTCTGTAATCTGGTGTTCTTCAAACAATTGGTTGTACCAAGGGTTTTTTACATCATTTACGCTTTGTCCAAGATTACGCCGGTGATTTAGAGCAGCCTCCATAAGTTGAACATCGGTAATAAGGGCTACCATCTGATTTTCTGTTAACAGGATATCCGGCTTTGGTGCTTTGATATCGCGCTCACAAGCGCTTGTAAGAATCATTATCAATAATAGAGAAAGCCCGAGTCGCATATCAATTGCCTATTTCCGACATAAATTTTAGCCGCATTAAACGCATTTCTTCTTCTGAATACTCTGATTCGCCAAGTTCTTCCAGGGCGCTTTCAATAGAATCGGATTCTGCCTCACTAAAATATTCGTAAATATCTTCCTGGTGGTATTCATCAACATACTCGTTCAGGTAATAGTTGATATCAATACGTGTGCCACTGGCAACAATGCTTTCAAGTTCAGTGAGGAGTTCGTCCATTGAGAGATTTTTTGCGTAGGCGATATCTTCCAACGGAATTTTCCGATCGATACTTTGAATAATATACACTTTCAATCCTGATTTATTCACCACGGATTTTACCACCATATCATTGGGGCGGATTATTTCGTTTTCCTCAACATACTGCCTGATGAGTTTGAGAAATGGTGTACCATACTTGGAAGCTTTGCCGGCACCCACGCCAACAATTTGTTGCAGCTCTTCCATATTTACAGGATACTGAATGGCCATATCTTCCAACGAAGGATCCTGAAAAATAACGAAAGGTGGCAGCTTTTCCTTTTTGGATAAATCTTTACGCAGGTCTTTCAGCATGCTAAACAAGGTGGCATCGGTACCGCTTCCTTTTGGTCCGGATGCTTTTGCTGATTCGAAATCATCATCTTCAGGATTTTCGTAGTTGTGATCCTTTGCCAGCATAATGGTATGTGGCTTTTTGATAAAATCTTTACCCTCTTTTGTTATTTTTAAAATGCCATAATTCTCAATATCCTTAACAAGTAGTTTTTGAATCAAGGCTTGTCTGATTACTGCATTCCAATAGCGGTCGTTATTTTCGTCGCCAGCGCCAAAAAACTCATTTTTTTCATGACGGGCGGCTTTGATGTCTCCTGTTTTTTTGCCGGTTAGTAGCTCAGCAATATGCTTTGCTTTAAAAAGTTGTTTAGTGCTTACAACAGCTTCCAGCGCCAGCTTAATGTCTTCCTGACCATCAAATTTCACCTTGGGGTTGAGGCAGTTATCGCAGCAGCCACAGTTTTCCTTTTCGTAAGCTTCTCCAAAATAGTGCAGCAAAAGCTTGTGTCTGCACACTGAGGATTCGGCATAAGTAACTGTTTCGTTTAGCAGTTCGCGGGCAATTTCCTGTTCGGCAACATTTTTGCCCTTATTAAATTTCTCCAGCTTTTGGATGTCTTCGTAATTGTAGAACGTAACACAATTTCCTTCCCCGTCATCACGGCCGGCCCTTCCGGTTTCCTGATAATAACCTTCAATACTTTTAGGAATATCATGGTGAATCACAAAACGGATATCGGGTTTATCAATACCCATTCCGAACGCAATTGTCGCAACAATTACTTCGCTTTCTTCCATCAAAAACTTGTCTTGATTCATCCGGCGGGTGCTGCTGTCGAGGCCGGCATGGTAAGGCAATGCCCGTATTCCGTTTACGACCAGTGTTTCCGCAATTTCTTCTACTTTTTTGCGACTCAGACAATAAACAATACCTGATTTTCCAGGATTATTTTTGATATAACGGATGATATCCTTGTTAACCTCTTTGGTTTTTGGCCTTACTTCGTAATAGAGGTTTGGCCGATCGAAGGAAGATTTAAAAATCTTGGCATCTTGTATCTCCAGGTTTTTCAAAATATCCTGTTGCACTTTAAGGGTGGCAGTTGCCGTGAGGGCTATCACCGGAAGCTTAGGATTAATTGCATTGATAATGGGACGCAGCCTGCGGTATTCAGGCCTGAAATCGTGTCCCCATTCCGAAATACAGTGGGCTTCATCAATAGCAACAAACGAAATATTAAGGGCTTTTAGGAACTCCACATTTTCGTCTTTTGTTAATGACTCCGGTGCCACATAGAGGAGTTTTGTTTTCCCGCTCACCAAATCTTCTCTTACCTCCGTTAGCTCTGCTTTTGATAAGGAAGAGTTCATCACATGTGCAATGCCATTCTCAGTACCAAAATTGCGTATTGTATCAACCTGATTTTTCATCAACGCAATAAGCGGTGATACTACAATCGCAGTTCCTTCTTGCGACAAGGCCGGCAATTGGTAGCAAAGCGACTTGCCTCCTCCGGTTGGCATCACCACAAAGGTGTTGTTGCCATCTAAAACACTTTTTATTATTGCCTCCTGATTGCCTTTAAACTGGTTGAAACCAAAAATTTTTTTTAGCAATTCGTGCAGACCATATTCATCCTTCTTGGCCATTTCTTCGTATTCTGCTACTTAATGATAATTTCTATTATAAACGGGCTATTCATAACGAAGACTTACGTCAATTGTTATGGCTTCTGATGCCTGTTGTACAAATATAAAGAATTAAAGACTCTAAGCAGCAAGTTTTTTTATTAAAAAAATAAAATATTCAAATTCAATAGCGCTTAATTCATAGGTATAAGTAAATGATAATAAATAGGTTATAGACGAATAGTCAACTATATTGTGCTTTATGAATCCCGCAATAATTATTTCGCAAAGCTTTGTTTTATTTTAATGCGGGCTTTATCCTGATATTTCAGGAAAGTTCTTCAGTAGTTGGAGCTTGTTTTTGGAATTTGCAGTTTTATCGTCCGAAAAGAAATTCCGTACTTTTGCAGCATGGCAGATTACACAGCAAGCTGCCTATTATACGGTTTAGTTAATAAGTCTTTCTTTAAAAAACGATATTTTGAAAACACCAGAGGAAATCCGGGAAATCGGGAAGCGGGTTATTTCAGACGAACGCGATGCCATTGCTCAGGTATTATCTGCTATTAACAATGACTTTGCTAAGGCAGTTCAAGCTATACTGTTGTCGAAGGGAAATGTGGTCGTTACAGGAATTGGCAAGAGCGCCATTATTGCTCAAAAAATGGTAGCCACATTCAATTCTACGGGAACTACAGCGGTTTTTATGCATGCCGCTGATGCAATCCATGGAGATCTGGGAATTATTCGAGATGAAGATCTTGTTATCCTGCTTTCAAAAAGCGGCGAAACGCCCGAAATAAGAGTGTTGATACCTCTTCTGAAAGCACGTGGAAACACCCTTATAGGTATTGTTGGAAACACAAACTCCTACCTTGCGAAGCAGGTTCACTTTATCCTGAATACGACAGTAGAAAACGAAGCCTGTCCCAATAATCTTGCCCCAACTTCAAGTACTACCGCTCAACTGGTTATGGGCGATGCCTTGGCTGTTACACTGCTTGAATGCAGAGGTTTTACGGCAGCCGATTTTGCGCGCTTTCATCCCGGAGGGGCACTTGGTAAGAAACTGTATCTGCGTGTTGATGATATTTTTCAACGCAATGAGAAACCGGAAGTCATGCCCGATGATGACTTGCGAAAAGTGATTGTGGAAATTTCAACCAAGCGCCTGGGAGCAGCCGGAGTTGTTCATCAAGGGCAGCTTTTGGGGATTATTACTGATGGCGATTTGCGTCGCATGTTGATGAAAACTGCTGATTTAACCGGACTTTTAGCACGCGAGATTATGACCGCAAATCCAAAAACAATCGATAGGCATGCACTCGTAGTTGATGCCTTGCAGCTGATGCGCCGTAACAATATAACACAGCTTCCTGTAATCGCTGATGGCCAATATGTGGGGGTTATCCACCTGCATGATATTCTAAAAGAAGGGATACTTTAATACTATTTCCTTGCTGTAAACGTTTTTAATTCGAGCGTTTTAAATATATAAAACAATCTAAAACATTTAAAATGAATAGTATAGAAGAATTTGGTGCTTACCGCGAGCGCATGAATAAAAAAATGATGGAAGCGCCAAACAATAAAATCATGAAGCGTATTTTTAGCCTCGATACCCTTACTTATCAGGATGGGGCGCTGGATGCAAGAACCAAGGAGATGCTTGGACTTGTAGCTTCCATGGTGTTGCGTTGCGATGACTGCATTAAATATCATTTGCAGCAATGTTACCAGCTTGGCCTTAACACCGAAGAGGTTATGGAAATTTTTGGTGTGGCAAATGTAGTAGGTGGTACCATTGTGATTCCTCACACCCGCCGCGGTCTTGAGTTTTGGGAAGACCTCAATACGCAACCAAAAGTCTAAAAAAATCAAGCGACGTTAGCATGTCAAAACTGATCCGCATTCTCTTTCTTTTTATCTTTTTGCCGCTGTTTGCTTTTAGTCAGCTCACTAAAATCAGGGGTGTGGTAACTGATGCTGCTAATGGGGAACCGATTCCTTTTGCTAATGTTTATCTTGTTGGAACTACTGTTGGAACCACTACTGATTTTGATGGACGTTTTTATTTTGAAACCCGCACAGAGGCCGATTCCCTCGCCGCTACTTATGTTGGGTATCGCAGACAGGCCATGCCTATTCGTCAAAATCAGTATCAGGAAATAATTATTAGCCTTGTTGCTGATCAAATCAATTTGCAGGAGGTGGTGATTGTTGCCGGTGAAAACCCGGCTGACATCCTTTTGAGAAAGATAATCGCAAACAAAGATAAAAATGATAACAGAGAGTTAATAGCCTGGCAATGTGAAGTGTATAATAAGATTCAGTTCGATGCTAATAATTTTGGAGAGAAAATTCGTAAGCGAAAACTGTTTAAACCCTTTGAGTTTATTTTCGACTATGTTGATACTTCCACAGTAAACGGGAAGGCTTATTTGCCTATTTTTATTTCGGAAGCGGTATCAGATATGTATTTCCGATCAGCTCCAAAGACGAAAATTGAAAAAATAAAAGCAGCCAAAGGTTCAGGCATCGAAAACCCCAGCCTGGCTCAGTTTATGGGCAATTTGTACCAGGAAGTAAATATTTATGACAACTATATCGAGCTGTTTAGTAAGAATTTTGTGAGCCCAATAGCCAATTTCGGAATGTCTTATTATCAGTACTATCTGGTTGATAGCGCTTTTATCGATAACCAATGGTGTTATAAATTGATGTATAAGCCAAAGCGCGAGCAGGAACTCACTTTTACAGGTTCAATGTGGATTCACGACACGACCTATGCCGTTAGAAAAGTGGAAATGGATTTGGCTTCTGATGCTAATCTCAATTATGTTGCTGATGCCTCGCTAAGGCAGGAATATAAGCAGATTGGGAATATTTGGATGCTTAGCCGCGACTATATTATTGCTGATTTCAATATACTGAATAATACAGATAGTAAGCTTCCCGGTTTTTTTGGTCAGCGCACTTCGGTGTATAGCGATTATGTGTTGAATCAACCCAAAGAGGATGATTTTTACAGATCGCCGGTTAATGTTATTGTTGAGGAAGGGAGCATGGATATGACTGATTCTTACTGGGAAACAGCAAGACCTGAGCAACTCACGAAGAAGGAGATAGGAATTTATCATATGATCGATTCCGTAGAGCGCGTTCCGATGTTTCGAACCTATACTGACTTTATTTATATGGGAGCCTTCGGTTATTTGCCCTGGAACAAGTTTGAGATTGGCCCACTGGCCAAAATCTACAGCTATAATGAAGTTGAAGGCAACCGTTTTAGAATTGGCGGACGAACCAGTACGCTTTTCAGCGATAATCTGCGCCTCGAAGGTCATCTGGCTTACGGCCATAAAGATATGCGGGTAAAATATGGTGCCGGATTGCTCTATGTGATCAACAAAAATCCACGCCGTGCTGTGGGATTGAATTTTAAGTATGATATTGAACAATTGGGCGCAAGTTTTAATGCCTTTAGCGAAGATAACATCATCAGTACTTTATTCAGACGACAACCGGCAGACAAATTAAATCTGGTGAGTGAGTTCGGGTTTTATTACGAACATGAATGGTTTACCGGTTACAGCAACCGATTATTTTTGAAGCATCGCGAGCTTTTTCCTGCCGGAAATTTTGTAATGGAGACCTTTGATGATGAAGGAGCCTTGGTTAAGCACAGCTCTTTGATCACCACAGAAATAGGAATTGATTTTCGATATGCACATCGCGAAAAATATGTGGTAAGGGATTTCGACCGCATAAATTTGGGAACACGCTATCCCATTTTTAATCTGCGTTATACCTATGGCGCTCCGGGTGTTATCAACGGAGAATACGAATATCACCGCTTGCAGGGAAGCGTAACACAATGGTTTAATGTGGGTAGCTTTGGGTGGTCGAAGTATATTATTGAAGGTGGTCAGGTTTTTGGTACTTTGCCATTTCCGCTTTTGGTGCTTCATCCGGGAAATGAAACATTTATCTTTGATGAATACGCCTTTAACCTGATGAATTATTACGAGTTCATCTCCGATCGTTATCTGAGTATCTATTATACGCATCACTTTGATGGGTTTTTATTTAACAAAATACCGCTGTTCAGAAAACTGAAATGGCGGGAAGTCGTTTTTGCTAAAGGGCTTGTTGGTACAATTACGGATGCGAATTTGCAACTTAACAAGCTCCCCGATGTTACGTATATGCTTGATAAGCCCTATTTTGAAGCAGGGGTGGGGGTAGAAAACATCTTCAAGATTTTACGTATTGATGGTGTTTGGAGGCTGTCGCATCGCGATAATCAGCATGCCAGTAATTTCGCGCTTTTCATGTCTCTGCACTTCGACTTTTAGGATTTAAATTAAGATTACCCGAATAGACAATCGGGAATGTCCTATTTTTGTAGCAAACGTTAAGTTATCACTAAACTAAATTACTATGAAATTGCGCTCAGAGAATCTGGTTAAAAAATACCGTCAGCGTACCGTGGTGAAACAGGTTTCTGTTGAAGTAAATCAGGGGGAAATTGTTGGATTGCTGGGGCCTAACGGTGCCGGCAAAACGACCACTTTTTATATGATGGTAGGATTAATCAAGCCATTTTCAGGGCATGTTTACCTGGAGGATAAGGATATCACCGAATTGTCGATGTACAGGCGCGCCCAGCATGGAATTGGTTATTTGGCGCAGGAAGCTTCAGTTTTCAGACAAATGAGCGTGGAAGACAATATTTTGTCGGTCATGCAATTCAGAAAAAATTTGGATAAAAAAGCCCAGCACGAGAAGCTTGAAAGTCTTTTGGATGAATTTGGGCTGCAGCAAATTAGAAAAAGTAATGGTATTCAGCTTTCGGGAGGCGAGCGGAGAAGAACCGAGATTGCACGGGCGCTTGCTGTTGACCCAAAATTTATTTTGCTGGACGAACCCTTTGCCGGAGTGGATCCCATTGCCGTTGAGGATATCCAGAAGATAGTTTATACCCTCAAGGATAAAAATATCGGCATTTTAATTACTGACCACAATGTGCACGAGACCTTAAAAATAACCGATCGGGCGTATTTGCTTTTCGAGGGTTCTATATTGAAAGCCGGATCGGCCGAAGAATTGGCATCTGACGAACATGTACGTAAAGTGTATCTCGGTCAAAATTTTGAGCTGCGACGTAAATAGTTATTGCTGAATATCAGCCAGAAAAACTACCAGCGAAAGGAAGAGGTAGATAAGGATGATAAATGGGATAGCTACGGCTTGAAAAAATAGTAGCAAGGCCAGAGAAATTGCCAGAAAAAGCCAGCGAATTTCATTTCCTTTAAAGGCGAAAGACTTGAATTTGAGGCCAAAAAGTGGCAATTCGGCTACCATCAAAAGGGAGGTAACAACTGCAATTCCAAGGTAAAAATAGGTGTTGGTAATTACCATATAAAACAAACTCTGCCCTTCGTACAGCTGCTCCCTGACCAATGGAAGTGACGCAATCAATAAAGCAGCCGCCGGAGAGGGGAGTCCTATAAAAGAATCGGTTTGCCTTGTGTCAACATTAAACTTCGCCAAACGCAGGGCGGCAAAAAGCGGAACAACAAAAACTAAAAGCGGAATAATATCAATATTGAAAAGAATAAATTCCATGCGTCCATGGCTCATAATGATTAGCTGGTGCAGAATAAAGCCCGGTGCAACTCCAAATGAAACAACATCGGCCAGCGAATCGAGTTGTGCGCCAATAGCGGAATAGGCATTTAACAAGCGGGCAGCAAAACCGTCCAAAAAATCGAATACAGCTGCAATAAAAATAAGGATGGAGGCTTCTGCCAGCAACCCTTTAGATACCATTAATATCGATAATATACCTGCGAGCAGATTAAGTAAGGTTAAAAAATTTGGTACGAGTTTTAAAGGGTTCATAAGGGAAATGCTTGTTAAAATAGTATCATCAAAATTAAGTAAAAAGTTGAAATAACACAAAAGTAGTAATGAAGGGAATGGCGCGCTGATAATTTTATAGTATTTTATAACTTTGCCAGCTGCTAATAAATCAAACATTATGACTAAAAAATTATTATTTTTAAGTGCTATCCTCCTTCTTTTAAATTTCAGCCTTATGGCTCAGTTTGAAATTTCAGCGGAGTTGCGGCCACGTTTTGAACTCAATGATGGATATGTAGGAGTGCCTACAGATATGACCGAGCCCACCTATTTTGTTTCTCAGCGCAGTCGTATTAATCTGAAATTTAACCAGGAAAAATACCGTATGTTCTTCAGTTTAAAGGATGTTCGCGTGTGGGGCAATGATAATATCGCCACAGGAACCGGTGTGTTTATGAATTCCGGATCTACTGGAGTTCATCAGGTCTGGGCAGAATTTGATGTGTTTAAAAATTCCAGGATTCGTGTTGGACGTCAGGAGTTTAAATATGATGATCAGCGTTTGCTGGCCTGGAGAAACTGGAATCAATATGGACTTACCTACGACGCGTTGCTCTATTCTTATAAAAGAGCAGGATGGCAGTTTGATGTGGCCTTGTCTTATAATAATGATGGAACGGGTGCTTTTGGAGTAAATGATTTTGATGTAGATCCCATCAACAGACGATTACGCACCTTGAATTTTATTTACCTCAAAAACCAGATTACAGAGGAGTTTAGCTTATCTATGCTGAATCTGCTTACCGGATATCAGGCTGATAAAACCACCTCGACCACCTACCTGATGGCCACACAAGGTTTTTATGGAGAGTATAAAAAGGATGCTTTCACCGGAAAGTTTAATGCGTATTACCAATACGGAAAAAGCCAGACCGGCAAAGATGTTTCGGCCTATGTGCTTACTGCCGAAGTAGATTATAAGGCCCGGAAAATAAGTATCGGAGCCGGAATTGACGTGTTAAGTGGTCAGGATGCCAGCAAGGCTGATGCAGATTATCAGGAAAAATACCATGCATTTGATGTGTTGTATGGTGTACGGTATGCGCGCTATGGTAATATGAATCAGTACCTTACTCCAGCAAGCACACGCAATGGAGGTTTAGTCGATATCTATCCCAAACTGGCTTATCATTTTAATCCTAAAAGCACCCTACGCTTGCAATATCACTTTTTCTCCTTGGCGACAAAAATTGACGAGCCAAATGCAAATTTGACTTTGCTCGAAGGTTCTCTGGGAGGAGAATTAGACATGATTTTTGCACACAAATTTTCTAAAGAAATACAGTTAAGTGCAGGAGTTAGCGTGTATAATACCAACGATACTTTTGCTAAAGTAAAAGGAGTTTCGCCAACTGCCATCAAAACACCGGTTTGGGGCTGGATGATGTTGACGTTTAAGCCTGTTTTATTTAGTTCAAAATAAATTGAACGCTGTATCTTTGCCGCCATAATGAACGACATCAGGAAGATACAGATAAGCGAATTTGACTATAAACTTCCGGAGCATCGCATTGCCCGCTATCCGCTGGCGCAACGCGATGCTTCGAAACTTTTGGTGCTCAAGCAAAACCTATTATCACAAACAGTTTTTTCTAAAATTAATGATTATCTGCCGGATAAGGCATTACTGGTACTCAACGAAACCAAAGTGGTTCAGGCACGATTGCGATTTCATACAGAAAATGGTGCTGCGGTAGAGCTCTTTGTGCTTGAGCCGGCTGATTTGACAATGGATTTTCAAGTGGCTTATGCGCAAACTTCTCCTGTTAGCTGGAATTGTCTGGTTGGTAATTCCAAGCGCTGGAAGCAGGGTTTGCTCGTTCAAAATGTTAAAATCAAAGGTCAATCCATTGATTTGAAAGCAGAGCGAATTGAAAAAAGAGACGGCTATTCTGTTATTCGGTTTTCCTGGTCACAACCCCAGTTTTCCTTTGCCGAACTGCTAGATGCCTTTGGTGAAACGCCTCTACCGCCCTATTTGAACAGAAAAGCCGAGCCTGACGACAAAAGCCGCTATCAAACTGTTTTTGCCCGTGAGGAAGGATCTGTGGCTGCTCCAACTGCCAGCTTGCATTTTACGGATGCGCTTTTGGCTGATTTGCAAAAGCAGGGAGTTGAATTTGAAAAACTTATCTTGCATGTAGGTGCCGGAACCTTTAAACCGGTTAGTGCAGCTCAAATTGGTGAGCACGAAATGCATGCCGAGCAGATTCAGGTGAGCCGGAGAAGCTTGCAAAATCTGCTTCAAAGCATTGACAGGCCTGTAATTCCGGTTGGCACAACGGCCATGCGAACCCTTGAAAGCCTTTATTGGTTTGGGCTGATGCTTTATGAAGAGGGTCTGGCAAAACGTGATTTTCACCTTGATCAGTGGTTTCCTTATCGGGATCATCAGGAACTGCCATCGGTTGAAGCTAGTCTTGGCAGCTTAATAGCTTACCTCGACCATCACGATTTGGAAAGCTTCAAAGCCACAACAGCCTTGATGATTGCTCCCGGCTACGAGATGAAAATTGTTGATGGCCTGATTACAAATTTTCATCAACCCAAAAGCACTTTGCTTTTGCTTGTTGCTGCCTTGATTGGCGAACGCTGGAAAGAATCCTATCAATTTGCTCTCGAAAACGATTTCCGTTTTTTAAGCTATGGCGATGCGTGCTTGTATTTAAAACAATAGCATAGCAAACATGCTATAATACAAAGAAGTCAGTTATTCCCTCCAAGATACTTTTTACAGCCATCGAAGCAAGTAAAAGTCCCATCACACGACTGATAATGCTGGCTCCTCCATTGCCAATCAATTTGAAAATAAAATGTGAACCAAGCATAAGGATTAAAACAACTAACAGTACGATCAATAAAATTATTGCTGTAATGAATTGATCCCAAAAGCCGTAAATACTGTTTTCGGTAAGTAAAACGGCAGCCATCATAGCCCCCGGACTGGCGATGGACGGAATGGCAAGGGGAAATACAGAAGGATCGTTATTTTTTTTGATTGATTTTATTTCATCATCGGGTTTGCTTTCGCCAAAGATCATCATGAGCGCAAAAACAAATAAAACTATACCACCAGCAATCTGAAAAGCGGAGAGCGGAATATCCATGGCATCTAACAACAATTCGCCGGCTAATATAAAAAACAACAATACTAAAGCCGATAAGCCGACAGCTTTCAAAGCAATACGTTTTTTTTCTCTTTGATTATAAGCTGCTGTGCTGGCCATAATAACCGGTATAGTTCCGATGGGATCAATTACAGCGAAAAGAAGGATAAAGTGGGTTAGGAGTTCATTCATTGGGGTGTGTTTAATGGCAAAAATATCAAATTTTAGTAATCTGAAGCGCATTTTATACGGGCATAATCCTTTATAGAAACGCTTCTTTGATTACCCTGACCACTTTCAGCTGCCTGATCTATATGTTAGAATCACGATTATGGCTTGGCCTTTAAAACAACACCAAACTGTCTATGGCTTACGGTATAAGAGGTGCGAATCTCATAAAGTTTAGAAGCGCATAGTCAGATTCTCGAAACATATATCTCGTAGTGAATCAGTGATTTGGCTTATTTTTTTGGAAAGCGGATGCTGAATGTACTCCCCTGATCGGGCATTGACGCTATAGTTAAGCGCGCTTCTATAATATTGGCGTATTCCTTGCAAAGAATTAAACCCATCCCTGTGCTTTTTTCATTTTCAGTGCCCGGGCGGTTAAAATCAGCATCCAGGGTAAAAATGCTGTCAATTTTATCTTTCGGTATGCCAATGCCGGTATCTATTACATCAATTTTGATTTGACTATTGTCAGAAGTTGACCTTAAAATAAGCTCACCTCCGCGGGGCGTATATTTTATAGCATTGGCAACCAAATTCTGTATGATCTGTTTGAGAAGATGATAATCTGTATTGATAATGAGGTCATTGTCAATTTCTTTTTTTAGTGTCAGACTTTTATTGTTCAACGAACTCCTAAAGAGACTTTCTATTTCCTGAGCAATTTCTGCAACATTTACGGGTATGGGGTTACTGCTGATTAAACCTTGTTGTGTTTTGCTCCAGCTAAGCATATCTTCGAGCAAATTAAATGTTCCTTTTGAGGCCTGATGAAGCGATTCGAAAAGACCTAGTTTTTCGTCTTCCGGAATTTGATTCCATTCGTTTGCCAGGATGTTAAGGATTCCAAGTAAACTCGAAAAAGGACTTTTCAGGTCGTGACTCAGGATTGCAAAAAGCTTGTCCTTGGACTTATTGGCTTCTGATAACTGTATTTGATTTTCGTTCAAAACTTTAATATTATCGGATAGCTTGTCATTAAGTGTTTTAAGCTCGTTTTGATTGCTTTGTAAAGTTTTGTTCAGTTTTTGAATTTTCCGCCGGTTCAAAACCTGTATCAGTGTAAAAACAATACTGCCTAAAACAACAATGAAATAAATGTAATTTACATTTCGCTGAAACTCTAATTGTTTGGCTTTGAGTTCGTTTTCAGCATAAAGCAGTTCGTATTTTTTATTTTCCCGGTCAATCGTCTGCATAACTTCCAACTCGGCAAGTTTCGTTCTGGCATTTTCTTTTTGTTGTTCGATGTTCAGATCTAACAGTTTTTTTTGTCGCGCAAAAGCACTGTTAAAATCACTTCTTGTGCTGTCAATCTTAATCAACCAGCCAAGTGCGTTAATGCCATATTCCACGAGTTCAAGGGAGTCGGAAATCTTGTAACTCTCTAATAGCATATTTCTTGCTTTTTCTATTTGGCCGGTTTTGTAATAGATCGACCCCAGATTTGAGAGAATACCCGCTTTTCGGTCTATCAGCTGATTCGTCAGCGGGTTTTCGTATGCTTTGTAATAATAATACAGGGCAGAATCAATCTGGTTTTTGCTTAAATGAATGTTGCCGATATTAACATCAACAGCATGTTGAACTAGTTTTTTTTCGTAACCCGAGGCTTCAGCAATCGCCATTTTTAAATAGTGTAAGCTGGAGTCAGCATTTTCTTCCAGGCTCCAGTAATTTTCTCCTAAATTCAAATAAATACTTGGAAGACGATTATTTGCAGTATCGAGTTTATCATAATAAGCGGCTTTGAGATAAAACGCTTTAACTGTTTCAAAGTTTCCAAAAACATTCTCCAGAAAAGCCTGTGCACTATATACCATCACATGGAGTTTGTTATCTGATGTTTCCTCAGTAATTTTTTGAGCTTCGAATAACACTTTAGCTGCATCGGTATATTCGCCTTTTGTAACTTTTAAATAGCTGAGCGTGATCAGATTTTCTGCCGTTAATGCACTGAGGTTATGATTTTTGGAAAATTCAATTGCTTGCTCAAGATAAAACATTACACTGTCGTTGTTGTAACGAATTCTGTGAATAAAGGCCATATTAGCATAAGCATTGGTCTGAGCAACAACATTTCCGCTTTTTTTGGCAAAACGGAGCGCCTCTCTGTAATAATACAAGGCTGTATCAGATTGATTTTTCTGCCAATAGAAATACCCGCTGAAATTATGCGCTGTGTATATACCGTAAGAATAATTTGATTTTTCTGATAATGATAAAATACTATCAATCAAAAGTGTACTCGTTGGGAGATCATTTTGTAATGCAAGTCGCAGCGGTATTTTCCATTTTTCAATTTGTAGCGAATCGTCCTGCCAGTTTTCTTTTACGGTTGCATTGGTCACTGCAATATTTAACAAGAGCATCGCGATAAAAAGAAAAATTATTTTTGAAGGCTGTTTGAATCTACTGAATATTTCCAACTTAAGTTTGATCATGGTATAAACCTTTAACTCGCTGTATAACTTGTGTTTGAATGCTGATCTAAAGTAATAACTTTCATCCAACAAACTGTAAAAGTAGTTATTTAAGGGATTGGTTGTTTTTCCCGGGTTATAGATTGAAATTAGCAGAAGCGTTTATCGCGTGAAAATTGATCCTTGATGAAAAATGGAATTTCAGTCTTTCAAAGAATTTTGGCCGAATTAAATATATACTTTTAATCAGGGAAAGCCTTATCTTTGAATCAATAAAAAACAGAATAATGAAAGCAAATAAATTCCCTTTATTATTGATAATCCTGTTTGTTAGCAGCTTATTGCCTTCGTGCTCCAGTGTTGTTTTAACGGGCCGCAAGCAGCTCAGCCTGATTCCTTCTTCCCAAATGATGAGTATGAGCTATCAGCAGTATGATGAATTTTTAAAGAGTAACAAACTTTCAACCAACGGACAGCAAACGGAGATGGTCAAGACTGTTGGTGCGAAAATAAAAACTGCGGTTGAGATGTATTTTAATCAACAAGGTATGGCATCAGCTTTAGACGGTTACAGTTGGGAGTTCAATTTGATAGATAGCCCCGAAGCCAATGCCTGGTGCATGCCTGGCGGAAAAGTAGTAATTTATACAGGTATTCTGCCAATTACGCAAGATGCCACAGGCCTGGCTGTTGTTATGGGTCACGAAATTGGGCATGCAATTGCTGAGCATGGAAACGAGCGGATGAGTCAGGCAATGATGACCGAGCTGGGAGGTATGGCGCTAGCAGTAGCCTTACAGGAAAAGCCCGAACAAACCCAACAGCTTTGGCTCACGGCATACGGAGTTGGAAGTCAGGTTGGCGTGATGTTGCCTTTTAGCCGTTTGCATGAAGGAGAGGCAGATCGTTTAGGGCTTATTTTTATGGCGATGGCCGGCTACGATCCCAACCAGGCTCTGAATTTCTGGCAGCGAATGGCTAATATGAAAAGTGGGCAGGCACCACCGGAATTTCTTAGCACCCACCCATCTGATGCTACGCGTATCAAGAATATTAAAAAGTGGCTGCCCGAAGCGATGCAGTATTATAAACCCTGAACTATTGGTGTAATTTTATAGGATGCGCGGCAAATCATTTAATATCAGGTTATTGATTTTTATAGGATGCATTGCGTATCTGATGCAATCGCTTGATGCACAGCCACTGGATCGTTGGAGAGCCGGAAGCTCGAAAGATTTGAATGGCGAGGTGCTGAGTGTCTATTGCTTTATTGAAACGGAGGATAATGCTTGGAGTGAGGCCGAAAAGCTACGGATGACAGTGGCTTTAAACCGGGCACAGCAGTGGATAACAGCTCAAGCTAATAAATGGGATTACGCTGTGTGTTTTAAGACCCTGCCATTGACTGTAGATAATACCTTTGTAATAAATCAAATCCCTGCTGGAAATGCTGTTGGTAATGAGAAAGTTAGCTGGGCACTTGAGGTTTTGCATCGGGCCGGATATAGGCATGCCAAACAAGCGTTTCGTAAAATACGGAGGGCTGCTGGAACTAAAAATATGCATTTGATCATCTTTGCCAAATCAGATGGCAATTCCTATGCCATGCGGTACACCAAAGCTTATTCGAAAAAAAAGTATTTTCTGGAAGCTCTTTTACTCTATCAAGACTATTCAAATGGTGCAGAAATGCCTTTAGCCGCGGTTATCGCACACGAGATTTTACATCTTTATGGAGGTTGGGATTTATATACTACTTATGCACAAACAGCTGATAGACATTTTAAGGCGGCAACGCTTTATCCCAATGATATTATGCTACGCGTGGGAAACGACCTTGAAACACTTGAAGTGGATGTTTTAACAGCATGGCTGTTAGGCTGGAATACTCGTGAAGAAGAAATATTTGAATGGTTCAGACCGGCAGATTTCAGCCGATAAGTTGATGCTGAAAAAATATCCGGGAATGCCTCACTTTCTTAGCAAACCAACACCTAATACAACAAGCGAAAATGCCAGTAAGATCATCCCGGTATAGAGCAGAAAAATAAAGCTATTGGGTTCGGTAGTTCCAACTCCGCCGGCAGCGGCGAAAAATCCTCCGCTAACAACCAATGCCGAAAGAGGGAATCCACCTCTTACGATCCATTTCCAGGTGTCGTTCAGATTGGTTTGGTCGGTTAGCATTTGAGCAATTATGGCCAGCACAACCAATACGCCGGCATGCCCGTGGCCTGCTCTGAACATCGAAATTTGAAATTCGGTCAGCTCCAGTTGTTGGTGTTGTCCTGAAAGCAGGTTGAGGATGAAGTTTCCTCCGAAGATAATGGTGGGTAAGCTCAACAGGATAATCCCTGTCATTTTCTTTGAGTCGGAAGTCATTGTAATGGGGTTATTTCGTTATTCTTTTACTTCGAGTTTAAAGCCAACGCCATGAATATTGGTGATGCTTACATTGGGGTCTTCTTTGAGAAATTTCCTGAGTTTTACAATAAAAACATCCATGCTTCTTCCGATGAAATAGTCACTATCTCCCCACACTTTTTGTAACGCCTCTTCGCGGGTAAGCACCTGGTTTTTGCGCTCAAAAAGCAGCTTAAGTAATGCCGATTCTTTACGTGTCAGTGTTTGATCACCAAAATCCGAGTGTAAAATCAGGTTTTTTGAGTCCAATGCAAAACGACCAATTTGAATAATTTTATTGTGATTGTCATTGCCATGGAAATCGGATTTCATACAGCGCCGAAGAATAGCTTTGATGCGCAGTTGCAACTCTTCGGTACTGAATGGCTTGGTGATATAATCATCGCAACCCAGCTGAAAGCCTTTTAGCCTGTCTTCTTTCAATGATTTGGCGGTGAGGAAAATAATTGGAATTTCGGCATTGATTTCCCGTATTTGTTTCGCAAGCGAAAATCCATCCAGTTTGGGTAGCATTACATCTAAAATACACAAATTGATGTCATGGGTTTTGAAGGCAGCCAGGCCTTCGTAACCTTCTGTGGCAGAGATTACCTTATACGACATCAACTCTAAAAAGTCCTGCAATACCATCAGCAGATTTGAATCGTCTTCAACAAGAAGAATACTCATGGGATTCGTTGTTGTCATGCTTAATTTGGTTTTTCGGTGTCAATAGGTAAGTTTATAACAAAAGTACTTCCTTTATTTATATCGCTGATAACTTTAATGTTGCCTCCATGAAGCTGTACTATACGTTTTACATAATAAAGTCCTATGCCAAAGCCTTTTACGTTATGAATATTGCCGGTATGAACACGGTAAAGATTCTTGAAAATCAAGTCGTGATTTTCAGGTGCAATACCGATTCCATTGTCACTTATGCTGATAATTAAAGTGTTCGATTTATTGGCTGTTTCAATGGTTATTTCAGCCGCTTCAGCAGAATATTTAATGGCGTTGTCCAGAACATTGGAGATCATATGTGATAAATGCATGGGATCGCCATTTACATAAACCTTGTCTGCGTTAAGCCTAGATGTGAGTTTGCCGTTGTTTTCGTCAACAAGTAACTGAAAGCCTTGAATAAGTTCTTTCAAAAGTTCGTGAACATTGCATAACTGAAAATCAAGACGGGTTTCACCTTTATCCAGTATGGCAATCTGCAATATTTGCTCAACCTGATTTTGCAGGCGGGCATTTTCATGAATAATAACTTTGGCATATTTGGCCGCTTTATCCTGTCGGGCAATTACTTCGGGCTTTAGCAGCATTTCCGATGCAAGCGAAATAGTCGCAATGGGGGTTTTAAACTCATGCGTCATATTGTTGATAAAGTCAGTTCTGATTTCAGAAATCTTCTTCTGTCGGATAATTGTGTAAACAGTGTACCAAAAACTCAGGATCACCACAAGCAATAGTGCCGCAGAAAGAATCATCCAGCCCGCCAGTTGTTTGTAAATAAGTGTTGTTTGTCCCGGAAAATAGATGCTGAAGTAGTAATTGCCTGGTTTATAAAGTGCTGCAATACTTTGCTGGTGCTCTGATACAAAAAGTTCAGCCTTGTATTTTTCATGATTTCCCATTGCGATGCGCTGATTGCGCCGACTGTAAATCATGTATTCATAATTATTTCCTACTTCCATACAGCTCATTTCAGCCTTTATCAGCGAATCGAGTATGTCTTCACGGATGATATCACGCACCTCGGTTTTCTCAATATAGCAGGGAACATTGTCCCGTATTTGCCGGAGGGTTGAATCAGTATGAATTTCTAACAACCTGTTTAAAACAGATTTCATCGCAATCCGCACGCTGTTGTTGTATTGTTCTTCTTTGAGCGAGATTGCATTTTGAACCCAATATACCTGCATTATCACAACACCAAGAAGTGAAATGAAGGCTACAATTATAATGAGTGTGAATAGTTTAGGTTTCATCAGCACGAGCAATATTTAAGGTGTAAATGTAAGGAGCATGCTGTTAGCACATATTGTTTTAACATATTGTTAACAGTTATTAACAGCCACTTAACAACGAGCGCCCTTGTTGACCATTACTTTTGGCTTATCAAAAATATTAAATAATACAGATATGAAAAAATTAGCACTCGCACTTTCTTTCTTCGCATTTTTCGCTTTTGGAACAGCAACTTTTCAAACTGCTATTGCTGCTGACAATGGGATAGTTATTGTACAGGGAGATGAGACAAAGAAAAAAGATAAGAAGACGAAGAAAACAGAATGTGCAGATAAGAAAACGTCATGTTGCAAATCTGAAATGAAAAAAGAAGCTTGCAATGACGATAAAAAAGTTGAGAAGAAATAATCCTATTCCCAACGTTTTGTTTTAATTTGGTTTGGGCCTTCCGATGTGATATCGGAGGGCTTTTTTTATCATTAAGTCGCAGGGATTTTTACCTTTGTGCGTTAGATTTATTTTATGGCTACAATACACACCACATACATTAGCGATTTGCGTACAAAGATGACGCATCTGCAATCCGGTGAATCCGTGATTACTGATGCGCCGATCGATAATAATGGGAAAGGTGAAGCATTTTCTCCAACAGATCTTGTTGCCTCCGCTTTAGGTAGTTGTATGCTGACGATTATGGGGATTGCCGCCCGCGAGCACAACTTCTCCATTGATGGAACTACGGCTTCAATTACCAAAATAATGGCATCAGATCCGAGAAGAATCAGCGAGGTTCAGATTCAATTGAAATTTCCTGAGATCACCTATACCCAAAAGCAGAAAAGAATTTTGGAGAAGATCTCAAAAACCTGCCCGGTGGCGCTTAGCCTTCATCCTGAGCTCAAGCAAACTGTTGATTTGATTTTTAATGATTAATCTATGGAATTTCAGATAAAAACGGCTACAAAAGGCAGTCAACAGATGATAGTGCAGCAAAAAGATACCGCAGCGGCCTATGGGTCGGGCTTGGTAGAGGTTTTTGCTACACCTGCAATGCTTGCTTTTATGGAAATGACAGCGCTCAAGAGCATTGAAGATCAACTTCCGGACGATTATACCACTGTTGGATCGGAAGTGCATTTGAAGCATTTGCGGGCATCACCGGTTGGGCAAAACCTTATTTGCAACAGCACGATGATTGAAGTATCGGGTCGAAAAATAGTATTCGAACTGCAGGTGTGGGACGAAGACGTTTTAGTGGGACTTGGTACTCATACACGCTATGTAGTTGATAAGCAAAAATTTATGAATAAGTACTAATAAATTAATAAACAATAAATTATGAAAAATTCTTTTAAAACAGTATGGGCTATTGCATTGGTGATTCTTGTCTCACTTTCTTCCTGTAAAAAAGATGATGATCCCACTCCTTTGAGTTGTAACCTGGCTACGGCTAGTGCTGAATTTTCGGAAGACAGCATTGATGTTACGTATAAACTCGAAGCAACAGGTGATGCCAAAATCAGTAGTTTTTTCTATTATGATGAGACAGGAAAAGTTGAACTACAAAATCCTGATTTCCCCAAAGAGATTAAAATTACTTTAACACAGCAGAAAAGCATGCAGGCCGGAGCCGTTGGGAATGTCACAAACGGATCAATTAAAGTTTCCTTTAAGGCTACAACAGAAACTTCTAATTACGAAGGTATTGATCAGTGTTCGCAAAGCACGAATTAGAGCTTATTAATAACCACGGTCTTTAGGCCGTGGTTATTTTTCGTTGAATGCTGAACACTTAGATCAGAATCATCGAAGTTAACTCGAAAGCCGGGCTACTTTTTTATCAGCTTGCTGATATATTGACTATTGTTAATGTTTACTTTGCTGATATAAATCCCGTTAGGCTGGTTTTCTAAGGCATTGAACTGAATAGTTTGCCTGCCGGGTAATAGTTTGCGGCTTGCTGTTTTGGAAAGCATCTGCCCCGCCAAATTATACAATTCAATGCTTACAAGCGAAGGTTCTGTGACTAAAATGGAAAATGTAAAATTTCCATCACTAGGATTTGGGAAGAAATCCAGCTGCTGATTATTTGCAGGACTCACTTCTGAAAGATCTACAAATTCAGGTGTTTGCAGCTTTTTTGTGGTGTACACTTTAAATTCGCCGGCTTCCAGCCAAATCGACATATTTTCGTCGGTTACATTTATAGAGTCGTTGTTGAAATAATCATACCACAAGCCAGTTTCATAAAAGCCCGGCTGCGTATCAATGCCATTTACATCAAAGTTACTCACTACAATTACCGACATGTCCTCATCAAACAGTCTGAGGGTTTTCCCTGCACCACTGGCATTGAGGGTAAAATCGTTTGTATTAAAAACGGCATGAGATTTTTTGAGCGCAATTAATTCGCTGTAATAATTGAGTAATAAACGCCTGTCCCAATTGTCCAGATAATTCCATCGAATGGGTTTGGGGCAAACGCGGCAATCGTAATCAATGCTAACATCATAGCCAAGTTCGCCAAATTGCCAGATCATTTTTGGTCCCGGCACGAGCAGGAACATAGCTGCTGCTGCGGCGTTACGTTTTGCAGCCACGTTAAGCTTACGGGTGTCGTGATAAGGATTATCCTGATTGCCGTAAGTGATGTTTTTATACATCTGCCGCTCTTCGTCATGACTTTCCATATAGCCCACCAAATGCGGCTGATTCCATCCCCGTTGTTTATAACTTATCCCCGAAAAATTAGATTGTGGTAAATAGCCCATTGTGGCTTCATTATAATTGTGGTTTAGGTTGCCCCAAAGCATCATGCCGTATGCTGACAATTCCTTTTCTTCTGTATTATCAGCAAAGTGCTCCAGAATTATATAGGTGTCCGGATTTGTTTCCCTGATTTCATCAGCCATACGTTTCAAAATAGCGATACGCTGGCTGTTGTATGGGCCGCCGTCACCCACCACATTACTGAATCCTTTTGTAAAATCGAAGCGAAAGCCGTCAACTTTATAATTTTCTATCCAGAAACGATTTACGCGGTCAACAAATTTTTTGGTTTGAGCGCTTTCGTGATCAAAGTCGTATCCCCAGCAATAGGGCTGGTGCGGGCAAACCTGATTGTACCAGGGATTTTGAGCTGTTGGTTGGCCATATTCTCCGGCTGTAGGATCAAAATAAAGCTGCACCAATGGCGATTGCCCGTAGGAATGATTCAAAACCATATCAATAAGCACAGCAATTCCGCGTTTATGGCACTCATCGATAAACATTTTGTAGTCATTTTCGGTGCCATAAGCTTTATCCGACGCAAAATAGAAAGAAGGATTATAACCCCAGGAGTCATTGCCTTCAAATTCGTTTATGGGCATTAATTCGATGGCATTCACACCAAGCCTTTCCAGGTAATCCAGGGTGTCCATTACGGTTTTAATGGCACGGGTGCCAACGAAATCGCGGATATGTAATTCGTAAATAACTAAGGTTTCAGGATCAGGAGCTTCAAAATCAGCAATCTCCCATTGGTATTCGGGTTTTGCAGTTTGTAACACCGAAACAATCCCGGATGTTTTTCCTTCAGGATAAGGCATCAGATTGGGGTAAGTTGAGCTGGGAATATAAGAATCGTTCCAGGGATCAAGCACTTTTTCAGTGTAGGGGTCAGCAATTCGGAGATTGCCATCAACAAAATACTGATAGGCATATTCACGTCCCGGCTCCAAGCCTGAAAGTTCAATCCAGTAATAACTTTGATCAGGCGTACGATTCATGTAACTTTCAATGCTTAAATCCCAATTATTAAAATCGCCAATAACAAATACATATTCCTTGTAGGGAGCATAAAGTGCCAAAATTGCAGTTGAATCATTGCTATAATTGATGCCTTCGATAACGTTTTCGGGCAAACTGGCAATGGGCACCTCTGGTCGTACAAAATACATAAAACTGTCGGCTACCATTTCGGTGCTGGTCAGGGCAATTGCTTTTACTGTGTTGGTTCCGCTTGATCCTGCAGCTATGGTGTAATTGATAGTTGCTGAGCTAGTTTGACTGATGAGGTTATCGTTGATATACAACTTTAAGGAATCAGCACCGGCTGAGGACACCTCAATATCCAAACCCTCATCTTCTTCTATTAACACTTGGGGTTCGGATGGACTAATAAAGTTAACAAACAAGCCGCCGGCATAAATATCATAAAAAATATCACCATTTTCGGCAGTTTTGCCTTCAAGATAACTGCCGTTTACGGCTGTGGCGCTTCTAAAAACAAACGCCATTTTTTCGATGGTTTCATTGGCAGGAACGCCGTAAAAGCTTCTCACATCTGGTGTAATACTCAAAGTGTAAGTATCAGGGGCAGTGCGTGTAAGTTTAGCTTTAGGAATATTTTCTCCCCAATCCGAAATCACATATTTCCAGTCCGAACTACTGCTGCTGTTATTGGTGATTACACCACTATGTGCATACACATCGCCGGTGTAGCCAGCCAGGCCGCCACTTCCCTCATTGGCGTAAAATGTTATCGTTACGGCATCATTGGCTGTAGGAAAAGTTGGATCGGAGGTAATAACCTGTGCTTGAATTGGCAGAATAATACCTGTCATTAGCAGTAAAAGAAGAAGGCTGAGTTTCGACATGAGAAATTGTGTTAAGGGTTAGGCTAACAAAGATAAGTTATTGTAGCAGGTATTCACGAATCGCAAATGCTTTTTGATATATAGTGGCTTGCAACCGTTTGCAAATTAAACGGAATAGCTGATAGTTGAGTCAGTTCTTGCCGTAAAGTAAGATGGTATTTCGAACAAATCCAATAGGGAAGTCTCTTGTAAAAAAGACGCGTTTGGGTTATAGTTCAAATTCCTCGCCACGCTCAGGTAGGGCAATGTGCTTGAAGCCTGACTTTTTGAGGTGTGTTTTATAAACTATTTGTGCTTCTTCTTCTCCGTGGACTAAAAACACTTTTTTTAATTTGGTTTTATCCTGGCATTCGAGATAATCCATCATTTCTTTGTAATCGCCATGTCCGCTTAAAGCATCAATCTTAAATATGTCGGCTTTAATATGGTGAGCTTTTCCGAATATGGAAATATCTTTTTCTCCGCTCAAAATTCTGGCCCCCAGTGTTCTGGGCGCGCAATAACCTACAGCTAAAACAGTGTTTTGAGGCTTGTCGATGTTATTGGCCAGATGGTGTTTAATACGTCCGGCTTCCATCATTCCGGAAGCTGAAATAATAACGCAAGGCTCCTTGCTAAAGTTGAGCTTTTTGGATTCGTTCACATCTTTGATGTATTTCAGCGTGCCGAAACCAAATGGATCCGAATCAGTTTCCATTACCTTTTGTACATCAGAATTGAATTGATCAGTATGCATCCTGAATATTTCGGTGGCATTTACGGCAAGCGGACTGTCAACATAAATTGGAATACGTGGCAAGCGGCCTTCATTGTAAAAATTGTTGAGCAGATAAACCACTTCCTGGGTGCGGCCAATGGCAAAAGAAGGGATGATAAGTTTGCCTTTTTTTTCGACACACGTATATTTTACAATGCGCAACAGCTCTTCTTCAGCGCCTTTTTTTTCCTGATGAAGACGGTCGCCATAAGTGGATTCGGTTATCAGATAATCGCATTGGGGAAAAGGATCGGGCGTACGCAGTAAATAATTATTTGGCCTGCCAATGTCACCTGTATAACCAATACGCGTCATGGAGCCTTTTTCGTCAAGCTCAATGGTGGCAACGGCGCTGCCGAGCATATGTCCTGAATTGGTGAATTTGACACGAACATTATTGTCGATATAGAACTTTCTGTTGTGTGCTACACCTATAAACAGTTCCATACATTTTGCAGCATCTTGCTGGGTGTACAAAGGCTCTACCGGCGGTAAGCCTTTTTTTGCTCTTTTTTTATTGAACCACTGTGTATCGTGTTCCTGAATAAAACCACTGTCAGACAGCATGATTGCACACAGATCACGGGTGGCATGGGTGCAAATTACGGATCCCCGAAAGCCCTTTTTATAAAAATAAGGAATAAGACCCGAATGGTCGATATGTGCGTGTGTAAGGATGATGTGGTCCAGATCTTCAGGTGCAATACCGGTTTCGCGGTTCATCTGATCGGTTTCAAGGCCTTTGCCCTGAAATGCGCCACAATCGAGTAGAATTTTCTTTCCGTGTTCGGTTGTAATTAAGTGCTTGCTGCCCGTAACTTCGCGCGCCGCACCAAGAAATTGAATCTTCATACAAATAGATGTTTGACCATTTAATAGAGAGAGAAACGAACTCCCAAGATACGAAATTTAAGATCAACATCATTGATGAAGGGAAGAAAAATATTTTTGAAATTTGCTACGCTGTTAAAGGAGTTTCTTACACCTTTTTTTGAGTTCCTTATGAAGGATGAGCTGGTTTATCTCAAGTTCTATATCCTGAAAATGATGACGGTTTCCGCAATTGTAAATTTCCAAAAAAGGAGCCTGATCTATAAGATAATGGAGCAAACTGTCAGCCTTGGGCGGTTCTTTCAGTGCGGCATAGTCTTCATAAGTCATGTCCAAAAATTTTGTATTAACGTCAATGCCCCGGTTATCAAGCAGGTAACCATGTTCGAGTTGGGTGGGATAAGTCAGTTGTTCAGCTTTCTTCAAATCTGTCGGATGTGGAAAGGCGATAATGCTTGCCTGATCTGTTGAGAGCTGGACAGGAACCAAGGCGTCGAAATTTTGTGTGGTTTTATAGACTATTGCAGGCGGCCCTGCACTGAAATCGGGCGCTACAAGTTTATTTGAGTTATTGTTGCAGGCTACAAAACCGAACAGGGTTAGAATCATGATCGCGTTTCTCATAACTAAAAGATATAAAATTAAACAGGAGACAAACGGTTTTGCCTCCTGTATTCATTGACGCTTAATAGTTAATCGTGCCGGTTACCGTAGCGGTTTCCTCATCATAGTATCCTTTGGAAGTGACGCTAAAGCTGCCTTTGAGACTTGATTGGCTCACCGAAGTGATGGTCAGCGTCCCGCTTACACTGTTATAAAATTCTTGATTCGTACCATGATAGCCAAGTTGTACATAGCCTGGATTTTCGCCTCCACACTGATAAGTTCCCGGCCCGGGATTTAATCCTTCGCCGGCATATCCAACAGAAGCAAACAGCATCACCGATTCGTCTCCACCATTACTCAGGACGATATTGATTTCTATGTGGTCATCATATTTGAAATTGGTGACTTCCTGCAGACAATAGCTTCCTGTTATTGCTCCTGCAACACTCACTTGTGCAGGACCTGAGCATGTAGTCGGAGATTCGTCATCGTCTTTTTTGTTGCATCCCGATGCACTTATAAGGTACAATCCAAGGAGCACTAAACTTAAAAATGAAATGATTCTGGTTTTCATGAGCTTGTGTTTGAAAATTTATTTATTGTGTTTAATAATGGGTTTGCTGATGGTTTTCTCTGCCGATTCTAATTTCAGGAAGTAACTTCCACTGGGTAAATTTTTAAGATTTATCGCTTGCGTATTTTGTAGCTTGTCATTGATTGGCTGACTAATAATACGCTCGCCTTTAAGGTTATAAATACCAAAGTTTGTAAATTCTATGTTTTGGTCGTTTTTGATAAAAAGTAAATCGGAAGTAGGATTTGGATAGATGGTTACCCTGTTTTGGTCTACAATTTCGGCCGTATTTGTAGCATTTCTGTCGATTTGTATTTCGAGCAGATAAGTGCCCGTTTCGCCCAAAAAATAGGGAGAGACAAGGAAGTGAATCGTGCCTCCTGTTTGTAAAACAAGCGGGGAGGGCATCACATCATCGTATGAACCCTGCCATCCCAGGCCGGTGCTGTATGACCAGATTACATCGTTGGTATAAACCTGTCCGTTGCCGCTATTGTAGGAATCATGAACCCTGGCATTTATGGTGTAGCTGTATCCGTTTGGGATGTCTATTTTGTAGCAGTCATAATCCAAACCTTCGTGATTATTGCTTCCATTGGTGGTGATATGCGCTATATTGTTATTCCAGTTCAAGGCTAAATTACTTGCTGATGTTGTGTGGTTATTTGGTTCAAACTGATCTGCAGTTATACCCTGTGCCTGCACGATAACCTGAATTGGATTCGGGTAATAGGTGGAGCCGGATAGTGTCCAGCTTCCGCCATTAGCAGCATGTTGAATAGCCAGATAATAATTTCCAGGGGTCAGTGAAGTGCCGGAAGAAGCAAAAGTTACATTGTAATAATAACCACTTTCGAGTACAACATTATTAAAGGCTTGAACCGTTTCTGCAAAGCTGCCGTCAAGATTGTAAAAGGATAAATCGATATTTCCATAAAAATCGGAATCGCCATAATTGGCCAAGGCTACCTGCACAGAAAATTGCTGATTTTGTGTAAGCTGCCCTGATCCCGTTACAGTCATTGCACTATACAACTCAATCTGGCTGCTGTTTGCTACTTGAAATGCAACAAGGTTGTTGTAATCGCCATTGCCTACAATGTCCCAATCCTGACCGAGTGGTCGAAATAGAATTCCCACAAAATAATTTCCGGGAAGTAAATTGCTCATCCCATTGGTGCTGAAAGTGATTCCATTCGTGAAATGCGTTTGTGGTTCCATGCTGTATCCTTGCAGAATAGCTACAAAATCAACAGGATTGTATTGATTGTCGAAAATCAGCGCACCGAAATCTCCCTGAAATACTTCGTCGCCAACATTCGCGATATCTGTATAAATGCTAAATGCATCACCAATTTGTATTGGGTTTGGTGTGATATTTACGGGTGCATAAAGTACTAAGTCTTCCGCTCCTCCGCCACCACCTGATGCCGGAACTACTCCAATAAGCGCCTGATGTCCGCCGTTGTAGCCTCCTGTGCCTCCTCCCGTTCCGGTTCCGCCGGGATTAAGTGCATCAATCAGAAAATAGCCATCGTAATAGCCTCCCCAGCCCCAGTTAAAATGGAAGTAATTGCTATTGTTATAGCCATCGCAAACAAACGCATGTCCGCCCCCCGAGCCAAAGCCTGCATACAAAACAGGACGACCGGCATCGAGTTCTCCTTTTATCAGGGCAGTCCATTGCGCTGTCGAATAGTTGTTGTCTCGCTTCACACCTTGTAAGCTGCTACTGTAGCCGAAGTAGTTTTTTAAAGCGCTTTCTGAGCAAACCGGATCATCGGCTTCAACAACCCAGGCACCACTAACTTGCGGACTATAATCCATGTCAACACTTACACCACAGTGATACATTAAGGTTGCCACAGCATCATTGCTCGAACTTACATTGTTCGGCATTGCTGACCAGTTATAGGTGGTTGCTCCAAAATTGGCAGAAAGTGTACCATAAGTGGCGTGATTGTAGGAGTGCATGCCTGTTCCCTGTGCAGGATGATTCCAGTATTTCATCACCTGTGCCATAGCTGTTGCTACACAGCCCGTGACAGAGCCGCCCGGGCATTGCGCGTTGTAATGTGGAGATTGATCCCAGGTGGTGGATAACAGTGGATTTACGGCACGCGTTACTGGGATATAATTGTTTTGTAGCAAATTTTCCCAGCTGTTTTTTACAGCTTGTGTGCTTTCCCAACCGTTTTCAATGGCATAAGCCAGCTGATTTTTGTATCCTTCAATCCATTTGGAGAAGGCATAGGGCTGTGCTTCTTCTGAAAAGTCGTGTTTAAATGTGTATCCCAATATTGGTTCAGCAATATCATCAGCCGACACCAGTATAAATCCATTATCAGTGTAGTTGAATACATAAATAAGGGGTGTATAACTGCTTTGATAATAGTTGAATGGGTCAGCTATCGGTAATCCGATGGTTTTGAATAGCGTCAGCTGTTCGGAAGAAAAACTTTGGTTGTAGGACTTCAAAAAATGTGTTGCAACAATTTTTGCTTTTTCCTGATCAACACTTTTGGCAAATAGCATTGAAATGCCTACAAGTGCTAAAAAAAGAGTGAGAAAAGCTTTTTTCATGGCTTCGGAACTTTAATGAGCGGCTAAAATATAACCAGTGAAAAGCAGATTACAAGTTATTAGGACAGATGCATGAAGTGATTGATTAATCGCTTGGAGCTTTTTATAATTTGGACATAAAAAAAAGGCTGCCCTCTGAAAGGCAGCCTTTTTTATAAGTTACAATCAATGTGATTATTGGATTGTACCAGTATGTGTTCTGAAGTTCAGTGAAACAGTTTGTCCGGCAGTTAATGTAGGAATGTTTTGTTGGTCATCACCAGTTCCACGGAATTCGATGTTACCATCAATTACGTTGAACTCAGCTTGCCACCAATCAATTGCATTGCCATCTGTATTGGTCAAAGTCATTGCTGCAACATGCATACGAAGTGCTCCTTCAGCAGTAGCTGCAGGGGAAATGATAACTTCGTTGGCATTGTCAACTGTGAAGAGGTTTGCTTCAACAGCAGCATCCCATGTTCCGAAAGCATCACCGATACCATAAACTTTGGCAGGATTAACTTCGATTGTTTCATCCAGAAGGTTTACAACAACCATATAGTAACCTGATTCAGCTGGTTCGGGAACGTTGTCAGAACCTTTGGCATAAACACCATCAGTAGCTTCGCCACTTACACCGAAATCACCAGCCCATTCTTTTTGTGGAGCAAATTTGAATCCGGGATCAGCAACACCTGATTCGATCCAAACTATTTTCCAGAACAAATGTGGATTACTGTGGGTAGGAATCATAGGAAGATCAACTACAGCCCAGTCCCAGCCACCAACGCTTGCGCCGATCATGTAGAGGGATTCAGGATATTCAGGAAGTGGTTCGCCATCACCAGTTTTTGTGGCTGTAGCAACCCAGTCTTTTCCTAATTCCCAAGTAAGCGTAATGGTGTAAACGCCGTAAACTTCATTAGGAATATTTCCGCCGCCTGGTTCCAATGCACTAACTGTACCACCAAGATTGGTATTAACTTTTACAGTGCCATCAGCATCCATAAAGATTTTCCAACCATCTGAATAACGGAATTTCCAATCATTTTGCAGTAAGGTTACTTCGGTTACTTCAAACTCCATTTTGTTTAGGTCGAAAGCAGCAGTCATCGGTGTATTGTCAGACCAGCCACCAGGAGTTGCACCACCGATAATACCCCATTTTGCATGAGCAACAACAACTGTTCCCAGTTCTGTGTCATAAACAACATGATAGAGGCCATCTTCAGGCACAGTGAATTTTGTTTCAGTTTCAGCGATAGCACCACGCCAGAATTTTCCTGTTCTTGGTTCGTCAACTTGCCAATCAGCTTCAACTACTTCAGCAAAATCAGCACCTGGACCATAGGTTGTTTTTGTTGTTCCGGCAACTTTAACAATATTGAATCCATCTCCGCCTTTTACAGCAACATAAATGTCGAGTAATGCAGAACGAGGTTCCTGATCAACTTCATTTTTTGTTGATGTCATCAAGCCCTTGATGTCAAAATCAGTAAGGGCAGTGCCTGAACCAACAACATAGATTCCATCTTCAACCGGGGTTGGAGTTGGCGTTGGATCGTCATCGTCATCTTTTTTACATGATACCAATACTACACCTGCGAGCATAATAATACTCATCAGTTGAAGCATTCTTTTAATTGAGTTTTTTTTCATACGATAAAAAATTTAAGATTAGTGAATAAAAGGTTTATTAAGTGAATTATTTTACGGAATTGGAACTGGTGCATCAGCCAAAGCCGGGTTGGCATCGATAGTCCATTGTGGGATCGGGAATGTGTTTCTGTCGGGGCTTGAAGCTGGTTTTTCCCACCAAGCCTGATTAAATTTACCGAAACGAATCAAATCCTGACGGCGGTGGCCTTCGAAAAACATTTCGCGACCACGTTCGGCAAGCAAATCATCCAAAGTAGCACCTGAAAAAGGAGCAACTCCGGCCCTTATTCTTATTGGATTGATCCATTCGTCACCATTTCCGCCCTGACGTATTACACTTTCTGCTTTCATTAATAGTATATCAGCATACCTGAACAACGGGAATTGATTGCTCAAATTGTCGGATGCACCAAGTTTAACTTCAAATTTCACAACACGCACACCTGACATACGAATTTGTGGTAAGGTGTAGTTGTTGGCGTCCATTAACAAAGCAGGAATGTTAGGAGTAAACACGAGATTAACGTTCCCGGCACCTATATCAATGATTTCTTCACCTGTTGCGGTATATTGTTGCCCAACCAAAAAAGAAGCTTTTCGTGCATCATTTTCTTCGTAAGAATTGTAAAAACTCTCCATTGCAGCAAATCCATTCCATGGGCCAACAGTCATATCAAAAGTTAGATTGCTGTTGTAGTGTAGCGTACGCATGTGCAGGTTAAATCCTTTGTAGGTGTTTTCATTGTAAGGGATTATGAAAATGTGTTCGCTATTTTCACCATTATCAGTAACAAAAGGTTTCATAGGGTCTGCATCAAGTGAATAGGCTCCTAAGCCAATAACACTGTCGCAGGCTTGCTCAGCTTTGGCCCATTGTGGCGAACCTGTATATACCTCTGCATTGAGGTAGAGCTTTGCCAATAACGAATAAGCCATGCCTTTTGTTACACCGGTTTTGGTAGTAATCGTCAGGGGCAAAAGAACAGCATTTTCCTCAACTTCTTGAATAAGCTTTGCAAAGATGTCAGCCCTTAGGTTTCTTTTTGGATTTCTTGGAGAGTCCAAATAATCAGTTACATAAGGTACATCTTTATAGTTGTCGATGAGTAGGTAATAGTAATAAGCGCGAAGGATTTTAGCTTTTGCAATACTAACAGTTATTTCATCAGAAGGAGGAAAGGCTTCCATTTCTTCGATAAACTTATTGGCCTCAATGGCTCCCGCATAGTAACGACTCCACATTGAATTAACAGTTTCTGTTTCGTTATCCCATTCATGGGTATGCAATACTCGCCATTTTCCACCATCATCCCAGTCGTTGGCACGTGTTGGAGGACACATGGCATCGGCTGTTAATTCTTGTGCAAACCACCAGCCACCATTGTCCAGAAATTCCCGCATTGGAGCATAAATAGGACTCATCTTCAATACCGGATCGGCTGTATAATCTTCCGGTAAAATTTTATCGTAAAGCTCTGTATCAAGCTTGGTACATCCAGTTTGAAAGGCTAATATTACGATGAATGCAATTAATATCTTTTTCATAAAGTTTCCTTTTTTAAAGTGTAACATTAACTCCTAAAGTAAAAGTACGTGTTTTGGGATACACATTGTACTGATCGAGTCCGAATGATAATCCTGTAGCTGAAATCTCGGGGTCAACTCCTGAATAATTAGTAATAGTTAAAAGATTATTGGAAGTGAAATAAATCCGAATATTTTTCACCAATTTCAAATTCTTGATATTATATCCTATGGATACGTTGTCTAAACGAATAAAACTTCCATCTTCGAGATAATAACTACTCAGTCTTGGATTATCATCTAGGCCACGAGCTTCTTCATCAAGTGCGCTTTGCAAAACATTGATATCTGGTAACCAAATCGGGTTTCCAAAGATCAGCTTTGTTGTATTGAATATCTTGTTACCAAAAACACCCCTTACTGTGAAGCTTGCATCAAAATTTTTGTAGAAGGTAAAATAATTTGACCAGCCCAATTCAAATTTTGGCTGAGCCGAACCCACATCTCTGCGTTCTGCTTTTTCAATTTCGCGTGTTACCCCACCAGCTTCGGTATAGAAAAGAAATTTTCCATCAGCTGAAAGTCCTGCATATTCAGGCATATACCAGGTGCCTAAAGACATGCCTGGCTTTACGATTTGTGTCCAGTTTAAATCGCCCACCAAACCACGACCTGATAACCAACCTTCATGTAGCTCTGCCATATCAAACTCATCATTTGAAAGGGTAACCACTTCTTGCTTATAAGTCGAGAATACGATTGCTGTTTTCCAGTCGAAATTTTTGTTGCGCAGAGGATAAGCTTGCACGAACATTTCAAACCCATTTACCTTAAATTCGCCCACGTTGGCCCAAATCCTTGGAGATGGGTATGGAGGAACAGGAACTGCATACTCACCTAATAAGTCATACGTAGTTTTTTGGAAATAGTCAATCGAGCCAGAAATTTTATCTTCAAAAAGGCCGAAATCAAGACCAATGTTTAACTCGGCATTTTCTTCCCATTTGAGGTTTGGGTTGGCGGCGTGGAGATATTCCATTAGGATAGCTTCTTCACCCGTTTCAAAATTTAGTGAAGTTTCCCCTGCCTGGTAATAAGCCAAAGCTCGGTAGTTGCTAAATTCCTGACTACCCGTGATTCCATATCCAATACGTAACTTCAAGGCGTTAATAAAATTTACATCACTCATAAAATCTTCACCGGTGATATTCCACATTACTGAGGCTGAAGGAAACCATCCCCATTTATTATTAACACCGAATTTAGATGAACCATCACGACGTACGGTCGCGGTCACATAATATTTGGAGTTGAAATTATAGATACCACGACCAAAAAATGAAATCAAACGGTTGCTGCCTTTCCAGGATCGGATATCTCTTGGGTTGATATTTTGCAAAAAGGATAGATCGTTGGCTCCCACATTATTAATAAATGGTTGCTTACCTTGAGCAAAAAAACCTGTGTTGAAATCTTCCTGAAAAGAATAACCGCCAACAAGGTTTATATTATGTAAGCCCAGATCCTTATTGTAGCGCAAGGTTGTTTCTAAGATTTTAGAGCTATGATTTTCATATTGACGTTTGCCATATCCTTCGTGTTTTCCTAAACGAAGTGTTGTTGGTTCAAAATAGAAGCTTTCAAAATCATCGCGGGTATAAGCCAGGTTAACTCCCGCAGATAAGCCCCTGTATATATCAAGATCAGCCTTGAGAAATCCAAAGAACCTTTTTGCATCACGCTCATTTTGAATCATATCTACAATAGCTACCGGATTATAATATTGAAACTGACGTTCAATTTCATAAAAACTTCCATCTGCGTTTCTAACAGGGTCAGTAGGGTTTCGTTGGTAGGCCTGATAAAGCACATCATTTGGTCCGTTTCCGCCGTAATCAATATATTCATTAGTTTCAAATGTACCTGCAATACCGGCAGAAATAGTCAGTCTATCGTCAAAAGCTTTTTGATCGACATTGATACGTGCGATAGTTCTTTTTTTCTCTGTGCCTATAACTACTCCCGAGAAATCCTGATGGCTAAGTGAGGTGCGGTAAGAGGAATTATTATCACCACCTGAAACTGACAATGCATAGTTTTGTGAAGTTCCTTGTCTGAAAATTTCATCCTGCCAATCAACACTGGCACCACCATCATTAAAATTCAGGTTATTTTCTGCCACATAATTTCTAATCTGGTCCGCTGAAAGCAAGTCTAAGCGGTTAGCCACAATATCAGTGGAGAGATATGTGTTGAAGTCTATCTGCGCTTCACGGGTTCCCAATCCATCGGTTCCACGTTTCGTGGTGATGATAATAACGCCGTTGGCGCCGCGCGAACCATAAATTGCTGCTGAGGAGGCATCTTTCAATACGCTGAACGATTCAATATCCTCAGGAGCAATGGTAGTAGGGTCAACACCTGGAACACCATCAACCACATACAAAGGACTTGTTGATGTTGACAATGTTGAAGCACCCCTGATTTTTACATCGAAGCCGGAATTTGGGTCGCCGCCCTTTTTAGAAACAATAACCCCGGCCATTTTGCCTTGAATGCCCTGAATAGGGTCGGTTAAAACACCCTTATTTAATTCGTCAGCATCAATGGATAAAACGGCGCCCGTTCTATCGCTCTTTTTTTGCACACCATATCCAATGACCACGGTTTCTTCCAAAATCACAACATCTACTTCAAGCGCCAGGTCAAGGTTTAATGTTTCGTCAGGATTTAAAGTTACTGTTTTTGTTGTTGGCAGAAATCCAATAAAACTGGCTTCAATTTCAACTTCGCCGGCAGGAATATTTTCCAGCACATAGTTTCCGTCAAAATCTGTTGAAGTACCAATCAAAGTTCCTTTGATCAAGACATTGACTCCGGGCATGGTTTCGCCCGTTGACTGGTCTTTTACGGTACCTTTAATGGTAGCCGTTTGTCCGAATGCTGTACTGATGGCAAATAGCACCATCAGCAAAGGCATCGCCCTTCGTGTAAACTTGTTCATATTAATTAATTTGTGTTAAGTGAGTTTGCAAAACCATGTTTTTTTGTGAGATGCTAATTATCATGTTAATTTGGTCAGGCTAAACGTTAAAAAATAGTTATCACAAAATTAAAGAATCCTTTATTGTCTTAGCACAAAGATAACTAAAAAATGAAGATATTGTTTTCGCAATCGGTTGAAATTTATGCCTACATTTGGAAATAGTTATACATCAGTATTATTTTTGTATTTTTAATGCCAAATTCATAGCTGTTAATAGTCATAATAAAGGAACCCTGTCGATGAAACGTCAAGTAACAATTAAGGATATAGCCGTAAAGCTGGGCTTGTCAACTTCCACAATTTCAAGGGCTTTGAAAGATCATCCTGATATAAGCCCCAAAACCCGAACAGCTGTTAAAGAGTTAGCCGCCTTGCTTGGATACCGGCCAAATCGAATTGCCCTTAACCTGAGAAACAACTCGACCCGTACCATTGGACTGATTATCCCTGAAATTGAGCACTATTTTTTCTCTGCTATTATCAATGGTATGGAAGAAGTTGCCTACAAAAATGATTACAGTGTGATGGTTTTTCAATCGAATGAGAGTTACAAACGTGAAGTAATAAACACTCAAGCCGTGCTGACCAATAGGGTAGATGGCGTGTTGGTTTCTTTTTCGAAGGAAACAAAGGACTTTTCTCATTTCCAAAAACTCATCGATAATGAAATTCCTGTCGTTTTTTTCGATCGTGTAATTGATGCTTTGCAGGCAGATCAGGTGGTGGCCGACGATTATCATGGAGCTTTCATGGCAGTTAATCACTTGGTTGAAAGAGGCTGCAAGCGGATTGCCCATTTTGCAGCCCCTCAGCATTTAGCAATTGGTAAAGGACGTTTGTCGGGATATCATGATGCGCTCCTTAAGCATAATATTCACTTCGACCAAAGCTTGGTAGTACTTGCCGACACCTTTGAGTCGGCCCGAAAGGCAGCACATGAAATTTTGCGGCGCCCCGACTATCCCACCGGTTTTTTTGCCGTGAATGATATGTCGGCAATTGCTATCGTTAAAGAAGCCAAACAGCTCGGTTTAAAAGTACCTGATGATATTCGTGTGGTAGGTTTTGAAAACAGCAAGCTGGCAGCTATCAGCGAACCAGAGCTTAGCACGGTAGATCAGTTTGGCTTTGAACTCGGGCGCGAGGCTTGTTTGATGTTGCTTAAAAGATTGAAAAGTTCCGAAAGGGAAGATCCATTTGTGCCCATAAAAAAAGTAATCAAAACGAGGCTGATTGTACGGGCATCTTCTTAAGTTGTTTTTAGTAACTTATTATTGATCAGCCAGACAGGCTGGATCCCAGAAATGTTTTTTAAAATCGATGATGGTGTCATTTTCAATAATGAGGCCTTCATTTTCCAGTAAGGATTGCATCAGATCAGGATGCCCAAAATGCGCTTTACCAGTTAGTTGTCCGTTGCGGTTTACAACCCTGTGCGCAGGAATTTGTTTGGAGGCATGATGGGAATTATTCATGGCCCAGCCGACCATTCTTGCTGATGATTTAGCACCAAGACATGCAGCAATTGCACCGTAGGAAGTGACCCTGCCGTAAGGGATTTGCTTTACCAAGTCGTAAACCAAATCAAAAAAGGAATCATTTTTGGGGATGTAGTCCAAACCTCAGGTATTTAATTTTCAGGCCTTGTTCCAGCCAGATCTTTTCATAAAATGTTTGAATTTGCTTTACTTCCAGCGCTTCCTTTTCAGCATAAAGGTCGCTGGTGTTGTAATAAACAGGTAAATTTTGCGCGGCAATTACTTCACAGGTGTATTGGTAGAGCAAATCGCTATCTGTTTTGAGATGAACAACACCTGCTGGCTTTAAAAATTTTCTGTAGTTTTCCAGGAATCTGGGTGAGCTTAGTCTTTTTCTTATCCTGGATTGCTGTGGCTGAGGATCGGGAAAGGTGATCCAGATTTCATCTACCTCATCAGGGCCTAAGAAGAACTCGACCAATTCAATTTTACTGCGGATAAATGCTACGTTCGTGAGCTTTGATTCGATGGTGTCGCGCAAACCGCGCCACATTCTGGCTCCTTTGATGTCCATGCCGATGTGGTTACTTGCCGTGCGTGCTTTGGCCAGACCGATGGTGTATTCTCCCTTGCCGCAGCCTAATTCAAGGACAATGGGGTTGTTGTTATTGAAAAACTGCTCTCGCCATTTTCCTTTTAAAGGGAAACCGGTTTGTTGCAGCTGCTCATAATTGTATTGGAATAAATGTTCAAAGGTGTCGTTTTCAGCAAAACGCTGAAGCTTTTTTTTCTTTCCCACAGTATCAATAATTTCTAAAAGCTAAATATCCAGGCTCCTGCGTTTTCTTCACTTTTTATAATTTCCAGTCTTCGCAATGCAGCACTTCTTTGCTGATGCACCTCAAAAGCCACGCGCCAGAGCCCGGTATTGGTTTGACCGGCATACTGAGCTTCAAAACCCTTTTGGCGTAGTTTGACAATCAACATTTCTGCATTTGATTTTTCTCTGAAAGCCCCGGCAATGATGAAAAAACCAGTTTCTTGTGCTTCTTCTGTGCCATTTACTTCGGGCAACGACTGGCTTATTTTTTCTGTCGGATTGGTGGTAATTGGAGCTGAAACTTCAACTTCAGGCTCCGTTGCCGGTAGTGCCTCAGTTTCTTTTGGGTTGTCAACGGCATCAACAGGAGCTGATTCAATCAGTACTGTTTCTTCAGCAGCATTGGTCTTTGATTTTTCGGCCAAAACTTCGTCCCTGAAATCAACTTGTGTATCCTTGTTTTGCTGCTCTGAAGTTAAAAAACGCCCAACCGGGAGTTTATCTGCATTACTGGCTACAAACTCATTGGGGCTGGCATAGAAAAAAGGAATCCAGCCGCTGTAGGCAGCATAATACCTGCTAACAGTATGCTTATTCATATACGTCCAGCCAATCATCATAAAAAGAAGCAAAACACCAATAAAAACTAATTGTTTCTTATAAGGGTTTGCGCGGCGCGAAGCTTTGAAGGCTTGTGTTGGCTGTTTGGAGCTTTGCTTGCGCTTTCTTTTGGGTTCAGGCTGAGTGTGCAGCTTTTGTTGCTTGTCTTCGCGTTGCTGCCTGATGGATTGTTCCAGCTTTTGCGAAAAATCTTCACGTTTTATGGCAGGGGAAACAAATCCCGTTAGTCCAAATGAATCAGCCAGGTAATTCTGTGCCTGATCAACATCAAAGACAATCTGTTTTTGACTGTCGAAATGAATGCTGCCAATATTACGGAAAGTAATTTTGCGGCCTTGCTCCATTTCATCCAGACAACGCAGCACAAATTTGTCCATTTTCTTTTTGGCATCGGCATAGGAAAGGGCCTCTTTTTGTGCAATATAATTGAGCAACATGCCATCGTTGGCTCTAAGATGTTGATTGAATACAATTTCCTTATGCGGTGGTTTGAACTGATGCTTTACAGGATGAATGCTTGCCGGATGATCCTTGGTGATGAAACCTCCAAGTCCCGGAATCACAACACATTCATGTTCAAACAGTAAATCAGCTATGTTACGTGCAATTTTCATGAGCGGTTTGATGGCTTTGGAGTCAGCAAAATTATTTAGCCTGCTAAGATACAACCACCTTAACTTAAATTCAAATTTTGTTGATAAGTTTTTTCAAATCTTCGGGCGTATCAACCGAAATACCTTCATGTTGCGTAACACCGGTTTGGATGTAATAGCCATTTTCGAGCCATCGCAACTGCTCAAGCGACTCGGCCATCTCAAGTTTTGAGGGGGCTATGGCGGTTACAGCTTTCAGGATGTCACTTTTAAAGGCATAAATACCCAGATGACGATAAAAGCGGTGTGCCTCGGGCCATTCGTCTGCTTTACTGTTGCGCAAATAGGGGATGGCCTGCCGGCTAAAATAAAGTGCCCGGCCTGTGATCGAGCTTACAACTTTTACCACATTCGGGTCAAAAAGTGTGGCAGTATCAATGATTGGCGTAATCAGCGTTGCAACATCAACCTCGGGTGATTGTATCAGTTCGGCAAGTTGATCAATTTGCAGGGGATCGATAAAGGGCTCATCACCCTGGATATTCAACACGGCATCAAAATGGCCGGCAGTTTTGTCCAGGGCTTCAAAGCATCTGTCTGTTCCGCTGGGATGCGTATCAGCCGTCATCACAGCCTTGCCCCCAAATGACGCTACTTTATCAAAAATTCTTGCATCATCTGTGGCTACAATAACCTGATCAATTTTTTTGGATTTTTGAACCTGCTCATATACGCGCTGAATCATCGTCATGCCTTGAATATCCGCCAATGGCTTTCCGGGAAACCTGCTTGAAGCATATCGGGCTGGAATGATGGCAATGATTCTCATGGTCTTACTTTAGTAATAAATTGTGAAAGCACTAAAACAGGCCATGTAAATCGGCGTTAATACGCTCAATTACAAGGCTTAAGTCGTCGGGTTTTTCCAGGTCAATATCGTCCACTTCGATAATCAGCAATTTTCCAATGGTATATTTCGTGATCCAGGCTTCGTAGCGTTCGTTGAGGTGTTTGAGGTAATCGAGCCGGATTGACTTTTCGTAATCCCTGTTGCGCTTTTGTATCTGATTTACCAGTGTAGGTACCGAAGATCTGAGATAGATGAGCAAATCTGGTGGCTGAATAAACTTACTCATCAGTTCAAAAAGTGAGCTGTAATTTTCAAAATCACGTGTCGACATCAGGTTCATGGAATGCAAGTTGGGCGCAAAAATGTAGGCGTCCTCATAAATGGTGCGATCCTGCACAATGGTCTTTCCGCTATTGCGGATATCGATAACTTGCCGAAAACGGCTGTTAAGGAAATACACCTGTAGGTTGAACGACCACCTTTGCATATCTTCATAAAAGCTGTGCAGATAGGGGTTGTTTTCTACGTCTTCATAATGCGGTGTCCAATTAAAATGCTTGGATAGCAGTTTTGTCAGTGTTGTTTTTCCTGACCCGATATTTCCTGCAATAGCGATATGCATAAGGTATTTTTTAGAGGCTAAAGTTAATAAGTTTTTCGCGCCCTTAGGCTAATTTTAAGATCTCTTCAACAAGCTCGCGGTTGTTTGACAAACGCGGAACTTTATGCTGCCCGCCTAATTTCCCTTTTTGTTTAAGCCAGGCATAAAATGTACCTTTCTTTAGAACATGAATTATGGGTGGGCGCAAAACCATATTGTGATAGCGTTTGGCTTCATAATCTGAATTGAGCGATTTAAGGGCGTTATCGAGTGTTTCTGCAAAGAATTCGATATGCTCCGGCTCCTTCTCAAATTCAATCAGCCATTCGTGTGCTGCTGTTTCTTTATCTGTTGAATAAAAAGGAGCAGCCGTATAATCGATGATATTGATGTTGCATTTCTGACTGGCAATAGCCAGCGCTTTTTCTGCATTATCGATAATCAGTTCTTCGCCAAATGCATTGATAAAGCTTTTAGTGCGGCCTGTAATCTTTATTCTGAAAGGATTGAGGGAGGTAAAGCTTATGGTGTCTCCAATAAGATAACGCCATAAGCCGGCATTGGTGGTAATTAAAAGTGCATAGTTAACACCCTTTTCAACTTCATGTAAAAGGAGTGTTTTTGGATGTTCCTGCTCTAACTCATCAACGGGAACAAACTCATAGAAAATGCCGTAATCAAGCATCAAAAGCAATTCGTGGCTGTTTGCCTGATCCTGAATTCCAAAAAAACCTTCAGAGGCATTATAGGTTTCCATATAATTCATTCCGGCATGGGGAATAAGCTGTTTGAACTGATCGCGGTAGGGATCGAAATTGACACCGCCATGGAAAAACACCTCCAGATTTGGCCAAACTTCACTGAGGTTCTTCTTTCCTGTGATTTCAAGTATTTTTTTTATCAGAACCAGCGTCCATGAAGGCACACCCGATATACTTGTTACATCATGCTGCATCGTTTCGCGCGCCATTAGTTCTATTTTCGACTCCCACTCGTCCATCAGGGCAATGCTTAGGTTAGGGGTTTTCATCAACTGAACCCAAAAGGGGAGGTTTTGGATGAGGATAGCGGAAAGATCACCATCATAATAGGATTCGTTGTTGATTTCGCTTATGGTGTGACTGCCACCCATCACCAGGCCTTTGCCATCGAAAACTTCTGTGTCGGGATGGTTATTGATGTACAGACTAAGCATATCCTTCCCGCCTTTAAAATGGCATTCTTCGAGTGAAGAATTACTTACCGGGATAAATTTACTTTTGCTGGAGGTTGTGCCCGATGATTTAGCAAACCACTTGATTTCTTCGGGCCATAAAACGTTTTGTTCTCCTGTTCTAAGCCTGTCGATGTAAGGTTTGAGGTTTTCGTAACTGTGTATGGGAATCCTCTCTGCATACTGCTCAGGTGTTTTGATGCTCTTAAAGTCGTATGTTCTGCCAAATTCTGTAGTTTTTCCAAGTGCGATAAGTCTTTTAAACCATTCGGCCTGAACTTCGTGCGGGTATTTTATAAAGAGCTCAATCTGGTGCATACGTTTTTTTATAAACCAGGAAGCAACGGTATTAATTATGGCCATAAGCTATTTTTGATCTGCTGCAAAATTAAAAAAATGACGCATGTAATGGAAGTAATAAATAATTTGGTTGCCCGGTAGTGCGCCGGCTATTGGTTTTTCTGATGATATGGCTTTACCCGATTGTTTATTTTGGAGCTTTGATCATCAGATATACACCTAAAATTGTGTAAAATATGTTTGGAATCCAGGCTGCGAGAATAGGGGGGAGGTTGCCAATAGTGGCGAATACTGTTGAAAACTGCATAAATAGAATGTAAGAGAAGGTGATGCCAATGCCGATTCCCAGATGCATACCGATGCCACCCCTGACTTTACGGCTTGAAAGCGCAGCTCCAATAAAGGTGAGAATGAGAATAGCTGCCGGTGATGCCAATCGTTTTTGCATTTCTACCTCATAATTAACTACGCCAATTGTACCTTTTAAACGCTCTTGGCTAATGTGACTTCTTAATTCCCAAAAGTTCATGACCTCAAAATCTTCTTTGATTTTGTATAGGTCAGTAGCTTGCAGTTTGAGCGTTGTATCAAGGGTTTTTCCTTTTTTTATGTGTTCGTTAAGGCCATCAATGTATCGTTCGGTGTAGTTTATGATTTTCCAGGCATTTGGTCCGCGGCTGGTATCGAGCTCAATTCGGTCGGCAAGCAGTTTGTAAGTCATTTGCTCGTCATTAAAATGTTCGATTGTGAACCGATAACCTGTTTGTTGCTTGTTATTGTAGTTTTCCACAAAAACAAATACGCCTTTTTCAATCTGAATATGAATGTTGCGGTCATTGTCTTTGGTCAGGTCTTCCATGTATTTATCCTTGAAGTTTCGCCTTATTTCGTTGGTTTTTGGAATTAAAAAATTTCCCAGATAAAAAGAAAGAATGCCAAGTAGTAAAGAAGCAAATAAATAAGGCCGCAACATCCTGAAAAAGCTGATGCCACTGCTGAGAATAGCGATGATCTCTGAGTTTCCAGCCATCTTGCTGGTGAAAAAAATCACCGAAATAAAGGTGAACAGATAAACAAAAAGATTGATGAAATAGGGGATGAAATTGATATAATAGTCAATTATTATTTCACTGACCGGGGCATTATTTTGCAAAAAGTCGTCAATATTTTCAGAAATATCAAAGATGATCACAATAACTATCAACAACGAAATGGCATAAAAAAAGGTGCCGATGAATTTTTTGAAGATGTACCAGTCGATGAGCTTCATAAACTAAAGACGTTGTGAGATTTTGGGAATCATCATTTGTTTCCATAAGGCAAAATCTCCGGCTAAAATATGCTTTCTTGCCTCTTTGACGAGCCAAAGATAAAACGAAAGATTGTGAAGGCTGGCAATCATGCTTCCCAGCATTTCGCCGGCAATAAACAGATGACGCAAATATGCCCGTGAATATTGTGTATCAACGAAAGAAAGCCCGTTTTCGTCTATGGGACTAAAATCGCTTTTCCATTTTTCGTTTCGCATATTGATGATACCGTTACTTGTAAATAGCATCCCGTTTCGGCCATTGCGTGTAGGCATTACGCAGTCGAACATATCAACACCTAATGCAATGCTTTCAAGAATATTTGCCGGCGTTCCTACACCCATCAGGTATCTTGGTTTATCGGCCGGAAGAATATTGCAAACCAGTTCGGTCATTTCATACATCATTTCGGCAGGCTCTCCCACAGATAGCCCGCCAATAGCATTACCATCAGCTCCGGCACCGGCAATGGTCTCGGCCGAGTGTTTTCGCAAATCTTTGTAGGTCGAACCCTGTACAATAGGAAATAAACTTTGTTTATAACCATAAATTGGTTCAGTTTCTTCAAGGCGATTCAAACAGCGGTTGAGCCACTGATGGGTGATTTCAGTAGATTTTACGGCATAGTCATAATCACAGGGATAAGGCGTGCACTCATCAAAAGCCATAATAATATCCGCACCAATGCGCCTTTGGATATCCATTACGCCTTCGGGTGTGAATTTGTGCCGCGAGCCATCGATGTGAGACTGAAAGGTTACGCCCTCAGCTGTGAGCTTGCGGCGGGCACTTAACGAATAAACCTGATATCCTCCACTGTCGGTAAGTATGGGTTTATGCCAGCTGTTGAACTGATGCAGGCCTCCCGCTTTTTCCAACACATCAAGCCCTGGTCTTAAATAAAGGTGATAGGTGTTGCCAAGAATTATTTCTGCTTTAACATCCTCATAAAGATCACGTTGGTGAACAGCTTTTACCGTGCCGGCTGTTCCCACCGGCATAAAAATCGGTGTTTCGATTGTTCCGTGATCAGTTTTTATTGTCCCCGCTCGTGCTGCACTTTTTGGATCTGTGCCGTTGATCGTAAAATCCATCCGCAAAAATTTCGGCAAAGATAAGCCAAATCGCAAAGATTGGATAATTTTGCAGGAGCTTTAAAACAGTTCCGTTTCCATGGAGATAAATTACCTTTCTGCCGGTTTTGTGTTGTTTGTTGTTTTTATGGTGGCCTTTGTGGTTCAACTGAGTTACTATTGGATGGTTTTTGGTCGCCTTGCCTTTTTTGGTTCAAATGCGACCAAAGTAACGGCCGCTGTCAATCAGGAAGCGGTGTCGGTTGTGATTTCTGCACGTAATGAGTACCATAATTTGCAGCGTTTTTTGCCTTTAATTCTGGATCAGGATTATCCTGATTTTGAAGTTGTCGTAGTAAACGACTGCTCCGATGATGAATCTGCGGAGTTTCTTGATCAACTGGCCCGCGATCACGCAAAACTTAAAGTGGTTCATTTGCGGCAAAGCCTGAATTTTTTTCAAGGAAAAAAATTTCCGCTGAGCATGGGAATAAAGTCGGCAAAGCATGATCTTTTGTTGCTGACTGATGCCGATTGCTATCCGGAGAACAGGCAATGGATCAGTCAGATTGCTGATTCGTACTCCCCGCAAACGGAGGTAGTACTTGCTTATGGGCCATATGAAAGGCAGCCGGGATTATTAAACAAACTCATTCGCTATGACACGCTTCATATTGCCATTCAGTATATGTCGCTGGCGATGATCGGGAAACCATACATGGGTGTGGGCAGAAACTTATCGTATCGCAAAAGTTTGTTTTTGAGGAACAAAGGCTTTACGTCTCATTATAAAATTAGTTCCGGTGATGATGATTTATTCATCCATCAGGTAGCTAATAAAGGCAACACCGGGCTTCTGGTTTCTGATAAAAACCGTATGGTTTCCCTTCCAAAACAAAGTTTTACAGCCTGGGTGAGGCAAAAACGACGCCACCTTACAACCGGTATTTATTATGCTTTTGACATTAAATTGTTATTGGGAATGTATTCACTTTCCTCCTTCACTTTTTATGTGAGCTTCGCCGCCCTGTTTTGTGTTTCGCCTTTCGTAAGGCTGCAGCCCGAACCGCTTATATATTATGGTGGCTTAGTTTTGCTTTTCATACTGCGGTTAGTGAGTCACTGGTTCATATTCTCCAAAGCTGCCCAAAAGCTGGGCGAGCGCGGACTTATCTGGGTTTATCCCTGGGCTGACATCTTTTTTATTATTTTTACACCCTTAATGGCCCTCTCAAATTTGCTGATTAAAAAGCCAAAATGGAAGTAAAAACACAATTAACCGATAAAGCTCAGCGCGATTTGGTGCTTATTGATAAAGCATTAAAGGATGGAGACCAGAAGGCTTATGCGGAATTGTTGCGTATATACAGAGACGCTATTTATTTTTTGATGCTTAAGATGTCGGGCGACCACCTGGATGCAGAAGACCTTACGATAGAAGCATTTGCCAAGGCCTTTAAAAATCTTGAAAAATATACAGCCGATTTTGCTTTTTCAACATGGCTCTACAAAATTGCAACCAACAATTGTATCGATTTCATGCGACGTAATAAACGCATACCTTCGGTTAGCCAGCTGAACTGGACGGCTGATCAGCAGGATGAACAGTTGGGGCATATTCCTTCGGAGGAACATGATCCTGAGGAAAATATGATACATGCCCAAAAAATCAGACATATGCGTGAGGTAGTGGAAAAATTGAAACCGCATTATAGAAACCTGATTTTTATGCGCTATTTTGATGAGTATAGCTACGAGGAAATTTGCAACAAACTTAAGCTGCCAATGGGTACCGTAAAAGCTCAGCTTTTCAGGGCACGTGCTTTATTACTGCTCATCATAGCGCACACCCTGGACCAACACTAGACGAGTTATTTCCATTCAAAAACAGCCTGCTAATTTATAGAAATCCTATCGCTGAAAGCCTGCTTTTTGCTACCTTTGTGATTCCAAAAAAATCATCAGGATGAATGCATTAAGTGAATTTCAACGTGCTGTACTTCAGGGAATACCAGACCAACTTCCGCAACTTAAGAATTATGATGCGCAGATTAATCATGCCCCTAAGCGCAAGCCTATCCTTAATCAGGAAGAGCAAAAACTGGCATTAAAAAATGCTTTGCGCTACTTTCCAAACGAGCATCATGCCGTGCTGGCAGAAGAATTTGCCCGAGAACTTGAGCGTTATGGTCGAATTTATATGTATCGTTTTCGGCCGGATTACAAAATCCATGCGCGCAGCATAAACGACTTTCCGCACAAATCGAAGCAAGCAGCCGCAATCATGCTGATGTTAAGCAACAATCTTGATGACGCAGTGGCTCAGCATCCTCACGAGCTGATTACTTATGGAGGCAATGGCGCTGTTTTTCAAAATTGGGCGCAGTATCTGTTGACAATGCAATACCTGGCTCAAATGACAGAAGAGCAAACACTGGTGTTGTATTCGGGTCATCCGATGGGTCTTTTCCCTTCGCATCCCGATGCTCCCAGAGTTGTGGTAACTAATGGAATGGTGATACCTAATTATTCTAAACCCGACGATTGGGAACGTTTTAATGCTTTAGGCGTATCTCAGTATGGTCAAATGACTGCCGGATCGTTCATGTATATTGGTCCGCAGGGGATTGTGCACGGCACTACAATTACGGTTTTGAATGCCGGAAGGATGAAAAAGCACCCTAATTATAAAGGAGGCATCAAACTTTTTGTTACTGCCGGCCTTGGTGGCATGAGTGGCGCGCAGCCTAAAGCCGGAAATATCGCTGGTGTTGTTAGTATCACTGCCGAAGTGAATGCAAAAGCCGCTCACAAACGACAGGAGCAGGGCTGGGTAGATGAGATTATCGAGCATGCTGATGCTGCTGTTGATGCAGCCCTGGAGTGGAAGAAGAAAAATGTTCCACATTCAATTGCTTATTTGGGCAATATCGTTGAATTATGGGAACGGCTTGCTGATCGTGATATCGATGTGGATATGGGTACTGATCAAACCTCTTTGCATAATCCTTGGGCAGGCGGATATTACCCTGTTGGGCTATCCTATGAGGAAAGTAACAAAATGATGGCTGACAATCCCGAACAATTTAAGGAAAAGGTGAAACAATCCTTGGTTCGGCATGTGGATGCAGTAAACAGGCTCACAGCCAAAGGGATGTACTTTTTTGATTATGGCAATGCCTTTTTGCTCGAAAGTAGTCGTGCCGGAGCTGATATATTGAACGAAAAAGGTGCTTTTAAATATCCTTCCTATGTTCAGGATATTATGGGTCCCATGTGTTTTGATTATGGTTTTGGGCCGTTTCGATGGGTTTGTGCTTCTTCAAATCCGGAGGACTTAGCCAAAACAGATCAGATTGCCTGTGAAGTGCTCGAAGAAATTGCACAAACAGCGCCGGCTGAGATTCGCCAGCAGATGAACGACAATATCCACTGGATCAGAGAGGCACAAAAGAACAAAATGGTTGTTGGCTCTCAGGCGCGTATTCTCTATGCGGATGCAGAAGGACGCATAAAGATTGCCGCGGCTTTCAATGAAGCCATTGCAAAAGGCGAAATTAGTGCGCCGGTCATCCTTGGGCGCGATCACCACGATGTATCCGGAACTGACTCGCCCTATCGCGAAACCTCAAATATTTATGATGGCTCAAGCTTCACGGCTGATATGGCTATTCAAAATGTGATTGGAGATGCATTTAGGGGGGCAACCTGGGTTTCTATTCATAATGGTGGTGGTGTCGGCTGGGGCGAAGTCATTAATGGAGGTTTTGGAATGCTGCTCGATGGCACGGCTGCAGCAAATCGCAGACTGAGAATGATGCTCCATTGGGACGTTAATAACGGTATAGCCCGACGCAGCTGGGCCAGGAATAATGAAGCAGTTTTTGCTATAAAACGTGCCATGGAACAAGAACCTTTGCTTAAAGTGACCTTGCCAAATTTTGCCGATGATGACATCATTAATAAAGTAATCAATTAGATTTCAAAAGCAGCATTATAGCCGGATAAATAGTATTAAAAAAAGGCTGCCTGTTAATGCCGGGCAGCCTTTTACAATTTATACCTATTAGGATTTTATTTGATGGTCAGTTTTTGATTTGTAAGCTGATCATTGGTTTGTATCGTTGTGATATATAAGCCTTTGGGTAATGCTGTGATTATTTCACTTAAGTTGTGCGTTCCGGCTTCAAGCATTCCAAAATCCTGTTTAACCAGTTGCTTACCACTGATATCATATATGCTCACTGTTACCTGAGCCGATGAGGATAGCTCCAGATTGAGGCTTTCCTGAGCGCTTACCGGATTAGGAAATAACTGAATTTCTGTTTCATTTGCAAGTTCTTGTTGGCCAACATAACCGTATGCAAACTGGTTTCGATCAACTGAGCCAAAACCCTGGCCGGTAAACAAGGGTTCGCTTCCTTCGCCAAGAACAGCGTAGTATCCGGTTCCCTGTCCGCAACACAATCCATCACCACCTGCATCGTACATCACAAATTCGTAGCAACCCAAATCACTTACTTCAAGCGGCATACTTACAACACTGTTAGGGTTTGTATAGGGGCCACCGGATTGAATCAACTCGCCAAAACTATTATGCAATTCCCAGCTGGTTTCTTCGGGAGCGTTATTGAGTAAAATGAATAAACTTACAGCAACACCATTCACATTGATGGATTCCATAAATGGGAAGGTTTGTGTATTGTTCTTGGGATAATCATCGCCCTGACCATTCGTTTGACTAATCACGATAGCTAATTCGTTTTCAGCTTGCAGGTCAAACTCAATTTCTCCTGCATCTACGACTGCTGTTTGAAGAAAGTCTAGACTTCCTGTCCAATCTGTACTATGCACCATGGTGCCATTGATATGAAACTCAATAGTTGCACTTGTAAATAGCTCAGAACCATAATTGGTAATACTTACAATTGGGTTCATGGTTCCGCTACAGTTTGATGAAGTTGCATTTTCGATGACTTTTACTGCAGCATCGTTGGCATAAATAGGTACAATCGGATCAGTGCTGCTGTTGGCTGCCTGATGCACGTGTTTATTGGTATTGTTCTGCACAAAACCCACAGCTGCAATTTGATCTATATCATACACATTTTGCAATTCCCAGGCCGTTTCGATGATAAAATAGTCGTTGGCTTCAAAATCAGGAAGCGAGGTCCCGCTTTTAGAGGGTAATAGCGCTTCATCACATTATAAAAATCTGTTTCGCCATTTGATCCGGGAGGAGAACTAAAAATGATTTCTTTTTCAATTACGGCTATGTGAGCAACCAGATTTCCGCTTACTGCTTCGTCGGCACGAATCAGCATGGTGACGTAAACGCTATCTTGATCATCGCTCAAACGGTGTTGCATTTGAATTTCAAAAGGTGCCGGATTAGCAGCATAATTGTCAATCATTGCCTGACTAACTTGTGCCGGAACACCGTGAAAATAATCTCCATTCATATATACATGAGGCACAGAGTTAATGCTGTAATAGGTTTTTCTTGCACTATTATCGGTCGGATTGTGGTGATACATGGGATCGTTTCCGGCTCCGGGCCAATTCATGTGGTATTTGATAGAAGTAATTTTGTCCTCGTTGGCATGTAACAAGGCATCAAAGGCCGGGTTTTGAGTAGCACAGGGCCCACAAGTAGAACTTGTAAAACCTTCGGCCAAAAGCAATCTGCTCACCTGAGCAGTTAAAAAAACCGGCATTAAAGCAAGCAGCAAACCAAGAATAGAAGTCTTTCTCATAATCATTATAATTTAGGTGTTCAAGTACTACAAAACTAAAAAAATTATTAATATTGCAAAGAGATTATTTATTCAGACAACACTTTTGCGTATAAAGTTGTCTATGCTTTACAAGTTGATCAAGGCGGGATTGCCAAAAAAAATATTTAGCACGATATTTGCAGTAAATATATTTTAAAATAAAACCACATGTTATGAAGAAACTAATACTTTTTTTATCCTTTTTTTTAGCGATTGGCACTTTTGCTTCGGCACAATCACTCAGCCTTTATTATGATGGTGTCGAGCTTGCTGATGGCGATAATGTGTATATTCATGGTGAATTAACAGACAATGAATTTGAAGAGTATTTAGCGGTATTACTTGTCAAAAATAATTCCGACCGCGACCTTCCTGTAAAAGCAAGACGCGATGATGTTGATATTGTTGAGGGTTCAAAGAATTACCTTTGCTGGGAAAGTTGTTTTCCTGATTTCGTTGTAGAATCGCCTGATCCATATACAATTCCAGCCGGAGAAATGACTTCTGAAGAGATTTTTGCAGGTCATTATTTACCTCAGGGCAATGCAGGTACAACGATTGTTAAATATACTTTTTTTAATGCCAACGAGCCTGATGATAAAGTTACTTTTAATGCACACTATGTAATTAGTCCTACTTCAGTTGACGACATTTTGGCAAAATCAGCAATCAGCGAAGCCTATCCAAATCCTGCAAGCAAGTTCGTAGCGTTTGATTATGAATTGCCTGTTGAAGTAAAATCAGCAGAGGTTAAGTTTTTTAATCTTTTAGGCCAGGAAGTATTAACAGAGACAATAGCAGACCTAATTGGAAAAGTTCAGATTAATGTAATGGACTTGCCCGAAGGTGTTTATTTTTACAGTCTGGCGCTGAATCAGAAAGTGGCAATGACTAAAAAATTAATTATCAGGCGCTAATTGACCTGATTATCGTTTATATTAAGTCGGTTTTAATGAAAAGCCGGCTTTTTTTTGTGAAGGATAGTTTCCGAAAACGTTTGTTATTTTGCTTGTCAAAAATAAATATTGATTTTTTTATACCTTTAATATCCTGAACAACACAGTTTAATTTTAAATTTAAGGGGTATGCCTGGTACTTGTTCTGGATTGAAAGGTTGTTATTTTTTATATTTGACTTATTTTTGCATGATTAGGCGATGGTGAGCCAAACGAAATAAAATGTAATTTGCACGCCATCTAAAGTTAGAAAGCTGATAAATTCAAACACAGAATTACTGAACCAAAAATAACCTGATTATGGGTATTAAACAGAAAACCTCTGAGTTACAACGCCGTATGCGCGACGCCTTAATGGGTGGTGGTGATAAAGCAATCGAAAAGCAAAAAGCAATAGGAAAGCTAACTGCCCGCGAACGTATTATAGCGTTGCTCGACCCGAAATCTTTCCATGAGTACGACCTTTTTGTTGAGCATGCTGCCAAGGATTTTGACATGGATAAGAAATACCTTCCGGGAGATGGTGTTATTACTGGAACCGGAACCTTAAGTGGTCATCCGGTATGCATTTATGCACAGGATTTTACGGTTGCCGGCGGGTCGCTGGGTTGGATGCATGCCAAAAAGATCACCAAAATCATGGATCATGCCATGAAACTAAAGGTACCTATTATTGGGATCAATGATTCTGGTGGAGCTCGTATTCAGGAAGGGGTTAATTCGCTTGCAGGCTATGGCGAAATATTTTACCGCAATACCCAGGCTTCAGGTGTTATACCTCAAATCTCAGTAATTCTTGGACCCTGTGCTGGCGGTGCCGTTTATTCGCCTGCACTTACCGATTTTGTTTTTGTGGTCGAAAACATATCAAAAATGTTTATCACCGGACCCGAAGTAATTAAGACTGTGCTGGGTGAGGAAATTTCGATGGAAGAATTGGGAGGAGCTCGGGTGCACTCAGAAATAACCGGAAATGCACATTTTTTCTCAGTTAGTGAAGAAGAATGTTTTAGCCAGATTAAGCAGTTGGTGAGCTTTATTCCGTGGAACAATATGAAGAAGGCAGAGAAATTTCCAAAAAAAGCGCCTAAGACAAGAAATTATAAAATTGACACTATTCTTCCTACCGATCCGCGGCTTCCTTATGATGTGCGCGATGTAATAAAAGCATTGGCAGATGATTCTGAGTTTTTGGAAGTGCAGGAGCTTTTTGCTGCCAATATTGTTATTGGTTTTGCACGTGTAAATGGCGATACCGTTGGTTTTGTTGCCAATCAGCCAAATGTTTTAGCAGGTGTGCTCGATGTGGATTCTTCTGATAAGGCAGCACGTTTTATTCGTTATTGCGATTCCTTTAATGTGCCGCTTGTAACCCTGGTTGATCTCCCGGGATATTTGCCTGGTATTGATCAGGAACATGCGGGTGTTATCCGTCATGGAGCGAAAGTGCTGTATGCTTATTCGGAAGCTACTGTTCCAAAAATTACCGTTATTATGCGCAAGGCCTATGGTGGTGGTTATATCGCAATGTGTTCGCACCATCTTCGTGCTGATTTTGTATTTGCCTGGCCCACAGCCGAAATTGCTGTTATGGGACCTGAAGGGGCTGCAAATATTATCTTCAGGAAGGAAATACAAACAGCTGAAAACCCAGATGAAATGCGTAAGCTAAAGGTGGAAGAGTACAAGAAAAAATTTGCTAACCCTTACGTTGCTGCTGCTTATGGATATATTGATGCTGTAATTGAACCCGCTGAAACACGTCGGATGCTTATGCATTCGTTGGATATATCCAAAGATAAAATCGTGGAAGTACCTATGAAAAAGCATGGCATTCCACCATTCTAATCCTCTGTTTAATACTTAATTAAATTGAGCTGATTTACTATCAATCTTTTGGTGCAAACATTCCAATAGGTTCATTATATTTGTTTTTGACAACATTATTTATGGCTGTATGAAAAAGGAAATCCCTGCTGATAAAAAAATCAAATTTGAGAATCTCATAATTGATAATATCAAGTATAAAACAACGCTTACCCAGAAATATATAAACCGCAAGCCCTATCATGAAATTGTTCCGGGCATCATGACAGCTTTTATCCCGGGAACAATTACGGAGGTGTTTGTGAAAGAGGGGCAGAAAGTGGCAGAAGGCGATCCACTTGTAGTTTTGGAAGCTATGAAAATGCTCAATGAAATAAAGGCACCTTTTGACGGGGAAGTTAAGCAGCTTGCAGTTGTGAGCGGACAGAGAGTATCAAAAAATCAACTACTGGTAGAAGTTGTTTCCTCGTAATAACGCGCGTTCTCTGATTCTATAAGCGCCAATATTTCTTCTCTGCCAAGACCTGTTTCTGAAGACGTCACTATAAATGGTGGCAGATCTTCCCATTTTTTTGACAATTCATTTTTGAAAATGGTTATCTGTTTTGAAACCATACCCTTGCTTAATTTATCTGTTTTTGTAAATACAACCACAAATGGCAAGCCAATTTCCCCTAAGTCATTAATAAATTCAAGATCAATAGTTTGTGGGGGAATTCTGCTGTCTATAAGTACAAAAAGATAAACCAGATTAACACGCTTTTCCAGGTATTCTTGTAACATGGCCACCCATTTCTCCCGATTTGTGCGTGATCGTTTGGCAAAACCATAACCGGGCAAGTCGACCAAATACCAGTTTTCGTTAATTAAAAAATGATTGATGGTAATTGTCTTTCCCGGCTTAGAGGAGATTTTTGCCAGTTTTTTCTGACCAGTGAGCATGTTGATAAGGGAAGATTTTCCCACGTTGGAGCGCCCGATGAAGGCGTATTCAGGCAATGACTGCGCCGGAAGCTTATCAACTTCAGTGTTACTTTGAATGAATTTAGCTGTGGTTATTATCATGAGAGATGAGCAGGTTTTTTGCCCTTTTCGTAACGAAGATGTCGCTCTTTTTTGATGCCATAGATGTCTTCTATAGTCAGAATTATTCCTGTTTCTTCAACCGCTCCGAAATTGTCGTTTAAGGCGGTGCCAAAAGTGCGCATGGTTGAGGAGAGATTCATGTAAGCGTTCACAAGAGGAGGAATATTCTCTTTTAGCCCACGTACTTTCTGCACGAGAATTTTATAGTTTTCTTCATAAGTTTTTCCTTTAAAAACCTGCTCCAGCATTGCGATATCAGTGTGATAGGGCATTGGATCGTAAGGATAAACAAGTTTATCGGGATCTGGAAAGTATTTCCTTAGAAAAAACAGAATGAGATCGCGGGCAAATTTATTGTAATGTGGATACATCGTTACTTTGCCAAAGAAATAGAGGGATTCAGGATATTCTAAAATTAGCGAACCTAATCCGTCCCATAAATTATCCAGGGCAAACATACCTTTGCGAATGTTGTTTATGGGTTGATAAAAAGGCTGCACAAATGACCTTCCAAGTTCAATGGTATAAGGGAGAAAGTCATTGATAAACTGGTCGGAATAGGCAAACAGTTTGGCGGTAGGTGTTTGAACTTTGCCTTTTTCATCAAAGCTTAAATCGTTGCAGTTTATAAAACGGTAGCCGCCAATAATGGCTTCATCCTCAGGGTTCCAAACGATTAGCTGTTTAAATCCATTTTCGCCCCGATCGAAGCTGTCAATGTCATAGGGTTTGCCCGTTCCGCCGCCTGAGTCTCTAAATGTAATTTCGCGCAAGCGTCCGATCTCGAGCATTATATTGGGCGAATCAAAGTCAGAAACAATATAAATTTCGTTGTTCCCATTATTGGTTTTTCTAAAAAAGCGATCCTGAGTCAGTTCGGACAGTATTAAATCGATCGAAACAGGAGGTATTATAGCTTCCATATGTGCTGATATTTGCTGGTTATTAGAGTGTGTAGTTTTGCTCGGGGTCGAAAATTAAATCTGGCTTTTTACCCAGTTGATAAACATAATTTCTCAGTTGAGTTGCCCATTCTTTGTCGCTTCTTCGCTTGTCAAATGTTTGGTAGCTTATGGGTGCTCCAAACGTTATGATGATTTTTTTATCTTTTTGTTTAAAAAACTCGTCGGCCAGGTATAACATCTCGATATTGGCTTTAATGCCGAGCAATTTACGAAAATTTGAAAAATTATAAAAAAAGTTTGAATTCCTGCCGGCAATATGTGTTGGCACAAAGCTGCGTTTGTATTTTTTAGCTTTCGTCAGAAATGTTTTTTTCCATTCCAGGTCATATATCTTTCCGTCCTTTTTTCTTGAAACAAGTCCAAACGGAAAGTAACAGATACTGTCATTTCCTTCAAATGTTTCATTTAAAATCCTGATGTTTTCAGCGTTGCTTCCATGTTTGTTGATAGGAATAAACAGCGGTTTTAAATTGTCGAGAAACAGCAAAATATCATTGACAGGAAATCGAATATCGCGCCTTACCTTGCCCACTGCCTGCATCAAAGCAATACCATCGAGACCCCCCAAAGGATGATTTGATGCTATAATAATGCGCTCATCCGTGGGAATGTTCTCAAGCCCTTTAATTTCAACAACCGGATCGAACTCCTCCATTATAGCATCCACGAAATCAAGTCCGTACAAGTGTTTGGAACGGCCAATAAAGTCGTTAATCTGCCCCTGATGTATAATGCGTTTCAGGTAGCGGAAAATAAATCCAGGAATAAGTGCAGACAAACGCGGATTTTTGTGAGTAAACACACGCTCAATATCGATCAGCTTCTCATCCTGCATACGAACCGCCTCTTGCTTTTCTTTCATGTTTTTGTGCGAGAATTCAATGTACAAAAATAGATAAAATGACAATGTAAACCGCAATCAGCTCCAACTTGAAGTTGTGATCTGTCTGAGTTCCTGCTTGTTTCCGATGGTATTGTTGATAAAACCGTTTCATTATCAGAGAGTAAGCGTTTTGGACGTTGCATCGCATTTTTTAATATGCTGATATATAGTATTTTATAAGAGTTTGATAAAAATATTTATGCTTTTTTGTAACATTTGATAACTTTTGTGGTATAAAATGGAGTAATGTGGGAAAAAATGCACTAATTTTACCTCACTAATTGATAAATTTTGAGTTACCCAATAGGACAATATCAATGTAAGCTGGATGCCAAGGGAAGACTGATGCTTCCGGCAGATTTCAAGGAGCAACTCGGCGACCTTGCAGGAGACGGTTTTGTCCTGAGGCCAGGCTTGTTTAGCAAATGTCTGGAGCTTTATACCATGAGCGATTGGGTACAAACGCAGGAAAAGCTGCGTTCGTTGAATCAATTTGTGCGGTCGAATGTAGAACTCGTGCGAAAGTATAATGCCGGAGCCAAAATGGTAAAGATGGATGGCTCGGGCAGATTACAGATTCCCAAAAACCTGATTACATCAGGAGGCTTGTTGAAGGAGGTAGTACTCACTTCTCTTACTGTCAAAATGGAGCTTTGGGATAAAGCATCTTACGAAACAGAAATCAACCGCATGGATGAAGAGGCGTTCGAAAAATTGGCAACAGAGAAACTGGGTAATACTGACCAAACAAGCTAAAAAATATGTATCATAAGCCTGTTATGCTTCACGAATCGGTTGAAGGCTTGCAAGTGCAGGCTGGAGGATTGTATGCTGATGTTACTTTCGGCGGTGGCGGACATGCACGTGCAATTCTGGATAAAATCGGTGATGGCCATTTGTTTGGTTTTGATCAGGACAGGGACGCTTTGGCCAACGTGATCGACGACAGGCGATTTACATTTATACCCCACAATTTCCAGTTTCTAAAGAATTTTATACGCATTAATGGCGTAGATAAACTGGACGGTATCTTCGCTGATTTAGGAGTTTCTTCTCATCAGTTTGATATTCCCGAAAAGGGATTTTCAACGCGTTTTGAAGGAAAACTTGACATGCGCATGGATCAAAACAGCGCATCAAGTGCTGCCGATATCGTGAATAGTTACGATCAGGAACAACTTACAGCAGTGTTCAGAAAGTATGGCGAACTGCCCAATGCCTGGACAATAGCAGGCCATATCGTTTCTTACCGCCAAAATAACCCACTGCTTACTACCACAGATCTGAAACTTGCAATAGAGAAAAGTTTGCCCCGGCATCGGGAATTTAAGGTATTGGCTCAGGTGTTTCAAGCCTTGCGCATTGAAGTTAATGCAGAACTAAAAGTGTTGGAGATTTTTCTGGAACAATGTGCCGGTTTGCTAAAACCCGGCGGAAGATTGGTGGTGATTTCATATCACTCATTGGAAGACCGGCTCGTAAAAAACTTTATGCGTGCGGGTCGCGCTGATGGTCAGATTGAAAAGGATTTTTACGGTCAACCTCAAACGCCCTACGAATTGGTAAGCCGTAAACCAATTACTCCTTCAAGTCATGAAATTGCAGAGAACAGCAGATCGCGCAGTGCTAAATTGAGAATTGCACAAAGAAAAGATAATGGATAGGAAAGTTAACGAACGAATTGAGAAGCAGGAGGTGCCCTATACAAATCCTGTTTTGAAAAAGAAGAAAAACTTTTTCGGAAGCCTCTTTATGGACATCCTTGGCGGCGATTTTTTGGCTTATGAATGGGTGCGGCGGCAAACTAACTATGTATTTTTTTTGGTTGCCATCGCGCTGCTGTATATCTCCAACAGCTACTATGCCGAAGATATGAGTCGGCAAATCGATGGTTTAAATGCGGAGTTAAAAGAGCTGCATTATGAGTACATCTCTTCCAAATCGGAGCTGATGCAGCAAACAAAACAATCTGAAATCGCTAAGAAACTCCAGTATTCGGGACTGAATGAATCCACTGAACCTGTAAAAAAGTTACTCATCAAAAAAGCAGACTATAAGTAATGGACGAAAAGAAAGACATATTGAGGCGGGTTTACCTGTTGTATGCTTTCATGCTGCTTTTCGGGCTGGCTATCGTGGTCCGTATTGCCTATATTCAGGTTACTCAGGGTGAGGAACTGCGGGCAAAAGCCGAAAAACAGGAGTTACGCTTTTTTAGTGTTGAAGCAGTCCGTGGTAATGTGCTGGCAGATGATGGCGCCTTGCTGGCAACTTCAGTGCCTGTATTTGAAGTGCGCATGGATGTTGCCTCACCCTTGATAAGTCAGCCGTTTTTTGAAGCAAAATCAGATTCTTTGGCTTTGATGCTGTCACAACTTTTTCACAACAAGTCGAAGGCATCTTATTTAAATGACCTTAAAAGAGCACGAAAACAGGGTAATAGGTATTTGTTGTTGCGCAACAGAGCAACTTACGCACAGGTGAAACAGCTGCGCAAATTTCCAATTCTAAGAAAGGGCAAATACAAAGGTGGTTTGATATTATTGGCTCACGATAAACGTGAAAAGCCTTTTCGTGAGCTGGCTAGTCGCACCATCGGTTACGAAAACGAAAGCGAAGGACTGTTTGTTGGCATCGAAGGGGCTTATCATAATGTGTTAAAAGGGACTGATGGCAAGCAGCTCAAAAGGCGTATCAATAATGGCGATTGGAAGCCGATGTTTGATGGCAATGAAATTGAACCACAGAACGGGCAGGATGTCGTAACCACCATTGATATAAATATTCAGGACGTTGCTGAGAATGCCCTGCGCAGAAATTTATCAGAGAATAATGCCGAGGAAGGCTGTGCGGTGCTTATGGAAGTGGCTACCGGCAGGATTAAGGCTATTGCTAACCTAAGCTGGGATGGCAAATCGGGTCGATATGTTGAAAACTACAATTATGCTCTTGCCGAAAGTGTAGAGCCCGGCTCCACTTTTAAACTGGCTTCGATGATGGCGCTGATTGAGGACAATAAGGTAAGACTTACTGATACCATTGATATCGGGCGCGCAGCATATACGGTATATTATAGCAGAACAATGCGGGATGTGTACCCGATCAGGGATGGCAAAATTACAATTAGGGAGGCTTTTGAAAAATCCTCTAATGTGGCAGTAAGTCGGCTCGTGTACGATGCTTACAAAGAGAAACCCGAGCGTTTCGTAGAGCAACTTTACAAGATGTCGCTCAACCAGCCTCTTGATCTGGAGCTGGCCGGAGAAGGGAAACCGTACATTAAACATCCGAGCGACAAACAGCATTGGTACGGCACTACTTTACCCTGGATGTCAATTGGCTATGAATTGAGCTTAACGCCTTTGCAAATATTGACTTTTTATAATGCCGTAGCCAATAATGGCAAAATGGTGAAACCTCTTTTTGTGGATGAAATCCGTCAGGGAGGAATGGTGCTCAAACATTTTGAAACACAAGTAATCAATAAATCCATTGCCTCGCAATCCACTATCGATTCGGTAAAGAGCCTGATGGAAGGCGTTGTTACCAGAGGAACGGCGCGCTACCTCAGAAACAGTGCTTTTACGATAGCCGGTAAAACCGGAACCGCACAAATAGCAAGCGGAAAGCAAGGCTACAACAAGACCAATTATACCGCTTCATTTGTGGGTTATTTTCCGGCATCGAATCCGCAATACAGCTGTATTGTAGTGGTAAGCAACCCCTCGTCCGGAAAAATTTATGGAGGAGCTGTTGCTGCTCCTGTTTTCAAGGAGATTGCTGATAAGGTGTATGCTACCCGCCTTGATATTCATGACAACAAAATAGAAGAGCAAAAGGAGCATAACGTGTTAGCGCTTACCGGCAAGTCCCTTTTTCATGAAGATGCAAACCAGTTGTACAGTGAGTTGAATATTCCTTTTCATAATGAGGCAAGTGGTTCTGTATGGGTAAAGGCAAAAGCAGATACTGTTGGATTAGCGCTGCATCCGGCAACTTATCAGGACAACTTAATACCAAATATGAGAGGTATGAATGTTCGTGATGCCGTGTTTTTATTAGAAAATATGGGCTTGAAAGCCCATATAAGTGGCCACGGTCAGGTAGCCTGGCAGTCGCTAAAAGCTGGTAGTGTAGCCGCAAAAGGACAAATTATTGAACTAAAACTTTTGAACCTGTAATGACAAAACTTTTGTCCGACATATTATATAAATGCCCTGTTCGCCAGGTGATTGGAAACACCGAGCTTGCTGTGGAGGCTATCCATTTTGATTCGCGAAAGCTGCATCAGGATTCCGTATTTTTTGCTGTAAAGGGAAGTTTATATGATGGACATTTATTTATCAATAAGGCAATTGATGCCGGCGCTATTGCTGTGGTTTGCGAAAAAATTCCCGAAGAACAGCATGAGCACATTACCTATGTGCGCGTAGAGAATACCGCCTACAGCCTTGCATTGGCTGCTGCCAATTATTACGATCATCCTTCCAAAGGGCTAAAGCTTGTTGGAGTTACAGGCACAAACGGAAAAACTACCATTGCTACTTTACTGCATAGTTTATTCACCGAAAATGGCTTCCCTTGTGGATTATTATCAACCATCGAAAACAAAATTGGGAACAAAAAGATTAAGGCAACACATACTACACCTGATCCTCTGGCCATCAATGCCTTGTTGGCCGAAATGGTAAAAAATGGTTGCAGTCACGCTTTTATGGAAGTGAGTTCACACGCAATTGATCAGTTTCGGGTTTTGGGACTGCATTTTGCCGGAGGAATATTCACCAATCTAACCCATGATCATTTGGATTATCATGGAACTTTTCAGGCCTATCGTGATGTAAAAAAGAATTTTTTCGACTGGCTGGATGCTGATGCTTTTGCACTCATAAATCTTGATGATAAAAATGGGCGATTCATGGTTCAAAATACCCGGGCCAGTGTGTTCACCTATTCTTTGCGTAGTGAAGCTGATTATCGGGCAAAAGTGCTGGAAAATAGTTTTGAGGGCTTGCTTTTGCTCCTTAACGGGAATGAAATTTCTACGCGACTTGCTGGTTATTTTAATGCAAGCAATCTGCTCGCTATTTATGGCACTGCGCACCAACTTGGGCTTCCTGAAATTGATTTACTAAAGGGAATCAGCCTTCTCAAATCAGCAACAGGCAGGTTCGAAATAGTTTATCATTCATCCGGAATAACCGGGATTATCGATTATGCGCACACTCCTGATGCTTTATTAAATGTGCTGAAAACCATTGATGATGTGAGAACACACAACGAACAGCTGATTACTGTAGCAGGTGCGGGAGGCGATCGCGATGTTACAAAGCGTCCGGAGATGGCTCGGATTGGTGCTTCGTTTAGCGATCGACTTTTGCTAACCTCGGATAACCCCAGGTCAGAAGCGCCCGGAAAAATTATTGAAGATATGCGTAAAGGTGTTGAGCCACAGAATTATAATCGTGTTTTAGCAATTTCTGACCGCAAGGAAGCGATCAGAACAGCGGTTGCCTTGTCGGCTAAAGGCGACATCATTCTTGTTGCCGGCAAAGGTCATGAAAAATACCAGGAAATTAATGGAGTAAAATATCCTTTTGATGACATGGAAGTATTGAAAGATGCTTTAAACCAAAGACTTGTGTGATTATGTTATACTATCTTTTTACATACCTCGATCAGCATTTTAATATTCCCGGAGCGGGATTGTTTCAGTACATCTCCTTCAGAGCAGCAGCTGCTGTGATCACCTCCCTGATTATTTCTTTGTTTTTTGGTAAGCGCTGGATCAACTACCTTAACAGAAAGCAGGTTGGCGAAATAGTAAGGGATCTGGGTTTGGAAGGGCAAAAAGAAAAACAAGGCACACCCACAATGGGCGGTCTTATCATACTGGCGTCCATAGTGATACCTACATTGCTGTTTACTGAGCTGGCCAATATATACATTTTGCTGATGCTTTTCACCACAGTTTGGCTTGGCGGTCTTGGATTTTATGATGATTATATCAAGGTGTTCAAGCAGGACAAGAAGGGACTCTCGCCGCGCGTAAAAATTATTGGTCAGGTGATTTTAGGTTTGGTAGTAAGCCTGGTTATGTATTTTGACGATGCTGTTGTGATGCGCGAGAAGCCTGTAGAAGGGCAACAAATTGTAAATGAGTTGCCTTCAACGGCTCAGGTAAGTCGTTTTACCGTATCGGAAAACAATTCTATCAAAACTACGATTCCTTTCATAAAAAATAATGAGTTTGACTATGCCGTATTGCTCAAGTGGATAGGACCGGATTACCGTAAATGGTCATTTTTAATTTTTATCCCTATCGTAATTTTAATCATTACAGCGGTGTCAAATGGCGCCAACCTTACCGATGGCATGGATGGACTGGCGGTAGGCACTTCGGCGATTATCGGAACTACTTTGGGAATATTAGCGTGGGTTTCAGGCAACTTTATTTTTGCCGATTACCTCAATATAATGTACTTACCGGATACAGGTGAGCTTACAATTTTCATCAGTGCTTTTGTGGGGGCTAACATCGGATTTTTATGGTATAACTCCTATCCGGCTCAGGTGTTTATGGGCGATACCGGAAGTTTGGCCCTCGGCGGCATTATTGCTGTTTTCGCAATTCTGATACGCAAAGAGCTGCTGATTCCGATACTCTGTGGGATATTTCTGGCAGAAAGTCTGTCGGTAGTAATGCAGGTGACTTATTTCAAATATACCAAGCAAAAACTCGGTGCAGGTAAGCGCATTTTTAAAATGGCGCCGCTGCATCACCATTATCAGAAGCTGGGTTACCCCGAACCAAAGATCGTACAACGATTTCTTATTGTTGGAATCATGTTGGCAGTATTAACCATTATCACCTTAAAAGTGAGATAATTGTGAAAGAATCATTGATCAAATATCAGAATATTGTGGTGCTTGGAGCTGGCGAAAGCGGCTGCGGTGCTGCCTTGCTTGCACAAAAGCAGGGAATGAGGGTATTTGTGTCTGATTTTGATTCCATTGCAAGCCCATACAAAACATTATTAGAAACTCACGCGATCAACTTTGAAGAGGATCAACACACGGAATCACGAATTTTACAGGCAGACTTAATCGTTAAAAGCCCGGGTATCTCCGAATCTGCAGCAATCATAAAATCCATTAGGAAAGCTGGGATAACGCTTGTTTCTGAGATTGAATTTGCCAGCTGGTTTACTAATGCTTTTATCATTGCGGTTACCGGCTCAAACGGCAAAACCACAACTACAGCGCTTATCGGCCATGCCCTGCAGCAAGCCGGAATGGATGTGTGTGTAGCCGGAAATATCGGATTCAGTTTTGCTGCAGCTTTGGTAACACGCGAGTATGACTATTTCGTGCTTGAAGTAAGCAGCTTTCAGCTCGATGATATTGTAAACTTTCGGCCTGATATCGCTGTGCTGTTAAATATTACACCCAATCATCTTGATCGCTATCAAAATAGTTTTGAGGCTTATACTGCATCAAAAATGCGATTAATTAAGAATCAGAATGCGGATAACATGCTGGTTTATAATATCGATGATGAGCTTATCAACGAAGAGTTAGAAAAGTTGAACCCAAGCGTACAATTGTTTCCAATAACCACAAATTCAGTAAAAATAAATCAAGGAGCCGCCTTACAGGGCGGACAGATCAAGATTCATGCAAATCAAACAAACTTTAATATGACACTCGAACAATTAGCCCTACAAGGCAAGCACAATGCTTACAATTCAATGGCGGCCGGCGTAACCTCAAAATTGCTGCAGATCCGCAACGAATCGTTGAAGCAAAGCCTTTCTGACTTCCAGAATATCGCGCATCGGCTGGAATATATTGCCAATGTGCATGGCATTTCCTATTACAATGATTCAAAGGCAACGAGTGTAAATGCTACCTGGTATGCGCTCGAAAGTATGGAAAAACCTGTTGTTTGGATTGCAGGCGGAATCGATAAGGGAAATGATTATGCTGCGCTGATGCCTCTGGTGCGACAGAAAGTGAAAGCTTTGATCTGCCTGGGCTTGAATAATAAAAAACTTATGGAAACATTTTCTTCTGTGATCGATCAGGTTGTTGAAACGGACAACGCCAAAGAAGCTGTAATGATAGCTTCTATGCTGGCTACCAATGGCGATGTGGTGCTGCTGTCGCCTGCCTGTGCAAGTTTCGACCTGTTCGAAAGCTATGAAGATCGTGGCGATCAATTTAAGAAAGCTGTAAATTCATTATAAGCGTTTTAAGATGCGAAGAATTCTTGGCGATATCAAGGGAGATAAAATCATCTGGACAGTAGTAATTCTGTTGTCTATTTTCTCTTTGTTGGCCGTATATAGTTCAACCGGAACCCTGGCTTATAAATATCAGCAGGGTAATACGGAATACTATATGCTGAAGCATTTTGTGATTTTGTTTCTGGGCATATTTTTTATGTACCTCACGCATAAAATAAAGTATGTCTATTTTTCGCCGGTATTTCAAATCGCGCTATGGATTTCAATTCCTTTATTACTGCTCACACTGGTGTTTGGTCTCAACCTCAACGAAGCCAAACGCGTGTTGCCCTTGCCTTTTAACCTCACTTTTCAAACCAGCGACTTGGCAAAGCTTACCCTTATCATGTATTTGGCGCGGATGCTCACCAAAAAACAGGATCATATTAAAGATTTTAAGTCGGCATTTGTTCCGTTAATGATTCCGGTTATTTTAATTGTTTTTCTGGTATTGCCGGCAAATTTTTCCACAGCAGCCATGATATTCACAACAAGTCTGGTATTGCTTTTTATCGGCCGGGTAAATATGAAATACATACTATCGCTGGTTGCAATAGGCTTGGTTGCTCTCACAATTTTTGTGTTGATTGTACTGCAAATGCCTGAAGACAAGCAGGGTCGTTTGTGGACATGGAAAAGCAGAATTGAAAATTTTACAAAAGATACCGGAGATAATTACCAGAAGGAACAAGCGGAAATTGCCATTGCCAATGGAAAAATATTTGGTAAAATGCCCGGAAACAGTACGCAGCGGAATTTTCTGCCCCATCCGTATTCAGATTTTATTTTTGCCATTATTGTTGAAGAATATGGTCTGGTTGGAGGAGCATTTATCGTTTTGATGTATCTTATTTTGCTCTTCAGGGCAGTAATTATTGTAACGAAAATTCCACAAACTTTTGGGGCGTTTTTAACTATAGGAGTAGCCTTTAGCCTTGTATTTCAGGCTATGGTAAATATGGGCGTGGCAGTTGGTTTATTGCCGGTAACCGGTCAGCCTCTGCCTCTGGTAAGTATGGGAGGGACATCCATCTGGTTTACCAGTTTATCCATAGGAATAATATTAAGTGTTAGTAAAGAGATCACTAAAAAAGAACAAATACAGTTAGAAAACTATCATAATGACGCAAGAGTCGAAGCGGATTATACTTAGTGGAGGTGGAACCGGAGGTCACATCTTTCCAGCGATAGCCATAGCAGATGCTTTGCGCCGTCGTATGCCCGATGCTGCCATACATTTTGTGGGAGCAAGCGGCCGTATGGAGATGTCGCGGGTTCCAAAAGCAGGATACAGCATCGATGGCTTGTGGATCAGTGGGTTGCAGCGTAAACTTAGTTTTGATAATTTTTTGTTTCCTCTAAAAGTAGTTGTCAGCTTGTTAAGAGCAAGAAGAATTTTAAAGAAATTCCGACCCCAAATAGTCATTGGTGTGGGTGGATATGCCAGCGGCCCGACATTGCAAGCTGCAGTGCAACTGGGTATTCCAACTTTGATTCAGGAACAAAATTCCTTTCCCGGAATAACGAATCGGCTGTTGGCCAAAAAAGTAAACAAGATTTGCACTGCCTATGATAAGATGGAAAAGTGGTTTCCATCAGAAAAAACTGTTCTAACAGGAAATCCTTTGCGCAAACAAGCTGTTCAGGTAGCGGACAAACGAGAAGCCGGCAGGGCATTTTTTAAGCTGGATCAGCAATTGCCTGTGGCACTTATTGTTGGAGGAAGTCAGGGTGCTTTGGCGATTAATTATGCAATAAGTGAGCAAATAAACTTGTTTGAGAAGCATAAACTTCAGTTAATTTGGCAAACAGGACAAGCCTTTGCACCTCAGGCAGCTACCGTTGTTGAAGAAGCAGGTCTTGCAGCCTTGATCCATGTTACACCATTTATCGATCGCATGGATTTGGCCTATGCAGCAGCCGATTTGGTTGTTTCACGTGCAGGTGCAATGGCGATTGCAGAGTTGGCTGTTGTGCAAAAGCCTGTTATTTTTGTGCCATTACCAACGGCTGCTGAAAATCATCAGTACAAAAATGCAAGGCGACTGGTGGACAAAAACGCGGCACTTTTGATTGAAAATCAGTTGGCCAAGGCCGAGTTGGTGCCGGCAATGATTAAACTCATTGCATCGCCCAAAATTGGGCTTGAAATGGCTGAAGCAATAGGGTTGTTTGCCCTTCCGAATGCAGATGAGGCTATTGTGGATGAAATTGTAAAACTAATAAAGAGATGAAATACGGAAGCGGACATCAGATTTTCTTTTTAGGAATAGGAGGCATTGGTATGAGTGCGCTTGCGAGGTATTTTATGTCGCTGGGGTCTGCTGTTTCCGGCTATGATCTCACGCAAACACCACTTACACTGCAGCTTGAGCAGGAAGGTGTCTCTGTTTTTTATAAGGATGATCCAGTGCAGCTTCCATCAGCAATAGATCTGGCAGTAATAACTCCCGCCATCCCCGTCGAAAGCAAATTGCTGGCAGCGCTTCAAAGTAGAAATGTACGAAGCCTGAAGCGGTCACAGGTTTTGGGTAAACTTTCTGAAGAATACTTCACAGTTGCAATTGCCGGTACACATGGCAAAACAACAATTACAGCCTTAACAGCACAGATTTTTCAAGCGGCCGGACTACCTTTTATGGCTTTTATCGGTGGCATTGCAAATAATTTTAATTCTAATCTCGTCCTCAAGCCCGATGCACATATTCTACTTGTGGAAGCCGACGAATTCGATAGGTCGTTTTTAACGCTTAGCCCTGATATTGCGCTTATCTCTTCTGTTGAGGCGGATCATTTGGATATTTATGGCAGTCATGAGCAGCTAATCGCTGGCTTTGTTGCATTTGCAAATTGCTTGCCTTCAGCAGGAAAGCTTGTTTTGCAACAGGATCAGCAGCTCAATGTAGCGCAAGGCAAGTTAAAATATGGAACAGCTGCCCAGGCTGATGTTTTTGCTTCAGGGATGGATATTAAGGATGGGAAGCAGTATTTTAAATTGCATTGGCCGGATAATCAAACAGCAGATATTGTTTTCCCCATGCCGGGTATTCATAACTTGAATAATGCCCTGGCAGCAGCTACCCTTGCCTATCTTATGGGTTTAAAAATAGCTGTTGTTGCACAGGCTTTGGAGGCATTTAGGGGCGTTAAGCGTAGGTTTGATATCCGATTAAATAATGCAAATCATTACTATGTTGATGATTACGCACATCATCCTACCGAGATAAAAGCTTGCTTGTCGGCCCTGCGATCATTGTTCCCTGAAAAGAAGATTACGGCGGTCTTTCAGCCGCATTTGTTTTCCAGAACACGCGACTTGATGGATGAGTTTGCAAACAGTTTTGCAGATGCTGATCAGCTGTTATTGTTGGATATATATCCTGCACGCGAAAAGCCTGTTGCAGGCATTGATTCAGCGGTCTTATTGAAAAAAATTAAACTAAAAGAGAAATGGCAATTGGAAAAATCATCCTTATTGCCTAAAATTGAATTGCTTAGACCTGAAGTGCTGGTGACTATGGGAGCCGGAGATATTGATCGATTTGTTGAACCTATTGAAAAAATGATGGCATCATGGTAAAACAAATTTTAAGCGTCTTCGTATGGATTGTATCAGCTGTTGGACTGGTGATTTTGCTTGCATTTGCGCGACATGAGTACCTTAAATCTCCGGTAACCGGCTTAGATGTAGTAATAAATCGGAAAAATCAAGCGGGTTTTTTAAATCAATCCAAGCTTATTGCCGATGTAATAGCCCTAACTGATTCCATTGAAGGTAAACCTATCAGGCATTTTCGTTTGCGAGAGATAAAAGAACGCCTCCAAAAAAACCCTTGGGTGGATGAAGCCGATATAAGTACAACCATAAATGGGAGATTGAAAATACGGGTAAAAGAGCGAAACGCCTATATTAGGGCTTATAACCGAAGAAATGAGTCTATCTATATCGATCATTCAGGAACGATATTTCCGGTGAATACCGGCTATGCCTCAAGGGTGATTATTGCCAGCGGATACCTTGATTTTCCTGTGTTGTCAGGAAAAAAAACGGCTTCCATTTTTGATTCGGTATATCGTAAAACTGAATTACCTGAACTGTTTCGTTTGAATAACGCCTTACAAGCAGATGCTTTTTTGTCGGTACTCATCGATCAGATTTATATGAACAGTCTCCATGAAATAGAGCTGACTCCAAAAATTGGTTCGGCAACCGTTGTACTCGGATCATTGGAGTTGTTGCCTGAAAAACTTCTGCATCTGAAAGCTTTTTATAAGCAGAAGGCTATGAGCGAAGAATTGATTCAATACCAACGAATTAATTTGAAATTTAGTAATCAAATTGTTTGCACCAAAAGATAACGACTATGAAATCATCTGACATTATTGTAGGATTAGACATCGGAACCACTAAGATTGCTTGTTTGGTGGGAAGGCGAAATGAAAATGGAAAAATAGAAATTTTAGGTCATGGCAAAACCGAGTCGATAGGCGTGAAACGTGGTGTTGTTTCCAATATAGAGGATACTGTAAATTCTATCCGCAGGGCTGTTGACGAAGCATCGGCACGTTCAGGAGTTGACATAAAATATGTGAACGTTGGCATTGCAGGTCAACATATAAAAAGCCTGCAACACCGTGGCAGCCTCATCAGAGAGAATCACGAACAGGAAATTAACCGGCTCGAAATAGAGAAGCTTACCAATGATATGTATAAGCTGAGTATGGCAGCCGGGGAAGAGATTATTGATGTGATTCCTCAGGAGTATATTGTTGACGGCGAGCAAGGTATCAAACAGCCGGTGGGTATGCTGGGCAGCAAGCTGGAAGCTAATTTTCATGTAATCATTGGCCAGACTGCTGCCGCAAAAAATGTACTAAAATGTGTAACAAGAGCAGGGCTGGAGATGGTTGACCTGATCCTGGAACCCATTGCTTCTGCGCAGGCTGTTTTGGGCGATGATGAAAAAGAAGCAGGTGTGGTTTTGGTCGATATTGGCGGAGGAACAACAGATATTGCCATTTTTCACGACAGCATCATCAGACATACTGCTGTGATTCCATTTGGCGGAGACATAATTACCGAAGACATTCGCGAAGGCTGCACCATTATTAAAAAGCATGCGGAAGAGGTTAAAGTAAAATTCGGATCATCACTGGCCAGCGAAAACAGAGACGATGAAGTCGTTTCCATTCCAGGCATCCGAGGAAGAGCGCCACGGGAAATTTCGTTCAGAAATCTTGCTTCTATCATTCAGGCAAGGCTCGAAGAAATTTTTGAACATGTATATTATGAAATCAAAAATTCTGGTTTTGAGCGTCGCCTGATTGCTGGAATCGTGCTCACAGGAGGTGGGGCGATGATGAAGCATATTGATCAGTTGGCGGCTTTTGTAACTGGAATGGATGTGCGTATTGGGTATCCAAATGAGCACCTGGCAAAGGATACAGTTGAGGAATTGGCCAGCCCGATGTTTGCAACGGGAATCGGCTTAGTGATCGAAGGAATTGACAGACATGTAAATGAAGAAGAAGTGGAGCGATTGAAAGCTGCCGCTGACCCAACTCAACCTAAGCCCAAACAAAAAATTGTGCCTGAAAAAAAAGGAGCAAGCTATTTGGATAAAATTAAAAAGCTTTTCGACAGAGATCTCATAGAGTAGAAGCTATTAACCTTTGATTGTTGAAAACTAACCAAATAAATTATTGAGAAAGAAAAACAAGTAAGTACTTTTAAAAATCTTAATACCATGCCAGAAATGTTAAAATTCGAACACCCTAAAGATCAATCTAATATTATTAAAGTTATTGGCGTTGGAGGCGGCGGTAGCAATGCTGTTACGCATATGTATGAGCAAGGAATTAAAGGCGTTGATTTTATTCTTTGCAATACTGATTCGCAGGCCTTGGATACCAGTCCAGTAGCTACAAAGATACACCTAGGAAAGCGTGAACTTGGTGCCGGAAACATCCCCGCTGTAGGGCGTGAAGCGGCTCTTGCAACCGTTGATGAGTTTAGAGAGCTGCTGGAACCTCACACCAAAATGTTGTTTATCACTGCCGGGATGGGAGGAGGAACAGGCACCGGAGCTGCACCTGTCGTTGCCCAGGTAGCCCACGAGTTGGATATTCTTACTGTGGGTATCGTAACCTTGCCCTTTGGTTTTGAAGGCAGAAAACGTAGGCAGCAGGCGCTTGAGGGGCTTGAAGAGATGCGCAAACATGTTGATACTTTACTCATTATCAGTAATGATAAGCTCAGAGAAGAGTACGGGAACATGAAACTTACTGAGGCCTTTAAACGTGCTGATGATGTGCTTACTATAGCGGCCAAAGGGATCGCAGAAATCATCACAGTTACGGGCTATATCAATGTTGACTTTGAAGATGTGAATACCGTGATGCGTCATAGCGGAAAAGCCATCATGGGATCGGCAAAAGCAGAAGGTGAAAATCGCTCTCTTAAAGCGATTGAAGATGCCATGAGATCACCCTTGCTCAATGATTCAAATATTGCAGGAGCTCAAAATATCCTGCTTTATATTACTTCCGGCGAGGACGAAGTCTCTTTGGATGAAGTGCTCGAAATAACTGACTATATCCAACAAACTTGTGGCAATACAGCCGAAGTTATCTGGGGAAATGGTAAGGATGATTCGCTTGGCAATAATATTGCCATCACGATCATTGCAACCGGTTTTGACAATGATGACGATATTCCAATTGGTATGACTGAAAGGAAAGTTTCTGTCACTGATCTTTATGGCAATAAAACCGTTTCCAGACCCAGCTTGTCAAAAGATGCAGCTGCAAAACCTGCTTCTGATGGTAAAGTAATCAGACATCATTTGCACGATGATGCAAAACAAAATACAGCCGAAACCGAGCAATCGGCGAAAGAGGAGAAGGCTGATGTATCAGAACCTCAGCAAAAGTCAATTTTTAGCTTTGTAGATTCTGACGAAAATGATGAAAAGCCTGTAAAGGTGCACCATCTGGAAGAGGAAAAGTCAGAGAAAAAAGCTATTGAACCTGAGAGATCAAATAATGAAATTCAGGTTAAAGCTTCAAAGTCTGAATCAAAAGAGGATAATTCTTATCAGAAAGAGTCTTCCAAAGATCATGATTTGATCTCAATTAGTGTGAGTGATAAAAAGCCCCAGGAAGATTATATGCATGATGAGGCTGAGGCAGAAAAACCGCAAATGCCAAAAGAAGACCTTGACAGGAATTCGATGATGCGACAGTCGAGGCTTAAGGCCATGAGTATGAAATTACATTCTGCTCAGGGACTGGAAGAGCTTGAGCGACAGCCAGCCTATTTGCGCCGGGGCACAAAGTTACAGGATCAGGAACAGACAAATCCAGATAAGGAAGTATCACGCTATTCGCTCAAAGGCGAACAAAACGGACTGAATAGTGGCAACAGTTTTCTTCATGATAATGTAGATTAAAAAAAATAAGTTATGGCATTAGAGATACTGATCAATGACGATATCAAGCAGGCAATGCGGACAAAAGATACCAGAAAGCTTGCTGCTTTACGCGCAATAAAAGCCGCTTTACTGCTCGAAAAAACCGGCAAAGATGTGAGCAGCGGAGAAATTCCGGAGGCAGTTGAAATGAAGTTGCTCCAAAAATTAGTGAAGCAGCGCAAAGAATCTTCGGCAGTTTATACAGAACAAAACAGACCTGAGTTGGCTGAGGAAGAGGATTATCAGGCATCCATAATAGAATCGTATTTGCCACAGCAACTTTCGGAAGAGGAGATCAAGGCGATTTTATCTGCAATTATTCAGGAAACCGGAGCCAGTTCAATCAAAGATATGGGCAAGGTGATGGGGAAAGCTACTTCCCAAATTGCAGGTCGTGCCGATAATCAGCAGCTTGCACGTATCGTTAAGACGCTCTTGGGTGTTTAACTTGAAGACAGGAAAACAAAAAAGCCGCCTTTTCAATTGAAGAGGCGGCTTTTTTAGTGTTGTGAAATTGCTTATCCAAGCATAAAACGCTTGAAAGCAGTAACTGTTAGGTCTGCATCAACTTCGCTGAGGTATTGACGCACCGATTTTTTGTTTTCGCGCACAAAATCCTGATTTAGCAGGGTATTGTCACGGTAAAATTTATTAAGTTTTCCTTTAGCAATTTTCTCAAGCATTGCTTCTGGTTTTCCTTCGTTACGGGCCTGATCCATGCCAATTTCAATTTCACGTAGGATAATATCCTGTGGCACATCAGCTTCGTCAACACCTACCGGATCCATTGCTGCAACCTGCATAGCAAGTTCGCGACCTATCTGAGCAAGTTTTTCGCCATTCGGCTGATTAAGCCCAATGATCGTTGCCAAGCGATTTCCGGGATGAATATAAGCTGTTGTGAATGGCGCTTCAATGGCTGCAAAAGCACCGAGATCTATTTTCTCGCCGATAACACCAGTTTGATCTGTAATTGTTTCTTCAACAGTTCTGTCATCAAGCTTAAGTTTTTTGAGAGCTTCTGCCTCTTTAACTTTATTTGAAATAGCCAGATCAAGAATGCTTTCTGCGTATTTGACAAAATCTTCATTCTTGGCAACAAAATCTGTTTCACAGTTAATCATCAAAACAGCAGCATAACTGTTGTCGGCATTGGATTTGGCAATTACCACACCATCTTTGGCTTCGCGATCGGCTCTTTTGGCAGCAACTTTCTGGCCTTTTTTGCGCAGAAAGTCAATGGCTTGTTCCATATCGCCATTACTCTCTACCAGGGCTTTCTTGCAATCCATCATGCCGGCTCCGGTTTGTTTTCTTAATTCATTAACTTGGGATGCAGTGATATTCATTACGTTATATTTTTCTTTTTACTTGAATTGTGTTATTTTTTGGCTACAGCCTTGCGTGGTCTTTTAGTGCGTCCACCTTCGGTACTTTTTTTGCCTGCGCCGCTATCTTTTTTGTCTTCATCCTCATCATCAATGCTGTATTTGTCAGTAGGTTTGAATGAATCTTCTTCCTCTGAATGGTCCTCAGCACTCTTGTCTTTAGCCATTTTCCGGTCATTTAAACCTTCTTCAATAGCCTGAGCCATTAGTTTGATGATTAATGAGATTGATTTTGAAGCATCGTCATTGCCCGGAATCGGGAAATCGATCAGGTTTGGATTAGAGTTGGTATCCACTAAACCAAAAGTAGGAATATTGAGTTTGCGGGCTTCAGCAACGGCAATTTGTTCCTTTACCACATCCACAACGAAAATGGCAGAAGGCAAACGGTTCAGATCGGAAATACTTCCCAGGTTCTTTTCTAATTTTTCGCGTTCACGCTGAATTTGAAGACGCTCTCTTTTTGAAAGGTTTGTGTACGAATCGCTTACTGTGAGCTTATCGATATTCGACATTTTACGAACCGCTTTGCGAATTGTCGCAAAATTGGTAAGCATTCCGCCAGGCCAACGCTCAGTTACGTAAGGCATATTAACTTTAGATATTGTCTCTGAGACAATGTCTTTAGCTTGTTTTTTTGTCGCAACAAAAAGCACTTTCTTGCCTGATCGTGCTAGCTGACGCATAGCATTAGCAGCTTCTTCAATTTTGGCCTGTGTCTTATACAGGTCGATGATATGGATTCCATTGCGCTCCATAAAAATGTAGGGAGCCATGTTAGGATTCCACTTTCTTTTGAGATGGCCGAAATGTACGCCGGCATCCAATAACTCTTCAAATGTTACTCTTGACATAGTTTTTTTATTAATTGTTTACATTCACTAAAAACAATTACTGAGTAGTTCCAACAAGAAGTCTCAGTAATTTGGATACTAAACACAGTTGCAAGCTTGCTATGGGCTTAGCGTTTACTAAACTGGAATTGTTTACGGGCTTTTGGTTGTCCTGGTTTTTTACGTTCAACCATTCTTGGGTCACGACGCATTAGTCCTTTTGCTTTGAGCACCGGACGATATTCAGGGTCGATTTCACAAAGCGCACGGCTGATACCTAAACGGGCTGCTTCTGCCTGTCCGTTGATACCACCACCATCAAGGTTAATTTTAATATCGAATTTGCCAACATTGTCGGTAAGCATCATAGGTTGCTCAACTACATACTGAAGTATGCCTGTTGGAAAGTATTCTTTATAGTCTCGCTTGTTTATCGTAATAACACCACTACCACTTTTAAGGTAAACGCGGGCAACAGCAGTTTTTCTTCTGCCTAAAGCGTTAATAACTTCCATGATTATTTAATTGTATTGAATTTGATTTCGGTGGGCTGCTGAGCTTCATGTTTGTGATCAGTGCCTGCATAAACATAAAGATTGCGGAATATTTCATCGCCAAGTTTTGTCTTAGGTAACATACCTTTGATGGCATGCTCAAGCACAGCAATTGGCTTGCGCTCAAGTTGCTCTTTTATCGGACGTATGCGTTTTCCGCCAGGATAACCAGTATGTCGAACATAATATTTGGTATCCATTTTATTGCCTGTGAGCGCAATCTTTTCTGCGTTGATAATTATTACATTGTCGCCGCAATCACTGTGGGGAGTAAAGCAAACTTTATTTTTGCCCCTTAAAATCTTTGCAATTTCCGAAGCCAGACGGCCCAAAATTTGACCTTCGGCATCAACAATAAACCATTGCTTGTTGGCATTTTCTTTATTGACGCTTACAGTTTTGTAACTAAGTGTATTCATTTGACTTTTAATGTTTTCGTGTGTCTTTACAGCACTTACTTCTCCTAAAACGGGGTGCAAAAATAGAAACTTATTTTTGTTTGCGCAAATTTATCCACATTAATTTGTTGATAGTTTTAGCTTTAGCATAAGAAACAACCTAAAGATGCGCTTTGTCTGTAGTGTTTGCAAAAGTACGATTTCTTATGATAGCTTATTGGTACTGCACCGTATTTATTCCTGGGGCTGTAATGCTGTAATGAGCTTTTCCTGAAATTTGCTGTATTTTTGTCAAAAAATTTAGCCCTATGTCGGTAATTGTAAAGGAAATTTCAAAACAATACGGAAAGCAAATGGCACTTGATCAGGTGAGCCTTGAAATAAAAAAGGGCGAGGTGGTCGGATTACTGGGTCCCAACGGAGCAGGAAAATCTACCTTGATGAAGATTCTGAGCTGTTTTATTCCTCCAACTTATGGACAAGCCTCTGTAAATGGCTATGATGTGATTAGCCAATCAATGGAAGTAAGAAAGCTGGTGGGTTATCTTCCTGAAAATAATCCCTTATACACCGATATGTATGTTAAAGAATATTTGCGGTTTATTGCCGGAATACATAAGCTGGGCAAATCTTCGGGTAATCGTATCGACTGGCTTATTCAGCAAACTGGTTTAACGGTTGAAATAAACAAGAAAATTGGGGCGCTTTCCAAAGGCTTCCGGCAACGCGTAGGGCTTGCACAAGCGATGATGCACGACCCTGAGGTGCTAATCCTCGACGAACCAACCAGCGGCCTTGATCCCAATCAGTTAATAGATATACGTTCGCTGATCAGATCTTTGGGAAAAGAAAAAACAGTGATTCTTTCTACACATATCATGCAGGAGGTTGAGGCGATTTGCGATCGTGCAATCATTATCAACAAAGGGAAAATCGTAGCTGACGATAGCACCCAAAATTTGAAGCAAAAACCTAAAAGCAATGTGCTGGTTGTGCGTTTTGAAGAGATTGTGCAGGCCAATCAATTGATGGCTATCAAGGGCGTGAAAGGGATTAAGGAGTTAAGCGGACAGCATTGGCTCATTGAGTATTCTGAAAAGGAAAACGTGCGCAAAAACCTGATGCAATGGGCAATGAAAAACGACCTCAATATTCAATCTATGCAGCAACAAGCGATGACAATGGAGGAGGCTTTTCAGGGGTTAACCAAATCATGATGAGGTAGCAGGATTTATGTGAAAGTTCGTTTAGACACCAAGTTTATCATAAAAATAGCTCAGATAAAAGGCTTTAATGACGGTTTAACAAGCTAATGAAAAAGGAGCGACTTTGGTAGTTTTTAGCTTGCTTAAGCCAAGATAGCCGGATAAACTACACCGTATTAATAAGACTCTTGTTGAAAATGGAAACAAGTTAATAATGGGTAATGGCGTTCTATGGTAATGCTAGAAATTAAAGCCTGCAAAACAACAGCTGCTCACCATTGGAATAGGAATGGAGATGATTTTCAAGGGGACTGATCTGTTTATTGTCCGTTTGTTGGTGTTTTTTAAGCTTAAAAATTTTTCACTGAATAAAATATTTCGCTAAATTTGCCGCGCAAATCAGAATGATTTGTCTGCGCAGTTGTGGAAAGATTTGATTGATTGCAACCACAGAAAAAAATGCTAAAGCAATATTTAGCCTGCCAATCACTTTCTTCTGCACATGTAGTTTCTTTTTTTATAAAATTATTGAATAATGGGATATTTATTCACTTCTGAATCTGTTTCTGAAGGACATCCGGACAAAGTTTCCGACCAAATTTCCGATGCTATTTTAGACGAGATATTGCGATTTGATCCTACATCAAAAGTAGCCTGTGAAACAATGGTCACAACGGGTCTGGCAGTAGTAGCCGGAGAAATTAAAACAAATGCCTATGTTGATGTGCAACATGTTGTACGTCAGGTTATTGATAAAATTGGGTATAATAAAGCGGAGTACCAGTTTGATGCAAAGTCATGCGGGGTTTTATCGGCCATACACGAGCAGTCACCTGATATCAATCAGGGCGTAGTTCGATCAAAGGAAGAAGATCAGGGAGCTGGCGACCAGGGAATGATGTTTGGTTTTGCTTGTAAGGAAACAGACGATTTCATGCCGATTACCATCGATTTGTCGCATATTTTATTGCAGGAACTTGCTGCCATACGCCGCGAAGGAAGTCAAATGAAGTACTTACGTCCGGATTCTAAATCGCAGGTTACCGTTAAATATACGAATAACTGGGAGCCCGTTTGTATTGATACCATTGTAGTTTCTACCCAACACGACGATTTTGATGAAGAAAAGCGTATGCTTCAGAAAATTGAAGATGATGTACGTAATATACTCATTCCAAGAGTTACAAAAAGGCTTCCGCAAAGGGTGAAAGACTTGTTTAAACCCGGCTTCAAGCTTTTCGTAAACCCAACCGGAAAATTTGTGATAGGCGGTCCGCATGGTGATAGTGGCCTGACCGGACGAAAGATTATTGTGGATACCTACGGTGGTCGTGGCGCACATGGTGGGGGAGCTTTTTCAGGTAAAGATGCGTCCAAAGTTGACAGGTCTGCCGCTTATGCTACTCGCCATATTGCCAAAAACATGGTGGCTGCAGGTGTCGCAGATGAAGTGCTTGTGCAGGTGGCCTATGCAATTGGCGTAGCAGAACCAGTAGGCTTTTATATCAATACGCGCGATACTGCCAAAGTAAAAAATGCTGATGGTAATATACTTACCGATGAACAAATTGCTGAAAAGGTAAGTGAATTGTTTGACATGAGACCTTTTGCAATTATCAAAAAATTTGGATTAAAAAACCCTGTTTTTGGTGAAACAGCAGCTTATGGTCATTTTGGAAGAACTCCTTTCAGCAAAGAAGTAGAGGTGTATTATGCGGATGAACACACCCGTAAAGAAACCGTTGACGGAAAAGTGCGTTACTTTAAAACGGTAGATTTCTTTGCCTGGGAAAAGCTGGATATGGTTGATCAGTTAAAGCAAACTTTTGCTTGTTAGGTCTGATTCAAAGGCCCATTTCCTCGACGGGAATGGGCTTTTGTGTTAAATTTAGTCCTTCATGAATATAGAGGAAATTCGTAATTATTGTTTGAGCAAAGATTTTGTAACCGAAAGTTTGCCTTTTGGTGATGATGCTTTGGTTTTTAAAGTTGCCGGCAAAATGTTTCTATTGGCTAATCTGGATGGCCCTTTGCGCATTAGTATCAAAGCAAGCCCTGATGAAGTTATTGAACGTCAGGAGAAATATTCAGAGGCTATTCCGGCCTATCATATGAATAAACAACATTGGGTTAGTGTTGTAGTGGAGCAAGTTGCGGATTTGAACCGTCTTCGAAATTGGATTGATCGGTCGTATGAACTTGTTTTGCTGTCTTTGCCAAAAAAACAGCAACAAGCTTTAAAGGGAATCTAAATGTTATTTAAGCTGGGCATCAATAGCTTTAGCCAAAGCTGATTTGGTTTTTACACCAACAAAACGCTCCACAGGCTCTCCATTTTTAAATAGTATCAGCGTAGGAATACTTCTCACATAATACTTCGAAGCTGCTTGTTTATGCTCATCCACATTTAGCTTTCCGATTGTTGCTTTTCCTTCGTATTGATTAGCAAGCTCGCTGATTATTGGAGCGATCATTTTGCAGGGGCCACACCAGGCAGCCCAAAAATCAACCAATACTATTCCTTTGGCAATCTTGTTTTTGAAATTTGCATCCGTAAGTTGTACTAATTTATCACTTTCATTGGCAGGATCATAGTTTTTTACAGCCTGATAACGCCGATAAGTGCTGTAGATAAGGTAGATAGTGACAAGTGCCAGAATAATCCAAATAGCTGTTGACATAAAAGTTATTTTAATGAGGGTGCAAAGTTAATCATTACTTAGGCTTATCGCCCAGCTAACCCAAATGTTGGAAAAAGAGTTTTTTTTATTTAATTCGAGGATGAAAGGTCAGATATAATGCCATAAAAGTTTGATGAGGATAGATTTCAAAAACCGGCTACAGCCATTTGTTTTTTCTAAACATAATAAGCATTCCAATGGCAATACCTATCATTACAGTCCAGGCAATCGGATAGCCATATCGGTATGACAATTCCGGCATAAACTCGAAATTCATGCCATAAATACCTGCGATAAAGGTGAGTGGAATAAATATCGTAGCAATAATTGTAAGCACCTGCATCACTTTATTCATTTTATGACTTAAATCAGAAAGGTACATATCCTTAAGTCCTGCATTGAGTTCGCGGTAGTTTTCGATGGTTTCATAAATCTGTAATACGTGATCCTGCACGTCATTCAGGTATTTTATTTGCTGCACATGAATCAGGGGGCATTCAGATTTGATAATTATTCCCAGGGCTTCCCGAAGAGGAAAGACAGCTTTTTTTAGAAAAAGCAATTCTTTTCTGATTTGTTGGATGTTCTCCAGAATTTGCTCATTCGCTTCAACATACAATGCGTCTTCCATCTTATCCAATTCATTAGCAGTATATTCTATAACATAGAAATAGTGATCGACAATTAAGTCAATCAAAGCGTAGAATAAGTAATCTGGACCTTGTGTGCGAAGGCGGCCGGTTGGCACTTCAAGCCTTTGGTAGAGCGAATCAAACAAAGGTAGTTCGCTTTCGTGGAAAGAAATAAGCAGATTCTTTCTCAGTATAAAACTGATTTGATCTGTTACGATACTTTGATTTTGATCGATACCGAGTGTTTTCATGGTAAGAAACAGGTAATCATCTGAAATCACTGTTTTTGGACGTTGACCCGTATTGAGGATATCTTCGAGTAGCAATGGATGCAAATCAAATTGTTTTCCAAGTTTTTCAATCGTTGCCGTATCCTGAAGGCCGGTAATTTTAATCCAGCTGGTTTGTGGTGTATCCAGGTGTTGTATTGTTTCTTTTACCGAGATATTGGTTTTTTTAGTTAATGTGTTTGTGTCAAACTCAAGCATATCAATGCTGGTTTGTTTGGTTTTTACCTGTCCAATATGCACAAGACTGCCCGGAGGAAGACCAGCTTTTTGCGATGATCCTGGCTTGCCTAATTTTTTTGCCGTTTTTTTCTTTTTTTTGATTTTCATCGGTTCAAACAGTTTTAATGCGACTTATTGAAGCTGAGTGCGATGCAAAGATATAATTGATTTTGACATGACGACCCGAATCCAGTGCAGGTCTGGCTTATCTTTGGCTACTATAAATTTTCAACTTTATGAAGGACTGGTTTTCGATACGCCATAAAGCAAAAAAACCGGCCAAAAGTTGACCGGTTTTTTTAATCCTATTAATTGATTTTACTACTTGACTATATTCTGGAAATCGGGTTCATTGAAATACTTCATGAATTCGCGATCCCATTTTGCAGTGTTCTTATAGTTTTCGTCAATTTGAACTGCTTTCATCAGATTCGTATAAGTCATGCTGCTGTCATCGGTGCGAGCACCAATAATTGACATCAGGTAGAATCCTTCTCCTGATTCAGGAGCGCAGGAAAGTGTGTTCTTGGCAGCATTGTATTCTTTGTTGAGCAGCTGAGCCAATCCCAGGTTGTAATCACAAGTTTCAGCACTCATCAATGAAACTGCTTTAGCATAGTTGCCTTTGTAGATATTTACGATACCCATATTGTAGTCAACATCAGCGCCTAAAGCCTTAGCTTTATTCAAATGATTTTCAGCTGTTACAAAATCACGTTCCATTACAGCTACAACAGCCAGGTTATTGTGTACCTCACTTGATTTATCTGTCATGCCGGCAGCCTTTTCAAGCAAACGTTTTGCTTCGGCAGTATTACCCATTTGTAGCTCAACTTCTGAAGCATTAACAACTGCACGCAAACATTTTGGATGGATATCCATAGCACTGGCGTAAATTGCTTTTTTGGTATTCAAATCTTCAGTAAGTGTTGCTGCATAAAGCAACTCGTTAAGTTTGAGTGAAGCGGGTTCTGAGGTAGCCATAGCAGCGATTTCTGCATCTGTATGTTTTGGCTCAAATGTATTTACGTTGATGATTGCGCGACGTAAAGGAGGTAAAATATCTTCCTCAATTTCAGGATAAATCAAAATCATATTTCTGATTTCCTGTTCGCGCTGATCAGCACTTGATGAGCGAACAACATTAAGAATGGCGTTTTTGTCTCTAATTGATGAGGACTCAACAGCATTCATAAAACCATTCCAGTCAGGGCCATTGGCTGTTTCAACAAAAGTGATGTCATCAGCATTTGCAAAAGAGACAGCGTCTTTATTTTTCTTAGCAAGTTTGTTCAACTCTTTTTTAACAAAGTTGATAGCCGTATTGGCACGTCTTCCGGATAATCCCTGGTTAAAGGTTTCTTCACCTTCTGGTGATGCCCAACCGTCGATGGTAATATCTTTCACGTCCCATCCTTTTAGAATGTCAGTGGTCATGCCGGCAAGTGCGTCTTTGCTTTCCTGTTTTTTGTTCATTGGAAGATTCCAATTCAGTCGGGCAAGGTTAACTTTGAAATAGATGTCTGCGTTTTGGGTAACGATGGTTACTTTTTCGTAGCCATGCGCCATTACACTATTGCTCAGGTTATCTTCAATACGTTTTGAAGTGTAGATTACACCATCAGCTAATTTACGTTCGTCAACCATTTCATAACCTACATTTTCCATCACTTGCTCACGTGTCGGATAAATGGCAGTTTTGTAGTTATAGATTAAAGGAGCAACAACGAGTTCGCTCACTTTCATATCAGGATTGTAAGGAATTTTTTCGGTATAGGTAAACGATCCGCCGTTTTGATAACTGATCAGTGTTCCGTCACCGCTAACCGATTCACCTTTAAAGTTGATAGGTTCAAAAGCTGTTGCACCGCCTTCATAAACCAGAACCGGTGTAAAGTTCATGACAGCTTTTTTGTTGAAATATTTTGGAGGGAAGTTGCCCTTGATGGTAACATTAACGCTATCACCTTGCTCTTCCAATACTTCCGGGATAACCTGAAGTTCAACTTTCCCAAAATCTTTGGCCATACCTTTAAGGCTGGAGCCTCCAAATTTGAAACGAGCTCCAAGGTTAAAATGAGAGTAAACATCATTTTTTACTTCCATTGCGCCTCTGATTACTCCATCAGCATGGTCAGTTGACATCCAATTATAGGTGTACTCACCAAAGATGTCCCATTTGTCAGTAAGGTTAAAATTAACATCAAAACCAACAGGAACTGTAAGGTCAACATTTCTTTCACTAATTCCATTTCCTGTGCCACCTGATTTGATGCCTTCGTAACCATTACGCACTAACTCAGCGTCAGTAGTCATGTCATAAGTTACAGATTTCCATTGTGCCTGTCCAACACCAAGGTGAATTCCGAAGTTAACGAGCCGGTCATTGTATCCGGCAAAAAGATTTGATAAGTTAATGCCGAGGTTCAGGTTGCCTCCAAAATAATCATTATTGAAGTACATATCCCTGCCAAACTGACCATTTGGAACTGAATTTGTGATAACATCTTCTTTTTCGCCATCAAAAAAGCCTCTTTCAATTTTTCCGTAGACGCTAAATATTGGCGACAATTGACGACCAAAGCCTAAAGCGCCATTGATGTTGGTTTGTGAGAAATCTGGTGCAAAACCAAATTTACTTAGGTCAGCATGAGACCATGAGGGGCCAATTCCGGCAGTAATATACCAGTAGGGAGAAAAAGATGAATTGTTGTTTTCATTTTTGTTTTCTCCGGTGTCCTGACCAAAGAAAGTTAATGGAACGATTGCCAGAAGCGCAATCAGCACCATTTTGAATTGTAAAAAACGGTTTTTCATAACGCAAATTTTTAAGTAATTAATCAATTTAATAGGATTGTCTTTTATTATGCAATTAACGTGCAAGTTACGATTTTTATTTAACTGTTGGTTAGTTTTTTAAACTGAATGCAAAAGTAATAAATTCTAGCCTGTTTGCAACGCGTACACACAAAAATTAGCAATTATTTATTTTGTACGCAAAAAAAAGTGTTTAGTTACGTTTTAAATGCCATTGAGTGAAAAAATGCCACAAAACAATACCTGTACAAACAGATACATTCAGCGAATGTTTTGTGCCACCCTGCGGAATTTCAACAGCAAAATCGCATAGTTCAATGGCTACATCACTTACCCCATTTACTTCATTACCAAGTATTAACGCGATTTTTTCGTTGTTGTATTGCATATCGCCAAGCAAAACACTACTGTCGGTTTGTTCTACAGCATAAAGCACATATCCATCTTTTTTAAGCTTTTGCAGGGCATCGGATACACTTTCGAAATATTCCCAGTTTACGCTATCAGTAGCACCTAAAGCTGTTTTGTGAATTTCACGGTGAGGAGGACAAGCGGTAATGCCGCATAAATAAATGGCAGAAACGCGAAAAGCATCTGCAGTGCGAAAGGCTGATCCAATATTATGTAAAGATCTGATGTCGTCCAAAACCAAAATCACAGGCATTTTTTCCACTTGCCTGAAGGCTGTCGTGCTTATCCTTCCCAATTCGTCTAAACTTAACTTTTTCACTTGTTTTTGATACAAAAGTAGGCATTTTCATAGCTGAATCGGAGAGATAATGTCCGGTAATTACAATTATATTGGACTTAAGCCTTACAAAAAAATGGCGATTTGCTTCAAGATTTGCTAACGTATTCTATCTTTGTCAACTCCTAACAGTGCCTAATTTGAAATTCATGACCAAGGAGACTAAAAGTCCGGTTGAAACGCCACTGATGAAGCAATATAATGCAATAAAGGCCAAGTATCCTGATGCTTTATTGCTTTTCAGGGTTGGTGATTTTTATGAAACCTTTGGTGAGGACGCCATAAAAGCGGCCGAAATTCTTGGTATTGTGCTTACACGACGGGCCAATGGAGCAGCTAGCTACGTTGAACTGGCGGGTTTTCCACACCATTCATTGGATACTTATTTACCCAAACTCGTTAAAGCCGGCCAAAAGGTTGCTATCTGTGATCAGCTGGAAGATCCAAAACTGACAAAAAAAATTGTGAAGCGTGGTGTCACTGAATTGGTAACTCCCGGCGTTTCTTACAACGATAATGTACTTGAGCAAAAAGAGAATAATTTTTTAGCAGCAATTCACCACGATAAGGCTTCCACAGGTGTTGCTTTTCTGGATATTTCGACCGGAGAGTTTTTTCTTGCCCAGGGCAATGAGGAATATGTTGATAAACTGTTGCAGAGCTTCAATCCCAGCGAAGTTGTTCTTCAGCGCAACAAGCGTAAATCGTTTATCGAAACCTATAGCGATCGTTTTTACCTGAGTGTTTTCGATGACTGGGTTTTTACTGCTGACTTTGCTCAGGATGTATTGACCAGACATTTTAAAACTATTTCGTTGAAAGGGTTTGGTGTTGAGGGATTTACAGAGGGAATCATCGCGGCAGGAGCGGCGCTGCATTACCTGCTCGAAACGCATCATGATAAAATAGAACATGTTTCTAATTTGTCGCGCATAGATCAAAGTCAGTATGTATGGCTCGACAAATTTACTTTGCGTAACCTCGAAATGATCGCTCCATTGCATCCTGATGCTAAAACTTTGCTGGATATTCTTGACCGAACCGTTTCTCCTATGGGAAGTCGGCTGATGCGCAGATGGATTGTGCTGCCGTTAAAAGATAAAAACCAGATCAATAACCGCTACGATATTGTAGATTTTTTTATGAGCCATCAGGAGCTTACCCGAAAGTTATCCGAGGCGATTCGACTGTGCGGCGATCTGGAGCGCCTCATCTCAAAAGTTTCGTTAAATCGGGTGAATCCACGTGAATTGCAGCAGGTAGCGAAAGCCTTGCAACAGGTTGCCATTATTAAAGAAAACTGCGAGCATACAGAAAACGAGGCTTTGATAAAGATCGCTGAACAGCTGAACCCCTGCCAAACAATGGCCGGGCGTATTCTGAAGGAGTTGACTACAGAACCTCCTGCATTGCTATCAAAAGGAAATATTATTGGATCAGGCGTTTCTGATAAACTCGATGAGCTTCGCGGATTATCACGCTCTGGCAAAGATTTCTTGCAGCAACTTCAAAAGCGTGAGATAGAAAATACCGGTATTTCCAGCCTTAAAGTGGGCTATAACAATGTGTTTGGCTACTTTCTGGAGGTTACTAATGTGCATAAAAATAAAGTACCAACAGATTGGATAAGAAAGCAAACATTGACAGGATCAGAGCGTTACATTACTGAGGAGCTTAAAGAGTATGAGCAAAAAATTCTGGGAGCAGAAGATCAGATTCAACAAATAGAGTTACAATTATACCAGCAATTGGTAGTAGCCACTGCAGAATTCGTTGCACCAGTGCAGCTAAATGCCGGTTTGCTGGCCAGGCTTGATTGCTTGATCAGTTTTGCTGTAACCGCTAAAAAACATACCTATATTAGACCAGTGCTTAATGATGGATATGCTATTGATATTAAAGCTGGTCGACATCCTGTTATAGAGCAGCAATTGCCACCTGGTGAATCTTATATTGCCAATGATGTTTATCTTGATCATAAAAGTCAGCAGGTGATGATGATAACAGGGCCTAATATGTCCGGTAAGTCGGCTTTGCTGCGCCAAACAGCCCTGATTGTATTGATGGCGCAAATGGGAAGTTTTGTGCCTGTTCAGCAAGCGAATATTGGGCTGATTGATAAGGTTTTTACCCGCGTTGGCGCCAGCGACAATATTTCTTCGGGCGAATCAACCTTTATGGTTGAAATGAATGAAACAGCAAGTATTTTGAACAATATTTCGGGTCGCAGTCTCGTCCTGCTTGATGAAATAGGCCGGGGCACAAGTACTTACGATGGGATAAGTATTGCCTGGGCGATTACAGAGTTTTTGCACGATCACCCATCATACCGTTCCAAAGTGATGTTTGCCACCCATTATCACGAATTAAACGAAATGGCCGCCTCATTTTCACGCATTCGTAATTATCATGTTTCTGTGAAAGAAATGGGAAACAAAATGATTTTTTTACGAAAACTCAGAAAAGGAGGTAGTGCGCATAGTTTTGGTATTCATGTGGCTGCAATGGCGGGTATGCCCAGAAAAGTGATTGACAGGGCAAACAAACTGCTGCTCATGCTTGAGCAATCCCATGCAGCTGCGGCACTTGAGAAACCTGTTGCAAAACGATCTGCTGTTGATGATATGCAGCTCAGTTTTATACAACTTGACGATCCGCTGTTGCTACAGATTAAAGATGACATCTTAAATACAAATATCGACACCCTAACGCCTGTGGAGGCGCTGCTTAAATTGCATGAAATCAAAAAACTGCTTGGTAAAGGATAGGTTCAGATGGTAGAATGTGTCTATGGATAAAAAAAAATCAAAAAAAAATTTGTGCAGATGATGAAAACTTCTGTACATTTGCAACTCCAAAAACGAAATGCGGAAATAGCTCAGTTGGTAGAGCACGACCTTGCCAAGGTCGGGGTCGCGAGTTCGAGTCTCGTTTTCCGCTCTGAGTAAAATCCCGATAAAATCGGGATTTTTTTTGAAAAAAAGTGTTCGTCAGAAGCTGCCCGAGTGGTGGAATTGGTAGACACGAAGGACTTAAAATCCTTTGGCCATTGCGGCCGTGCCGGTTCGAGTCCGGCCTCGGGTACTTTTTATTAAAAAGCTAATAGTCAATTGATTGTTGGCTTTTTTTTATTGACGCTTAGCATGATTATCTTTTATCAATTAACAATTTACAGAGTTCTAAAAACTTGATTTAAAGTATTTTGTTGATAGCGCAAAAAAGATGTAAATTGTAGGCTTAAAAATTATTGACATGGCAAAGAAGCAAACTTTTCTCAATCATATCAAGCAGTATGCAATCATAACATTGGGCTTGGTGGTAATGGCATTTGGCTGGACAGCTTTTTTAATTCCCAATGATTTGCTGGGCGGTGGTGTTAGCGGAATTGCAACACTGATATTTTGGTCAACCGGCCTTTCAACGGGAGTCACTATTTTGGCTGTTAATGCAGTACTCATCTTGCTTTCGATCAGGGTTTTGGGCTTTGGATTTGGCATTAAAACCATTTATTCAATTATAGTATTGTCAGGATCTTTTTCCCTGTTCCAGATGTATTTTACTGAACCTCTCGTTGCAGATAAGTTTTTGTCAGCTATCGTTGGGGGTATTCTGGGAGGTGGAAGTGTTGGCCTGATTTTCACCCAGGGTGGAAGCACAGGCGGAACAGATATTATCGCTATGCTGGTTAATAAATACCGCAATATCAGCCCCGGAAAAATAATTTTATTTATTGATGTGTTTATTATTTCCAGCTCCTATATCATTCTGCAAAGCATCGAAACGCTTGTGTATGGATTTGTAGTGATGGGTGTTGCCAGTTATACCATCGATTTAGTACTTACCGGAAATAAACAGTCGGTACAACTTTTTGTGTTTTCAAGCCAGGCCAGTGCTATTGCCGATCGTATTGGAAATGAAACGGGTAGGGGAGTTACATTTATCAAAGGAACAGGCTGGTATACAAAGAAAGAACACGATATATTAATGGTTATCACCAAACGCATGGAATCGACGCAGATTTTTAGAATCGTGCGAGAGGAAGATCCTGAGGCTTTCGTTTCGCTTAATACGGTAATGGGAGTTTATGGTAAGGGATTTGATATTATTAGATAGTGTTGTATCTGCGCTATTTTAATGGGCGATTTTTCACGCTTTTTTTTCTGAATAAGGAAACCTGAGCTACCACAACACCTGTAAGCATTAACAAACTACCTGCGATACCCGGAAGGCTGAGTTTTTCCGAAAGAATCAGCCAACCGCCAAAGGCAGCGAAAACAGCTTCCAGACTAAGGATAAGTGCTGCATGATCTGCTCTTACGGTGCGTTGCCCCATTAATTGTAATGTGTATCCAACACCTACTGAAGCGATTCCTGCATAGAGCAAAGGTCCGATGGCTGCAATAATATTTGGTTGGTTTATCGTTTCACCAAGCAATAAGCCTATCCCCAGGCTTAATATTCCTGTAAAAGCATATTGCGAAACTGCTAAAAGCCTGAAATCATAGCCCGGGCTTAAGTAGGACAGCACGATCAGATGCAAAGCCCAAAACACAGCACTGATCAATACCAGCAAATCTCCAATTTGAATTATCCATCCGGGGTAAGCCGAAAGAAAATAAAGCCCAATAGTGGACACAAGGATTCCAATCCATGTTTGAGTGCCGGACCTTTTGCGACCAGCCAGGCTTAATAAGGGAACAAATACGATATATAAACTGGTTATAAAGCCGGCATTTCCTGCACTGGTGTAGAGTATTCCGAGTTGTTGAAATGAAGCGGCAAAGAAAAGTGGCACACCGGCAAGCATTCCCATTAAAAGGCTTTTTCGGACAGGCATGCTGCGGTTTATCTTTGGTTTGATGATAAAACACAACGGAAGCAAACTTATTGCTCCAAGCAAAAACCGAATCCCATTAAACGTCAGCGGTTGCATATGCTCCATGCCTTGTCTTTGGGCAACAAATGCAAAACCCCAGATAAAGGCAGCTGATAAAAGCAAAAAATGACCTGAAATGCGAATTGATTTCATGGGCTTAGTGATTAATCAAGACGCAGTTTTGACCATATACCTTTGAGCAACCACAGCGCAGCCAATGCTACCAGGCTTAGAATTAAGGCGTTTAACAATTTATCGTATAAAAATGAACCAATAGCAAAAAGGGTGCTGTAAACAAAGAGTGTTCCCCAAAGCATCCCGATGAGGCCAGTAGGTACATCCCATTTCAGGTCTTTTTCTTTTACCAAGGTTATGCCTTCCTGCGCGGCTTCATCAACGACTTTTTTCCATCCTGGCCCTCCTGGCCTTATCAGCTGATAAAAGGAACGCAAAACCGTTTTGTCAGCTGCCGGTGTTAAAAAAGTTACGGTTAACCATGCAGCTGTTGTGATACCTACACCAGCCAGTATTTTAAAGGTTTCGCCGGGATTATAACCCCAAAAACGCTGGGCAATCAAAAATCCTATAGCCACGGCAAAAGAAACAAGCATTCCGGTAAGTTCAGTAAATGCATTGATACGCCACCAGAACCACCGCAATATATATATCAAACCTGTGCCTGCACCGATTTGCAATAAAATATGAAAGGCCTGAAGCGCATTTTGCAGCATTAACGCCAGCAATACAGCGAAAAACATAAGGACTACAGTAGTTATTCTTCCGGCAATAACCTGCTGACGCTGAGTGGCATCCGGCTTCAGAAAGCGTACGTAAAAATCGTTAACAATATACGACGACCCCCAATTAAGCTGTGAGGCTGTAGTTGACATAAAGGCTGCAATTAGTGAGGCAACCACTAACCCCAAAAAGCCATGAGGGAGCTTCCTGAGCATCGCCGGATAGGCCAGGTCATGCTGCACATATTGTGCATCCATGTCGGGGAAGGCTGCTTGTAATGATTCCAAATCAGGAAAAACAATTAACGATAAAAGACCCACTATTATCCATGGCCATGGGCGCAAGGCATAATGAAAAAAATTAAATAAGAGTGTAGCTGAAATGGCATTTTTTTCATTTTTAGCGGAGAGCATACGCTGGGCGATATAGCCGCCACCTCCGGGTTCTGCGCCTGGATACCATACGCTCCACCATTGCACAGCCAAAGGAATTACCAATATAGAAACAAAAAGGTCAGTGTTTGAAATGCTAGGAATCAAGTCCAACTTGGGTTGCACAGCAGGATGGGCAAAAAGCGTTGCCAGATCTCCTGTTTCACTGTTTACCAGTATGATTGCTGCTCCAATAGCACCAGCCATTGCTAAACTGAATTGAAAAAAGTCGGTATATAAAATGCTTTTCAGACCACCAAGTGCACTGTAAAAAACGACAATTACTGCTGCAATTATGAGTGTTTGTGCCGGAGGCCAACCCAGCATAACGCCGCTGATTTTGATCAACGCAATAGATACAGATGCAATCACCATTACATTAAAAAATGCGCCAAGATAAATTGCCCTGAAACCCCGCAAAAAAGCGGCTGTTTTTCCGCTATATCTGATTTCGTAAAACTCCAGATCAGTAAGTACTTTGGATCGGTTCCAGAGCTTAGCATACACAAAAACCGTTAGCATGCCGGTGAGCAAAAATGCCCACCAAAGCCAGTTGCCGGCTACGCCATTTTGTCTTACAATATCAGTTACAAGATTTGGTGTATCGCAAGAAAATGTTGTTGCAACCATACTTATTCCAAGCAACCACCAGGGCATATTGCGCCCCGAGAGGAAAAAGTCGTTATAACTTTTGCCGGCATTTCGCGAAGCCCAAATGCCAATACTTATTAAAACAACAAAAAATACTCCTACAATGATCCAATCCAGCGCATCTAAACTCATAATCCGTTGCTTTTAAGTGAGGATGTTAAATTTTATTTTGAATAAATTCAATGACTTGTTGCTGTTCTTCGGGCGTGAAATGGCGTAAACGCGTTGCATGTGAACCCTGATTTTTTACAATTTTTATGGCATTTGATTTCGGTGTAGGTTGCACCGCAGTGGATGACCACGCATCGAAGCCTCCATAAATATACACGATATTATTGCCGTTTTTCTTCAGCCATTTGTTTAGCTTTCTGTTTGTTTTATTTTTGTATTTAACGCTTACACCACTCGGAAGGGCATGTTCAAAGTTTGGTTTTCTGATGTGGGTAAGCAGTTGTTTGAATGGTTTGGTGTCGTAGGTGTAAAATCCCATTTCGGTTAGGGCCTGATAGAAGAAAGCCTGCATGCTTTCAAGGCTTTGGTCTGCAAAAAAATCGTACCCGGCGGCAGCAATCCACGCGTTAAACAGCACTGCATCCGTTGAGGTAGTGTCAGGAATTTCGTTGCAGGGATAGGGATACCACTGCCAATAGGCAAAACCTAATTCGAGTACATTTAGCTCAAAGGCCTTTTCGATACCACCCACGCGTTCGAAACTGAGCTGCCGCTTTGTTGTGGAATCCTTGAAATATTGAAGGAATATTGCGCTGTTATTAAGCAGCTTATACTGCAAATCATGTAATTTTTTGCGGCAGTGCGTATCGCCAACAGTATCCAAAAAATGTTGTACACGTTTGTCTGCTACCGAAAAGTTCAGCGGAGCCACATAAGGAACTGTTACAGCGACATCATCAGGGTAAAAATAGCGGTAGTATAAGCTTGTTTGCCCTCCTTTACTTATCCCGGTTGAGATCCAGGCTGCGGTGTAAACCTCTTTGAGTAATTGATTTACAGCATGTAAATCGGCAGTGGCGTTCTTTAGGTTTAAGGCTTCCCAGTTCTTCTGTTCGGGCATGCTTTCTCCAAAGAACCGATGCTCGGCAATGAGTAAATTAGCGTCAAGCTTGCTGGATAATTCTTCAGAAAAGGCTGGATTTAAGCCATAACTGGCATCATAACCTTCCGTAACAAACACAACTGGTTTATCGAAAGAACGATGCCGCAGTATCAACCTTTGATAAAACTTCTCTCCGTCCGGGTTTTGATGATCAACCGGTTGCAAAAAAGAGATTACAAATGCAGATTCAAATTGATTTGTGCTAATTGTCAGGGGCACAATGCTGTCGATACCAAGGCTTTTGAGTTTTTCAGTAACTGACTGTGCCTGTGTCGATAACATGCTGAAAACAAATACCCAGAGTAATCCGAGCGTTGCAATAGGTTTCATAATGTTCATTTTTGGTTTTGGAGCGGCAAGTTAATTTATTTATTCTTTTTATTGCAGAATTATAGCAATAAAAAGGTCATCCAAATTTTGGATGACCTTTTACCATTTAACCAATCTATCTACTTAAACATTTTAAACTGCGCAAACAACTTGCAAGTATGCAGGCTGTAAGGATTATCTGGTCAATAAAATCTTACTGTTATAGTACTGATTTTGAGTGTTCATTTTCATGATATACAAACCTGACGGTAAATTTCTGGCTGGAGTCCAGGTAATGGTATGCGAGCCTTCAGCAAAGTGCTGGTCGGCAATTTGATCAACCAATTGTCCCTTCAAATCATAGATTTCCAGTGTAAGCTGACCTGCAACTTCCTGGCTGAATATAATTTGTGCCTGATTTGTAATCGGGTTTGGCTGAACTGAACGAATACCTTCCAGTTTGTTTTCAGATAAACCAACATGCATTCCTGTTTCAAAATAAGTGGATAATTCCTCGGTTGCGAAACCGGCTTCATTTTCTACAGGAGCTAAAGTTAAGGTGTACCAGGTATACGAATCCAGCAGGCCTTCGGGAGAAACAGTGATTGCTGTTTTTTCCTCATTGATGGTAGCTGTGAAAGGAAACGTATCTCCTTCGGTTTCTTCCAGGGTAATGAGTGAGGCAACATTATCATCGGTAATTTCGTCTCCGCCTACCATGTGAACAGGTTCTGAAAGTGCAATTGTGATATCGGCAAAAGTTTCAATTCCAGTTGTGCCCGGAGCAGGATCAAAATTCACAGAAGCAGGGAAACCAGCAGTTTCTACAGAATATTCGGCCTGGAAAATACTTTTATTTTGGTTATCCTGAACAAAGATTACCACCATCAAATCGTCCATTTCTTCAACAAAAGTGCTGGACATATCGTGGCTGTATGAAAGTGTTGTTGTTTCTCCGGCAGGCAAATCTAAGGTAGTGCCGTTTGCATCAGGAAGCATCTTCATCATTACGTGATGGAACTCTGTTTCACCATTGCTGGCGACATTTCCAGTTGTCACTTCTTCGATTACAACGATATGAACCGTTGCATCAAAAAGATTCACATAAGGAAGAATATGAGCTTCTACAGTAATATTGGTTCCCTCAATAATATGTTGGCCTTCAACAGTTACAAAAGCCGGATCGGCCATAGCGTTGTTGAATGCATTGTTTACAGCTCCGGAGCTGGTGGCAACATTTGAACCTTCAACAAAAAGACTGGGAACACCACTTACTCCATAATAAGTTCTGCGTACACCACCTTCGGCTGTATAATAAGGATCACCACTTCCTGGCCAGTTCATCTGGTATTTAATCAATGCGATATCATCACCATTTTGTTCAATAAATGGATTAAATACACCATTATTAAAACTTGCACAAGGCGCACAGGTTGAGCTGGTAAATTCCTCAAAAAACGGACGGCGTTGAACCGTTTGTGTTGCAACACCAACTGATCTGTTAATGGTATCATTTTCAGGATTTTCATCATCTCCATTGTTTACATTCGAAACCCAAATTTTAAAATCATGTGTTCCTGGGTCAGCGATAAGATTCTGATCAGCAGTGAAATTGTAGGTTTGATTTGTCCCCAGATTTAAGCCGCTAAATGAGGTGGTATTTAGTTCACCGGCATCCAAAGTCCAGTTCACATCAAAAGAAGTGATGTCCTCTATACCATCATTCACTACTTTACCGGTAATACTTTGTTCTCCAACAAAATAAGAGGGCAGATCTAAGGATTGCATACCGGCATCCAGGTTTTGACGGATGAAAAGTTTCACATCATCAATAAACCAGTAATCAACGTTATAGAGGTTACCGGAAATAAAAATTGAGAATTGAAAATCCGCTTCTCCAACACCTGTAAGTTCAACTGTTTGTAAAATGGGTCCCACATTTCCGGTTGGTGAGGTTTGCCATGCAACTTCCCAGTCGCCCGCTCCAAAACGAGTAGCAATACCAATTGCAACTCCATTTGCATAGTAATCATAAAAATGACGGAAACTTAAAGTTACTTCATCGTAACCGCTTAAGTCAACCACGGGAGAAACTAATCTGGAAGTGGTATTGGCACTTGTGTAGGTAAATTTGGCTTCAGGAGCTTGTCCGCCTGCCTCGTCACTGCTGCTGCGTGACCACTGATTTGGCAGACCATCACGTGTCCAGCCTTCCGGCGGGAAAGTACTGCTGCTAAAGTCTTCATAGAGAAAGTTTTGCGTAAAACTCAATTGAGCAAAGAGTAATGCAATGATAAGCGTAAATAATTTTTTCATAGGTTTTGATTTTTTAGAATTGATTAATTGAATTAAGCAGATTGTAATATATTTTGATTGAAAAGGGGATTCTCATTTTGAATAAGTCTTTTCTGAAGCGACATCCGTGCCCTGTTTAATTGCGACTTGGAAGTGTTGACAGAAATGTGCAGCATTTGGCTGATCTCCTTGTGGGAGTAACCTTCGATACTGTTAAGGCTAAAAACACTACGATAGCCTTTGGGGAGCTTGTTTACTAAATTCATGATCTCTTCGTGAAATATATCAGAGACAACTTCCTGCTCATTTACAATGGCTTCGGGCAGGTAGGTCAGTTCAGTCTCGTTTTGGTAAATGCGTTTTCGTTTATAGAAATTGAGGGCTGTGGTGATCATAATGCGTCTGATCCAACCTTCGAAGGAGCCGTTAAACTTAAAATCTTTCAGGTATCGGAATACTTTGATAAAACCTTCCTGCAAGATATCCTCGGCATCGTAGCTGTTTTTAGCATACCTGCGACATACGATCATCATTTGCGGTGCAAATGACTGGTAGAGCCTGGTTTCCGCCATTCGGTCATTTTTCAGACATTGTGCTATGAGGATTTGCTCAGTCATCTCTTTGTAATTATGCAGGATTATGCCTTTATGATTAAATAAGTCTGCTTAAATATCGATGGAAAATCAATTCTAAACATTAAAGTTCACGGATTTCGCAATTAATGAACTTCGACAATAGTTTTGATTGACAAGGCGAAAGTAAATTTTCGGATGAAATTAGCTGCAGAAAGATGCACTACAAATATACTACAAGGGAAGTAAAATACCTATGAAATTGGTTTTATATTTCTACAGAATAAATTGTAAGTAATATATAATGAGTTAAATAGAAATTTTATTAACTCTACAAAATGAAAGTTGAAGGTTGGAAGGATAAGGAATTAGAATTCTTGAAGAAAATCCACAATATTTTGGTCCTGATCGAGCTGTAGTTTTTTGCGTAAGCGATAACGTCCCATTTCAACAGCTCTTGTTGTGCTGTTATTTAGCGCAGCAATTTCTTTGGAAGACAAATTGAGCTTGAGCATTGCGCAGAGTCGTTCTTCATTTTTTGTCAGGTTTGGAAAGCTGGCTTTGAGTTTTTTAGCAAAACCCTGACTGGCATTTTGGACTGTTTTCTGAAATTCATCCAACTCTTTTTGGATTTGTAAATTTTGTTGCACGTTGAATACCAGCTCTTTTATTCTTGACTCTCGTTCTCCTTCATCAATTTGACGTAAGTCCTTAAGCTCTTTTTTTAACTCTTCCAGAAATTTTGTCTTTTCGCCCAGATGTAAGGCAAAGTTGGTCAGTTCGTTTGATTTGTTCTTTATTTCCGATTGCATTAGGGCTTCTCTGGCTTTATTCAGGCTTTCCTTTTGTTCGAGTAAGAGTCTGCTTTTCTTATTTCTGCTTTGCAGCTTTCCGTAAAACAAAACCCCAACAAAAAGAACCAGCAACAAGGATAGCAGAAGTAGCCACTGTCTGAAATTATTGAGCTTTTGCTCTCTTTGTAGTAAGGCAATTTTATTGTCTTTTAGGGCAATTTCTTTTTCTTTTAGGTCAAGGGTAAAGCGTGTTTGCATTTCATCGAGTTGTTCGGCTTTGTTTATGACGAACAGTGAGTCTTTGAATTTGGTATATTGCTTGAAATGTAAAAGGGCAGCAATGATGTTGTTTTTATTTTCGTAAGCAATGGCAAGGCCTTCTGAGGCATTTTGCAAACCTTGTAAGTCGTTTAAACGATGAGCAAGTGCATCCATATCGTTAAACGCAAGAATGGCATTGTCATAATCTGCTAACCGGTTATAATGTTGTCCGAGTTCATAAAGCGCCGAAAGTTTTCCGGCCATATTATTTATTTCCTCATTAATCTTAATGCTTTTCATGAAATAGGTGCGCGCTTTATCAGCTTGGTTTTGAAAGGAATAGATCAATCCAATATTACTTAGGTTGATGGCTAAATTGGTTGAAAAACCATTGCTTTGGTTTATTTCTACCGCCCGGTTATAATAATCCAGCGCTTTGTCAAAATCGCCCTGTAGCCTGTAAATTTCTCCAACATTATTCAGCGATGCCGCAATATCTTTTGGGAAGCCCTTTTCCTGTCGGATTTTCAAGGATTCATTAAAGTAATGAAGCGCAGTAGTGTAATCCTGCTGGTAGTAAAATATGCCGCCTATCGAGTTTAAGGCTGTTGCCGTTTCTCCTGAAGACTCACTTTTTTTGGCATGTTCTAATGCCATACTAAAATATTTTAGCCCCTGATCATAATCGTAGTGGTTGGTTATGTATATCCAGCCTAATTTATTGTATAAACTTGCTAGCTCCTTATCATTACCGAGTTTCTGGTAGTGTTTGATGCTGATTAAGTAGTAATTAATAGTCGGCTGGTAATTATGCTGAAACTCAAAAAGCTGGCCCATTACTTTGTTGGAAAGCGCACAGGCTTCAAGACTTTCAATCTGATTTGCCATCGACAAAGCCTGCTTGCTGTAATACAAAGCTTTATCCGGATCAGATTCTTTGAAATAGAGTGCAAGTTCGTTTAATGTGTTTACCTTTTCGATACTGTTGTCCAGCATAGCAAGGCGTGAAATTAAGCTATCGGATACATAGGGCTGGCTTGCAAGCTGAAAGGGACTTGACAGCAGAAAGCTTAAAAAGAAAAATAGGTATAGCCACTGGGGTTTCATCATTCGATAGCTGATTTTGGCAATACTGTGGGAGAAATTATGGTATTAGGTCCTCATTATTCATAGGGATCAGTGGTAGGAATCACATAAAACTCGCCGGTGCGCGGATCTTTATAAAACTTGGCGTAACCATTGATGCTTTCCAGATTGGCGTCTACGCTGCCTTTTATAAAAACAGTGTTGATCACATCAACCTCTCCTTTAACTGCCACAACTTCATGGGTAGCAACTGACAGAGGCGTTAATCGGGGGATAATTCCGGTGTTTTGAAAAACAAGAATCCAAATCCCTATTGCAATCAGAATGAGCATGCTTCTTAAAAAGGAGTAATGTTGTTCCATAAGGCTTAACAGTTTAGTTTATAGGATAATATTTGGTCGAAAAGATCGACCAAAAATAAGCAATTGTTCAATAACAAAACTAACCATTTTTACCGGATGACAAATCAATACGCGTGTATCCGCTTAAATTTGGTGATAAAGTTGGGTGAAAAAAAACGCAGGTCGCCTTATTGATTCGGTTTTTGATGACAGGATGTATAAAACTTTCAGCAAAAACAGTTACAATATTTACCGAAGCGGTAAATAGTGTGTTAAAACCAGCCAGCTCCAGCAATACGAAATGGCCAGGGAATAGATACCAGAATTAGAATCAGGCTGACAAGGTAGTAGTAAAAAGCTTTTTTGGAAAAGCTGATTTCTTGAAGTCTGTTTTTTGTTTTACTATACCCAATCGTTAAAATAATGATCGCTACCAGCATCAGGCTGATATGTTCAACAAGATAAAACCGCAGTATGCTATCACTCATGGCTGCTGCATCGAAATGAACTTTTGGACTTATAAAATAAAGCGCTAATCCAAGCAATAGCTGAACATGAGCGAGTATTAAAGTGAATAGTGCCAGCTTTTTGACCGGAACTGTTGCACCCGAAAATACTTTTCTGCCCAGTTGAATCAATGTCGCGATAAAAAGAGCCAATAACAGCCAGCGCAGGCCTGAGTGACTTTTGAGGAGTATAGTATATAACATAATTTTTCTTTTCTAAACAAAAAGTAGGGAAGAGTGTTCAAAGCGCAGCAAAAATAAGTTAATCATGGATAAAGCTTACTGCAGAGGCCTTAAAGCTCAAGTACACCTCTTTTCCTGTTTTAAGCTTCAGATTTTGCAGCGATGCATTTGTAATTTTAGCGATTAACGTCAGTCCTGCGTCAACCTCAATTTCACAGCCATTGGCCAGGTTCTGTATATTGCTGATTAGGCCTTTGAATTGATTTTGAGCACTTGAAATGGGTTTTTCTAAACTGATAACAATTTGATTTTCATCTATAAGGATTGCTCCGGAATCAGCATTACTTGAGCTGTTGAGCATTACGAATTGATTTTCAACGCTTGCTTTTCGCAAGTTGCCGGAAATTATGCTATCCAGTCTTGCCCTGAAATAGTTTTTTAAGCCCGACAGCTCTGCAGCAAAAGCAGAAGTGGGTTTGCGCAAGACTTCCTCGGGTGTACCACTTTGCAACAAGCTTCCACTTTGCATAATGCCGATAGTTTTTGCCATCCGGAGTGCTTCTTCAAAATCGTGGGTTACATGAAAGATTGTCAAACCCCGGTTGTTGAGTGATTTAAGCATTCTTCGCATGTCGCTTCGGAGCAAAACGTCCAGACTTGAAAGTGGTTCATCGAGCAACAATATTTCAGGATTCATCGCGATGGCCCGGGCAAGCATTACCCTTTGCGCCTCACCTCCTGATAAAGCTGAGGGTTTTCGTTTTAAGAGATGACTAATTTGGAAGTCTTCTGCAAGGGCGTTGATTTTTTGTTTGCGTTTGGGGGTCTCCAAATCTTGAAACCGCATGGAGAATCCAATGTTTTCAGCAACGGTATAGTGCGGAAATAGTAAAGGTTTTTGAAATACCATTCCTATATTACGTTTATTGATAGAAACGTTTTGAATCGGTTTTCCGTGAAGTAATATTTCGCCTTTGTCAGCTTGCTGAAATCCGCATAAAAGCTCAAGTATTAAGGTCTTTCCTGATCCGCTGGGTCCCAGCATCACAAAATAATCGCCCGAAGCAATTTCCAGGCTTAGTGGTTTTAACTCAAAGCCGGCAAATTTTTTTGTGAGTTGCTTAATTGCGAGCATCGGTTTGTGTTTTTGTGAGAAGACGCAGCGTAACAAATACGATCAGACTTATTAACACAAACAATGCGGCAACAGCCTGCGCACTGCTTAAGCCAAAAGCATTAAAGCGATCGAAAATCATGACGGGCGTCACCATGGGATGGTAGGCAATAATAATAATAGCGCCAAATTCGCTCATGGCGCGGCCAAACATCAACACATAACCACTCAGGATGCCACGCCCGGCGAGCGGAAGGCTGATATAAAGGAAAGTTTTCCAGCGATTTGAACCAAGATTCATAGCGGCTTTTTCGAAATGCAATGGCACCGACGCAAAGGCATCACGCGAGGCATTAAACAAATAGGGTAAACTTACAAATGCCATCGCGATGGCAATTCCGGCGGGTCTGTCAACAAAATTGATCCCCATTGAGGAAGTCCATTGTCCCAACAGGCTTTCGCGGTTGATGATGCCCAATAAGGCGATTCCGGCAGCTGAATGAGGAATCATCACTGGCAGATCAATCATCGCATTTATCAGCGCCTTAAAGCGAAAATGACTCCTGGCCATCAGCCAGGCAAAGGGCACAACAAATAATCCTGTAACCAATGTTGTTAGCATCGCCATAAGCAGCGTGAATGCTATACTGTGACTTATTTTTTCGTCGGAAATAGCTCCTAACAGACCGTCAATGCCGGGAGCCAACAGCAACCGCAGCAAGGGTGCCAAAATAAAAAGCAGAACAATTCCGCTTAAAAAGCTGAAGATGAGATGTATGGAGCTGTGTTGCCTGAGCATGAAAAAGGCTGTATTTAATTGCAATATTACAAAAAATACAGCCTTTTCCGGCAATAAGCAGCCTTACAGCTTCAAATTGCTGTGGGTTTCTTTGGGTAACGCATTTTTATGTACCAGAATATTAATGGTTTTATAAGCAACAAATGCTTCTGAAGCATAAAAATAGCCTTCATAAATATGATCTTCGTGACCCCAGGAATTTTTTACTTTATAGTATTTATTTCCCAGCTGGTCTTTGGCCATTCCAACAATCAACATCAAATGATCATCGGTGGTTTCATAGTTATCATAGGCTGTTTGACGGATTTTTGGAGTGATTGTTTGTTCCTGCACAATCTCCTCAAAGCTGTAGAGTTTTTTGTTGCGCTCAGAAGTACTCATAGATTTGAGGCTGTCTCTGATTTGTTCCGGTAGCTTTTCGAGCTTCTCTTCGGGTACAATGGCGATGCCTTTTTTCCAGTTAAAACCTTTGTCACTCACATCGGTATCCCAACCAACAGTATAGCCGTTTTTTAAGGCGTTATCAATAACGGCCATCATTTCGTCAAGTGGCAAATTGTAGGTTTCACTCCACATCCAATTGTCCGGAATTTCCATCATGAAAGGCTGATAATAAGGTTTATGCGTGAAGGAAGTGAGCTCAATATAATTTTCTGAATTGAAATTGGTTTTGGCAGCAAAAGCTTTAGGATTGGTTGTTTCGCCTTGCAGATCAAACTGATGTGGGGTTTCGCCTAAGTAGGTATCAAGCAAAGCGTTAAACCCATTGTGCCAAACAGGGGTAAGTTTCTTGTTTTTGTTTTTGATCACCGCTTCGGCATAGGCTTTCAAAACAGCGTCCATTTCGCCATGAATATGATTTTCTTCGCCAATGACCATTCCGGTATAGGCTGATTCGGGAACGAAACCAAAATTGTCTGTTACATAAAACAAATCGCTGAATCCGCCGCCGGGTCCCAGATTCAGGTTTCCCTGAAGGCGCACAAACTTTTTGGCTTTGGCCGAATATACATGTCTTACCAAATACATTTCTGATAGGTCGTAGGACTGATTTGTCATGCGCAGAATTTCCGCCTCCAAAAAGGCGATGCCTGCAAAGCTCCAGCAGGTGCCAGAGCGGAATTGACTGGTAATAGCGGTATGAGGAACTTCAGTGATGACCTCAAACTGATAAACTTTTTCTTCTGCTTCTTTTTCCTGTGCGCTGGCAAGGCTTAAAAAGCTAAAGGCTAAAAAGAGCGACAAAATGTGTTTCATTAACTTTGGTTTTTGTGGTTTAACATTAAAAAATTCAGGGATAGGCTCCCGAAAATAGTCTTTTTAGGGTGCAAATTTTCCTGCGAAAACGAATCTCAAAGATAGAAAATTTGACAGATCAATGTAAATATTTCAGTAAAAGGTTGACCCTGAACGGTAAATGGACTTTTTATATTAAATCAATGGGCTAAAGAAAAAACAAGGCCACCCCGCCAACGCTGATTACGGCGCCGATATAATCCAGCAAACTAACTTTTTGTTTCATGAAAATTGCAGCAGGAGGTATGATTAAAATTGGAACAATGGCCATTAAAGTAGCGGCAACACCGGTGGTAGTATATTGAATGGCCAGCAGCGAAAAGGAGACGCCAAGAAAAGGGCCGAAGAAAGAGCCGGATGTAATGCCCCACATCGCTTTGGTATTGCGAAACGCAGTAATTACCAAATGCATCTTGCCATTGAGGAGAATGATCAGTGCAAAGCCAATGAATCCTGCTATAATTCTAATTTGTGTGGCAGCGAATGGGTCATAGTCCTGCATCCCATATTTACTTAAAACCAGTCCGCCAGCTTGACCCAATACACCTAAAAATGCATAAAAAAGGCCTTTTACAGGATATTTAAGCTTGATTTTTTGGCCTTTAACCTTGCTAAAAATCGTTATAAAAATACCGCCAACAGTTAGCGTCATTCCTGCCAGGTGCAAGATTCCCATGCGCTCATCAAGCAGTAGCCATCCCAATAATGCGGTTACCGGCGGCACAAAAGTCATAATTAACATGGCAATACGCGAGCTAATCATGTGGTAGCTATGAAACAAAAAGTAATCGCCAAAAACAAAACCAATAAGCCCTGATAAGGCCAGCCATTTCCATTGGTGAAGTCCTGCATCGGTAGGCAAGGCAAAGCCCCTGAAAAGATAGCCATAGATGCTTAAAAAGCCCAAAGCAAAAGCAAGGCGGATGATGTTTACTGCCAGTGAACCAACACGTTTGCTGGCAATTTCGAATGATAGTGCGGTGATAGTCCAGAATACCGCAACCAGTAAGGCGGCAAATTCACCAGTGTAGGCTTGCATATTTTATGGATTGAGAAGCGCAAAAGTAGCTGAATTTTAGGTGAGTTTTACTAAAAATAGCTGCCTGAGTACAAGCAGCTATTTATTGATGTTATCCTATAAATATCAGGCTAATGGCTACAATACAAACTTAATTCCCTGAGCAAAAGGGAGTTCATCGCTGTAGTTTATGGTATTTGTTTGCCGGCGCATATACACTTTCCATGCATCACTTCCTGATTCACGACCGCCTCCGGTATCTTTTTCGCCCCCAAAAGCTCCGCCAATCTCAGCGCCCGAAGTGCCAATATTTACATTGGCAATACCACAGTCTGATCCTTCATGCGAAAGGAATCGCTCTGTTTCGCGCATATCCGTGCTGAAAATAGCTGACGACAAGCCTTGTGGAACGCCATTATGCAACGCGATTGCTTCTTCCAGGGTTTTGTATTTCATCAGGTAGAGAATGGGAGCAAATGTTTCTTCCTGTACAATGGCGAAGTGATTTTCAGCTTCTGCCAAAACTGGCATTACATAAGTGCCTGCTTCATAGCCTTCTCCTTCTAAAATCTGACCGCCGTAAATTATCTTGCCGCCTTCTTTGTCAATTTGTTGCAGGGCATATTTAAAGCCTTCAACGGCAGTTTTGTCAATTAGCGGCCCCACGAGCACTTCGGGATCCAAGGGACAACCAATTTTAATTTGTTTATAAGCATTAACCAGCTTATCCTTGAAGGTGTCGTAAATGGATTCGTGGATGATAAGCCTTCTTGTTGAAGTACAACGTTGCCCTGCTGTTCCTACAGCGCCAAATAAAGTAGCCCGGAGCGCCATGTCCAGATCTGCCTTTTCTGATATAACGATGGCGTTGTTGCCGCCCAGTTCAAGCAAGGTGCGTCCCAAACGCTCACCTACAATTCGTCCAACGCGACGGCCTACTGCAGTGCTTCCTGTGCAGGAAATCAAAGGAATTCTTTTGTCTGCCAGAAAGTCGTCACCAATGTGTTTGGAACTGCCAATAATCAGGTTGGTAACGCCTTCGGGCACCTCGTTGCGTTTGAGTACGTCGGCAATAATATTATGGATAGCAACAGCGCATAAAGGCACTTTTGAAGAAGGTTTCCAAAGGATTACATTGCCGGCAACCAATGCCAGCATTGCATTCCATGCCCACACAGCAACCGGAAAGTTAAAGGCTGTGATTACACCAACAACGCCTAGCGGATGGTATTGATCATACATACGATGCCTGGATCGTTCGCTATGCATGGTATAGCCATATAACTGTCGTGAGATACCAAGCGAGAAGTCGGCTATATCTATCATTTCCTGAACTTCACCTAGGCCTTCCTGATAAATTTTTCCCATTTCATAGCTTACCAGTCGCCCCAGATCTTCTTTATGCCTGCGAAATTCAAGACCCATCTGGCGCACAATCTCTCCTCGTTTGGGAGCCGGCACCATACGCCAGTACTTAAAAGCTTCCTGCGCTTTGTCCATAATGGTTTCGTAATCGTCCCAGCTTCCTTGTTTTACGCTGGCTATCAATCTGTTATCGCATGGAGAATAACTTTCTAATAAAGTTCCCTTAGTTTCAATCCATGCTGCGCCTGTGCTGGCGCCATAGTTTATATCTCTGATACCAAGACGCTCTAATGCCGGCTTAATATCACAAGTGGGACAGAGTTGTTTCATTGTATTATTTTGAGATTAGTATTAATTTAAAAGTATAGTTTTATTGCGTATTGCTTCAGGCACTGCCTGTTGTGTATTTATTTTTGCTGGATAAATTGGTTTTTGCCCTGATTGCATTAGGATTTCTCCACCCAGAGCCGGATCAAGAATAAACGCCACAAAATCCCAGGCAGCAGCAGTATTACTGCTGTTTTGCAAAACGGTTAGCCCATATATTATGGCCTCGCCATTGATTTGAATGCTTTCGCCCGGGCTGGCACCTCTAACACGAATACTGGCATTTTTATACCAATCGTTAAGGTCTACATTGCTTAGGTTAATCGAATCGGGGAAAGACAAATAGCTTAATCCATGCTGTTTTGCCACGCTTTCGTAAATAAAGAAGTAGTCAATGGTGTGTGTCTCGAGCAAAGCGATGAGGTCTGTTTCTTTAGGGCGTTCGTGATAACGACTTCCGCGCAATAACTGCTCATCCAACTGCTTTATGCCGTTCATTTTCCCGGCAAGTTGTAGGCTGAGTCTGGTGCGGTAACCACAAGGATCCGAATTGGGATCGGAGGCGCCAATCCTTATTGTTTCATCCGAGAGAATATCTATCCAGTTATCAGTTGAAATTTCATTGCTTTTTTTGGATGACTCATTATAAGCCAACACCATGCTGTTTGATGCAAAGGCAATATTGATGGTTGTGTAATCAGGAATCAGCATTTCGTCGATCAGGCGAAAATCAGCGGAGGCGATCAGGTCTGCTTCCCGCTTCAGATCAGTTACTTTTCTGATTGTATTTAATGATCCAGCCGGTTCCATGCGGAATTGCTGGGTGGGGTTGATTTCCTGATAAGCTGCCGCAAGCTTTTGGAGCGGCTGGCTCAGACTGCCTGCATGAAAAATGACTAATGGAGCCTCAGAAGTTTTGCTGTTGCACGAATACATCATGCTCAAAACAACAAAAAAAGCGATCTTAATCAGTTTCATATTAAGTCAGTTTTGTAGTGTACCATATTCAATTAAGGTGTTGATTTATTCTTCGGGCTTTTTGGCCATGGCTATCTCAAAATCATTGAAAGCTTTTTCAACGCTATCATCAAATTTTTGTTGAAGTGCTTCGTAAGCCTCCAAAAGTTTGATGCAGGCGGGAGTGAGCTGCGAATGTCCACCTTCTTTGCCGCCTCTTTGCTTCTCAATGAGCTGGTAACTAAGCATTTTTTCGGCTGATTCAATGTCACCCCAGGCTTTTCTGTAACTGATTTCACAAGCCTGTGCCGCAAGTTTTATCGAACCCAGCTTTTTTATCAGTCCTAATAATTCAAAGGTCGTATCACTGATTTTTCCATTGCCTGTTAAACCCGACAACCAAATCTTATAATTCAAAAATAACTCGTGTTTCGTCTGTTTAGGTGGTTTGTCCATATTTTCCTAATTATTTGGAGGCAAAATTACAAAATATTTTACGAGCTGTAGCCCGTTGCATATCGATAGGCAGAAGAAATTTCTTAGTGAAGAAATTAATCCTTATAAACAACTGTTTAAACACCTTCTAAATAAGGAATAAATGCTTTAATAGTGTTGTGCTTAACGACCTAGGGAAAATTATATAATAAACTAATAATAAGGTATATAAAATTTTATTGGGAATTATTAGTTTAAAAATGGAGCTATTTATATTTATTTAGACTGTTTATAAATTTCATTTAATAAAGAAAAATATCTTTATTAAATAGCCTTTTTTATTAATTTTGCTGCACAATAACAAAAGAAATGGAAAAGTCAGTTTTAGGAGTCGAAAAGAGGAAATCGGTAGCAGTGCCAGAACCGGCCATTCGCAGAATGCCTTCATACCTCACCTTATTGCGTCAACTCAGGAACGATGGATTGGAATATATCTCTGCTCCGCGTTTGGCGGTGCATTTGGATATTGACCCTACGCAGGTTGTTAAGGATCTAGCCTATACAGGCGCAACCGGACGGCCTCGTATTGGTTATGTGGTAGCCGACTTGATTGAGATTTTAGAAGAGTTTTTAGGGTTTAATCGCAAACATGAAGCCTTTATAATTGGTGTCGGATTTTTGGGCAGTGCCTTGATACAATATCAGGGATTTCGTGAAGCCGGAATGAAAATCGTTGCTGCTTTTGATACGGACAAAAAGAAAATCGGGACAGATATAGCTGGTGTGCCGGTTTTCGATTTGGCTAAGTTTCGTGATCTGGCAGGCCGCCTGCATATTACAATCGGAATTATTACCACGCCGGCAGCTTCAGCTCAGCAAATTGCTGACTTAATGGTTGGATGGGGAATAAAAGCAATATGGAATTTTGCTCCGGTATCTCTCAAAGTCCCGTCTCATGTTATCGTTCAGAATACACATATTTATTCAAATCTCGCGGTAATTCTAAATAAGCTGGAACAGCTTAAAAAAGCGGAATAAAAAATACTACAACATAAAAGAAATAAGAACTATGGAATCAGCAACAAACTCAAAAATCAGGCAATTTGATCAGGTTCTCGAGATTATTGAAAAACATAATCATGATAAAACCCGCCTGATTACCATATTGCAGCAGGTGCAGGATGTTTACCGCTATTTGCCCCAGCAGGTGCTAACTTATATAGCAACAGCCCTGGATATGCCCGTGGCAGAGGTTTATGGCGTTGCGACTTTTTATGCGCATTTCTCGCTCGAACCCAAAGGGAAATACGTGATCAAAGTGTGTGATGGCACTGCCTGCCATGTAAAGGGATCGTCGAAACTGCTGGATACCCTGCGTGGAAAATTGAAACTGACAGCGCAAAAGCATACCACTGATGATATGCTATTTACTATAGAAGCTGTTAGTTGCCTGGGCGCTTGTGGATTAGCTCCGGTAATGGTGATTAATGAGCAGGTTTACGGCGAAGTAAATAGCAAGCGATGCGAAGATATTCTGCAAAAGCTAGTCACAGTGGAAAATGAAGTGGAAACAGCATCTTAGAAAAAATTGAAAACATGGAAACATTAACAAATATTGATTTAAAACAGGTTAAAGAATCATACAACAACCGCACTGCATGCGTGCACAAACGGGTGGTGATATGTGCTGGTACAGGCTGTATTGCTAATGGGGCATTAAAAGTTTTTGAAGCTTTTGAGCACGCGATTAAGGATGCCGGCATGGAGCTTTTTGTCGATCTGGAGCTAAACCGTCATGATGATCATAAAACTGTTCAGCTAACCGGAAGCGGCTGTCAGGGCTTTTGTGCGCAGGGTCCGCTTGTGAATATCCTGCCCGAAGAAACCATGTACACCAAAGTAAAAGTTGAAGATGTGCAGGAAATTGTTGAGCGTTCGCTCATGCAGGATGAAGTTATTGAACATTTGTTGTATGTCAATCCCGTAGATGGAAGCAGAAGTAAAGGACAAACAGAGATCCCTTTCTATAAAAGGCAAAACCGCGTTATTCTTGGCGAATGCGGCCATGTTGATCCGCAGAGCATCCGCGAATACATTGCCCATGATGGTTATCAGGCTGCTGAAAAAGCATTTACAAGTATGAATCCTGCTGAAATCTGCAACACCATTTTAGAATCCGGCCTCCGGGGACGTGGTGGCGGAGGATTCTCCACCGGAAAAAAATGGCAGCTGACACTGAACGAAGCCAGCGAAAAGAAATACGTGATTTGCAATGGTGACGAAGGTGATCCGGGTGCTTTTATGGATCGCAGCTTGATGGAAGGAAATCCTCATCGTGTGTTGGAAGGAATGATGATCGCTGCCCGTGCCATTGGCGCTGATGAAGCTTATGTTTACGTGCGGCTGGAATATCCATTGGCTGTTTCACGCATGCGTCTTGCCATTGAAGATGCGATGAATGCCGGTGTTTTGGGCGAAGATATCTTTGGCAGTGGCCATGCCATGCATATCCATATCATGGAAGGAGCCGGAGCCTTTGTTTGTGGAGAAGAAACCGCACTTATGGCTTCTATTGAAGGAAAACGCGGGATGCCGATGCCAAAACCTCCGTTTCCGGCTCAAAAAGGTTTATTTGGAAAACCTACCGTGATCAATAATGTGGAGACTTTAGCTGCTGTGCCGCTGATTATCCGCAATGGCGCTTCCTGGTTTAGTTCATACGGAACCGAGGGTTCTAAAGGCACCAAAACTTTCGCCCTCACTGGCCATGTAGCCAATACAGGCCTGATTGAGGTGCCTTTTGGAACCACCTTGCGCGAAATAGTGTATAATATTGGTGGTGGTGTTACGGATGATGATGGAAAAGTAAGCGGACAAGTTTTCAAGGCCGTGCAGATTGGTGGGCCATCAGGTGGATGCCTTACTGAGGAAGATCTTGATTTACCGCTTGATTACGACAACCTGATCGCCAGAGGCGCTATGGTAGGCTCGGGCGGACTGGTAGTGATGAACCAACAATCGTGTATGGTGCAAATTGCCCGGTTCTTCATGAATTTTACACAAAGTGAAAGTTGTGGAAAATGTGTGCCCTGCCGCGAAGGCACCAAACAAATGCTGGCTATGCTTGATGATATCATCGAAGGAAGGGCAACAGCCGAAACCTTTGAGCTACTCGAAGAGGTTGGAAATGTAGTGAAAAAGGCCTCGCTTTGCGGCCTTGGAAAAACTGCTCCAAGCCCGGTATTATCAACCATAGTAAAGTTTAAGGATGAATACTTTGAGCACATACATGACAAGCGTTGCGCTACAAATAATTGTAAGGCCTTATCAGTAATTAGTATTGATGCGGAGAAATGTATCGGCTGCACAGCCTGTGCCCGAAAATGCCCTGTAAATGCTATCAGTGGTGAGAAAAAACAGTTGCACTATATTGATGCTGAAGTATGCACGAAATGCGGCGTTTGTCATCAGGTATGCAAGTTTGATGCAATCATTGGCTTTAACTAGAAAAACACAGAAATAATGGAAACAAAAGGGACTATACAGATCGATGGAATTACGATTCCGATTGAAGATGAAAAAAATGTGCTGGAGCTGATACGCAAAGCAGATATTGAATTGCCTACATTCTGTTATCATTCACATTTAAGCACTTACGGCGCTTGCCGGCTTTGTGTGAGCGATATCGATGGCATGGGCATCCAGGCCACTTGCTCGGTGCCTCCGCGTGCTGGGATGGTGGTTAAGACCAATACCCAGGAAGTGCGCCAGATTCGTAAGGTAAATCTTGAATTGCTCCTTGCAAATCATGACATCAGCTGTCCAAGTTGCTCGCGGTCAAATAATTGTAAATTACAGGATCTGACACGCAGACTTGGTGTAGATAAAATACGTTTCAAAAAAACGGACAAGCTTGAACCCATCGACAACAAGTCATGGAGTATAATACACGATCCAAACAAATGCGTTTTGTGCGGCGACTGTGTTCGTGCTTGTAAGGAAATACAGGCTGTAGGAGCCATCGACTTTGTAAATCGGGGCGCTAAAACCACGGTAGCTCCTGCCTTTATGAAGAGTCTTAATGATGTTGAATGTGTGTATTGCGGCCAATGTGTTGCTGTTTGCCCGGTAGGTGCGCTTACGCCAAAACCAGAGACAGAACAGGTTTGGGAAGCCATTAACGATCCTGATAAAACTGTTGTTGTTCAACTGGCTCCGGCGGTGAGAGTTGCTTTGGGCGAGGGTTTTGGCATGGAAGCCGGAAGCATCACCACGGGTCAGATTGTGGCTGCACTAAAGCGCTTGGGCGTTGATCAGGTGTACGATACTTCTTTTGCTGCGGACCTAACCGTTTTTGAGGAGGCTACCGAATTTATTGAAAGAAAGCTAAAAGGTGAAAATTTGCCGCAATTCACTTCTTGCTGCCCCAGCTGGGTGAAATTCGCCGAGCAGTATTATCCACAGCTCTTACCCAATCTTTCCAGCTGTAAATCGCCACAACAAATGTTTGGCAGCGTAGCACGCGAAACTTTACCTAAAATTTTGGGCATTAAACCCGAACAGCTTGTTATTGTTTCCATCATGCCTTGCACTGCCAAGAAGTTTGAAGCTAAACGAGAAGAGTTTATCCATGATGGTGTTGCTGAGGTTGATCATGTGCTTACCACAGAAGGCCTTGGTCGTATGATTCATGAGACGGGAATCAACTTCAGGAAGCTAACACCCGAATCTTTTGACCTGCCAATGGGCTTTAAAACAGGTGCCGGAGTTATTTTCGGTAATACCGGTGGTGTGAGCGAAGCTGTTCTCCGATTTGCGTACGAAAAGCTAACGGGCGAAAAGCTACTTCAAAATGATTTTAAAGCAGTTCGCGGCCTTGATGGAATTCGCACTGTTGCTGTTGATTTGGGTAATATAAGCTTAAAACTTGGGGTGGTTCACAGCCTGAGTAACGCGCGTGCACTCTGCGATAAAATTGTTGCCGGAGATTCGGATTACGACCTGATTGAAGTAATGGCCTGCCCGGGTGGTTGTATTGCCGGCGGCGGTCAGCCCGTGAATTTTGAAAAGGATTTTCGTGAAAAACGCACCGAGGCACTTTACAATGTCGATAAACAGCTTCAGCTGCACAAAGCACAGGAAAATCCTTATGTAAAGGAGCTCTATCAAATGACATTGGGTGAGATCGGCGGACCGAAAGCACATGATTTATTGCATACACATTATCATGGCCGCAAACGAATCACTGATCAGTTGATCAATATCAGGGATACAGAGCATCCAAAAATTGAGGTTTGTGTTTGTGTTGGAACGAACTGTTTTATGAAAGGTTCGCAGGAATTGCTCCGGAAAATGATTAAATACGTTTCTGAGAATAAACTGGAAGATATTGTAGGCTTCGAAGGGCAGGAAGAAATGGTGGATGTGAAAGCTACATTCTGCTTCGAACGTTGCGATCGCGGGCCTGTTGTTCGCATTAACCAGCAGGTTATTGAACATGCAGAATTTGAAAAAGTGTGTGCCATACTTAACAAGGAAATTGCACGCATCGGAGCAGTGATAAGTGATTTATAAAATTGATGAAAAGGAGCTTGTTCCTTTAGGCAAAACCCTGTAAGGAACAAGCTGTTACAAATTTGAGCATGAACACAAACTATTTATTTCCCGAAAAACAGGCCATAGTTTTTACCAATAAGGCAAAATGCCGCGACTGTTATCGTTGCGTGAGGGTTTGTCCTGTTCATGCAATCAAAATGGAAGGCGGTCAGGCACAGGTTGTTCAGGAGCTTTGTATAGCTTGTGGCACCTGCATTGCCGAATGTCCGCAGCATGCCAAAGCCTATCGTACCGATTATGGCAAAGTGCTGCAATGGTCGAGTGACAGCGTGCAGATGGTAATAAGTGTGGCGCCATCGTTTGCAACTTCTTATACACGCTGGGAGCAACAGCGGCTTCCTTCGGCCTTGCGGGCATTGGGGTTTATGCACGTGGCCGAAACTGCCATTGGCGCCTGGCATACAGCACAGGCTACCGCGGCCCATATTGAAGCAAACGCCGACAAAAATCATATCTGCACAGCTTGTCCGGCAGTAGTTAGCTATGTCCGTCATTTTGCTGGTGAGCATGTGCACGAGCTAGTGCCTGTGGCTTCGCCCATGATGATACATGCCCGCTTGCTGAAAAAGAAATTCCGCAAGGCCAAAGTGGTTTTTGTGGGGCCATGTGTGGCAAAAAAGGATGAAGCACGGCAGGAAAACAATAGCGACTTTATTGATGCGGTGCTTACTTTTGAGGAGCTGGACGAAATGCTATCCCAAAAAAACATTGCACTTGAAAGTTGCGAAGAAAGTGGTTTTGATGAAGAGGTTGGTGGCGATGCGCGGCTGTTTCCTTTGGAGGGCGGATTGCTGCGCACAGCAAAGCTGAAAACCGATTTACTTTCCGAATCTCACCTGGCTATCAGTGGCTTTGAGTCGTTGAAGGATGTGCTGGAATCGGTGAGCGAAAACGAAGGCCACTCCTACATTGTTGAGCCGCTGTTTTGTCGTCATGGATGCATTAACGGGCCTGCTGTGCGCCTAAAGAAATCCGCCTATCAGCTGCGGAATGCCGCCTTGGATTATGCGGTTCAGCATCCCGGCAAACAAGAAGAAACAGCAATAAAAGAAAAGGATTTTGCTGCTGTTTACCCGATGGCAGTGCAAAATGGCAAGGCATTTTCTGAAGCTGAAATTAAAGCCGTCCTGGCTTCAATAGGTAAATACACAGCTGAGGATGAATTAAACTGTTCTGCATGCGGCTACAACAGCTGTCGCGACAAGGCCCTGGCAGTACTAAAAGGAATGGCCGAGCCCGAAATGTGTATGCCTTATATGAGAAGGATGGCAGAGCATAAGTTTGAGACAATGATCGCGCTGGATCCCAATGGGATTGTCATGCTCAATGACAAACTGGAAATAATACATATGAATCCGGCATTTCGAAAAATGTTTTCCTGCTCAGATGCCCTGAACGGACGTCCCATATCTTATCTTATTGATCCTGACATCTTTGAAGAGCTGGCAACAGGCGATTCCCGGCTCATCCGAAAAACAGTTACCTACAGTAATTATAACCTGATTTGCCATTTGATGTGCTATACCATTCCCGAGCAGTCGCATTATGTGGGTATTTTCTTAGATGTTACTGATCTGCAAAACAAAAGCGAAAAACTTCAGGAAGTGAAGGCTGAAACCGTGATTCAGGCACAATCGCTGCTTGATCATCAGGTGAGCATGGCGCAGGAACTTGCAAGATTTCTGGGCGAGCATACGGCTAAAGGTGAAGTATTGCTGAACAAACTAATCGATTCAATTCAAAAGTAACCTAAAATACCAAGTGGTGGAACAGCGCTACATACATACAGATGTTTTTGCCGCTCAAAGTCCGAAAAAAGCCGGACAAGCTTGTGGCGACGTGTGGTCGGTTTACCGCGATAAACAAGCCACTACTGTTGTGCTTGCTGATGGTCTGGGGTCGGGTATCAAAGCGCATATTGCTGCAACAATGTGTGTGGCGCGCATCAAAACGATGCTGGCATCAGGTGCCAGCCTGCGCGAAACTTTTGATGCACTTACACGAACCATGGACATGGCATGGGGAACCACAGCGCCTTTTGCTGTTTTTACGGTAGCCAGGGTGCTCAACAATGGTCAAACTACTGTACTCGGTTACGAAATGCCACCACCACTGTTTGTGAGCAAATCGAATATTCAAATTCTTGATAAGCATGTTTATACGCGAAACAAGGCTGTGATTCACGAATCCTTCTGCACTATTGCCAAAGATGAAGGTTTGGTGCTGATGTCGGATGGCATTACACAGGCTGGTATTGGGAAGTTTTTTCCGATGGGATGGGAGTCGCAGGGTGTGAAAAGTTTTGTGCAATCCAAATTGCCTATCAATAAACTTGATGGCGAAATGCTTGCTGTTGACATTCACGCTCAGGCACGAACCTATTGGCCCGTGGGTTCGGGCGATGATTGCAGCGTTGTGGCTCTAGTAAACCGAAGCGGCATTATTGTTAACTGGTTTAGCGGGCCTCCTTTACATAAGTCTGACGACGAAACATGGGTGAATTCATTTCTCAAATCGCCCGGAATACATGTGGTTAGCGGAGGAACAACAGCAAATATCCTTGCTAAGCTATCCGGAAATCAGCTTATTGTGCACAATACCAAGAGTGCAATAACGCCGCCAGCCTATGAAATTGATGGTGTTGAATTGGTTACAGAAGGTGTCGTTACTTTAAACCAGGTTTTCAACCTGCTGGACGAAGACCCAGCTGATTATCCTGATAATTCTCCTGTTTCGGAACTCGTTTGGCAGCTGAAAATGGCTGACAGGGTGAATTTATGGGAAGGCTTGGCCGAAAACAAGGGCGGATCTTCAATTGCTTTCAAACAGCAGGGCTTGATGTCGCGTTCAAAAGTACTTAGGGCCATTAGTGATAAATTGCAACAAATGGGTAAGTTAGTGGTTTGCCAAAACTGCTAAATACAGTATGCTGTACATTTTTTCTTTGCTTTAATTTTATTTCGATTTAATGTCTATCGCTGGATATAAATATATCAAAAACAAACGCTTAACCAATTGTTTTATCAATTGAAGAAGCACTTTTTTTGCTCCTTCTGCCACATCCTGTTTATCCTTTGTATTGTTTAGTCTTTATTTCCTTTGTTATTGGCATTTTAAATGTTTATATTAGCAACCTTATTTGGGTTTGTTTTTATTTTAAATAACTTCAAGTCAATAAATTAACCAAATTGCATGAGAACCTGTTTATAGCTCCCGACTTCTTTTGCCTTTATGGAAAAACTGAAATCAATGATCGTTCACTGACAAAGTTCGAGGGAAGTGAGTAGGAATTTGAGCTGATATATAGTGTTGTAAGCTTTACAATCAGTTTTTGATGCAATTTTAGGAGAATTTTTGTTAGTTGACTAAGTAACACTAAATATGAAAGCTGCATTAAAAATATTATTTGCCGAGGATTCTTTTTTGGATTATGAAGTTGCCATGCAGCTTCTCAATAGAGAAATGAAAGTAGATTCCGTTTTGGTTGAAACAGCGAAGGATTTTAGTCGGCAGCTGGAAGCTTTTAAACCTGATTTGGTTATTTCCGATTATAGCATGCCGCAGTTCAATGGAATGCAGGCCTTGGAACTAGCCAAAAATTTTGATCCCTTATTGCCGTTTATAATATTTACCGGATCGCGAAACGAAGAAATAGCCGTTGATTGCATGCGCAAAGGTGCCAGCGATTATGTGATCAAAGAAAACATGAAACGGCTTCCTTTTGCGGTAATGGAGGCGTATCGCAAAAGTGAGGATATGCGCGACAATGAGAGCTTGCAGGCTCAGATGCGTGCCAATGAAGAACGTTATCGTATCATTACCGAAAGCAGTAGGGATGTAATTTTTATCCTTGACCTGAATTTAAATTATGAGTTTGTAAGTCCGGCAGTTTTTTACCTCAATGGTTATTCTGTTGAAGAGACCATGCAACAACACCTGGCTGAAATTTTACCCCCTCATTCCCAAAAATACGTCAAGAAAGTGCTTCAGGAAGAATTAGCCAATGAGCTTGCCGGGAAGAATCCTAAAGATCATGCGCGAAAAATACAGTTTCAGGAATATAACAGAAAGGGTGAGTTGATTTGGGTTGAATCTTTTGTGAGGTTTTTGCATGATGAGCATGGAAAGCCCAAAGGAATATTTGGTATTTCGCGGGATATTTCAGAACAAAAGGCACTTACCCAAAAAATTTCGGAAAGCGAGTCTTTTTTGAATTTCGCTCAAGAAATTGCCTCCATGGGAAGCTGGGAATATGACATCAAAACCGGACAGGTTTATTGGTCAGAGAACAATTACCGCATCATGGGTCTGGAGCCTTTTAGTATAGAACCGGATATAGATTATTTCTACAGCAGGGTTTTACCTGAGGACTTGTCCATGGTGAAACAAACCATGAAAACCCTGATCGAAAAGGATGAGAAAATCTCCTATGAATTCAGAATCCTCATGCCGGATAAGAGCATTCGTTGGTTGCAAAATGAAGTTGTTCCAATTTTTGAACAGGGAAAACTCATTGCGATTAAAGGGGTTAATCTGGATATTACGAATAGAAAAAAAGAACAACAGGCGCTCATTGATAGCGATTTGATGTTGAAGCTTTCACTGGAAGCCTCCAATCAAGGGCTTTATGATCATAATCTGGAAACAGACGAAGTAGTTGTTAATGATACCTATGCACGCATGTTGGGGTATGATCCTGAGACCTTTGTGGAGTCTAAACAAGAACTCATTGAGCGGATTCATCCGGATGACAAAGCACGGGTGTTGCAAGTATATAATGATTATATCGAAGGTAAAATTGACGAATACAGAACGGAGTTCAGAAAAAAAACAAAAGACGGAAGCTGGAAGTGGATACTCTCTCTTGGCAAGATAATCAATAGAGAGGATGATGAGAGACCGTCCAGAATGCTGGGTTCTCATATTGATATTGATATTAATAAGCAAAATGAGCAACAGCTCATCGAATCAGAAGAGCGTTTCAAGCGTATTTTTGAAAATGCTCCCATTGGCCTGCTCATGTTTAATGAAAAGGCTATTATTGAAAGCTGCAATACCCATTTTGCACAAATCATTGGTTCACCGGTCGAAAAGCTTGTCAATTTGGATATGAACAAGCTGAAGGATAAAAATCTGGTTAAGGTGATAGAGCAGGTTTTAGCCGGAGAAAGAACAGCTTACAAAGGCCAATATCAACCTACTACTTCCGAAAAGCAATCAGATGTGGAGGCTTTATTTACACCTTTGTTTAACACAAAAGGCAAGGTAATAGGAGGGGTAGGCATTGTTGAAGACGTAACTGAGCGAAAAATGGCCCGTCAGCGCTTAGTTGAATCGGATGAGCGGTATTCAAGAATCTTTTATTCCAGTCCGGTGGCAAAAGCAATATTAAAGGTTGACGGCCTGGAGTTTAAGGAAGTGAATGATGCTTTTTGCCGGTTTACAGGATATTCTTCTGTTATGCTGGTCGGAAAGAATATGGAAGCTTTAGGTCTTGTAAAACCCAATCACTTTGGTTTTATACTTGAACAGATAAAGGCGCTGAAAACAATAAGCCAGCTCGAGGTAAGTGTTATTTCCCGAAATGGAGAGCCACGTACGGGGCTTGTTTCTGTTGACTACTACACTTTCGATGGAGAAACATTTCTGATTGTTGCTGCGCTCGATATTACTGAGCGCATGCAAACGGAAGAAGAATTGTTAAAACTAACCCGTGCTGTAGAGCAATCACCTGTTTCTATTGTGATTACCAACCTTGAAGGCACAATAGAATATGTAAATCCCTGGATTACCGAAGTTACCGGCTATCTGCCCGGCGAGCTCATTGGCCAGAATCCCCGGGTAATGTCATCAAAGGAAAAGCCTGGCGAAGAATATGCTGAGCTTTATGAGACTTTAAAAAGAGGTGAAATCTGGCGGGGAGAGTTTCATAACAAAAAAAAGGATGGCAGTCTTTTCTGGGAAAAAGCTACAATCGCTCCCGTTATCAGCGACGAAGGCGTGCTGACACATTATCTTGCCGTTAAAGAAGACATCACGCTGATGAAACAGCTTTCCGAAAGCCTGCGCCAAAGTGAAAGCCGCTACAAAGATATTTTCCGTAATAACCCGCTTCCCATGTGGATCTATGATGTGGAAACGCTTGCTTTTGTAGAGGTTAATGAGGCCGCAATCTTAAAATATGGGTATAGCCAGGATGAATTTAAAAGTATGACACTCAGGGATATCAGGCCTGCAGAAGATATTCCGTTGTTGGAAGAGAACATCAGAAGTATTCACGATTCCTATCAAATAAGTATAAAATGGCGACATCTAACAAAAGCAGGCGAATTGATAAATGTGGAGATTATTTCACATGCTATTCCTGCTACTGATGGCAGTGAGCTGCGGTTGGTTTTGGTTAATGATATCACCGAGAAGCTGATAGCAGAAAACACCCTGATTAAAGCCAAGGCCATGGCAGAAGCCAGCGACAGGCTTAAAACCAGTTTTCTGAATAACATTTCTCACGAAGTACGCACGCCACTCAATGGTATTATGGGTGCTGCTTCACTCCTTGATGATTCAGCAGACGGGGACAGCGAATACAGCGAACTTGTGGGTATCATAAATGAGAGTAGCGATCGCCTTATCCAAACGATCACCGATTTTATGGATATTTCACTGCTTACCTCTGAAAATATGGAGGTGTATCTCTCAGACTTTGATTTTGATGAAGTGTTTGCTGAATACACCCGGAAGTTTGAAAAGCAGATCGGACAGAAGAATCTTGAATATGAAATAATTATGCCTGAAAATGGCGAGCCGGTAAAACTCAATACGGACAAGGAACTGCTTTCCAAGGCATTTAGTCACCTGCTTTCCAATGCCTTGAAATTTACAAAGCAAGGCAAGATTACTGCCGGATATGCAGTAAAGGATAATGTGCTTGAGGTTTTTGTTCGGGACACGGGCGTTGGAATAGCGAAAGAGAACTTCGAAAAGATATTTGAACGTTTCACACAGGAAGATCAAAGCAGTGTGCGCCGCTTCGAAGGCAGCGGGCTGGGTTTAACAATTGTTAAGGGCATTATGAAGTTGATTGGGGGCAATGTCAGCCTTGTTTCCGATGAGGGAGTTGGTTCCTGCTTTACACTGCAGTTGCCTCTGTCGGCAGAGGATACGATAGCTATTCCACCTGTTGAAACCTTTTCATCATCCGGGAAGCCTGTTGTGCTGATAGCAGAAGATGAAGACGCTAATTACTTTGTTTTTGAAATGCTGATGCGGCAGATGGCTGTTGAGAAAGTGATACGGGCCGAGACCGGAAAAGAAGCCGTGCGCTTATGTCGCGAATTTCCGGAGATAAGCCTTATTTTAATGGATATCAAAATGCCGGAAATGGACGGATTGGAGGCGACCAAAATCATCAAAGCAGAAAGGCCCGGGCTTCCGATAATTGCTATAACAGCTTATGCCATGAGTGGCGATGAACACAATATTCGCGAGGCTGGCTGCGATGATTATGTTGCTAAGCCTGTATCAGTGAAATTGCTGAAAGAGAAATTGAAAAAATTCGGAATTGAAACTAAAGTAAATACTAATTGATATTCAACTGTATATAGCTTTATAACAACTATTATAACCGTGGAAAAAGAATCTGAAGATATTAACAAATTAAAAGCCGAACTGCATAAAAACGCGCAGGATGCAAGGTTTTTGCATGCGCTATTTCAGGCCAGTCCTGATGCTTTTCTGTTTATTGATAAGCAGGGAAACATTCAGTTTTTCAATGAAAAAGCTTCGAAAAGCGCCTTGTATTTTTTTCAAAAACAGGTATCTAAGGGGGATAGCGTTTACGATTTCCTCTCGGATATTGATATGCCGGATATCGAAAAGCATTTTAATAATGCTGTTGAGGGACAATGCATTGAGGTCATAAAATCAGTCGGTGTAAATGATGATAAACACGAGCTCTTATTAAATTTTCAGCCGGTTTCTGATTCAAAAGTAGTGAGTGGAGTGTTTTTAACCGTAAGAGATGTCACCACCAAACGACAATCAGCTTATGTACATCAGCAGGCTGAGCAGGCACTGATTGAAAGTGATCAACGCTATAAAATGCTTGTGGAGAATGCTTTCGATGCAATATATCTGATCAAGAATTATCAATTCCAGTATGTAAACAAACGTTATGAAGAACTAAGCGGCTATAGTTCAGCAGAAATTCTTTCGCCCGATTTTGACATTAGCGCCTCCATTACCGCCAAAAGTAAAGCCATCATGGATCAACGCTTTGAGGCCAGAAAAAGGGGTGAGGAACTTCCATCGCAGTATGAGTTTCAAATTAGGCAGAAAAACGGAAGAATTATTGATGTTGAAATATCAACTGCTTCAATTTCAAATGATGATGGAGATGTTTTAGTGTTGGGTATTATGCGTGATATCTCCGACAGAATGGAAGCAAGGGCTGCCGTTGAACGCGAAAAGGCCTATTTTAAACATTTGTTCGAAAGCCTTCCTTTTGGCGTTGTGGTACTTAGCGAAGCAGATGTTGTTTTGGACTGCAACACGGCATTTTTGAATATGTTTAAGCTGGAGAAGCCATCGGTAACAGGTTGTAAAATCAATGATCTTATCGTCCCCGGATTTTTAAAAGATGAAGGCAATTCATTAACCACTGATGTGGCCTCGGGCAGGGTTATTGCTCAGGAAACAGTACGCTCAGTTTCTAATGGTCAATTAGTAAATGTTTCTATTAGCGGACGTCCGATTATCATGCCAGATGGTAGCCGTATTGTTTTTGGGACTTATCAGGATATCACCGATCGTAAAAGAACAGAGCAAGCCTTGTTCCAGGAACGCGATCTGATGAATGCCCTGATGGATAACATCCCGGATACCATTTATTTTAAAGATACCGACAGCAATTTCACAAGGATAAACAAAGCACAGCAAAAAACACTCGGCATTAAAGATCAGAAAGAGGCGATCGGAAAATCTGATTTTGATTTTTTTGATCTGGAGCATGCCCAGCAATCATTTGAAGAAGAACGTGATGTAATGTCTCGCGACAAGCCGATGATCAATAAAGTTGAAAAAATCAACACAAGTAAGGGATGGCAATGGTTTTCGGCTACCAAAGTGCCGCTAAAGAATAGTGCGGGCAATATTGTGGGGCTGGCTGGGATATCGCGCGATATCACCGAATTAAAGCAGCTCGAAGAGGTGTTGAAAATCAACCAGAAGCACCTCAAGGATTTGAATGCCGAAAAGGATAAGTTGTTCTCTATTATCGCTCACGACCTCAGAAGCCCGTTCAATTCTTTTATCATGCTTACTGATATGTTTATGGACGATCAATATGAACTTACGGTGAGTGAAATGAGGAAAATGGCGGCATCGATGCACAAGTCAGCCTCAAATGTATCTGATTTGCTCGATAATTTGCTCGATTGGTCTCGACTCCAAAGGGGATTATTTGATCTCGAAAAGGCAGAGATTGCGTTATGGCCCATAGTAAATACTGCCATCGATGGACTTAGTGAGTTGATCAGCAGTAAGCAGCTTCAGGTTGTTAATAAGGTAGAAGAAGATTTTCAGGTGTGGGCTGACAGGTCAATGCTAAGCAGTATGATGCGCAATCTGCTTTCAAATGCCGTAAAATTCACGCCAAAGCGAGGAGAAATATTTATTGATGCCGGCGATGAAGATAAACAATACAGTTTTTTAAATATCAGGGATACCGGAATCGGGATGCCTGAGAATATCAGGAAAAACCTCTTTATAATAGATGGCAAAACAGGACGAAAAGGAACCGAAGGGGAAGCTACTGCTGGATTAGGCTTGATTCTGGTTAAGGAATTTGTCGAGAAACATCAGGGTCACATTGAGGTAAAAAGTATTGAAAATGAAGGCAGTAGCTTTAAAATATTTTTACCAAAAACCGAAAATCAAACACGATGATAAAATTGAAAGTACTGCTTCTGCTTACACAGCGTATAGGTGGGATTGTTGCTTTAAAAACTTAAAAACACCGAAAAAATAACTTTTGTAATAAAATTAAAATTTTATATCGAAAACAAATCAGGCATTAAAGAAAACTGCAATGAAAAAAGCTCCCCAAGCAAAAAATGTACTGAAAGTGCTCATTGTTGAAGATGAGTACACAAATATGTTTTTCCTTAAATCGACCTTTAAAGGTCATACTTTTGATGTAGTACCAGCCGCTAATGGTGACGAAGCCGTAAATATTTTTCGGGAATCCCCGGATTTTGATCTTGTTCTGATGGATTTAAAACTACCGGTGATGAGCGGCTTTGAAGCAACCGAAAAAATTAAAAAAATCCGTGCTGATGTGCCTATAATTGCCGTTACAGCTTATGCGCTGCGTGGCGATAAGGAAAAGGCCCTGGCTGCAGGTTGTGATGATTACATTGCAAAACCGTTTTTGAAAACAGAACTGCTGGATGTTATTAATCGGCATATAGATATTCATTTTGTTTAGCAGAAAATTAACTTTTTTTGGATTTAAAGTGCCACATTGACCAAACACTGCAATGCTGTGTAAATTTAAATCCGGTTAAAAGAGGCGGTTCGAAAAGTAGTTGATTTTTAGTGTCTATGCACGCGATAAATTTCATCCAGTTATAAAACCACATTTATGAGTGCGACAACAGATAAAGCCCAACAGGCACTGCAATCCATTTTAAATATACTTCAGTTCCCGAAGAATAGTCTTCAGGAATTTCTGGATCATGCATTGGATCAAGCGATACAGTTTACGGGTAGTAAATTTGGTTATATCTATTATTATCAAGAGGATAAGAAGCAATTTGTACTCAATTCCTGGTCGAAAGATGTAATGAAAGAATGTGAGGTTATGGCTCCTCAAACCTGCTATGAGTTGGATAAGACAGGAATTTGGGGTGAAGCTGTCCGGCAACGGAAACCGATCATTGTCAATGATTTTAATACAACTAATCCTCTTAAAAAGGGAGTTCCTAAGGGCCATGTTCATCTCAATAAGTTTATGACAATTCCTGTTTTTGATAAGGGAAATATTGTTAGTGTTATCGGTTTGGCCAATAAGGAATCTGATTATACGCAAGATGATGTGCTACTGCTACAATTGCTGATGGATGGCGTATGGAAGGTCGTTAATATGAAAGAAGCAGCTGCAAGTGAGAAGCATCTGAAAAATGTATTGCTGGGAATTCGGAATGTGAATCAATTGATCGTTAGCGAAAATAACGCTGCTGAACTGATCAGAAAAAGCTGTTTAAACCTTACCGAAACGTTTGGATATTACAATGCGTGGATTTTACTGCTTGACGAACAAGCTCATTTTAAAGACTTTGCGTCTGCAGGTGAATGGGGTAATTGCAGTGGCCTGGAAAATTTATTGAAAAAAGGACAGCATGTACAATGTGTTGATCAGGCATTGCAAAGTGCTGAACTGATTGTTGTAGATCAAGGCTCAAATTGTGCAGATTGTCCTTTGGAAGTCAATAGTGAAGACAGCGCTGCAATGAGTTACGCCTTAAGATTTGATGAGAAGTTGTATGGTGTTTTAACTACCTGGATTCCTGCCAAATATATTGATCATCCCAAAGAACAGGAATTGTTTGTGGAAGTTGCAAATGATATTGCTTTCGCTTTGCATAAGATTGAGCGGGAGCATGAGCGTAAAATACTTGAACGAAATTTGGCTGAAAGGGTAAAAGAAATGTCATGTATTCTGGCAATAAGTCAGGATATTCAAAAAGATCTCCCTGAGGACAAATTGTTTAGCTCGCTGGGCACAGTCCTGAAGAAAGGCTTTAGTAATCCCGATAAATTATTGGTAAATGTTGAAATTGACAACAAGCAATATGGCGATCGTGGGTTTGATCCGAAGCTCGAAACGCTTACTGCAATAATGGTTGAAGCGGGTCAAAATATTGGAGCTATTCGCGCTGCTTACATTGATGGTACTGATTTTTTATTGCCCGAAGAGCAGCATTTGCTGGATAATACCGCTGCAATGGTGTCGCAATGGATAGAAAAAAGACGGGCAGTAGCAAGATTGAAATTGAGTGAAGAAAACCTTTCGATTACTTTGCAATCCATTGGCGATGCTGTGCTGGTTACCGACACAAAGGGTCGTGTGACACGTATGAACAGGATTGCCGAACAACTCACTGGCTATAAACTGGAAGAAGCACTGAACAAGCCGATCACAGAAGTTTTTCATATTATTAATGCAACGAGTCGGGAGGTGATCTTGAATCCGGTTGGTAAGGTGCTGGAGTCAGGAAGAATTGTCGGGTTAGCCAATCATACTTTACTAATTTCTAAACAAGGTAAGGAATATCAAATAAGTGATTCGGCTGCTCCAATCAGAAACAAAGAAAACGAAACGGTTGGGGTAATCCTTGTTTTTTCTGATGTGACCAGGCAATATAAGCAAATGCAGGCGCTGGCTGAAAGCGAGCGGAAATTCAAATCGTTTTTTCATACCGTTCCGGGCGCTGTAAGCATTACAGCTATCAAAAGCGGAGAATACATCGATATTAATACGGCATTTGAACAGGTGTCAGAATATACACGGGATGAACTGATCGGAAAAACTGCCTATGAAATCAATATATGGGATGATATTCAGGATCGTGAAAGATTTGTGAAGGAACTAGAGAAATACGGGCAGGTAGATAATCTTGAGGCAAATTTCCGTACCAAAAGTGGCAAAATTATTCATGGATTGCTTACCGCTTCCAAGACAATTATTAATGGCGAACATTTTATCGTGTTGATCGTAAATGATATCACCCAATTATACCTTACACGGCTCAATTTATTGAAATACAATGCAGCACTCGCTCAGCTGCCTACCGGAGTTTTCCTCACTGATCTGGTGTTTGTTATCGAATATACAAATCCGATCGTCAGCGCGCTCACTGGTTACAAACCCGAGGAATTGATGGGAAAGCATCTCAGGACATTGATAGCCGATGATTTTTTTGAAAAGCAACAATCCTCCATCAAACAGCTGCTGCTGGCTGGAAAAAAGTGGCATGGTGAGTTTAAAAACAAACACAAAGAGGGATCAACAATTTGGGTAAGAGCAGATATTTCCGGTGTTTATGATCAAAGTGGTAAGCTAGTGAATTATACTGTTGTTGCACAAGATGTTACGCAAGAGAAAGCCATGCATGATCAATTGCTGGTTGCCAAAGAAAGAGCAGAAGCCAGCGATAGGCTCAAATCCGCTTTTTTGAATAATATCTCTCACGAAATTCGCACACCATTGAACAGCATACTGGGTTTTGGCGAATTGATATTGAGTGATAATGAATATAGCCTGGAAGAGCGAAAGGGGTTTTTCGATATTCTGGATCAGAGCAGCAGGCGTTTGGTTGATACGGTGACTGATTATATGGATATTTCGCTGATATCCAGTAGAAATATGGAAGTGAACTGGGCTACTTTCGATGTAAATACGCTACTACATGAAATTTATGATAATCAAGCCCATAAATTCAAAAAAGGACAAGTAGATTTTGTTTTACAAATGCCTGAAGACAAAAGTGTAAGCTTAAAATCTGATCCCGAACTGTTGCGCAAAATATTGAATCATTTGATAGGCAATGCCCTGAAATTTACACTTAAAGGCAAAGTGGAATTGGGTTATAATCATAAGGATGAGGGAGTTACAATTTTTGTGAAGGATACAGGCATTGGTATTGAAAGAGAGCTGCAGCAACAGGTTTTTGAGTATTTCCGTCAGGAAAAAATGACACACACACGCGGACACGAGGGGAGTGGCCTGGGATTATCCATTGTGAAAGGATTGGCAGAATTGCTAAAAGCTAAAGTAGAATTACAATCTGAAAAGAATGTGGGCACGGAAATTAATATACTTTTGCCCTTACAAAATCGACCTGCTTTATCAACAACATCTAAACCGACAAGCACCATGGAAAACACGAATCAGGAAAAAGCACTGATTCTTATTGCAGAAGATGAAGATACCAATTTTATTGTACTGGATTTGTTTTTGCGTAAAAAACTTTCTGTCAATACATTAAGGGCGAATAATGGTTTGGAGGCAGTGGAGGCCTGTAAGAATAATCCGGAAATTGCACTGGTATTAATGGATATAAAAATGCCGGTGATGGATGGCATTGAAGCCACGAAACAAATAAAAGCTTTTAAGCCGGAGCTGATTATTATCGCTATTACTGCTTATGCTGTTTCGGGCGACGAGCAAAAGCTCCGAAAGATTGGTTGTGATGATTATATCGCCAAACCCATACAGAAAAATGATTTGTTGAAAAAGGTTAAGCACCACCTTGGTGATGCAGATATAGCTGGCTGAAAAAATCGCTTTTATTGTTTTTAAGCTATATTTGTTTAAAATAGATAACATGGCTATGGAGCTAAATATCTTTTCGTTGAGTTTGCTGCTACCCGTCATTGTGTGCACTTTGCTGGGTATTCAGGCGATGAAACCCAGGTATGCAGCAGGTGGTAAGCTGTTCGCGCTCTTGATGCTGTTAGTGGCAGCATGGTCATTGTCTTACGCCTTGGAACTGGCTTCTACAACTTATGAAGGCATGTTGTTTTGGCTGAAAGTGGAGTATCTTTTTATCCCATTTGTGTCGTTGGTACTTTTTCTTGTCGTGCAGCAATATGCAGGGCTGGAGTTTAATTTGCGAACGAATCACCTTTTATATTTACTTCCAATTCCGGTAGTAACCTCGTTTCTAAGTGTTACAAACGATTTTCATCATTTGTACTATAAGGCAATAAGCATAGACAACTCGGGAGCAATCCCGCTGCTTTCGCTTGATGTTGCCTTATGGTATTATGTGCATGTGTTTTATTCCTATTTACTGATTATTGCTGCTTCTTTGGTGCTGCTCAGGAAGTTGTATTTTCAGCGATCATTATTTCGTAATCAGTTGGCATATATGCTGATAGCTGTTTTGTTTCCTGCGGTTTTTTTAAGCCTTTACCTCACTGGAAGCTTTCCTTATGACAATATTGATCCAACGCCTTTTGCCTTTACTTTTTCAGGTTTGGCCATGTCGGTGAGCATTCTGCGGTATCGTATGCTTGATTTGATGCCCATTGCCCGCGAACATGTGTTTACCAGCATGGCCGACGGACTTGTAGTGGTTGACCGAATACAGCGAATAGTGGACGCTAATCCGGAGAGCATGAAAATTTTTGGCTGGAATAAAATCCCCTACGGACAGGATGTTTCTGATGTGTGGAAAATGCACCCCGAACTTCTGCTAATGCTTAAAAATAGAGATACTGAAAGTATCGAACTTGAAGTTGAGAAGCAAGGTAGCCAGATTTATTACTTGGTTTCAAATTCAATAATTCGTAATCACAAAGCGGATGTAGTGGGTGTTTTATTGGTGATTCACGACATTACCATACGCCAGGTAATGCAGAAAGCCATTCGGTTGAATGAGGAAAAATTGCAGCGTATGAATGCCGAAAAGGATAAGTTATTCGCTGTTATTGCACACGATTTGCGCGGTCCACTGGGCGCTTTTGCTGGTCTAACCGAGATGATCATGCAGCAAACCGATGAACTTAGTAATGAAGAAATGAAAGAATTGACTTCAAGTATGCATCAGTCAGCCAGTGCTTTACATAGTTTGCTCGAAAACTTGCTGTATTGGTCGCGCATGCAACGTGATGACGTGAAAATAGAGCCTTCAAAAGTTGATGTTGCCTTATTGTTTGATGAGGTACAAGCACTATTCCAGCATGCAATCGATGCCAAAAATTTAGCTGTTCGAAAATCTTTTAACGCCGCTCCATTTGCCATTGCTGATAAGCAGATGCTTTTAACGGTATTGCGCAATTTGCTTTCGAATGCCATAAAATTTACACAAGCTGGAGGCCGGATTTCTATAAGCACTTATGTCAAAGATGCAGCAAACCTGCATATTCAGGTTGCTGATTCGGGAATTGGTATGGATGACGAAATGCTTAACCAGCTTTTTTCTTTTGAAAAAACAGGACGCCTCGGAACGGAAGGCGAACCCAGCTCAGGCCTTGGCCTTATATTAAGTCGTGAATTTGTTGAACGCATGGGTGGTAAGCTGATGGTGTCCAGTGTTCCACTACAGGGCAGCGAATTTACTATTGTGCTTCCTTTAGGTTGAAAACCAAGGATGTACAAGATTAATTTAAAGTCCTCAAATACTCTTCAATCAGTTTTGATAGCTTTTTCTCTGCCACAGAAGCATGTTTTAAGATGTCGCTTAACACGAATGGCTGTAGATCATCTGGATTGCAAATATCTGTGATTACAGAAATTGCGGCAACGGGCAAATTCATGTGGTTTGCAACGATTACTTCAGGAACGGTTGACATGCCAACAACATCGGCGCCGGCCATTTTCAAAAAGCGGTATTCGGCCCTGGTTTCCAAACAAGGGCCAATCCAGGCTGCATAAACACCTTCGTTAAGAGATATGTTTAGCTTTTGGGCTATAGCTTTTAGGCTGTCGTTCATGTTTTTGTCATAAGGACGGCTCATATCCGGAAATCGTGGGCCAAGTTTATCGATGTTTGCTCCAACCAAAGGATTGGAGGGTAAAAAATTAATATGATCATCGATAAGCATAAGCGAGGCGGCTTCAAATTTCGGGTTGAGTGCACCGCAGGCGTTTGAAACAATCAATCGCTCGATGCCAAGCATCTTCATCACCCGAACAGGGAAAGTGATCTGTTGCATGGTGTAGCCTTCATAGAAATGAAACCGGCCTTGCATCATCACTACAGGATGTTCGCCAATATGCCCGAAAATCAATCGCCCATCATGGCCTTCCACTGTGGCTTCAACAAAATGGGGTATTTGTCCGTAGGGGATGCTTGCGTCAATTTTGGTCAGCTTCGCCAAGGCAGAAAGCCCTGTTCCCAGAATTATGCCCGTGTGGGCTATGAATGTTGTTTTTGATCGGATAAAACTTACTGCTTCTTCAATTTGCTGCATCATAGTGTTCTAAATTTTAAGGCTAAAATAATGTATTTCTGCTTTAAAAGCGGCAAAAAATTTGGCATTTTGAAAGAGACATCTGTGCTGCACCCAAAACAATTTGTCCGTATTGGCTGTTATGTCATAAAATAGAAATAAATGAAAGTTTCATTTGCGATACTAAGCATGCTGGTGATGATCAGTATTTCCTTGTCGGCACAGTCAACCCAAAAAAAATCCAATAATGACAATTACCAAATCCCTGAGAATATGATTGAAGATGTGATTCAAAAAACAGAAGCAGAATGGTTAGAAGAACTTGGTCCCGAGAAATATAAGATTTTGAGACAATGCAGTACCGAACCACCATTTACTGGTAAATATACCAACCATAAGGCTGATGGAAACTATATCTGCACTGCCTGTGGTAATGTATTGTTCAGTTCGGATACCAAATACGATTCCGGCTCAGGATGGCCCAGTTTTTTTGCGGCTGTCGAAAAGGGAAAGATTAAAGAAGTGCTTGATACAAATTATGGTATGGTGCGCACCGAAATAAAGTGTGCAAAATGTGATGGTCATCTAGGCCATGTATTTCCCGACGGACCTAAGCCATCCGGTTTAAGGTATTGTGTAAACTCCGCATCGCTGGATTTCATTCCTTCAAAAACGGAATAAGCGAATCCTGAACCTGAATTATTGCCCTGATAGTTGTTTCAGCTTGATGAGCTTTCGCTGGATAGCATCAAGGGTGTCGGTTTTGGAAACTGGCAAGCTGAACAGTGCCGCATGCGTGTAAAAATTTTTCTTGTTTTTGGCAGCTGTGCCTGTTATGCAGTATTGCTGCCCGATACAGTAAGCCTGAATCACAGCGGTTTCGCTATCTTCAATAACGATTTCTGAGTTACTCCAATCTATTTCGCTAAGTTGATAAGTCAACGAAAAAAAAGCGATGGAATCCCATTCGGTTACTTTTCCATGAATATTTATGCTACAGCCAATCTTCTCTTTTACTGAAAAGCTGTTGTTGAATAAATCGGTGATTTCGTTTATCAGCCTGACTTTTGTAATGGCTGAATTAGAAGTTTGAGCCGTGCTGATTTGATGTCCCAAAACGGCACACAAAAAAATAAGAGTGATTAGTAACCTATGCATCAGGTGTTTTTTTTAGTCTCTTTTTCCAATAGATTTTAAGGTCTTTTTTTACTTCAGGAGCCAGCAAAAACAGCCCAAGAAGGTTCGGGAAAGCCATGCAAAGTACCATCATATCCGAAAAGTCCATTACAGGACCCAGACTGGCTGCGCTGCCAATTACAATACACAAAAGAAAGAAACTGTTAAATATGGTGTTGGTGGGTTTGCGGCTTCCAAAATACCGCTGACTCCAGCTGCCAAACAGGAAATCAAAACTTTTTAATCCATAATAGGACCAGGAAATCATGGTGCTAAAGGCAAACAGGCTAACAGCAACTAAAAGAACATAAGGAAACCAAGAAATAACGGAGCCATAAGCAGCAGAAGTAAGACTAACGCCCTGAATGCCGCTGGTATCCTGATAAACGCCAGAAAAAATTATTACCAGCGCTGTCATGGTGCAAATAATTACGGTATCGACAAAGGGCTCTAAAAGTGCTACAATTCCTTCACTTACAGGTTCTTCTGTTCGTGCGGCTGCATGAGCAATTGAGGCAGAGCCCACACCGGCTTCATTAGAAAAGGCACCACGCTGGAAACCAAAGATCAGCACACCAACTACACCGCCTTTCAAAGCATCTGAGTTAAAGGCCCCATCCCAAATCAAGCGTAAAGCATGCCCCGTCTGATCAATGTTCAACAGTATGATTACCAGCGATGCAGTAACATAAATTAAGGCCATCAACGGAACGATACGCGAAGTTACCCGTGCAATACTTTTGATGCCGCCAATAATGACCAGACCCACAAAAAATGCCATCAGCAAGCCATACCAAAAACCGTAGCCTGATACCTTTGGAAAAAAAATAGCCAATTGCTCAAAAGCCTGATTTGCCTGAAGCATATTGCCGCCACCAACTGAACCGCCAATAGCCATTATTGAAAAGAGCACAGCCAATGCAATGCCTAAAGGCGCCAAACCCTTTTTCGCTAATCCGTCTCTTAAATAATACATGGCGCCACCGGAAACCTCGCCCAATGCATTTATTTTGCGGTATTTCAAACCGAGCGTACATTCCGAGAACTTAAGCGACATGCCCAGAAACCCTGCCATGATCATCCAAATAGTTGCGCCCGGACCACCAATGGAAATTGCAACAGCTACTCCGGCGATGTTTCCAAGTCCGACAGTAGCGGACAGGGCTGTAGTGAGTGCTTGAAAATGAGACACTTCACCTTTTGATCCTAAAACATCATGCTTGCCGCTTACCAAACCAATTGCGTGCCTAAAAGCCCTGATATTAATAAATCGCAGGTAAAAAGTAAAAAACAAGCCTCCTGCCATCAGCCACAATACAATAAGCTTGAGAGGAGCTTTTACAGGCGCCCCGGTTGCATCAATCACGGCATTTCCTGACTTATCGTAAACTTGCTGATCATAGAGCCCGACAGCGTGGAGGGGATCCCAAAATAAAACCTCAGAAAGGGTCTCAACAAAAGGTGTGAAACGCTGATTGATTTGTTGTGAAATTGTGCGCTCTTCTGTTTTAGCAGCTGATTTATCCGAATTTTCATCAGCAAGCAGGCATGAGTGTACTAAAAGTAGCAGCAACAGAAGTTTTAGTGGCCTCATGCTTTTGATGTTTACGTGTTTTTCTTAACGGTTTCCATGTGTTTAAAGTAACGTTTTGTTTCGCTTACAATCACCGGAGATAGGAGCAGCAAGGCAATAAGGTTCGGAATAGTCATAAAAGTGATTACCATATCCACAAAATGCCAAACGATGTCAAGACCCCAGATAGCACCAAAAAACACAAATAAGCCATAAAGGTAGAGATAGGGTTTAACGGCTTTTTCGCCGATAAGGTAAATGGCTGCGCGCGATCCATAATAGGACCAGCTAATGATCGTAGAAAAAGCAAAAAGTAACAGCCCAAAAGCAATGATGTGTCCACCAAGACCGTCAATTCCAAATCGGTGCAGGCCGATATTCATGGCTTCAACCGTCATGGCAACGCCCGGCGTATCCAATGTCCAGGCTCCTGTAACAATGATCATCAGGGCTGTCATTGTACAAATGAGAATGGTGTCGATCATAGGTTCCAGCAGCGCTACAATACCTTCACGCGCCGGATATTTGGTGCGTGCTGCAGCATGTGCAATTGGCGCCGAACCTTGTCCGGCTTCGTTGCTGAATAAACCTCGTCTTACACCCCATATCAGGGTCATAATAAATGTGCTGCCAACAAAACCGCCCGCAGCAGCTGTTCCGGTAAATGCATCTCTGACGATCAAAGAAAAAGCTGCCGGTATTTGTTCATACATGCCTATTAAAACAGCAAATGTTGCCAAAACGTAAACTACAGCCATAAAAGGAACCAACCTGGATGTTACATCTGCAATGCGTTTTATGCCTCCGATAACTACCAGTAAAACCAAAAATGTAATAAACAGACCCGAGATCCAGGTAGGAATTTCATAACTTGTAAACATGGCATCCGACATGGAATTTGATTGGGCCATATTTCCTGTTCCCAGCGAGCAAAGTATTGTTGCAGAAGCAAATACAACGGCTAAAATCTTTGCCCATTTCCCAATCTTATCTTTTAACCCAAACTCCATATAATACATGGGGCCTCCTGAAACAGTGCCATCGCTGTTGAATTTCCGGTATTTTTGTGCGAGTGTAACCTCAGCATATTTCAGCATCATACCCAAAAAGCCCGTAATCCAAATCCAGAAAACTGCTCCCGGCCCTCCCAGATAAATTGCCAAGGCCACGCCAACAATATTTCCTGTGCCTACAGTAGCAGATAAAGCTGTTGTAAGTGCCTTAAAATGATTCACATCGCCTTGAGCTTCTTTGCTATCATATTTGCCTCTCACAACATTTATGGCATGACCTAACTTGGTGATGTTTATAAAACGGAGCTTGAAGGCAAAATAAACTCCCGTTGGAATCAGCATGAGAAGGATGAGATAGCCCCCGATATAATTATTGTAACCCTGAATAAGATTGTCAATGGTAGTGAGGAAATTGCCCATGAGCCAGGTATTAAATTCTGTTTAAGTTATTGAAGATCTGGTAACTAATAAAATTACACTTACTTAGTGCCACAGCAAATTTTAGAAAATTGTTTGCCATTCACAAATAAAAGATGGATTCAATCTCAGCAGAATCATGAATAGCGTTGAACATCAAATAGATAGAATAGTAATTTTCATTAAAGTTTTTTTTGGGCATGTTTTAGTGGTGTAGAGAGACTGCTAGCAGGGCATTCAGGTTTCAGGAATTTTTCATCAGCACATGACCTATTCTACATTCCAAGCAGCGTTTTGGTTTGCAATAGGATTGATACATATAAATCAGGGCTTGTGTTTGAAGGGCATTCGCAGGTTTCAGGCCGACTTTTTCAAACTTATCGATCAGGCTATTGTTTTCAGGTTCCAGATACTCCAAAAGCATGAGTGCTTTTTCCTGTTGAGCAGTGTCGGCATGATATTTTCCATAAGCGAAAAGCATTTGCACAACGGTGTTGATCATTAGTAACCTGATAGCGTCAGAACCGATTTTCTTGGCAGTGTTCCCTGACTGTTTGTCGAATTGATAATGTGTGGTCCAATAATCAGATGCTTTAAGCTCGAAGACTGTACTGATTTGCTTGTTGTTTTCAGCGCTACGTATTTTTGAAAACAGACTTCCATGATGATGAATCAGGGCGGCCAATTGGGCGATTCTAATTGTAGGAAAATTAACAGGTCGCATACGCATGAAGCGCCATTGGCTGGCTTTCATCGTGGATAAATCGTATTTTGAGGCTAAAAACTGAAATTCTTTTTGCAGTTTATTGGGATAATCATCTTCAAATGCACCATCGAGCAGGCCTGCTACACCAAAAAGTAATGCCTCTAGCTGAAACAATTGATCCCGATGTTTAAGTAGCACTTTCAGCGGCAGCATCCGGCCCAATTGTTCAAATGCAGTTTGATTTACCTTAAAACCAAAATTTTTGACAAGCAGCTGATAAAAACAACTTTCCCAGTCGTTATTTAATTGTTGCAACAGCGTGAATATTAGGCTTGTTTTATGCTCCAGCCGCTCTGCAATCATGCGATCGAGCCACGAAAGCCAGGTAAAACGTTGTACGTCCTTTATCATGTTTTCACATGCTATCCAGCGCTTGCTGTCGATAAAGGCACGGTATCGCAAAAGTATGGAAGTGTCGAAAGAATTTTTTATTTCCAGGGTTGGTATAGCCAGCTTGGTGCTGGTGTAGATTTGTTTATCAGCTTCATATACAACATGTAAAATCACATTGTCATAAGCTTTGTCAGCGTCATGATGATGTTTGTACCAATCAGAAGCGATTACATGAATTTCTACATTTCCTGCCCATATTGTTTCTCCGATTTTTATCCTGGCATTTAAAAAATCAGGACCTGCATCATGGTTTGCTCTGCCGGGATGCAGCACTGTTACGGATTGCTTATCTGTTGTAAATAGGGTTGGAGCTAATAATTTGTTCTCCCATAAATACAGAATAAAAACTTCTCTCATACTTTAGTACATGACAAAAAATATAACCAATTGAATATCAACTAAATATGTTAATAACTTTTTGATAACTAATTCGTAAAATACGATTTAAAATACTGGCATTCAGTATCTTGAAAGAAATATTTCGACGTATGACTTCAA
>JAHJTC010000027.1 GCA_018830105.1 Bacteroidota bacterium
ACAAGCGTAATTGCCGTTCCGCAGTAAGGGCATAGATATTCTTTTTCCATCTTTACTGAAAGATTTTTCGCAATATGATTGCTGTTAAGATAGACACAACAAGCGATACCCCAGAAACATAAACCGCAATCTTAATTTTCCATTCGTTTAGATTTCGCAGTTCTTTTTCAAACGCTCTATGTTTTTCGTGTAGAGCAGTAGCATCTTTTTCATTTCGTTGACATATAGACTCTAATATAATCAATCTATCGTGGTCTCCTTTGCTTGCTTCTGCATAACTGCTTAACTTTCCTATCTCTTCTCGCAATACAGAAACAATATCTTTAATGTCTGACATCTTATTGTCAAAATCTTCTCTCATTTCCTTAAAAGCCGTAGAGTTTTCTTTTGTAATAGAAAGAAAACTTTCCATTAAAGCAAAATACTCCTGCTTCACAATTTCTGGTTTCATAACTACTTATTTTTTGACACTCTCCACGACTAAAGTCGGGAGATTCTCGGTTGATACCAAAGGGCTTGCCCAGCCCTTAAGATATTTAAGGCAGAATTAAAATCTCTATCAATAGATAGACCACAGGAGCAATTATGAACACGTACAGACAAATCTTTAGGAACATTGTTGCCACAAGACGAGCATATTTGAGATGTCATTTTGGCAGGCACTTCCACTATCTCACGCCCAGCATATACTGCTTTGACCTTAAGAATAGAGAAGAATTGAAACCAAGCTACATCTCTCATGCTTCTATTAAGTGGCCTAAAACTATTCCACGCCTTCATTTTTTCAATAAAAATAACATCATAAACTTGAAGAAGTTGATTAGCAATCTTAAAATGGAAATCTCTTCTTTGATTAAAAACCTTTTCGTGAGCTTTAGCCACAAGTATTCTTGCTTTATTTCTACGATTAGAACCTTTCACTTTTTGAGAAAGAGATTGTTGTCTTCTTTTAAGAATAGTTTCACTTCTCTTATAAAAACGAGGATTATCTATTTTGTTGCCATTAGAATCAGTCAAAAACGATTCACATCCTACATCAACACCAATGCTTTTATTGGTTTTTGGAAGAGGGTTATCAGATATACCTTCACAAGAAAAAGAGACAAACAACTTATCAGAAGAAGATTTAGATATGGTTATAATTTTAATTGTGCCTTCAATTGGTCGGGACAATTTTATCTTAAATTTGCCTATATTTTTAATGATCAGATATTTTCCTTCAAGTCTCCAGCCAGTTTGTTTAAGTGTAAAAGAATTATATCTGTTGACTCCCTTAAATCGGGGAAAACCTGCTTTTTCACCAGTCTTTACTCTACGAAAAAAGGATTGATACGCCTTATCCAATCGTTGAATAACATCTTGCAAAACTTGAGAACCAACTTGCTTATATTCTGGAAAGGCTTTTTTAAGATATGGGAGTCTTTTCATCTGTTGATAAGCAAAAATAGACTCTTTCCTTTCCTTATAAGCAATAATCTTTTCTTCAAGACTATTATTATAAAGTTGACGACAAAGAGACAACCATTTTTCTACTTTTTGGGTAGTTCCAATGTTTGTATAAATACGATATTTGAAAGTCTTTTTCATTTTTTTGATTGTGCCTCTATATACTTCTGTATCGTTTTATTTGATACATTCCCAGCAGTAGAGACAAAATAGCTATGTGTCCAAAGAGACGGAAGTTTAAGCAAACAAGAAAATTCTTTACGAAGATAATGGGAACTCCTACCCTTAAATGCTTTTATCAGTTTATGAATAGCAATAGTAGGATAGGCAGATATAAAAAGATGAAGATGGTCTGGCATAATTTCAAGAGCAAGAATTTCAATTCCTTTTGTTTTAGCGACTTCTTGAATAATGTTTTTAAGTCTATCTTTAATTTCTCCAATAAGAACAGGCTTTCTCCTTTTTGGACACCATATTAAATGGTAGTTTATAAGATAAACTTGATTATGAGAATGTTTATATTCCATTGTTTATAGTATAATACATATCAACAGTCTTGTCAAGAAAAACAATTAGCCATTCATCCCCACGATTAAAATCGGGGGCTTTCTGGCTTCAAAACTGTAAACAACTTTTCTAAAATTGTCTCTGCTATCTTTTCATTTGATAAATTAACTTGGGCGCCATCCACCATTTTTTTAATCACATAATAACCCAATCCTGTTATAGAACAAAGCTCTTTAATTGTAAAGAGCTTTGTTAACTCCGAATAGTCATACCTATTGAAATTTGTTGTCGTTCTATCCATATGCTTTTAATTATATCACAAAGTGCATCTATTGTCATTTTTTATTCTCCTATCGTGCAGGTATAACAAACCTTCTTTGTGGTTTTTTCTTCTGTATATGCTTTTCAGCTTGTTTCTTATACTTCTCTTTTTTTTGTTTTTCTTCTAAACCATATTTTGTAACTATCATAAATCTTGACAATATAGGGGTAGAAGATACAATTTTTTGAAGGGTATTCATTGGAGTTTGTTTTTCTTTAGGCAACAACATCTCTCGGGGAATGGGTAGTCCTGATTTTGACAATACATATAAACCCATCTTTTTTGCAGGAATAGGGTGTAAAGCCCCTTTTGTCCTTAAAACATTTTCTTCTTGTATAGACAAAACTTCTCTACCCCTGAAAAAATCATAAGGAGATTTCCCACACATATACATAATCATTGCTGATGTCATTTCTGGAACAGGACCCAAAGAAGGAAGTTCTCCTCCCACTGTAGAGGCAACATTTGAAATTTCTTTGCCAATCTCTTCTTTATGTGCGGTTAGTATTTTATGGGTTAAGGCGTGCCACATTCTTCCCATATCATCGTGTGCAATTCTTAAAACAACAGCATTATCATCTTTGTCTATCCATAGGGGAATTATAGTATAATTTGTTTTTTTATATTCAGGTATCCTATCATAAATGGCTTTTACATATTTTCCAAATAATCCCGCACTTGCCATAACTCCCATAATAGCAGGTAAAATATCCATTTGGAATGTCTTCCACCAATACCCTTGTCGTGTTCTTGGGTTTCTAAATCCCATCTCAATATCAGATCTAATTCCTTCTTTTTTGGCATTAGAAAATATAGAGAGATTATTATAAGCGGGTCCCCACTTACCAAACTTTCTAAAATCAGGAGAGCCATAATACTCTCTTACTTGATGTCCAATTTCTCTTATATGAATAGGTTTTTTAGCTCCCTTAAGAGTAATATAACCAGAAACCTTTGGAATGGTTTCTAAAAAATTTCCTAAATCTTGCATCCAATCTAATACCTTTAATAGTGGTCGTAAAATCATATTGCATTTGGCTTTAGGGGTAGTAGCACCTATTCCAAAGTGTTCCATTAAAAATGTTAGTTCCTTTAATTCGTTCATATCCATTAAATCTATTGTTTGCTGATAAGTAAGCCCTAACATTTTATTCTCATACATCTCTTCTATAGTCTCATCTCTTACTCTCCTTACTTTATTTAATGCGTGAGGAGATGCCTTATAATAATTAGCCAATGTATCTATGGTTGATAGTATCAAACTTTTATGAGGATTGGCTTTGATTGCCCTTCTAAAATCTCTGAAGAAAAAATTATAACTTTGAAAACCAAGATTCCAAGTCGTATAAACAGGCTTAAACCACTTGGAGTTAATCCAAGCACCAGAAAGCCTTGCTATCCCTTTTATAGCATTGTCTGGTCTATATTCCAAGCAATCTGCAATATAAGGGTCAATGCTCTTGTATATCCATTTTCCTTTATCCTTAAATTTAATCAATCCCATACCTTCTTGAGGATGATATGTTGCAAATTTACCTCGTCCCTTTCTAATCGCAGGTTGCACCTCTTTTTCACCAAAAGACTCAAGCATTTTATAGATAGATTTTCTTGTGTCGTTTTTTTCTATTGCTAAAACTACTGCTAACCTTTTTTCTAAAGTAGCCCTAAATGGATTTGCAGACTCTTTTAATGTTCCAATTTGATGTATAAAGGACGGACTGATATAGGCTTTCATATAATCCAATACTTGTGTGGTGGCATAATAAGGATTTGTTCTAATATGTTTTATCTGTGCCTCTGTTAATAAGCCAGACTTATAAGCCTTTTCCATCAAGTCTGTTCCTTGTTTATAAAATATCTTCATCTTATCTACAAAGGTTTTATAGTTTTCTTTTCCTAACTGCCTTTCTAAAAGGTCTAATTGAGACTGTGCGGTTTTTTGGTCGTATCCCCCTGGTCTGGCAATTCTTTTTGGAGTTATTATTTCACCTTCAGGAGTTATTTCAATATTCTTTGCTTCAACAATGTTCTTAAATTTTGCATATAACCCTAATTGTTCATCGGTAACCCCTATTTTAGATAAAGGTTTTCTAACATCAAACTCTATTTTTTGTAAAAGATTAAGTTGCTTTCCTGCTATATAATTATTTTCTTCTAACAATAAAATAGGGTCATCATCTGGAGAAACTGAATAGCCTTTCTTTTTTGCTTCATTATATTTTTTAATTATTTCCCAATTCTTGTCTCCAATACCTTCCGCAATTACATCTACAAGAGATTTTTTTTCCTGTATCGCTTCAACCTTTTTTTGATGCCACAATTTCTCTCCTTTTTCAAATATTGCTACTTCCTTTTGTTGTCTAATTTTATCTATTTCATCAGTAGGCAATTTAAGTCGTTCTTGTAAAGACTCATAAATGGCTTTTACATTTGGCTTTCGTTCTATATAGCTAAAGAATGCTTTATAAAATGTAGGTGCTGTTTTCTGAAGCAATGATGGTTCGTTAAGTAAGACACTAAAGGCATCAGCATAAAGTTCTACTGGACTGTATCTATATTTTGTAAAGGCGGGATTTCTTAAATCATCAAAGGGTTTCCATATTTGAGTAAGGTCTTTTAGTTCCTGCATTACCTTCCACTTCTCATATAAACCCCTTTTGAGAATTTCTTTTTTGATTAGGTCGAAGTATTTTTGTCTAATTGCATCTCTGCCCTTATCGGGTAATATAGTTTTTGTTGTGGTCTTGTATCCTTCAATAACAGTATTTTTGAACTTCACCCAATCGGCAACCACTCCCTTCAGTGCTTCTTTAACAATAGATAACTTCTCTTCGTGAGATAACCTGGCAATATAATCTACAAGTTTGGGAGTTTTTATACTTGCTTCTACATCTCTCCATACACTCAAAATCTCATCTGCTGTTAAGGGTATCTCTTTGTAAATAGCTTCTGTTGTTTCAATATTGTGAGCAAATTGAGCTCTTATAATCTTTTCTGCCTCTGCTCGTATTCTTACTCTATCTTTCGATGTTAATATGCCTGATGGTGCATTGGGATACTCTTCTAATAAATGTTTAGTATATTTTTTAAGACTTGCTATCCTTCCCAATATATTGCCCTTTGCCATATCTTTATCGGGCAACCAATCAACAAGATGACCTATTTCGTGTGTCAACACTTTTTGTATTTCTTCTGGATTCTTGAATGCTTCTGCCAATAAACTTATCTCTCCTTCTCCAATGGCTTTGAATGTTCCTTTTGGCATCATTCCCATTCTCTGTCGCAATCTTGCTTTAATAATAGGATATTTCCCTTCCATCAAACCCTTTGCCATTTCTACTATCTCTGGCATTTGCATTGCCTTTAGTCCCTGTGGTATATCGGGTCTTTTTGCATAGCCTCCTACATCAGCATTTATTGTTTGGGCTGATTGCTTTTGTTTTCTTCTGGGTTTTTCTGATAACCAAGCAGTTTCCGCAGATATTCCGCTTTCAATTTCTTTTTCAATATAGGGCGTAAGCTCTCTTTCAATTTCTCCTTCAATGCCTGTCTCTCCATCTAATTCCTCCTTATTTTGTTTTAACCATTGAGAATGTTCTTCTTCAAATTGTCTCTCAAGGTCATCTGTTTCATTAAGAAGCCTTTTTCTATTATATTGTAATTCATTCATTAAATAATCTGATGAAGTTATTTCATCTGAAGATTTTAATATTCCTTCTTCTTCTAATGACTTGGCTAAATCATCAATTCCAACTCCACCTTTTTTAAGAATACTTTCTAATCCAAATTCCTTAAAACTTCGGTAAGGATAACCAGCAAGTCTTGCTTTATTGGGGTCAATACCTCCACGACTTTTAATATAAGCAAAAAGGGTCACAGGTGACTTTGTTTGTTTAGGCGGTATAGATATAGCCTTTTGAGTAACTTCTTTATAAAATGCCTTTGGGTCTTTTATTGTAGTCATCATACTTTCAGGTGTATATGTTCTTTCTACATCACCTTTCTTTGCTGTATATTTAATGGTCTGCATATCATTTGCAAAATCGCTTGCAGTTTTCCCTGCTTTTTTATATGTGATGGCTTTCTTTGTGTAAAAATTAACGGCTTCTTCATTTGTAGGTTTGACTTCAAGTGCTTTTGCTACTATGGGCTCAACCTTAGGCAATTTTTTGGGAATTGGTGTGATTGGTTCAGGTTTTAATGTTGGTATTGCTTCTGTCAATGGTGTCTCTACTGTAGGAATGGGCTTTGGAGTAGGCACTACTACTGGTGTAGGTGCTACTACAGGCTTCTTTGCTGTTGGAGTAGGTTTAGGGGCGGGTTTAACAATATCTTCTGCTCTTATAATCTTTGGTTGTATCCCAGTCAATATTTCATAATCAGCATTTGTCTGTTGCATTGCTTTTACGGACCCTCCAGCATCAGGATGATTTTGTTTCGCTTGTTTAATATAAGCGGATTTAATCTCTTCAGGAGTTGCTGTATCAGAAACACCCATCCTCATTCTTGCATTCTGTATCTCTTCTGGCATATATCGCCCTGCCCCTTTATTTATTAGTGCCTTTCCTTTGGGTATTATGGCTTCTAATAATCCCCTTGAAATAAGAACGTCTGCAAACATTCCTCCAGTGACAAGAGCCAAAGAAACTGATGGATTCATTCCTTGTGCTACATTGTGTTGATGTTCTGTCCGATAATCTGTAATTTTAATGTCTGGATATTTGTCAAATCCAAGTCTTGATGCTATATTATTTAATGGATTGGGTATGTTTTCTGGTATAATCTTTTCTGCATATTTAGGAGAAAAAATACCAAGAATGCTTTTGCCAAGGCGATAAGGTGCTGTTCCTACTCCTACTATTACTCTTCCTGCAAATTCAGGAATTGTAGGTATGTCTTTCTCCATTGCAGGTGTTCCAGGCTCTTGCACAGGAAATTTTGTAGTATAAACTGGTGGAGGTTGTTCAAAAGGTTTAGGAGTTGGAAAAACAATATCTGTAGGCTTGGAGGTCAAGGAAGGCTGTTTTTTGAGAGATTTAGGGGGTTGTTTAAGTAAGGCAGGTAAAGGTATTGTATGTGGACTCTGCAATGGAGATACTTCGGGTATAAGCGTGGTAGTAGATAATGATGGCTCGGGTTGTCTTCCGACAGGTTGTAAGGTAGGTATAGCCGTGCCAGATAAAGGCAAGGGATAGGTTTGAGAGGGAGGAATAACTGGGGGTTCAGTATCTACAAATCTAAATC
>JAHJTC010000012.1 GCA_018830105.1 Bacteroidota bacterium
AGATGTTTTGGTATTCCACGGCTCAACAGACGCCCCCGCAGTAAGCGTATGGGAAACAGCCGTAGTAAATGGTGAGCTTTTCAGCTTCAGTTATGGCGAATTTGCCGGTTATCTTGAACTTCCCACCCTTGATTTTGTATTAGAAATACGCGATGAGACAGGTACTGAGGCTATCGTTTCTTATTCAGCACCATTGTCAACATTAGGACTCGAAGGTCAGGCCTTAACAGTTGTTGCTTCTGGTTTTCTCAATCCGGCTAATAATAGCGATGGTTCAGGATTTGGATTATTTGTGGCATTAGCTTCAGGTGGCGCACTGGTTGAGTTGCCAATTTTCACCAGCATTGAAGAGTCTGTTGAAATTGGCACAATGAGCTTTTATCCCAATCCTGCTAAAGATCAGATTGCGATCAATTATGATTTAGCAAATAGCGCTGAAGTAAAAGTTGAAATTTTCAATCTGGTAGGTGCCAAAGTTTATGAAAACAATTTAGGTCGTCAACTATCAGGGCTCAACAACCAAGTTATTAATCTTAATGAATTCAAAAATGGTATGTATCTCTTGCGACTTACTGCCAACAACTACCCGCTAACCACAAAATTTATGATCAATAAATAGGTTAGTGCCACTATATATACTAACGGAGGCTGTCCTGAATGGGGCAGCCTCTTTACTTTTTAGAGTTTTGTAAACTCGAGTTTTACTGCTTGTATTGCCATTTGGCTAACTGAGATATCAAGCGTTAACAAGATACTGGCAAGTTGCTCTGCGGTGGCATTTTCCGGTAAATTAGAAACCGCCAGATTGATTTGTTTGATCAATTCCTCTTTGGCAGTTGAAATAAGTTGCCAGGTTTTTTCGGAAACATATAATTGTTGGGCGAGATTGTGTTCAAATTCTTCTCTGATATTTTGAAGCAAGGCCAAATGAAAATTTCTAATGTTGCTGCCTTGTTGCAAATTTCTTTTTACAAGACTTTGTGGTTGAATTCTTTCCAGATAAAGTATCAAGCGCTCCATCGCCTGAATTTTCAACGGACTGACTAGCTTCTTGCGCTCAATCATCTCTGAATGTTCCATCTTTAGTTGCTCCAACTTAAGCTCATTCTGACTCAAAATAGGCTCAGTTGTAGTATTTTTTCGATTTACCTGCTTGATCAATGCCAGAATAAGCACTGTAAGCGCAGCAATGGGAACAATAAAAACCAAAACTCCAAGCAAAAGTGAAATTTGAAATTGCATATAAATAGCTTTTAATCTTCAACGAACGGCTAAATTAACAATTCATTGCATTGGCCTGTTAACTTCACCAAACTATTCTCACAACAGCCTAAGTATTTGTTGTAGGATGTTTTATGTAAAAAGTTAATGAATCGTGACAGACCAAAACCAGCTCCATCATACAGTCAACCAATCATTTCAGGCAAAGGTCACTCAAATTTAATACGAGTTGTTAATCCTTAAACAGCAAAACACTACCTTTGTCCCTTTCGTAAAAAATGGATCATATGTCGAAGCGCAATCATCAATTATCAAAACGGCTGCTTTCACTCAGTGAATCTGCCACACTTGAAATGACTCGAAAAAGCCGCGAACTGCGTGAACAGGGAGTTGATATCATTACGTTAAGCATTGGCGAGCCCGATTTTAACACCCCCGAAAGTGTAAAACAAGCAGGTATAAAAGCCATCGAGAACAACCTTACGCATTACCCGCCTGTTCCCGGAACAAATGAAATCAGAGCTGCCATTGCAGAAAAATTAAAACGCGACAACGACCTTAACTATAAGGCATCTCAAATCATCGTTTCCAATGGCGCCAAGCAGTCCATTATGAATGCTTTTTTCAGCATTTTAGATCCCGGTGACGATGTACTTATTCCTGCACCCTATTGGGTTTCGTACCCCGAAATGGTAAAAATGGCCGGTGGTAATCCCATCAGCATTCCCACCACTGTGGATCAAGACTTTAAAATTTCGGCCGACCAACTGGAAAAAGCCATTACAAAAAATACCAAGGCATTTATTTTCAGCAGCCCCTGTAATCCAAGCGGTTCTGTTTATGACCGCAAAGAATTGGAACAGCTGGCTAGTGTTTTTGAACAGCATCCAGAAATTTACATTATTTCGGACGAGATATATGAGTACATTCGTTTTGAAGGCAAACACGAAAGTATCGCCTCATTCGAAAGCATAAAAGATCAGGTAATACTTATCAACGGCCTTTCAAAAGGCTTTGCGATGACAGGTTGGCGCGTGGGTTATCTGGCAGCACACCAGGAAATTGTTAATGCCTGTATTAATATTCAGGGGCAATACACTTCGGGTAGTTGCACAATTTCTCAGGCGGCAGCGCTGGAAGCTGTTAAAACTATTCCTACAGAATCAGCCGAGTTGAATACAATGAACTCAACGTTCAAAACCCGACGCGACTTGCTGTTTAACCGCCTTAATACCATTGAAGGGATCATCCCCAATAAGCCAAAAGGCGCTTTTTATATGTTTCCTGATATCAGCTATTATTTTGGCAAAACAGCTGGTGATTTCAGGATAGCTAACAGCCGTGATCTCAGCCTTTATTTACTCGAAAAAGCCCACGTAGCGCTGGTTAGCGGCGATGCATTTGGTTGCGACAATTGCATCAGGTTTTCGTATGCTACCACAGAATCCTTGCTCGAAGAGGCCTGTAATCGGATCGAAAAAGCACTTAAGCTTTTAAAATAAACGCTTTAGTAAACAATAGCATTTACGACCAATTCGTTTTTATCTACTAATTTACAAATCATACTTTTGTCACAAAAAATACACATGCTCACATCAGAAAGTGTTTCACGGCTGTTTAACGATTTCAATCGCCTGAGGGTAATGGTAGTGGGTGATGTGATGGTTGACAGTTATTTATTTGGCCATGTTGACCGCATCTCTCCCGAAGCACCGGTGCCCGTTGTGGCCGTATCAAAACGTTCTGACAGACTTGGCGGAGCTGCAAATGTAGCCCTAAACCTTAAAGCGCTGGGGGCGGAAGCAATTTTATGCTCTGTCGTTGGTGATGACTATAAAGGATTGACATTTAACGAATTGCTCATCGAATATAAGCTACCTGTTCATGGCATCATAAAAAGCAAAGAGAGAACCACAACCACAAAATTCCGTGTCATCGGCAATAATGTACAAATGTTGCGAGTTGACGAAGAAGACACCCATGACCTCAGTCTGACGGAAACAAAAGAACTTCTTTTCACGATTAGGAAAATCGTTGATCACGATCAAATTGATGCCATCATTTTACAAGATTATAATAAAGGAGTATTAACACCCGAAATTATTGAGACAGTAATTTCACTCGCCAAGGCCAAAAATATTCCAGTGAGCGTTGACCCCAAGAAAAAAAATTTCCTGGCCTATAAAAATGCTACCTTTTTTAAACCTAATTTGAAAGAGCTTCAAGAAGGACTCCATGTTTCAATCAAAGCAGGCGGACTTTCCACAATTGTTGAAGCCATCAGTGAGCTACAATCTTTGCTTCAGGTTGACTATGTGATGACAACCTTATCCGAACGTGGCTTATTAATCAGATACCCCGATGGAGATCAGTTGAAGGAGTTGCATCTTCCGGCCCATCTGCGCAGCATTGCCGATGTTTCCGGGGCTGGAGACACTGTAATTAGTGTGGCAACGCTTTGTTTGGCATTACAACAAGAAGCAGAAAATATTGCAGCGCTTGCAAATCTGGCAGGTGGAATTGTATGCGAAGAGGTCGGTGTTGTGCCGATCGATAAAAACAAATTCCACGACGAAGTGTTAAGATTGATGGTACGTTAATAAATCCAGTACATGACAACTAACATCGGAAAAAAAGAACAGGTGCGCATTATGTTTGACAATATCGCGCACAAATACGATTTTTTAAACCATTTTTTATCTGCCGGCATCGACCGCGGATGGCGCAGTAAAATGGTAAAAATGGTAGCCAAAAACAAGCCGACAGCTGTACTGGATGTTGCTACCGGAACAGCTGATTTGGCCATAGCGCTTGCCAAATACACCAGCTCTCCTATTGTTGGAATAGACATCTCAAACGGCATGCTTGATATTGGCCGGGAGAAGATAAAGTACCGCGGTCGTTCGCAACAAATTATGCTGCAGCAGGCCGACTCTGAAGATTTGCCTTTTGAAGAGGGCAGGTTTGATGTGGTGATGGTAGCTTTTGGTGTTAGAAATTTTGAAACACTGGACAAAGGTTTGTCAGAAATGCAACGCGTGTTACGTTCAGGAGGAATGGTGGCTATTCTTGAATTTTCGCGACCGCGAACCTTCCCTATAAAACAGTTGTATCAGTTTTACTTTAAGTTTATGCTGCCTTTTTTGGGACGCCTGATCTCGCGGGATAAATCTGCTTACACTTATTTACCTGATTCAGTAGGGCAATTTCCGGATGGCCACGATTTCCTTAATCACCTTCATCAGGCAGGCTTCGATAAAACCAGTGAAAGGCGACTTAGCTTCGGTATCGCAACCATTTATACCGGCCATAAAATGATGCCGGGACAATAAAATGTTTGATCCAAGGTCTAATTCACTATTTTTGCAACCAAATTCAGTTGCCACTCAAAAATGCTTTGAAATAAAACAAGCCTTTTCATCGTTTGAGCAACAAATTTGAAAACTACTTTGTCTTGAAACAGCGCGCACAAAAATTCTTTTTTATCTTCCTAATCCTCATGATTGCAATGAGTGCTTCAGCTCAGCGCAAAAAAGTGATGAACCTGCCTAAGTACGACCTCGATCCTTATCATTTTGGATTTATCCTGGCCGGCAATCAAATGCATTATTCATTGAAAATGAATGAGGGCTTTCAGTTAATAAACTACGATGCATCCTATTGGCCGGAGCAACCCAATAGTGATTCTGTTGCATTGTATAGTTTAAACGCAGTTCCAACACCAGGTTTTACGATAGGTATCGTTGGAAACCTACGCCTCGGTAATCATTTTGATCTGCGATTTATTCCTTCATTAAGTTTTGGTGAACGACATTTGGATTATAAAATCAAGGAGTACAAAGACGGGGCAGAAAGTTTTGTCAGTTTCAGAAAAAGCAGTGCCTCAACTTTTGTTGAATTTCCTTTGCATATCAAATTCAGATCGAAAAGACTTAATAATGCTGCAGCATATATCATTGGTGGCGCCAATTATACCATGGATTTAGCCTCTCAGAAGAAAAAAGAAATGGACATATCAAATCCGGATGGAACTACCAGTACAATCGTAGAAGGCGTGAGAACTAACCGCAATGATCTTGCATTAGAAATTGGTACTGGCTTTGATTTTTATACGAATTTCTTCAAATTTGGTATTGAACTTAAAATGAGTTACGGACTAGGCAACATCCTTTCTCAGGACGAATACATCTATAGTTCAAGCATTGAGTCGATGCGCAATAAAGTATTTCAAATTTCATTCACTTTTGAATAGCAATTATGAAACCTGCTGAAAATAGGGAAGTCTTATTTCAAAACCTGATTCAAAAATCGACCATGAAACAGGATATTTATGCCAATACTTTTGCGGCATTGCGTCTGTTTAAATCTGTAATTGAAGAAATTACAAAGGATTATATGGTGAAGTTTGAATCCATGAAGACACACCGAAACATTGCATTTGAAAACCGGTATCGTGGCGACTTTGAGATCGAACTTAAGTTTGGCGGTGATATTTTGCTTTTTTTGATGCACACCAATGTATTCGAGTTTTCGCGCGATCACGAAATTATGCGCACACCCTATATCAAAGAAGACAGATCACGATCCTATTGCGGCATCATCAATATTTATAACTTCTTGTCCGATTCCTTTAAATACAACCGTTTCAATGATATTGGATACCTGATTGGCAGGGTTTTTATTAACAAAGACAACCATTATTTCATTGAAGGGAAACGCGAACTGGGATTGCTACTGAATAATTTCAGCAAGAATGAACTGGATCGGGAAGCCGCCAAAAATTTAATGGAAGCTGCTATTACATATACCATTAACTTTGACTTACTCACTCCACCCTACGAAAGTGTGAAATTAGTTACCGTAAATGAAATGAAAAACACCCTTGATGCCATTTCAATGAAAACAGGAAAGCGGTTAGGGTTTCATTTTCAAGCAGATAGCAATAACCTTAAATCTGAATAAAAAATATTTTACTTTTTGCTTTGCGGAAAATAAAATTTAGCTATTTTTGCAACCTCAAATGACAATAAAGGCTCCCATCGTCTAGCCAGGTCAGGACGCCAGGTTTTCATCCTGGTAACAGGGGTTCAAATCCCCTTGGGAGTACAAAAGCCGCTTTATCAAGCGGCTTTTTTTATTCTTGTATTTTCAGGTAATTATTGTACCCTTTTAAATTATACGTTTATTGGAATTGCTGAATTTGAGTTTACGCTTAAAATTTGAGGCATAAAAAAAAGAGACCGTAAAAATTTACGATCTCTCTTGGGGTGGGAACTACTGGATTCGAACCAGTGACCCTCTGCTTGTAAGGCAGATGCTCTGAACCAGCTGAGCTAAGCTCCCTTGTGTTTGGGAGTGCAAATATAATTCAATTTTCTTTTTGACAAATGATTTTTAAAAAAAAATGAGCAATTACATGAAACTTTTTCATAACTAATTATTTATCTGACCTTTAGAATATATTTCAACTCACTTTTGTTCCGTATCCGAAAAAGCAATTGATCTGTATGAACCCTACTTTTTTGATTTCCAATAGTATCGTTCATGTTATTTATTTTTTAATTTTGTCAACAGTGATTTTCTAATAAACCAACTGCCCATGTTATGCTATCTGCAGAATATTATTGTTGCTGACCTCTTGTCGTACTGGATTAGTATTGCGCTAATTCCTTTTACGATAGGTTTGGTTGCTTTCTTTCTCATCCATAGACGCAACAACAAACGTCATTTCAAAAATATTGAAGAACAATTTGACGAAAAGCTACAGCAGCTCGCCCTTCATAATGAAAATCAATCAACGGCTTTTAAGCAGGGCATCCAAAAGTTAATCAATGAATTAAATCAACGGTTGACAGTGCATGAAAACAGAAACATTAAAATTCTGTCACAACTCGAAGAGCTACAACACATTTTGCAAAACCCTGATGACGACATCGAAACAGAAACCGAAAACACCAGCAATAAGGATTGAGTTTTATACCGACTACTAAATATCAATTTTTACTCCTATTGCTGATTAGGTCGTTGATTTTCTGATAAAATATGTAAAAGCACTCCCTGCAACTACATATACATATTTGAAATAGCATCCAGATTTTCCCACAAGACTCCTGTTACAATGACTATGACGATTGCAACAACCGAGAAGATTATCCCAATCAAAGCCAATACGCCATAAATTGTAAAATAGCTGCCTACATTTCTTAATGCTGCTGTTGCTGCAAATCTATTCCCCTGATAATAGGCGGAATTAGTATTATTTGCAGCTTTTACAAGCAATACACCAAGCCAAATGGGGAGCCAGGCAATCAAAATACCAACAATTGTAAGGGCTATCAAGGCACCATAAACAATTAATATCACGCCCAGAAATTTAATCCATCCGGCAGAATTTTTCAGAGGCTGAATTAATTCACGAATCAGCATCTCATCTTGTTGATTTTCTTCCATAATGTGCGTTTTAAGTGGTTCAAATTAACGAGTTCAGCATGTTAAAAAGGCTGAATAAAGTGTAAATTTAGTAATTTTGCAATATATTTAATCCACAATCCATGAATTTATCCTCTTCTTCCCTCAAAGTTATTTCTGTTAACATCTCAACCGAAAAAGGAACAGTTAAAAAGCCGGTCGAAAATATTCAACTTACCCATGAAGGTATTATAAACGATGCCCACGCAGGAAGCTGGCACCGCATGGTGAGTTTGCTGGGAACAGAAAGCTTCAGAAAATTTGAAAAAGAAGCAGGAAGGCCTCTGGCTTATGGCGAATTTGCGGAAAATATTACCACTGAAGGAATTATTTTGCACGAAACAGCTCCATTTGATCAGTTTCAGATTGGTGATGTATTGCTTGAAGTGACCCAAATTGGCAAAAAATGTCACGGAAGCAGTTGTGCAATATTTAAGGAGGTAGGCAATTGCGTGATGCCAAAGGAAGGCATTTTTGCACGCGTGCTGAATGAAGGAGTTCTAAAACCGGGAGATAAAGGAATCTACCTACCAAAAACATTTAAAGTAATGGTGATTACCTTATCCGACAGGGCAAGCAAAGGCACTTATGAAGATTTGAGCGGCCCCGCTTTGGCAGATGAGCTAATTCCATTTTTTGGCATGAACAACTGGCATTATAACCTCGACAGGCAACTTATACCCGATAACAAGGATCAGCTTTCGACTTTATTGCAAAAAGCTAAAATGGAATCCTATGATATGGTGTTTACCACCGGCGGCACCGGAATTGGCCTTCGAGACATTACTCCTGATGTTGTAAAAGCACATTTGGACGTAGAAATCCCGGGTATTATGGAACAAATCCGGCATAAATATGGCAGTGAAAAACCGCAAGCCCTGCTAAGCAGAAGCATCGCAGGTCGTATGGGCGAAACACTGGTTTATGCCCTTCCGGGGAGTAAAAAGGCCATTAAAGAGTATATGTCCGAAATTCTCCTTACACTGCGCCATTTGCTCTTTATGCTCAAAGGCATTGACATCCATTAAGCCAATCCTTTCCTAATGGACTTATTAACATCTCGCTGAATATATTTTTTTCAATAAAATTAGCCTATTAAACTAAGGCTGGCTTATCTTTGCAAAAAGCGCAGCTTCAAGATGAATAAAAGACAACTCCAGCACCTGCTTAAAAATAAATACTTCTATACCATTATTATATTTGGTGTTTGGATTTTGTTTTTCGACCAAAACAGGTTGACCAATCAATTTAGATTGCAGCAGAATCTTTCTGCCCTCAAAGCGCAAAAAGACTATTACCTGCAAGAAATTGAACAGCAAAACAACATCACAAAAGCCCTGCAAAACGACACAGTAATGCTTGAAAAACTTGCGCGGGAAAAATACCTGATGAAACGCGATAAGGAAGTGATTTACGTAATTGTTAAAGAGTAATTTCCTACTTTGCTGTACCTGTCTGAATTTCTGCCAACGACTTCATCCATGCTGAAATCTGCTGAAAAAAAATACCAGAAAGCTCCAAATGCAAAATGCGTAAAAGTAAAATTCAATGCCTTTTTTCGACCCATTTCATAAACCCTTGTTGAATTTACAATAATGCCACAATTTATAGTGATTATGGCATAATAACAGCTGTTTAGCGCGAACAAAAACTGCCCAATTTTTGTTATAAATGCAGATCAAATGACAATACAATGCGCAACTTTATAAACTTTCTTTTTAGAAATCGTTTCAATAACAGGCTCTACTCTCCCCGCTCCTTTTCTGCACATAAAAATCATGAAAAGCAAGGTGTTGTGAGGTATCAATTTCACATGCCAGGTATAAAAAACTACCACTTGCTGCCATTTAAAAGCAAACTGCAGGGTTCATTGAATATCTTTAAGCCATACTGGAACAAAACAATGAACAAAACAATTCGCTAATGACAACAGCGCATTTAGTTGAGGCCAACGGACTCATCAAGCGATTTGGCGCTATCAAAGCTGTTGATGGTGTTAGTTTCACTGTAAACAGAGGCGATATATATGGATTCCTGGGACCCAATGGATCCGGTAAAAGCACAACGATAAGAATGATGCTGGGTTTGATAAAACCCGATAAAGGTGAAGTCAAATTGTTTGGGCAACCCATGAACAGAAAGAATTACAAGTTATTGGCCAAGGTAGGCGCCCTTATTGAACGACCGGATTTCTATACTTACCTTTCTGCTTCAAAAAACCTTGAGCTGCTTTCGAGCTATTCCGGTTTGCCAAAAGACAGCAGTCGGATCAGTGAGATACTGGATTTGGTAGGCCTAAGTGACAGAGCTGACAGCAAAGTGAGAACCTTTAGCCAAGGTATGAAGCAAAGACTTGGCATTGCGCAAACGCTGCTCCATGATCCCGAACTAATTATTCTTGACGAACCTGTAAACGGCCTTGATCCACAAGGGATTAAGGATGTTAGAAACCTGTTATACAAACTTAATCAGGAAATGGGAAAAACCCTGATAATTTCATCGCACATCTTGCGTGAGATGGAGCTTGTTGCCAATCGCATGCTGGTAATCAGTCATGGAAAAGTGATGATAGAAGGCGATGTAAAAAGCTTGCTGAAAAGCAGTTCCGTAAAAGTTATTTTAGCGACCAATGACACCTCCAAGGCTGTGGATTTAATAAAAAAAACCTACCCGGATATACAACTGGAAATAAACAAACTCAATGAAATAATCTTTCAGACGACAACCGAGGAAGTGCCAAAAATCAATCAACAGCTTGTAGAATCAGGCATTAAAGTGTATCAGTTGAGTGCATTAAACAGTCTTGAAGATTACTTTTTATCCATCACAGCATGACAAATTTAATCAGGATAGAATTTGATAAGTTATTCAGAAGAGGAATTACTTACATCGGTTTCGCAGCGATATTACTTATTGTATTGGTAATTCAGGTGGGCATGTTTGTTGAAGGAAAAAAACTACTCGACTTCCTTATTAAAAGTCTTTCAGATGTTTTCATGCTCGAAGGAAACCTCATAAATATTTACACCGTATCGTATGTGGTACTAAACAGCCTCTGGATTCATATTCCGGTGCTCGTCGCCATTGTTGCCGGCGATATGGTTTCGGGTGAAGCTGGTCGCGGAACTTTCAGATTGCTCATCACCCGGCCGGTAAGTCGCACCAAACTATTAACAGCCAAATATATAACAGCCCAGGCATACACCGCCATGTTGATTCTGTTTTTAGTTTTTATGAGTCTTGGGATCGGAAAATTATTTTTCGAACCGGGCGATATGATCGTGCTTATGGAAACCATAAACATCTTTGATGCATCTGATGTTTTGTGGCGATTTATGGCAGCCTATTCCTATGGCATGGTGAGTATGTGGGTAGTTTCAGGCCTGGCTTTTCTGTTCTCCACGCGTGCTTCAAACTCGCTGGGACCAGTGGTTGCCAGTATGTCGGTGTTGATTTTATTTTCTATAATATCCAATTTCAGTATTGGCATTTTCGATCCCATTAAGCCTTATCGTTTTACGACTTATCTGAGTGGCTGGCAATTATTTTTCGCAGAACCTCTTGACTGGAAAGCCATTACAAATGCATTGCTGATTATGACGGCCCATATTACGGTTTTCTATCTGGCTGCATTGTACATTTTCAGGAACAAAGACATTCAATCCTAAAAAAGCTAAACGAAGCCGGTCAGTATATACATTTTTCGCAGCGTTGATCACTTAAAACAATAAATAATAAACAGATGGCACCTATTCATATCCTAAAATACCTTCAAAATAGTCTTCTCATTCTCGTTCTAATAATTCCATTTACCATCAAAGCACAGCCGCTTGCCGACAGTTTAGTCAAAGAAGTGCTAAAAAAAAATGCACTGGTTCAATCATTTCGTGCTGACGTAAGTATTGATGTAGATGTTGATTTTATTAATATTCCCATAAAAAAAGGTCGGATTTTTTTTAAAGCACCTGATAAGTTTAAATTCAGGGCTACAGGATTTGTGTTAGTTCCCAAAAAAGGGCTTGATTTTTCCGTTCAGGAAATGCTGCTACAGCCTCATACCGCCATTTATGTGTCGTCGGACGACACAAACCATATGCTGAAAATTGTACCTATGAGTCAGGATGCAGATTATGTTATTGCAAATTTATGGATAGATCAAAAAAATCTAAGGATTAGTAAAGTAGCAATAACCAGTCAGCAACAAGGCAATTTCCTGATGAAATTTGGCTATGGCGACCTGGAATTTGATATTCCAACATCAACTGAGGTTTTTTTTGATATCAGTCAGGTTGATATCCCCATGCAGTTTATCACCAATATGAAGCCTAAAAGAAAAGACAAAAATAGCCAGACGCAAGGCCGTGTGAAAATGACCTACAGCAATTTTAAAATTAACGGAGAAATCCCCGATCAGGTTTTCGAAGAAAACGATAATGATTCAACAGTATTGATAGAAAATTAGAATTTCACCCTGCTGTTTTATCTTTCTAAAACTCACCATCATCCATCATTGGCGCATCACCCCTTGATTGTCCATTGCGTTTTTTCTGCTGGTTTATCCGATAATTAAAATTAAGGGTAATGGTGGTCGTACTCCAGCGAAACTCGCTATTGGAATAAAAATCTTCTCCAAAGGTTTCAAAGGCCCAGCGGCGCGTGCTGAAAATATCTCTTACACTCAGTGTCAGCGTTCCCTGACCTTTCAATATATCTTTGCTGGCGCCAAAATCAGCAGACCAGGTAGCCTTGCGAACTCCCTGTGGCATATCCATCGGCCCGCGATAATTAAGGGCCAGCTGCATATCAAATCCACGCTGAATATTGAATTTACTCATCAAGCGCCCGGTAAGGGTGTAATAATCTGTTTCATAAATAATATCATTGGCTTCACCCTCTGTCATCGATCGGAAAAAATTGAGATTGCCATTCAGATTCCACCATTTTACGGGAGAAATATTACCAATGAGCTCAAGGCCATAGCTGTTGTTCAAAGCAAAGTTTACCGGGCCTGAGTATGAAATCCCTGACGAATCCACGGTTTCAATTCGTTGAAAAACATCAGTACTTCTGCGGTAATATGTGTTGAAATTCAGGCTGGCTTTTTCCCAATAACGCAGATAGCCTAATTCATAACTATCTGTATAGATAGGTTTTAGATTAGGGTTACCGGTACGAATATTACGGTTATCAGTAAAAGAACGAAAGGGATTTAATAGCCAAAATCCCGGCCGGCGGATTCTGCGACTATAACTTAGCTGCAACTGATCATCTTCGGTAAGCTTATAATTAAGATGAAGACTTGGGAAAAAATCAAAATAATTTTGATTGCCGGCATCATCAGTTTCGCGCAACAAAGTGCTGATATCGGAATATTCAGTTCTGAGCCCAGCCTGATAGGAATAACGCCCAACTTCGTTGCCATAAAGTAGGTAAGCAGCAAATATTTTTTCATCATAGATGAATCTGTTGGTATATTCAGGAAGGGGCACATACTGGCCGGTAGAGTCCATTTCTTCTACCATATAATCATTATCAATTTCGCGCTGTTCGTACTTTACACCTGCTTCAAATTTCGACTTTTTGGTAAACGGATGCACATAATCAACCTGAAACTGAAAATTAGACTCGCGTTCATTGTTTTCAATTCTCTGAAACTCTTCTGTAATCATCATCCCTACCGGGGAAATTCTTTCGGTCACAGCAGAGTTCTCCGTTTCGGAATTATTAAAATAGCGAAAGTTTGCTGTAAGAGTTTGGTCTTCCCTTGCGAAATCCTTCTTAAAATCCAAGGAATATTCAAGATTGGGATCGGTTTCCTTTTCATTGTCCACACGTTCGCTATTGGCTAAAAATTCATTCCCTGGGCCAAAATCATCATAAATAACCGTTGATATATTCTCCTCATCAGAAGTGCGGTACATCAGGCTGAAAGTAAGCACATCATTGGGGGTAATAAAATATTCTGCTCCGGTTCTGATCATATTACTGAGGCCTTTTCTCTCTCTCTCGGAATCCTGAAAAGTAGTATAGGTGCCATCTTCACGAAAAAAGTCGCGCCTGGAATTGCCCGACCCCAGCCGTTCGCGATAGTTCAAGGCATAATTTACGAAAAAATTGACTTTATTTAAGCGGTAATTTGTATTGATTCCGACGCCATACTGCAACGGAATACCCGTACTCAGGTCGATAGATCCATTAAATCCGTTGCGGCGATCTTTTTTGAGGACAATATTGATAATTCCGGCAGTGCCCTCTGCATCATAGCGCACCGATGGATTTGTAACTACCTCAATGCGATCGATCATATCCGCCTGTAAACTACGCAATGCATCGCGACTGTTGATGCCGGCAAGTCCGGAGACCTTTCCGTCAATCAAAATCCGCACGCCCTCGTCCCCTCTCAAACTTACATTTCCTTCGATATCAACTGTTACAGAGGGAATATTTTCCAGCACTTCAATGGCGTTTCCTGCTGTGGTGCTAATATCCTTTCCAATATTAAAAATACGTTTATCAAGTGTCATTTCGACCGTACTTTTCTCCGCCACCACTTCAACTTCCTCCAGTAATGCATCATCGGGTGCAATAACGAGATTGCCCAAATCGACCATACTGCGGCCACGTGTCACTTCAATATCATCTATTAGCCTGGTGTGATATCCCAAAAACTGAACCGTAAGGTAATACTTTCCTTGTTTCAGCTTTAACTCAAAACTCCCGTTTGCATTTGTAATTCCACCCTCAACAAAAGATGAATCGGGCAGACTATATACCATGATTGTAGCATATTCCACTACCCGATTACTGGCTCTGTCAATTACTTTGCCTTTTATGCCACTTTCTTTATCTACGGGCACAACTTCTGTTGAATAAGCATTAAGGGTATTAAAAATCAAATAGATAAATAAAAAAAAGAAAATATAATTTAATCGTAAATGCATAACCTTATGTTAATGATAAAATTTAAGTAAAACCAAAGTTTAGGATTGTAACAATGCTTTGAGACACCAAAAGCAATAAAAACTTGCTATCATAACAATCAAACCGACAAATTTATTCCTGTTTTCTCAAAAAAAAACTTAAAAACCAGTAAATGGTTGGTTTCCACAAGAAAGACAAAGCGGAAAGATGTTAAAAACCCAAAGATCTATTGCGGATCAACATCCAAATGCACTATAACCGACTTATAATCGATGTTACCGCTAAAAATTGCCAGCTTCTTCAATAATTCACTTTTAATCTCATCAGGCGCTTGTCTGCGGTCGAATTTGAGTAAAATATGCTTGATATATAGATTTCTTATCCTTGAGATCATTGGAAATTCAGGACCCAGCATATTTTTACCAAACACTTCCCGAAGCAGCAACGCAAAATCGCTCGCAGCCACATTAAGCTTATGTTGGTCGCGGTGCTTAAGTTTCACCAGTATAAGCCTGTAGTAAGGCGGGTATTGGTACTGTTTTCTGATCAACATCTGACGTTCGAACAACTCCTTATAGTTATTATCAATCACATCCTTGAGAATGGGATGGCCGGGCTGGTGAGTCTGAATGATGACCTTGCCCTGTTTTGTTTTTCTTCCAGCCCTCCCACTTACCTGAGCCATAAGCTGATAACTACGTTCGTGTGCCCTAAAATCAGGGTAGGAGAGCATATTATCAGCGTTTAGAATCCCGACAATACTGACGCGATCAAAATCGAGCCCTTTAGTTACCATTTGTGTTCCGGCGAGAATGTCGGTTTTATGATCTTCGAAAGCTTCAATAATCTGTTGAAAGCCAAATTTGCTGCGTGTCGTATCCAAATCCAATCGACCAATGCGGGCCTCCGGCATCAATAATTGCAATTCGTCCTGCACCTTTTCGGTTCCAAAACCATGCATCCTGAGTGCTGTACTTCTGCATTCAGGACATTCGGCAGGTACTTCAACAGCATAACCGCAATAATGGCAGCGCAGCATCCGCTGACTTTTATGATAAATCAGGGTTACGTCACAATGCCGGCATTCGGGCACCCAGTTACATTCATCACATTCCAGCCGCAAGGCAAATCCCCTTCTGTTTTGAAAAAGAATAACCTGTTCCTGCTGTTTGATAGCTTCTGCCATTTGAAGCATTAAGGGCCTGCTAAAATGCGCTTGAATCGTTTTGCGTTTCTTTTCTTCGCGCAGGTTCACAATTTCAATTGCAGGCAGCTTGATTCCGCCATAGCGTTCGTTGATTTCTACCAGCCCATATTTACCTGTTTTGGCATTAAAATAGCTTTCGTAGGCCGGCGTGGCTGACCCGAGCAGCACCTTAGCGCCATGCATGCGTGCCAGCATCAATGCCGCATCGCGTGCATGATAGCGGGGAGCAGGGTCAAATTGCTTATACGAATTATCGTGCTCTTCATCAACGATGATTAATCCAAGTTTTTTATAAGGCAGAAACAAAGCCGAACGCGGCCCAATCACTAACTGGTGGGTTGCATTTGTATTGTTCTGTTCAAATTGAAGTACATCCTGCCATATCTCAACCCTTTCGTGTAGATTATAACGGGAATGATATACGCCAAGCTGTTCTCCAAAATATTTCTTCAGGCGCGAAATAATCTGTGTTGTTAAGGCAATCTCGGGCAGTAAAAACAGCACCTGTTCGCCTTTTTTTAAATAACTATCGATCAGCTTGATATAGAGTTCTGTTTTTCCGCTTGAGGTAACGCCATGCAATAATACAGCCGGCTTTTCTGCAAACTGTTCCAGAATCTGTGTATAAGCATATTGCTGATTAACTGTGAATTGTATGGTTTCGGGCAAGGCATCGGCCTGATACCTTGTCAACCTGCTCACTTTTTTTTCGTAAATATCGAAAACCCCCTTATCTGCTAAAGCCTTCAACTGCGCATGTGACGCATTCGATTTTTTCAACAAGGCTTGCTGGGACAATTCACGTTCGCCCATGTTGTCAGCAGCAAAACTTAAAAAGGCCAGCACGATTTCCAGTTGTTTGTAGGCCCTTTTCTCCAGCTGATCCATAAGCTGTCGCATCGCCTCTTCTTCTTGAAAATCTGAGGTTAAGCGAACGAACTTTTCTTTTTTCTCGTGGTATTTTTCCTTTAAATCTTCCTCCATGACGATCAATTTCTTGTCAATCATGTTTTTAATCAAAGGCATCACTTTTTGAAAGCCCAGAATCTGACTCACATCGGCAAGGCTGAGTTTTGACTGAAGTTGAAGCGCTTCAACAATTTGAAATTCGTACTCATTGAGCGTTTGCTGATCCTGAATGTAAGTATCAGAGAGGGTGATAAGCGATTCGCTGCTTAGTTTGAGTGCAGAAGGAAGTGCTGCCTGCATCACCTCGCCGATATGGCATAGGTAATAAGCTTGCATCCAGTTCCAAAATTCGAGCTGCTGTTCATAGATCACGGGTTTTTCATCGAGCAAGCCCAAAATATACTTCGGGCTAAAAGCTGTTGGAATTTGCTCATGCAGCCGACTAATAATACCGGAAAGGACTTTTTTTCGGCCAAACTGTACAATAGCGCGCTGTCCAACCCTAACCGTATTATTAAGTTCGTATGGAATTCTGTAGGTAAAAGTTCCTGGAACTGGCAAAGGGATAATCATCTCCGCAAATAATGTCTTTCGCTCTTGGTGTGCCATTCATGGAAAATATGGTCAAAATTACACTTATTTTTTTCAACCCAAGCTTCGCAATCGAAGTGATGGATCAAAAATGATCAAAAAAAAAAGCCGGAAAACCGGCTTTTTCACTGCGTATCTATACCATCCATTAGGCATCCTATTCGCTATAGATAAAAGCGGGATTGCGGTAGCCGGATTCGTTTTTGTACCAGTCAGGATAAAGTTCGCCACCACTTTCAGCCCAATCGGCAAACTTTAGATGTGCCTGAATTATCTCAGCTTTCTCGATAGGATAAGCAAATTTCTCAACTATATTAATCGCCCAGGGCAAGTTTTCGCTGGTTTTATAGTACCGATTGGCTGCAGGATCGCTATCGTCGTGCCCTGTGCCTAATAAACTTAAATCGGCAAGCGATGTTGGAGCCTTATTGGGCAGATGCACCTCAACGCCTCTTTGACCATCAACGATAATAAAAGGATTGTAAGGAGGCACACCTGTTTGATTCAACGGTATTGGCTCCGACAGCTTAACCGTTACATTTAAAGTATCTGGCACCTGAAATGGAACATCAGGAGTTGTATTGGCTCCGATTCCATTGGCTTCGGGAGATAAAATCTCGTAAGAATCGTCCCATATAATAATGACAGCCTTACTATGTCCGGCTTCTGTTCCATTTGCATTGAGGTTGATGTAGTTACCTGACAAAGTTAATCCACTCACACTTTGAATTGCTGAAGAAGCAAAAGGAAATTCAATACCAAAACCATTATGGTAGTATGCACCATGAGCCCTTAGTATAAAAGTGGCATTTATTTCAACGAGTGCATTGCTTCCATTCGTAATCTGGTTAAAATTGTAATCGATAACGGCATCATTAAAATCGTAATCACCGCGATAAGGCCACAAATCCTCAAAAGCTAGTGTGCCATAATCTCCTTCTGTGAAAAAGAAATTATCAAAAGCCTTATCCGGATCATCAGGATAATCATCAAAATTATCAGGAATACCATCTTCATCTCCATCCTGACCGGTATAATCAATTGTTGGTAAATCAGTTAAGTCAATTGCCTGCACTGGGTTTGCAGTAACAAAAAACACAGCATCATTAAAATCATGGTCGCATCCACTGCTATTTCTTCTGATATCTTCAATTCCCAGGAGTAATCTTTCGCGTCCCGGATCGTAGAGTAAAACGGTTTGTTGTTTTAGCTCGGGATCTGTTGCAGCATTCAAATTTTTATTTGAATAAACTGTCCAACGGCTTTCCTCAACTGTGCTTCCCGTCCAACCATCGGCTATCAAGGCCCAGCTAATTGTTGTATTGGCATTATACCGTCCAAGATAAACCTTATTCCCACTTTGTAATCCACCTCCGGAACCCTGCAAAGAAGCATTGGGAAATATGATTTTAATCGAATCAATATCATCTTCATTTTGAGGCGCATTACCTGTTTCATAGGTGTAAAAACCTAGAACATTCTTATAATTGGCTCCTTCCGTAACAAAAGTAACCCATACATCACAAGTCTCAATAAGATTAAGGTTGTGATCATACACATCAAAGAAATACTCCGGATGAGAGATATCAAGCCGAACCCTCTCGGGCAGTGTATTATTAATATCGTCTAAAAAATCAGCTGTTATGGGATCGTTTTCAGGCTCCAGATAGTCGGGAACCCCTTGGCTGTTAAAGCCGCCCATGAATTTATACACGGCATTAGCTGCCTTTGGAACTAGTGCTGATTTAAAGGATGGAACTACAGTACTTCCTCCCAGAACAAGCTGAAAACCTGAAGCATCAAGTTCAACCTCTGTTAAGTTTACCAGTCCTAAATAATCTGTTGCAACAAAAAGTGAGCTGTAGTAAGCAGGCACCTGATAATCTGTCACATAAAGCCCTTGTGAATCGGTAACACCACTCACAATTAACTTACCACCATCTTCAGGATCTGCAGACAACACTTCCAGTTTTACTCCTGCTATCGGATTATCCTGATTGTCGAGCGTTGTAATTTCAAAACGTGCACCACGGGTTGTTGACCAATTAAAACTAGCAGAAACTGTCAAATCTTCCATAGCAAGGTCATCACTTACATCTGGTTTCTCAGGATCTTTTGAACAAGATGATACGCTTAATGCAAAAAAAAGTATGACTCCGAATAACGCAAGTAAATTTTTCATTTCATTTTTTTTGTTCAAAAATCAAATCTTATTCCAAAACCCCTAATATACTTAATAACAGTATTTTAAATAAATCATGCTTAGCCAATTTTTCCCAAAATGAAACTAATCAAGGATGTGAGGGAATTTCGGCCACTCCAACCAATTGGTCAAACGAAGTACCAGGCTTGCGATAATAACAGAAAATACTATACAAGTTGTTGGTATCCCAATGATTACCTTCAATTGGTGCAACAGAGGCTTTATGTTGTCCCTTTTCAGCTACACCATATATATAATCATAGTATCCCTGTTTCAGAAATATTGCTCCCTGATAGCCTTTTCTTTTAAAATTATAGGTCAGCATATTTTTTTCATCAAGATTCCAATCATTGAGTGCGCCAATCACAAACACTTCTTCATGAGTAAAGGGGGCGTCGGCCTCCAAAAAAAACTCTACCCAGGCATAATCGCCCTCTATATCAGTATCCTGATCATTCCTGGCTTTGATCAATTTTTGACCATAAATATCAGGTTCGGAACTGTAATCGAGCAAAACACGACGTTTATCAGGCCAAAGCCGAACGGTGTAATAATTGGGTTCCTGAAAAATACGTTCTATATTCTCGGCCTGATACCTGAAACTTTTCATATCAAAGTGCCTGAATTGATTTCCGCCATCGAAAAGTGTTTCATCCTCATACTCAAAGCTAAGTTGATCGGGGTACACATAATTTGGTTTCAAAGCCATGACGGCATTGTCCCAGCGATTATTTTGCCGAATGACCAAATTGACCGCCTGCTGCGCATTTGTAAAAAAAACATTGGAGGCATTTATTTTAACATCAACCTGCTGCATCTGGCGCGAAACAGAGACTTTTCGGGCGTATTGCGGAATATGGGCCTTGATTGATACCTGTGGGTCAACAAGCATGAGTCGGCGCGTAAACAAAATCTGCTCTGCATTGAGCGACTCTTCATAAACAACAAGCAAATAATTACCGGATTTGGTGAGTTGCATTTGTGAACCCGGTAACAATACATCGTAATGCACATAGGGTGTTAGTGTATTTAATGAAAATCGATACTGATCGATACGTTCTTCATCAAAGCCACTCAAATATTCCATCCTCTGCAAATCTGAAGGTTTCCAGTCGTGGGTGCAATGAATAAAAGTATATTGATAGGTATTGGCATAGTCGCCTAAGACATCAAACGACAGCAAAAGTTTTTCGGTCTGATCAGTTAATAAAATCAGAGGTTCTAAAAGAGGTTCATCAATAGGATGTAATAAAACGGTTTGAATACTTTCATCATAGATTTCATTCTTGAATTCAAGAAAATCATAAGATTGGGCATGGAGGGTATTAAAAATGAAGAGTAAAAATACGGCAAAGAATCTCGCGCCATGCTTAGCAATTATTAAATATTTCATAAGGTAGTGATTGAGCGATGGATTTAATACAAATATAGGTAATGTTCTACTTATAACAGCTAAATGCGTAAAAATTCATCAATCACAGTTTTTATTGATATAGATCAAAAAAACTATTGATTAAGAAAGTGAATTATTTGATCATTTATACTAAAAAGCGCTTTCACCAAAAAAATTTAATTCGTTTCTTTGCATAATATTCAAATATATACGAAGGTAGATATGTCAACCGTCACAAAAATTAAAAAAGGCCTCGATATCAAATTGATAGGCGAAGCTGAGAAAACGATTAAAGATCTTGTCACGGATCAATTTGCCATCAAACCCACCGATTTTATTGGTGTATTTCCCAAAATGCTTGTCAGGGAAGGCGATACTGTTAAAGCAGGAACACCGCTTTTTGTTGACAAATACCGGGACAATATTGTTTTTACATCATGTGTAAGCGGTAAGGTTAAGGAGGTAAAGAGAGGTGCAAAAAGGGTTTTACTCGAGGTAAAAATTGAGGCTGATGGCAAGGAAGAGGCCGTTGACTTTAAGGCCGAAGATCCTACAAAACTCAGCCGCGATGCTGTTGTTAAGAAGCTATTGGATAGTGGAGTCTGGCCTTTTATCAGGCAACGTCCTTATTCGGTTATCGCCAACCCCAGCGATAAGCCCAAAGCCATTTTCATTTCCACTTTTGACACAGCACCCCTTGGTCCGGATAACGATTTGGTAGTTCACGGACATGGCGAGGCTTTTCAAACCGGCCTCAATGCTTTGTTGAAGCTCACGGAAGGCAAAATTCACCTTAATTTGGATGCTAATGCAGCTCATTCCAAGGTGTTTACAAATTCTAAAGGAGTACAATTCAATGAGTTCTCAGGGCCGCATCCGGCAGGAAATGTTGGTGTTCAAATCAACAAGATTTCGCCTCTAAACAAAGGTGAGGTCATTTGGTATTTATACCCGCAGGACGTGCTTGCAATTGGCAGGTTGTTTTTGACCGGAACTTACGATGCCACAAGAGTTATCGCCTTAACAGGTTCGGAAGTACTGCGCCCGGCTTACTATAAAACCAAGATTGGCGCAGCAGTTGAGCCGATGGTAAAAGGCAATGTTTCCGATAAAGAAAAACGTTACATCAGTGGCAATGTGCTTACCGGCGACAAAACCGACCTCGACAGCTATATTGGCTTTTACCATACTCAGGTAACTGTAATTCCTGAGGGCAACTACTTCGAACTATTTGGATGGGCATTGCCTGGATTTGATAAGTTTAGCATGTCGAAATCATTTCCTTCTTTTTTATTCAAAAACAAGAAATACCGGCTCGACACCAACCTTCACGGCGGTGAGCGAGCCTTTGTTATGACTGGTCAGTTCGAAAAAGTTTTTCCTTTTGATATTTATCCCATGCAGCTCATTAAGGCCATCATGGTTGAAGATATTGATATGATGGAAAATCTGGGGATCTATGAAGTTGACGAAGAAGATTTTGCGTTGTGTGAAGTAGTAGACACCTCCAAAACAAACCTTCAGGAAATTGTGCGCAGAGGATTGGATCTGATGCGTAAAGAAATGAGTTAATCAAATTAATAGTTATATAATGAAGCTTTTACGTGAGTTTATCGACAAACAAAAGCCCCATTTCGTAAAAGGTGGTCGATTTGAAAAGTTGGAATCGACATTTGAGGCCTTCGAAACATTTTTGTTTGTTCCGGACAAAGTTACAGAAAGTGGTGCGCACATTCGCGATGCCATCGATATGAAACGCACCATGATTATCGTGGTGATGGCTTTAGTTCCAGCCCTGCTTTTTGGTATATGGAATGTTGGATATCAACATTTTCTATCCAATTCAATGACTCCGGATTTTTGGCCGATGATAGGATTCGGATTGCTGAAGGTTTTGCCAATTGTAGTGGTATCCTATGTAGTAGGATTGGCCATTGAATTTGCCTTTGCTCAATCCAGAGGTCACGAGGTGAATGAGGGTTTTCTCGTTTCCGGTATGCTTATCCCTTTAGTAATGCCACCTGATGTTCCGCTATGGATGGTTGCTGTTGCAACAGCTTTTGCGGTTATTATTGGCAAAGAAGTTTTTGGCGGAACAGGCATGAACATTCTTAATCCGGCGCTTACCGCCAGGGCATTTTTGTTCTTTGCTTACCCTTCAGAAATGTCGGGCGACAGGGTTTGGATAGCTGAAAAAGCAGATGCCTACTCGGGTGCTACACCATTAGGTCATTTATTAGTGCTCGATGCTGATAAGATGCCATCAGATTGGTCGATGTTTTTGGGTACCATTCCCGGCAGTATCGGCGAAACCTCTACGCTGGCCATTATATTGGGAGCCATAGTGCTGGTTGCCACCGGAATAGGCAGCTTAAAAATCATGCTCTCGGTAATAAGTGGCGGCTTGGTAATGGGATTGCTCTTTAATTTGTGGGGAGCTAACGCATATATGGATATACCAGCCTATCAGCACCTGATCATGGGAGGTTTTGCTTTTGGAACGGTCTTTATGGCCACTGATCCGGTGTCGGCCTCGCAAACCAACAGGGGTAAAATTATCTATGGTTTTCTAATTGGATTTATTGCTGTGCTGATACGCGTTTTCAACCCGGCCTACCCCGAAGGCATGATGCTTTCGATATTGCTGTTAAATGTTTTTGCGCCGCTGATTGACCATTATGTGCTTCAGTCGAATATAAAAAAGCGGATGAAACGAGCAAAGGCAGTTATTGCCTGAGTTTATAACCGAGAAAAAAATTAAGTTATGTATAGTAATGCTTATATCTTTCGTTACGCCGGAGTGATGGTGATACTCGTAGCAGCCATCCTCTCGTCTGCCGCCATGTTTTTAAAACCTATGCAGGAGCGCAACGAAGCCGTTGATAAAATGCAAAGCATCTTATCTGCAGCTGGCATCGAGAATGTGACAACTGAAAACGCCATTGAGCTCTTCAACAATTATATTACCGATATGATTGTGGTTGATAATGAGGGTAATATTGTTGATGATTTCAAAGGTGACGGCAAGGAAAACAGTGAGGCCTTCAAGCTCAATCTAAAGGAGCAGTTGTATAATAAATCTGTTAACAAAGATTTCAAACTGCCTCTTTATGTGCTCGAGAAAGATGGCCAAAAAATAAATATTATTCCATTGCGCGGTGTTGGTCTTTGGGGTCCTGTTTGGGGAAATATTGCCTTAAAAAACGACTTTAACACAGTTGTTGGAGTAACCTTTAGCCATAAATCAGAAACACCGGGTTTGGGTGCTGAAATTGAAACTCCGGCATTTGAAAGCCAGTTTCCGGGCAAAACAATTTTTAATGATCAGGGCGAGTTTGTTTCCATTGGCGTAATTAAAGGGGGTGTTTCAAATTTTCCACTCGACGTTCAGCGGCATAAGGTTGACGCTATTACCGGCGGCACAATCACTTCCAATGGAGTAAACGATATGATACAAAACGTTCTGGAAAGCTATGTTCCTTACATTCAAAAACAAGGATAAAATGAGTACTGAAAAACAAGAGAGAGAGCCGTTATTCTCGGCAAAAAACAGAAAACTACTCACCAATCCGTTGAGTACAGATAACCCCATTACCGTGCAGGTTTTAGGTATTTGTTCCGCATTGGCCGTAACGGCCAAACTGAAACCAGCCTTCGTGATGTCGTTATCTGTTATTGCTGTTATCGTTTTTGCAAACCTGATCATTTCGCTACTGCGAAATGGGATTCCGCCACGGATCAGAATCATTGTGCAACTTGTTGTGATTGCCTCATTGGTAATTCTGGTTGACCAGATTTTGAAGGCGTTTGTATTTGATGTGAGCAAGCAATTATCTGTTTTTGTTGGTCTTATTATCACCAACTGTATTATCATGGGTCGCCTTGAAGCCTTTGCTATGGGCAACAAACCCTGGCCTTCAATCCTTGATGGAATCGGCAATGGCTTGGGTTATGCCTGGGTTCTGATAGCAGTGGGTTTTGTTCGTGAACTGTTTGGTTCCGGAACGCTTTGGGGTTATTCTGTAATACCAGAGACATTCTATAATTTCGGCTACGAAAACAATGGCTTCATGATCCTCCCTCCAATGGCACTGATTATTGTGGGTATTATTATTTGGATTCAAAGAGCCAGGAATCCTGAGTTAGTAGAAGAGAATTAAGCAAATTAAAAAAAATACTGCTATGCAAGAATTGTTTAACATATTCGTCAAGTCGATTTTCGTCGATAATATGGTATTTGCTTACTTTTTGGGTATGTGCTCCTATCTGGCCGTATCCAAAACAGTGCAAACCTCTGTAGGCCTTGGTCTGGCTGTAATATTTGTTTTAGGTATTACTGTTCCTGTAGATTATTTACTTAACGCCTACATCCTGAAACCCGGAGCATTGGTATGGCTTGATGCCGGTTTTGCCGATGTTGACCTAAGCTTCCTGAGTTTTATCCTATTCATTGCCATCATTGCATCTATGGTTCAGTTGGTTGAAATGGTTGTAGAAAAATTCAGCCCTGCATTATATTCTTCCTTAGGAATCTTTCTGCCTCTGATAGCCGTTAACTGCGCCATCTTAGGAGGATCATTATTTATGCAGGAACGTGAATATCCATCCTTAGCTCAGGCTACCTCATTTGGTTTAGGATCGGGTGTAGGTTGGTTTTTGGCTATTGTAGGTATTGCTGCTATTCGCGAAAAAATCAGGTATTCAAACGTACCTGCACCATTACGTGGTCTAGGCATAACCTTTATCATTACAGGCCTAATGGGAATTGCATTTATGAGTTTCCTTGGTATAAAATTGTAGAAAGTAAAACTAAAATACTTAGTAATTATGACATTACTTGCAACCGGAACGGGAACCGTAATTCTTATCAGCGTGATATTTTTCCTGGTAGTGATTATACTACTGGTGGGATTGCTGCTTTTTGCCCGAAAAAAACTTACTCCGCAAGGAAAGGTAAATATTAACATTAATGAGGAAAAAGATCTGGAGGTAGATCCCGGCTCAACCTTGTTATCAACGCTATCTTCTAATAAAATTTTCCTTCCTTCTGCATGCGGCGGTGGTGGCACTTGCGCCATGTGCAAATGCCAGGTATTTGAAGGAGGAGGATCAATTTTACCTACCGAAAAAGGCTATTTCTCAAGAAAAGAACAGCAAAACAACTGGCGTCTTGGTTGCCAGGTGAAGGTGCGTGAAGACATGGTAATAGGTGTTCCTCCGGAAGTATTTGGCATCAAAAAATGGGAATGCACCGTAGTATCGAATAAAAATGTGGCTACCTTTATCAAAGAATTCGTTGTTAAACTTCCTGAAGGCGAGCATCTTGACTTTAAATCTGGAGGCTATATCCAAATAGATGTTCCAAAAATTGAGGTTGATTTCAAAAAAGATATCGAAGTTGATGAAGAATATGTTGAGGACTGGGATAACTTCAACATGTGGGATTTGAAAATGAAGAATACCGAAGAACAGTTTCGTGCCTATTCCATGGCAAATCATCCTGCAGAAGGAAATATTGTAATGCTGAATATCCGTATTGCCACTCCTCCATGGGATCGCAAACGCAATGCCTTTATGAACGTTAACCCGGGAATCTGTTCTTCCTATATTTTTTCACGTAAGCCAGGCGACAAGGTAATGGTGAGCGGCCCTTATGGCGAGTTCCACATCAAACCAACCAAACGGGAAATGATGTTTATTGGCGGAGGTGCCGGAATGGCACCGATGCGCTCGCATTTGTTTCATTTGTTTCACACTGAAAAAACAGATCGTAAAACCACATTCTGGTATGGCGGACGTTCAAAAAGAGAACTCTTCTACATGGAGGACTTTGAAGATATCGAAAGTAAGTTCGATAATTTCACCTTTAATGTAGCCCTCTCGGAACCCAAACCAGAAGATAACTGGAAAGGCTACATAGGGTTTATCCATCAGGTAATTATGGATAATTACCTCAAACAGCATGAAGAACCCGAAGAAATTGAGTACTACCTTTGCGGACCACCTATGATGAATAATGCGGTATTCCAAATGCTGGATAATTTAGGTGTCCCTGAGGAAATGATCGCTTTTGATGATTTTGGCAGTTAAACTCACACAAACTTTTTTTAATCTTAAACCCCGGCAATTTGTCGGGGTTTATTTTTATCTTTGAATGGCGAAACAACCTGATTGCATTTAAATTATTACAAAAACTCCTGGGATGATTAAGATTATTCATTTAAACTGGCTTATTTGTTGCCTGGCATTACTAAGCTGCAACCCTGTGAATAAAACTGAAAAAGTTAGCTTCGCAGGCGAAACACAGGGTACTTATTATGCCATTAGCTATTACCATTCTGATAAAAAAAATTATCAGCCGCAAATTGATTCTTTGCTTAAAGCCTTTGATCAATCGGTATCGCTTTGGGTTCCTAACTCTTTAATATCCAGAATTAACAGTGGAGATTCAACCGCTCTGCCTGATGATGTTTTTAAGTATAACTTTCTGCTATCAAAACGAATAGCATTAGATACAGATGGCTATTTTGATTTCACAGTTTCGCCACTTGTTGAGGCATGGGGATTTAGTTTTAAAGAAAAGATTCCCTTGAATCAGTTTCAGATCGACAGCCTTAGGTCACTTGTGGATTTTAGAAATGTAAAGCTTGAAAACGGGCGTATCGTAAAAACTGATCCACGTATTCGTTTCGATTTCAACGCGATTGCACAAGGGTATTCGGTGGATTTAATTGCACGCTTTTTCGATAGTAGAAATATCGATCAATACATCATAGATATTGGAGGTGAAGTATTTGCCAAAGGAAGAAAACCAAACGGAGACAACTGGCGTGTAGGTATTGAACGACCCGAAATGAATAAAAATGAAACGCGAAGTGTTCAACAGGTTGTGATCCTTGAAGATAAAGGCCTTGCAACATCAGGAAGCTACCGGAAATATTATGAAGAAAACGGCAAACGCTATTCGCATGCCATAGACCCCAAAACAGGTTCACCAGTAGTTCATAATCTGCTCAGTGTTACCGTTCTGGCAAATACAGCCGCCGAAGCAGATGCTTATGCAACAGCATTTTTAGTTATGGGACTCGAAAAATCAGTTGAGCTGCTTAAACAAATGGAAGATCTTGAAGCGTATTTCATCTCCTGGAACAGCAATGGAAGCTTTGAAACAACAGCAACTACAGGCTTCGAAAAGTATTTTGTTGAGTAATAAGAGGACGCGCTAAAATATCAGGATCAGTACTATTCTGTTTCGCGCTCACACGACCCAGCTCCTCCCCCACAACCACAACCAACACGATTGCCGTTTGCATCCATACTGCTGCATTGCTTTTTAAATTCCCCGTTTTTTTGGAAAAACATTTTTATTGCAAAACCCGCAAAGGCAAATCCGATGATAATAATAGCTAATATGATCAGTTTGAGATACATTGTTGTCAATTTTATTGTTATAAACCGTAGTGCAAAAATAAAGCTATTCTAGCTGATAAACGCCATCCTGAACAACTTTTTTACAACTACTATCAATGTAACAAAGCAGTCATCTTATTGTTTCCTGCGCAGGCACGACAAAAAAATGGCAGCAGCCACTGAGGCATTCAATGATTCAGCCTTCGACAGGGCATGAGCAGGGATAGTAAGCGGATCAGTAATCAATGGCAGTAAGGATTTGTTTATACCATGCGACTCGCTTCCGATTAGCAACACAGCAGGACTTTCAGGAGAAAAAACCTGCTGAAAAACATCACTTCCTTCGAGTAGGGCACCATAAACAGGAATATGCTTTGTACCAACTTCCTTTAAAAAAACAGACAACTCAGTAGTATGAATTTGCATTCTAAAAACTGAACCCATACTTGCCTGCACCGTTTTAGGCTGCCAAACATCAGCACAATCCTGACTGCATATCAACTCACGTATTCCAAACCATTCGGCTGTGCGTATGATTGTCCCCATATTTCCCGGGTCGCTGATGCCATCAAGACACAAAACGACCTCCTGCAGCCACAAGGCTTTGAAATTATCCTCCGGAATGCGGGCAACAGCCAAAATTCCGGGTGGCGTTGTTAGTTTACTCAATGGCTTGTAGCTGTGTTCGGCTAATACTTCGGGCAGCACGCCATTAAAATCAAAATGCGGGTTATCGCGCTGCCAAGGTTCAGTAACAATCAAATGCAAAATCGACAGATCACTTCGGATTAATTCCTGAACCATCTTTGTTCCCTCAACCAAAAAAAGTCCGTGAAGTTTCCGGTATTTTTTATGTTGAAGCGATTGTATAAGCTTTAGCTGCTGTTTGGTTATCATAAAAAAACCCGATACGAATTAATTGTATCGGGTTGTAAAAATAAAGAATCTTTATGAAATGAGATCAGCTATTCAGCAAACACCTCAAATGCAACATCAAATTGTACTTCTTTGTGCAGTTTAATGCTGGCATTGTAATTGCCCAATTCCTTTACCGCATCTTCATTGATATGAATACGCTTGCGATCAATCTCAATATTTTTTGCTTCCTTAATTGCATTAGCAATCATTACGCTATTGACAGAGCCAAAGATTTTTCCAGAAGTTCCAGCTTTCACAGCAATCTTCAGTTGAAGGCCTTCCAAAGCTTTGGAAATAGCAAGCGCTTCATTCTTAACTTTTTCTTCCTTGAAAGATTGTTGCTTTTTCAGTTCTTCTAAAACCTTGCGGTTGGTAGGATTAGCAATAATTGCCAATCTATTTGGGATCAAATAATTACGTGCATAACCATCTTTTACAGAAACGATGTCGTTGGTGTAACCCAGGTTATTGATATCTTGTTTAAGAATTACTTCCATGATTTTGTCCTCCTATTATTTCAATAAATCAGCTACATAAGGCATTAACGATAGATGACGGGCTCTTTTAATAGCCTGTGCCACTTTCCGCTGGTACTTTGTAGAAGTACCTGTAATGCGACGGGGTAAGATTTTGCCTTGCTCGTTAACGAAACGAAGCAGGAAATCAGCATCTTTATAGTCGATGTATTTGATGCGATTTTTCTTGAAACGGCAGTATTTTTTTCTTTTAGTATCTACTGCAATAGGGGTCAAATATTTAATTTCTGAGCTTCCTTGTGCCATTTTTTTAAGATTTTAAGTTTTTAACTTTAAAAATTAAGCCTCAACTTTTTCGTTCTTGGCTTCTTTCGCTTTTTTACGTTTTTTCTCGTTGTAAGCAACTGCGTGTTTATCGAGTTTTACAGTGAGAAAACGAATAATTCGTTCGTCGCGTTTAAAAGCCAATTCTAGCTCAGCAATTAAAGTGCCCTCGGCTTTGTACTCCACAAGGTGGTAAAAACCGGTGGACTTTTTTTGGATTGGATATGCAAGCTTACGCATGCCCCAATGCTCTTCGTGCACTATTTCAGCACCGTGGCTTCTCAGGTATTCCTGAAATCTAATTACCGCTTCCTTCATCTGTTCTTCAGACAAAACGGGAGTTACAATGAAAACGGTTTCGTACTGGTTCATAATTAATTTGTTATGTGAATAATTAAAAATTCGGAGTGCAAAAGTAGAAATATTTTATTAATCTGGCAAGTAATGAACATGCTCAAAATGAAAAAGTTTAGGGATTCTAATCCGGGTTGATTTGATTGGCAACTTCAAACTGTTGTTTCTCTTGCTTTTTAATAGTATTTTAGTAATGGAACCCATAAAACCAATTTACATTTTATTCTTCAGCATCTCCTCACAAATAAAACTTGCGGCATGGCCATCGCCAAAAATTTGAGGGTAATCAATCGGTGGATTTGCTAAAAAGTTTTCCCAGGCTTGTAAAATCCTTTCCTTGGAAGCATCGGCAATTGCTGCGGCACCAAGCTCAACAATTTCTTTCCATTCTGTTTCCGGGCGCATAATGATACAAGGTTTCTGAAAAAAATAGGCCTCTTTTTGTACGCCACCCGAATCCGTAATTATTAAAGTTGCATGCATTTCTAATGCGATCATATCTAAAAATGATACCGGTGGAATAAGTTTTATCCTTTCGTGATGCATCAGCTGCTGATAAACCGCTTCGGTGAGATTCGTCATCAGCAGTTTGGCCGTGCGTGGATGCAATGGCAGGACAAGATAATGATCGCTCCTCTTTACAATTTCCAGCAAGGCTTCAAAAATTTGCTGCAACCTTGTTGGTTCATCCGTGTTATTATTACGGTGAATGGTGCAAAGTACAAATCGTTCGTTTTCAATATTCAAATCCTTCAATACCAATGAGTTTATCTTTGCCAAATCAGCAAAATGCAGGCTATTATCAAACATCACATCTCCGCAATGATAAATGCCGGGATTATCAGCCGAAAAAGGAGCCCGTCTATCAGGATCGAAGCCTTCCTTTACAAGGTTATTAAAACCGGTTTCTGTTGGCGAAAAAAGTAAGGCAGCGCTGTGATCGCACAAAATACGGTTAATTTCTTCGGGCATTGATTTATTATACGAACGCAATCCTGCTTCGATATGAACTATCGGAACAAGTATTTTTGAAGCAGCAACAGCACCCGCCAAAGTAGAATTAGTGTCGCCGTACAAAACCAAATAGTCCGGCTTCTCATCCAAAAGTATTTTCTCAACACCTTCGATCATCCGGGCAGTTTGCACACCATGAGAAGCGGACCCCACATGCAGGTTGTAATCGGGCTGTGGGATGCCCAGCTCCTTAAAAAAAACGGCCGACATATTTTCATCGTAATGCTGGCCGGTATGCACAATAATTTCTTGAATCTGATCGGAAAAATTATTCTTTATCGCACGACTCAAAGCAGCGGCTTTTATAATTTGTGGCCGCGCACCGATGATTGTTACAATTTTAATTTTTTCACTCATCCGTTTTCTGAATAGGTTCTTTTGAAGTTAAGAAATTGGTAGCATGCCTTCATCGGCAAAACTCAAATAGTTATCATGTCCGATTATCAGGTGATCCACGACACGTATATCAAGCAAGTCGCCACTTTTGGCCAGTTTTTTGGTCAGGTTTATATCAGCATCACTCGCCTTTAGCTGTCCCGAAGGATGATTATGACACAAAATCATGGCTGCTGCATTGCTTTCAATCGCCAACTTAAAAATCCTTTTAGGATCTGCAACTGTTCCTGATAGCCCACCATCGCTCACCTGTACAATTCGAATCACTTTATGCGATTGATTGAGCAGCATGATCCAGAATTGCTCGTAATGCAAATCAGCAAGGCTGGCATAAAAATATTCGAAGGCATCGTTGCTCGATTTAATAGCTTTTCGTTCCTGGGCTTCCGCACTTCGGCGGCGGCGTCCCAATTCGAGAGCGGCCACAATACTGATGGCTTTTGCTTCGCCAATACCTTTAAAACGAGTCAATTCGGCCACGCTTAAACGCGAAAGCTCTACCAGGTTATCTGCCACTGAATTTAAAATTCGTCGCGAAAGTTCTACAGCAGATTCATTGGTATTGCCGGAACCTATCAAAATAGCAATAAGCTCGGCATCGCTTAAACTAGCCTTGCCTTTGCTGAGCATTTTTTCACGTGGTCGGTCATCCTCGGCCCACTGCTTGATAGATTTCTTTTCGTTTTCAGGATATGTCTTCATTGGCTGTGGTTTGCGGCGAAAATAAGCAATTACCTTAAACTAAAAAAGCCCCTTCTTAAATTAGAAGAAGAGGCTGCAATAATTTTCACAAGCTTCTACTTTAGGATAAAGTAGCGCTATATTTGGTAATTTTCGACTTAAGGTTGCCGGCTTTGTTTTTGTGGATGATGCCACGTTTGGCCAATTTATCAATCATAGCATACAAAGCAGGGAGTTTGGCCTCGGCCTCAGTTTTATCAGTTAGGCTCCTGAATTTTCTAACAGCATTACGCATTGTTTTGGCGTAATAGCGGTTGTGTAGACGTCTTTCGTTAGACTGACGGATTCTTTTGATGGACGATTTGTGATTTGCCATATCGGTTTGCGCTTAGTTTTTCGTTGAAGTTTCGGGCTGCAAAAGTAAGTAATTTTTTTAATTTCAAAGCAGTAATCTCAAAAAGTTTTCCGGAGGTCCTTTGTCCACATGGCTGTTTCTTTTCCAAAATACACGCTATCGGGAACAACATCCAAAAACTGATTTCTTTCCAATCCCTTTATTTTAGTCCGCAAGGGGATATAACTCTGTCCATAACCACGGGCAATTCCATCAGCGCTAATTCGCTCAACGAGCATACGCTGTGGTTTCCCAGCCATCTGTTCAAAATACAGCAACTTATTTTCATCTGATAATTTTCTGACTAAAGCACTTCGCTGATTTTTAACCTTCTCCAACAGATGGCCATCCATGCGCTCAGCGCGTGTGCCGCTACGCACAGAGTACTTAAAGGTATGAATATGGCTAAATCTTAAATCTTTGGCCATTTGCAGGCTTTCCTGAAAGTCTTTTTCAGTTTCTCCCGGAAAACCAACAATGATATCAGTCGTCAGGTTAAAATCCGGATAGCGGTAGCGTAGCTTTTCTGCAAGCTGCCTGAATTCGCGTGCAGTGTACATCCTGCGCATTTTAAGCAATATAGCCTCCGAACCGCTTTGCAGACAAAGGTGCAGATGAGGAGCAAGTTTTTCATGCTGAAAAAGCTCGAAGAAATGCGGTGTAAAACCATCGGGCTCGATAGAAGAAATCCGCAGCCTGAAATCACCCGGCAGCTCTAAAATTTTGGCAACAAGCTGTTCAAAACTAGTTCCTTCAAAGGAATAGCGACCAATGTTTACGCCTGTAAGCACCACTTCCTTAAAACCATGATCGAGCACTTCGCGAATATTATCCAGAATCGCATTTACAGGTCTGCTCACCGCTCTTCCGCGCACGCTTGGGATAATGCAGAAGGTACAGAAATTATCACAGCCATCCTGAATTTTGATCAGGCTGCGGGTATGAAAAGTTTTGAAAGCAGGTTCGTAGCTGAACAAATCTTCGTCAAAGCCTTCAGGATCGGGATGTTCTCCTCTGAAATGTGACTCAATAATACTGAATATGGATGATTTACGTTCATTGTCAACTACATAGTCTATCCCCGGAGTTTCCAGAAGTGATTGCTTATGGTTATTGGCCATGCAGCCCGTAACAACCATCAAACCCTGCTCATTCACCTTGTGCGCCTGATGAATAGTCTGCCGCGACTTTTGATCGCTCTGATTGGTTACGGTGCAAGTGTTTACGATATAAATATCTGCCGGTTCGTTGTAGTTTACGATTTGATAGCTCCCTTTATGAAAGCGTGATGCCAGTGCATCTGTTTCATATTGGTTGAGCCGGCAGCCCAATGTTTTAAATGCAATTTTCTTCATGAATACTTCTGTTAACCTACCAACTCTTTTACGGCAACAAGCTCTCCTTCCAATGAAAGAGCCATCACACTATTGATTTTTACCGCAACAATCTGACCGATCAGATGCTCCTGTGTCCCTGCAAATCGAATTACCAATTTGCCTTCAGTGTAACCGCTTAGGTAACCTTCTTTACGATCGCGGCCTCTCACCAGCACCTGCACGGTTTTGCCAATCAGTTGCTGGTTATAAACCAAACTGTGTTTAGTAAGTTCTTCGGTAAGTAAATGATACCGCTCCTTTTTTACAGCCTTCGGAACATCATCTTCCCAGCGCGAACTGGCCGCACCCGGACGCACACTATACTGCGCAATATAAGCCATATTGTATTTAAACTCTTCCATGGCTTTGCGTGTGTTTTCAAACTGTTCCTGGGTTTCGCCCGTAAAACCTACAATTATATCTGTAAATAAAGTTGCCTGTGGAATCAACCGTCTTATGGTATGCACAATGTGCCTGTATTTGTCCATAGCATGCTTGCGGTTCATCCGCATCAGTACACGATCATCGCCCGACTGCACGGGTAAATGAATCTGTTTGGCCAGGCAATCATATTGCGCAATTACTTCGATCACCTCATCGGTCATATCACGCGGATGAGGTGAGGTGAAATAAACCCAAAAAAGCTTACCTGACTGCAGTCCGAACTCACCGATTCGGCGCAATAAGGCTGCAAAATCTATTTCATCTCCTTTTCTGTCAAGGCCATAAGAGTTAACATTCTGCCCAAGCAACGTGATCGATTTATAGCCCTTTTCAACAAGTTGTTTTAGCTCGTCAATGATTTCCTGCGATGGCCTCGAAACTTCTCTTCCGCGTGTGTATGGCACAGCGCAGAAACTGCAAAACTTATCACAGCCATTTTGTATCGGCACAAAAGCCTCAAAACTTGAAGTGTAAGTAGGCTCAACATGCCAAAATTCGTCAATATCTTTTCCGGGATTGAGTTTTGGTGCAGTTGGAGGCTTGGGGAGATCAACTTTTTCAAACAAAAAACCAACACCTTGTTGGGGTTTAATAGTCGCTTTCTGATTATTGTGCTGCAAACTATCTCCCTCTTGCCTGAGCGATGAGGGCGTTACAACACCATAATGCCTGATCATTTCCGGCAGTTGCGGCAGTTCGCTCATGGGGAAAACAAGATCAAACAATTTCAGAAATTTTTCATTATCGGAAGGCAAAATACAGCCGGAAACAAAAGTTATGAGGTTTTTTCTATTTTTCAATCTGTTCCATTTGGCTATTCTGGAATAAACTTTATCAATGGCTTTTTGTCTTACTGAGCAAGCTATTATCCCGAGAATACTGGCTTCCATTTCATCCTCAGTCGGCTGAAATCCAAGCTCATGCAACACCGTTTTGACCCTTTCCGTATCTGAAAGATTCATTTGGCAGCCCAGTGATATTAGGTGATATTTTAACATATATAGTTTTCGTTAGTCGCTTAAAAATACACTTCGGCATGCACCTGATGTGGAGGAACACCCTGCATTTCGAGTATATCAAATACCTCGTGTATCATTTGAAAATTTCCGCAAAGATAACAATGTGTATCAGCAGAAACAGGGTTTTGTCTGAGATAGTCTGTTACACGTCCCTGAAAATCACCCTTTTCATCCTGAGAAGTGCATAGTTTATATTTTTCAGTCGGATAGGCGTTGCGTTCATAAGCTTCTTCCTCTTTCCTGACACCATGCAGAAGCTGATATTTTATTTTCGGGTAAGAGCGAACAAAGCTGTGAAAAGGCGCAATGCCCGTTCCGGTGGCTACAAAAAGAAATTTCCCGGAATCAACCAGCTCAGGTTCGATGGTGAAAAACCCAAGAGGTCCTTCTATCTGCAAAGTGCTGCCCGGTTTAAGCTTTTTGAGTTGCTTGCTTACAAGACCCTCATCAACCTCTTTGATAAGCACCTCAAAAAAATCATCCTTTTCACCTGAATAAACAGAATACTCACGGTTATGAATACTGCCAGCTTCGCCAAGCAAAATATGCTGTCCGCTTCTAAATGACAGCCCACGACGATCAATACGCAGTACGTAGGTGCTTTCCGTCAGATGTCGTAATTCCAGCAATTGGTGCTGGTTATCGTTATTTGATCGCAATTTCATGCGGGATTTTTTTAAAATTTCGGACTGCAAAATTACACAAAAAAACTGCGCACGGCTGAAGCAGCAGAAAGCATTGAGCCTATAAACCCTGATGTAAAGGACTGGGCTTAGCTCATTATGGACAAACACTAACTAGCTGTAATTAAAGTTAGTCTGTTAATTCTTATCAGTAAAAAACGCATTTTAAATACTCTTTTACCAAAACATTTCTATATTTACACTTTAAAATCAACCATCAACACCCGTTGTTTATGAATGAAAATAAGGAGAACATCAACAGGATACGTGATATTCTTTTGGGCAACAATATTGCCGAAATGGAAAATCGCTTCTTAAAATTAGATCAGCAAATCACCTTTTCGCTCGAAGAAGTCGAGAATAAATGGAAGCAAAATCTTGACAGCCTAAGCGAAGAACAGCAGCTTTCACTTGAAAAAACCTCACAGCAACTCTCAACTGCCATCAATAATTTGGCGGATGAACTAAAGCCTGAGCTTGCAGGACTCAAAACACAAATGAGTGAAATCAAGCAGAATCAAGCCGATCTAAAAGCCAGCATACAGGAGCTTCAAGAGCTTCAACTCAAGCAAAAACAAAGCCTAAAAACACAACTCGAAACGGAGATAAGCTCGCTTAAAAAGGGCATTCAGGAAAAATTTGGCGATCTCCAGTTGAATAAGATAGATCGCACATCGCTGGCAGTCCTGATTTCGGATCTCGCCATACGTTTATCAGGTGATGAAAATACGGAAACTGAAACCGATTAACTGTTACACCTTCTTTCTATGACAGAAAAAAAAGTTAAGGATGTTGCTGAATACCTCGAACAAGGTCAGCTAAACGAGCTGCGCGAAATTATTACGGGCCTGGATAAGGCTTCACTCGATCGGTTGCATAGATTAATGAAAGACCCTCATGAATTTGCGATAGAAATAAGCGACCTTCTGCCTTTTTCAATAAGAAAACTCATCGAAAAAGGCAGCATCCACAGCAGTGATCTTTTGCCGTTTTTTGAAGAAATTATTCAGGAAAGCATCCAAATTAATCCACAGCGACTCGCCAATATTTTATTTCCGATAATGGGTCCGGCAATACGCAAAGCTGTAGCTGAGGACATCAAAAAAATGCTGGAATCCTTAAATCAAGGCCTTGAATCAGGATTATCGCCCAGTCATATAAAATGGCGTTTTCAAGCACTTTTTTCGGGTAAAAATTACACAGAGATCATGCTCTCGCATGCTTATGTTTATCATGTAAAGCATCTTTTCCTGATTCACAAAGAATCCGCATTGTTGCTTCACCAAATTCGTGATCCTCAGATTCCATCCATTGAAGCAGATATGGTTGCCTCTATGCTATCAGCCATTTCGGATTTCGTGAAAGACTCTTTTCAAAAAGCTAATAATGAAAGTGTAGAAACAATAAAAATTGGTGAAACAAATTTATGGATTGAGCAGGGGCCATCAGCTATTATTGCAGCCGTTGTTGACGGCAATCCTCCCCCATCACTTCGCCTTGATATGCAGGAAGCAATTGAGGCTGTTCACTATAACCACCGCAACGATCTTGAAAAATTTGATGGGGATACGGCAATTTTTGAACATACTGAGAAATTTCTCAAAAATTGCTTGCAAAGCGAGAAAAAACAAAAAAAGGCTAAACCACCCTATTTTGCGCTGTTCCTACTACTTATTGTTTTAGGAGCTGCGGGCTATTTTGGCTATCAGCACATTCAGGCAAAAAGCATTAGAAACCAATTAATTTCAGCCTTTCAGAATGAGCCTGGTTATTTAATTTCGCGGACCGGATGGAAAAATAATCAGCTTACTATTCAGGGAGCGCGTGATGAACTTTCAAAACCTGCTGCCGCGCTTATTTCAGAATCAGCGATAAATCCGGATCAGGTTACTGTTAACTTTCAAAGTTTTATTTCTGTAGATAGTGTTTTTGTTATCAGGCGGGCAAACAAGCTGTTAAACCCACCTCCAACAATTCGGCTCTCATTTAAAGAGGGTGTGCTTACAATTAGCGGAAAAGCTGATGCGTCGTGGATTACAATGACAACGCAAGCCTACCACAAAATTTGGGGAGTAACCGCCCTTAATTGGCAACTGGAAGAGCAGCAAAAACCTGATCTTGGCTGGATTATCAGTGATATCGAAAGCTATAGTTTTACTTTCGAGTTTAATGATATTATCATGACAGCAGAACAAAAAGCTGAGTTTGATAGTTTAACAACAACAGCATTGCTGTTAGATGATTTCAACCATGAACAAAATCAAAAATATATCCTTCAGATACAATCGTTTACGTCCAATACCGGCAACATAACAGCTAATAGAAGGGTTGCATTAACGAGAGCAGAATCCTTTATAGGACGCCTTGATGAAGCAGGCGTGCCCCGTGAATTGATGGAAACGGCTGTAATATTTAATGAGGAAACAGCTAATCCCGGACCCTTGCGAGGTGTTCGTCTTAGAGCATTAAAGAAAAAAGAGTAGATAAGACTTATGATAAAGAAAAAAATTGCAATGGTTGGCGCCTTTGCTGTCGGCAAAACAAGTCTGGTACAACGTTTTGTAAGAAGTATTTTCAACGAGAAGTACCAGACGACAATCGGTGTAAAAATAGACCAGAAGGAAGTTGAGATAGAAGGTGCTTCGGTAAACCTGCTACTTTGGGATATTCATGGAGAAGACGACTTCATGAAAGTTAAACCCACCTATTTAATTGGTTCGTCGGGCTATTTTTTGGTAGCCGACAGCACACGGCACGAAACCTTGCAAACTGCTCTAAATCTAGGTGAAATGGCAACTTCGGTAACCAATAATGTACCATTTATTTTGTTGATTAATAAATGTGATTTAAAAGAGGAGCAGGAGATTTTGGAAGAAGATCTGGCTCCCCTTCGCAAAAAGGGCTGGCGTATTTTGGAAACCAGCGCCAAAGAAGCAATCGGAGTAGAAGAGGCATTTTACGAGCTCACCAAAAGCATGATGGGAAAAAGCAAACAATGATGACAAAACCAGAATTTACCGAAGCAATAACTGATTATATCATCAGTAAAATACCGCCTTATATCGGGCTGGCTATTTTGCACCTGAACGAAGATGCCCAGCTACAAAACTGGTTGGGCCCCGTGCATAAATACGTTGACATAAAACCCGAGCTAGGGATGGACATTGAGCAGCTGACGCCTTTTCTAATCGGAATGGTTCCACCACTTATCAATCCGATGGTTTTGCCTCACATTCAAACCAAAGCAGATCACTACGCTGAAATTCATATTGTTGAAGATGAATTACAGCAATTTTGGGTATTTTTTGTTGATCAAACCCGTTCTGCCGAAAAACTTCAACAGCTGCTTCAGGAAGTCAATTCAGCCCGCCTTAAGCTGAGTGCCAGCACCAAGAAAAATGCACAGGTCGAAAACCATTTTTCCGCTTTCTATTTATTGGACTTCGCCACTTTTGCTTACCAAAACAATGCCTATTTTCCGCTTGGGCCCTTGCCAGTTTGGACAAAAGAATTGAATAATGCTTCTGCCTTGCACAAAAACCAAGTTGATCTTGTTGAAGTATTTCCTTTTATCGAAGTTTTTCAGTACGAAGCCGCATCATGCTGGGAAAACAGGCAGGATGGAAAAGTTGAATCGGGTGTTTGGGAAGAAGAAACCATCACAGGACGCCAGTTTTTTCTTAAAGCAACTGCAATTCGGCATGAGCAAACCAACTACCTGTTGATAAATATCATCAATCGCGAAGACAGGCAAGACAGTGAGCTGATTCAAAAAGCACGCGAACAGCGGCTTACCCTGGATCAACTGGCGCGCACCCAGAAAGAGCTGAAAAAATTACTTGATTTCAAAAATCAGTTTGTATCCATCGTGTCTCATGATTTGCGATCACCTTTAGGAGCTGTAATCGGCCTCTCAAATTTATTGCTGGACGACTCGGAAATGATGCAAAAAATGAATGAAAATCAAAGCGGACTGCTAACGGATATCAAAGAAGAAATGCAGCGTCTGTTGGATTACAACGACAAGCTATATCATTGGTCGAATCTGGAACTGGGGAACTTCAAAATAAATAAAACTGAAATCGATTTTCGGGAATTAACCGCTTATGTTGAACGGATGCAGCACTTCAAATTGAAACAAAAAAACATTCGTTTTAAGCAGGAAATTGATAAAACCATTGATTTTGTTTTGATGGCCGACGAAACTTTACTCGGACAAGCGTTAAATAATCTGGTAGGCAATGCGGTTAAGTTTACGCCCGAAGGAGGTCAAATAACCATTGGTACAAGATTGAAACAGGGCAATTTTGAAATTTTTATCAACGATACTGGCGTAGGTATGCCTAAAGAAATCAGCGATAAACTCTTTGAAGGATTCACGCGCAAAAGTACCATGGGGACCTATGGCGAAAAAGGCACAGGCCTGGGATTAGGTATTGTAAAAAAAATTGTTGAAGCCCATGAGTTTGATATCAATGTTGAATCGGAACCCGGAAAAGGAAGCACCTTTATTATAAGGGCGCCTCTGGATTAATCAAAGAAAACGCAAAACATTTAAGTAAAGTCCTGTTTTGTTGTTTTTCGTTCAAAACGAATTTTTATGACCCTGGCAATGGCACAGAAAAACTAACAACGCTTCTGGTTTTAATTGAAATTCTGCAAAATATCGGATCATATCAGTTAACAAATTATGCATCAGCGCAAAAAAAATCTATCTTCGCACGAACACCCAATCGCCAATTAAGATGCTGATTGAAATTTTAAGCCTTACTGCAATTTTGATTTTTTTGCTCATGGCATTTATTGCCTGGAGAGACCGTTCGTCGGGCAATGGCCGGTTTCCGGCACTTTTTGTACAGCAAAAAAAAGAAGGGAAAATCGACAAAGCCTTATTAAAGGCTTTCAACAGCTATTCCGATAAAGACAGGTTCTTTCTTTTCTGGCTTCAAATGCAGCGCATCAACAAAACCATCCCCCAAGGCTCAATGGCCGAGCTTGGCGTTTATCAGGGCGATTCGGCCCGTTTACTTCATCTGATGGCTCCCAACAGAATCCTGCATCTTTTCGACACCTTTGAAGGTTTTCGCGAAACAGATCTCAGCAACGAAACGGGTGAAGCCGGCAGCTATAAATCACATCATTTTGCTGACACCTCAATCAGGCATGTCAAAAACAAATTAGGCAATCATCCTAATATTCAACTGCATAAGGGCAACTTTGCAGCTGTTTGTCATAAATTCGCTGATGAACAATTTGCCTTTGTAAGCATTGATGTGGATCTTGCCAGACCAACGGATGACGGCATTCGTTTTTTTTATCCGCGCCTGCTTCCCGGCGGTGTGATGATCATTCATGACTACAACCCTAAATGGCGGGAATTAATGCATGTAGTAGATGTGTTTTTAAGTGAAATTCCGGAGCGTCCAGTATTGGCCTCCGACAAGGATACGAGCCTGATCATTGTAAAAAATGGATAGCTAATCTGCGTCAACTTCAACTTTATCGCCCAAAAAATGGGGCTCTGTTTTCAACACATAGATATCCAGCATCATACGCACACGTGCCAGATACTCTCTTATTAACACCTGAAATGCGCCCTGATGCTGCGGAAAGTCAGCCACAAATCCATAGGCGAAAATACCATTGTGACCAGCAATATAGATTGCACGTTCAAGATGAAAAGCTTGCGAAATAATTGTGATTGAATCCTGGGAAAATATTTTATTCGACCTGATAACTGAATCAAAAGTGCGAAAGCCTGCATAATCAGGAATCAGTTTTTTTTCCGGAATGCCTGCTTCTAGCAAGTCCTTCATCATGTACCGTGGCTCGTTGTAGGAGGCATGCCGGTTGTCGCCACTCACGATAAGGTATTCTATTTTACCAGCCTCCAAAAGCTTAAGGGCAGCCTCAATTCTGTATTTGTAGAAAGGATTAATATTCCCCGAAACAGTATATTTACTTGTACCCAGCAGCAATCCGGTTTTTCGAAAAGGCAAGTCTTCCAGCTTATCTGCAATCTGCTTTGAGCTACTGTAAGTAACCCAAAAATTGACCAGAATGGTAGCAACAACTATTAATCCAATCAAAGAAAATATAAAACTAAGAAACTTCCTAAACCCCTTCATAAAGCGTTTTTGTCCAGTGATTAATTTCTTCTTTATCCTCCCGAAATCAAATGCAAAATTTCTACATTGTCGCCAGTCCTGACAACCGCATCGTCACGTTTATCCACTTTGACAAGCTTTCCATTGATTTTCGTAACCAACATCTTAAAAGTAAAGTTTTTGTAGTTTATCAGCTCGTTTATAGTCATCGCATCACCTGCGATGGTTTCTGTTCTGTTATTTAAAATAATTTCCATTTAACCTTTTTTTATTAGCAATTCGAGTGCCAGATTGGCTTGCATATTGGCAACGATTCCAACTCTGGGAGCCAATGGAGGCAAATCTTCAGCAATTTCAGCTTCAAAATCACCACAAATATACACATGCTTATCCCATTGGACTTGCCTGAGCTTATCAAAACCGCCAAAACCTGCCATTCCATTGCCCATAATAAGTGGAATTTGTGGCATGTGTTCAAGCATAAACTCCAACAACATCGCTTTGGCCTCTGCCCGATCAAAGGCTTCGATAATCAGATCACATGATGAAAATATCGCTGAGATATTGTCTTTATCAAGTTTCGTTTGATGACAATTCAGTTTTACATCGGGATCAATCGAGTGAATATTTTGGGCAAGCGCCTCTACTTTGGGCAAGCCAAGCTGTTTTTTGAAAAAATACTGTCGATTCAGATTCGATGCCTCAACCTTATCAAAATCAACCAGTTCAAGACCTCCAATTCCAATACGCGCCAAAGCTACAGCTGCGTTCGAACCCAATCCACCACAGCCGGCGACCCCCACTCTACAGCTTTTTAACAATTGTCGGATGTCTTTCTCTTTCATAAACTGTTTATAATGTCTTTTGTTCTATGCGCACTTAAAGAGGTAAAAATACAGTATTTATTCTTTATGGTGTGCCCACTTCAGGCCGTTTTGGTCAAATAAATAATTTAATTGACCCATAGAATCCTAAGAAGTATCTACAATTATTTTCTGGTCATTTACCAAACTCAATTTAAGTTGCGACACTCCAAAACAGGGCTGAATTTATAATGATTCTAAATATACTGCTAACCCTATACGGCGCAAAGAGTTAATTGCAAAAGTGTTCGATATGCAGAAAATTACATATTGCTAAATAAGAAGCAATTAGCATCTCAAACTCCAATAACTTCTTACTTTTGTGAAAAATATAACATTCCTTAGAAATTACTATTTATGGAAAATGCAGCGATCAAAGAACTACATGAAACACTAAAAGTCTGGCCATACAACTGGACAGCTCTCGAAAAAGGTTATACTGACAAAGTATTGCATATTAACCTATCAGAGAACGCAATTCTTGAAAAAACTGTTCCGGCTGAGGTTAAAGAGAAATTTATTGGAGGCAGAGGCTATGGACTGCGTTATTTATGGGATGCTACCAAACCGAACACCAAATGGAACGATCCGGAGAATGAAATCGTAATTTCTTCGGGGCCAATCGGAGGCATCACCCAGTATTCGGGTACAGGCAAATCAATCTGCGTTTCCATTTCACCACAGACTGATTCAGTGATGGACAGTAACGTAGGTGGTTTTTTCGGCCCATTTTTAAAGTTTTCGGGCTTTGATGCCATCGAACTTCAAGGCAAAGCTACAGAGGATGTCATCGTTTTTATCGACGGTGTAAATCATAAAGTAGAAATACTGAAAGCTCCGGCAGAGCCAATTGACAGCCATGTGCTGGCCGAAATGCTCACTGAAATGTATGCCGATGACGAAAAAGACAAAAAGAATATTGCTGTAGTTTCTGCAGGAACAGCAGCTGATCATTCGTTGATCGGGATGCTCAACTTCAGCTTTTATGATCCAAAACGTAAACTGGTTCGCCTGAAACAGGCCGGCCGCGGTGGTATAGGAACAGTTTTCAGAGATAAAAAAATTAAAGCGCTGGTAGCCAAAATACCCGGCGTAAAAGGCAACCTGAATAATGTTGTTGATTTGAAAGCCATCATGGAGCGTGGACAGCGATTCAACCGCGAAATGCGTGAACTTGACGACAAACAGGCTGAAATGCGCACCAAAGGCACAGCACACCTCACCAACATCATGAATGATTATGACCTGTTGCCGGTAAACAATTTCAAATATGGCAGCCATCCCGATGCCTACAAAATACACAGTGAAGTCTGGAAATCACGCTTCACACAAGGTATTCCTGATGGTTGCTGGATTGGGTGTAATATGGCCTGCGCCAAAGGTGTTGATAATTATCTGCTTCGCACCGGCCCTTACGCCAATCAGAAGGTGATTGTTGATGGCCCGGAATATGAAACAGCCTCTTCGCTGGGATCTATCGCCGGAATATTCAACCCTGACTTTACCATCGAAGCCAACTTCTATTGCGATACCTATGGTATTTGTACAATCACCTGGGGAACTATCCTCGGATTTGTTATGGAATGCTACGAAAATGGTATCCTCAACGAAGAACGAACAGGCGGCCTCAAACTTAACTTTGGCAATGCTGATGACGCCATGACCCTGTTGCACCAATTAGCAAAAGGCGAAGGTTTTGGCAAGATTGCTGGTCGCGGAGTACGTAAACTCAAAGAAATGTTTATTGAAAATGGTTGGGGCGATCCTCAATTTATCAATGATATCGGCATGGAAAACAAGGGATTGGAATATTCCCAGTATGTTTCCAAAGAATCTCTGGCACAGCAGGGAGGCTATGCTTTGACGAACAAAGGACCACAACACGATGAGGCCTGGCTGATCTTTATGGATATGGTGAATAACCAAATTCCTTCGTTTGAAGATAAAGCTGAAGCCTTACATTATTTTCCAATGTTCAGAACCTGGTTTGGATTGGTTGGTCTCTGCAAGCTTCCATGGAATGATGTGGAGCCGGAAAGCAATGCCGAAGCCGATGAACCAGCAAAAGTTCCGGAGCATGTGGACAACTATGTAACGATTTACAAAGCCGTTACCGGAAAACCAATTGATAAGGAAGAAATGATTCGTCAATCAGAACGCGTGTATAATTTCCAGCGGATTTTCAACCTGCGTCGTGGTTATGGAACACGCCAGTTTGATGCGCAACCTTATCGTGCTGCCGGTCCTGTAACCGTTGAAGAATATGAATCACGCGCCGACCGCTACGATAAACAGCTGCTTGAAGTTATTGGCTGGAATCCGGAAGGAAAAACTACTGAAGAAAAAATGGCCAAACATCGTGCCTACCGCGAAGACCGCTATGAACAGCTATTGGATGCCGTGTATAAAAGGCGTGGCTGGACCAAAAACGGTGTGCCAAAAATTGAACATCTCAAAAACCTGGGAATGGATTTGCCCGAACTTGTTGAATTGGTCAAGCCCTATCAGGAAGATTAAACTGATTAAGTTGAATACCAGAGCCTTGAAGCCTTCCCCATGTGGGAAGGTTTTTTTTATTTAAGACGATATTGTTTTACCCCAAGTGAAGGAAGCCACACAAACCAAACTGTGCGGCTTTTATTTCAACCATTTCTGTGTTATCGACAAAAATAAATCTCAAATCATTGCAGTTTTCGGATTGATGCCGTACTTTAGCACCTTATTCATCATCAATTTTGAAGGCCTTATGATTGATTTAAAAACCACTTACCTCGGATTGGAACTCAAGAGTCCGATTATTGCAGCCAGTTCTGGCTTTACAGATAGTATTTCAAAGCTTAAACAGCTTGAGCAGCATGGAGCAGGTGCTGTGGTTTTAAAGTCTCTTTTCGAAGAAGAAATCACGCATGAATACGATCATACCATTCGTGAAGAAGCTGATAAAACAGGTCGTGAGGAATTCCTGGATTACCTGGATGTACGTATTCGGCAAGAAAATCTGGAAAAATATACACGCCTCATCAAACAAGCCAAAAGTGAACTTAGTATTCCCGTAATAGCCTCTGTCAATTGCCGGACGGCTTACGAATGGATTACCTTTACTTCTGAAATTGAAAAAGCCGGCGCTGATGCCTTGGAGCTCAATGTCTTCGTAATGCCTTCCAACCTGGAAAACAGCAGTGAAGACAATGAAAAAATCTATTTTGAAATTATCAGACAGGTCAAAAAACAAGTCACTATTCCAGTCGTACTCAAAATCAGCTACTATTTCTCTAATTTAGCAAAGATGATTACCGACTTGTCTCATTCAGGAATTGATGGGCTAGTGCTGTTTAATCGCTTTTTTAGTCCCGATTTCGACCTTGAAAAGCTGGAAGTAATACCTTCTCATGTCTTGAGTCAGCCGGGCGAGTTGGCCATGCCTTTGCGCTGGATTGCACTTATGCACGGCCACATTGATTGTGACATCTCGGCATCCACAGGCGTTTCAGATGGTAATGCAGCGATCAAGCTTTTGTTGGCAGGAGCTCAAACTGTGCAGGTTGCCAGCGCATTGTATCGACATGGGGCACAATACCTTGATGTGATGCACCACGAACTTAGCAGCTGGATGGAAAGCCACAACTTTGAAAAAATTAGCGACTTTAGAGGTAAACTCAGTCAGAAAAAACATAGTCGCCCCGACATCTTCGAACGTGTCCAGTTTATGCGTTACTTCAGTGATAAAGAAAGTATGATATGAACCAAAACGACGAAAAGGAAATTAGGAAAGCGTTTAAGTCCAAGAATTGGAACGAAATAAAATCAAACGATTCCTGGTCAGTTTTTAAGATCATGTCGGAATTTGTAGATGGCTACGAGAAGCTTGCCCGCATCGGCCCCTGTGTTGCAATTTTTGGATCAGCGCGCACCAAGCCAGACAATCCATATTACCGACTTACAGAAGAAATTGCATACCTGCTTACCAAAAAAGGCTTTGGGATCATCACAGGAGGCGGCCCCGGAATCATGGAAGCCGGTAATAAAGGCGCACACTTTGCCGGCGGAAAGAGTGTAGGCGTAAATATTGAACTGCCTTTCGAGCAACGCCCCAATCCTTTTATCGATCCTGACAAATTTCTTGAATTCGATTACTTTTTTGTGCGCAAAGTTATGTTCATGCGCTACTCGCAAGGCTATATCGTTTTACCTGGTGGCTTTGGAACATTGGATGAATTGTTCGAAGCTATCACCTTAATCCAAACCCAGAAACTCGTGAAGTTTCCCATTGTAATGGTTGGAAAAAAATATTGGGAAGGCCTGATTGACTGGATAAAACAACGCATGCTTGAGGAGGGAAATATTCACGAAGACGATCTTGAAATTTTCCGACTGGTTGATACAGCAGAGGATGCCGTTGCCATCATCGAAGAGTTTTACAGGAAGTACGCACTCAAGCCCAACTTCTGATGCATATTGTTGAGCTCCCGTTTCAATTAATCAGCATCGAAGGTGATGGGTATCATATCATGGTCAATGGAAAAATCAATGGATTGGATGCACGGTTTTTAGTTGACACCGGCGCCTCACGCACAGTTTTTGATATCGAGGGCATCAAAAAGTTTGTGCCTGAACCCGAATTCTTGGAAAATGAGAAACTGTCTACAGGTTTAGGAACCAACGAAATGCCTTCGATGGTAGTGGAAATCGATAAATTAAGTTTTGGTGAGGCTTTTATTGAATACTATACAGCTATTGCTATTGATTTAAAACATGTTCATTTTTCGTATCAAAACTTGGGCCTGCCTCCTATTGATGGTGTTCTTGGAGGTGATTTACTTGTAAGATTCAGGAGTGTAATCAACTACAAAACCAGGAAGATAAAATTTTACGATTAGCCCATTTTCTCGTTTTAACGGATCTTTACAAAAGCTTTGGAACTCACAAAATCCGGATGAATAATTTGCAGGGTATAAATGCCGGCAGGCAAACGCATCAAGTCGATGCTGATCCGCTTGTTGCCAACAGTTTTTTTAGCATTAAACTTCAATTGACCGGCACTATTGAAGATTTTTATGTTTATTACTGACTGTTCTCCCAAAGGAACTTCAAGCTGCAAAATATCCCGCACAGGATTAGGCTGTAACCGAATATTGACCGACAGGCTCTGATGCGCTACTCCCGGGAGTATTTCTGCCGTTTGATTAAACAACTCTATTCCTCCGCTGTAATTGCCTATAAACAACCCGGAAAGCGCTCTGTCAGCCGCTTTAATAACAGCAGCTGTGGTGCGCATTCCGCGATCAGCAGCTGATAACGGAAAACCAAAAATACTTTCAAAGCGGTTTGATGCTGCAAAAACACCATCCAGATTTTCGTTAATATCCTCGAAAAGGTATAGCTTTCCCTGTTCTGAACCAACCAGTAAAAGGATTTCGCCTGTCTGCCTTTTAAAAAAATGCGGGGTACTATAGCCATCATACGAGATGTTAAAATCCGTTATATTAACACCTCCCAAAAAGTCAGTAACAAACTCGAATTCAATACCATTATCCAAACTCACCCCTTTGTAATAACTGATTTTACCGTTCCTGTTGCCAATAATTAAATCTGTGAACCCGTCTTCATCCAGATCGAAAAGTTGGGGTGCAGACCACTCACCAACATCAATTTCCTGAAAGAAATCATCTGCAACCAAAAAACTTCCGTCATTAAGCTGCTGAATATAAATCAAGCTACCACTAGCATTTCCAACAAGCAAATCCATAAGCCCGTCATTATTAAGATCAGCAGCTGCAGGCGCAAGACCGCGCAGGTTTCTGGAAAACAGGCCACCCAAATCATTGTTTTCCAAGCGGTAAACAGGAGCCTCTGCAGTTCCTGTTTGACGATAAAAAGACAATTGAGCACGTTGTCTGGAGTGTAGTGTCCCCTGTTCGTACCACGAAAACTGATAGCTCCCAATATTCCCAATAATCAAATCATCCAGCCCATCACCATCCATATCAGCCAGCAAAGGGAAAGCGCCCGACCCAACATCCAACATATCCTCCTGAAGAAAATCCTTTTGATGCAGTCTGAAATCCGGCTCAGTTTCACTGCCTTCATTTAAATACAACCAAATGCTGTTTCTATTCTCGGTCACCTCATAATTTGGATCAAAAGGAGAAACCAGCATATCAGTTAGCCCGTCGTTATTGATATCGAAAAAAAATGGCAACGGCATCGAAAACAACCTTACCGGCGTGCTATATGACGGAAAAGACGTATCCTGACTGACCATCAAAGCCGCTTCAAGCGTGCCTCCATTCCAAAACATGGTGATGCCCGGGTAGTCCACATCAGCCAGCAGCAATTCGGGCAAGCCATCATTATTTAGATCGCGAATGCCAAAGGTAGCACCCCGATGCCTGTTTTGCCTACCAGAGTTTAGGGTTTGCTGATTGAACAAGCAAGTATCCAGGTACATTTCATTATTCTCTTCGTTTTCGGCTACACGCCCCCAGCAAAAATCAGTTCGCATAAAATCCAGGGAGTCAGCATGACCATATTTCTCCATAGAAAGATTGGTGTGCAGCTCAATAAAAGTGCCGAGAGACCAAAAGCTAAGAATATCCAAATCACCATCCTGATCAATATCTATGATTGCGGGATAATCAGCATTCGTTGCCAGGATATTCACATAACCGGCACCTTGCATCGAAGTAAGGTAAGGCGCTACTACCAATTCAAAAGAGGGTGGATAAGTGCCCTTATGCCGGTAAACTTTAATACCTGCCCAGCCGGGAGAATAAGTAAAAATATCCTCAAAGCCATCACCATCATAATCCTCAAACAATACCCATTCTGAAAATTGCGGAAAACTACTCACAAATTCCGGAGCCCATTGATAACTGATCTCATCAAAGCCTCCTTTGTTCAGGTAGCAGCTTAGTCTGTTTCCGCGCCGATCGAAAACCACCAAATCTTTTGCGCCATCACCATCCATATCCAGGCGACCAAACTGGCAAGCATCAAAGCCTCCCGCCCAGGGATACTCCAACTCACCTGCTGCTTGGTTTTTAACGGCGATCTGAGAAATGACAACCTGACTAAATGAAAATAAAAAAAGCGTTATCAATAAAAAAAAGCGGCTCATTGGGTTTGACTTGAAGTTTCAAAGTTACGAAACATGTTTGATTTTCTATTGATCTGAAATCCGGTATAAGTGAACAAAATTGAATAATTTAGCCAAAAAGTCAAAACTATGCCACGACTATTGATTATTGACGATGAACAAAGCATTCGGCGCACCTTACGTGAGATTTTAGAATATGAAAAATATCAGGTTGACGATGTCGAAACAGGTATGGATGCCCTTCAACTTCTCAAAGAACAAGATTTTGATGTGATCTTATGCGACATCAAAATGCCCGAAATGGATGGCATCGAAACTTTGGAGGCCATAAAATTGCTGACAGACTGTCCGGTTATTATGATTTCGGGGCACGGCACCATTGAAACAGCTGTTGAAGCCATCAAAAAAGGAGCCTATGACTACATCTCCAAGCCTCCGGATTTGAACCGATTACTGATCACCATCAAAAATGCCCTCGATAAATCACAGCTGCTTACCGAAACCAAAGCACTCAAAAAAGTGGTGAGTAAGCATAATCAAATGATTGGGCAATCTGACGCGATGGAAGAAATCAGGGACATGATTCAAAAAGTGGCTCCCACAGCTGCAAGGGTATTGATTATTGGTGAAAATGGTACAGGAAAAGAGCTTGTAGCCCGACAGCTGCATGAACTCAGCAGCAGGGCTCATGCACCATTTATTGAAGTAAACTGCGCTGCAATTCCATCAGAATTAATTGAAAGCCAGCTGTTTGGTCATGAAAAGGGGGCTTTCACTTCGGCTATCAAACAGCGTAAAGGCGATTTTGAATTAGCACATGGTGGGACACTCTTTCTGGATGAGATTGGTGATATGAGCTTGTCTGCTCAGGCCAAAGTTTTAAGGGCATTGCAGGAAAACAAAATTACCCGTGTTGGCGGAGAAAAAGAAATACAGGTGGATGTGCGTATCATCGCGGCCACCAATAAAAACCTGAAAGAAGAGATAGAAAAGGGTAGGTTCAGGGAAGACCTCTACCATCGCATCAGCGTGATCGTGATCAAAGTAGCGCCATTGCGCGAGCGTACTGATGATATTCCTTTGCTTGTTGAGCACTTCATCCAATTGAGTTGTGAGAAAATGGGCAAGCCTATTCCTGAAATTACAGCAGCTGCCCTGGCAGAAATGAGACAATATAAGTGGACCGGCAACATCAGGGAGTTGCACAATGCTTTGGAACGCCTTGTTATTTTAGGCGGATCGCCCATTGATGAAGACAGCGTGAAAAAGCTTGCCCGTCCACTAAACAATTGACAACCTGAGGTAATATTTGTATCTTTGCACTCCTTTTTCGGCATGGTTTATGCAGAAAAAGGCAGAGTAATCATTTGGGGCTGACTGGTTTTGACAGCAAGATGAATGGTTATGTAAGCATGCCGAGCCTTACGATGACGCTCGTTAATCTTGATCGTACAATACAATTGGCGAAACTAACTACGCTCTCGCAGCGTAATCGAAGACTAGTAGATTACTGCTTCATCCCGGCACAAGGTGCCGGGACGAGACATCCCGCAGGTGGACATGCCTGATTCCGGCCTGATCACGGGGTGCTAATCAAACTCAGGATAGTCTTGTAATTGCTTCGCTTGCAAGGCAAAACAACAGAAGCTAAGTGGTTGATCAGGAGGTCTGTATCCTTACTACCAACGAAAATCAAGAACAGACTAAGCATGTAGAAAGCCTGATGGTTCCTTGTTTGGACGAGGGTTCGAGTCCCTCCAGCTCCACAACAACAGCAGTGAGTGTGAGTCATGAGTCGCCAGACGCATGATTCACACTCATTTTTGTTTAAAAATCAATACGCACTCTCCAACTCAGCTTTCTCTTTTCTGCCAAGCTTGATAGGACAACTGCAAATCAGCTCAGAAGAGCAGTAGGTTCCTTCGATACTCACACTTCTTTTTCGTCCGATAAAATATTATTCTGGACACCCTCACATCAAACTATACTTCCATTAATTTTGTAGCAAATTTCGCTTCATGATTATCACAATTGGTTTACTCATTCTCGGCTTGCTTTTATTGGTAAAAGGTGCTGATTGGCTGGTTAGCGGAGCCTCTGCAATAGCCCGATATTTCAAGGTTACTGATCTTGCAATCGGCCTTACCATTGTTGCTTTTGGTACTTCGGCACCTGAGCTGGTAGTGAATGGTTTTGCTGCCTTTGAGCAAAGTTTCGATCTGGTTTTCGGAAACGTAATCGGCAGCAATAACTTCAATCTTTTTGTAATTTTAGGCATTACCGGCCTTGTGGCACCCATCAAAGTGCAGTCGAGTACGGTGTGGAAAGAAATCCCGCTATCACTTTTTGCTGCAGTCCTTATCCTGTTAATTGCCAATAGCTGGCTGCCTTTTGTTTCGAGCGGCGTATCGCGATTAGAAGCGGTGATACTGCTCATCATTTTTGCCGGATTTCTGTATTATGTTTTTAGCCAGCTAAAAAGTGATGCCGAAACTCAGACTGCAGATCAAATACCACTCAAGCTCAATAAAAGTCTATTGTTGGTTATTGTGGGTCTTGCCGGCCTTGTTGGCGGCGGCAGGCTGGTGGTTCAAAGTGCGGTTGAACTTGCACAACAATTATGTATTTCAGAGAAAGTAATTGGTCTTACGATTGTGGCTGCAGGAACTTCACTACCTGAATTGGTTACCTCGGTAGTGGCTGCTCTGCGAAAAAACACCGATATTGCCGTTGGTAATATTATAGGTTCCAATATTTTTAACCTGCTTTTTATTCTCCCAATCAGTGCTTTGATACATCCACTGGTCTATAACACAGCCTTCAATACAGATCTCCTGATATTGGCGGGAGGCACCATTTTGCTCTTCGTGGCCATGTTCACCGGAATCCGCAAAAAGCTTGATCGCTGGGAAGCCGGTCTTCTTTTTGCGATTTATATTGCCTACACAATAGTGGTGATCGCCAATGGTTAGCTTATCAATGACAAATACAGCATGCTCTATGCAATATCTCCTCCGGAACAATAGGCCAAATACATACTAAAATGGGTGTAAACCTCTAAATAATTGTCTTATAAATACCTAACCAATCTTCAAGTTATGCGTATTGTAAACAATCTGATGTTATTATTAATATTTATGTCATTCTTTATGCTTCTTTCGTGCAGCAAAGATGATATTCCAAAAAAATCACTGCTTGCAGGTGACACGACCGATGTTGCCTTTCACAGATTCTTTAATCCTCCGCTTCAGCTTAGCTTGATATGGGATGAACAAAAACTTTATGGGAATGCCACTGATTCGCTGGATATAGATAACGATCAAGTTGCTGATGTATTTTTCCGACTTATTGTTCTCAATCCCGACAGTCTTCATCTGCTCGAAGGCGAAATGCCCAATCCATTTCCATCATTGCATATATATGGGCGTGATTCGCTATTCGAAACAGCAACAATCTCTGAAACTGTTTATGTTGGATTAGGAACCACAACAAAGTATTATTGGGTTGAAGCGCTGGAACATGGACAACTGATTGACGAAACACGCAATTGGAAACCAGCAAATTACTGGGGCGAAAAACTATGGAGCGAGAATCCGGTTAGCATGCTTTCAAACGGACCCTGGTTTGAAAAAGCTCAACCGGCTTTTGTGGCTTTTCGGCTCAGAGGAGCATTGGGCTGGATTAAAATGGATACACATTCTACTGATGATCCGTTGATTATGGGCTTTGCCCTGCAAGCTCCTTCCTAAACCGAAAGCTGTTTCATGGAAGCTATACAATAAAATTTCATCTGAAATATTAAGTCTCATTTGCACTCACTAAAGCTATTCTCATGGCAACCGAAACATTTCAGGATGTTAAAGTTTTGTTAAATGACAAATCTGAAGTCGGAGGGTTATACCTTTATGCTTCATTTCAAAACCAAAACTTAAATCTATGAAAACCTTGAAAAAAATCTTACTGGTAGTCGTAATAATCCTGGCTATACCATTAATTGCAGCACTTTTTATTGAAAAGGATTATGCAGTTGAAAAAACTGTAACCATTCAGAAACCACAGACACAGGTTTTTGAATATGTAAAGTACCTTAAAAACCAGGACAATTACAGTAAATGGGCCAATATGGATCCCATGATGACAAAAACTTACCAGGGACAAGATGGGCAAGTCGGTTTTGTTTCGGCATGGAACAGCACAGACAAGGAAGTTGGAAGCGGTGAGCAGGAAATTATCAGTATTGAAGAAGGAAAACGTATCAATTACGAACTACGCTTTTTTGAGCCTTTTGAATCAACCGAGCATGCCTATATGATTGCCCAGGCCATCGACAGCAGCCACACAGAGGTTATATGGGGCTTTAACGGCCACATGGAATATCCCACAAATCTGTTGTTGGTTTTTATGGATTTTGAAAAAATGCTTGGAGACGACCTGCAAACAGGACTGGATCAGCTAAAAATAGTATTAGAAGAATAGCACTTCTGTAACAATAAAATATCTAAAAAGATTAGCAAAGCATCACATTGAAGAATTAGGAATTCCAACGGGCATATACCAAATCCTCTTGTCAGATTTATTATGCACGGAATTGAAAGGAAAATTGTAATTTTGCGGCCTCATTGGCCCCATAGTTCAATGGATAGAATTTCAGATTCCGGTTCTGAAGATTTGGGTTCGAATCCCGATGGGGTCACTAAAATAACCTTCAGCTTTCTGAGGGTTATTTTTTTATCTGTTAATGGCTTTGGCTCTTTTATAAAACTCCGCACTTCAAGAAAACAATTAACTGCTGTGTGCGTCTCTCCGGAAATTTTGCAACAATTTTCTTTAGCCAATCACTTCCAAATAGAGAACAGTATTTTTAAGAAAAAACCCTTTTCAAACTCATAATCCCCAATAACGGATGTTTCAGCCTACCATTCCTCCACATCCAGCTCTTGTCCCAGCGGTTTATACACATCTTCATTCAGCAAATTACCTTCTTCGTCATAGGTTTTCCAAGTTCCCAGCTTTTCACCCTGATGGTACTGCCCGATCAGCATAATTTCTCCATTAGGATGATAAGTCACGAATTCACCCTCCAGCTGATCATCAACATAGGTTGCTCTGGTTTGAATTGTACCGTCTTCAAAATACTTGATCCATAAGCCATCAAGCCTGCCATTGCTGTAATTCAGCACCTCGGCAGGCTGTTCCGAACCGCTAAAATAGGTGACAGACTCGCCATGCAGCAAGCCCTTATTGTAGGTCTCTGATGCTATCAGTAAGGAATCTGTTTCGGCATAGTAAAGCCAGATACTGTCTTTCTGCTGTTCAACAAATTTGCCTTTGGCAATAACGAAACCATTAACGGCAAAAGCTTGATGCCAGGCGATATTTCCGTTTGATTCAAATGTGTTACGCGCCTTTAATTGTCCTGTTGAATCATAGTAGTTAAAAATCCCCTCCGGATTTCCATCCTGGAAAAATCCTTCGTAACGCAATATACCATTGGGATAGCTGGTTTTCCACTCGCCTTGCTTGCGTCCTTTCTCATCGGTTTTATTTATCTCAAGCTGTTCATTTTGAGCAGATAGACTAAAGCTCCAGGCAAAAAACACAGCCATGAAAACGAATCCTGTCAATACCCTTTTATTTATCATGTGTAAAATAGTTTGTGTGGCAAAGCTAATCACTACTTTGTATAATTAACGTAATTTTGCAAAAAAGCATAATTGTGTCAGAGTATAGTTCTATTTTACTGGAGAATGCCGTAAACGAATTCTCTCGATTACCCGGCATCGGCAAGAAAACTGCCTTACGTCTTTCGTTGCATTTGCTACGAGAAGATGCCAGACATACGCAGGCGTTGGCGCAGGCCATCAGCCAGATGAAAGACAATATAATGCTTTGCGAAAGGTGTCACAACATCAGCGACACCAAGCTTTGCACCATTTGTGCCAATCCCAAACGCGATGAAAATGTGGTATGTGTCGTTTCAGATCTGCGCGATGTGCTGGCTATCGAGCGCACCTCCACTTTCAATGGCTTATATCATGTGCTGGGAGGTGTAATCAGTCCGGTTGAAGGTATCAGCCCCTCGGATCTGAACATACAAGAACTCATCCAACGAACTCAAAAAGAGACTTTTAACGAAATAATTCTTGCGCTTCCGGCCACCATCGAAGGGGATACGACAAACTATTATATTTATAAGCAACTCGCTGAATTTAATGGGAAAGTAACCAGTATTTCAAAAGGAATTGCCATTGGTGATGCCCTGGAATTTGCCGATGAGATAACGCTGAGTCGTTCGATACTCAACCGGACCCTCTTTCAAATCTGATCTTCCTATTCCTCCTGAAACAATTCAAGCTGATTTTCTGTCACATAAAAAGTATGTGGCACCTGATACGTATAGTTGGAAGTGTATCGTTCAATATTTTTCTTGATCAGCTTGATTGGAGTCGTTTTTCTCGCCTTGCAATAATTACGAAGCGAACGATACTGGTTTTCAGTCAGTTTGAAAGTAATGGATTTAAAACGTGTCTTTTTACGTTTTACTTTCCCTTTACGTCGGCTTTTGGATGGAGGCATAGCCATAAGTTTTAGAAATGCGAATATAAATATTTATTCACAACTATCGCGCATAAATTGTACTCAGTAATGCACATTACAAAAAATGCACCTACTCTGAAATGGTAATTTACAAAAGCAGTTTTATTAATCCTCAACTCATCTGCCGCGCCACCTCCATCATTTGATTCGCAAGTGCTGCTGCTTTTTCCGGTGTTTCTGCCTCTGCATAAACGCGGATGATTGGCTCTGTATTTGACTTACGCAAATGCACCCATCCCTGTTCAAAATCAATCTTAAGTCCATCAATTGTTGTAGTTTCTTCCTGCTCGTAATGCTTAGCCAGTCTTTGCAGCAGCAGTTCCACATCGGTTTCGGGAGCAAGCTGAATTTTATTCTTCGACATGGCATAGGTGGGATAACGTTTACGCAACTCCGAGCAGCTGATCGCTTCCTTAGCCAGGTGGGTTAAAAATAACGCCACCCCAACCAGCGCATCACGACCATAATGCAATTCAGGATAAATTACACCCCCATTTCCTTCACCACCAATTATAGCACTTGTGGCTTTCATCATCTCCACCACATTAACCTCACCTACTGCAGAGGCAGTGTATTCCTGCCCATGCCTTTTGGTGATATCGCGCAAAGCCCGCGAAGAGGAAAGATTAGAAACGGTGCTGCCGGGCGTATGCTGCAACACATAATCAGTGACCGCAACCAGGGTATATTCTTCGCCAAACATATTACCGTTTTCATCGATGATAGCCAGGCGATCCACATCAGGATCGACAACAAAACCCAAATCGGCTTTTTCTTTTTTCACCAAAGCAGCTAAATCAGTCAGGTGTTCCGGCAAAGGCTCGGGGTTATGCGGAAACTTGCCATTGGGGTCACAATAAAGCGGAAACACCGTTTTCACCCCAAGGGCCTTTAATAAGGCAGGAATCGCTAGTCCACCGGTTGAGTTCACTGCATCAACAGCCACTTTAAAACCGGCAGCGGCAATGGCATGACGATCCACCAAAGGAAGTTGCAGCACCATTTCGATATGTTTGTCAATCCATCCCTCCTGTTTTTCATAGGTACCCATGTTTTCTATCGTCACAAACTCAAAGTCCTCTTTTTCGGCCAGATCTAACAGCCACGCTCCTTCGCTGGCCGAGATAAACTCTCCTTTGCTGTTGAGCAGCTTTAACGCGTTCCATTGAGCGGGATTGTGGCTTGCTGTGAGTATCACTCCGCCATCAGCTTTTAAAGCAGTAACAGCTACTTCCACGGTTGGAGTTGTGCTCAAACCAATATCAATTACCTGAACACCCATTGCCTGCAAAGTGCCACAAACCAGCTGATTGACCATAAAACCAGATATTCGGGCATCGCGTCCGACAACAATTTTTATTCCTGTACGTCCTTCGTTACGCTCGATCAGTTTCACAAAAGCTGCTGTAAACTTGGCAATATCCAACGGACTTAATCCACTGCCAACTCTGCCTCCCAGTGTTCCTCTGATTCCTGAAATCGATTTGATAAGTGTCATGCTTGTTAAAATTATTGAGTTGCAAAAGTAAGAAAAGACCGCATTTTTTACGTTAAAGAATGGTAAAACCTACACGGATTCAATTGAATCCCTGCTGAGATATTAAGACAATTTTGCTATTTTCGCTGCCCAAATCTATAATTAATGGATTGATCATATGACAAAAACTGAAGCTAAAGGGAAAAAGAAATTATTCGACAGATTTTTGCATTTTGTCGAAGTAGGCGGCAACGCCCTGCCCCATCCGGCAAGCATTTTTGCCATGCTGGCCATTGCAGTATTGGTAATTTCATGGATTGGTCATTTCTTCGATTGGGCTGTTGTGCATCCTGTTACTGATGAAGAAATCAGTATTATCAATTTATTATCGAAAGAGGGTGTTCACAGGATATTTCTTGAAATGGTTGACAACTATACCGGCTTTGCTCCTTTGGGTATTGTTATGGTTGCCCTGCTGGGTATTGGGATAGCGGAAAGCAGTGGACTGATCGGAGCTGCTATTCGGCTATTGGTCATCAAAGCACCTTCGCGCCTGCTAACCTTTGTTATTGTTTTGGCCGGTATCATTTCCAATATGGCATCCGATTTAGGTTATGTACTTATTATCCCCATGGCGGGAATTATTTTTCATGCCGTTGGCAGACATCCCATAGCAGGGATGGCAGCAGCATTTGCTGGTGTTTCAGGCGGTTTTTCAGCTAATATTTTTATCGGCACCATCGACCCGCTGCTTGCAGGGCTGTCAACTGAATCAGCGCGCATACTCGATCCGGAATATTATGTGTTGCCCACAGCCAATTATTATTTTATGGCTGTATCAACATTTCTGATCGCCTTTTTAGGCACCTGGATTACCAATAAAATTGTTGAGCCAAGGCTGGGCAAATATACAGGTGATGTTAAACCTGAGCCCATCAATCCGCTCACGGCACGAGAAAGAAAAGCGCTACGTTACACTGTTTATGTAGCTTTGGCCTGGGGTGTTTTAATTGCTGCTACCCTTATTCCCGATCAGGGCTTTTTCCGTAGTGCAGATAATTCCATTCTGCATTCGCCCTTACTTAAAGGTTTTATTGCTCTTTTGTTTTTTGCGGCAGGAAGTCTGGGTATTGTCTATGGTGGCATTACAGGTCGTTTTAAGAGTGACGCTGATGTGGTAAAAGGCATGGTAGAAAGTTTTAAAACCCTCGCAGCTTTTATGGTTTTGGTGTTTTTTGCGGCACAATTTGTTGCTTATTTCAAATGGAGCAATTTAGGTTTGTTTGTCGCCATAGAAGGCGCACACTTCCTGCAAAGCGTGCAAATGGGCACTGTTCCTCTGCTGATACTGTTTATTTTATTGTCGGGTTTCATCAATATGTTTATGGGAAGCGCCTCAGCAAAATGGGCCATACTCGGACCTGTGTTTATACCAATGTTTATGATTTTGGGATTCTCTCCTGAGCTCTCCCAGGCCGTATTCCGTGTAGGCGACAGCATCACCAACATCATCTCTCCAATGATGAGTTTCTTTGCCCTAATCATCGTTTATTTTGAAAAATACGATAAAAAGGCCGGTATTGGTACGCTGATTTCCACCATGATCCCCTACTCCATGCTGTTCTTTGTTTTTTGGACAATATTGCTGATCGCCTGGGTGCTTTTAAACATTCCTCTTGGCCCCGGAGCCCCCATTCACTATCCCGGCTAATAAAATTTAACAAAATTATTGTAACAGTTATTAACAATTTCAACAAGAGTACCGTTAAAAAAAAATACGCAGATAGGTCGCAGCTTCCTTTTTGGGTATTACATTTGATATCTAATTGTAGTCCGTCGATAAAACGGACGTATAGTTCTGGGATATTTGTATTAATTTTGCAACGAATTGCAATTTGAAATTATGAGTGAAGATTTTCAGTGGAACGATGATCATCAGGTAGAACTGCTTACCAATCGGTTTGAAGAGATGATTCATAATGGAAATCCGGTATATTTTGATGCCGAGGAATTTGAGTTATTGATTGATTTCTACCAAAATGCATTTAATACGGAGAAATCGAGGCTCGCTGTTGAGCTTGCTATGCAGCAACATCCATACAACAGCAACTTAAAGGTAAAACAAGCCCGGCAAATGGCTGCTGAAGGCCATTTTATCAAATCGCTTGAATTATTGAACAAGCTTGAAACTGCCGAACCTAATGATCCCGATCTTATCATGACAAAGGGTTCTGTTTACTCAATGATGATGGAGTTTGGTAAAGCCATCAATGAATACAAAAAAGCGCTGGTTCTGGCTGATCAGGAGGATATGGAAGATATTTATGCCACGATCGCTTTCGAATATGAAAATCTCTCTGATTTCGATCATGCCTTGCTCTACCTGAAAAAAGCCCTTACCATTTCCAAACAGCCCGAACAGGTGCTTTCGGAAATTGGGATGGTGTTTGAATTGTTGAATGACATGGATCAAGCAATTACATTTTTTACCCAACAAATCGATATAAACCCCTATAGCACAGCCTCCTGGTTTAACTTAGGCCTGGCTTACCACCATGCCGAATTGTTTGAAAAAGCAATTGATGCCTTTGAATATGTTTTAGCGATCGACGACACGCATATGCAAGCCTTGCTCAGCTGCGGACAATCGTACGAAGCACTGGAGCAGTTTAATAAAGCCATCGAAACCTACCATGAAGCACTCACGATTAATCCCGAAGATGCACAAACCTATTACAGATTAGGCGAGTGCTACGAAAAGCACACAGATTATACTCAGGCGCTCTCGCATTACCAGAAAGCAACAGAAATTGATGAATTCATGGCAGAACCCTGGGCCGGAATCGCTGTGATTTTCGATGAAGAGGACAAAACGAAAGTAGCTGTGAAATATATGGATCGTGCCATTGAGCTGGATCAGTTCAACACGGAGTTTTTGTTGATAAAGGCAGATATGCATATCAAACTAAAGGAATATGCTCAGGCTGTGAAGTGTTTTAAAAAAGCCGAAGAGCTCGATCCACGCGATCCTGATCTTTGGGTTGAGTACGCCAATCTCTATATCCTTCAACATCAATTTGAAAAGGCCAATCAGGTACTCAAAACAGGATTGATACATCAACCTGAAAACAGCCGCATTCTATACAGGTTAGCGGGGATTTTGCTACGACAAAGAAATACTATTCAGGCGCAGTACTATCTGGAAACGGCCCTGGAAACAGATTTCGAAGGCCATACAGAATTTCTTGAGTTTTATCCCGGTGCTTTAGAAAATGATCACATCCTTGATATGATTAAAATCTACGCTCCAAAAAGTTGATGCTGATCCTTTTGCAAAAGCTGCTGTCGTCAAATTTTACCTGATAAAACAACCTTGTAAAGCTGTAGTATGGATCAAATCGACATTACTTCCTTAAAAATATTTTTCGCCTCAGGAAAAACCAGACCCATCGCTTTTAGGAAAGCTCAGCTTCACCAGTTGTTGAAACTTATTGTTCAACATGAAACAAAGCTTACAGCAGCGCTTTATGCCGATCTCGGGAAATCCCCTTTCGAATCTTATGCTACTGAAATAGGCCTGCTTAAAGAAGAAATAAATCGACACATCAGGCAGCTGAAGAATTGGTCAGAACCAAGAAGAATTGACACTCCGATTGCTGCCTTCCCGGCTACAAGTGCTATTGAGCCGACTCCATATGGCGTAAGCCTGATCATCTCGCCCTGGAACTATCCGGTGCAGCTGGCATTATTGCCTTTGGTAGGCGCTATATCGGCAGGTAATTGTGCGGTAATAAAGCCTTCTGAATACAGCAAAAACACTTCTGAATTGCTGCATGAACTAATCAGCAGCAACTTCGACCCTGCCTATATCAGAATTGTTCTGGGTGAAGCAAGAACAAGTCAGCAATTGCTGAAGCAGCCCTTTGATTTTATTTTTTTCACCGGAAGCAAGGCTGTCGGAAAACTCGTAATGAAAGCTGCTGCTGAGCAACTTATCCCCACAGTACTGGAACTGGGCGGAAAAAGTCCGTGTATAGTTGATGAGTCAGCAGATATTAAGCTGGCCGCCAAACGTATTCTGTGGGGAAAAACAATCAATGCCGGCCAAACTTGCATTGCTCCTGATTATTTATTGGTACACGAAACAGTAAAAAATCAACTTGTAGGTTATATGCAAGAGGCGGCTGGTCGCTTTTTTGGCACAAATGCCACTGAAAATGACGAATACCCCCGAATCATTCAACAACCTCAATACGAGCGACTGGTGCAATTGATGCAGGAAGGAAATATCCTTTGGGGAGGCCAAAAAAATAGCGATAACCTCAAAATAGCACCCACGCTTATTGATCAGCTGAGTGCTGAGGACAAGTTGATGCAGGAGGAAATATTTGGGCCTCTATTGCCCGTTGTAAGCTATACAACAACAGAAGAGGCCATTGCTATCATCCAAAAAAATCCGAAACCCCTGTCCATGTATATTTTCTCGAAACGTAAACGGTTTGTATCACAACTAAAAGAGAATATACTGTGCGGAGGCATCACCCTAAACGATACCCTGATGCATTTTACCAATGCCGGACTTCCTTTTGGCGGATCAGGATTTAGTGGTATGGGCGCTTATCACGGCAAACACAGTTTTGATACTTTTTCTCATCAGCGGAGTATTATGAAAAGAGGAAACTGGCTGGATGTGCCTTTGCGTTATCCGCCTTTTGGCAAAAAAATTAATTTCTTAAAAATGCTATTGAAATAAATTATGACAGCTTACCTCGTTTATCTTATTAAAGGCATGGCAATGGGAGCTGCCAATGTGATTCCGGGCGTATCGGGAGGAACAATAGCCCTGATAACCGGTATATTCGAAAGACTAATCAATGCCATTAAGTCGTTTGATACCAAAGCAATTAAATTGCTGTCAAAAGGGAATTTTGCTGCTTTTGCAAAGCATACCGATCTCTTGTTTCTGATCAGTATTTTCGTAGGAGTTGGCCTTGCTATCATTAGTCTGGCAAAGCTTTTCGATTTCCTCTTCACCAATTATCCGGTTTATATTTGGTCATTCTTTTTTGGATTGGTACTGGCCTCCGTCTATTTTGTAGGCAAGACGGTAAAAACCTGGAATTTTGCTGTAATCATCAACTTTATAGTAGGGACAGCAATTGCTTTTGCAATAAGCTTTTTGTCTCCTGCCGTTGAAAACAACAACTTTTTCTACCTGATGCTTTGTGGTGTGGTGGCTATGTGTTCGATGATCCTGCCCGGCTTATCAGGCAGTTTCGTTTTAATTCTAATGGGAAATTATCAACTGGTTGCCATACAAGCAATTAACGAGCGTGATTTCACAATTTTACTCCCTGTAATTTTAGGTGCTGTTGCAGGACTAATTGCCTTTTCACATTTTTTATCCTGGCTGTTAAAAAAATTTAAGGACCACACCATTGCCCTGCTTACTGGATTTATACTTGGCTCGCTAAGTATTCTATGGCCCTGGAAAGAAGCTGTATATCTCACCACAAGTAGCGGCGAGCTGCTGCTAAAAGATGGCCTGCCAAAAGTGGAGCGCTATTTTCCTATCCTGCCCGAGGCAATAACTACAGAAACTTTGCTTGCGTTTATACTGATGCTTTTAGGAGTAATTACAATATGGGGAGTTGAGTTTGGCGCAAAAATTAAACAACAACCAATGAACGATATCACTGAATGAAGGAATATGGACTTATAGGAAAAACTTTAGCACACTCACACTCAAAGTCTTACTTCACTAAAAAATTTGAGAAGGAGGAAATTGCGGCTTCCTATGCGCTTTTTGAGCTGCCCGAGATTGCAGCACTTCAAAATTTGATTGAGGAAAATCCATCATTGGAAGGCTTCAATGTTACCATTCCTTATAAGCAACAGATTATCCCCTTTTGTCATACATTGGAAAGATCGGCACAGATGACTGGAGCTGTGAACACCATAAAAATTACCCGAAAGAAAAACACGGTTCTCCTCAAAGGTTATAACACTGATATTATTGGTTTTTCTTCACTTATTGGCAACAAAGCTCTCGCAACAAAATTACCTGCAAAAGCATTGATATTAGGCACAGGCGGCGCCTCTCGTGCTGTACAATATGTACTACGTGCTCTTGGAATTGGCTTCACATTGGTAAGTCGTCATGCGGCAAAAAGCGGCCAGATAAATTATGCAATGATCACAGCCTCCGTTATTAAAAATAACCCGCTGATCATTAATACTACGCCACTTGGAATGTTCCCTGAACTCAGCAGCAAACCTGCCATCCCTTATCAAAATTTGACACCTGAACACCTCTTGATTGATTTGGTTTACAATCCTGCTGAGACCGAATTTCTGAAAGAGGGCAAAAGGCGCGGCGCAACCATAGTCAATGGGATGCAGATGTTTATTGAACAAGCAGAAGCAGCCTGGAAAATTTGGCAGAAATAATCATTTAAGCCAAAATAAGTACATTTTTCTTGCGAATATTGACTTTTTGTGTGGTTTATAAGGCTACAAATTTAACTTTGCATGCCGAAAACACAAAATCCTTTAATCAACCTATGAAACGTTTCTTTCAATTATTGGGGCCGGGTTTATTATATGCAGGAGCTGCCATTGGCGTCTCGCATCTGGTGCAGTCAACCAGAGCAGGTGCTGAATTTGGGTTTGAACTAATGTGGGTATTATTGGCTGCCAATTTGCTCAAATTTCCCTTTTTTGAAGTTGGCAGTCGCTATGTGCTCGCAACAGGCAACAACTTAATACAGGCCTATAATAAAGAAGGAAAATGGGTTTTATGGCTTTTTCTGGCGCTCACTGTTGTTACTATGTTTCCCATTTTGGCGGCACTTACCATTGTTACTGCAGGATTATCGAACAGTATTTTTCCTTCAGATCTTAATGCGATCCAAACCAGCGCCATCTTACTTGCTTTCACCATGTTAGTGCTGGTAATCGGTCGTTTCAGACTGCTTAACAATATGATTAAAGTAGTTATATTGATACTCACCATTTCAACAATAATAGCTGTTGTTGCAGCATTGGGAGTGCGCGAAAATATTGAGGAAATTGCCACCGCTCAGTTCGATTGGTTGAATAAAATGCATATACTGTTTCTGATCGCTTTCATCGGCTGGATGCCCGCACCAATCGATATTGTAGTTTGGGGTTCACTGTGGAGTCAGTCGAAAAATAGTGAGCTGACCCAAAAACCCAGCATAAAAGAAGCCCTGATTGAATTCAGAACAGGCTACTTTGGAACCATGTTTATCGCTGCGGCATTTCTGGCTCTTGGCGCATTGATAATGAATCAGCGCGGCGAAGAACTATCAGCCAATGGCGTAATATTTGCCGATCAGCTTATCAACCTATACACTTCCAGTATTGGCGCTTGGGCTTATCCCGTGATTGCCATCGCAGCCTTTACCACCATGTTAAGCACAACTATTACCGTAGCTGATGCCTACCCCCGAACCGTACGTGAATCCATACACTTCTTGTTTCCAAACTCGCCATCCAGGCGTACCAGCTACTTTTTATGGATGCTGGTGCTCATGATCGGCACCATGGTGATCCTTTATCAAGCGAAAAGCATGCGTTTTTTAGTGGATATGGCAACAACACTTTCGTTTATTACCGCTCCGGTTTTGGCATACCTCAACTACAGAGTCATCACCAATAAGGCAATTCCTAAACGCTTTCAACCGGCATCCTATTTAAAAATCTGGTCGATCATCGGAATTACTTTTCTTACTGTCTTTACACTTTTTTACATCATCTGGAGATTCGTTTCCTGATGCGACATCTTTCACTGAACATACACCACTGCCATGAAAAATTTCATCCACTTATCCCCACACTTTCCGCCTAACTACAAAAACTTTAGTCAGGCCCTTAAATCCGAAGGTATTCAGGTTTTTGGCCTCGGCGATTTGGTTTATGATGAGCTGGATCCCGGCCTTAAAAATGCCTTGACAGCCTATTACCGTGTTGACGATTTGCATCATTATGATCAGCTGGTCAAGGCATTGGGCTATTTTACCCATCACTATGGAAAAATAGACGGTATTGACAGCCACAATGAATATTGGTTGGAAACTGAAGCCAAACTGCGTACCGATTTCACTATCCCCGGCATAAAAAGTGCAGAAATTGATCAGATCAAGAAGAAGTCGGCTATGAAGGAAATTTTCCGAAAAGCCGGATTAGAAGTGGTTGAAGGAATAAAAGTGTCGTCCTATCAAAATGCCCTGGATTTCGTCAATCGGTTTGGTTTCCCATTGATAGCCAAGCCCGATAGCGGAGTTGGCGCTGCCGACACTTATAAAATCACCAATCAGTATGAGCTTAAAATGTTCTTCAACGAAAAAGCTAAGGTTCCTTATTTTTTGGAGCAATTCGTCGAAGGACAAATACAATCCTTTGACGGACTGGTAGATAAGCAGGGGAATCTGCTTTTCTATACAGTTCATGTAAACCGACATGGCGTGATGGAAGTAGTGAACGAGAATATTCATACCTATTATTATTCCCTGCTTCAAATCCCTGATGATATTATTGCTGCCGGAAAAACTGCCATAAAGGCTTTTGGACTTAAAGGCAGGTTTTTTCATATTGAGTTTTTCAGAGAGAAAGCGTCCAATAAGTTAATTGCTCTGGAGGTGAATATGCGCCCTCCTGGTGGTTTTACGATGGATATGTTCAATTATGCCTGCGACGCAGATCTTTATAAAACCTGGGCCGCCATGATTGCTAATCGTCAGGCTGGTTTTGAGTACCAACGAAAGTACCATGTAGTTTATGTAAGCCGAAAACAACAGTATGACTATAAATTCACGCAGGATGCTTTGTTAACAATGTTCCCGGATGAAATCGTCTTTCATTCACCTTTGCCCGAAATTATGGCGCGTGCCATGGGAAATCATGGGTTTATCATTCGCGGCAAAAGCATGGAGAAGTTAATAGAAATTCAGGAACAGATTCAACTATTAAACCAATAAAATTATGCAAATAGAATATCATAAATGGTTCAGCACCAGCCTTCAGAAAGATATGGAACTTAAGATTTACGGCTATTATGGCAAACCAATTCTGCTATTCCCCACTCAGGGCGGGCGATTTTTTGAGTCGGAAGATTTTGGTATTATTGATGCCTTATCTTCATTTATCAATAACGGCAGGATTAAAGTTTTTACTATCGACAGCATCGATTTCGAGTCATGGTCCAATCAGCAAGCGCATCCAGCTGATCGTGGGAAACGCTATGAAGCCTATGAAAACTATATTTTGGATGAAGTTTTACCTCTGATCCGCAACCACTGCCATCAGCAAGATATCAAGGTTTGCAGCGGAGGTTTTAGTATGGGTGCATACCATGCGGCCAACTTCTTTTTTAAACATCCTGAGCAATTTGATGCCGTAATTGCTATCAGTGGCATGTACGATTTGCAGCGACTTGTAGGCGACTATATGGACCAAACAGTTTATTTTAATTCGCCGTTGCATTTCCTGCAAAACCTGCAAGATGAGAAACTGCTTCTGCAAATTCGTTCAAGCAAAATCATAATTGCAGTAGGACAAGGCGCCTGGGAGCAGGAAATGATTGCTGACACACAGAAGATGCAACAACTGCTCAATGAAAAGCAAATAGCTGCCTGGATAGATTTCTGGGGCAGTGATGTAAGCCACGACTGGCCCTGGTGGCGCAAAATGATGCCCTATTTTGTCGACAAAATTGGTGTTTGAAAAATTGTGGTAAGAATCAACTTTCCCGACCCCTTTCAACTTGGGTGAAAACCCGCAGGAAATTTCCACTCCAAATTTTTTGGATGTCTTGCTTTGAATAACCACGATTCAATAATTCGCGTGTAATATTTTCCAGTTCCGTAACATCAAAGCAATCTGATAAAGCCCCGCCGCCGTCAAAATCTGTGCCTATGCCCACATGGTCAATACCAATCAACTCCACAATATGATCCACATGGTCAACCAAATCAGCCACCGAAGCCAGTTCGGCAGGATATTGTTCATCAAGGGCGTACCAGGCCTGTCTGGCTTTTTGCATCTGCTCTTCGTCTAAATTCTTAAACCCATTGTAGCGTTCGCGCAAAGCCCTGAAAGCACTGTCGCGCAACGGATTTTCAGGTAAATTTTTTACATAGCTGCTTAATACACAAAGCTGCACAACTCCTCCATGCTCTTTTAATTTAAGCAGCATATCATCGGTAAGATTGCGCGGATGATCACAAATAGCCCGGGCATTTGAATGCGAGGCAATTACAGGCTGTGTGCTTAAGGCAACCACCTCATAAAAAGCGCTGTCAGAGATATGACTTACATCAACCATCATCCCCAAACGGTTCATCTCCTGGACGACCTCTACACCAAAAGGGGAAAGTCCGTTATGTTCAGGCCCTTCGTCATCTGTGGAAGAATCGCAGATATCATTATTATAGGAATGAGAAAGCGTGATATAGCGTGCTCCTCTATCATACAAAGTCTGCACCATGCCAATATCTTTTCCAATAGGATAGCCGTTCTCAACACCAATGAAAATTGCAAGTTTTCCCTGTTTGTTAATGCGTTCCGCATCTTCAGCTGTTAAAGCCAATGAGGCCATTTCGGGATAATTATTCAGTGCCAGATCAATATCATCAAAAATGCGTAGCGCCTTTTCCTTTGCCTTCAGATTTGATGCTTCATCGCGTTCGCCCTGCCCAATAAATACTGCAAAAAATACCGCATCCAGACCACCTTCCTTCATGCGCGGGAAATCCATTTTGCCACCGCCTTTGCGGGAATCATTGAGGATGCCGATATCAAATGCACTTCTGCCAAGCCTTAGCGGAGTATCAACATGGCTATCGAGGGTAAGTATTTGGTGATGAAACGCACTTATATCATCACTTTCTTGCTGTGCTAAAAGAGAAGCATGAATCAGAACCAAACCGACAACAAAACCACAAATCAAGCGTATTTTATGCATTTTAAAAGTTTTTAGGGAGGCAAATCTAAGGAATCAGCACAAAGAAAACCAGCACTGCCAAAAATATTTCTCAATGGCAACTTTACAGTTCGCTATTTTTACCCATCGCCCTGATGAGCAAATCATCCAGGTAAACATTTTCCTCAAAAACCGCTGATTTCCAATCAGGGTAGAGATCATCAAGCAAAAACGCCATTGCCATCCCACTGTAATAGAACCGATTATCTCCGCCTGATTCGCCCAAGGCTTTGAGCCTCTGCTTTTTTTCAATCTGCCAATAGGCGTTTTTTGCTTTAAAATTAATCCGGTCATTGTCTTTTTCGAGGGCAATGATATAGGCGCTATATTCCGCATATTTGGCTAATCCCTCAAGCCATTCCAGTTGTTTTTCTGTCTTAAGGTGGTGATCAGACAAGGCTGCAAGAGCTCTTCTTTGGGCTCTCACGCTTAGAAAGGAATCCGCATAAACTCTCCTGACAGCTAATTCCTGCGATTCGAGTGCCTTTTTCAACAGGCGTCCTTCTTTGTTCCAAAGATTGCGAAAACGATCGTTCTCATAAGGATAATCCTTCAGATACCGGTGAGAAGCTTCACATGCTAAAAACTTTTCTTCATGCATTTTGGCCTGAAAAGCATGAAACATTTCATGAAACAGGGAAGCGAAATGCACATCATCTTTGATTGAAATCAAAAAATAGGGCAAAACAAATTTGAATGCGACGGGAATTTCGTTTCTGATGCCCAAAAACATCTGCCGGTTCATCTGATCCTGCATCCCCAAACTCGCAGCCCAATCATCGCCAACAGGAATTGCAAATGCTTGCGGATCAACTGCAGGTTTTCGATAAATAGTGAGCCCTTCTAATGGCTGTTCGGGAGTTTTTGACCAGGAAGAGTCAACAGCAAGGCTGCTTGATAAAAAACTGAATTTGTCATTGAATAAAACTATGGGAATATTTTTCGTGCCGAATTCCGGCCATATTTCATCACCCCACTTCTGCTTAAACTGATTAACAAATGTCAACTCATTAAGCTCCTTTTCGGCTAAGGATGCTGTAAAAATGGCGTCCTTATACTTAACACTTAGTATCACGTTATAAATTACCAACCCAACAATAACTGAAAGAAGAAAAACTCCCAATCCAAGAAACAATTTTCGAACCATTAGTCTTTATTTTTTATGCTGTTTATATGAATAATACGGTTTTAATTATCAGCGCAGCTCATGCTACGCGGATACATTGCAGTTGCCTTTCGGTATTCCACCGGAATCCTACTCAGGAATTCAACGGCATTGCAAACCCCATTGATTAACTCGAAATTATCCGATTCATTAAATGCTTTTATATTTTCTTTCAGCTGCGGATTTGCATCTATATCCAAAAAATATTCAGGTGATTTGCAACGAAAATCAAAATCACCAAGCTTTATCTCACGCAGTTTATCATTGGCCATAGTGCGATAAAAAATGCATCTGTTGGCCTGATCATAAACGATGCTCCATTGCGTTTGCCCCTCTTGCGCCACAGCTTGCAGCACATTAAAAGAGGCATCAACAGCACTTTCTTCGGCAGGCATTTTGTCTAATAAAGATACTGCCGTTGCGAATCGTCCGGATGAATTTTCAACCCATGGACTGAAAGCTGCGTTGTTATCTACTTGCTTTTTGCTTACAAAATCGACTGAAACTTCATAACTACAATTAGCCAACACCTTATAAGGCAGGTTTTCGCCTTTATGTACTACCATTTCACCTTCAAAAAACTCAATTGTAGCTACAGTGCCGTTTGCGTCGGCAACCAGAAAATGCAAAGTAGCGATTGAGGCGTCAGCAATACGAACTATTCGGTCGCTATCAATAATATCCTCGACGGATTCAGCCATATCCAACTGATATTGTATCCATTGCAATTCAGAGAGTGCTGCCCGGCTATCCTTTTCCGGATATTTTGCCTCCTGATGCCACATCTGTTCGATTATCAGCCCCGCTTCATTCATTCCGCCATAAGGAAATTCGCGGCCAATCTGGTTAAAACTGATGCTTCCAAAACGCGAAACCCAACTAAAAACAGCTTCACCCTCAGGTGCCATCGATGATTTAATCGTATTTGCTTTATTGATTTCAATATGTGCCATACCGGCCGGAAAATCAAAATTGCGACCAAAAAAAAGTTGTCCATCTGCGTTGTTATAAACGAAAGTAGTGCAAGGGAAAACTGCAAGAAAAGGCAATAACAAAAGCGTTGACAGTAATAATTTTTTATAAATTTTCATCCTGATTAATTTTAAAACTGGGAATTGAGGAAGCGATCATGAGCGGACTAACTTAATGGGTGCGGGTAAGCTGAAAGAAACTTTCTGTAAACTATTTTCTTGTTTGGAATATCATAGAGTTCAATAACAGGGGTTTCCGGATTTAAACCGCGCATTTTTACAAAATTCTTCATGCCAGGATACACTTTAAATAGGCCCAGCAAAACCGACAGTTTTCCTTTGTAAGGGAATTCTGCTACGAGGTAATCTCCCTCCGGTAATTGTTTAATTTTCAAGTTTTTATGTTGTGATAATTGTTTAGCATCCTCAGCTGAAATCACACAACCGGCATCAGCCCTGAGCTGATCGGCAGCAACCTTTTCAGGATTATCATAGTAAATTCCAATACCTTGAAAAGTATGCAGCTGATGCGAGTCGAGCAGTTGCTGATAAACCTCATCCATTACCACTGCTGATTGCTTATAATCGCCCCGAAAGGATCGAAAGGCAATCCATTCGCCACCTGTATGAAACTGATTAAAGCTGATACGCTTAAATGCTCCAAAATATCCGAAAATGATCAGACTAATCAGCAGTAATCCCAGAAAACTTAAAAGAATTATTTTCATATTGAAATCCAAATTTGATGTTCATTTGTTAACAATGGATATGCCAAATTTTTTATGTCATTATCATTCTATAGGTTACACAACTCTATGACTGTTTATAATTATGCCTGTTCAATAAATCGTATCATCGCGAACACCATTTGTTCGTTTTCGAACAAAAAAAAAGAATCCCGAGTTCTGTATAAAAACCCGGGATTAACAAGAAGCTTTAAATAAAAGTTTTACTCATTCAATACAACATCGTAGGTGGCTTCTCTTTCGGCAGCCTTCTTTTTCCATACCGGAACGATTTCTTTCAGGAATTTATCCTTTTCAGCTTTCAATTTTTCCATTGGCAAACCAATATACTCCTGAGCTTTTTCTTTTGTAGAAATATCAGGATAAGCGATTTCGCGGTTAATGCCTTTGCTTGCCAGCAGACGCGCCAATTTTATGCGTGCACTTTGGGCTTCGTTGATTGATTTACCCAATATTCTGGCACTCTCGACCGGTGAATGGAACGACCCTCCATGAGAAGCCGCAACATAATCCCAGAACCACTGTCCCACACGAATATCATACAGAATGTCTTGCATTTCGTCTAAGGTTGCACCATTATCCCAGGCTAATCCGGCTTCAACATGTGCGCGGGTGAGCAATTCTTCTGCTTTTTTGCGCAGCTCCAAAACCTTATCTTGTCGATCATAAACGTTTTTCATCAAGGTTTCTTCACTTTCCCGATGACAGGTTTGACAGGCCTGTGAGATATATTTCAAGGGAGAAGTTACATGATGATTGGAATATTTTATTCCACCTTCACTTACATACGGCATATGACAATCAGCGCAGGAAACCCCGCGTTCGGCATGAATTCCGGTGGTATAAACCTCGTAATCAGGATGCTGGGCTTTCAACATTGGTGCTTTTGAGATTGCATGTGTCCAATCGCTGAAACCCATATCATCATAATACTTGAGCATATCTTCCGGCTCAAAACCATTTACCCACGGAAAAGTAAGGTAGTTGGGACGTTCTTGCTTATTTTCGTTGTTAAAGTAGTATTCCACATGACATTGCGCACAAACGAGCGAACGCATTTTCTGATGTGTTGCCTGCGAGATATCTTCACCCCTGGCTTCAAATGCTTCGACCAAAGCAGGCCGCGAAATGGCCAGATCCATAGTTTCAGGGTTATGGCAATCGGCACAGCCAATCGAATTGCTGATTTCCATACCATGTTTCGCCCATTTTCCTTTGTAGAACTCGGCAGGTCCGCCTAACTCATTCATCATGCGTGGCACATCAGGGCTTTTACAGGTCCAGCAAGTGCTCGGCATTGGCCCTTCATTGGGCGCCAAAGGTCCGCCGGTTCTGAGCGTATTGTTAATATCTTCAATGGCATAGGAGTGGCCTCTGCCTTGATTATAATCCTTTGAAAAACCATAGCCTGCCCACATAACAACTAATTCCGGGCTTTCTTCCAGCACATCACGCATAGCATTTCCACCATGGGGTGTACGAAAATCCGTTTGTTGTGTTTTGCGGTAAGTCTCAAACTCTTTGGGAAAATTTTTGCCCCAGACTTCGTTGCGTGGTTCAAATTCATTGAGTTTTACTTTGGGTTTGTAGGCAAAAATCGCTTCGGCTCTTCTTTCGGTAATCGAAGAAACCAATAACCCAAGAAAAAATACGACAGCGAGGGTAACAATAAACAGCGTCCAGTTTACCCAGGGACTTCTTCTTTTAGTCTTCAATGTGCTCATATTTAAAATTATTATGGTTCATGCTTATTTTTGGTTTATCATCTCATTTAGCCAGGATGGAACAGGCGAAGGTAACATAGGCACTCGCGCATAGGGTGTACTCGACAGGCTTTTTACCCTTCCGTGAGGAACTTCCCTGTGACATTCCCAGCACAAACGTTCTTCAAACTTATGATGAAAGGTTTCGGTTTGGACAAGTAGTTTGCTATCGGTGATCAGATTGCTATGGCATCGAATGCAGTTTTCCTGTACCACTCCGATACCTGCTTCTTTGATAAAGATATTCTGAGGTTCAAGGCGCAGGGTAAACATTGTGGCATGACGCGCGCCATCCATCGCTTTAAAATAATAGGTGCGAAAAATATTATCATGCGGCACATGGCAATCGTTACAGTTGGCCACCTCCCTGTGTGAACTATGCTGCCAGGTTGCATATTGTGGCGCCATAATATGACAATTCACGCAAGTTTCAGGTGCATCAGAGAGGTATGAATAGGCTTTGCTTGAGTAAAATGCGTAAAAAGCAAGCCCTGCTATGGCTCCCATCATAATGACGACAGCAACTTGCCATTGCGGAGGAGGAATAATTCGTTTTATCAACTGCTTCATACTGTTTAGTCTTAGTTACTCTTCTATTTAAGTAATCAAGTATTTAAATTCAAATAAGAAACAAATATAACTATTAATAGCTCAAAACGCAAAAAATTCTTGCGCTGAGCGGCTATTTAAAAAGGTTCTAAATTGGCTTTCTGTGTTGATACTTCTTCCACCAGCGAATAAGTCCCGAACTCAGAATAAGCAACAGTGCCAAGCCAAAAAGCGGGATAATAAGGATATAGAAATCCCCCATCACTCCCTGAAAAAATCGCCCGGTATGCACCTCCAGTGCGAGATTCCATAAGGGCATTGGTGCATCAGAAATCGCTGGTGGCATGGCAATATGTTTATTTATCAATCCACGATTGTAGTCGAAAACCAGATTACGCCCGGGTAAACGAATCATGCCGGAAATCATATGAGTGCCTATTGGCGATCCTGCACTGGTTTTCACTTCGGGGACTTCACCGGTGATCATATCGCGTACATAATCTGAACCGGGCTGCCATAAAAACAAACCATTGAATGATCCAACAACAAACATTTCAGTTTGCAGCTGCTCAAAAACATTTATACCCATTACAGAAAGCGGCGGCTGCGTTTTAAAAGGAATCAGCGGTCCTGACATATCGGCGCGGGCTTTATACAAGCCTTCGTTGGTGCCGATCAGCCAATAACCTCCGGACTCATTCCAATGTATCAGGCGCAATTTGTCGTGCCACGGATTTGGATCACTCAAGGTAGAAAATGGTATTTTGCCCACCTTTGAATCAGCAATTGCAATTAATAAAGGCGGACGCAAGAAAATGCCTGTCAGCGTATTAAAGATCAAAAACCCGACAATCCAGATACCAATTTTATTGTGCCACTTTTGGTTGAAGCGCAGCTGATTGACCCAAGCCTTGACGGATTTGGCTTTATTTCTGCGACTTTTAATCCACTTTGGATAAAAGAAATAAATAAATCCACTCACAACCAAAAACACCAGCAACACTGCCAGCAAATCAACCAGAAGAACACCGGCTGTACCATAAATTTCACCACTATGTAGCACCCATAAGGTTCGGAATAAAGATACACGACCATCGTCATCAATAGCACGCGGCAATTCGATCAGGTCAAATTCAACGGCTTTACGATCATCATCAGCAATAATTATCTCGGAACGGCTTAAAAAAACCATTTTGTCGCCACGGGCAGTTATATCAACAATCCGGTTGTCGTGCAAATCCAGCGGTATCCTTTGCCATTTTTGTTCCCAATTTGAAAACAGATAGAGCCCAGACTGCGAAGCTGCAAAAATATTTCCCTGTCGGCTTTTGAAAAGTTTGTTGATTTTCCTGCTATCAGATCCAATCTTAATACCTTGATTAAATGACTGATAGCTACTAAAGGAAGTGTCAGTAAGCCAAATTCCGACATTCCCATAAATCAATAAACTATCACCACCTAATTGGATTCCGCCACGTATGGCAGCATTATTCCAGTTATTATACTGATAAGCTTCCGGAAGCCAGTTTCGGCTAACATCAACCGAGCTAAGCAGCTGACGGTGATTCAATACAATTCCGGAAATGGCCCAAAGAATCACAAAAACACCCAAAATAAGCGAAAACCATTTATGTATCCATTTCCATTTTCTCATACTTAAAAACCCAGTTTTTGAATTGATTAGTTTTGGCTTAGCAGATTACTGTAAACGAGAAAAGTTTGGAATTTAGGCTGTATTGAAACCAAATGCCAGGCCAAAGCTTTGCACAAGGCCTTTCGGAATCAAATAATAGCTTCTATTCATGCAAACAATCATCAAAAACAACCCTCAGTAACTGATTCCGGCAGCTTTTATATTTGAAGGATCGAATGCATGACAAGGCGTTACAGCATACACCATATCGCAATTCGGGCAATGTGTTTCAAAGCAATCCATCTCGAAATCGTTGCCGCAGTTCTCGCAACTGAGCTCAAATGACATGGGCATCATTTGTTGGTCGAAGCCCATCTGCCGTATCTTATCGGCGACCATCTTGCCATTCTCAAAACTGGCAGAACATCCATCGTGTGACATCATGATTCTATTTTATTTAGTCAAATATTGTGGCTACGCTTCAGCTAAAACCTCTCCCCCGCGTAATCTTGCTCTCAAATTTTGCAGTTTCTGATCAGCCATTTCGAGTTGCTTTAGCATGGCCTTTTCGCCTTCAGTTGTCTGAATAATTTTGTGTATTCCTCCATTTTTAATCACAATACGTTGATCAGCCATCAAAGCTAAAATGGGATCATGTGTTGCCATCAGCACGATCTTATCCTCTCCGGTTAATATCTTCAAGGCTTTTTTGCGATCGATTCCGGCGTTCTCAATTTCATCAATCAGAACGACCGGCGACTGGCTAAGCAGCGCGGTATCAGCAATCATCAGCGCACGCGATTGCCCGCCGCTTAATGAAGTGATTGGCGTTTCGGGCAAAAACTTCTCACCAGCCAGCTCATTGGCAGCATCAATAATACGCTTGATAAGCACGTCTGCATTGGCTGCCATCCTGCTTTTGGCGTGTAATTCCAGAAATTCCTGTACACTTAAATCCATCACAAAATTCATGTTTTGCGACAACTGCGCTACAAGCTTCTTATTGCCTGAAAACCGCCAGCTGTTATCTGGTTTTTCATTGTTAATCAATACTTTACGAAGTGTTGGTGTATCAGCCTGAGCTACCCATTCAATATCGGCAAGCAATCGGCTTTTACCAGACCCTGTTGGGCCAACAATACTTGTAATGGTTTTGGTCTTGAAAATGAGTTGCTCAAAATTTTCCGGATTCCCGCTTTTATCATTGCCGGGCAAAACAGTCAGTGTTTCTACACTTTTCTCCTTTTGACCCACAAAAGCTTCCATCTGACTGATAAAATCATGCAGCTGTTCTATAAAATCAGCTTTATCAAAAGCATGATCCTCTTGCTGCTCCTCATCAAGTTGATCAAGCAGTTCAATGAGTTTTTGCTGATGATTCTGTTTCAAAATCCAATTCTGACCTGCGAAAAACGACTCCAAAAAAGGATAAATTTTCAGCAGCTGTTGCGGACTATACTGTAATAATTCTTGTTGACTCATACTGTTCTAAAGATTAATTTTCCGTACGTTGCCCATTTGATACGACTCTCCAATACGGGTTTCGCCTAAACAATAGGAACATAGCGCAGAGGGCATTGAAAAACGTAATTTTTTACCTTTTAAGGTATCGATTTGTGTATTCTCATCATACAATAATGTACTGAACTCGAAAGCTCCCTGTCCTGTCAAACCATTGATATGCATTATAATAGCTGATGGATTTACGGCATAAACGCCGGCAGCAAAAACCTCACGTTCTGCTTGTGAAACGATATCGCCCTTTGTTATTACAATAATATCAGCCATGCGTAACATAGGCCCAATTTTTTTTGGTGTATTGATCCCGCTCAGGTTGTCGATTACGCAAACCGCCTTTATTTCCTTGATATAAGGCGAACAACGGTTACACAGGCCGGCACTTTCAGAAATCAGCAAATCGAAGTTTTCTTTTATACCCCAATCGGTTACGGCTTCAATGTTCGAAACGAAATAATGATCGGGGCACAATGAACCTGAAAGGCCTTTTTTAACCGGAATTCCGGCTTTTTCATAAGCCAGATCATCATCGGTATGTAAGCAGTCGAATTTCACAGCACCAATTTTAACACCTCTTTTCATCAGGCTTTCGGCTGCTTTTAGGATAACCGCAGTTTTTCCGGAAGAAGGTGGTCCTGAAATAGTTACTAAATTCATGAGGGTTTATTTTGAATATGAGCAATATTGAACAGCTTTTCGCACTGTTCAAATTCCTGATTTAAATTATGTGAATCGATAAACTCCCAGCCAAGCCACATATAGGTGTTTTCTGTAGGTATTTTATTATCAATCATCGGGTTTAAGGAAGGGAACAAGCCCTGATGCGAGAGTATTTCGGCAAGTTTTTCGGATCCCAGGAAGTCGGAAAGGCTATCCATTTGCTTAAAACGTTTAGTTTTCCCAATGGCAAAAATAGGACTGATGATTGCACCATCTTCGGGCCAGACCGCAGTCATTACACCACCGGCTTTGGCCATTTTAGTAAAGAAATAAGGCATAATAGTGATGGCTGGTTTCTGATTTTTGCTGCGCTCCGATTTTACCATCTGCGCAGGATGCATGCTCTGCTGCATGTTCATGCCCAAAGCGGTGATTGCATCGCGGCCATAGCGTTGGCTTAGGGTAAGCAAGATGGCATTAAACAGGTCGAAATCAGAAACAGGCAGGCTTATACTATTGGCATAAACCGGATTTAGCAAATCTTCCCAGCTTTGGGGAACAGGCCTTTCGCCAAGCACTTGTGTGTTTACCAGAAAAATTGCCGGTACAACAGCAATTATTCCATAACGGCCTTGCGGATCTTTTAATCGCAACTGTTTATTATCGAAATCTTTGTTTACTTTTTTCCAAGGCAATGGATCAGCGAATTCTCCGGTTTTAATGAAACGACCAAAATAAGCCTGCTCAAAAAACATGTCGAATCCGGCAGAAATATAGAGATCATCAAGCTCCTCAACAGCTTCGGCATTGATTACCTCGTCTTTCATCCAATCGAGTCCCATTGAAGCTGCTTTCAAATGCGCTTCTATTTGCATCTTGTCAGCGGATTGCGCGATAAAAGCATCTAATTCTTCCTGCAAGGGCAACCTGACCGGACATGGCAGTAAACCTTTGATGCGCAATTGTTTCTCGGGCTTATTAGTAACATTTGAATTACCCTTGGACTCGATAGCCTGAATCAATAAGTTGTGGAACGCAGCCTCATCAATATTACGCATGGATAGGGCGATATCCAGCTGCAATGACTTTCCCATTGTGGCACGCTTTTGTTCATCAGCAAGTTGCACAAAACCTTGCGCAACAAATATTTCCAAAGTTTGGGGATATTTTTCAGTGATGTCGAATAAACTATCTTTAGTACTAAAGTAGGTCATAAGTCAAATTTTATGCAAAAATAATAAAATATTTAAGCATTTAATTACTTATTTTCCTATTTAATATCATTCTAAATATAACATTCAGATTATGAGATTTTAAGGAATATAATTTAGAATGATAAATGGATTAACAGCGGGTTATTTCCTTTTTAGCGCTTTTTTAATTTCAGGGATATATTCCTGAGCCGTTTCATAGCCAATTTCGAATATTTCGTTGGCTTTATCAAAATCAAATGTACTAAAGTCCCGCATTTTTTTTGTTGAAACATAGATATGACAATTCTCCATTTGATCACGTACCGTATTGTGGACAATCATATGTAAACTACGCTCAACAACCGGCAATAAGGAGGTGTATTTTGTTTCGTTTTCGCCCAGAAAATTACTGTCCAGGCCTATTATCATCTGACCTTTCTTTTCAAGGCATTTTGCAGGCAAATTGAGTGTTAGACCGCCATCGAGGTAATAGCTGTCGCCAATTTTAACGGGCATAAAAACTATCGGTATCGAAGCTGAAGCAACCACTGCATCAATAAGATCGCCTGAGTTGAGGAGCTCATTTTTGCCGGCATTCATATTGCTTACCGACACCAAAAGCGGCATGTTCAATTTATCAAAAGAACTATGCCCGATAAACTTGTTGAGTTGTTCGCGCAAAACTTTCATCGAGCCCAATCCGCCTTTTAAACCTATCCAGCTATGAACACTCATCAGGTCGGGCGTTTTTATAGCTTTAAGCATTTCGCGCGGACTTAAGCCGGCAGCATAGAATGCGCCAACGATAGCTCCCATGCTGGCTCCTGCGATAGCATTGGGTTTCAATCCTGCTTCATCAAGGGCATGAAGGAAACCAGCATGAAAAATCCCACGTGCCCCTCCTCCACTCAAAGAAAGGGCAAATCCATTAAACGATGTGGCCATAAAAGTGTTAATTTTTATACCTTACAAAGGTAGCAAAATCACGCTTTGATCATCACCAAAATCATTTTAAAAGCTTTTTCAGCCTTGAGCGCATGTGGCACATTAGCAGGCATAATGATGCTATCTCCTGCTGCAAGCTGATGGTTTTCGCCTCCGATGCTAACCATAGCCTCGCCTTCAATGATCATCACTAAAGCATCAAAAGGTGCGGTATGTTCCGAAAGCCCTTCGTTTTGGTCAAAGGCAAAGAGGGTGATATTTCCCTTTTCATTCTTTATAATCTGCTTGCTTACAATAGCATTTGGCGCTGTTTGCGCTAATTCTTCGAATCTAAATTTTCCTTGAAGTTCCATATTAATATTTTATTAATAAACCTCAATTAACTCGCTTTGAGTTAATTGAGGTTTGATTTTAATTTAGGCATTCATTAATAATTCAACATCGGCTTCAACCTCACCAATGGGAGCAATCCCAAAATTATTGACCAAAACATTGGCCACATTTGGCGACAGAAATGCCGGCAGGGTGGGTCCGAGATGTATGTTTTTTACACCCAAAGCTAAGAGCGCCAACAAAACAATAACGGCTTTTTGTTCGTACCAGGCGATATTATAAGCTATTGGAAGCTCATTAATATCCTTTAGCTCAAACACTTCCTTAAGCTTTAAGGCAATCATCGCCAAAGAGTAAGAATCGTTGCATTGGCCGGCATCCAGCACACGTGGAATGCCACCAATATCGCCAAGCTGTAACTTATTATAGCGGAATTTGGCACAGCCAGCGGTCAAAATAACTGTATCCATTGGCAAGGCACTGGCGAAATCCGTATAATATTCACGATTTTTCATGCGGCCATCACAACCTGCCATGACAAAAAATTTCTTTATCGCACCGGATTTTACGGCATCAACAACTTTATCAGCAAGTAGCATCACTTGATTGTGTGCAAAGCCTCCGGTAATCTCACCTTGCTCAATAGCTGTTGGTGCAGGGCACTTGGCGGCATGTTCAATAATTGCGCTGAAATCTTTCTTTCCGGTTATCGGATCTGCTTCAATATGCGGAAAACCTGTAAACCCTGAAGAACCCGTTGTATAAACCCTTTCAGCGTATGTCGAAGACTTTTTGGGAGGAACAATACAGTTTGTGGTGAACAAAACCGGGCCGTTAAAGCTTTCAAATTCCTCATGCTGCTTCCACCAGGCATTGCCATAATTGCCAAATAGGTGTTTATACTTTTTGAGTTTAGGATAATAATGCGCCGGCAACATTTCGCTATGGGTATAAATATCAACACCACTATTTTCTGATTGCTCCAACAATTGCTCAATATCCTTTAGATCATGACCTGAGATTAAAATTCCAGGCCGCGTTCCCACACCAATATTCACTTTGGTGATTTCAGGACTACCATAAGTTTCGTTATGGGCTTTATCAAGCAATGCCATTACCTGCACACCATATTTACCCGTTTCGAGTACCAATGCGGTAAGTTCATCAGCTGTAGCTGCATCGTTTTGCACCGTAACCAATGCCCGATAAGTAAAATCAAAAATGTCATCTTCCAGATAACCCAGATGCAATGCGTGCATTCCGTATGCCGCCATGCCTTTCAGGCCATAAACAACCAGTTCGCGTAAAGATCGTACATCCTCATTTTCTGTGGACAACACCCCTACGGTCAAGGCTTTACTATCAAGATCTTCGATGGACGATGGTGTCCAAACAGCGCTTTCAAAAGACGCTTCATCAAACTTAATACCTTTAGCTTCAATTATTTTACGCAGGCTATCACGCAATTCGAAGCCTTCCATCACCTTTTTTCTGATAGCAACATAATCAAAATTCGCATTGGTAATTGTGGTGAAAAGTGCATCAAAGACAAAAAGGTCTGCCTCTTTGCTTCTTATGCCATTTTTAAAACCGGCATGGGCATAAACAGAAACCCCTTTTGCTACATAAATAAGCATATCCTGGATTACAGCAACTTCAGGCTGTTTGCCGCATACACCTACTTTTTCACATCCTACTCCTTTTGCTGCCTCCTGGCATTGATAACAAAACATACTCATAAATTTAAAAGTTTGTATAATTATTAGTTTGTAACACTATATTTTTCAATAGTTTATAGTTTATCAAAACAATTCCTGAATCAATTTGGGATTAAAATTGATCATAAGCCATGCCCAATTGTTAGCTGTATCAGCATCGCCTCCCTTAAGCATTTCCAGTGTTTTTGTGCCAAAAATCTGGCTGTATCCGGCCGATAATGCGACCTGTGGACTCAATTGATAGCTGTAAACCAAATCGAATTCCGTTCCCAATTTATTCGGCATCGCCTCCAGAGCATTAATAACATCCTGATTCAGCACTTCATTGGCGGCGCTGAAGAAATGCAGAGCGCCCTGCAAATTCCATTTAGTTTGTTGGTACTTTGCCGAAAGAAATACATCACTAAGTCCAACGCTATTGATATGGTTTCCGACATAGAAATAGTCCATGTAGCCGTTAAACTTATGGTTTGTACCATAATATGGATTGAAGGATTTATTGGTGTAATCCTCATTATTCAATTTCTCCAGCTCGCTTGTCCCCGAAAGATATTCCCAGCCCAAGCTGAAATTCCAATTGCTGTTGGCCTTGTAATTTGCATCAGCAGCGAAATAGTAAGCGGCTAATGCACGGTCGTTTGCATCTTTTCCTGTTGAAAAATAAGAAGCCGCATTAAAGCGGAAAGCCTTATGCAAATAGCTAAACCTGCCACCCAAAGTCTGGCTGAACACCGTTTTATATTTTTCCACCTCATCGGTAATATAGTCATGTTGCCAGCCATTATTCAGAACAAGCAAACTGAGATTCCAATGATCAAATTTCTTGTGAAACCAAGCAAATTGCATGGTCTTGTAATTATTCGCTATTTGATAATCAGTTCCCAAAAGCCTTTCCTCTTGCTGGTTATAGGCAGCTCCAATATGCAATTTAAAATTCTGTTCATAAGTTAACAAAGCCAAGTCATGACTTCTGGCCTGCTGTGCCCAATCGACATTTCCAAGAATCCGGGCATCATCATAAACCAGCTCCTGCCTGCCAAGCTTAAATTTAAGGTGATCATTGATTAAATATGCTGCCCATGCCTGATGCACCATCAATTGATTTGAGGAAGCTGCCAGTTGGGGCTGATCTCCCCATACACGTACATCCTGAAAACTTATTCCCAGCTGTACTTTATCCTTTTTATAGAGGGCATTGAGGCGGCTTCTTTGACTCACAAAAAAAGCTGATTCAGCATCTTCCGTGACTAACTGTTTGAAGCCATTTCTATATTCCGTTCTGGGTCTGATTTGCGCTTCGAGCGAAAACTGCGCCTTTAGCAGTGGTTGAATTCCCCCTATTATGCCAGCTAAAAGGAATAGGCGCGTTAGATTTTTTACCGTTTTCTTCATACCTCAAATTTTAGCTTGTTATTTTTTTCACACTGCAAAATTCGGCAGAAAAAAATTCTTATACAAGAATTTCAGTATTTATTTACCTAAAATAGGATAAAAGATTTTCGGGATGGAGGAATCTTAAAAATAAGCTACAAATAATCCTTCAGGGTATGCGCTTTCAAATGGTTTCGAAAATCAACAGTCATTTTTCGGGTAACGTTGTCCATAATACATTTTTCAAAAGGACAAATATGCTTATCCAGCGGACAAGTTGTGACTTCGATTTTTCCTTCGATGGATTCATAGATATCAAGCAAATTGATGTCTTCCGGATCTTTCTTAAGCGTAAATCCACCGGTAGGCCCCCGATGCGACTCCAGGAAGTTGTCCTTTACAAGTCGTTGAAATATTTTAGCTACATGGTGTTTTGAGCTTCCTGTAAGTTCAGCAATTTGAATTACATTAGCCATTCTTTCTGCCTTGGCAACGATTATCATTCCATGCAAAGCTATTGAAGCAGCCTCCGTGAGGGTAACAATTTTCGACATTATAAATCAGGTAATTAATTACCAAAATTACATATAATAACTAATCTGGCAATAGTTGAGCTACAAATTTTCTGTCATGACTCTAATTTAGACCCGATATAAATTAAAATGAAAAGTGTATTAATTGACAACTTAAATTGAGCCGGATATTACGAATTATTCCCATCTTTGCAAGCTGAACAACAAGTAGCAAGATATCCGCTATGATCGACCTGATACTCAAACAAACATTTATCATTACCACTTTCGTGCTTGGCATGATGATCGTGATTGAATACATCAACATACAAACACGTGGATTATGGTCGAAAAAGCTTCAAAAATCGCCAATCACTCAAATTTTTATGGGAAGCTTGATGGGAATAATTCCCGGTTGTTTGGGATCGTACACCATGGTATCCTTATACATCCATCGTGTTGTAATGTTTCCTGCGCTTGTTGCCACGCTCATTGCCACATCAGGTGACGAAGCTTTTCTGATGTTTTCCACCATACCTGTTACCGCAATAAAGCTTACTGCGATTTTATTTTTTGTTGCCATTGCGACTGGCCTGCTTGTTCACCTGAGCGTGAAAAACAAATTTATTGGACTTAAAGAAAAAGTCAGCCTGCCATTGCATCAAAATGAGGCCTGCAATAAATACCATCCTCGCCTTATCCTGGAAAACCTGCGAAATATCAGTTTCACCAGAGCGCTCCTTATTGCCAGTGTTTTAGCCATATTAATAAGTATGGCCACCGGGATAATCGATGGAAGCCATCACTTAAACACCCTTATGGCCGGGAGCGAAAATATTGCCTTAATCGATCAGGCACATGACCATGCGCACGATCACGATCATGGTGGAGAGGCAGATTGGATAAGGTTTACACTATTGCTTCTGCTTTCGGCAATTTTGTATATCGTTGTCACAGCAAAAGAACATTTCCTGCAGGATCATCTTTGGCAGCATATAATTAAAAAGCATTTCCTGAAAATATTTCTCTGGACTTTCGGTCTTATTCTTGCCATACATTTTGCAAATCAATACATTAACCTACAGGATTGGATATCATCAAACCTCTACCTGGTATTACTAATCGCCTTGTTAATTGGGATCATTCCCGAGTCCGGCCCTCACTATATATTTGTATTGCTTTTTGCGCAGGGCTCACTTCCGCTAAGTATTTTACTGGCTAGTTCCATTGTGCAGGATGGGCATGGCTCTCTGCCTTTGCTTGCCGAAACCCCCAAGGGTTTTATCTGGGCCAAAATAATTAACATCGGTGTTGGAACCATTGCCGGAGTTTTGGGAATTGTATTTGGGTTTTGATTTTTGTATCTTTACGCTTCTAAAAAACAACAATCATCATAAAAAATACCCTGACATGAAAATTATTTTATCTACAGATTTCAGTGAGGAAAACGAAATGCTTTTCCCCTATGCACTAGATTTGCTGAAAGAATCGGGCGGAGAAATAATTCTTTTTCACGCCTATATGGACCAGATTCTAATGGGCGACAGTAGTTTTCCGGGCGGACTGGATTCTGATACTTTTTTCAACAGAGAGCTTCTGCTCGAAATGGAAGAGCAAGCGGGAAAATTTATGCAGGAGAAGCTGAGTAAGCTTGAGCAAAAGCTAACGGAAGCCTCACTTGATCATATTAAATTGAAACCTGTTTTAAAAGGTGGAGATCCTGAGATGGAGCTTGTTAATTTGGCAGAAGCTGAAACGCCGAATATTGTTTTGATGGGGACTCATGGCAAAGGCAAAAAAAGATTTCTGGAAGGCAGCATGGCCAAGAGTGTTATGACCAAGGTGGATGTGCCCCTGCTTTCGGTGCCCGAAGGTTATCAGTGGACAAAAAGCAACGAAGTGCTCTATGCCACCAATTTTGGAAGATTTGAAATCAGCACAATCAATAAGATTTTTGAAACACTGGAACAGTATAATCCTGTGGTTCATGTGGTTCATCTGCTGATGGATGAAGAGGATGACAAACCTGCCTTATTGATGGAGGAACTAAAGCTGGCCTTCAAGCAAGAAAGCGCGAAGCAAATGATCCGTTTCCATTTGATTAATACAAGCCTACCTAAAGAAGCTCTCAAGCTGTTTTGCGAACAAAATAATATTAGCCTGGCTTCCTTTATTGCTTACCGCAGGGGACTGATGGATTATTTGTTTAAAGACAAAATTGGGAAAGATGCATTTTTTGAACTGGGCATCCCCATGCTGACTTTCAGGGAGCCTTAATTGCTGCAGTGTACCAGCTGTGCAGCAACTTTCCTACTGCTTCAAGGCTGTATTTGTCTTCGACCATAGCCCGCAACATGGCAGGATCAAAGTTTGTGTAATTTTCCATCATCCATGTTATGGCAGCCAGCATCTCCCCTTCATTTTTAGGCGACACTAACAAGCCATTCTGATCATTTACCATTTCCGGTATGCCTCCTACCCTGGTTGCAACCACAGGCAAGCCACAGGCAAAAGCTTCAAGGATGACCACCGGCATATTTTCATAGTTGCTGAACATCACCATAAAATCCGCCTTCGCTAATTCGTCCGCAAGTTTTTCGCCTTCTAGCAAGCCGGTAAACCGCAGCTGACTGCTAAGTCCTAAATCGCTTGCATAGTTTTTCAGACTTTCAAAATCTATCCCGTCACCTATTAAAGTGCATTCGAAATTTTGCGCCTGCTCTTTCAGGCTTGCCAAAACACGCAACAGTCCACTGATATTTTTGCTTTTATCCTCAAAACAACTCAGGTGCACCAGTTGAATCTTTCCCGAGGATGGCTTTTCCTCCCCCGGCTTAAATAAATGCATATTCACCACGTTGGGTAAAATATGGTAGTTTTTATTATTTAGGCCATGAGCCTGCATGGCTTGCGCAAGGTTTTTTGTTACTGCTGTAACACCGGCGGCTCTTTTGACCACAAAGCGGGTTATCCCCTTCCTGAAAAACCCGTTAAAATCATTATTTACCGGAAGATATCTTGACCAGTGTTCGGTTATCATAAAAGGAATTCCACGTCTGAATGCCAGAACCCAGCCTAACAATCCCAACCGGCTAAGCACATGAACATGAATTAAATCCACTTTAGGCTGATCAGCCTCTACCATCTTAATTGCCCTAATATTGGCTTTCCAAAAGCGTTGAAAACTTATTATTTTACCAATTACACCTTTGTTTTCAGGTTTTCTGTAATAGACAATGTATTCTTTTAGGGCAGCAGATTGCTTGACTTCAAATTTGGATTCGGCCTTGGAAACAGCATGCACATAAACAACAGAAACCTGCTGAAATAAAGCTGCGGCTTCGGCATGCCGCCGCACAAAAAGTCCAAACATAGGATCCTCCTTATTGGGATACCAGCGGGCAAGAAACAAAATATGAAGTGCACCATTTTTCATCTTCCACAGATTTCATTCACAGCATTAACCGCATTTTCAAGTCTGATATTGCCTTGACCCGACACTTTAACAAACGGGAAACCACGCTCGATGAGCAAATTTTCATAGCGAACAAATAATTCCTCGCGTTTGTGCGGATGTTCCCGCAAAGGATCGGGTTGCCAGTCGAGATCGATATCACACAGCAAATATAAATCATAGTTTTGCTCGTCAAGAGCCTTTTCAATAAAGATAGATTTGAGGCCAAAAACAAAGTCGAGCCAGATTTTACATACCAGCATTTCGGTGTCGGTAAACAATACCGCTTTAGCCTGCGAAATAAGATTTCGTTCAAGTTCAAGCTGTCCCTTCGCGATTTGCTCAATATCCCTGGGCGCATATTTTTGATCGGTCTTTTCCAGGTAACTCCGCGCAAACTCAGGAACCCAGGAAGTATTATAGTGTTCCGCAAGCCTTTCGGCCAGCCAGGATTTCCCGGTTGATTCGGGTCCTGTAATGGCAATTCTTTTAATCATGCTGCGCTTGTTTGCGCCATACAAGGTATCCTGCAACGGCAATAATTAAAAAAACAAAAAACTGAAAGCTGGTAAACACAAGTCCTTTATAAAAATACAAAGGCACAGAAATAACATCTCCGACTATCCAATAAAGCCAGTTTTCAACTTTTTTAATGGCCATCAGCCACATGCCAACGATAAAAATTGCCGTGGTCAGCGCATCAATGGTCGGCACATTACTATCCGTGAAGTTGATCAAAACATAACGTAGCAGAAAAAAAAGAAGCAGAGTAGCTAATAATCCGGCGACATTTTGAAACCGGTTCGAAAAACTCACTGGCCTTTGCATCTTGCCCACTTGAGGATGGGTCCAGTGATACCAGCCATAAACACTCATAACAAAATACACCATATTGATGAACATGTCAGCATAGAGCTTCGCAAAAAAAGTGATATAAATGTAGATCAGCACGCTGACGATTCCTGTTGGAAAAACAAGAATATTTACTTTTTTGCTGTACCAAACACTAAGAAGTCCAAAAACAACAGCAACGATTTCGAGTAGGGTGGTTTGCTGAATATTTTGCCAAAAAAGTCTTACTATCTCAGCGACTTCCATCAATATGATTTAAATCTGCATTGATCACTTTCATCACAAATACGCTATGTGGCAATTCAAATGACTGCTTAATTTCTTTCGTCAATGCCCCCATAACCACATCATACTCTCCAAAGACCTGGGTACTCATACCGTTAGTTTTTACGACCAGCTCAGCATAGGTATTCAATCGCTGTATAAATCCTTTGATGGGTGCAATGTATTCAACCAGAAGGGGATAATAACTAATCTCTACAGATATCTTCATCTCAAATAATTTTTCATTAACGCTTTCGTTTCTAATTCGTCAAAAGTCTGATAAAACAGCGCTGTTTATAGCCCTGCATTGCTTACTTTTGACCATCAAAATTACACGTTTTTGAGCACTAAATGGGGATTTTCTGCCGTAGATTAGTTACTAAACAAACGAAAGCAAACAGAAATGGAAAGAACTTATGTATGGACTGGCAGCCTATTTGCCGGATTAGCAGTTATTTTGGGAGCGTTAGGAGCTCATTGGCTGAGAGACAATATCAGTCTCACGGATTTGCAAAGTTTTGAAACAGGCGTGCGATACCAGCTATTTCATGCGCTGGCAATCCTATTTTTAGCGGCATTGCCCGATCGTTTTCAGGGAAAACTTAGTCGCCTGACTTATTATGCCTTTACTTTTGGAACCCTGTTTTTTTCCTTATCAATTTACCTGCTTTCCACGGCAGAACTAACCGGGATAAACTTGCCCTGGCTTGGTCCAATAACGCCCATTGGCGGACTATTGATGATTGCGGGTTGGCTTATGTTATTTATCAGCAGCGTACGTAGCTTTAAATAGTGTTTAGTTCATAATGACCGATATAATCATTTAATAATAAACTTAAGCGGTATTCGTGTTCGATATCACTCGGTTCTTCGTTATACGCGAACATGATGAACTAAACACGAATTAATAAATTCTTCTTTAAAGCTTGATGACGATGGCGGTCTTTATTTCCAGGTCATCTTTAAAGGTATCATCTACCACAACATTCCGGTGCTTGTAACTCGTTGAAAACTGCACAGAAAGTTGGCTGATAAGTCTAACCCTGAGTTTAATATCTGTAATGAAGCGGTAATCGTTAAAATCTTCAAGGGCAGGCTGGTAGTAATTTACCACGGTGAAATCCACGTTTTCACTGAGGCTCATCACCATCGAGAGGTAATTCGTTGAACGAAAATGACTTATATAAATATCCTGCACATAGGAATAGGCCTCATTTTCATACATAATACCTATACCGGCAAACAGCTTCACGTTATGCCGGGTTGTATCCACCGAAGCAAACAAAGCTACCAAATCCATTCGTAAACCACCACCCAGCAAAAACCGGGACCTCAGATTCAAAAAACGATCCATTTCGAGCTGCGTAAACAGCTCCGTCATCATATAATAATCCTTCAAATCGCGTATCGTCCTGAAATGAAAAAAGCCCTTATCCTTGGTTTTTTCCTTGCTAACCGTTTTAAAATCATATTCCAAGATGGCATAGTAATCCTGAATGGGATTGTTCCAATCCAGCCGCAATGCCTCGCTAAATTCAAGCTCCTCAGTATTTCCGCTCGAAAAATCAAAGCCCGTGGTATTGGTGATTGAAAAACCAAGCTGATCATATTCCTTCCTAAAGCGCTCGGCATTAACCTGAGCCAGCATACAAAACGGAATAAAAAACAGCATTAAAAAAACAAGAAACCTCATCTCATGTCAATCACTTCTACACCCGGAAAAGCGGTGGTATCAAACCTAAAAAAGCTGTCATCCAATGAATTGGTATCCTCCATTGTCTTGATGAGGTAGATAAATTCATTCCCTCCGTTATCAAAAATTGAAAAGCTCTTTATCTGGAGATTTGCCTCATCGATAGCAATTTGGATTTTGGCAAATTTCTTACCACTCTCTGGTTTTAGCTCAATCGTTGTGTAACCTTCTTCCTCGTTTCGGTGGTTATTTTGATAGCTAATTTTATGGTCCTCGTAGTAGGAAGTGAGAATACGACTTGGCGTAATATTTTCTTCGCCATCAGCGGCATTGCTTATCATCACCTCTTCAGAATCCTCCAGATAGGTCCAGATTGTTACACCATCAGATATAACGGTTTGTTCCGCCATCATCAGTTTATAAGCATCTCCACTGATAATAACTTCACCCGATTTAACTTCATCAATACCAGCATCTTCATTTAGCATGCGATAGTCAAAATCCACTTTTATACTGCTATATGATTTTGTTTTATCAATCACTTTTTTAAGTAAATCATCAGCAGATTGCTGTGCAGGGAGCGAAAAAAATAGTAATAGAAAACTAACCAAAAAACTGGTTTTTAATACGTTCATTTTAAATATCTTTAGATTTATGATCAATATCTCTCAAAAACTGTTCCAAAGCCATTTCGTTAGCTACTCTCACCTCACGTGCTTTGCTTCCCTCGAACGGTCCCACGATTCCGGCAGCCTCCAGCTGATCAATTATTCTTCCAGCGCGGTTATAGCCTAGTTTTAATTTTCGCTGTAATAAAGAGGTTGAACCTTGTTGGTTTTGAACGATAATATGCGCAGCATCTTCAAAAAGTTCGTCACGCTCGGTTGCATCATAAACATCAACAGGCTCATCTTGTTCTTCTGCATATTCCGGTAAGTGATAGGCATCCGGATAGCCGCGCTGTGCTCCAATAAATTCAGTAAGTTTTTCCACTTCAGGGGTATCAATAAAAGCACACTGCAACCTGACCAGATCACTTCCGGTTGACAACAGCATATCTCCCCTGCCTATCAGCTGATCAGCACCATTCGAATCCAGGATAGTGCGTGAGTCGATGCGCGAGATAACGCGGAAAGCAATACGCGCCGGAAAATTGGCTTTAATTGTTCCGGTAATGATATTTACGGAAGGGCGCTGGGTAGCAATAATCAGATGTATTCCCACCGCACGAGCCAATTGGGCTAACCTTGTAATTGGACTTTCGATCTCCTTTCCGGCCGTCATAATCAGATCGGCAAATTCATCTACTACAAGCACTATATAAGGCAAAAACCGATGCCCCTGTAAAGGATTCAACTTGCGGTTTCTGAATTTCACGTTATACTCTTTAATATTTCTAACCTGTGCATCCTTAAGCAGTTCATAGCGATTATCCATCTCGATGCTCAAAGAGTTAAGCGTACGAACCACCTTTCTGGTATCAGTGATAATGGCTTCCTCCGAGTCGGGCAGTTTGGCCAAATAATGACGTTCGATGCGACTAAAAAGGCTAAGTTCTACCTTTTTGGGGTCAACCATTACAAATTTCAGCTCTGCCGGATGCTTGCAATACAGCAAGGAAGCTATCACCGCATTTAATCCTACTGATTTACCCTGACCGGTGGCACCGGCCATAAGGATATGGGGCATTTTGGCTAAGTCGGCAACAAAGCTTTCGTTGGAAATCGTCTTCCCGAGCCCAAAAGGCAATTCATAATTATTATTAGCAAATTTATCCGAACCAATAATCGTGCGCATGGAAACAATTTCCGGATTTTGGTTTGGCACTTCAATACCTACCGTACCTTTTCCGGGGATTGGAGCAATGATGCGAATACCAGTAGCAGAGAGGCTTAGCGCAATATCGTCTTCCAATCCCTTTATTTTGGATATGCGAACGCCGGCCGAAGGCACAATTTCATATAGCGTTACGGTAGGTCCAATTGTTGCCTTGATTTTTTCGATACCGATGTTGTAATTTGAAAGCGTCTCAACAATACGTTTCTTATTTGATTCGAGCTCAGTACGCTCCACACTTACGCCTCCATCCCCGTAGTCGTTGAGTAAATCGAGGTGAGGAAATTTATAATCAGGCAAGTCGAGTGTAGGGTCAAAGTGTGTATCCAAACCCTGACGTTCTATCGTCCCTTTTTTCTTTGTTTCTTCCTTCTTCTGAGGGACGATATCAAACTCAACTTCCGTCGGTTTCTCATTTATACCCGGATTATCCGGCAAGTCTACTTCCAGCTCAACTGAACCGTCTGATTCTTCTTCTATAAACTTATTTCCTTCTGGCTTCCGTGATAGGTTATTCATTACTGTGTCGTCATCATCCACAGCAAATTCCACGGTATTATACTGATCCGATAAGGGTTTTCCGGGTTTTGAGGAAGCTTTTTGTACAGCGGATTTTTTTTCGCGTCCGGAGGAAAAAGTCAGGTTGAAAGTAAGTATGAACCAGGCAGCGAAAGTGAACAACAAAATAATCACAATCCCTGCTGTCCCAATGATTCCTTTGAGGTAAAAATGCATATAATGCCCCATTACTCCCCCCAAAATATTGTAAGGATCACTTTGAAAAATCATTGCCATAAAAAGTGGCAACCACAGCAGCGAAAAGAATCCGTACTTCCACAACGACCAGGGCTTCATTATTTTTAATCCTGTACCCATTAGCAGCCCAAGACTCACCAATAAAACCACCAAATAGAAAGCTCCTAATCCAAACCCTTCTTTTACAATAACTTGAGCCATAAAAGCTCCCAGGTTGCCTGTCCAGTTGCGGATATTCATTTCCACATCCGTGAGTAGCTGTGTTACCGTAATGTTAGTGAATACATCGTCAGTTATTTGGTTGAACCAATTAATAAAAAAGGAGAGAAAGGCCATCGCCAGATACACAGCCAAAAAAATAAGAAAGATTCCAATTACTTTTTTCGCCCTAACTGCTGTAAACGTTCGAGGCTGCTTAGCTTTTGCTTTTTTGGGCGCAGCACCTTTCTTAGCTGCACTTGCAGCAACTTCTTTTTCCTTAAAAGTGTTCGTTTTCAAACTATTAGCTAATCTCGCCATGGTTTGGTAAAATTTCAGTTGAATTTACAAAAGTAGCAAAAATGCCATGCAAAATAGCGATCAATATTACAGTAATAATAGAAATGAAGCACCTTCCTGAATCAGGAAGGTGCTTCCGGGCCGTAAAAGGCTGATTAATTTGGGCTTGAATCTAAAGTCCTATTAATGCGTTAGGTATATCACAATAAGCGGTATTCCCTTTTCTAACGTTTAACATTCCAAAATGCAAGTCCGTCTGTCGCGGTAGAACTTGCCTGCGCTATTAAAAATTCAAGCGTGCATATTTTAGGACAAGACGATTGGGTAGTGTTCGCTAAAGCTCACATTACCACTTTCATCAACTGCCTTAATAATGACATAAAAGTTTCCTCTGGCCCAGGTAACATCTCTTGGCGGAACATTATTGTCAGGTGTTTGGCCTACTTTAATGGATGCCTCAAAATCAAATGAAGCCTGTCCGCTAACCTCCGCATTGGCATTCATCACAATCACGAAAGCATCTGTAACATTCACCATATCCTCTGTTGAGGAGCTGCGCATTACCGCCACCAATAGCTCGCTAAGCTGTTTATTGTCCGTAACTGTCCCGCTGATACGAATTGTATCGATACGAACATAAACCTGATCCATTTCAGGATGCAGCGTAATATTGATCTCAGGAGCTGTTACATCAGGTGCTTCTACAACGATAATTTCGTGAGTCACAAAGGTCTCATTTCCGGCTTTGTCTATGCAATAAACCAGGAAATGATACTCACCTCCAAGGATTGGCACGCCATCTACTTCTTCCGGAATAACGATTTCATTATGCGATACTGTTTCGTTGGTAAGTTCCGGCGCAAAAGTCCAGCTTTGCTGGTAAGACCACTCTCCCTCCGCTGCTACTGCTTTATGATCGTGACCATCATTAAAATGTATATCAATTTTATAACTCCCCAATGCTACGTTGTCGGTAAATTCCGCACTAAAGTCAATGGCATCACCCGGGTTAAAAGAAGTTTCATTTGCCGGACTTTGTAAATTAATCTGGGGTTTTGTCGTATCCTTTTCTTCCTTTGGATCTTCATCTTTGCTGCAAGATACAGTGAGCATTGCCGTAGCAATAAACATCGAAATCATTAAAAAACGCATGTTTTTCATTTTGTTACTTATTTAATTAAACGAAAATTATTATTCATTAAATACCCAGCAAAATTAAGCATTTAGCTTGAGGATGCCTGAGTATTTTGAGAGAAGTAGCGATTTATTGAAAAATCAGTTTCATTCCCTGGTTTTATTTTTTAAAACTATTGTTTATCGGTATAGTTATTAGCAGTTGTATATTGCTTCCTGCCTCGGGAAGCTCAAGGTGACGGTAAAAACTCAAATGGTTAAAATACTTTGTGTTTAACATATTCTGCCATTGTAGATCAATCCCCAATGGAAAATACCGTGTTATTACTTTAGTTGAAAAGCTCAGATTCAAGAGCTGATATCCAGGCGTTATGGCCTCATTTCGAGCTACCTGACTTTGTTTTGATACAGCAACCATTTCGAGACGCATGCGCGTTAAATGCAACTTTTTCCAATAGGTTGGCAACACATGGTCAATCCCTACCACGAAATTTAAGGGAGGGGTAAAGGGAATGGGATACACCCCATCTGAAGCAGTAACATATTCGGCATGCGCATCGAAACTAAATAAGCTGCTTAAGCGGTATGCCAGCTGTATTTCGCCGCCAACACGAAAAGCTTCCGATTGCACATACCGATAAACCTGGCCGGCATCAGCCTCTTCTATTTCGCTACCATCAGGCATGAGGTAGCTTCCTGTGGGATTCAGATAAATAAAATTAGGAAAATAGCCAGCAAAGGGGCTCAGGCCAAAAAACCATCTGCCACGGCGGTATTCCAATTCAAAATCCAGCTGATAGGCATACTCAGATTGCAAGCTTGTGTCGCCCAATTCATAGCGGAACGAGCCATGATGAATACCGTTTGAACCCAGTTCAGAGGCTCCAGGCATGCGAAAGCTTTTTGCCACATTAAGCTTTAGAAGTAGCTGCTTCCCTGCATTGTAAATTAGTCCGGCTGCCCAACTGAAATCGTTATACACTCCACTAAAATCAGGAGATTTGACCTTATCCGTATAAGGAGAAACATAGTATCCCAAATCAAGTTGCCCCAGATCATAGCGCAGCCCCCAGTTAAAGCTAAGGGACTCTGAAATTCTATTTGAGTTTAAGAAAAATAGCCCGACACCCGATTTTTGATAAGCCGGCAATAAAAAAGCATATCCACCAATTACATTTTGCTGGGTCAAGGTGCTGATGCCCAAATCGAAATGATGGCGAGGCTTTTCAATACGGTAAGCAACATTAGCAATATACGTATCTAAAAACCATTCCAGTTCGAGATCAGGATCGATCAAAGGCTGACTCTGGTTTGTGTAATGCGAATGAAACAAAGACCACTCCTGTCGGTGATTTTGTTGGTACGCCAAATCGAAAGAAAGCTTATTTTTTCGGATCATCAAAAAACCATTGGCGCTCAACTTTGAATGCCCCACCTGCTGAAAGGGTAAAGCAATATTGCGATCGGATCCATCATCCTTTAACTTCTCCGCACTCGGAATACCATGAGCTCCCGGGAAAAACCCTGTTTTGGAAAAAACCTTACTGGCCGAAAATGAGAGCTTGCCCCAATCTCCCAGCCAGCCTGCAGTGACATAGACATTTTGCTCTTTCCCTGCTGTATTATTCAATTTTTTATCAGGAATTGCAAATCGGTATCGGTTATAGTAAAAGCTATCGGCAGGCACCTTATAATCCGAAAAGCGCGTATGGGTATAACGTGCATAAGCAAAGAATTTTTCTGTGCGCACCCGACTTCTTACAGAATAGCCTAAAAGCTTATTAACAGATCTTGCAATGAACCCAATTTCCGTTTCAACATGCCCGGGTGCAGCAATAACATGCGGCTTAATTTGTACCACACCACCCAAGGCATCCGATCCAAATCGCAGAGAAGAAGGGCCTTTGATCACTTCCAGCTGCTCAACGGCAAACTGATCGACCTCCAGCCCGTGATCTGCTCCCCATTGCTGTCCTTCCATTTTAATATTGTTTTCGGATACCAGTACCCGGTTAAATGAAAGCCCGCGAATCATCGGCTTAGAAAAGCCCTGTCCAATCGCAATGGCCTGCACGCCGGGAAGCTTTTCCAGCGAGGTCATCAGGCTGCTACCCCTGTTTTCCTTAATAAATTGCGTATTGGCTGTAACGACAGGCTGCGCATTTGTCTGGTTTGCCTTTCTGCTATCCGATTGCACCACTACTTCATCCAAATCCACTCCTTCGGGCTCCATGATCACATTTATTTCCACATCATGATCACTGATACTGAATCTGTAGGGATGAATACACTGATACCCAATATAGCTCACATGTAGTCTGTAAGTACCAGCTTTGAGGTTTTCAAACAAAAAACTGCCATCAGCAGCAGTCAGTGCTGTCTCTGCTCTTTCCTGCAGATAAACATGAGCAGCCTGCATGGGTTCATTTTTATCATTGAGAATAACACCCTTCACCAGGAATTTTTCTCCACTTTGCTGTGCAACAGCAAGCGTTGACAACAATACTGCAGCAAATAAAACAGTTAGGAATTTCGACATTGGCTGCATAATCCATTAAACATAACTTCGAAGCTCTTAATTTGAAATCCTTCGGGCAGATTAAGCAAAGCGCGCGAAACTGCACCAAGACAGAAAACGCCACCACACTGATCGCAATGGAAATGCGCGTGTCCGCTTTGGTTTTGTCCTAAAATCTCAGGACGGTTCAAGGCATATTTTACCTCATTCTTGTTAACCAACACCTGATGTATCAAGTTGTTATCCAAAAAGGTTCGTAAAGTCCTGAACAAAGTTGCCCTGTCATAATCATAATGCAGCTGGTTTTTTATATCAGCCTCCGACAGCGCAACACCTGCATGCTGCAAAGTCTCAAGCACATCGACCCTGCAAGGTGTTTTTTGCAACTTACTTTCTGATAATATTTCTCTGACTCTGTTTTGCACAGTCTTATTATTTGCAACGAGGTTGCAAATATATAAATTTTCAAAAATAAAACCTGAACAATCAGGTTTTATTTTTTTTAAACTGCTGTTGCAAGCGCTTTTTTATTCCTCAACAACGGTTAATTTAAGCATTTTATCGCCTTGTTGAATTTTATCAACGAGATCAACATTTTCAATAACTTTACCAAAAACCGTATGATTACGATCTAAATGTGCGGTATTCGCGCGGCTATGGCAGATAAAAAACTGAGAACCTCCGGTATTTCTGCCGGCATGTGCCATTGACAGCACTCCTCTGTCGTGGAACTGTTTCTCACCATCCAGCTCGCAATCTATTGAATAACCCGGACCTCCGGTACCATCGCCTTTTGGGCAACCTCCCTGAATTACAAAATTTGGAATTACGCGGTGAAAAGTAAGTCCGTCGTAAAAGCCATCATTGATAAGTCCTACAAAATTTTCTACTGTTTTGGGCGCGTCATCCTCATACAATTCGATGAGCATCGTGCCTTTTTCTGTTTCAAGTTTTACCTTTTTCATCCTATATGTTTAATTTATTTTACAACTCTCAGTGATTTATCGAAGCGGATTTTACCGTCAAAAAGCGATTTATTGGGATCGAGCGAAAGCCAGACAAAAACAGCTTTACCCACGATATGGTCTCGTGGTACAAAACCCCAGATTCGCGAATCCGCCGAATTGTGACGGTTATCGCCCATCATCCAGTAGTAATCCATTTCAAAGGTATAGGAATCCACCGGGGTGCCGTTAATAAAAATCTGTCCATCTTTAACCTCAATTTCATTGCCTTCGTAGGCATGAATAATCCTTTCATAAAGCGGGAGGCTTTCCAGTGTAAGTTCAACTGTTTTTCCGGCCTGTGGCACCCAAAGCGGACCAAAATTATCGATATTCCACTGATAGTTTACATTATTTGGGAACACTTCCGGATTCCATTCGCCGGCAGGCTCAAACAGCTTAGTAACGGTTTTTACGTTAGGCAACTCCTTAATTTGATTAGCAACATCCTGACTTATCCAGAAAACATACTCATCCGGCATACTCATACGCTTACCTTCGGTGATATTATATCTATCGAGCAGTCTTTTGTTGATCATGGTGCCATCTGTTTTCACCAGGTATTTGAATTGCACTGTTGCTGGCATTGCAGCTTTTTGGCCATTCACAAAAAGCTCCGTATTCTTGATAAGGATGGTGTCGCCGGGCATGCCAACGCCGCGTTTGATATAGTTTTCACGCTTATCAACAGGCCTGCTGATGATATTACCGAAATTCCGCTTGTCGGTCCATACCCTTTCGCGCCCATACTCTTTTATCAGTGAATAATAGCTTATATTACTTTGATAACGATCGCTTACCGTATCCCCTGCCGGATAATTAAAAACCACTGCATCATTGCGTTCAACCTGCCCAAGACCTGCAAAACGATAGTAAGGCAACTTGATCCATTCTACGTATGATTTGGCCGTTTGGCTCCAGGGCAGCGTATGATGCACAAAAGGAAATGCAAGGGGGGTATTGGGTATTTTTGGTCCATAGCTGATTTTGCTGACGAACAAAAAATCACCCACCAACAGCGACTTTTCCATGCTTGAAGTTGGGATGGTATAGGCCTCGAACAGAAAGGTACGTATGATCGTCGCTGCTACCACAGCAAATATTATAGCATCAGCCCATTCTCTGACAGGTCCTTTTTTGGGCTGTTTGGTCACTGAAGGATCGGCATAGCTTAAATTTTCTTCGAAGCTGATCATCGGCAGATAAACAAAAGGAATTACTACCGCTAAAAACTGTTCACCTAGGCCGTACTTCCCAAAACATTTTACCAGCTCAACAAGCATCAGCATATAAACGAAAACGTTTAAAAAAGGAATGAGGAGTAGCACTATCCACCACAGTGGCTTCTTAATTATCCGTAGTAAAACATACAGATTAAAAAAAGGAATTGCACTGTAATAACCCGGCTTACCTGCCTCAGCAAATAATTTCCAGGCAAATACTGTAGGAATCGTAAATAATAAAGGGATGATGATGATCAGCTCGAGCATGATGATAGGTTTTAGACCGCTAAATTAGGAAAGTGAAGGCAATCAGGATGACTTAATTTGTTAATAATTCGTAATCATCTCAAAGGCAATGCGTAAAGAACTTGTTTGTTGGCACCTCCGAGTCCAATTTTAAGTCCTCCGGCTCTCGCCATCGACTCAAAATAGGATAAATCGATGCGAAGTGTATCATTAATCATTTCGCGGCAGGGATCATTATCAGCCAGTTTGAGCATTAAACTCAGCTGAGGGGGATATGATTCACTTACCTTTTTGTTATAATACACAGTATAATCTACTGTACCACAACCACCTCCGTAGGTGATCACAATACTGAGGCAGTTGTTTTCCACAACAAGCGACTCGAGCTCAAACGGATCGGAATCAATTGCGCCATAGCTTGTAACAAATTGAAGCGGAAGGCAGTCATTTTTATCGGATGATGCCTTTGTTGCAGGTTTCTGCGTATTTTGTGTGCTGCTGCAACCCCATACTACCAATAACAATAAAAGTGCAAGGGCGTTTATGTTACCTTTTCGCATCATATCATCTGTTTAAAAATATCATCCATGGTAAACACCCCTTTTTTACCGTTAAGAAATTCCGCTGCCATCAGGGCTCCTTTTGCAAAACCCTTTCTGTTGAAAGCCTCATGCCGCAGTTTCAGGCTGTCTTCATCCGAATTCAGTATGAGTTCATGTATGCCATTTACTTCGTCTTCACGAATTACTTCAACGGGTAGCAATTTTGGATCGTCATGCTTATCCAGGGTATATCCTTCTATTTCGGGATGCTGTGTTTTTATTATCCGGGCAAGTTCAATAGCTGTGCCGCTTGGTTTATCCAATTTATGAATATGATGTTTTTCATAAAGCTCCATCTTGTAGCCATAGTTTACGGCCATAGCTGTCATTTGCTTGCTCAGAGCAAACATCATATTCATACCGATGCTATAGTTTGGGGCATAAAAAATAGTCTGATTTTGTTCCTTGCTTCTGTTCAAAACCTCAGGAAGCTGGTGATACCAGCCGGTTGTACCCACTACCACAGGAATATTGGCATCAAAGCATTTATGGATATTGGATACTGCTTTTTCGGGCACACTAAATTCGATGGCCACATCGGCCGCTACAAAAGCTTCGATATGGTTCATCCAATCTCTTTCACTGTCAAGCTTTGCGATGATATGATGTCCACGTGCTTCGGCAATAGCAGCAATTTCTTTGCCCATACGTCCGTAGCCAATTAAGGCAATTTTTAATTTTTCCATTCCCAAATTTTTAGGGTTATTCCACGTATTTTCTCAAGTAAAACCAATTGCGAATATACTCAACTTTAATCTATACCACGTTGTGGTTCGTTTTCATTTACATCGTTCGGTCATCCAGACTCTTATCTGTTCAAATTTCCATTCCCCCTTAGAGACTGCCATTACCATTTCATATTTATCTTCCTGGTTTGCTTTTATATCAAGTCCTGATTTTAAAAGTACTAGTCTGGCAAGTACATATCCCGTTCTTTTATTCCCGTCAATAAATGGATGATTTATCACAATGCTCTCAAGTATCGCTGCGGCTTTATCAACTGGTTCAGGATATAGTTCTCGTTGGTCAAATGTTGCAAAAGGTCTGTTTATCGCTGAATTCAGGGAACTTTTATCTCTCACACCATGACTGCCACCAAATTGGTCAATCAGGAGTTTGTGTATTTTTAGAACGTCTTCCATGCTTATCATTGGGCAAGCTTCTCAAGCAATTCTCTATCTTCGTGAATTATCTTACGTAGGTGGCTGGTTAATTCTGCCTGGTCTTTGGTCTGCTTTTGAGCTTCTTTCAAATAGTCAAGAAGGTCATGCAATACATTCTCTGGAACCGTGTCCAGAAGTTTCTGTATTTCTGTTTTTATTTGTTTTGTTGTCATAGTAGTAATTTTTCCCTAAAGATACATCAAAACCTGCAAAATCTGTCGGGGCGAAGGTTTTAAATGTACCACAACTTATTTATAAGAGCCATAACCCATGCATCCTGCTAAAAATATTAAAAGCGCAATCTCAGGGTAATTCCTGTCTGATGGGCATAGCCCAAACCTTGAGGAGCAGGTATCTTCACTGGTTGTGACATTGGTTCGATTTGAACCGTCAAATCATCGCTTATATCATAATCAAAAAAATGCGCATCTACCGTGGCATCAACGATATTCAGCACGTACCACAATCCGGTAATGATCCAGCTGAGTTCCATATTTCGACGGTAAAAGTCCTTGATCGACTGTAAATCCTCTGCCGAATAGACGCCATTGACAAATTGATTGTCGATTGGATACTCATATTCATTCACCACATAATCGTAGGCAGTTCGTGCTTCTCTGTATAGCTTTCCATTGCTGGAAGCAAAATAGTACAAAGTACCAAAACCGGCATAAACAATAGGGATTTTCCAATACTTTTTATTATACGCCTGACCCAGCCCGGGTAATAGGGCGGAGTAGATAGTAGCCTTGTGTGGAGAGTGGGGCGGCTTGGCTTGCTGCAACTCTGGCTCCTGTGCATTGAGCAAGGGTATGAGAACAAGCAGACCTAAAAATAAAACAACAAACCTCTTCATGGGTTGGGTATCAGTCCTTCGGGAAATAACTTAGCAGGCGATCAAGCGTTTCATCATCCTCAAAGCTGATCACCAGACTTCCTTTTCCTGCGGCATTGCGCTTCAGGTTAACTTTCGTTTCCAGTTTTTCTTCAATATGCTGCAATTTGACACGAAGTTTTTCGGGCACAACATTTTTCTGTGTCTTGACTTTGGGTGTTTTTACAGGCGGGTTATTCACCATTCTAACCAGCGACTCAACCTGACGTACGTTGAGTTCTTCTTCAACAATTTGTTGCAAAAGTATCAGCTGCCTGTTATCATCTTCCAAGTTGATAAGGGCACGCGCATGCCCCATGGTGATATGACCATCGCGCAAGGCTATCTGCACTTCGGGTGGCAGCTTAAGCAGGCGTAAAAAATTTGTTATAGTTGAACGGCTTTTGCCAACGCGCTCGCTAAGTTTTTCCTGGGTTAGCTGACATTCGTCAATGAGGCGTTGGTAAGAGATAGCAACTTCAACGGCATTCAAATTCTCACGATGAATATTCTCAATGAGTGCCATCTCAAGCATTTGCTCATCATTCGCCACACGGATAAACACAGGAATTGTTTCCAGACCTGCCAGTTTGCTGGCTCGCAGCCTGCGTTCGCCCGAGATGAGCTGATATTTATCATACCCGAGTTTACGAACCGTTACAGGCTGTATCACACCTTGAGATTTGATCGAAGCCGCCAGCTCACGCAATGCCATATCATCAAAATCAGATCTGGGCTGAAAGGGATTGGCTTCGATTTTCTTCAGGTCGATTTCTGCTATGGCACCTGCCACATAATTTCCAGAGATATCTGCTGAGGTAATATCTGTATCAGGGCTTTGCAAAATGGCTTCTAACCCCCTGCCTAAGGCTCTTTTCTTTGATTTTCCTGCGCTATTTGTCATCTTTTTCAGCTGTTTCTTGCGAAGAACCAGGCGCTTTTGCTATCATCTGATTTTTACTCAGAATTTCTCGTGCCAGGTTTAAATAATTTATGGCTCCGGTGCTTGTGGCATCATGCATGATGATGGTTTGTCCAAAACTCGGCGCCTCACTCAAACGCGTATTTCTGTTGATAATTGTATCGAACACCATGCTCTGAAAATGGGCTTTTACTTCATCAACCACTTGTTTCGACAAACGCAACCTGCTGTCGAACATGGTTAATAACACGCCTTCAATATCCAGCTTCTCATTCAGTCTGCTTTGGACTATCTTTATGGTATTGAGCAACTTACCCAATCCTTCGAGTGCGAAATATTCGCATTGCACCGGGATTATCACCGAATCGGCGGCTACCAGCGCATTGATGGTAATGAGTCCAAGCGAGGGAGAACAATCGATGATGATAAAATCAAACTGGTCTTTGATCAGCTCAATCACCTTTTTCATCTTATGCTCCCGGTTTGGTAAATTGATCATTTCGATTTCGGCACCAACCAAATCAATGTGAGCAGGCAGTAGGGACAAATAAGGCGTTTCCGTTTGGATGATTACCGATTGCGGATCGATGCCATCAATGATACACTCATAAATACTTGCATTAATTTCTTTAGGATCGTAGCCCACACCCGAGGTTGCATTAGCCTGTGGATCAGCATCAATGATCAGCGTTTTAAACTCCAATACCGCCAAACTTCCGGCTATATTAATGGCTGAAGTGGTTTTACCTACTCCTCCTTTTTGGTTAGCAATAGCAATGGTTTTACCCATAAAAAGTGATTATCTGTTTATTAAAAATAGTTAGTGTTGAAAATTCTCAACCAGACAAAAATACATTTTTATAAAAGGCATTGTTGTTTTTTGAGGCATTAACTTATCAACAATAAAAAATTTGTTTCGTTTGCCATAAACACAAAAAGCTGCTCTTGAGCAGCTTTGACGCATTTGATAATGCCTTTTTACAATTCCTCGTCAAGCTTATCCAGATCCTCAAAGGAAACATCAACCGATGAAGCATCTGTTGTTACATCCTTGACTTCTTCTTCAGGTATTTCGCCTGTTTCGATAAATTTTATGGAGTCGGTAAGCCCATTCATGAACTTCTCGAAGTCCTCTTTATAAAGAAAAAGTTTGTGCTTCTCATAAAAAAACTTGCCTTGTTCATTGCTAAACCGCCGCTTACTTTCGGTGATAGTAAGGTAACGTTCCTGGCTTCTGGTCTCTTTTACATCGAAAAAATAAGTGCGCTTCCCGGCTCGTATCGCCCTTGAAAACAAATCCTCATGCTGAATTGGCCTGTCTTGATCTTCCATGTCGCTTTCTAATTTTATTTCTTGATACGTTTCAAGAGCAAAAATACTAATTTCTTTGTATGCAAATGACATTAACTTTTTATACTTTTTGCAAGCCTTTGCGTAATAAAGCACTATCTATTGAAAGGATTGAATTACAAAGCCCTAAAAAGACGGGTATTTGCTTTCAGCAGTTAAAATCCGATAAATTCCGTTGGCATTAAAAGACAACATAAGCTGTTTTTACAATTTAGAATTAATCCAAATTTCAAAATTTATCCTAATTTTGCAAGTGAAATTGAACAAAAGCAGCCAAACGGTTTTAAATAGTTTTGATCAATACTCTTTCATAAAATAAATAGCATGGCTAAATTTGAAATTGTGATGCCCAAAATGGGCGAAAGTGTTATAGAAGCTACCATTACGCGCTGGATGAAAGGCGTTGGTGATACAGTTGAAGAAGATGACCCGATCGTTGAGATTGCAACCGACAAAGTTGACTCGGAAATACCATCTCCTGTTGAAGGGAAAATTGTGGAAGCATTTTTCAGCGAAGGTGATGTTGTTGCTGTAGGCAAAGTGATTGCCATTGTAGAAATTGAAGGCGAGGAAGAAGAAGCCGGTGATGCCTCAGCAGAAAAAACAGCTGAGCCTGCCGTTGAAAAGAAAACTGAGGCAGAAAAACCGGAAGAAACAGCAGTTGATGAAAAGAAATCAGCTGAAAGCAGCTCTGCGGTGAGTTATGCCGATGCCGACAGGTTTTATTCTCCACTCGTGAAACAGATCGCAAAAACTGAAAACATCAGTTTGCAAGAGCTCGAAAGTATTGAAGGCAGTGGTAAAGATGGCCGTGTCAATAAAAACGATGTGCTTTCTTTCCTCGAAAACAGAGGTGCTGCGCCAAAAGCGGATAAAGCTGCTGATAAAACAGCCGACAAACAGGCTGCAAAACCAGCACAGGCCGAAGCGCCAAAAGTTAGCGCAGGCGCAGGCGATCAAGTTATTCAAATGGACCGCATGCGGCGTCTTATAGCCGACCATATGGTCATGTCGAAACAGGTATCGCCACACGTTACTTCCTTTATCGATGTGGACGTTACCAATATCGTCAACTGGCGCAACAAAGTAAAAGACAGTTTCCAAAAACGTGAGGGACAAAAAATTACCTACACGCCTATTTTCTTTGAGGCAGCTGCTAAGGCGCTCAAAGACTATCCACAGGTAAATGCCTCTGTTGACGGCTACAATATGGTGCTGCGCAAAAATATCAATATCGGGATGGCAACAGCCTTACCCAATGGCAATTTGATCGTTCCTGTTATTAAAAATGTGGACGAAAAAAATCTGCTGGGCATAACTAAAAACGTAAACGATCTGGCGAACAGGGCCAGAAACAATAAGTTGGATCCCGACGAAATTCAGGGAGGCACTTTCACCATAACAAACTTCGGATCATTCGACAGCCTTACCGGAACGCCTATCATCAACCAACCACAGGTTGCAATACTTGCTGTTGGTGCTATTCGCAAACAACCTGCAGTGCTGGAAACAGAAATGGGCGATGTGATTGCCATCAGACATATCATGATTTTGGCGCTGGCCTATGATCACCGCATCGTTGATGGGGCTTTGGGCGGACTTTATCTGAAAAGAATGAAAGAACTGCTCGAAAACTTTGACCCAAACCGGGAAGTTTAATCCAATAAAACCGCACATAAACAGGGTTGGGAAGTTACCTTTCCAACCCTTTATTTTTTTTCTTATGCAACTTGAACTCAAACGGCCGCTTGCTTTTTTCGATCTGGAAACCACCGGCTTAAATATCCCAACAGACCACATTATCGACATCAGCATTCTTAAAGTGCATCCCGATGGTAAAGAGGAAATCAAAAACTGGCGGGTAAATCCGGGTATTCCAATTCCGGAAGAGTCTTTTCGGTTTCATGGCATTAGTGAAGCAGCTGTTGCCGATGCTCCTCCCTTTAAAGCTGTCGCCAAAGACATTGCTAAATTCCTTCAAAACTGTGATCTGGCAGGCTATAATGCCCTCAAATTCGACATCCCTCTGCTGATGGAGGAATTTCTAAGAAATGATGTTGACTTTGACTTAAAAAACCGTCAAATGGTTGATGTGCAAAACATCTTTATGAAGATGGAGCCACGCACGCTAAAAGGGGCACTGCGTTTTTTCTGCCAGCGCGAACTGGAAGATGCCCACTCGGCCGAAGCAGATACTATTGCCACTTACGATGTGCTCAAAGCCATGCTCAGTAAGTATAAAGATCAGGAGTATGAAGACAATATGGGCAACAAAAGCAAGCCGGTTGTGAACGATGTAGAGTTGCTCCATAAATTTTCTCACCATCACCGCAATGCCGATCTCTCGGGACAAATAATTTTTGATGAGGAAAACCGCGAAATGTTTAATTTTGGCAAACATAAAGGTCAGCTTGTTGAGGAGGTTTTTCAACGTGAACCCTCTTATTACGACTGGATGATGAAAGGTTCTTTTCCTTTATATACCAAAAAACTTATTACAGCCATCAAGCTTCGCCTTTCGGGAAAAAACGTAAAAATGTAAGTCAAAAACCCCTACATCATGAAAATTATTTGCATCGGCCGCAACTATATTGCACACGCCAAAGAGCTCAACAATCCCGTTCCCGTTCAGCCTGTTTTTTTTATGAAACCCGACACTGCCTTATTGCCCCCTCATAATCCGTTTTTCTATCCTGCTTTTTCTAAAGATATCCATTATGAGGCCGAGCTGGTGATCAAAATCAACAAAAACGGTCGCCATATTGCTGAGAAATTTGCCCATAAATACTATGATGAAATCAGTGTTGGCATCGACTTTACAGCACGTGACCTCCAGGCCAGTTGCAAACAAAAAGGTCTCCCCTGGGAAATTGCAAAAGCATTTGATTTTTCGGCTCCTGTAGGTAATTTCCTGAACATCAATGATTTTGAAAACAAACAAAATATTCCTTTTAGCCTGAAGATCAACCAGGAAATTCGACAGGAAGGCAATAGCAAAAATATGATATTCAGCTTTGATCAAATTATTGCCTATGTATCTCAATTTGTTACGCTTAGAAGCGGCGACCTGATTTTCACAGGCACACCCGAAGGCGTTGGTCCAACGCAAATTGAAGATCATTTTGAGGTTTTTGTGGGAACGGAAAAACTACTTGAATTTAATGTGAAGTAGCCTTTTAAGCTGTATTGATCAGAAAAACAAAATAAGCCACATTAAGTGCATATTACATCCTGAGTCAAAAGATAATTATGTGGTTCAGAATTGACTAAAGCAGTTCCCTGCCCAATTAACCGGGAAATAATAATAAAGACATAATAGTCAAAAAAAAGTTTTCATTCAGGCACTCAATATCCAATCATAAAGTTCATCTAATCGGTCATTTACTTATAGCAAGCTGCAAAAAACTTTTGTATCATTGCAAAAAAAACCATGCTTCGTAAAATCATTGCCATACTCGCAGGCATAATAATTGGAATGATTGTGATTGCCGTAGTTGAATATTTGGGTCATTATATTTTTCCAGCTCCTGTTGACCTGGAATTGAGTGAAGAAGCTTATAATCAAGGTGCTATGTATAGCATGATCCCCTTTAAAAACATGCTTATGGTTTTATTGGCCTACCTGCTTGGCTCTTTTGCCGCTGGCTTTACAACGTCAATAATCGCACAAAATAAAATCCTGGCACTCATTCCCGGCTTTGCCCTGATGATTGCAGGCATAATTAATGTGATGCTGATTCCTCATCCACTTTGGTTTACCTTTATCAGTTTGGCTGTTTATGTTCCATTTGCTTTTTTTGGTGGTTTTATTGCCGAATTGCTTTTTATAAAACAAAGATAAGATGCTGATTTCAAACTGTAACATTCTATTTTTCAATCATTAAAGTCCAAAAACCAAATGCAAACAAAAAGTATTTTTTTAGTGGCTATAGTACTCCTGCTAAGTGCCTGGAGCAATGCCACCACTGTTTTCGGAAAAGACAAATCCACCATGAACAAGGAAGATATCAAAACTATTGTTGCAAGTCTGCAGCAGAACTCAGCAGCCGATCAGCATCAGCGAATCGAAAAGGGTGTAAACCAGGCAGCTGCGCTTTGGCAGGCAGACGATGGCTCAATGGAGGACTTTGCTGCATTCTGCATGGAATACAATGCCAAAAATGCGGCAGAACGAAAGGCCATTTTTGAACGGATGCAAGAGAACTTTGAGTTGCTTTGGGGCAGCTACAATAAGATGAGTGTTGGCCTTAAAATACCCCTTCATGTAGATGAAGGTGAGATTTTGCCCATCGATCGTATTTTTGGTGGCTACAGTCCCGGAGCACATTTAAGTGCCGATTTCTTTGCCAATAAACTGGCTTTCATCACCATACTGAATTTTCCGCACTTTTCGCTCTCCGAAAAAACTGTTTTATCAGATAAATGGTCACGGCTTGAATGGGCCTATGCCCGCATGGGAGATATTTTTACTTCCCGTATTCCTGCCGAATTAATACAAAATTACGCGCAACTTTCCACCGATGCTGATGCCTACATCTCAGACTACAATATCTATATGGGAAATTTGCGCAATGATAAAAACAAATCACTCTTTCCCGATGACCTTAAACTCATTACGCACTGGGGATTGCGCGACGAATTAAAATCGCAATACGCCAATAAAGATGGGCTTGAAAAACAAGCCATCATTTACGAAGTAATGAAACGCATCATCAGTCAGGAGATTCCCCTGGAAGTTATAAATAATAATGAATACCTATGGAATCCTTCCACAAACAGCCTGGTAAAAGACGGTGCAACAATGCGTTACACTTTTGAGCCAAATACACGCTATCAGCATCTTTTGAACCTGCATGAAGCCCTAAAGGCTATTGATAAATTCTCGCCTAATGCACCGAGCTATATTCAGCGCCAATTCGACGAAAGCATGGAAATTCCTGTTGATGATGTGGAAGACCTGTTTATCGAATTACTCAGCAGCCCTGTACTTAAGGATATTGCAAAAATTATTGAAACAAGAATGGGTAGAAAACTTCAGCCCTGGGACATTTGGTATGATGGGTTTAAAACCAGGTCATCATTGGATATGGATAAAATTGATGCCGTACTTGAAGCCAAATATCCTGATAAGACTGCCTTTGAGGCCGATTTACCTCATATTTTGATCAAGCTTGGATTCCCTGAAGACACGGCATTTTTACTGGCTTCGCGCATCACCGTTGATCCATCGCGTGGTGCAGGACATGCCTGGGGCGCTGCCATGAAAGGCGACAAAGCCAGATTGCGCACCAGAATTGGCGCTGATGGCATGGATTACAAGGGTTATAACATTGCCATTCATGAATTTGGTCACAATGTGGAGCAAACCATATCGCTTTATGATATTGACTATTATATGCTCAACGGCGTACCAAACACCTCCTTTACTGAGGCCTTAGCCTTTGCTTTTCAGGCCCGGGATTTGGAACTCATTGATATGGAAGTAGAAAACAAGGAAGCGGCATATCTTGCCGCATTGGATCAGATGTGGTCGAACTACGAAATCATGGGTGTTTCATTGGTCGACATCAAAGTATGGAAATGGTTATACGCCAACCCGGGTGCTGATGCAGAAGGCTTAAAACTGGCTGTAAACGGCATTGCAAAAGAGGTTTGGAATACTTATTTCGCCAAAGTTTTTGGCATAAAAGACTCCCCCATTCTGGCGGTATATTCACATATGATAGATAATCCGCTTTACCTCTCTGCTTATCCAATCGGGCAGTTGATCGAGTTTCAGTTTGGCACCTATATCAACGACAAAGACTTTGCAGATGAAGTGTACCGCGCTTTTAAGCAAGGACGCGTAATCCCTCAACGCTGGATGATTGGTGCTGTGGGAGAACCTATTTCTGTTAAACCAATGATTGATGCTGCTACTGAAGCCGTGAAAGCCATGCAATAACAGCATTGCCACAATACTAGCGCTTGCGAATCAAGGCATCCAACGCATATTTTCCGGGACCAAAAAAGAAAATCGTCAGGTAAGAAAAGAGATACAGCAGTGCCATTTCCATGCGGCCAAAGGGATCATTGACATGTACGATAAATACGGCCACGGCCATCGTTACGATCAATCCCAGCGCAGCAAAACGGCTAAAGAGTCCCAGCATCAGCAAAAAGGAAGCTACAACTTCGGTGAGTACGGCCAATAGCAGTGAAGCCGCAATTCCTATTCCAAGTGGATCAGGAAAACCATCGGTATTGCCATCAAGCAAACGCATTAACTTAGGATAGCCATGGGTAAGCATAAAGGCTGAAATTCCAATTCTGTTGATTAACAACCAAAGCGGCAGAAGCGCATTGAACGGATGAAAAGATGTGAATAGATTCATAGGATAAAATTGCTTTATCCTACAAACAATAAAAGCCCAAAAAGTTCACGAAAGGGGATAATTATTTTATTCGCGTTCGCGCGCTTTGCCGTAACCTTTCATGATGCCACGTGTTGAGTTTGCAATAAAACTCAAAATTTCATCACGTTCGGGTGAAACAGGGAAATTGGCTTCGATATAGCTAATCGCTTGTGAAACGTTTTTCCCTTTAAGGTAAATAATTCGGTAAATATCCTGAATGGCATTAATGCGGTCGTCAGTGAAGCCACGGCGACGCAGCCCAATGGAGTTTACGCCAACATAAGAAAGTGGCTCACGTCCGGCTTTGGTATAGGGAGGTACATCTTTGCGTGCCATGCCTCCGCCGCTGATCATCGAATGTGCGCCAATCTGCACAAACTGATGAACGGCTGCCAAACCACCAATAATGGCCCAGTCGTCAACCGTAATATGGCCGGCAAGGTTGCAGGCATTGGCCAAAATAACATTATTACCAATGATGCAATCATGGGCAATATGCACATAAGCCATCAGCAGGCAATTATCGCCAACAATGGTTTCCCAGTTGGCTTTGGTGCCCCTGTTTATCGTGACAAATTCCCTAATCGTTGTGTTATTGCCAATCCTGACAATGGTTTCTTCACCCCCATATTTCAGATCCTGCGGGGCTGCTGAGATAACTGCTCCGGGAAAAATACGGCAATTTTTTCCAATACGCGCACCTTCCATGACTGTTACATTGGAGCCTATCCAGGTTCCTTCGTCAATCACAACGTTTTTTTCAATATTTACGAAAGGCTCAATTACCACATTGTTGGCAATTTTGGCCTGTGGATGAACATATGCTAGCGGCTGATTCATAAGGTTTTAGATTGATTCTACTACTGTTTCCTGGCAATTTGCGCCATAAGTTTTCCTTCGGTAACAATTTTATTTCCCACGTAGGCAATGCCTCGCATATTGCAAATTCCACGCCGGATTGGTGATGTAAGCTCCAAAGCAAAAACAATGGTATCGCCCGGCACTACTTTATGACGAAACTTTGCTTCTTCAATTTTTAAGAAATAGGTGATATAGTTTTCCGGGTCGGGTACTGAATGTAACACAAAGATTCCGCCAGTTTGCGCCATCGCCTCTACCTGAAGCACGCCGGGCATTACGGGTTCTTGCGGAAAATGCCCCACAAAAAAGGGCTCATTCATGGTCACGTTTTTGATTCCCAAAATATGTTCATCACTGATTTCCAGTATTTTGTCGATCAACAAGAAGGGAGGCCTGTGCGGCAGAATCTTTTGAATCTGCATAATGTCGTACACCGGCTCTTTATTCAGATCAAAGGGTGGCTCTTTTATCATAATAGGTTTCTTTGTATGTTGTTTAATCAGTTTTGCAAATTCCGTATTCGCATAATGCCCTGGCCTGAATGCCGTTACGTGACCTTTGATGTGTTTGCCAAGCAAACTCAAATCTCCGACCACGTCAAGGAGTTTATGTCTCGCCGGTTCATTATCAAAATGCAGATCAAGGTTATTTAAAATACCTTCATCCTTAACTTTTACCTTGGGTTTCTTGAACAAGTCAGCAAGGCGGTCAAGCTCTTCCTGGCTTACTTTTCGGTTCACAAATACGATGGCATTACTCAAATCTCCGCCCTGAATAAGTTTATTACTGAGCAAATATTCAAGCTCGTGCAAAAACACAAAAGTACGGCAGGGTGCTATTTCATGCTTAAAGCCTTTGATATCATGTAATGATGCAAATTGAACACCAAGCACCTCTGTACCATAATCTATTTTCACATCTACCTTAAAAGTTTCTGAAGGCACGATACTTAGCTCAAATCCCTTTTCTTCATTTTTAAGATGAATCGGCTTATCGATCACAATATATTCACGAACGGCTTCTTGTCTTTGAATTCCGGCTTTCTCGAGGGCTTCAACAAAATAGCGGCCACTGCCATCGCGAATTGGAATCTCATCCATATCCAGATCGATGATCAGGTTGTCAACACCAAGTCCCGTGCAAGCTGCCAGAACATGCTCAATAGTATAAACTCTTGCGCCATTCTGCTGCAAGGTAGTTCCACGAGCCGTGTCAATTACGTTGTCGATATTGGCGTCAATCAGAGGCTGACCTTTCAGGTCGATGCGCCGAAATTTTATCCCGTGATGAGCAGGAGCCGGATGAAAGGTTAAAGTACCATGTTGTCCGGTATGCAGGCCGGTGCCTCTAACACTGGAAACACTTTTTATGGTACATTGATTTTCTGTCATAAGCAAGTGACAAAATGTATTAAATAGTCAAAAGTTGAGGCAAAAGTAAATTATTTCAACGAATAAACCAGCTAAGTCATTTAGCCTTTAAGTTCATCGAGCTGCTGCTGAAGCGCTTCCATTTTTTTTGAAAGCCTTTCTAAACGCCTGTAATGCATATAAAGCTTCTTATATTCAGAAGCCGGGATGGCAGGCGAACCCATAAAAACATCGTCTTTGGTCCGTATGCTTGTGCCAACACCTGATTGGGCGGCAAGTTTCACACCATCGGCAATAGTAAGGTGGCCTGCGAGACCTACTTGTCCGCCAAACATGCAGTTTCTCCCTATTTTAGTAGAACCGCTGATACCCGTTTGTGCTGCAATTACCGTGTTTTCTCCAATTTCTACATTGTGCGCCACCTGAATCAAATTATCCAGCTTAACTCCTTTTCTGATGATCGTTGCGCCGAGGGTTGCCCTGTCGATGGTTGTATTTGCACCAATATCCACGTAATCTTCCAGAATCACCTGCCCAATTTGGGGCACCTTTTTATAATGGCTGTCAGATTGTGGTGCAAAACCAAAACCATCGCTACCTAAAACTGCTCCGGCATGTATAACACAATACTTGCCTACCACAGTTCCGGGATACAACTTTACACCCGGATAAATCACGGATTCATCACCAATCACACAATCGTCTCCGATATACACCTGTGGATAAAGCTTTACATTCGCTCCGATCTTTACATTTTCGCCCACAAAGGCAAACTCTCCGGCATAAAGGCCCTCGCCATATTCGCTATTGTTACTGATAAAAGCCAGGGAGGAAATACCTGTTTTATTGTTCTTGTATTGCTGATAAACATCGAGCAGTTGTGCAAATGCCGAATAAGCATCCTCTACCCTGATTAAGGTTGTTGCAACAGCCTTTTCCAGTTTAAAGTCCTTATTTATGATAACAATACTGGCTTTTGTTTCATAAAGGTATGCCGTATATTTTGGATTGGCCAGGAAGCTGAGCGTTCCGGGTTTTCCTTCTTCAATTTTTGATACATTGGAAACAGTAAGCTCGGGATTTCCTTCGACTGTGCCTCCCAAAAGATCAGCTATTTGTGATGCAGTAAATTCCATGAGTACATATATTTTGATAAAGAAATTGGTAATTAGCCTGATAACATTTTGTATCCGGAAATCTTGCTGCCGGATCAATTAAAAACAGGCCTGCAAGTTACGACTTAATGGGGAATGGAATGAGGATGGATTCTATTTTTAGCCATACGCAAGGCAGTTCGGCCAAAGCAGTTATGGCATCAAAACCGGATCAAATGGGAAAAACCTCAAGATGGCGGCTTAGAACCGAAGTATAGAACTAACTTCAACTGAAAACTTAAAAAGCCAATCAAAGGCGGAACACCTGAACCCATAAGCCCAAACTTTGAAAAGAAGATCATATCCGGTTCAGTTGATAAAGTTAAGGAAAGTTTATCCGCTATCAGCTTCCTTTCATAGGCTAACGAAAAACCCAATCCAATTTTATTGAATTCCCAATACTCAAGCCGATAGGCATAAGGCTCATTTTCATCTAATCGCCGCTCAACAATAGACTCATTGATACCAAAATAATTGACTCCCAATTTGGGCCCAATGAAAAGCGCATAACGCGATCTGTTGAGCAATTTGAAACTATAAATAGCTGCAATTGAAATTCTTTGGTTTTTTGGTTTTATATCTCTGTGATAGGCTCTTCCATCGGCATCGGACAAAAACAGTGTGCTGTAATCGCCCATGTTAAAACTGTGAGTAAAAGTGAAGCTCAGTTTATCCTGTGATTTCAAAAGAAGGTCGTATCCAATGCCATAGCCGAAGTTGGTATGATATTTCTCATAACCACTCATTGAAAAAACCGGCATAACTTTAACTGCCTGAGCAGAAAGCTGCACGACAAATCCTAAAGCCAGAACAAATCCTATAATTTTTTTCATTGGGGTTATGGTGAATATTTACGGGCATAACATTTGCTGGGCTTTGATGCCCACACGCAAATTTAAGACAATTGTGGATATTGGGTCAGTTCAATACTTACTATTCCTTAAAAAAACAATTAGCCCATCCAGGGTTTTAAACACTTAACAGTTTCAGAGATTTTGCATGAAAAGCTTGCACTTAGCGAACCATTATACAGCAACCGGCCGCCTTCAGCACCACCTTCGGGGCCAAGATCAATCAACCAATCAGATGCTGCAATCACGCTTAGATTGTGCTCAACCACCATCACGGTATGGCCTTGATCTAGTAAACGATCGAAAAGCTGCAACAGAAGCTCCACATCCTGCATATGCAGGCCTGTTGTGGGTTCATCAAATAAAAATAGCGTTTTGCCTCTTTTTTCGTGCATCAGCTCTTTAGCGAGTTTAAGCCGCTGAATTTCACCACCAGAAAGGGTGTTGGCAGCCTGTCCGAGCCTCAGATAGCCCAATCCCACTTCTTCCAGAACCTTTAGTTTTGTTGTAATCTTAGCCTGCTCATCAAAATGACTGATGGCCTCACTGATTTCCATCTCCAGCACCTGATGAATGCCTTTCCCATGATATTGCATCTTTAGCACTTTGGGCTTGTAGCGCGCTCCATGACATACTTCGCAGCTGGTCCACACATCAGAAAGAAAGTCGAGGCTTACCTTTATGCTTCCATGTCCTTTGCAATGCGGACAGTTTCCTTCGGCATTGTTAAAGCTGAAATGTTTTTTGGTAAAACCATTTTTCCTGCTTTCAGGAAGCTGTGCAAAGAGGTCTCTGATGTCGTCGAAAATACCCGTATAAGTTACTGCCGTGCTGAGTGGAGAAGCCCCAATACTATGCTGGTCGGCCAGCATCATATGCCCCATATCTCCAAAGCTGATCGCCTGACAGTTTACTGCGCTGCCGGCATTAAACGAGGCCGCAATGACATCGAACACCAGCGAGCTTTTTCCGCTACCCGAAACCCCTGTCACAGCAATGAGCAGGCCTGAAGGAATATTAAGATCCAGCTGCTGAAGATTGTTGGCTGAGGCTCCCTTAATGTACAGTTCTTTTCCGTGTTTTCTTGCTTTTCGAGGGTGCACTTTTATCGACTTGTTCAAATAGCGACCCGTTACTGAAGCCGGATTTGATTTGATCTGTGACGGACTTCCTTCAGCTATGATATTTCCGCCATAGTGTCCGGCACCCGGCCCCAGATCAATCACATGATCAGCCTGAAAGATCACATCGGGATCATGTTCAACAAATATCAGTGTGTTGCCTTTGGCTTTTAGCTTATTGAGTATGCCAAGCAGCTGATGGGTGTCGCGTGGATGCAGCCCAATAGTTGGCTCGTCGAACACATAAGTGATTCCGCAAAGATCCGCTTCGAGCTGGCTCGCAATACGAAGACGCTGAGCCTCGCCGCCCGAAAGGCTATCGGCCTGCCTGTCTGCCAATAAATAACCCAATCCCAGCTGCTGCAATACCTGGAGTTTAACCAGTGCCTCAGCTGCCAGCATCTTGCCAGCTTCCTTTTGCAGTCCCGAAAGTTTGGTAGGAAGCGATGTGAAAAAACTGATGGCTTCATGAACAGTCAAAGCTGACACAGCGGAGACAGACAAGCCATCCAAGCTTACTGCCAAGGCTTCCGGCTGCAGCCGCTGTCCCTTGCATGCAGGACAAATTTCCTCACGCATAATACCTGAAAATGCTGCTGCCCGCTTTCCTGTTCTTTTGATCTCATAATCTTCTTCGATCAGCTTTACCAGTCCTTTCCAGGGCGTGTTCAATTGGTGTGTACCTTGTCGGTTGCCCCGCTGAAAGCTCCAGTTCACCTCAAACATCTCTTCACCGCAGCCATACAAGGCTATCTGTCGGGCTTCGTCGTTCAACACATTATAAGGCTGTTCAAAATCGATTTGCTTTTCCCGGCCAACTGCTTTTAAAGTCTGGATATATTGTCCGCTTTTTTCACCAAAAAACTTTCCGGGTTTAGTACCATCCATAGCGCCATCGCCAAGCGGCTTTGAGGGATACGTAATAAACTGTTCCGGATCGGCTATCAGTCTTTTTCCAAGTCCGCCGCATAGGTTACAGGCAGCATCAGCTTTGTTAAAGGAAAACATTGCTGCCAAAAGCTTTGTAGGCTTACCGTTGCTAGCGATGCCTGCGCGTGAAAACAATAGTCTGTAAAGATCATATAATCCTGTCATCGTGCCAACCGTTGAGCGCGGGTTATGGCCAAAACGGCTTTGCCTGATAGCGATGGCCGGACTGAAGCCGCTCCCCTGCTCAAGCTCTGGCCTGGCCAGCTTACTCATCATCCTTCGGGCATAAGAGGTATAACTTTCCGTAAATCGGTTACGGCATTCGGCATAAATGGTATCGAAAGCCAGCGAGCTTTTACCACTTCCCGAAACACCAGTAATCACGGTAGTTTGATGATGTGGAATACGAACATCAATATGTCTCAGGTTATTCGTTGTTATACCGCTTAGTTGAATTGTTTGGTTATCAGGCAAGCTTTGGCGTAAAGCTTGCTTTTTGGGGGCGTTACCCCCTAAATAATCACGCAAGGCTTTTGCAGTGAGCGATTTATTGTGCATGAGCAACTCTTTTACGGTGCCATTTAACATCAGCTGTCCACCATTTTCACCACTCTCAGGCCCCAGGTCAACCAGCCAATCGGCTTGAAGAATGATGGCAGGATCATGCTCAATCACCACTACTGTATTTCCCTGTTTTACTAATTTATCAAAGGCCGCCAGCAAAGCAGCTACATCGGCCTTATGCAATCCTGTTGTGGGTTCATCGAGAAGATACAGACAATGACCTTTGGCACTTTTCCGGAGCTCCGTCGCTAGTTTAACCCGCTGCGCCTCTCCACCCGAAAGTGATGTGGAAGCTTGTCCGAGCTTCAGGTAACCCAAATCGAGACAGACCAGCTGATCAAGTATTCTTTTTGCCTTAGGTACCCCGGCAAAAAATTCGGCTGCCTCCTTTACGGTGAGGTCTAGCACCTCAGAGATATTTTTCCCCTGAAACGTGATCGCCAATGTTTCATCATTAAAACGTTTACCATTGCAGACATCGCAGCATATTTCCACATCACCCAGAAAATGCATGCCCAGCTGTATGCTTCCCGCTCCGCCGCATTGCTCACAACGGCCGCCTGCGTTATTAAAGGAGAAGCGACCTTTTTTGAATCCACTTACTACGGCTTCGGGCTGTGCAGCAAAGCTATCCCTGATCACATCAAAAAGGCCTGTGTAGGTGGCCGGATTACTACGCGGCGTTCGTCCGATAGGTGATTGATCTACCTCAATCAGCCTTTCTATGGGCAGTTCGCTGTGTAATGCTTCGCAGCCAATAGGTTTGTCTTGCTGCCGGATACTTGTCGCCATCACCTGATGCACCAATGTGGATTTCCCGGCTCCCGACACGCCCGTCACCACATTGAATGCCCCTAATAGAAAACGGACATCAATTGCCTTAAGGTTATGAAGCCGGGCTTGTAGAATATGAAGCAAGCCTTTGCCTTTGCGTTTTTGATGACTCACAAGCGCGGGCAAGGCAAAAGCCCTGGCAGTGATGCTTTCAGGAAATTTTTCGGGCTGAGCAAGCAAGCCATCCGGTTTGCCCTGATAGACGAGGTATCCGCCTTCTGTTCCGGCTTTTGGGCCAATATCTATCAGGTAATCAGCCGAACGAATGGTGTCTTCATCATGTTCGACCACCAGCAGGGTGTTCCCGTTGTCGCGTAAGGCATGTAACATGCTCAACAGGTTTCTGTTATCATAAGGATGAAGCCCAACCGAAGGTTCATCGAGCACATAAAGCACGCCCTGCAAACCGCTGCCTATCTGCGCTGCCAGCCTTATGCGCTGTGCTTCACCACCGGAAAGTGTTGCTGATCCACGGTCAAGACTTAGGTATCCCAAGCCAAGCATCCTAAGGGAATAGATGCGCTTGAAGGCTTTCTCCATCACCCTGTCAAATAATTGAGGCTGTGCTATTTGCGATTGCATGCTTTGTAATAGCTTTTCAAGCGAGTTGATGGGGAGTTTACATAATTGTGCAATAGTGGATGCTTGCACCTCAACTGCCAGCGCTTCTTTTCTTAGTCGCGTCCCTCCACAATCTCTGCAAGAGAAAGCACTGGCAAAACGGAGAATGTTGTCGTTGCGATCGCGCCTCAGGATGTCTTCCATTATCGGCATCATGCCTTTGTAATAAGCTTCGGTACGCGGCCTTGCTGTGATGCCTTTCCATTTGAGCCGTGACTCCAGCGCATGTTTGCCAAAAAGAATCTTCACCCTGTTGCTGCCATACAACACCACGTTTTTTTGTTCGTCAGTGAGTGCTTTCCAGGGAATATCAACATTAAAACCATGTGCTTGACAAACCTTATCCAGTGCATCAACAGTAACTTGTGAATACACAATATAGCCAGTTGGTGTGGTTGGCACCAGCGCACCTTCACGCAAACTGAGCTCAGGATTAGCGATGAGCTTTTCGAGGTCAATTTGCTCGGTTACTCCCAGCCCGTTGCATGTGCGACAAGCTCCGTAGCTGCTGTTGAAAGAAAAAAGCCTGGCAAGCTGCCGTGGCCTTTCAACACCGCAATTTGAGCAGCGTGTTTCATCAGGATGCGCATAATTTTGACCACATTTCAAGCAGCGTCCAACACCCATGCGTGCAAACAACAATCTGAGGTAGTCATATAGGCCCGACATAGTTCCTACGGTACTGTGGGGGTTGGTGGCGACGGTTTGTTGCCTGATGGTGAGCGCAGGCTGCAGACCTGAAATAGCGCCCACTTTAGGCTTTTCCAATTTGCCCATATACTGACGCGAGAAGCTTGAGAAAGAGCTTAAAAACCGACGTTGACTTTCTCTATAAATTACATGAGTAGCCAGCGTGGATTTGCCCGAGCCAGAGACTCCGGTAATAACAGTCAATGCGTTGTGTGGAATACTTACATTGATATGTTTGAGGTTATTCTCGAAAGCATCGGTAACGATCAACTGTTTATCTTTGTGCTTCACTGTTTTCATGATTTATTGAAGGGCTTTACGGGCTTTTAAAATATACCTTGAACGGTCGAGAGGACTGATACCGCGGTAAGGGACACTTCTGTCAATGTTTTCCTCACATTCGCTATAGCCGGCAAAGCGGGTCACAAACTTGCCTTTTCCTCCGGTGAGTGCACTCAGCTTAACGGCATAGTCAAGGGAACTGGCAACAGGAATTATTCCCGTTAAGGTAAATTTGTTTTCCCTGATGGCAGGTGCTTCAAAGCTTGCCCTCAGCTTCGAGAGACTTCCTACAATCTTGCCCAGCATTTGTTCTGGTGCTGAGATGGTAAAGGAAAGCATGGGTTCGAGAAGTGTTGTTCCGATCTGCTGCAAGCCACTCAAAATTGCCATCGGCGTAGCAATCGCAAAGTCACCAGGCCGCGAATGCATCACATGGTCTTCTCCCTCAATCAACGTAATTTTAAGGTCAGTTAGTTCCCAGCCCTGAATGCCTTGCCGCAAAGCCAGAGGAATTGTGCGTTCAATTTCATTTTGGTACTTGGCCGCGATGGCATTCACGCCAACTGCGGAATTATATACTACACCACTTCCCCGTTTGCCGGGCTCAATCAAAAAACGCAGCACTGCCCAGCAAGGCTTAGGCATTGTATAGGCTTCAAATCCTTCACCTTTGCCGGCAGGTGTTTCTTTGTAGATCACAACAGGTTCGTCAAAGCTTACTTTCAAACCAAAACGTTCCTCCAGTACTGCTTCCAAAATCTCTAGCTGTATCAGTCCCATGATACGCAAGTGCAAAGCCCGTTCATCTTTGAGCCACAGCAGCTCAAGTGAGGGATCTTCGTCGCCCAGCTGCTGCAGCGCGCTCACCAAAGCGGGATAGTCTTCCTGAACGGCAGGATGAACCTGCAGTGTAAGCAAAGCTGTATTGATAGTTATCGGCCCCCTATCACCACCTGCGCCAATAATGTCGCCGGCTCTCACAGCTGTCAGACCGCATATTGCACCGATATCACCGGCATGTAATTCACCTACATCCTCGTACTTCTGTCCCAAAAGCTTTCTGATCTGAGTCACTTTCTCGCTAAGCTGCCTTCCCGGGAAGAAAATGCTGTCGCGGTTACTCACACTTCCGTCGAACAGACGCACACTGGCCACACGCCCGATCAGCTTGTCGTGTTCCACCTTGAAAACAATACCCGACAAGGCTTTGTGAGGATTCCCCCCGGCTTTTGGCATCAGATAAACCATCATATCGAGCAATTCAAACATCCCCAAATCATATTTTGCTGAGCCATAAAGCAGCGGAAAAACTTGCTGCCCGCTCAGTTGTTTAATTAATGCAGTTAGAATCGCCTTATCAGTGATAGTTTCCTCCTGCATATAAAGACCGAGCAACTCATCATCTCTGCTGATAATTTGTTCGGCCAGATCCTGATCTGCCGCAAAGCTGCCATCAAGGCTTAGCAAGGGGCGAATCATTACGTCCGGCCGGCCTTCGTGGTTTACCGACTGCATAGGAAGAATAGCTGCACTTAACTCAAGCCTTAATTCTTCATTAAGACGCTCAATATCTGCACCATCGCGATCAATTTTATTTACAAAAAGAATGGTCGGGATTTGAAGTTTCTGAAGCACTTGCCAGAGGGTATCCGTTTGAGCCTGTATGCCCTCAACGGCTGAAATAACAAGAATTGCAGCATCCAAAGCAGGCAATACACGCTCTACTTCTGCAGCAAAATCGCTATGACCGGGGGTGTCGATCAGATTAACCCGGGTGTTGTTCCACACAAAAGAAGCGGAAGCAGCACGCACCGATATACCTCGTTCCCTTTCCACAGGCAGCCAGTCGGTTTGAGAAGTCCCCTTGTCAACATTACCCAAACTGCGCGTAACACCACTCTTGTAAAGCATTTGCTCTGTGATTGAGGTTTTGCCGGCATCAACATGAGCCAGGATTCCAATATTGATGATTTCGCGATAGTCTTCCATTTGTTGAGTACCTTAAACCAGCAAAAATAGGGCATTCTTTGGTGATGGGAACTTGATCAGCGAGTGTAGCGTTAAGAAAAACAGCTTTTGTGAAGCAATTCCTGCTTTCTAAGGATGTGTTGAACACATTTTAGAATCCATTTTAGAACCGCACCAAAAACCCACCAGATCAATCTGATGCGTTGTACACTATCAAATAATTTATCCTAACAACCTAATATTCATTAACTTCCTTTAAAATGCTTTAACGTTTTTTAACGAAGCATACAAATAGCGCTTTGCTATCTTTGCAATCCGAAAGAAAAAACTAATCCTCATGATACAAACAGATATCAGTGCATTAAACGAAAAAATCCAACAGGAGAGTCAATTTATTGATTTGATCAATCTGGAGATGAACAAAGTCATTATCGGTCAGAAATCCATGACGGAACGATTGCTCATCGGGCTTTTGGCCAATGGTCATATTTTATTGGAAGGTGTGCCAGGTCTCGCCAAAACACTGGCTATTAAGTCACTTGCCAATGTTATAAAAGCGGATTTCAGCCGTATCCAATTTACGCCTGATTTGTTACCTGCCGACTTAATCGGAACGCTGATCTACAGTCAGAAATCAGAGGAGTTTGTGGTACGCCAAGGACCCATTTTCGCAAACTTCATTTTGGCAGACGAAATTAACCGTTCGCCCGCCAAAGTTCAGAGTGCATTGCTTGAAGCCATGCAGGAAAGGCAGGTTACGATAGGTCAGCAAACTTTCAAGCTTCCCGACCCATTTCTGGTGATGGCCACTCAAAACCCGATCGAACAAGAGGGAACCTACCCCCTTCCCGAAGCTCAGGTGGATCGTTTTATGCTCAAAGTGGTGATCAAGTATCCCAAAAAAGAAGAAGAAAAAACGATCCTGCGACAGAATATTACTAACGAGATTGCTACCACAAACAGCATCATCAAACCAGAACAAATTATTAGAGCACGCGAAGTAGCACGGGAAGTATATCTTGATGAAAAAATCGAGAATTATATCACTGATATTGTTTTCGCCTCCCGTTATCCTGCCGACTATCGTTTGAAACGCTTTGAAAACCTCATTAGCTTTGGTGGCTCTCCCCGTGCAAGCATCAATTTGGCCCTGGCAGCTAAAGCCTATGCCTTTATTAAAAGGAGAGGCTATGTAATCCCCGAGGATGTGCGCGCCATTGCCCATGATGTATTGAGACATCGTATCGGACTCACTTACGAAGCAGAGGCAGAAAACATTACTGCAGAGGAAATTATCAACGAGATTTTAAACACCATCGAAGTGCCATAGTGCCCTGTTTGGTAAAAAAGTTTAAGTTGTACTATTCAGAAGCCTAATTTCCGTGGAATCAACAGAGATATTAAAAAAAGTACGAAAAATTGAGATAAAGACGCGGGGACTATCCAACCAGATATTCTCCGGCCATTACCATAGTGCCTTCAAAGGCAGGGGAATGGCCTTCAGTGAGGTGCGCGAATATCAATATGGCGACGACATTCGGAATATTGACTGGAATGTTACCGCGCGTTTCAACCATCCCTTTATCAAGGTTTTTGAAGAAGAGCGGGAAATGACAGTGATGCTGCTTGTCGATGTTTCGGGCTCCAATGACTTTGGATCGGGCAAACAGCTGAAACGCATGCTGGCAGCAGAGTTGGCAGCGGTATTGGCATTTTCGGCCATTCAAAACAATGACAAGGTTGGGGTGGTGTTTTTCAGCGATCAGATTGAGAAGTTTATCCCGCCAAAAAAGGGAACCAGCCATATATTGCGTATCATCCGCGAAATAATCAGCTTTGAGCCGGCACAAAAAGGCACAGATATTTCGGAAGGCCTGAAGTTTCTGACCAGTGCCATAAAAAAACGCTCAACAGCTTTCCTTATTTCAGATTTTATGACCACAAAAGAATTTGAGTTCTCCATGCGTATCGCCGCCCGGAAACATGATTTGGTCGCTCTGAGGATTACCGACAAACGCGAACTAGATATTCCACCCTTAGGCTTGATAAAAATGCGCGACCCCGAAACTGATCAGGAAATTTGGGTCGATACTTCCGACAGCAGTTTCAGAGCAGCTTACCACCAAAAAATACGCTCGGTAGCGATGCAATTAAATCAGAGTTTTGCCAAAAGCGGCATCGATAACACGCAGATTTTTACGGATGAAGACTATGTAAAACCCCTGATGAAACTCTTTAAAAGAAGGGAGGCCAGACGATGAAAAGTAGGATAAATATACTGCTGCTGGCTGCTTTCTGGAGTATGAGTTTCGTAGTTTCGGCGCAAAGTGTGGAAGCCCTTGGAAATATCGACCGCGATACTATTAAACAAGGCGAACGGCTTACCTTCACTTTAAATATGAAAGCACCGGAGGGCTATGAAGTGTTGTGGCCCGATTGGGGTGACACCCTTTCAAAGAGCATTGAAATCGTGAGCCATAGTGATATCGAACAGCAACCACTCGATGCCATGGGCAATGTTTGGATGCAACAAAATATTTCAGTAACTTCTTTTGATACAGGCATTAACACGATTCCGGTAGTACAAATTGAGTTCTCGCCCAAAAGCGACACCAAAATATATACGGCAAAATCGGCCGCATTGTCTTTTTATGTACAAGCTGTTTCCATCGACACTACAGCAAGTTTTAAACCGATAAAAGGACCCCGAAATGCGCCTATTACATTTCTTGAAATACTGCCCTGGCTGATAGGAATTTTAGGCATATTGGCAATTATAGCGCTGGCAATCTGGTATTTCGTGCGCCGACAAAGAAAAACTTCAGAAATCCCGTTTTTTGAAAAGCCAAAAGTACCGCCTTACACCATTGCCCTTGAATCCCTTGAGGAATTACGGCACAAAAAACTCTGGCAAAATAATCAGGTTAAAACCTACTATTCTGAACTTACCGATATCGTAAGGACTTATATTGAGGATCAGTTTTATGTTCCGGCAGTGGAAATGACCACAGACGAAATCCTCGCAGGAATAAGGCCTTTAAACATCAATGATGATGCCGTTGGAAAGCTCAGGAATTGTTTGCAACTGGCTGACCTGGTAAAATTTGCCAAAGCACAGCCTTCTGCACTCGAACACGACCTGTGTCTGGATCATATGATAAGTTTTGTGAAGGAAAGTCATGCCAATACAGTTGCGCCAATCCAAAAGGAGGGCTCAGTAATCAAGGATAAAAAGGAGGTTTTATGATGGATCAGATCACCTTTGCCAATCCCGATTTTTTGTATGGACTGCTCGTTGTGCCATTAGCGCTGGTGTGGTATTTCTTTCGGAAAAACAAACAACAGGCCTATGTGCAGTTTTCCGATACTACACTATTTAGTTCCTTCAAAACAAGCTGGAAAGTTTATTTTCGTCATAGCCTATTTGCCTTGAGGTGGCTGGCTATCACGCTTTTAATCATTAGCCTGGCTCGTCCGCAAACCAGCTCTTCGAAACAAAACATGACCATCGAAGGTATCGACATCATTTTATCGCTCGATGTTTCGGGCAGTATGCTTGCCCGCGACTTGAAACCCGACAGGCTGGAAGCTTCAAAAGATGTAGCCCGCGAATTTATTCAGAAACGACCCAACGACCGCATTGGTCTTGTAATTTTTAGTGGAGAAACTTTTACACAGGTTCCGCTCACAACAGATCATTCCGTCTTGAAAAATATGTTTACCGATATTAAAAGTGGTATGATTGAAGATGGAACGGCAATAGGCGATGGATTGGCAACAGCGGTAAGCAGGTTGCGCGATAGCAAGGCAATTTCCAAAGTAGTGATCTTGCTTACTGATGGCGTGAATAACGCGGGTTCTGTTGACCCCATGACCGCGGCTGAAATCGCCAAAGTTTTTGGCATCAGGGTATATACTATAGGTGTGGGTTCTTATGGAACAGCTCCTTATCCCGTTCAAACGCCTTTTGGTATTCAACTGCGTGACATGAAGGTAGAAATTGATGAGGCTTTGCTGCAAGATATTGCCGTACAGACAGATGGAAAATATTTCAGGGCCACATCAAACAAAAAACTGGAAGAAATTTATCAGGAAATAGATCAGCTGGAGCGCTCAAAAATTGACGTAACAGAGTTTAAGCGTAAGCATGAAGAGTTTATCCCGCTGGCACTGCTGGCATTGGGTTTGCTGTTGTTGGAGTTTATATTGCGCCAAACCGTGCTAAGATCAGTCACTGCATAAATTAGAAGATAATGGAAACAAACGTTTTAAGATTTGAAAATCCGGATTATATCTATCTGCTGGCGATTATACCACTGGTATTGATAATGTTTGGGGTGAGCAGGTATTTGATGAAGGGCAAACTAAAAAAATTTGCCGGATCAGAATTACTAAAAACCTTGATGCCTTTGCATTCCAAAACCCGTTTATGGGTAAAAACCATTTTGTTTTCATTGGCACTTACAAGTCTTATTTTTGCACTGGCAAACCTGCAAACCGGCGCCAAAATGGAGGAAGTGAAACGCGAAGGCATTGATCTGTTTATCGCTGTTGATATCTCAAATTCCATGCTCGCCGAAGACATTGTTCCCAACCGGCTGCAAAATGCCAAGCAGTCGATAAACCGGCTGATCGATAAACTTCAGGGCGATCGCATCGGTATTATTCTTTTTGCCGGTAAAGCCTATATCCAGCTTCCCCTTACCACTGATTATGCGGCAGCGAAAATGTTTGTTTCAACCATTGAAACAGATCTGATTCAGGCGCAGGGCACAGCTATTGGTGAAGCAATATCAACGGCCACAGAAGCTTTTGATGAAAACGACCACAACAAAGCCATTATCATCCTTTCCGATGGCGAAGATCATGAAGAAAATGCACGTGATGCCGCTAAGGAAGCCAGTAAATCAGGCATCAATATATATACCATCGGCATGGGACTTGCTGACGGCACACCAATACCAGTGTACAATCAATATGGAAAGCGAACAGGTTTTCGCAAAGATAATCAGGATAAAACCATTGTGACGAGGCTAAACGAAGAAATGATGCAACAGCTTGCAGATGCAGGAAATGGAAGTTATGTGCGTGCCAGCAATAACCGCAACGGCCTCGATTACATTTTTGATGAGATCAACAAACTTGAAAAAGCAGAAATTGATGCCAAAATTTTTACCGATTACGAAGATCAGTTTCAATGGTTCATAGGTCTGGCATTGATTTTGTTATTGATTGAAGGTTTACTTTCTTCAGCAAAAAAACCCTGGGAATTGAAGTTGAACCTATTTGACAGAAAATCCTAATTATGATAAAGATTTGGTTTAGTATATTCGTGATGCTGTTTATAATGCGCCCTGCCTTTTCGCAGGAGGACAAAAAGCTATTGAGAAAAGGCAATAAGGAGTTTCGGAAAGAGGCCTTTAGTGATGCTGAAATTAACTACCGCAAAGCACTGGAAACAAATCCCATGAACGAAAATGCTGTTTTCAATCTGGGAACCTCACGCTACAAACAGGATAATTTTGAAGCAGCAGCAAAAGATTTTAGTCAGGCAACAGAAATGAGTAAATCTGCCATGGCCACTGCCGAGGCTTACTACAACCTGGGCAACAGTCTGATGAATCAGGAACAATACCAGGAAAGCGTTAATGCTTTTAAACAGGCATTGCGTTTAAACCCCGAAGATGAAGAAGCCCGTTATAATCTGGCGTATGCCCAATGGAAATTAAAAGAGCAGGAGCAGCAAAAACAGGATCAGGATCAGAAACAGGATCAACAAAACGATCAGCAGGATCAGGAACAGCAACAAGACAAGCAGGATCAGGAACAACAGCAAGATCAAGAAAATCAAGATCAAAAGCAGGACCAGCAGCAGCAGAACGATCAGCAAAATCAGCAGCAGCAACAGCAACAGAAGCCGCAAATGTCAAAAGAAGATGCCGAACGTATGTTACAGGCCTTGCAAAATGAAGAGAAAAAAACGCTGGACAAAATTAACGAACAAAAAGTCAGAGCCGGTTCCAGCAAAAGTCTTGAAAAAGACTGGTGATATGGCAATCCTAAAAGATGGTGTATATTTGTAACACTCAAAATTATTGTAAATGCTCAAAATAAACCACTTACATCTTTTACTTCTGCTGACCCTCATTCATATGGTCAGTTTCGGTCAGGATGTGCGTCTCAAAACCAGCGTAAAGTCACAGGTGCGCATGGGAGAGCAGTTTCAGGTGGTATTTGATCTAAATGCCGAAGGCGATAATTTTCGCGGCCCGGATTTTAATGACTGGCGTGTATTGACAGGACCAATGAGTTCTACCAGCTCCAGCATACAAATCATCAATGGGCAAATGAACAAGAGCTTTACGCAATCCTTTACTTATGTGTTAATGCCAACTGCCGAAGGCGAGTTTACTATAGGTTCAGCATCGATAACCGTTGACGGAAAACAAATTAAGAGCGAAGCTGTTACGGTAAAGGTTACTGGCGCCAACAGCCCGGCTCAAACACAGGGAAATAATCCCACTAACCCATCACAATCAGGTGAAGGAATCACAAGCAAAGATTTGTTTCTCCGCGCCATTGTCGATAAGAAAAACGTCGTTTCGGGCGAACAGGTAATCGTAACTTACCGTATTTATACACGTGTGCCAATTTCTTCAGTAACGGTGAGCAAACTTTCTTCCTTTCCAGGGTTTTGGACAAAGAACCTGTTGAGCGAAAATGATGCCTTAACCCAATCCACCGAGATCATTAACGGAGAAGAATACATTACAGCCGACATCCGCAAAATGGCACTATTTCCTCAGAAAACAGGTAAGCTGGAAATAGACCCCATGGAGCTCGAATGTGTGGCTCAAGTGCGCACACAAACCAATCGCCGGCGCACACGCGATCCCTTTGAAAGCTTTTTTAACGACCCGTTTTTTAACCGGGGAATCTCTAATGTGCAAAAACAGCTGATCTCTGAAAAGCTCGAGATTAATGTGAACCCCTTACCAACAGCAGGAAAACCCGCCACCTTTAAAGGAGCTGTCGGACAGTTTGGATTTCAGTCCGCTATTGACCGCACGAAATTGAAAACAGGGGAAGCGATCAACCTCCAATTTACCATCAGCGGAAGTGGTAACGTAGAACTTGTTGAACTGCCTACACCAACTTTTCCTCCGGATTTTGAAGTTTATGACCCTAAAACATCGGTGTCAGTAAAAACCTCTGCAAAAGGAATCAGTGGAACGAAAAAATTTGAATATCTTTTGATACCGCGCGCTTCCGGAACTTTTAACATTGATCCAATCACGTTTACTTATTATGATCCCGTAAAAAAAGAATACATCAACCTGAGTTCACAACAGTTTGAAATTAGCGTTGAAAAAAATGAATCGGAAGAAAATGGACGTATGGTTTACAGCAATGCGCAGGAAGGCATAAAATACATTGGCAGCGATATCAGACATATCAAAACCAAAAATCTTAAGATCAATGATATCAATGCATTTTTCTTTGGTTCAGCAACTTATTTAATTATTCTATTCGCCTTAATTGCCGCTTTTATTTTGGTGCTGGTACTGACCAACAAACGCAGGAAGTTAATGAAAAACGAGCTGCTTGTGAGAAACAGAAAAGCAACAAAAGTTGCCCGCAAACGACTTAAGCTGGCACACAAGCACCTGAAAAACAAAGAACAAAATGAATTCTATACTGAAATGTCGCAAGCACTCTGGGGATACGTTCGCGACAAATTCAGCATTGCTCCTTCAGCGCTTTCGCTTGATTTAATTGCAGATATCCTTAGAGATAAAAACGCACCGGAAGACATTACTGCAACGCTTATTCAAACACTTAACAACTGCGAATTTGCACGTTTTGCGCCCGGCGAATCAGGAAAAAAAATGGAAGAGCTTTACAATCAGGGGTTGGGTATTATAATGAAAATCGAAAAAACAGTAAAATCATGATCGCGATGAGGTTAACCAATATACGCCCGGCAATGCACTATCGTGATTTAGAAATGCCCACAATTGCTAAACACGATATTAACCGCAGCCTTCAGCTGATTTTGCCGAACAAATTGCAACTTCTAATCGGCTTAATTCTGGGATTATTTTTTATCCCAATCAACGTATCAGCTGATACAATCCAGCCACAGCAGCTGCTTCAAAACGCTAATGAGCAGTATAATCTGGCGCAATACGATTCAGCCCTCGTACTGTATAACCAACTCATTGAATCAGGAAAAATATCGGCTGAAATACTTTACAATACCGGCAACACTTATTACAAGCTTCGTGATTTCCCTTCGGCTATTCTCTATTATGAAAAAGCACTGAAGATTGCTCCGAACGACGAAGACATACAGCACAACCTTGAGGTGGCCAACAGTTTAATAATCGATAAGATTGAAGCTGTTCCGCAGTTATTTTTTAAAGAATGGTGGAACACCTTTTATACTATGTTTTCGGCCAATTTGTGGGCGGTGATTTCACTCATCACTTTGGCATTTCTTTTGGGTTTTCTTTTACTCTTTTTGCTTTCCCGCAGCAAGACCTGGCGTAAAGTGGGTTTCTTTGCAGCAGTTATCCTGTTTTTTGTTGTTTTGGGTACTTTTGGTATGGCTTCGCAAAAATATTTCTATACCCAAAAAACAAATGAAGCCATTGTTTTTACGCCAACTATTACCGTTAAAAGCTCTCCTTCGGCCTCAAGTGTCGATCTTTTTGTGCTGCATGAAGGCGCTAAAGTAAGCCTGATGGATGAGGTTGACGGTTGGAAAAAAATACGTATCGCCAATGGAAGTATCGGCTGGCTTCCAGCCGAAGCCTTAAAAGGCATTTAGCACGATCGCCATGCAACGCGTTATCCATGCCTCAATAAAGATTGTAAGCATACTGACAGTATTGTTTACCGCTCATTCCTGTCTCAAATCAGATGAGTCCGGACTACCTCCAGCAGTGGTAGAGGTCATTTCCCAAACCGGCCACAATCGTGTAGAACTCACCAAAACAATTGGTCAGTTCATTGATTCAAATGACAGCTTATTTTTAAAATCATCCTATTTTCTCATCGCAAATATTGCACACCAGTATGCGGCGGATTATGTTGTAAAAAACAGTCAGGATCAAATTATTCCTTTCGATCCAAAAGCATTTGATTCCTTCGAGTCGATGGATAAATGGTGGAAAGCACAAAAAAAATCCGGAATCGGCTACGACATCAAAAAATTCACGCTGGACAAAGACACCATTACTGCCGATTTACTCATTGCAACGATAAAACAAGCTATTAGCAGCAGGTCGTATCCCTGGAGCGAATCCTATTCCGACGAAGATTTTTATCGCTATATTCTCCCCTATCGTTTTGGCAACGAACCGATTCATGACTGGAGAACGCCTATTCTTCAAGATTTTAGCTGGATATTTGATTCATTGCAAAACAATCAGGAACCTGAAAAAATTATGCAGCTTGTAAATGACTATGTTGATGAAATCTATCTTTTTGACAAACGCTATCTGCGTTCGCCACAGGTACAAACCTATGCCGAAATAAAAAACAGCCGTCGAGGTAATCAATTGGATATAGCCCACTTAAAAGCCGCTGTTATGAGAACTTTCGGCATTCCGGCAACTATAGATTATGTTCCCTATCTGGCCGACAGTATTTATGGTTTTCATTTTGCGGTTGCACAAAATAAAAGGGGGAGCTTTGTGCCGCTGTTGCCTCAGTCAGAAAAAACAATTTTCAAATCAAAAAAAATCCCAAAAGTCTATCGCAGAATATATCACAGCCTTGATTCAAGCCTTTTTGCACTAAAAAATCTGAGTTTAAAAACGCCACCCTATCTTGGGCACTATCACTACCTGGATGTTAGTGAGCAATACCTGGATGCAGATGATTTATCGCTTAAACCTAAAAGCAAGGATACGTTATTCTATATTGGTGTGTTTAACGACAACAAATGGAGGGCTGTTGACTGGGCAATCAGCAAAAACTCCCTTGTCACTTTTCATGCGCTGGGACAGGGAATCAATTATCAATTATTAGAGATGAAAAATGACACACTTGTAAGTACATTTGTGGAATAATTGGCGTTTTTTTAACCCAAATTAATGGCAAAACCAAGTCAAACAGGCTCAAAAAATGCCTTATTTACGAATATAAACGCCTCAAACTTAGGTTCATTAACCGAAAACTTGAACACATTTGCGCTATTCTAATTAAAAGTTATCTTTGTCTGTTAAAAATTAGACCATCACAAACGTTAAGGATTGTTAAATAAAAACCTCGGGGAACTGTTGTAAGTTTCAATATTTGCTGTAACTTGTGCCACTCTTTAAGAGGACTCAGAGAACCGAAATATAATCAAAATTACATGATATGAAAAGAGGATTTCTACCGTTAAGTTTACTACTGACATTCACAATCTTAGCCGGAACAAGTCTTTTAGCCAGCACTCCGGAAAAGGGAGGTAAATACACTCCCCGAAATAGTGAAGCACCTGGTGCAGAAACCTATCGGACTAGCCTAAGAGCGAATCAACACACAGGTATTGTTGATCCGGCCGATGTGTTAAAAGCCATGCAACAAAGCAATCAGCAGGGCACAAATAAAGACAGAGAATCGCTGAATTGGGTCAACCTAGGTCCAGATAATTTTGGCGGACAAGTGAAAGCTATCATTTTTGACAATCGTGATGCGGCAGCCGGAACCATTTTAATTGGTGCAACTGGCGGTGGCATTTGGAAATCGGTCAATAATGGCATTACCTGGCACAGAGTAAGTCAAAATAACATGATGGTAAGCAGTATGGTTCAAGCTCCTAACGGAGATATTTATGTTGGAACCGGAGACGGATTCAACGCTCAGGACTATAACGGCTTAAGTGATTTTGAATATACAACAGGCTTAATCGGACAGGGAGTCTTTAAATCGACCGATGGCGAAAATTTCGAGCAATTACCAGCTACCATCCCGGCTATCAATGATAATACCGCTGCCTGGGCTTTCGTAAACGAACTCGCTATTAATGGTGCAGGCGATGTGTTCGCTGCAACCAATGCCGGGCTGATGTTTACTACAGATGGTGGATTAACCTGGAATGTAGCTTCGGATGAGGAAGCCAACGAACTTTCGATGAATGCTACAGATGTTAAAATTGGTAGCGACGGCACAATCATCGCTGCTGTTGCTAACAAATGTTACATCTCAAAAGACGGAAACACCGAAGCCTTTGTCAACAGATCGACCGGAGATTCAATTTCTCTTCCTATTGACAATGTTAATCGCTTAGAACTGGCAATTGCACCCTCGGATCCCAATAAAATTTATGCCAGTGCTGTTACCAGCTTTGGTGTGCATCAGGGCGTTTATGCCTCATCTGACAAGGGTGATCATTGGGAAGTAATATTGCCGGCAACAAACCAAAACAATATTTACAACGGATTTGGTAATTACAACAATAGTATTACTGTTTTCCCTAACAACCCTGACCGCATCTTAATCAATGGTCTATTGTTGTGGCAAGGCCGTAAAGTTGTTGAACAAGGTCTTTATTCATGGGATATGAAATCGAACTTTGGCGGGTCAATATTCGGAGACACCTATGTTCATCCTGGCCAACATACTTTGGTCTTTAACCCCGCAAATGAAAATCAAATTTTCATCGGTTCAGATGGTGGAATATTTAAAGGTGCTATTGCAGGAGAAGATTTTACTTTTGAGACTTCAAACCGTAATTTTATCACATCGCGTTACTATACTGTAGCTCCTTCAGGACAAGAAAACCGTGTAGTTGGTGGATCACAGGATAATGGAACCGTGTATATTTCATCACAAGGAAACACCATTAAAGAAGGTGAAGTCATTTATTCTCCTTCATTTCCTACACACGGTGGAACATCAGTAGTTTCAACCATCAATCCACAGGCAGCTGTTGTAAGCTCTGTCGCTGGTTCAATGCAACGAACTGAAGATATGGGATTCACTTTCTCAACACAGTTTTTAGGCCCACTTATGGGAAATTCGCAGGTTTTCAATACCCCCATCGCATTGTGGGAAAGTTATGACAACGAAAATAGCCGCGACTCGGTAACCTTCTTTGCAAAAAAGAATTATGCTGCCGGTGATGTGCTGAAGGTATGGAGCAACAATAACGATCATCCTTTTTATTACACCCTTCCCAATGCCCTTCAAACAGGTGATTCGGTGCGGGTTAAAGACATTGTTTCTACCAAATTATTTATTGCTGTAGCCAACAGGGTCTGGATGACCAAAGACCTGCTGAATTTCGGTCTTCAACCAGAATGGTTCGAGCTTGCAAATACAAGCGTCAATTTCTCTGGTATCCCTCAATCTATGGCCTATTCCAAAGATGCAAATCATGTTTTTGTAGGAACAAGAGATGGAAAACTATTTCGTATTTCCAACCTGGCACTTGCACATAATTATGACCTGGCTGACGTAAACAGCCCCGAATGTATTGTTGCAACAAGCCAGTTACCAATTTACGAGCCAGGCACCACAACACCTATCAGCCAGACAATTACTTCTATTGCCGTTGATCCGAATAATCCAAATAATGTTATGGTTACTTTGGCAAATTATGGCAATGAAAACTACGTATTCATGACCAACAATGCGCTTGACCCTGAGCCTACATTTACCAGTAAGCAAGGCAACCTGCCATTGATGCCGGTTTATGCCTCTATTATTGAAATGAGTAGCCCAGAGAAAGCAATGCTTGGTACTGAACATGGAATCTATATTACGGAAGACATCAATAATGCCAGTCCTGTTTGGGTTGCTGATCAGGGCGAAATGGGAAATGTACCTGTGTTTGACCTTAAACAACAATGGATTAATAAATCAGCTGATACCGTGCAGCTCATAAATATTGACACCCTTGTAATTGACTATCCCGGGACAAATAATTACGGTATTATTTATGCTGCCAGCTTCGGAAGAGGATTGTACCGTTGCAATAATTTCAGAAAACCTGTTGGCGTAGAAGAAAATCCTTCATTAATAGCCAATAACGAGCTATCGATGACAATATATCCAAATCCAATTACTGATCAGGCAACCATTAAGTTTGAAGTCACTGAAAATAATACAGTTAGTTATCAGCTCTTCGACTTGTCTGGTCGTTTGGTTCAAAAGCAGGAACTGGGTATTTATACACAGGGAAAGCATCAGGTAAATGTGAATCTGGGTCAGCTTCAAAATGGCGCTTACATTTTAAAAATGCAAAGCGGACAAAAAAGTAAAGCCCATAAAATCCTTGTATATTAATAGATTATTGACCTCAAAATCAAGAATACAATGAAAAGATTTTTATCCGTACTGACAATTTTGCTATTGATTGGATTCCATGCTTCTGCTCAATTGCGTATTTATACCCCTACCATGAAGGCGCCGGAAAACGGCGAAATCGGCCAAATGCCTAATGCATTGCTCGACTGGGATGCTGTTACCGGACAGGGAACCGAAATTTTGTATGAAGTACAATTGGCACAGGAAGAAGACTTTTCTGATGCTGTTACTTTTCCTCAAACCAATGTAACCGCTCTCAGAACCAGCGAATTATTTTTCTCAGAGACTTATTTCTGGAGAGTAAGAGCCACAGATGGTATTGCAACCTCTGAATGGTCCGAGCCCTGGTCATTTAGTATCGTTCAAACCGTTACGATAACAGATCCTGCTAATGCCTCCACTCAGAATCCTGATCCGCTGCTGGAGTGGGATGAAATTACAGGTATTACACATTATGAAATTCAGGTTGACACAGCTTACAGCTGGCGTTTGGAAAGTTCGGGACAAACAGAGGACTTGACTGACATCTATGAAATTGATGAAACCATTGCCTGGGCTGTCGGTGTTAACGGTACTTTACTTAAAAAAGACGGAAGCAGCTGGACAGCTTTTACGAGCCCTGTAGATGTTGACTTGCTTGATGTGTTTTTCACCAGCCCCGACAATGGATGGGTTTCAGGAGAAGATGGTACATTATTACAATTTGATGGAACAAACTGGAGCGAAATTACTTCCGGCTCCACAGAAGATCTTAACGGATTATTTTTCCTTTCAGCTACTGAAGGCTATGCTGTTGGAAACGGCGGCACAATGCTTGAATATGATGGCAGCACTTGGAGTTCTGTGGATGTTGGCTTAACAGCTGATTTATTTGCTGTTCATGGAATTGATGGCAATAATATTGTAGTAGCCGGAGCAGGAGCAAACATTGCACTTTTTGATGGTAGCTCCTGGACAACCTATTCAGCAGGCAACAGAGATATCCTTGGCATTTGGATGAATGCTGCTGACCAAATCTGGGGCTCAGCAAAATCCGGACGCATTTATGGCTTTGACGGCAATGAATGGGTTGAACAAACTGTAGGAAACAGAGACCTGCGTGACGTGTATTTCCTTGACAACGAAACTGGATTTATGGTAGGCCGCAATGGAACTTTGCTTGCTTACGATGGCGTGATCTGGCAACAAATGGCTAGCGGAACAGGTGTTGATCTCAGTGGAATGCATCTTTACAACGAAAATAGCGGCTATCTTGTTGGAAATGATGGCGTTGTAATATCCTATCAGGGAGATGGATTCAATAGTGACTATCTAAAAGACTTCACCGTAAGCAGTGATGAGCTTGAGTTTAAGCTAGCTAACCTGTTATTTGGAAAGAGCCATTACTTCAGAATGCGTGCAGCTCATGACCTCTCAACCTCTGATTGGTCAGGTGCAGGTGCATTTACGGTTATTGCTTATCCAAATCTAAAAACTCCGGCTAATAATGCTTCAAACACACAGTTAGACCTCTTTCTTACCTGGGATGAAATTACTGGTATTGTTAAGTATAATGTACAGGTAGCAAATAATGAAGCATTCGAAAATCCACTGCTATTTGAAACCAGTGAACCAGAATATGAAATCAATAATTTGCTCTTTGGAACGGACTATTATTGGAGAGCAAATGCCCGTCATGCCGGAGGCGTTTCTGAATGGTCACCTGCCTTCAAGTTCACCACATTGAACAGTGTAACCTTAACAGCTCCTGCAAATAATGCTACAGATATCTCAAGACTTCCACGCTTTCAATGGACTGAAATTCTTGGTGTTGAAAAATATATGATTGCATTAGACAAGTCGGCAGACTTTACTGACCCTGAACTTGAATTGTCTGAAACGAATATGTTTCAGCATGTATATTTGCTTGATCCGGAAGAAACTTATTTCTGGCGCGTAAAAGCAATTCAGGGGCTGGATTCTACAAACTGGAGCAATGCCTGGAGCTTTGTTACCACGGGAGAAACCGCTGTGGAAGAACAGGCTGTGAGCGATTTCAGGCTTTATCCAAATCCGGCTACAGATCAATTTCAGATTTATTTTGACGCAGGCACCAGCCGTAATGCAAAACTCGAAGTTTACAACTTGATAGGTAGTAAAGTTTATGAAGTATCCTTCGAAACACGTTTAGGCAAAAACAATGAATTGATCAATATTCCGGCATTGAAATCAGGCATGTATTTTGTCAAACTGCAATTAAACAATCAGGGATATACCCAAAGGCTTATCATAGAATAAGCAACACTTTCAATTCTTAAAAAACCTTCATTAAGCTATACTTAATGAAGGTTTTTTTTTGATCCGGGAATTGGAATTTCTTAGACTCATTTATTCATGACCAATGAAAAATAATTGTCCTTTGAGACTTCAATTTGTTGTAGTAAAAAGAGGAGAAAAAAGAGGATTAAAAATGCTTCAGCCAAGCCTACTTCTCAGAGATGTGCTTCCTGCTAATACTTGTTATACCGTTTGCCAAAACCAAAGCTTAGGTAGAAGGTAATGAATAAACGCTGATTACGCTCATCATCCATGATGCTAATCCCCTGAGGAAAAACTTCAATTGCTGCTCCAGCTTCCAAAGCTTTTATCTGTGTTTTCATATATCCGAACTCAAAATTAAGACCCGTTTTTAGGTAGATGCCAGGACGAACAGCAATTTCATTTAGACCCCGCGTAAAAGGGGCTCTTCCATAAATGTTGTCGGTTGAAGTTGAAAAATCATCAAATTTTCTGGTGTCAATACTTTGAACCCAAAAACCACCGGTGCCTTGTTCAATATTCACAACAAAATAATAGTAAGGCTTCTCGAATGCAACAGAAATCCCGCCTTCCATAAGCCATCTCAACTCGATACCGCCCCAGTAAGGTTTTCGGTTTAATTGTTTTTTTAGACCATAGCCGCCTCTGAGCATAAAAACATCATTCAGTTTACCATAAACATATCGCTTGGAGTTATTATAGTAGGGATTGATAATTTTAATTTGTTTGGGCGATTTCATGGTAATCAATTCCAGATTCCACAAAAAGGTACGGAGGGCAGAAACATTCTTTCCCGGGCGATATGCAATACCATAGCCGAGGGTGTGAGCCTGAATTATGGCAGAACGTTCACGGTTATAAATAATTAACTCGTCAACATCTTCAGCATAATTATCCGGACTTTCCTGCGACATCAACGCTATAGGCTTGCCACAAAACAGTAAAACAAAAAGAATAAAAAGAGCCTGCCGCATCATATAAAAAATATTAACAGGCGATAGTGCAGTATATAGAGCCAGAAAGGCTAATATCTTGTTTCGCGCTGGAATTTATGTGATTCGCCATATGCAGCACATTTACTGCTTGATTTACAGGATGAAGCCAATAAAGCAAGCATAAAAACAAAAGTGAAAACTACAGCAATTTTTTTCATATTTTAGCAAAGATAAATTAAGACGTCATTTAATTTTAGGTTACAAAGTAACACATATTTATTGATACAACAAAAATAGCGGATATTTATTGTGCAATAATAAAAACTACCATGGTCAATAAACCCGACATACATGAAAGCTGGTATCAGGTATTGAAGCCTGAATTCGAAGCTCCCTATTTTGCAAAATTGAAGGAATTTCTGAAAGAAGAAATGAAGCAACACCGGATATTTCCTCCCGCCAACCGTATATTCCATGCCTTTAACACAACCCCGCTGGCAGCGGTTAAAGTGGTGATACTCGGTCAGGATCCATATCATGGCTTAGGGCAGGCTCATGGTTTGGCCTTTTCAGTGCCCGATGGCGTAAAACCACCACCCAGCCTGCAGAACATCTATAAAGAACTGGCATCTGATATAGGATTTCGGATTCCAAAAAGCGGAAACCTTGAACAATGGGCACAGGAGGGGGTGTTACTTTTAAACACCGTTTTAACAGTACGCGAATCAGCTGCAAGCTCTCATGCAGGCAAGGGCTGGGAATTGTTTACCGATGCCGCAATTAGCGCTATCTCTGAAAACAGGGCGGGTGTTGTTTTTATGCTTTGGGGAAAGCATGCAATCAGTAAAGAAAAACTGATAAATCAGGAAAGACATTTTATACTGAAATCAGTACACCCCTCTCCGCTTTCGGCGCACAGAGGTTTTTTTGGATGCAAGCATTTCTCAAAAGCTAATGAATACCTCAAAAAAATTGGCTTTTTAACGGTTGATTGGCAACTAAGAACCCATTAATTAGTGTCTGTCTTTAATGTGTGTGTTCAGATCACAATGTTCGAGTTTGAGACATGCTAAGTATTTATATTCCAGGTGTTAACTCATGTAAACGACTATTTTCATTACGAGTACACTGAAGAAACGAGTGATAACGAGCTCACAAATACCGCTTAAATTTATTATTAAATGAGTAAATCGGACAATATGGAAAAACCCTAATTACTCCTTAGCTAATAAATACCAAATTACCTATTTAAAAAAAATTGTACCTTGCGCCGATTTAATAAAAAAACAAATCTATGCGCAAATTATTTATTTTTTCTACGCTATTGGCTATGAGTTTTTTAACAACTCAGGCTGGTGGGTACCAGGTTCGCCTGCAAAGCAATCGAAGCACTGGCATGGGCCTCACAGGGACAGCCTTTCAAATGGGAGCCTCCTCCATGTTTTACAATCCCGGTGCTCTTTCGATGATGAACACCAAAACAGATTTTTCTTTAGGTGTCAGCGGAATTATTTCCAAAATTAGTTTTCAAAAAACGGGTTCTAACTTCGTCGCCGAAACTGATAATGATATCAGCACTCCTTTTTATGTCTACGGTGCAGGAAAAATTAATGAAAAATGGGCTGTCGGATTGGCTATTTATACCCCTTACGGAAGTTCCTCAGCATGGGAAAATAATTGGTCTGGCCGCTTGTTGATACAAAACATTGCTTTACAAGCAATATTTTTTCAGCCTACTTTATCTTATAAATTCTCTGAAAAACTTGGTGTTGGAGCCGGACTGGTTTATACCACCGGATCAGTAAAACTTCAAAAAGGCTTAAATTATGGTCCTGATACGTATGCTAAACTTGATGGTTCAGCCTCTGGTATTGGCTTTAACCTTGGTGTTTTTTATGAAGCTTCTGATAAGTTATCTGTGGGGATTAATTACCGTTCGGAGATAACGATGGATGTTGCAGATGGCGATGCCCAGTTTAATGTTCCGGCATCTGTGGGTACATCCATTCCTGCCGAAAATAAATTTTCAGCTTCACTTCCCCTGCCGGCAAACTTTGACTTTGGACTATCTTTTCAGGCAAGCGAAAAATTATTACTGGCAGCAGAAATCAACTGGGTGATGTGGAGCACTTACGAATCGCTCGAGTTTTCGTTTGAGCAACAAGGCGAACTCTTAAATTCAACAAATCCGCGTAACTACAAGGATACTTTCATTCCACGTATTGGAGCCGAGTACCGATTCAATGACCTATTCACATTCAGAGCCGGAGCTTATTACGACCAAAGCCCTGCAAATGAAGATTATTTTACACCAGAAACTGTAAGCCTTGATAATGTTGCCTTCACACTCGGCCTGAGTATTCAGCCAACTGAGCGACTGAGCATCGATTTATCCTATCTTCAAATCAGTGGGCTCGAAGCTCAAAAAAACTATCAGCCTGATCAATTTGGTGGCACTTACAAATCAGCCGCTTTTATTCCAGGATTTGGATTAACCTATCGTTTCTAAACAAAAAATAATATTACCATGAAATATAAATTTCTAATTAGTGCCCTATTGCTTGCCGGCTTGTGGTCGTGTCAGCCTGAAATCAATGAGTTTGAACCTGCTAAAGGAACAGCCGATTTCACCACTTATATGAGTGCCGGAAATTCACTAACAGCGGGCTTTACTGACGGTGCTTTATACCGTTCAGGTCAGGAAAATTCTTTTTCTGCCATGCTAGCTAAACAGTTTGAAACTGTTGGCCGGCAAGGTGCTTTTAAAATCCCCTATATCAATACAGAAACTGGAGTTGGGACACAGGGACAAGCACTCAGAACTAAATTTGTAATGGGATTTTCACAGGATTGCCTGGGTAATACTTCCCTTGCACCAGTAGCAGCTGATCCAGGTGCAACACAACAAGAACTTGCTGTTTTGCTTGGCACAAGTGTAGCCGCCGAAGGACCATTTCATAATATTGGAGTGCCCGGAGCAAAAGTTACCCACCTGCTTGCACCAGGCTATGCCGGCCTAAATCCTTTTTACGGACGTTTTGCCAGCGACCCTGCCTTTGCCGTAATCAACGAAATTGGGGTTGTTCAGCCAACTTTCTTCACCTTATGGATTGGCAATAACGACGTACTTGGTTATGCCCTTGCCGGTGGAGCTGCTGATGCCATTACACCTGTGGAAGGTGGTCCAGGTGTTGGTTTTGCCGCCAGCCTCGAAGCTGTTATTATGACTTTTAAAGCTTCTGCAACAGCTGGCGCAATTGCCAATATTCCTGACATTACTGACATCCCCTATTTTACAACTGTTCCTCACAACCCCATCGTTTTGCAGGAGCAAGCACTTGTAGATCAACTCAATGCCGGATATGCCGCCTACAACGGTGCTATGGAACAATTTGGATTACCCTACCGCATCAACTTTGCATTGGGTGCTAACGCAATGGTTATTCAAGACCCCAGCATCCCTACTCCTGAAGGCTACGAAATGTTGCGTATCAGGCAGATTGAAGCAGACGAGTTGGTGTTACTTTCAATTCCACAAGATTCGCTAAAATGCGGTTTCTGGGGAAGTCAAAAACCTGTTCCTGGTCAGTATATTCTTACAAAAGACGAAAAAGAATCAGTTGAAAGTGCTGTTACAGCTTTTAACCAGGTAATTGCCGCCGCCGCACAAAATCATGATTTAGCCTTGGTAGATATGAACAAGATTTTAAATCAGGGTTCAACCACTGGCATTAAAATGGATGGAGTGCTTTTTACCGCTGATTTTGTTACAGGTAATGCATTCTCTACCGATGGTGTTCATCTCACGCCACAGGGTAACGCACTCGCAGCCAACACCTTTATTGATGCTATTAATAAAAAATATAATGCCAGTATTCCTAAAGTGAATGTGGCACAATACAATGCCGTAGTGCTGCCTTAGGTTAGACAGTTCTATTGTTACTCATTTTCCCGGCCTTGAAAACACTGCCAGACAGTGTACTAAAGGCCGGGATTTTTTTTTAACACTTACACATAAACAAAGCTTTGATTTCTGCGTATGAAGGAATGAAGTTCTACAAAATCAAGATTAAGCCAACTCCAAATACTATCCACTTAACTTTAACGATATTTGCACGATAAAATTTGGAATAATTGTCTCGCTAAATATCACAGTCAGAAAACATGAAAAAACTAATCTTTGCAACCAACAACAAGCATAAGCTGGAAGAAATCAGGGCTATCGTCGGCAATCATTATAAACTGCTCAGCCTATCAGATATAAACTTCTCAGGCGAAATACCGGAGACCTCCCCTACCATTGCAGAAAACGCCATTCAAAAAGCCCGTTATATACTTGATTTATATGCCGGAAACTGCTTTGCTGATGATACTGGTCTGGAGGTAGATGCCCTGAACGGAGCACCAGGCGTTTATTCTGCCCGATATGCAGGCGAAAATGCTACTTACGCAGAAAACGTGAACAAGTTGTTGCACGAATTGCATGGCATAAAAAATCGTAAAGCCTGCTTTAAAACGGTGATCGCTTTGTTTTTGGAAGAGCAGCTTTACCAGTTTGAAGGAAAAATCTGCGGAACTATCACGACCGAAACTTCTGGCGAAAGTGGTTTTGGTTACGACCCCGTTTTTCTGCCTGATGGCTACCAGCAAACTTTCGCCGAAATGGATGCCTCACTGAAAAATAAAATCAGCCACAGGGCCATAGCCTCTCAAAAGCTGATTCAATTTCTTCAAAAGCAATAAGTTTTATATTAAAATATTTTCGAGTGCTAAATCAAATAATTTGGATAAACTCATCCCCATAAATTCGGCCTGTTGAGGCAAAATGCTTGCCTCAGATATGCCCGGAACAGTATTAACTTCGATAAAAAACAGCGCATCATCGGTGAGGATAAAATCAAACCTGACAAATCCCTTACATTCCAAAAGTGGATAAAGCTGAGCAGCTGTTGTTTTTACCCAAATTTCATCCTCTTCACTAATTGGCGCAGGCGTGATTTCATCAGCCATTCCCTTCGTGTATTTCGCCTCGTAGTCGAAAAACTCATTCATGCTAACGATTTCCGTAAGCGGAAACACGATTAATCTGCCGCTCACATTCATAGCCCCACAAGCAATTTCTCTTCCCTTCACAAATGCCTCGACCAGAACCTGATTATCTTCACGAAAAGCTTTATCGACAGCCGGCCTGAGCTCAGAAACCGCTTTTACTTTTGAGATACCAACACTAGAGCCACCATTGTTGGGCTTTACAAAAACGGGAAGCCCCAGGTAATCGATGATTTCACCGTCATCATAAGTCTCCCCTTTATTAAGCAATACCGAAGAAGCCACACTATAGCCATAGGTTTTTACAATCCGTTTGCAAAAATCTTTATGAAATGTAAGTGCTGAAGTCGTTAAACCAGAGGAAGTATAGGGCATTCCTATTAAATCGAAATACCCATTTAACAGGCCATTCTCACCAGGAGTGCCATGAATAGCATTGAATACCGCATCGAACAAAATATGCTTTCCCTCGATATTTACCGAAAAGTCGTTCTTGTCTATTGGATATTTTATATTTTGCTCCCCTACAACATACCACCCTGAACTGGTAATATAAACAAGATACGGATCATAAACTTCTTTATTCAAATGCCTTTGCACTACGGCAGCACTTTTTACCGAAATCTCAAACTCACCGGAATCTCCTCCGCAGACAATGGCAATTTTTTTCATTTTTGGATACCTCTATTTCACTACAAAATCAACAATTCGTCATTTATTCAAGCTCATCGACAATGATTAAAATGCCTATCTTTGCGCTCAACAGACAATAAAAACAGGCTGTTAGAGTTTTTTAATCAATTCGGCGCTTTATCAGGCTAAATTATAAAAAAATGGGGGTGTTCAGTTTTCTAACGAAAAAGAAATTTTACTTACATCTGGCAATCATCCTTTTGCTTTTGTTTATCATCGCATGGGCCACATTAAAATCGTTGGATTCCTATACCAGACATGGTGAAGTATATAGCGTTCCTGATTTTCGTGGCCAGAATTATCACCTAATAGTTGAGCAAAACAAGGAGTTGTTCAACTTTGTATTGCTGGATAGTGTTTATCAAAAAGGAGCTGCAAATGGTTCAATCGTGCAGCAAGATCCGCTACCTGGTTCGCGCGTAAAACGAGGCCGAAATATTTATTATGTCATTGTAGCTCAAATGCCAGAGCAAGTTGCCATGCCTAATCTCAGGAATTTATCGCTAAGACAGGCTGTTGTGAGACTTGAAAATGCAGGCCTAGCGATTAATGAATTAATTTATATCGATCACTTTGCACGGCATGCGGTAGTTGAACAACAATATATGGGAGAAATTATTGAGCCCGGAACAGCGTTATATAAAGGTAGTGCAGTAGATCTGGTACTTGGCAATGGCGGTGATGGCGTAAAAACACCCATGCCGTTTTTAATAGGAATGAAACCCGATCAGGTAAAGCTATCATTGCAAAAAGCAACCCTTAATCTGGGTAATATGTATTTTATTGATGAAGACAGTACACACGCCAGGGTGTTTAGAACCGAGCCAGCTACTTTTCCGGGTAATTTGGTTGATCCGGGAACAAAAGTTGATGTCTGGTTCAGATCTGATAAACTCATTGATTTCAAGGAGCTTATCTTAACGATACAATCAGATAGCATTAGCAAAGACAGCCTGCAACGAATTATTAACAACTTATACTATTTTGACGAATAATGATCAGAATCAACTATTTATATTTTTTACTTCTGCTTATCGTTTCTGTGCTTAACAATAAAGACCTGCTGGCACAGGAAACAATAAACGGACTGATAATTAATTCTCAACTACAGGAGAACACTGGCACCCTGAAAAATAGCACATCAGAAGAGAGGGTAATTCACCTGCCTTTTTTTGATGATTTTTCAGCATCCAACATACGCCCCGACCAACAAAGATGGATTAATAATCAAGTATTTATTAATAAAGATTTCCCCGTTCGGCCACCCAATACCGGTGCTGCAACTTTTGATGTATTGAATGAATTTGGACAAGTTTACGAAAACGCTTCCACTCTACCCTTTAAAGCAGATGAGCTACAATCTGTTTTAATTCGTCTCGATTCCGTTTTTGATCCCTCAGCCCAAGCTCTTCAACCGGCTGATTCAATCTACTTCAGTTTCTATTATCAACCCCAGGGAAGGGGCGACAAACCGGAATCTCACGACAGTCTCCTCTTGCAGTTCGGCTATCCAAGTGGTAACATGGAATTTGAATCTATTGATTCGGTGATGGTTTGGGTTGACGATTATTTGCTGGCAAACCAAATTGATACAATATTTCCGCTCGACACCTTATATGCACCCTGGGGATGCGACACCAATTTATTTATTGTTAGCGACCGTTTTCTCACCTGGGGAGATCAAATAAGTATGCCTTGTGATTCTGTTTTTAAACCCGAAACTACCTGGGTCACCGTTTGGGCAACGCAGGGCGGACAAACTTTAGATGAGTTTTATGAAGAACATAACACCTACTTCAAACAAGTACTTATTCCAATAACTGATACTTCGTTTTTTACTGATCGTTTTCAATTGCGATTCTATAATTATGGCAGCATTGCAGCAACTAATCTGCCCACATACCGCAGTAATGTTGATCAATGGAATATTGACCTGGTTTATTTAAACCGAAACAGAAGTCGTACCGACTCCACCTATAAAAAAATTAGCTTCTCAGAACGTGCTCCGTCTTTCCTGAAACGTTATCAGGCCATGCCGTACAAGCAATACAGAGCCGATCCAACAAATGCCGTTAGGCCTGATTTTGAACTCTTTATTACTAACCTCGATAGTATTACCCATAATACACGCTACCGTTATCATGCGCAACAAATAAATGGCAGTCAGGAGTTTTCCTATGATGGTGGCACTTGTAACCTGACTCCATTTAGGCTGGAAGGTTTCCAAACCTGTGCAACAGGCTGTGGTGCTGCCCATGCCTGTCCGCCTGTGGCTTCCTTGTTTTCATTGGATTTTGACAAAGACTCTACTTCCTATCTTATCAGGCATTATATCAGTGATTCTACGCTGGATGTACCTCTCACAGATTCGATAAGCTTTACACAGGGTTTTTATAATTATTTTGCCTACGACGATGGCACTCCGGAATTAGGATACGGGCTTGAACCTGCTGGTGCACATTTTGCTGTTCAGTTTAAAATGGTTGTACCGGATACCTTAAATGGCGTGCAAATGCTCTTTAATCAAACCTTTGAAAACGCCAATAACAAATTCTTTGATATTGTTGTCTGGAAAGATAATAACGGCAAGCCCGGAGAAGAAGTTTACAGAATAGTCAGGCAAAGACCCCAATGGGATGAACACCTCTATGGATTCCATTATTATACCTTCCCTGATCCGCTTATATTAAACGGCACTTTTTATGTGGGTATTATGCAGGAAGAAATCGGCAGTATAAATATCGGTTTTGATGCCAGCCTCGACAACAGCGCTTATAATTTTTATAAAACCGGCGACCAATGGGAATCCAGCCTTTTTGCCGGCTCCATTATGTTAAGGCCTGTGGTTGGATCTTCTTATTTTGTTGGAAATGATGAAATTGAGCACCTGAAAAAGGCTACTTTAAGCATATTCCCAAATCCTGCTACACACCTTATCAACCTTAGCCTTGAAGCCTTTGAAAAGGATGCGCAAACAGAAATCTCAATTTTCGATTTAACGGGAAGGATCGTCCACCAAACATCCTGGAAAAATCAGATAAAGCTTGATTTTTTACCCAAAGGAATATATTTGATTCATGTGAATAATGCTATGGGTCAATATGCTACTCAAAAACTCTTGATTAAATAGTGTCCGTCCATAATGGTCGATACCTGCGTTTATATCTCGACCATCATGAATCAGCCACTGGACTTTATAGACAAACTCTAAATAGTATTATGAACAATGAATTTTCATTACAAGATCCCGATTCAACCGAAGATAACAGTGAATTGTACGAACATTTTCGATTTGAGGTCGATAAAGGTCAGGAATTACTACGGATAGACAAGTTCCTGTTAAACCGCATAGAAAATGTTTCCAGAAATAAAATTCAGCAAACAGCCAAAGCAGGAAATATTTTTGTAAACGGCGCCGAAGTCAAACAAAATTACAAAGTTAAACCGTACGATATTGTTACTGTAGTTTTTTCCTATCCGCCAAGAGAAGTTGAAATTACACCCGAAAATATTCCACTCAACATCGTTTATGAGGATCAATATATTATCATCATAAACAAACAGGCCAACCTTGTCGTTCACCCCGGACATGGAAACTATTCCGGAACTTTATTAAATGCACTGGCTTATCATTTTGAGCAATCCCAGCAAAACATTGAAAACCATTTTGGATACCTGGCACACCGCATCGACAAGGATACCACGGGTTTGCTCTTAATCGCAAAGGACGAGCACTCACAGGCTGTGATGGCGCGACAGTTTTTTAATCATACCATACAACGCAAATATCAGGCCCTTGTGTGGGGAACTATTGACGAAGAATCAGGAACAATAACTGGTCATATTGGTCGAAGCCTCAAAGACCGCAAGGTGATGAGTGTTTTTCCTGATGGAAATTTTGGCAAAGAAGCCATTACACATTACCGTGTTTTGGAACGTTTTGGCTATGTTACTTTGGTCGAGTGCCAACTTGAAACCGGTCGCACACACCAAATCAGGGCTCATATGAAGTATATCGGCCATCCCTTATTTAACGACAGTTGGTATGGAGGCGATACCATATTAAAGGGGACTTCATTTACGAAATACAAGCAGTTTATCGATAATTGTTTCAAGATATTACCACGTCAGGCACTGCATGCCAAATCCCTTGGCTTTGTGCATCCACATTCAGGCGAAACGTTGCACTTTGAATCAGAGCTTCCTGCTGATATCCATAGTGTTTTGGAGAAATGGCGCATATACACACAATCCCGAAGTTTTGAATGAGCCTAAAGAACTGAATAAGACTTGTCAACTACTACCAGGACTGTGCGAATTCAATGTGTATTTTGATGACTTTCAATGTTTTATATAAATTACAAGCTCAATATCATTGCAACACTAATATAAGGCAACCTTTAAGCTAATCGCCTCGTCTTGCTGAACAAGTCTTAATATATACAACCCCTTTTCGAGCGTTCCCGGGATTATCACTAAAACATTGTTTCTTCTATCCGCTGTAAATTGTATTTCGCGCGACAGCCCGTCATACAATTTAACATCAAGCTGCTCAGGAAAATACTTTCCAAAATCCAGGTAAAATTTGTCGCTAGCCGGATTTGGATAGAGTTGCGGCCGAACGATGATAAATTGTTTCAGCAACAAGGTATCAGAATCAAAATCATTTGAAACAATCAAACGAACATCATAAACACCCGACTTCTCGTAATAAATTTTTTTCGGGTCTTTGTCGGCTGATCCCGTGGGTTCTCCACCTTCAAAAGACCATTCGTAAGCAGTAATAGCGCCCGATGAAAGATTACTGAAAACAACCTCCTGCCCTACTATCAGCTCATTTGCATCAGCAGTAAATGAAGCAATCAATTGATTAAGGCTGTGCCCCATTCCTGATAACGAAACACTCCCTGTTTCCAGCGGATCAAGCCATGGCTTTAATTGATTCTCCGGCGCTGTGCCATTCGAATCCCAGGAAAAACTAAATTTCCCAAAGTAATCTGGGGCTAACAGCTCCTCACAGGAGGCCAAACCACCTGTTAAACTTCCGATGACCAATCCATTTTCGTCAAAAAGCGGAGAACCCGACGAACCTCCTTCAGTTACGCCGTGACCATTAGGTGTTTCGTCCCATTTGACACGCCAGTATTTTTCATTTGGATCTTCGCTTGCACCACCATAAAGCGTGGAAATTAAGCGCGTATTATAAGTTGATATCTTTTTGATATCCCCATCTGGGTGATGAATAGCTTGTCCTTTAGCACTACTTTGCTGTGTGCTATTCCAGCCATTGTAGTAGGGATTGATGGTGGCAGGCACATCATTATTCAGAAGCAATAACTTAAAATCAGAACCCGTATTGGTGCTGCCTGTTGAGGTGGCCAATACCTGCGCTCCGGTAAGGCTGTAGTATTGTGGTTCTATCAAAGGATTTTCGCAGGTTTCAGACTCATAATTAAAATGAAATAGCCATTGCTGATAGTCTTCCGCTGTTGCGTTCTGACCGCAATGGTTTGCCGTTAAAAAAAGTGGTTTAAAATCACGACGGGTATTGTTGATAAGCGTTCCGGAACAATAAAAAAGACCAGAACCTTGTTTAAGCAAAATGCGCGCCACTCCCTGCTTTTGCTGATATAGCTGCTGTCCTTCGACACAATTAACATTCACCTGACAATCGCCTGAGGTTCCAAAGCCACTCAAACCAGCTGATTCCTTTTGTAATACGCCAATCTCGTTCAATGAAATTTCGGCAAAACTATCCGTTGATTTTTCAAGTTGCAGCAATATTGAGGACCCCGAAATTGGGCCGACAACAAAAGGCATGCTATCATTAATATCCTTAGCTGTAAAAGGTCCCAGAATTGTTGAAAAGTCAGTTGAATAAACATACAAACGCGCATCAGCATTCAGTTTTACTGTTTTAAAATAAAAAACCAACGGCTGATTTTCCGGATTTTTAATTTCCATTTGCCAGATTTGAGCATCAGTCTGATCGTGCTTTTCCCAGCCACCATCTTTGGATGAATTATATATGGCCGGCATTGTTTCACCGGCATACAGCGGATATTTAGAAGCTTCGCTGGGCTTTTTTAAATTCATATTGATTTCAATTGAAACAGTTTCTTTCGAACTAACAGCAAGTGGCAGCTGTGCATAGAGCTGATTTTCAATCGATATGACAAACAATACAATTACAATGCAGAAAAACTTTTTAATAAGATACATTGAATAATTTTTAGTATCGAAAAATACACTTTATCCAAGATATAACCCCGGTTTAAGGAAAATATTTGAAAAAGTTTTCAAAAAAAATTTATTGCTTCATTTCGGAGGTAATAGGAATCCGCTGGTTGTTTCGGTAAGCCACAACGAATGCATCATGAATCCCACGTCTTTTCATTTGTTCTGCATAGCTGGAAGCATCAGAAAAATTACTAAAACTACCTGTAGAATATCTGTATAAACCCTTCTGGATAGCAACGACTATTGGGTATTCAAACGTCACTCCCGAAAAATAAGATTTCACATCATGCATTGGCTTACTTACCGCCAAAATCTGTACCCTAAACTCGAAAGTTTTAGGCGTTTCCTTTGCCATTTCAAGTTCAATAACAGGTAATTGTGCCGGCTTACTCTCAGGCTGTTTACTTTTTACGTTATCGTAATCAACAAAACTCAAGGGTACAGCATTGGCTGATTTCGTTGGTATCTTTGTTCTTTTACTTCTTCCGGCATTGAGGTGATATGACAGGCCAAGATGCGTAAAAACAAGTATGTCATTTTTAAATCCATCGGCATAGAAATCAAGATCATCTGAGAGAACGGTATGAATTGACCCATTAAAATCGATACTCAACTGATCGTTCAATGCATACGAAAGGCCAAGTGTGGCTGGAATTACAGCACCACTGGTTTTATAACTCAGTCCGGCAATATTACTGCCATTCTCGAAGATAACATTTTGTGTTTGACTGTCTTTCAGCGACCCATTCCAGCTTATAAAACCAATTCCAAGTGTGCCATATACAGTAACTTTTCTGGCTTTAGCTCCCCAAAATAAATTGGAAAAATTCAGATAGGCATGAATACCGGCTTCAAAAACCCGGGCAGAAAATTCAAAATTGGCAGGTGATCCATTCGAAAAATTTTCTTTTAAGCTATACAATCCTGAACTTTGAATTTGTGCACCAATAGCATAGCGATCATTAAAATGTCTTCTTGCCAATACAAGCCCGGAAAAACGGCTTTCACTTCCAAGTTTTTTAAAATAACTTTTATCACTCACATCACCGTAGTACTGACCAAAACCAAGTTGCAAACCAAATTCCCAATGACTATGACTACCCTGCTCCATCTGAGTCGTCTGGCTTATCAAAGTATGGCCGAGAAGCGCAAAAACCATTGCTATCAAACAGATACGGATAAAAGTAAATTTCATAGTTGTAATCAATTCTATTTAATATCACTTCCGCAGAAATCGTCCAGGTATTCGCTTGCGCTACCATAACCCAGGTCGTACGATTTTTTCCAGTCGATGCAAGCATCTTCAGGTCTGTCAAGATAATACTTGGCTACTCCCCGGTTAAAATAGTTCTTGACCCAATTAGAATAATCCATTACGCGTGTAGGCTTAAGCTCAATCGCTTTATCAAAAAAAGCTATTGCATCAAAGTACTTTCCAGATTTACTCAAGGCATTCCCTAAATAGGCATATATCATAAAATCAGGAGCATCAGGATCCTCCTCAAGTGCTTTATAAAAGGCCTCGGTAGCTCCCAGATAATCACCGATTTGATACCTCAACACACCCCAGTTGTAATGTGTTGTGTAAGCACTGGTTTCTTTTTCGACAGGCACATAATAAGACCTTGAATCTTCAATAAAACTGCGGAAGGTGCTAAAAGGCACTTCATAAAAAAAGTTATCAAACAAATTTGTCCAGTTATCAGGAGAAGTCTGTAATTTGATTAGATTGTCGTTATTATAAGTTTTAATAAGTTTAAATCTGGCAACTTCCTTTTCGCCCGATTTTATGGGATATACGGCAAAAATCAAATTCCCGTCATTTATAATTAAGTCTGACTTAACATCCTGTATGGTTTTAATAATAATGTCAGTATAATCTCCATCTTTACTCGATGGAAAACTTTCAATAGCTCCCGTGGCATAATTTGTGAGTTTCAGTCCCCTGCTTGATGTTACCGTTTTCTCGTAATTTCGAATTTTACCCACATAAAAACACTCTAAATCGACCAGATACATCGTATTAAACGGCACTTCTTCGGGCATTAATTCAAAAAGTTTGTCACTTTTAAAAACATAATAATCAAGTGAATTGTAGCTCTTCCAGCCTTTTGCCAGATATTGGAACTCATACTCTCCGTCTTTGTATTTTTTAATCAGGACATTGTACTGCTGATCATCAATCATAATTTTACGCATTTCAATGTCGATAAAATTATCCAAACCTAGCTGATCCACAGCAGCTTGCCGGGTAGTGTTTGTTCTGCTATCAGTATAAGGGATTCTGTTGTCGCTATAAGCCCATTTGCCGTTGTCCTGCATTGACCACCCTCGGGCTGAAACAATCTGAGATTGTACCGGACTTAGGATCGAAAAATCTTGCAATTCGTAGTTCTCATCGCTCTCCTGTCCGAAAAGAGAAAGTGAAACAAGTACAAGAAAAATGCTAAGTATTTTATTCATAAGATGTTGGTGGCTGATAACTGTTCATTAAACTTACAAAAGCAAGTTAGTTCAACAAATAATTCGTAAAAGTACACAATTAAAGTAATTTTTCTACAAGTGTGCCACTTGATTTATTCATAGACTTATCAACAAAAAGAATGATTAGTATGTAAAAGCCGTTTTTTTATCGGATTAAAGATTCAATTTCGACAAAATAAGCTTTCTTGCAGCTTCAAGACCATCAAGTTGTTTGCCACCGGCAGTAGCTAAGAACTTCTGTCCACCGCCACCTCCTTTTATTTCGCGCGAAGCCTCCTTTAAGATTTGTGCTGCATCCCACGACATTTCATTGGCAAGCTTCTCCGTAAAAAACAAACATAGCGCCGGTTTGTCATTTTGAACGCCCGCCAGAACAGCAACCAAATCAATATTCTTTTGCTTCAGTGACATGGCAATTTGTTTTAGCTGATCAATCCCTACATTTTTTACAATGTCGTTGATCAGTAAAAAACCATGCGTACTGTTGGCGTTTTTTAGCATCCTATCAGCATCGGCTTCAGCCTTTTCGAGCTGCAATCTTTCTATTTCCTTCTGAGCTTTCTGAAGCTGATTTTCTAATTGAACCACTGCTTTTACCGTATCACCTGTTCCTTTCACGACCTCTTTTATTTGCTCCAATTGTTGTTGCAGCTGCCGCACATAGTTTTCGGCTGTTTCACCAGTTATTGCTTCAACACGCCTTATCCCGGATGCAATAGCGCCCTCCGACACAATTTTAAAAAGCCCGATCCGACCTGTAGCATTTACATGTGTCCCCCCGCATAATTCAACAGAATAATCACGGCTAAAAGAAACCACCCGAACACGATCACCATATTTCTCACCAAAAAGTGCCATAGCTCCCATAGATTTTGCCTCATCGATAAAAACATTTTCAATCGTTTCGTTCGAGATGTTTTCTCGAATACGTTCATTCACAATTGTTTCTACTTTTTGAATTTCTCCGGCACTCATTTTTCCAAAATGGCTGAAATCAAAACGTAATCGTTCGGCATCCACCAAAGAGCCCTTTTGCTCCACATGATTTCCAAGAACCGATCGCAATGCCGCATGCATTAAATGTGTTGCACTGTGGTTGTTTTCCGTTTTTAACCGCTTCTGAACATCAATACTGGCACGAAAAACAGCCTTCGGATCTTCGGGCACGTCAGCAGAAAGGTGAATGATTAAATTATTTTCTTTTATTGTATTGAAGATTTTAATCTTCTCATTATCTGATACTAAAACACCCGTATCACCAACTTGCCCTCCAGCTTCTGCATAGAATGGCGTTTGATCCAACACAATTTCGTAGTGCTTCTTCTTTTTGGTCGTGACTTCCCGAAATCGCAAAATTCTGGCAGTTGCCTCCGTTTGTGTATATCCGACAAATTTTGTTGGATGTGTTTCTGCGGAAACCATCACCCAATCACCTGACGCAACAGCAGCAGCATTTCTTGATCTGTTTTTTTGAACTTCGAGCTGCTCCGAGAATCCTTTCATATCAACGTCAATGCCTTTTTCACGAGCCAAAACTTGTGTAAGGTCGATTGGAAAACCATAAGTATCAAACAGTTCAAAGGCAAATCCGCCATCAATTTTCTTCAGATCAGCATGTTGTGACACGAAATTTTCGAAGCGCTTAATCCCTTGAGAAAGCGTTCGTAAGAATGAATTCTCTTCTTCAAACATTACTTTTGCCACCAGTTCCTGCTGTAAGGCGATCTCCGGAAAGCTGGCTTTCATTTGACTGGTGAGAACAGGCAAAAGCTTATATACAAAAGGCTCTTCCAAAGTTAAAAAAGTAAACCCATAACGAATTGCCCTGCGCAAAATTCTTCTGATAACATAGCCAGCTCCATTGTTTGATGGCAACTGACCATCGGCTATGGTAAAGGCCACGGTTCTGAGGTGATCAGCAATAACGCGCATTGCGATATCTTTCTGTTGATCAGCACCATAAGCGAAGCCTGAAAGTTTAGCAATTTCCTGAATTATCGGCTGAAACACATCAGTATCATAATTCGACTTTTTGCCTTGAATCACCATGGCAAGGCGCTCAAAACCCATTCCTGTGTCAACATGTTTTGCTGGAAGCAAGTTTAAACTGCCATTAGCCAGGCGGTTAAATTCAATAAAAACCAAATTCCAAACCTCAATCACCTCTGGATGATCCCTATTTACAAGTTTACTGCCATCAAGTACTTCTCTGTCCTTATCATCTCTAATATCAACATGAATCTCAGAGCAAGGTCCACACGGCCCGGTATCTCCCATTTCCCAGAAATTATCTTTTTTTGACCCCAGCAAAATACGATCTTCCGCAATATGACTACGCCAAAAATCAAATGCTTCCTGATCCATTTCCAACCCATCCTGCTGATCACCTCCAAATACCGTAATATACAAGCGGCTTTTGTCAACCTTTACGATTTCTGTCAGGTATTCCCATGCGTAAGCTATGGCCTCTTTCTTGAAATAATCGCCAAAAGACCAATTGCCCAGCATTTCGAACATCGTGTGGTGATAGGTATCATAGCCCACCTCTTCCAGGTCATTGTGCTTTCCGGAAACCCTCAGGCATTTCTGTGTATCTGCAACCCGCAGCGCTTTGGCTGTTTCGTTTCCCAAAAAAATATCCTTAAACTGATTCATCCCTGCATTGGTAAACATAAGTGTTGGATCGTCCTTAACAACGATGGGTGCAGAGGGAACAATCGTGTGTTGTTTTTCATGAAAGAAGTCGAGAAAGCTTTGTCTTATTTCTGAGGCATTCATAGTGAGTACGTTATTAACAATTAATTGCTGATATTCCTATTAAATAAAGCTTGCAAAGTTAGACGAATTAATTAATTTTGTGCCTGTCTGATCTTCTAATAGAACAGACACTATTTATTTATTTCTAAATCATGGCAGAACCGAAGTATATTTTCAATCATAAAACCCTCTCCTACGAGAAATATCAGCCCGGATGGAGACAATATATGATGCGGGTGATTTCCTACCTGCTTTCAACTGCCGCTTTTGCTGTAGTAATTGTGGTAGTAGCCTTTAATTTTTTAGGTTCTCCAAAGGAACGCATGCTTCAAAGAGAACTTTCGTTTGCGAAGCTTCAATATAAGATTTTAAGTGACAGGTTATCAGGCATGGAAGACCTATTGGCCGAAATGCAAGAGCGCGATGATAATATTTACCGTGTTATATTCGAAGCCGAACCTATCCCTCAATCAGTAAGAAGAGCAGGTTATGGTGGCGTTGACCGTTACGACAAACTCACTGGTTATAGAAATTCGGAAATTATTATGGATGTTGCAAAGCGAATTGATCAGGTTGCAAGCCAACTATATGTACAATCTAAATCCTACGATGAAGTTTTTGAAATGGCCCATAACAAGGCTGCAATGCTCAGTGCAATTCCCGCAATACAGCCCGTGAAAAATACTGACCTCAAACGTATTTCATCCTATTTTGGCATCCGGACAGATCCATTCTATAAAGTCAATAAATTTCATCATGGCGTTGATTTTTCGGCTCCTGTAGGCACCGAAGTATTTGCTACCGGTGATGGCAAAGTTGTTTCTGTAAGTAAATCCAAATGGGGTTATGGAAATACCGTTGTTATTGATCATGGCTTTGGCTATGAAACAAAATACAGCCATTTGCATGAATTTAAGGTGCGTAAAGGCGAAAGGGTAAATAGGGGGCAACTTATTGCAACTATGGGTAATACAGGAAAATCAACAGCGCCACACCTTCATTATGAAGTGCATAAAAATGGCAGACCTGTAAACCCGATTCATTTCTTTTTCAACGATCTTACACCTGAGCAATACGAATTAGTGTTGGAATTATCTGCGCTGCCCACACAATCTATGGATTAATTTTGGCATGAAGACTTCAACTGACCAAAGCAAGAAAATTTACTATTCAATTGGACAGGTTGCCGATATGTTTCAAGTAAATACTTCCTTGATCAGGTTTTGGGAAAAAGAATTTAGTGTGTTAAGACCGCGAAAAAACAAGAAAGGCAACAGACTATTTACAGCGCGTGATATCCGATACCTGCATATGATTTACCATCTGGTAAAAAATAAAGGTTATACCCTGCAAGGCGCGAAAGAAGTAATCAAAACTGATTTTGATAAAATCGAAGAAAAAGTGGTTCTTCTAGGTACTTTAAAAAAGCTTAGAAACTTTTTATCCGACCTAGACCAAAGCTTAGCAGAGAAACAACGTACTTAAAACCGTTTGCCAGTTTTTAGATAATTTTTGACATAATCTGCCACCCCATTTTCCAGACTTGTAAATCCGCCGGTATATCCGGCCTTTAGCAGTTTAGTCATATCAGCTTCTGTAAAATATTGATACTTATCTCTAATATCTTCAGGAGTATCAATAAAAGAAATTCTAGGTTCACGATCAAGCGCTTTGAAAGTTGCGCTAGCCAGCTCATAAAAAGAACGTGCTTTACCTGTTCCAAGATTATACAAGCCGTTAGTTGGTTTTTCCTCCATTAGGAAACTAATCACCGCCGCAAGGTCTTTAACGTAAACAAAATCGCGCAGTTGCATGCCATCTTCGAAATCCGGATGATGCGAACGAAAAAGTTTTACCTCACCATTTTCTTCGATCTGCCTGTAGGCATGAAAGATCACTGAAGCCATGCGTCCTTTATGATATTCATTAGGCCCGTAAACGTTAAAAAATTTCAGTCCAACCCAAAATGGCGGCGTATTCGTTTGTTGCAGCACCCATTTGTCGAATTCATTTTTAGATCTCCCATAAGGATTAAGGGGCTGGAGCATATCAACAAGTTGATGATCGTCCTTATAACCCAACTCACCAAGGCCGTAGGTCGCTGCAGAAGAAGCATATATTAAGGGAATGCTAAATGTGGTACATAGCTGGAAAATTGCACGGGAATAGGCAATGTTTAATTCCTCGAATATAGCATAATTAAATTCAGTAGTGTCGGTTCGGGCTCCAAGGTGAATAACAAAATCAACATCCTTATAATTATTTTCAAACCAATCGATAAAGACCTTACGATCAATTAATCGACTATATGATTTTTCAATAAAGTTGAGTTTTTTTTCCTCCCGAGAGAAATCATCCACTAAGATAAGGTTTTGCTGCCCCTGTTTATTAAGGTATCCGGCAACCACACTTCCGATGAAACCGGCAGCACCTGTTATAACGATCATAATCTAAAAAATTAGAATACAAAAATAGCAAATTAAGACAATATAAAATCAAAAAGCCCCACTCAGCAAACTGAGCGGGGCGCATGATAAGGGGCGGCGACGACCTACTTTCCCACATTTTACTGCAGTATCATCGGCGCAGGCAGGCTTAACTTCTCTGTTCGGAAAGGGAAGAGGTGGACCC
>JAHJTC010000013.1 GCA_018830105.1 Bacteroidota bacterium
GTTCGCTCACATTCTTTAGGGCAGCCCCAACATAAAAGCGGTTTAATTTCTGACTGAATATAATATAACAACACGCTGACATCAAATGGTTTAAAAAAAGAGACTGTGAAAGCAGTCTCTTTTGTGTTTCGTGGGCCCACCAGGACTTGAACCTGGGACCTACTGATTATGAGTCAGTTGCTCTAACCAACTGAGCTATAGGCCCGGAATTTGCATTTTTTAACACGAAAAATGCATCCTATCTTTTGATTTGAAGCAGCAAAGTTACATATTTGTATGTTATTTCAGCAATAAAAATTAATCCAATTTAACATGGCTAATTTTCAGCCCATCAGGAATATTATTTTCGACTTTGGAGGTGTAGTGCTCGACATCGATCCCATTCAAACCTTGAATGAACTCAAAAAGCTTGGTTTTGAAGATGATGAACTACTGGAAGACCCGGCTTTTAAAGAAGGTATCATGAATAAATTTGAGCGCGGCATTCTTACTCCGGAAACTTTTAGAAAGAAAGTGCGCGATTTTTTGGGCATTGATGCCTGTGATCAGGAAATTGATGACGCCTGGAATGCCTTACTGCTGGATATTCCAAAGGAGAGGATTGCTGTTATTGAGCAAGCCAAACAACATTATAATGTTTTTTTATTGAGTAATTCCAACGAAATACATTACGATGTTTATGTTAGGGATTTGCAGCTGCGATTTGGCTATCGGGAGTTTGATCAGCTATTTGATAAAGCCTATTTTTCATTCGATTTACATCTTAGCAAGCCAAATCCTGAAATATTTGAGTTTGTGCTGGATCAGCACAAACTGGTTCCCGAACAAACGCTTTTTATTGATGATACACTTGAGCATATTGAGTCAGCTCGCAGCTTGGGGTTACAAACTTTTCACCTGCAAAAGCCAACCCGCGTGAGGGATTTATTTACGGAAGGCAAGCTGAAGGAAGATCTGAAGCTGTCCTAATTTCTCCGATTGACTGACTTGGATCGAAGCCGCTGTAATAAGCTCCTACTTCTTTAAGGAGATCCAGCATGGGCTCATAGGCGTCGATTTGCATCATGCGAATCCGAAATGATTTGAAATTAGGGAAGCCTTTGAAGTAATCACTCCAGTGTTTACGCATTTCCATTAAGGCCTGACGTTCAGTTTTCCATTCCACAGATTTTTGAAGCTGCAGGCTGCTGATACGTATTCTTTCGTGAATGTCAGGCGCGGGCAATAACTCACCAGTTTTAAGATAATGTTTTATTTCTCTGAATATCCATGGATTACCATAGCTTCCCCGGGCTACCATCAAGCCATCAACACCATAGGTATCTTTGTAATATTTGGCTGATGGCCCATCCAGCACGTCACCATTACCAAAAATTGGAATATTCATCCGCTGATTCTCTTTCACCTTACCGATTAATGTCCAGTCGGCAGGCACACTCGAACGGGTCGTGCGTAAACGGCCATGAATCGTTAATGCCTGAATGCCTACATCCTGAAGACGTTCAGCTATTTCAACGATATCTTTTCGGTCTTCATCATAACCCAGACGGGTTTTTACAGTAACAGGCAAATGCGTAGCTTTTACAACAGCCGCTGTCATGGCTACCATTTTGGGAATGTTGTTCATTATGCCCGAGCCGGCACCTTTAGAAGCTACTTTTTTCACCGGACAGCCAAAGTTGATGTCGATAATGTCGGGTGAAACACTTTCGGCATATTTGGCCGCTTTGATCATCGATTCAATATCGTGACCAAAAATTTGAATCCCTATTGGGCGTTCAAAGTCTGAAAAATCAAGTTTTTTAACACTTTTTACTGCATCCCTGATCAATCCTTCCGAGGAAATAAATTCTGTATACATGATATCAGCACCAAACATTTTACATACGTATCTGAATGGCGGATCGCTTACATCTTCCATAGGCGCCAACAACACAGGAAAGTCTTCTAATACTATTTCTCCGATTTTAATCAATTGCTTCTATTTTGTGAGTGTTTATTAAGGCTGCAAAAATACTAACTTTGCGCATTCTGATTTGATTTTCAAAATTGTTAATATGAATCCGTTGTTTGCAAACACTTCACCGGGCTTTAAGTTTTTTATTTTTTTAGGATTATTATTATTTGGTGCTATTTTAGGCATGTTGCTCGGACTGCTTATTGTGGTACTATTTTATCAGGTTCCTCTTGATCAAATCAATATCAGTGCGGGTGGAGAAGCTGGTTTGCAGATTGCCCGAATTTTGCAAATTTCCGGTCAATTTGGTTTGTTTTTTATTCCTCCAATAGGTTTTGCATTACTTGTGGGTTTCAGGCCTTTTAAGGAAATTGGTTTTATGAGGATTAGCCATTTCGGTGTTTTGCTGGCAGGTCTGGCCATCATGTATGCTGCCTTGCCATTGATACATTTTTTAAGCGAATGGAATGCGCAGCTGAGTTTGCCGGACTCTCTCTCTGGTTTTGAGGACTGGATGCTTAAAAAGGAAGAAGAGGCGGCTTTGCTTAGCGAGCGGTTTTTGGCAGTAGATAGCATAAGTGCATTAGGAATCAATTTATTTATGATTGCTGTACTTCCTGCAGTTGGAGAAGAAATGGTATTCAGGGGAGTGCTTCAGCCCCTTTTTATCAGGATGTCGAAAAATGTACATGTCGGGATATTTATTGCCGCTTTGGTATTTGGCGTCATGCACCTGCAATTCTATGGCCTGATACCGCGTATCATGTTAGGGTTGTTTTTGGGATATTTCTTCTATTATTCTGGTTCACTATGGGTTCCCATTCTGATGCATCTATTAAATAACGGTACAGCGGTGATTGTATATTACCTGCATCATAATGGATACATTCAAGTTGAAATGGAGCATTTTGGATCAGTGCAAAACCCGATCTATATTGGTTTAAGTTTTATTGCTGTTAGCGGACTAATTTTTTATGCCTGGGTCATAAAGTCGAATTCCAGAAGCGCATAAGCCCCCGCTTTTATTTCTGTGTTTATGAGATTATTAATATGAGATTATTAAACAGGCTTTTGGATTTGGTAAATAGGGCTTGCTTAAAAAATCGAAATCGACAATCCCTGTCAATGAGGCTGTCTAAAAAGTCAGTGATTTGTCCTTTAGAATCGAATATTTGACTTTTGTGTCGTAAGGTGCCCGAATAAATCAAGGTCGAAAATACTTTTTAGACAGCCCCATCTGGTGCAAGGATTTTTATTGCAGACTTGTAAATACCTTGCAGAAACCTGCGATGAGAATTCTATTTATTGTCACAATACCAATCAGTTAAAAGTTTTTCACCAGACCCTAAATAGCTAATTTTATTGATAATGGTAAAAGATTGCAAAAAAAAGGCGCTATCCCGATGTGGAAATAGCGCCTGAATGTTATCACAAAAAACTACTTACTTTCGCCTTTCAGTGTTGAATAGTTGATGCGGAAGGCACCAGCTTTTCTCAGTTCCTGTTTCACGTCTGTTACAACACCCATCTTGGTTTCACTATGAACTTTCAATGAAGTAGTAAGAAAGTTACGGTCAGCCTCGTTTCTGGCTTCACGCTCACGAGCGATAAATTCCGGAACATCTTCAACACGTGCATACTGATCATTAAGCTGAATACGTGATTCGGTACCATAAAGTGCCTCATTATTCGGAGGCCCCATATAGATATACATCACGAGCGACTTCTTTTCCAGTTTTTGAATTTCCGTTGCTTTTGGTAGCTGCACTTTCACGCGCAGGGTCACTTCTCGCATAACGGTCGTTACCATAAAGAAGAACAGAAGCATAAAGATGATATCAGGCAATGATGATGTATTAATTGCCGGAGATCCTTTACCTTTTTTCGTTTTGAATTTTGACATAAAACTAGTCTCCTATATTTTCAGGTTCGGCTTCACTGATACGCACAGGCACAGCTTCGTTGATGGCATCTATTTTGGCTTTGTCCGTCAATTTACTATACCTTGTCCCAAATTGCCGTTGTGCCATCTCCTCTTTTAACTCATTAAAAGCCCGCGCCAATTCATTTTGCACGTTGATGTACATATCGTAGGAGGTTCCTCTGTCATTTTTGAGAGAGATTACGCCCTTGCTGGTATATACTTCTCCAATAAAGTCGATAGTTTTCAGTTCTGTTTCCGGATGATTAGGATCATCTGGATAAACAGGAATCATGAAATTCTTAGCGACATCTTTCAGCGTGCGAATGTCTCCGGGTTTACCATCAACAAGAAGACGGTCATTTTTGTTTACGAGCACATTCAGGATATTTCTCTGTTTGATTTTTATATCTTCATCAGGATCCTCAACAGGAGGAGGCAGCCGGCGGGTAATACCGGAATCAACGTCCATTGTTGTGGTCACAAGAAAGAAAATCAACAAAAGAAACGCAATATCAGCCATTGAGCCCGCATTAATTTCGGGTGATGCTCTTCTAGCCATAATTGTTTATTTAAAGATTTTTATAACACTTGAGAAAACGATAGAAAGCACGGCAACAGCTCCCGCAAAATAAGTAAAATAAAGACCCATGCCCACATTACGTGAGGTTTGTGCATTTATTTTTAACAACTCAAGTCTTGTTTCGCTAAATGTATTTCCGGCAATACTATATGCAACAAAAGCGATAATGGCTACAACTCCTAATATAACGAGAAGCTTAATGGCATTCTTTGGTGCCATGATAAATCCGTATACTGGTGAAGCAATAGCAATTATAACACTAGCGATTAAGAGCACGTAAGCCCACTGCATAAAATTGTCGGTACTGAGTGTTTCTGTGTAAAACAGTACTGCCAATACTGCTGACACTGCCAACAACGCATAAAGCACCCAGCCTGCGTATTTTGATAGTTTGTCAACCATAGTTATTATTTTTTGGCGTATTTGTTCACAATGTCAATAAAGGAAATCGAGCTGTCTTCCATATCATTTACAAGATTATCGATTTTTGAAACGATATAGTTGTAAAAAATTTGAAGAATAATCGCAACGATCAAACCAAAAACGGTAGTCAAAAGAGCCACTTTAATACCAGAAGCTACAATTTGAGGGGAGATGTCACCGGCTGCGGCGATATCATCGAAGGCTTTGATCATACCGATTACTGTTCCCATAAACCCAAGCATAGGAGCCAGTGCAATGAAAAGGGATATCCAGCTAACACCACTTTCGAGGCGTCCTGTGATTACTGACCCATAGGAAACGATGGATTTTTCTACCTCATCAATACCTGAATCATAACGAAGCAGACCCTGATAGAAGATACTGGCAACAGGTCCACGGGTATCACGACAAATTTCCTTAGCCTTTTCAAGACCATCACTGTTAAGTGCTGATTCGATATTGCCAAGTAATTTTTTGGTGTTTGTGGTACTGAGTGTTAGATAAATAATTCTTTCGATACTGATTGCTAAACCAAAAATCAGGGTAAGCAATACAATACCCATAAATTCAGGACCACCTTGGATGAATTGCTCCTTTAAAACTTCGTGAAAAGTTTGAGGTTTTGCAGGTTCGGCTTCCATTTCTACAGTTTCTACTTCTACAGGTTCAACTGCAACAGTTGTAGTGTCAGCGGCAGTTGTGTCAGGTTGTGTATCCTGGGCAAACATGATATTGCTGATCCCAAAGGTCATCACGCCTGCAATCGTAAGTAAAGCAATGATTTTTTTCATAGTTTAATAATGGTGTTGATTACTACTTAAAACTCAGTTTGAGTGGTTAATATTATCTGTTAAAGAAATTCTAGAAGAACAAAAGTATGAATAATATCAAAAAAACAAGCTTATTTTATGTTTAATAATTATTTTAAGCATAAAAACTTGCGGAGAGGGCGGGATTCGAACCCGCGATACCCTTTTGGAGTATACACACTTTCCAGGCGTGCGCCTTCAACCACTCGGCCACCTCTCCATTGCCTCAACAGAACGATTTAGCAATTAGCTTGCTAAAAACTGAGGCCAAAAGTACACTTTTTTTAAGATCTAAGCGGGATTCTGTTTCAGTTGTGTTTAGTTTGAATTCATTCTAAATTTCGATCGGATAAAATTATTTTTTTACACCATTGATAATAAACACCTGCTCTTGTAAGCTTTGGTTAGTTGAAAGTCTGAAAACGTAAGTTCCGGCACTCAAATCAAGCAGATTAATAGCCGTTTTTTTACCAGAAATCAAGCCTGATTTTACCGTTTCACCAGCTGAATTAATGATGAAATATTCCTTATTTGAAGCTTCAGAACCTTCAATAAAGAGCGTTTCCTGCGCCGGATTTGGATAGAGATTCCAGTTTATTGTCCTGTCAGCTAAACCAACATAGGTTGACGTTAGCTCGATATCATCAATAAACATGCCTTGCTCGGTGACATAATTGTCGCTTTTAAATCTGAAACGTAATTGCACGTAGGATAGCCCTAAATAGTCTTCCAGGTCATAGAATTTTTGTGTCCAGCTGTTCTGATTTCCATTGAATGTTTCCAGAATGGTCCAGTTCGAACCATTTGTGGTTATTTCAAGATACATATAGTCATAACCGGTTTCCAACTCATATTTGGTCCAGAACGCAAGATTAGCAGCCGTCATATTACTCATATCAAGCGCATTAAGGGTTGCCGTGGATTCAACTGAATTGGGATACTCGCCCTGTGGACTTTCCGTTAATGAGTGATTGCTTGAGTAGTAATCATCTGTCGTAAGTCCCCAATCATCCGTAAGTTCCCAGTAAGGCAGTCCGTTTTCAAAATCGATGAAAATAGGTAACGCAATGGGAGGAGCCGGCGTGGCACTGGCAGTGTTTGAAGGATATGATTCTTCGCCGCTTTCTTCGTAAATCGCTGTTACAAAATAGGTGTAAAGCAGATAATTTTCAAGCTCTTCATCAAGGTAGGTAGTCTCCTCAGTGGAATCAACTAAAACATCATTCCTGTAAATTCTGAAATAAGCCGCATCTAACAAGGGAGCCCACTCAAGATTTACTTTGGCATCACCGGGCAAAGCTACCAGGTTGCGTGGTGGATTAAGTCTGTTGGCCATCGTAACGATCGAAGCCAGTGAGGCTTGTGTAAATACTTTGGCTTGTTCTTCATTATTATAGCTTGGTCCAACCAAATCGTTTGATGAATGGATATAAGGGCTGTAATTATCACTGTCCTCAAAGGGGAAAATGCCCATATAGCCATTATTATTAAACGAAGTGTGGTCACTGTCGCCACCACTGAGCATGCCGGGCTCAATGGAAAAGTCAGGCAGGTAAACACCCGCAACTTCGGTATAGAAATCAGCTAATTCCTGTGCTGAGGGCGGATAGATCAAATCGGTGTGGATGTAGCTTCCATTTTGGAGATAGCCAATCATGTCCAAATTGAAATATCCATGAATGTCCATTCCCAGCTGGGATGCAGCCTGTGCGTAAGCAGCGCTGCCGTATAGTCCATATTCTTCTCCTGAGAAGGCACAAAAAATTATAGTACGATCAAAGGTGTATTGACTTAAAATTCGTGCGATTTCCATTACTCCGGCAGTGCCTGATGCGTTGTCATCGGCTCCGGGCGCAGCGCCTCCGTTGCTGTATGAATCGTAATGTCCTCCGCAAACAACGTATTCTTCGGGATATTTGGTGCCTGTAAGTGTGGCGATCACATTGTCGCTGGCGCTGCCCGAAGGCATGCTAAAGTCTTGTAATACTACTGACAAACCGAGTGCTTCCAACTCTTGTTTGATCCAGTTTTGGGCTTCAACACTCTGGCTGGTATAGGCGTTGCGTGTGCCATAGTCTTCGAGCTGTTGCACAGTTGCAGTAATATTTTCTGCACTCACCTCCTCAAGCAGCGAAACTACAAAAGGATCCGGATCAAAATTTCTTTGTTGAGGTGACTGCAATGTTTTTGGCCAGCTGGCAACTGTTTGATGGATTTGAACCATGCCATCGTTCTTGAAAGGAATCAGTGATGAGGTTTTTGTAGCCTCAACTTGTATCACCGAAAAATGATCGCTGGCATAAAGTATTTCGGCATCCACCTGATTAAATGCCAAATGGGCTTCCAAATCAGTGGGATAGCCATAGAGGATAAAATAATTTTCACCGGTTTCCCAGCCATTGCGATCCAGCAGAATTGCTTCACGAACAAGCTCGTTAACAGCACTTGCAATCACATAATCCTGTCCGATATGATGGACTTTAATAGCGGGATTTTCAATGGTTGATTTTAATGATTGCTGGTTTGAAATGGAAATCAAAACAAGCTCATCGGCCCATAAATTAAGGCTAAATAAAAACGCCAGAATGGCAATACTGATTTTTTTCATTGTACAGTGGGTTTATACATTTTGGTTTTGAGCAACAAAGCTAAGGTTTTTTGTTTTGCGATCTAAAGTAATTTTCATGCAGGAATTGGCAAACCAGTTTACTTGTTTTCAACAGTCATTTCGCCCCGGATGGACTGTTGCAATAAGCGGACAACTTTTTCGTGCGGATAACCTTCACCAATAAGATACATCAGTTTGGCCAAGGCGGATTCTGTCGTAATATCATATCCTCCAACAATGCCAATGCGTTGCAGCTCGAGGCTGGTTTCGTAGCGGCCAAGTTCAACAGAACCTGACTTGCACTGCGTTACATTAAAAATGATCAATCCCTTATTAATACCTTCCTGCAACGCATTGATGAACCAGGAATCCGTTGGCGCATTACCCGATCCGAAAGTTTCGAGAATGAGCGCCTTTAAGCCGGGGATCTCAAGTGTGCTTTTTACAACAGACTCGCTGATGCCGGGAAATAATTTCAAAATGCTCACATTGTAATCAAGTGCCGTGTGAACTTTTAACTTTTTGAAATTGGGTCTTAAAATATTGTTCTTATGGTATTTGATGTGTACACCAACCTCGGCAAGTAAGGGGTAATTGCCGCTCACAAAAGCATTGAAATGTTCGGCATTGAATTTTGTGGTGCGATTTCCGCGCATCAGGTGATTCTCGAAATAGATGCTAACTTCGGAAACCATGGGCAGTTCATCTTCTTTAGCAGCGGCTATCTCTATTGCTGCCAGAAAGTTTTCGCGTCCGTCGGTTCTGATCACACCCATAGGCAATTGCGATCCCGTGAAAACCACTGGCTTATTCAGGTTTTCGAGCATAAAACTCAGTGCCGAAGCGGTATAGGCCATGGTGTCGGATCCGTGAAGCACAACAAATCCGTCATATTCTTCGTAATGCTTTTCGATCAAATTAGCCAGCTTGATCCAAAATGCAGGCTTCATATTGGAGGAATCAACAAGCGGATCAAAAGAATGGAAATCTATTTGATAGCCAAAATCTCTCAATACCGGCATCTGCTCATAAATATCATTAAAATTGAAGGGAGATAAGGCACCTGTTGCAGGATTTTGCATCATGCCAATTGTACCGCCGGTATAGATTACCAGCAAAGTTGTGTTATGTTCTTGTGTCATAATGGGTTTAGCTTAAAAAGATGATTGGCATTTTGTGTGGTCTGTGCTGCAATTTCATCCAGGCTAAGATTTTTTATGGTGGCTAATTTCAAAGCTGTTTCAATCAAATAAGCGCTTTCATTGCGTTTTCCCCGGTAGGGAACAGGAGGCAGAAATGGCGCATCAGTCTCAAGAATCAGGTGTTTTAATTCAATGGTTTCAAGAATTTCAGGCAGGGTAGATTTTTTGTAAGTGAGCACGCCGCCAATACCGAGTAAAAAACCCAGTTCTATCGCTTTTTGCGCTTCTTCCAGTGTCCCGGTGAAGCAGTGTAAAACACCTTTGAGATTGCCGTCCTGGGCTTTTGCAATTTCTTCCAGCATTTGTGGAAAAGCTGCTCTGGTGTGGATAGCGACAGGAAGATCCAGTTTTTTGGCCCAATCAAATTGTGTGCGTAAGGCTTGTAATTGTTGTGCTTCGAAGCTTTTGTCCCAGTAAAAATCAAGTCCGATCTCACCGATGGCAATAAATTTCCCGGGATTTACGGCCAATAATTCTTCAAATTCCTTCAGCTGTAGCTTCCAGTCTTCTTTGACCGAAGTAGGGTGCAAACCCAGCATTGGAAAGCAGTTGTCCGGAAAATCATGACACAGTTGTAGCATGGATTCAACCGATGCTGCATCAATATTTGGCAGTAAAAAACGCTTTATGCTTTTCGCTATGGCACGATTGATGACCTGATGACGATCTGATTCAAATTCGTCGAGATAAAGATGAGTATGTGTATCGATAAAATGCATGCCGCAAAAGTAAGGACTTTTATGCCGTTGGATGTGCAGAAGCTGATCAGTATAGAAATTCGTCGTAAGGATATCTGATGGCGTGCATATCTTTAATCTCTTTGTACAGTAAGGCTCTGAAATCCTGGTAATTGTATTTTTCTTTGGCTGAAATAAAAATGCAGCTGTTTTCTGTTTTTGACATCCAGCTTTCTTTCAGGGCTTCGAAGGAAACATTTTTTGGTGTGGCAGGACTCAGGTCGTCTTCTTCTTTTTCTTCCCAGGAATAGGCATCTATTTTGTTGAACACCATGATCGTTTTTTTGTCACCTGCGCCTATTTCGTTAAGCGTTTCGTTAACGGTTTCAATCTGTGATTCAAAATCGGGATGCGAGATATCGACGATATGCAGCAATACATCCGATTCACGGGTTTCGTCCAGCGTTGATTTGAATGACTCGATGAGGTTATGGGGTAGTTTTCTGATAAAACCAACGGTGTCAGATAGCAGAAAGGGCAGGTTTTCAATAACTACTTTACGCACTGTTGTGTCGAGGGTAGCAAAGAGTTTGTCTTCGGCAAAAACATCCGATTTGCTTAATAGATTCATGATGGTCGATTTGCCGACATTGGTATAGCCAACCAAAGCAACCCGAATAAGCTTGCCTCTGTTTTTGCGCTGTACAGCTTGTTGCACATCAATTTCTTCAAGCCGTTTTTTTAGCAGACTTATTTTCTCCCGGATGATCCGTCGGTCTGTTTCAATTTCGGTTTCTCCGGGGCCACGAAGTCCAATACCTCCTTTTTGGCGTTCAAGGTGTGTCCACATCCGTGTTAACCTTGGCAGTAAGTATTGATATTGAGCAAGTTCTACTTGTGTTTTAGCGTAGGCTGTACGTGCCCGCTTTGCAAAAATATCCAATATCAGGCTGGTTCGATCAAGGATCTTACACTCGAGCTGTTTCTCGATGTTCCGAAGTTGTGAGGCGCCCAATTCATCATCGAATACAACAAGGTTAATGTCTTCAGCTTTTATAAACTGACTGATTTCTTCCAGCTTTCCTGTTCCAACGTATGTAGCAGGATTTGGTTTATCAAGTGATTGTGTAAATCTGGCAACAGGAATTCCACCTGCTGTTTCGAGCAGAAAAGAGAGTTCATCAAGGTATTCTTCCGTCTTTTCTTTGGATTGACTCTTTAAAAATAAGGCAACCAAAACGGCTTTTTCTGGAAGTACTTCTGTTGATGTATTTTTTGGCATAAAATAATTTACTTAATAGTTGGTTCTTTTTTGCGCTGTTTGCGCGAGCGTCCGGCCTCTATACGAATGTCGCGCGAAACATAATAAATGGCAGTGATGCCCACATATGTGTGCAGCAGTAATAGTCGCCATGTGTCGGGATTGAGCAGGCTGACGAAGAAGTTAAATGCGGCGGCGATCAATACCAGAAAAAATCCGTATCGCAGTAAATCGGATCTTTTAACAACAAAGGACATCAGTGCAGCAATACCTAGTAAAATGATTAAAATCCATCGGACTGTCCATTGTCCGAAGGTGTTCTCAAAACCCGGATCGTTAACATAGGGATAGAGTGTATAAAGCAGATAACTGATTACCGACAGCCTTAAAAGTACCGTGATAAATCTGTTAAGCTGGCTTTTCCATTTTTCGCTCATAATGCTGATATTTATTAGAAAGGTCTGAAACCAATTATTTCACGAACCTCCCTTATTGTTTTCTGTGCACTTGCCCGGGCCTTTTCTGCACCAATTTTTGCAGCTTTGCTAATTGCTGCATCATCGCTCGACAGCGATAGAATCCGGTCGCGCATTGGTTCGGTAAATATAATAATATCTTCGGCAAGTTGTTTTTTTAAATCACCATAACGGATAGAGCAGTTGTTGTAAGCTTCGTTAAAATGCTTTACTACCTCTTCTGCAGAAACAACTTCCATGAGTTTAAAGAGGTTTTCAATGGCTTCAGGTTTTGACTGGTTAGCTGCTGTTGGGCCGCTATCGGTTACTGCACGCATCACTTTTTTGCGTATTGATTTTGGATCATCAGCCAGAAAAATGGCATTGCCTTCGCCTTCTGATTTTCCCATCTTACCACTGCCATCCAAGCCTGGAATTTTTACCAGTTGTTCGCCGAAATTAAAGGCTTGCGGAATAGGAAAAAAGTCCTGGCTATACATGCGGTTGAATCTACGGGCAAATGTCCGTGTCATTTCCAGGTTTTGCTCCTGATCTTTGCCCACCGGTACTTTATCGGCTTTGTGGATAATAATATCAGCAGCCATTAAAGTAGGATAAGTGAGTAAGCCTGCATTCACGTTTTCGGGTTGTTTTCGGGCTTTTTCTTTAAAAGTTGTTACCCTTTCGAGCTCGCCCAAATAGGCATTCATATTAAGTATCAAATAGAGTTCGGCGATTTCGGGTAGATCGCTTTGAATGTAAAGTGTCGACTTTTCAGGATCGAGGCCGGCAGCAAGGTATTCGGCCAACACCTGTTTTACATTTCCATGCAGGTCGGCTGGCTTTGGGTGTGTTGTAAGCGAATGGTAGTCAGCAATAAAGAAGAAACAATTATTTTCTTCCTGCATTTTTACGAAATTCTTTACTGCACCAAAATAATTTCCCAAATGCAGATTTCCTGTTGGTCTGATGCCACTTAATACTGTTTCCATTAGTTTAATTTATTGTGTTTTAAAAAAACCCGCCAGACTTTCGGCAGGGCGGGTTTTTTTTAAAAGTGATGCGTTTATAGTTAAATTTTTATTTCGTCGTTATTCTTGTTAAAGAATTTATATTCAAGCATATGGTAATTGGGCATTGGTTTAAGGCGAATAGTCTTGCTGTACTTCCACATCCATTTTCTGCGAATTGAAAATATTCCACGTGTAAGGTAAGCATGGATAAAAGGATGAACGGCAAGGGTAACGGTTTTTTCATTTTGATCCTGCAAGAGGTATTTGAGGTTGTTCTCAATCTCGTCAGTAAAAATGATGCTGGGTTTAATTTTTCCGGTGCCTTCGCAAACCGGGCAACTTTCGAGAACCTGAACATTCATTTCGGGTCTCACACGCTGCCGTGTAAGCTGTATCAAACCAAATTTGCTGGGGGGTAAAATGGTATGTTTGGCATGATCGCGTGCCATTTCATCTTTAAGCTTCTGAAAGAGTTCGCGGCGATGTTTGGCATCGTGCATATCGATAAAATCGATAACGATAATGCCTCCCATATCGCGCAGGCGAAGCTGACGTGCAATTTCTGCCGCCGCTTCCAGATTAACTTCCAGGGCATTTTCCTCCTGGCTGTTTTCTTTATTTACACGATGACCGCTGTTTACATCGATCACATGCATGGCTTCGGTATGTTCTATAATGAGATAAACACCACTACGGATGGTAACCGTTTTTCCAAAAAGGCCTTTTATTTGCTTATCAACGCCAAAATGCTCAAAAATGGATGCTTTACCTTTGTAAAGCTTTACAATATCTACCTTTTGAGGTGCGATAGTTTGTATAAAATTTCTTGTTTCTTCGTAAAGTGACACATCATTAATATGCACACTGTTGAAAGATTCATTGAGCAAATCGCGTAATATCGCGGCTGTACGATCCAGTTCGCTGATGATTTTTTCGGGAGGCTTGGCGTTGTTCAATTTCTGGGTTGTCTTTTCCCATTTTTCTACCAGCGACCTAAGGTCAGCGTCTAACTCGGCTACTTTTTTGTTTTCGGCTACGGTACGAATAATTACACCGTAATTGTTGGGCTTTATGGACTGTATCAATCTTTTAAGACGATTCCTTTCTTCGCTGCTGCGTATCTTTTGTGAGATAGAGATACGGCTCGAAAAGGGCACCAAAACCAGGTATCGGCCGGCAAAGGATATTTCGGAAGAAATACGTGGTCCTTTTGTAGAGATTGGCTCTTTGGCGATTTGCACCAATATTTGAGCGCCTGTTGCCAAAACCTGTGTGATTTTTCCGGTTTTTTCAATGTCTTGTTCAAGCCTGAAATTGTCCATTGTCACTTGGGCCGGTTTTCCGTTGAGTGCCAGCTTAGTGTATTTATTTAATGAACGTATCTGAGGGCCTAAATCAAGATAATGTAAAAAAGCGTCCTTTTCGTAGCCTACATCTACAAATGCGGCATTAAGTCCGGGCATGATTTTTTTGACGCGTCCAAGATAAACGTCTCCAACTGCGTAGTTGTTATTCGTTTTTTCTTTGTGAAGCTCAACCAGTTGTTTATCTTCTAAAAGAACAATGTCCACCTCCGAAGCACGAGAATCTATAATAAGTTCCCTGTTCACTTTGATTTATTTTTTTCGTTAATGTGTGTCGTATTTCTACGACATGAGTTTACATTGAATTGGAGTGGAAGACAGTTAGTAAAGATAAAACTGAATAACACAATGCCACTAATTTGATGCGACATTGTGTTATTCTGTTATAATAGACAGCCACAGAGAAGTTATTTCTTCTTATGTCTGTTTTTTCTCAAGCGTTTTTTGCGCTTGTGAGTTGCCATCTTGTGTCTTTTTCTTTTTTTACCGCTTGGCATAGCAAACTTTTTTTAATGAGTCTATAATTTATTTAACGCTTCCTTTTACCTCGTTAACAAATGTCTTAGCAGGTTTGAAAGCAGGGATATTGTGTGCAGGAATGATTATGGTAGTATTTTTAGAAATGTTTCTACCTGTTTTTTCTGCTCTTCTTTTAATGGTGAAGCTACCAAACCCTCTTAGATAAACGTTTTCCCCGTTTACCATAGCGCCTTTTACAGCGTCCATGAACGATTCAACTACGGCTTGAACAGCAACTTTTTCAACACCTGTTTTGTTAGCAATATCTGCTACGATTTCTGCTTTTGTCATATCTTTATACTTTAAAAGATTAGAAATGTGATTTTTATTTGGACGGCAAAGGTAAAAACATTTTTTTATTGATGAAGGTAAATTTTCATTTTTTTACGTCTAATCCACTCTAAATAAATATTTTCGCCAAATGACTTCAATCACTCAACAACTTTTAATTTGGTATGATAAGCATAAACGCGACTTGCCCTGGCGCAGCGAACCCAGTTCGTATCACATATGGCTATCTGAAGTAATACTACAGCAAACACGTGTAGATCAAGGACATGCGTATTATTTGAGATTTATTGATCGCTGGCCTGATGTCCATCAACTGGCAGCTGCATCAGAGCAGGAAGTGCTTAAAATGTGGCAGGGATTGGGTTATTATTCGCGCGCTCGCAATTTATTAACGGCAGCCCGTCAGCTGGTAACAAGTTATGATGGAGTGTTTCCACATAAGCTTGAGGACATAAAAAAACTCAAGGGTGTTGGTGATTATACTGCTGCGGCCATAGCTTCGATAGCTTTTAATCAGCCGGTTCCTGTGGTTGATGGCAATGTGTTTAGAGTGCTTTCAAGGCTTTTTGCAATTGACGATCCTATAGATACATCCAAGGGAAGAAAAGTTTTTCAGGAGGTGGCCACCTCCTTATTAGCTGTGGAACGCCCCGGCGATTATAATCAGGCTTTGATGGAGTTTGGCGCATTACAGTGCACACCCAAAAACCCGGATTGCCCAAATTGCCCTTTGCAAAATCATTGTCTGGCATTTGCCGAAAAGCGAGTGCAGGATTTTCCCGTTAAACAAGGAAAAATAAAAACACGAAAGCGTTTTCTGAATTATTTTATCCTGGCAGGCATGTATCAGGATGCCTGTTTTACCTTGCTTCGTTATAGAACAAATGGTGATGTGTGGCAAGGGTTGTATGATTTTCCCTGTATTGAAACGTCACAATCCGTAACTTTGGCTCAATTAAGCCAATATGATTTTTTTCAGAAACTTGATCAGGTTGCGTTACAAATCAATCAGGTTGGCGGCTCCATAAAACATGTGCTGACCCATCAACAGCTTTTTGCAAGTTTTTATCTTGTAAATTGTAAGGATGGATTTCAGGATTTGGAAAATAATTCCTTATCTTTGGTTGCTCTTTCAGCCTTGGAAAACTACCCGATGCCTAGGTTGATTGATCGTTTTTTATTGGAAAACAAAGATTTATTTGAAAACTGTAACGCTTAAAATTTAACAGATATGGCCGGACTTAATAAAGTAATGCTAATCGGACGACTTGGAAAAGATCCCGAAGTACTATCATTTGATAATGGTGGAAAAAAAATGACTGTTTCTCTTGCTACCAGCGAACGCTACCGCGATCGTAACGGGCAATGGCAAGATCAAACGGAATGGCATAATATTGTGGCCTGGGGTAACCTGGCCAATGATATTGACGAAAAACGCCGCGATTATGCAAAGGGGGATTTAATGTTTATTGAAGGAAAAATAAGAAGCCGGCAATACCAGGACGGACAAGGCGTAACCAAGTATATCACAGAGATTTTGGCTGAGAAGATGAATCTCATTTCTAAAAGTGGTGGTGGATCTGGGGGTAGCAGCAATTACCAATCCGAATCAGCCAACCAAAGTAGTAATCAGCAGCAGCAATCGAGCGCTTCAACAGCTTCTGATAATGCTGGCAATAATGACTTTGAAGCCGGAGGAGAATCTGACGATTTGCCTTTTTAGGCTGTGAACCAAGTTGTTATTATTGATGGCAGCGCTTTTCAATATTTTGATATCTTAGGTATTTTTGTTTATTTTGCACTGAAATTCAAATTTAATTGATTTTGGACACACCTGACCCTGACCCCTATGCGAGTTTAATCGCTATTATAATCAATTTTACGGTTACCAATTTTTCTTCTGAAATTATCATCAGCATTTTTGTGTTGCTGGTTTTATTGCTGTTGTCTGCTTTAGTTTCCGGCAGCGAAACGGCTTATTTTTCGCTTAAGCCAGCTGATGTAAATTTGTTGGAAGCCGTTACAACAGCATCAAATAAGTTGGTGCTTTCGCATCGCGATAATCCAAAAACATTGTTGGCGACCCTTTTAATAGCCAATAACCTGATCAATGTGGCCATTGTTATTTTATCCGGTTTTGTGGCCGATCATTTTTTGCGGTTGAGCGAGAATCCTGTAGTTGCTTTTCTGATTCAAATTGTGGCAATCACTTCATTGATTTTATTGGTTGGTGAAATTATCCCCAAAGTTGTGGCTAATAAATTTCCCCTTAAAGTGGCTGTGTTTATGGCCAGGCCGATTCGGTTTATGATCAGTTTATTTAAGCCATTTAGTGTGCTTTTGTCTGCCTCCAGCACTTTCCTGGATAAGCGGCTGAGTCGAAAAATGCGAAGTATTTCAATGAGCGAATTATCCGATGCCATTGATATTACTTCTGATGAGAGTGCGCTGCCCGAAGAAAAGCAAATGTTGAAAGGGATAGCCACTTTTAGCGAGAAAGAGGTAAGGAGTATTATGAAATCGCGGGTAAATATTACTGCCATCGATATCGAAACGCCTTTTGAGGAACTGCTTGAGCTGATTCTGAGTAGTGGCTTTTCACGTATTCCTGCCTATGAAGGAAGCTTTGATAAAGTAGTGGGAATTTTATACATCAAAGATTTACTCCCGTATATCAAAAGCAAAGAAGTGGATTGGAGATCACTGATCAGGCCGGCATTTTTTATCCCTGAAAATAAAAAAATCAATGACCTGCTTCAGGAGTTTCGCGAGAAGAAAATCCACATGGCTATCGTTGTTGATGAATATGGCGGAACTTCTGGTTTGCTCACATTAGAGGATATTATCGAGGAAATTGTTGGTGATATCTCCGATGAGTTTGACAAGGAACCTGACAATAGTTTTTATCAAAGAGTTGATGCTGATCACACCCTTTTTGATGCCAGCACAAGTCTGTTGGATTTCTGTAAGGTGATGGAGCTCAACGAACATTATTTTGCCGATGTTCAGGGTGAATCAGATACGCTGGCAGGATTATTGCTCGAAATTGAAGGAAGAATTCCAAAGTCGGGGGTGATAATAAACTGCAATGATTTTGCTTTTAAAGTTACAGATGCTGATGCCCGCCGTATTAAGAAGTTAGAAGTGAGTAAAAAAGATTAATTGGATGTTTAAAAACCTAAAGACTTTATTGTTACTGTTCGTTATCATTGTAATTAGCTCCTGCGAGGCGGATTATGCGCCTAAACCAAGAGGGTATTTCCGGATTGACATGCCTGTGAAAAATTTTCAATTGGTTGACAGCATTCCTGCTTATCAGTTTGAAAGCCCTGAATATGCAGTGATTACGCCTGATTACAATAGTGCGCAGGAAGAAAACTGGTTCAATATGGAGTTTCCGCAATTCAAGGGCAGCTTGCATATCAGCCACAAAAAGATTGAGAATAATCTGCCGGTTTATTTAGAGGATATGCATACGATGCTGATGCAACACTTGCCCAAGGCTACTGCTATTACTGATAGTTTGATCGTGGATAAGGAACGTAATGTTTATGGCTTATTGTTTAGCATTCAAGGCAAAAGAGTGGCTTCTCCATTGCAGTTTTACCTTACTGACAGCACAAGTAATTTTGTCCGCGGAGCGCTGTATTTCAATATTCGTCCCAATAATGATTCACTTAAACCTGTGATTGGTTTTTTGCGCGAAGATATCGATCACTTTATCGAAACCCTGGAGTGGAAAGATTAGCCTGAATTAGACTTAAAAAGTAAACAAATCCTTGTATATAGAGTATTATATCCGCGGCTTCGGACACTAATTCAGGTTGGATCACTGCGAATTTTCTTTTTTCTGCTTATTATCATAAACCCAGCCTGCATCCAGCAAAAGCATTTCTTCCGCTGAAATGCCTCGTTTTTTTGCTTTTTCATGGATGACTTCCATATAGGAGTCGCTTTTGCTAATACGATCAGCAATTTCTTTGATGGCCATCTTTCTTTCTAAAGCAGCGCTGCCGCCATCTTTGATAAGCGCATATAATTCATCGATAAACCCAAAACCATAGCGATCCATATTGGCATCGGTTTGTATAATCAAAATCACCTCATTATCAGCAACAGCCTGAAATAAATCCACCGCAACTCTGTCTTTTGGTTTTCCATCCAGGTAATGCACCTGCTTGTTGTAATACCAAAAGCTGTTAGCTTTAAAGGATTTGGCAGCATAACCCCCGCCAAACCATTGCCAGTAATAACTATCTGCGACAGTGATTACACGGGGCCATTTCGTTTGATTGTTGATATTGAATGTAAATTCCGGATAAGGCATCGGATAGTCGGCTGGCGGAAGAATAATATTCATGCCTTCCCAAAGGTCGCGATCAGGTGAGCGCAGCTTACTTTTCACCTTGATTTCAGCCATTTCAAAGTCTATAAAATCGCTGTTTAAATGGTGTTCCATCAGCTTAAAAACAGAATCGAAAACCATTCCAAGGCCATAATAGCTCCAATGAATACCTGCTTTTGGGTAGAGCGCATAACGGCTGGTATCTTTCACAGCATTAAACCAATCATTGCCGCCAATCACGTCAATATTATTTTCGAGTAATAAACGATAGTATTCCGTATAATTTTGCTTGCCGATGCTGTCAGGCCTATATTTATCAGGAATAAATTCCGGAAAAAAACTTCCTTTTCCGGGAGCAAGCACAACAATAAGCTGTTTGTTATTGGCTTTGAGCCAATTGTTAACGACAATGGTTTTTTCTACATCGGTTTTAACTTTCTCGTCTCCAACATAATCAAGGCCGTATAGGGCTTTTATATAATTTAGTTCAAATAGATAACCTGCTTTTCCAATGATAACGCCCTGGGCATTGATGGTGTCGAACAAGCTGTATTGCAGTTGATTATGCAGCCTGACCAGATCAGGCCGATAACCGATATTGTTTTCCAGGTACTTATTCATGCTGTCCTGAAAGCTCCCGTCCCAAAAATGTGCAAACGACCACCCAGGCATGGGCGGCGTGCTAAAGGCTCCCTTGAGGGCACGCACTTTAGGCACTTCAAATTGCTGCTGCAAAAAGGGGAGTATCAGCAGCAGCATCAGCACTGCAAACAAACTATGTTTTATCCATTTTTGCATTAAAACCTGAAATAGATAAAGGGATTAAAACCGCTTGAAGTGATGGCGCTCAGGCTAATAATAAATAGCACTACAGAAGCAAGTGTCATCCATACAATTGTAAGGAATGATTGCTTTTTGCTGAACAACCGCATCTGCCATAGCTCCAGTTTTGGGACGTAGGCCAGCACAGCAAACAGTCCGGCAAAAATCATGGTCATCCACACTGCCTGACTTGCGAGAATTGTTTCGCCTCCCCTAAAACTAAACATACCAGCTGTGAATTGCCACACCTGCTCCATACTTTCGGCTCTGAAGAGCACCCAGCCAACCAGCGTGATAACGAAGGTAATCAGTACACTTGGGAATTTACCGATAGCTTTGAAAAACTTTAACAGGAAAAGCCTGTCGGCGACAAGAAAAAATCCGTGAAATGCGCCCCAGATCACAAAATTCCAGGCAGCACCATGCCAGAGTCCCGAGATCAGAAAAACCAGCCAGAGGTTAAAATACATCCTGAAAGGATTTACCCTGTTACCACCGAGTGGAATATACAGGTAATCGCGCATCCAACGGCCAAGGGTCATGTGCCAGCGTCTCCAGAACTCAGAGATGTTTTGAGAAATATAAGGGTTATTAAAGTTTTCGGGAAAGTCGAAACCGATCATACGGCCAAGGCCAATAGCCATATCCGAATAGCCGGCAAAATCATAATAGATTTGGAAGGCATAGGCCAAAATTCCAATCCATAAAGTGATGGTTGCCAGCTGAGTAGGATCAGCGGCGAAAACACTATCGGCGTATGCTCCCAAAGGATTGGCAATCATAACTTTGCGACCAAGTCCAACGCTAAAACGGAAAAATCCGGTAAGTCTGTTATCTGCAGTTTCATTAGAACGGCGATCGACCAATTGTTCAGCAATTTCATTAAAGCGTACGATGGGACCGGCGATCAGTTGCGGGAACATTAAAATATAAAGCGCCAGATCAGTCACCTTTTTTAGTGGTGGATGGATGCCACGGTGCACATCAACGGCATAGGTCATTTTTTGAAAAGTAAAAAACGAAATGCCGATGGGCAGCACAACATGTGTCCACGAGATGGATTCGCTGCCAAACTGTTGCAATACCCAATCAAGGTTTTCGACAAAAAAGTTGGCGTACTTAAAATAGGCCAGCAAACCAATGTTTAAGGCGATACTTAGCCCGGTAAGCCAGCGTTTTTTATTGCCGCTCGACCGGTACATCCACTTCACAAGGTAAAAGTCGATGAGAATACTGCCGATTACAATAAAAATAAAATCTGGTGCTCCCCAGGCATAAAAAAATATACTGGCCAGCAATGCGATATAATTTTTAGCCGCACGTGGCACAATAAAGTACAACAACAGAAAGCCCGGCAAAAAGTAAAGAAGAAAAAGACTGCTACTAAAAACCATAGCAATGGATTTGATTCAGAGTTGGCAAATTTAAAAGAATATTATATAGGCCATACATCATTTGCAGAGCAAATGTTAAATTCTTTTTTTGAATTGCAATGGTCTGCGGAAGAGGCAACTTGCTTTTCATTTAGAATTTGCTGTATTAATATCGGATTCTTTTATATTTTAGCGCCTTCAAAAAACACTTCAATGCATAAAAACAAACCACGTTTATCGTTCTGGGACATCTGGAACATGAGTTTTGGATTTTTAGGTATCCAAATGGGTTTTGCACTTCAAAATGCGAATGCCAGCAGGATTTTGCAAACCTTTGGTGCTGATGTGGAACATCTGTCGTGGTTTTGGTTGGTTGCGCCTATCACAGGTATGATAGTGCAACCTATCATCGGCCATTATAGCGATCAAACCTGGACCCGATTAGGAAGGCGGAGACCGTATTTCCTTTCTGGAGCTGTTTTGGCTGCTATCGGATTGATTCTAATGCCTAACTCGCCTATGTTTGCCGCTTATCTGCCGGCTTTGTGGATTGGAGCTGGTATGCTGATGATCATGGATGCTTCATTCAATGTTGCGATGGAGCCTTTCAGAGCGCTGGTGGCTGATAAATTACCTACAGATCAGCGCACGCTAGGGTTTTCTGTGCAAACGCTGCTGATTGGAATTGGTGCTGTTGTTGGCTCCTGGTTGCCTTATGTGCTCTCTAATTGGTTTGGATTTAACGAGTTGGCTGCAGAAGGTGAAGTGCCACTCAGTTTAAAATTGTCATTTTTTATCGGAGCGGGCATCTTGGTCACCACAATTATATGGACCGTGGTGACCACGAAAGAATATTCGCCCGAAGAGCAGGAACTATATGCGGAGGATGCACCGCCGGTTGATGCAGAACCTGCTCGATTCGTAGATATTTTCAAGGATTTCGCAAATATGCCTTCCACGATGAAGCAGTTGGGATTGGTACAGTTTTTCTCCTGGTTTGCACTTTTTTCGATGTGGGTATTTACAACTCCGGCTCTCGCACAGCATGTGTGGGGGCTTTCGGCCGATGATCGGAGCTCAGCAGCTTTTAATGAAGCCGGCGATTATGTGGGCGTTATCTTTGGTGTGTACAATTTGGTAGCAGCAATTTTTGCGATGGCATTGCCCGTTATAGCAGCAAAAGTAGGTCGCAAACGAACACACGCCATCAACCTCACACTTGGGGGATTAGGTTTGATGTCGATTGTGCTGATAACTTCACCCGAAATGAAATGGTTGCTCAACCTGAGTATGATCGGTGTTGGTATTGCCTGGGCAAGTATTTTAGCTATGCCGTATGCCATTTTAGCAGGATCGATTCCTGCCCGAAAGATGGGAGTTTATATGGGAATTTTCAATTTCTTTATCACTTTTCCACAAATTGTAAATGGCATTTTTGGAGGCCCTATCGTAAAGTTTTTCTATGGTGGACATGCCGTTTGGGCGCTTGTAACTGCCGGTGTATTAATGATTCTGGGTGCTGTTTCGGTACTATTTGTGAAGGATGAAGATGATATTATAAAATCCTGAAAGATTAATGCATAAAAAAACCGGATCGAGCATGCGATCCGGTTTTTTTAGTAAAAAGACGTATTTATTTACCACCCAAGCTTTTCATTAAACTCCTCATCAATTGTTTTGTGTAATAAGTCACAGCCAAAATCAAACTGACGGTTTTCATTGTCTTTGGCCTTAAACTGAAAATGAAGATCCATGAAATCGCCTCGGCGAGGGAGCAGACTTATTGCTTCTTCCAATGCTTGAGCAGGTGTGGTGATGTCATTAACAGCTGTTTTAGCAAGCAGTTTGACCAACTGGGTAAAGGAATTATCCGTGATGTTGACCTCCAGCTGTTTTTCGATCTGCTGGATTTTGCGTTGTGAATTGGTGTAAGATCCGCCAAACTCCCATGGCATTGAAGCTGGTAACACCAAATCGGCCTCAAGCGCTGTTTCACTCATCCACAGCTCTTGCACCACTTTAAAATCGATGCGATCGAATTGCTGTTTCATATCTTGCTTGTCAAGTGCGCAACCAACAGGATCTTCTCCGAAGATAAAAGCATTTTTAATTTTCCCTGCACGGAAAATTTTATACACACTATTGATTGTAAATGGCAACTCGTCCACTTTCCATTTAAAACGCATGCGGTGCTGAAGATCTTCGTCCAGTATAGGTTCTGCGCCTATTCCAATTTTGTGACAAACGCCCATATCGAAAATGCCATGGGCATTGTTTTTTTCTTTCAGGGCGATGAGTCCGTTGGCGGTTTTCCCCAGTTTTCCGGTGATCATAGCCAGGTTGTGCATGGCCATACTGGCATTGGCCGAAAGTTCCTTCTCCTGAAAGATCAAAATGGCATTCATCTCTTCATTATAGTCCCGGGCAAATGCTTCAATTGTTTCTTTATCGGTTCCGGCAAATTTCAGCATTTGCTCGAAATCAGCAGCCAGCAGGTCTTGGCGATAGGCTTCAAATCCTTCAGTACGATCTTTTATAAAGAGTTCGTTGTGTTGGTTATTCTCAATTAGATAACGATTTACAGCCTGAATAAAATAGAAATAATTATCGATTTGTATCACCTGATCAGCCTTTTGGCTAAAGTGACTGTTTTTGAGGGTCGTTAGGTGAGTGAGTGCGATGTCTTCTTTATGTTTTGTATTAAATATCAGGTGATTAATAACCGGATGATCATGATGCAACTCGCCTCCGGCGACATAAATTTTACTTGCGCCACGAATATCACAATAGGAGGCGTTTTCATTGGAGTTATGGAAATACCCATCGCCGCGACCCATATAGTGAAAACTGCTTACATTATTGGTTTTTGCGCCAGCACGTGCCAGTTTTTGAATCATATAGAGTTCTTCGTTGGTAAGCCTGGCGCCTCCAAAAAAGGCATTTTCATCAGGGCTCACAGCCTTTATTTTTGCTGTAATCAGCGAATAGGCTTCCTCAAAACCAATTGCTTTAAATCCAGTCTTGGTCTTTAGCAATGGCTGTGTAATCCGGCCAGGATTATTGAAAAGCTTATAACCAAAAAGCATTCTGCGGTTGATGTAGTTTGGCCTGTTTATATCACCCTTGCGGGCTTCGGCTTTGTAAAATTGTCCGCGGTGATGCATCAGATTCACTTCATAGCCTTCGGAGCCAAACATATCAATTGTTTCGATAGCCTGCAGCTTAAGCGGCCCGGGTTTGAAGCTGTAATTTTCGGTCAGGGCACCTGTTGGACAGCTTGTAATACACATTCCACAACTTTCGCAACTCGTCTGCTGCAAGGGCAATCCCATGCTTGGTGCAACATAGCTTTTGAAGCCTCTGTTGATCAGACCCAAGGCATTGGCGCCTACAACTTCGCGGCAAATGCGAATACAACGACTACACAAAATACATTTATTGTTGTCGATTTCAATAAATGGATGTCTGAAATCGACCTGATGTTGATGAAACTCTCCGGGATAGAATTTTTGTTCGGCCTGATAGGTGGTTGAATGCTTCTTCAGGTCGCAATCAAAGTAAGCAGTGCAGCCGCATTCGAGGCATCGGCTGGCTTCCAGCTGTGCAACCTCTTCATTTTCGTAGCCCAGTTCAACTTCTTTAAAATTGAACCGGTCTTTGGCGTCAAGCACGGGCATTTCATGCCTTTTTTGGCTGGGAAACTGTCCGATGTAGTCCTTATTTTCCTGTTCCTTGAAATTTTCGCGCTTGCTTAAAAACTCTTTTTTAAGTGGCTCAACAGCTATTCCGTTCAAAAATTGATGACACGAATGGGCAGCAATTTTAGCCTGTGCAATGGCTTCGATAATAGTTGCGGGGCCTGTTACGCCATCGCCGGCTGCAAAAACAGAAGGAATGCCGGTTTGCAGCGTATGTTTATTGGCATCAATATCACCCCAGCGATTAACCGCCAGCTTGCCATTTTCAGCAAAGGAATTCATGTGTTCAATAAAATCGACATCGGTTTTTTGTCCGATGGCTGCCAGTACATAGTCTGCTTCCAAATCAAATTCAGAATCAGCTACCGGCACAGGGCGGCGGCGTCCTGAGGCATCAGGTTCGCCCAAAGCCATGCGAATCAATCGCACCTTACGTAGTTTATTGTTTTCGTCCTTTAAAATTTCAACAGGATTGGTAAGGAAAAGGTATTCAACGCCTTCAAGCTTGGATTCGTGAATTTCTATCGGATTTGCAGGCATTTCTTTTTCGGTTCGGCGATAGACCACATATACTTTTTTCGCCTTCCCCCTGATGGCTGTGCGGCAGCAATCCATTGCTGTGTTTCCTCCTCCTACAACAACTACAGTTTTGCCCGTAAAATCAGGTCTTTGGCCGGTCATTTCCATGTTTTTCAGGAAAGTAATTCCTGCAAAAACATTTTCTGCATCATCGCCTGTGCAGCCTACCAAGGTGCCTTTTTGTGAGCCAATGGTGAGTATGGTGGCATCAAATTCTTTGTTTAAAGTATCGTAGGAAAGCCCGTCACCCAATTTTTTGTTGTAGTGAATTTTAACACCCATATCAGTGATGTTTTTCACTTCCTGATCCAGGATGTCGTTGGGAAGCCGATACTCAGGAATACCATATCTCAGCCAACCTCCGGATTTCGGAGCTGCTTCAAAAATTTCAACCTGATGACCCTCAAGCCTCAGGAAATGAGCCACTGATAGTCCGCCAGGGCCGGCACCAATTACGGCGACTTTTTTTCCTGTTGCGGCTTTTAGATCGGGAACAAATTTATGGTTTGAAGCCAGATCGTAGTCAGCGGCAAAACGTTTCAGATAATCAATGCCAACAGCGGCTCCCTCGTCGAGCAGGTTTCTGCGGCAGGCAGCTTCGCAAGGTCGTACGCACACGCGGCCGCAAATAGCAGGCAACGGATTGGTTTCTTTTATCAGGGCAACAGCATCGCTGTAGCGCCCCTTGTCGATCAACGAAATATATCCCTGAACATCTACACCTGCCGGACAATGTTGCTTGCATGGGCCAAGACAATCGGCGTAATGATTGCTCAACAACAGATCCAAGGCGGTTTTTCTGGCAAGTTTTACTTCATCGGAAGCTGTGTTTACCTTCATGCCCTCCGCTATTTTTGTTGAACAGCTGGGTTGATGGCCGCGCATACCTTCTACTTCAACCACACAAACATAACAGGAAGAATAAGGTTCGATGCGCGGGTCGTGGCAGAGGGTAGGTATTTCAATCCCGTGACGGGAGGCACATTCGTAGATGGTTTCTCCCTGAATGCCTTCCACGGTTTTTCCGTTGAGTTCGATAGTTATATAATGACTCATAATTGATTATTTTCTTGGGTTAGTCAACCAGAACGGCTTCAAATTTGCAGACGGTGAAACATTCGCCACATTGGATGCAGATTTTTTGGTCGATAGTATGTAAAGTTTTACGACTGCCGGCAATCGCGTTCACCGGACATTTTTTTGCACACACAGTGCAGCCGGTGCATTTATCAGGATCGATACTGTAGGTCAGTAAAGGCTTGCACACTTTTGCCGGGCACTTTTTGTCATAAATATGTGCTTCGTATTCATGTCGGAAGTATTTAAGCGTTGTAAGCACCGGGTTTGGTGCTGTTTGTCCCAATCCGCAAAGGGAGTTGTTCTTGATCTGATAGGCCAGCGCTTCGAGTTTTTCTAAGTCGCCTTCCTCGCCTTTTCCTTCGGTGATGCGCTCCAGCATTTCGAGCATGCGCTTAGTGCCAACGCGACAGAAAGTACATTTTCCGCAGGACTCTTCCTGCGTGAAGTTGAGGAAAAATTTTGCCAGATCGATCATACAGGTGCTTTCATCCATCACCACCATGCCTCCTGATCCCATAATCGCTCCGGTAGCATTTACCGAATCATAATCAACAATGGTATTGCCCAATTCAGCAGGAATGCAGCCCCCTGAAGGGCCGCCTAGCTGGACAGCTTTAAATTTTTTGTCGTCCTGAATGCCTCCGCCGAGTTTGAAAATAATATCATTGATTGTCACGCCCATCGGAACTTCTACCAGTCCACCATGCTTGATCTTTCCGGTAAGGGCAAACACTTTCGTTCCTTTACTTTTTTCGGTGCCATAGGCAGCGTATGCTTTGGCCCCGTGGTTGATGATCCAGGGAACATTGGCCCAGGTTTCCACGTTGTTGATATTGGTAGGTTTTCCCCATAATCCGGAAACAGCCGGAAAAGGCGGGCGTTTGCGGGGCATGCCACGCTGTCCTTCAATACTGGCAATCAGCGCGGTTTCTTCGCCACAAACAAAAGCACCTGCACCTTCTTTCACATAGATATCAAAAGAGAAATCGCTGCCAAAGAGGTTTTCCCCCAGCAGGCCTTTTTCTTTGGCCTGATCGATGGCAATATTTAGGCGTTTGATAGCTAGCGGGTATTCGGCACGGCAATAAATTACGCCTTGCGAAGCACCAATTGTATAGCCACCTATCATCATGCCTTCGAGCACAGCATGCGGATCGCCTTCGAGCAGCGAACGATCCATAAATGCACCCGGATCGCCTTCGTCGGCATTGCAAATAATGTATTTTTGGTTGCTCTCGTTCTGATAAGCAAATTTCCATTTTAAGCCGGTCGGAAATCCACCTCCACCACGACCACGAAGGCCTGAGTCGAGTATGGTTTGGATAACATCGGTTGATTCGGTTTTGGTGTTTATCAGGTGCTGAATGGCTTTGTAGGCATCATGTTCCAGTGCTTCTTCAATGGATTCGGGATCCATATAACCACAGTTACGTAGCGCAATTTTGACCTGTCCTTTAAAAAAGCCGTCTTCTTTGGTAGCCAGTTTTTCAGCATGAACGGCTTTTTCAGTGTCAATTTTACCTTCAAGAATATGTGCCCGAAGCACGGCTTCAACAGCTTCAGCAGTCATATCGCCATAGATGATTTTGCCCTTCGCATCCTGAATTTCAACCAGTGGTTCTTTGTAGCACATGCCAATGCAACTGGTGCGGGCAAGCTCAAACTGCATCTCGCCTTGTGCAAGGATTGACGCAATCTGGCTATATGTTTTTGACGCTCCGGCTGCGATTCCGCAACTGCCTAATCCAACAATAACTTTTGTTTTTTCCATGCGTTTTATTATTTCAATTGACCGTCTGCTTCACTTGAGCAAAGCTGATTTTTTAAATCTTTGATGATCCTAACAGCAGATTTTCCGTTGAGTTTTCCATGCGTGTTGTCTCCAATCATCATTACAGGCGCCAGCGAGCAACAACCCAAGCAAGCTACTGATTCCAGGGTAAATTCACCGTCTTCTGTCGTTTCGCCGTCTTTTACCTTCAAATAATCCTTTATGGCATCGGTAATCGCATTCGCATTTTGCACATGACAGGCTGTGCCATGGCAAACTTTGATGATGGTTTTACCAACCGGACTCAATCTGAACTGGGCGTAGAATGTGGCAACGCCATAAATATCGGCAGTTGCAATTTTAGTGGCATCCGATAGCTTTTGGAATGCCTCGGCAGGAATAAATCCGAAAAGTGCTTGTGTACCCTGAAGCAAAGGAATTAAACTGCCTGATTTGCTTTTATACTGCTCCAGCAAGGGTTCCATCACACTTAAATCGACTGTTTCGTTCGTTAAGCCGGCTTGTTCATTAGCTATTCTTGTTATTCGCATGGATGGCGGTCTTATTTTATTAATATTAATGAGCTCTAAAGCGACTAAATTAGGTATTCTCTCTGAAAATAGATTTCATTAAATGCTGATATGCAGCAATTTATATTCAGTCTAAATTATATAGATAGCTAAATATCTGGTATCCTTTGTAAAAGCAATTTGAGATGAATGTTGGTTTTCAGCATATAAAACTGCTGTTGCATGCGAAACGGCAATTGATTAGGTGAATCACTTAGCAGAATTAAAAGTTATACGGATTACTTTGACCGCACTGGGAGAATGTGTTCGCTTGAAGTTTTAGTAATAAGCGGAGGAAGGATTAACTTTGCCCAAAAAGATAAATGTCATTCCTTATCGATAGCTGGAAGCAGCAGCATCAGTCTGCTGACAAGCTCAACAAGCAACTGCTACGCAGATTGAAGCTTCGTACACCAAAAAATTTGGGCGAAATTGCTGGTGAACTCCATGAAGAAATTTTCACGGAATTAGACTGCCTGGATTGTGCCAACTGCTGCAAAAGCATTCCTCCTCTACTAAACGAAACCGATATCAGGCGGCTGGCCAAAACATTGGGACTGAAAGTGAGCGCATTTCATGAACGTTATGTGCGCATTGATGAGGATGGTGACAGGGTGATTGCTTCCACCCCATGTCCATTTTTGGATGCTGATAATAAATGTCTGGTTTACGAATCGCGTCCAAAGGCATGTCGCCAATATCCACATACCGACAGGGCACAGTTTGCCGAAAACCTGAAGCTGCATCATTTGAATACCAAGGTTTGTCCGGCGGTTTATCATATTCTTCAGCGCTTACAAAACGTGTATGATTGAGACTGCATTTGTTATGTGTATCTTTGCAAAAAATTAGAACACAATGGCCGGATCAAATTTTGTAGATTATGTAAAGATATTTTGTCGTTCTGGTAAGGGAGGTCCTGGATCTGCACATTTACGGCGAGAGAAATTTATACCTAAGGGCGGACCCGATGGTGGTGATGGCGGACGCGGAGGCCATGTTATTTTACGTGGGAATGCGCAAATGTGGACATTATTGCACCTTCGATATACCAAACATCTTTTTGCGGGTCATGGCGAATCAGGTGGAAGGCAGCAAAGCTCGGGTGCTGGTGGCCAGGATATTTATATTGATGTTCCAATGGGAACGCTTGCGATTGATCCGGAGAGTGGCGAAAAGTTAGCCGAAATTACGGAGCACGGACAGGAACAGATTTTGCTTGAAGGTGGCCGAGGTGGCCTGGGGAATACGCATTTTAAATCAGCAACAAATCAAACGCCGCGCTTTGCGCAGCCTGGTGAAGACAGCAAGGAGTCGTATGTAATCATCGAGTTGAAGCTGTTGGCCGATGTAGGCCTGGTTGGATTTCCCAATGCCGGAAAGTCAACGCTATTGTCCACCGTTTCTGCCGCCAAGCCTGAAATTGCAGATTATCCTTTTACCACGCTTACGCCAAATCTGGGAATTGTAAGCTATTATGATCATCTTTCTTTTGTTATGGCGGATATTCCGGGCATTATCGAAGGCGCCTCAGAGGGCAAAGGGCTGGGATTACGTTTCTTAAGGCATATCGAACGCAATTCAATATTGCTGTTTTTGATTCCGGCCGACGCTGATGATATCGCTAGCGAATACAAAATTTTGCTTGGTGAGTTGCAAGCGTTTAATCCTGAGCTTTTGGATAAATCCAGGGTATTGGCCGTAAGTAAAAGCGATCTGTTGGACGAAGAACTTAAAGAAGAGATCAGAAAGCAGTTACCTGATTTATCCTTTATTTTTATCAGTTCGATAACAGGCGAGGGCATAAAGGAATTGAAGGACCTGCTTTGGGCAGAGCTTAATCAATAAAAAAAAGCCGACAAAAGCCGGCTTTATTAAGTTATCCAATCATTTTTCGGGGATCTACCCATTCTGTAAATTCGGCATCGGTAAGCAAACCAAGTTCCATAGCTGCTTCACGCAAAGTGCTATTTTCATTATGTGCTTTCTTGGCAATTTTTGCAGCATTTTCGTAACCGATATGTGTATTCAGCGCAGTAACCAGCATAAGTGAGTTTTCAAGATTTTGCTTGATACGGCTTTCGTTGGCTTCGATGCCATTTACAGCATTTTCGGTGAAGCTCACGCAGGCATCACCCAGCAGTCGGGCTGATTGAAGCAGGTTAGCGATCATTACCGGTTTAAACACGTTGAGCTGGAAATGCCCTTGCATGCCTCCTGCAGCAACAGCTGCATCGTTTCCAATTACCTGGGCACACACCATCGAAAGGGCTTCGTTTTGTGTTGGATTTACTTTGCCGGGCATGATAGATGAGCCGGGTTCGTTGGCAGGCAGGATAATCTCACCAATACTGCAACGTGGACCACTGGCCAGCATGCGGGTGTTGTTGGCAATATGCATCAGGCTTACAGCCAGTTGGCGCAAAGCTCCGGAAGTTTCTACAATGGCATCATGTGCCGATAGTGCTTCAAATTTGTTGGGGGCAGTAACAAATGGCAATCCGGTGAGTGTTGCAATAGTTTCAGCAACTTTTTCAGAATAACCTTTAGGGGTGTTAATGCCTGTGCCAACAGCTGTCCCGCCAAGCGCCAGTTCGCTCAGGTGCGCCAGTGTATTATTAAGGGCTTTAATGCCATGATTGAGCTGGGCAACATAACCGGAGAATTCTTGTCCTAAAGTGAGCGGTGTGGCATCCATCAGGTGGGTTCGGCCGGCTTTGACGATAGTGCTAAATTCTTCAGCCTTGGTTTGCAATGCATCACGCAGGGTTTCAATGCCTGGAATGGTTACTTTGATCAGCATTTCGTAAGCAGCAATGTGCATAGCCGTTGGAAAAGTATCGTTGGAAGATTGTGATTTGTTCACATCATCATTTGGGTGGATGGCTTTTTTAGCATCTTCCAGGCTGCCGCCGGAAATCACGTGGGCGCGATTGGCCAGCACTTCATTCATGTTCATGTTTGATTGGGTGCCGGAGCCTGTTTGCCAGATCACAAGTGGGAAATTGTCGTCCAATTTGCCAGCCAGTACCTCGTCAGCGGCTTTGGTGATCAGGTCGCATTTTTCTTGGGGCAGCACGCCCAGTTCCATATTGGTGAGGGCAGCCGCTTTTTTTAAGGTGGCAAAAGCGTAAATTATTTCTTTAGGCATAGAGCCTTCAGGCCCAATCTTAAAATTGTTGCGTGAACGTTCGGTTTGGGCTCCCCAATACTTTTCGGCAGGGACTTCAACATTGCCCATGGTGTCTTTTTCGATTCGAATTTTCATCTTGTTTGGTATTTTATTGGTTTGAAATGGGTGATGCTTATTGTTTTTGCAAACGGCTGTTCAGGCTGTTCAGTTGGGCTTTTAGCTGTTGGATAACTGTTTGAAAATCATCTGTTGCTTCTTCTGTAACAAGGTTCAGGTTTTTGCAGATGATAAGCAGCGTTTCTGTTTGTGCTGTTGCAGCGATCGCCTCCGAAATTCCGGATGCAGGCCCGCCATTGAGTGCAGCAGCCAAAGCCATCGGAATATCCGTTGCTTTATCACGAAGTTTTCTGGTCATGCCGGCTTTTTCCGATTCCGGAAAATAATTTGTCAGCTCATAAATATCTCTCACAAAAGCCATTAAGGGTTCCCACAAAGGGAGAGATTCAAAATTCTGATGCGGTTTCATAAGATGTTGTTTAAGTTTTCCGGAGGATCGGCCCAAACGGCTTTCTCTCCATTGATGATAATTGGTCGTTTTAGCAACTTCGGGTTATCAGCGATTGCATGAATCAGTTCTGCATCCGAAAGCTCTTTGCCTTTGATTCCTTTTTTGTAAGCATCTTCCTGTTTACGGATGAGTTCTTCGGCAGAAAGGCCGGTTTTGCTGATGATTTCCTTCAGCTCTTCCTTGCTGATACCTTCTTTGATGTAGTTAATCAGCTCAAAATCTTTTGTTTTCTCTTCCAGAAAAGCCAGGCCGGCCCTGGATTTTTTACATCTTGGATTATGATAAATCTTCATGCTATTTTTTTTATTGGTTAAACATCTTTTCCAAACTCCATCAGATAGGCTTTGATAAATCCATTCAAATCGCCGTCCATTACGGCTTGCACATTGGAGGTCTCGTAGCCGGTGCGCACATCCTTAACCAGCTTATACGGATGCATCACATAAGATCGGATTTGTGAGCCCCATTCAATTTTTTTCTTGCTGCCTTCGATTACGTTAATGGCTTCCTGCTTTTTACGCATCTCAATTTCGTAAAGCTGCGATTTCAGCATCTGCATGGCTTTTTCACGATTTTGAAGCTGCGAGCGGGTTTCCTGACATTCTATTACAAGCCCCGAAGGAGCATGCCGCAATCGCACAGCGGTTTCCACTTTATTCACGTTTTGTCCGCCCGGGCCACTCGATCTGAAGGTATCCCAGCTGATGTCGGAAGGATTTACGATGATATCGATATTGTCATCCACAATGGGATAAACATACACGGAAGCAAAGGAGGTATGCCTGCGATTGGCCGAGTCAAAAGGAGAGAGCCTTACCAGCCGGTGCACACCATTTTCACTTTTCAAGTTGCCAAAGGCATATTCGCCATCGATTTCGAGCGATACGCTTTTAATGCCGGCAACTTCTCCCTCCTGCATATCAAGCTCTTTTACTTTGTGTCCTTTATCTTCGGCCCACATCATATACATGCGCATCAGCATTTCTGCCCAGTCCTGGCTTTCGGTTCCGCCAGCGCCGGCATTGATATTGATGATTGCAGGCAACTTATCTTCTTCGCCCGAAAGCATATTCCAAAACTCAAGGTCTTCAACCTGCATCAGGCATTTCTCGTAAGCCTGATCTACTTCAGCTTCTTCAGCATCGCCGCTTGCATGAAGTTCCATACCGATCTCAAGCTCTTCAAAAAGTGAGTAAGCTTTTTGATAGGCATCTGTCCAACGTTTCTTTTCCTGGATGTTTTTAAGGAGCAGCTCTGCTTTTTTAGGGTCATCCCAAAAATCCGGTGCTTGTGTGCGCTCCTCTTCTTCTCCAATTTCCATCAACTTGCGGTCGATGTCAAAGATACCTCCTCAAGGCTTCGAGCCTTTTTCGTAATTCTTTTTGTGTTTCGGTTTGAATCATATATTTGTTTATCCGTTATTTGAAATTACTGTTTAATGCACAAAGTTAGAAAGTTTTCAGTGGAAGCATTTTATAAAGCTACGAAGCTATTCCATTTCATTGATCACCTCCCAGATTAATTTGTTTTGAAAGCCTTTCTGATAGGCATACTGAGCCAGTTTCATGCGGTATTTGAAAGGGTCTTTTTCGTTGATTTTTTTGTGTTCAAGTACTTTCCGCAGGATGTCAAGGTATTCTTCGTCATCAATTTCTGACAGCCCGATTTGTATCATCAGCTCCGACAAGCCTTTGCTATACATGCCTGCCATAATTTTATTGCGCCCCCAATGGTTATTTCTCAATTTTCCCAAGGCATAGCCACGTGCAAAACGTTCCTCATTGATGAGATCCTCCGTTTCGAGCTGGTTGATAATTTTAGTAATTTGTGCATCACTTATCGACCAGCCTTTTAGTTTCTGCCGTACTTCTTCGATGGTTCGCTCCTGATAATCGCAGTAGTGGCGGGCTTTTTCAAGAAAGTAATTGTATGAAACTTCAGCTGCCGTCATGATGGTTTAATTGGAGAAATAATGCAGGCTTACATCAAAAATGAGTACCGAATTTGCAGGGATAGAGGCTGTGGACTGGCCACCATAAGCCAAGGACGATGGAATAAAAAGCTTAATGCTTCCGCCTTCGCCGATGAGCGGGATGCCCAATTGCCAGCCTTTGATCAATTCGTAGAGCGGGCTGGTAAAAAACTCTCCGCGGTCGAAGCGGCTGCCATCCAATAATTTGCCGTCATAACTTACCGTAACGGTAGCGTTAATGTCGGGATGGTTCTCATTCCCGGCTTCCTGAATGATGTAATACAAACCACTTGGGTGCTCAGTTGCCGAGAGCGAATTCTGTTCCAGGTAATTGTTAATTTTCACCCTGTCGATAGCATCCTGGCTCACCACCTCGTTTTCTTTGCAGGAGCTCGCGAAAAGGGCCATTATGGCAAGAAACAGTATTATTTTTTTCATTTTTGATGTTGGATTAATTCTTGTACATATTTTGGTACGCCATCTGCGGCATTACTAGCAATGATGCGTAAGCCCGGGCCTTGTTCTGCGAGCTTCGTTTTTGGATCGATCAGCGTTATGGGGCAGTTTTTGGGGGCATAATTAATCAGACCGGCTGCCGGATAAACCATCAGCGATGTTCCAATAACTACCAAATAATCAGCTTTTTCTACCAATTGAATAGCTGGCTCAATATTTTTTACCATTTCGCCAAACCAAACAATGTGTGGCCTAAGTTGTGCTCCTTTTTCGCATTGGTCGCCTAATTTTAATTCCCAGCCTTCCAGCTCGTAAATCAATTCGGGATAGTTGGTGCTTCTCACTTTCCGTAATTCACCATGCAGGTGCAATACGTTTTTTGAGCCGGCGCGTTCGTGCAGGTCATCTACATTTTGAGTGATGATCTGTACCTGAAAATAATTTTCCAGATCAACCAGGGCCAGGTGCGCTGCATTGGGTTGGCATTCAAGCAATTGTTTTCTTCTCGCATTGTAAAAATCCAGTACAAGCTGAGGATTTGAAGCCCAGGCCTCAGGGGTGGCAAGTTCTTCAAAACGATGATTTTGCCATAAGCCGTCATCATCCCTAAAGGTTTTGATGCCACTTTCGGCACTGATGCCTGCTCCGGTTAAAACTACGATATGCTTCAATTTATGCTAAAGTGTTTGATGAACGCAAAGTTAATGATTTGCTGAGCTTGGTCAACAAAAATACCCTGCAGAAAAAAATCTACAGGGTATTGTTACAATTGATGTCCTGTTTAGAACAGTTTCATATCATCCAAAACTTTCATCACTTTTTGAACAGCTTCGGATGAATCCTGGAGCAATTTTTTCTCCTCTTTGTTAAGGTCAACCTCAATGATTTCTTCAATGCCTTTGCGACCCAGCTTTACCGGAACACCCAAATAAACATCTTTGAGGCCATATTCGCCTTGTAACATAGCGCATACCGGGAACACACGACTTTGATCATCTACAATGGCTTCCACCATTTGGGCTGCAGCAGCACCGGGAGCATACCAGGCCGAAGTTCCCATCAGGTTTACCAACTCGCCTCCGCCTTTTTTGGTACGTTCAACAATTTTATCAAGTTCTTCTTTTCCTAATAATTCGGTTACCGGAATGCCTGCAATAGAGGTATAACGCGGCAGCGGAACCATGGTGTCGCCGTGGCCTCCCATTAGCAACGCATGCACATCTTCGGGTGATACATTTAAGGCATCGCAGATAAAAGCGCGATAACGAGCCGTATCTAAAGTTCCGGCCATGCCAAACACCTTGCGCGATGGCTTATTGCTGGCCATAAATGCGGCATAGGTCATCACGTCGAGTGGGTTTGAAACGACAATGATAATGGCATCCGGCGAATACTTAACTGCTTTTTCTGTAACATCTTTTACAATGGCAGCATTGGTTTTGATCAAATCGTCGCGCGACATGCCGGGTTTACGAGGCAAGCCTGAAGTGATAACGATTACGCCAGATCCTTTGGTTTTTAAATAGTCATTGGTCACCCCAATTACGCGTGTATTGAAGTGATTGATAGGAGCGGTCTGCCAGATGTCGAGCGCCTTGCCTTCGGCAGTACCTTCTTTGATGTCAACGAGTACTACTTCTTTAGCTAAGTTCTTGTGCGCGATTACGTTGGCACAAGTGGCTCCAACATTTCCGGCTCCGATTACAGTGATTTTTTCCATAACGTTTTATTTAAAAGTTGTCTTTTAATGATGCGTTTGCGGCAATAAAGCACAAATATACATATCTTATTAATTGATTGTATACTCCTTTTCGTTTTCGTTTTGTAAAAAAGCATAAAAAAACTGCCTCCGCATACAGGAGGCAGTTGTAAAGTTTTACCCACAAAAAGGATTATTTCAGTTTTGGTTTCCTTCCGGGAGTGTAAGGTGCACCAAGCTCATCCATTTGATTTTCAACAACGTTGAGTTTGTTATCAATTTGATTTAGCTGATCGATAACCGGTGCCAGTTCGTCTTTCAGGATGTTGTAATTTGTGCGCATTGTTTGGGTTGGTTCACCTGAATGTGACCAGGTTCCTGATAAAATGGCTCCCAATCTGTAGCGCAATGAAACGGGTTCTGGTGGCACTTCCTCAAAACTAGCCTTTGCAGATGATCCGTTCATCACAAAATCAATTGCATCCAATTGACCGGCCAGTTCGCGGGTTTGTTTTTCGAGCTCAAGTTGAGGTTCGGGCATTTGATGCAGTACCTGCCGAATATTTTCGTTGCGATTTTTGATCAACGCAAAATAGCGTGCTGTAGCATCATAGGTTTTTCTGAGCTCAGTTAAATCAGCATAGAATTGATCCACAGCTTCGGGATTCTCAACAGGAAGTGTTTTGTTGTTGAGTGTGATGGCTTCAAACGCAACAGCTTCTGTCAGCGGCTTCACTTCATCACCAAAGCCTAACGCCATTTCAACACTGTATTTTCCCGGCAGCGCAAAATAGCCTGATCGGTTGTTCCCGGTAGCTTCAAACGAAGCCTTGTCGTCATCCTGAGCCCTGGGCATTTCGTAACGAAGATCCCAGTTTATGCGGTTCAGGCCTTTAGAAGGTTTCTCGAATAAACGCCGAACAGCATTACCTTGCTCATCACGGATGGTGAAAATGAGATAAGGTGCAATTTCAGCTTCTTCTTCGCGCAGTTGCTCCTGAGTGGGTTGCGGAATAGGTTTTCCTTCTTTAAAAAGTTCTTTTTCTTTCTTGAGACGTTCTTGTTTTTTTGTCTTTGGCACCTCTTTTAAATAGTAAGTGAAAACAGCGCCAAATTTAGGATTGTCAGCCGTATAATAAGTTGATCCGGTACCATAGCGTCCGCCTTCCTGAACAAACATCAGGGCATCTTTTATGGGAAAAATCACGGCTTTTTCAGATTCCAGTTTTTGAGGTGAAATATCACGCAGCGGGCTATAATTATCCAAAATATAAAAACCACGACCGAAAGTGGCAATGGCCAGATCGCTTTCGCGCTCCTGAATAGCGATGTCTCTTACTGCAATATCCGGCAGTCCGTTACCCAACTCTGTCCAAACTTTTCCACCGTCAACGCTTACAAAAAAGTTGAATTCTGTGCCCACGAAAAGTAAATCAGGGTTGACAAAGTCTTGAGCGATCGTGTGTGCGGTTTCTTCGGGCAGGTTGGCAGCAATACTTGTCCAGCTTTTTCCTTTGTCCGTACTTTTGAGCACATACGCTTTGAAATCGTCGTTTTTGAGGTTGCTAAAAGTGGCAAAAACCACATTTTCATCAAAGCGTGAAGGCAATACATCGCTCACATAGGCATAATCAGGAACGCCGGGGAAGCTGCTGATTTTTGTCCAGGTAGCACCATCATCTTCGGTTACCTGAATCAATCCGTCGTCAGTTCCAACATAAAGCAAACCTGCTTTGATTGGTGATTCGGCCAGGGCAACAATAGTTCCCCATTGCGAAGAGGAGACATCTTTAGCCACAGCATTCGAAGGCCAGTATTTGCCCATAACCTGGAATTGATTACGGTCCTCATCACGGGTCAAATCATCGCTGATTACTTCCCACGAATGGCCGCGATCATCTGATTTGAATACTTTGTTGGCAGCCATATACAATCTGGTTGTCTTATGCTTGCTCAGTAAAAAAGGCGCATCCCAGTTCCAGCGGTAATGCAGTTCGTCTTTACGGGGTTCGGGTTTGATTTTTACTTTTTCACCGCTTTTTTTATCATACCTAAAGATGTTACCATATTGATATGCTGAATATACGATATCAGGATTATCCTCTTCAATAGCTTGCCAAAAGCCGTCGCCACCAAGGGTTACGATCCATTCGGAGCTGCTCACACCATTGCTGCTGGTATTTTGGCTGGGACCACCCATGCTGTTGTTGTCCTGTGTGCCGCCATAAACCCAATAAAATGGCTCGGTATTGTCCACATTTACGCGATAAAATTGGGTGACGGGAAGATTGGTTTTATGAATGTAATGCGTGCCATTGTCAAAGGTTTCATAGATGCCGCCATCGCCACCAATCATCCAATGGTTGCTGTCATCAGGATCGATCCACATGGCGTGGTCGTCCACATGACGCTTGTTCAGGCTGATGTTGTCCCAGGTTTTACCGCCATCGCGGGTTACCTGAGTGTAGGTGTCCATCGAATAAACCACATCCGGATCGTTGGGATCGCAAACCAGTTCGTTGTAATATTGGCCGCTGGAGCTATATTTATTCATTTTTTCGAACGAAGCCCCGCGGTCTGTGGAACGGAAAAAACCGCCTTTGTCATCGGCTGCTTCAATGATCAGGTAAACAACATCGGGACTTCCCGTTGGGATAGCGATTCCCATACCACCCATATGTGCTGATGGCAGCCCTTTGGTGATTTTATCAAAGCTTTTACCTGCATCAGTTGAACGATAAACGGCTGTTTCGGGACCTCCTCCGATTTTGGAAAAGAAATGTCTTCTACGCTGTTCTGAAGTTGCAAAGATGATGTCCGGATTTTCGGGATGAAGCAATACGTTGTTCACGCCGGTGTTCTCTGAAATATCAAGGATCTTTGTCCAGTTTTTTCCACCGTCTTCGGTTTTGTATAAGCCACGTTCGCCACCCGGACCCCAGACTGAACCTTCGGCAGCCACATAAACAACATTGCTGTTGCGCGGATCAACCTGAATCATACCAATTTGGCGCGAATCTTTCAGCCCCATATTTTTCCAGCTTTTTCCGCCGTCTTCGGTTTTATACACACCGTTGCCATAGCCCAGTGCGCGCTGATGGTTGTTTTCGCCTGTTCCTGCCCAAACCACATTGGTGTTGTTGGGATCCATAGCCAGGCAGCCAATAGCATAAGCACCATAATTGTCGAAGATGGGCTTAAAAGTAGTGCCGTTGTTTTCAGTTTTCCAGATATGACCGGAAGAAACAGCCACATAATACTCGCTGTGATTGTTGGGGTTTACAGCAAAATCAGAAATACGCCCCGAGGCAAAAGCAGGGCCGATATTTCTCCATTTTAAACCGGAGAGATCAGCGGATTTCAGCGTGTCAACTGTTTCCGATTTTTTCTTGTTACGCTGTGCCAAAGCTGTTGTTCCGGCAAAAGAAAATGCCAATAACAAGCCAAACACAAGCCAAATACGTAGATTTAGTGATTTCATAAATTTGGGTTTAATTTTTAATGCCGAAAGATAGGAAAAATGATTTAAATCAAACGATAGAATATGTTTTCGGAAATTTTATCCGAGTGTGAAGCCGTTTTTAAGCCAGGAATAGAAAAAACCGAGGGCGATTAGCGAAAAGGCAAAAAGGAGTGTTCCGGTGATTAGTTTAGGTTTTTTTTTATCACTTTTGATCAAGTTGTTGCTGATTTGCGCAAAGATTATGGGCGTCAAACTCACAAACATCGCTATTTTCAGTAGATAGTCTTTGAGGTCATTTTTGCCAAGTGTTATCAGCAGGATTAGCAAACTTCCGAGCAAATAAGGAAGGAAGATAACCAGCAAAAAATTCAACTCTCGTGTGTGTCCATTTTCGGGATAAAGTTGGAATACTTTTGAATAAAGCAGTTTTCCTGCAAGCGAACCGGCCTTAATTAGAAAAAACAGGGAAATCCCGATGGTTAGGATGAGCATCACTTGTCTGATATCCATTACAGTAGCTACACGAAACAATCCTCTTTGAAGCAGGATATCCTCGCTTAGTACACCAAAGGTGAAATTGAAGCCATGCAGGAAAAACCAGATAAAAAAAAGCTGCAGCCAGAATTGCTTCGGTTTGATCAATAAAAGCAGCAAAATACTGATTGTTCCCATAATAAAACTGCTCACAGGTTGCGCCATAAACACGCTCACAATGGCGTCTTTGGTCCACAAGGGAGAATCAAATGGAATTCCGAAAGTGATTTTGTTTAATTGTAGGGATGCCGGAATATCCATGTCATAAGCAATATAAAGTATGCCAATGCCGGAGAAAAGGTAAATAGTAAGATAAGCCAGTATGAAACTGCTGATTGACTGCAAGAATGCGGAAAAAACAATCTTGCTACCGTGAGGCTTTTCTTTTTGACTTTGGGTCATTTTTGGGGTTTTTATCAAAAGCAAGCAGCTTTTGGGCCAAATCATTTCTTCCTATTTGTGCCAGTTTTTGACGGATCCAGCTTTGGTTTTCACGCTTGTACCAGAAAAAGAATTTTTGCTGGTCAGTTTTTTCAGGCTTTGTTCGTGCTGTAAAAACGGGTTTCAAGGTATAAGGATCAAAACCGCTGTAATACATCACTGTTGCAACCGTCATCGGTGTAGGCGTAAAATCCTGCACCTGTTCAAGTCTGAAGCCCAGGGCTTTGGTATCAGCGGCCAGTTGTGCCATGTCTTCTAAACGACTTTCGGGATGACTGGAAATGAAATAGGGAATCAGTTGCTGTTTTAAGCCGGTTTGAATATTAATCTGATCGAATTTCTCCTTTAGCTTGTAAAACAGCTTAAAGCTGGGTTTGCGCATGGTTTTCAGCACCTCATCACTGGTATGTTCGGGTGCTACTTTCAATCGTCCGCTCACATGCCGGGTAAATAACTGACGCATATATTCATCATAACCCAAGGCGTCATTTTTTTCAGGATCGTCAGTCAAAAACAGGTCGTAGCGCAACCCAGAACTCACGAAGGCTTTTTTTACTTTGGGATGTTTATCCACGCTTTGATAAATGTCCAGGAGCGGTTTGTGGCTGGTATCGAGGTTGCTGCAAATATTTGGAAATACACAGCTTGGGCGTTTGCAACTGTCGCAAATGGGTTGATGCTTGCCTTTCATCTGATACATATTGGCCGAAGGGCCGCCTAAATCGCTGATGTAGCCCTTGAAGTCGTCCATTTGTGTGATTTGATTCACTTCTTTAAGGATGGATTCTTTACTTCGGCTGGTAACAAACTTTCCCTGATGTGCCGAAATGGTGCAAAAACTACAGCCTCCAAAGCAGCCCCGGTGCATATTTACCGAGTGCCTGATCATTTCGTATGCCGGGATGGTTCCGCGTTTGGCATATTTAGGATGTGGCTTGCGGGTATAGGGAAGGTCAAAAGAAGCGTCCAGTTGCCTTTCGCTAAAAGTAGGGTAGGGCGGGTTGATCACAACCGTTTTTTCGCCCGAATCCTGCAGCAGTCGCGCTGCCTGGTGTTTGTTCGATTCCTGTTCGATATGCCTGAAGTTTGCTGCGTAAGCTTTTTTGTCTTTGAGGCAGGTTTCATGATCAGCCAATCGGATGTCTCCGGCAGGATGTGGTGTTGGCGTATGGTTTTTTTCAACGGCATAAAACACCTGCGGAATAGACTTGATAATTTCAAGGCTTTGACCTTGGTCAATGGCTTTGGCCAGTTCAATAATGGCCAGATCGCCCATGCCATAAACACCAAAATCTGCTTCTGAATCAATTAAAATGGAGGGTTTGAGTTGATCCGACCAGTAATCGTAATGCGTCACCCGCCGCAGGGAAGCCTCAACGCCTCCAATAAGAACCAGGCTATCCGGAAAGAGTTGTTTGATGATACGACTATATACCGATGTAGCGTAATCGGGTCTGAAGCCCGCGTCTCCGGCAGGTGTGTAGGCATCATTGGAGCGCAGTCTTTTGTTGGCGGTGTAATGATTCACCATGGAATCCATATTTCCGGAGGTGATTCCAAAAAACAAGCGTGGCTTACCCAGTTTTTTGAAATCACGTAAATCGTCCTGCCAGTTGGGTTGTGGAATCAACGCAATTTTATATCCCGCTTTTTCGAGCAACCGGCCAATAACCGCTGCGCCAAAAGCCGGATGATCCACATAGGCATCGCCTGTTATCAATATAACATCAAGCTGATCCCAGCCACGCAATTCAACTTCTTTGCGGGTAATTGGCAGCCATTTAAGCAGGTCGGGACGGTCGTTCATAGGGTTCAGATCTTATGCAAAAGTAATCAAATGGCGGATATACTTAGTATTACATTGTTTATGTCATTGAATTGAGGTGAACGCGTTGAGTTTTGTTCTAAAAACAGGCTGCAAACGTTTGCAATTCTTTGGAGAATTCATTAAAAGACTGAAATACAATTTAATAATGAGTTCAGCATGATCTGTCGGGATGTAATAATGTTTGTAATGTGATATCTTTGAAGCAAAACAATACCGCATGAGACAGAAAATTACTTTGCTAACGATTTTTTTCTTCCTACTTATTAATGGTGTAGTTGGCCAGCAGGACAGTTTGCGCACCAACCCGAAAATTTATATTGCTTTCTTGTGGCATATGCACCAGCCCATCTATTATCCTTACGAAAATATCGTTCAAACAGAACAGAGCGGACATTACAGTTTTTCGCTTTATGATGTGCATCTTAGCCGCAACGGGCCATATACCGATTGGCCTAAGAATGCGGTGCAAAAAGGTGTTAATGCCGGTATGGATCATTTTGGAGCACAGGTAAGTTTTAGTGGGTCATTGATCGAAAATCTAAACAACCTCGAACAAGCAGGTGTGGGTTTCTCAAACTGGAAAAATCATTGGAATACTATTATAAATCAAACTACAACGCTTGGAAATCCGCGAATAGACATGGTGGGATTTGGGTATCATCATCCGCTCATGGGGTTGATTCATTATAAGGATATTCGAAAACAGATTCAGGATCATAAGTCAATCTTTTCAAGTCACTTTTCGGGGTCCTACTCCAAAGGAATTTTCCCACCCGAAACGGCTTTTTCACCGCGCATCATACCGGCTTTGGTGGACGAAGGATTGGAATGGGTATTGGTTGATAACCTGCATTTTGAACGTGCCACTGCCAATGCTCCAACAGGTGACGTCAGTGCAGTGTTAAGACCTAATCTGGCCGACATCCGAAATCCTGATCCGCAGGACTGGCTTCAGCTCAATGGTTTATGGGCGCCTTTGCCGGTCTCCACGCAGTGGGCGCATCAGCCGCATTATGTTTCCTACACCGATCCTGAAACGGGAGAAGTATCGAAAATAATTGCTGTTCCTGCTTCCCGCTATCTGGGTCAGGAAGATGGTCGTGGCGGTTTTGGCGCCTTAAATTATGATTTGGTTATGAGCCAGTTTGAAGGCTCCAATACCGATCCTGATCGTCCAATTTTAATCGTTTTGCATCATGACGGAGATAACTTTGGCGGTGGAAGTGAATCCTACTACAACAATAACTTCCAGAGTTTTGTGAATTGGCTCAGTGCGAATGATCATCGGTTTGAATGCACAACCATTCAGGATTATCTGGAGCGTTTTCCGATTCCTGAAGAGGATGTGATTCATATTCAGGATGGCAGCTGGTTAGGAGCCGACGGGGGAGATCCTGAGTTTAAGAAGTGGAATGGCGACCCGGGAAATTATCCCGGTGCTTCAGGTGCTTATAGTCCTGATCGCAACAGTTGGGGGATTATGACAGCTGCTCAGAATATTGTGCATACAGCTGATCAAATCAATCCAAATGATGCCGGAACACAACAGGGCTGGCAGTATTATTTGAATGGTCAGGCCAGTGATTACTGGTATTGGGATGGAACCGAAATATGGGATTCCAATCCCGTAAGGGCTGCTAATCAGGCTGTAAATCAAGCATTGCCTATAGCACAAAGTGGTCCAGATTTAACAGGTCCCTCCGTTTATATTCCTCAAAGAGAACCCTATAATCCAGGTGGAATTGAATGGGATGGCGTTGGTGTAATGCCTTCTGATTTCACTGTATGGACCTATGTGTTTGATTTGAATGGACTACAATCTGTCAATCTGAAATATCGCATCAGTGTGCACGAAACAGTTCAACAGGTAAATTTAACCTATTCAGGAGGTGGGGGCGTTGAATCTTGGCAAACCCTGCCTATGTCGGCACAAAACATCACATCTGTCACTGATCCTTTGCCGCTTTATAAGGCGTCAGAATATGCCGCAGAAATCGTTGGATTGGAAAATGTATTGGTTGACTATTACGTGGAAGCTGTTGATCAGAATGGCAATATTACTAAATCACCTATACAACACGTTTGGGTGGCAGATGGCAGCGGGGGTGGAGGCTCATCAGCTGTAAGCTGGCAACCAACAAATCCGTCACTTCATGACGTTATAACGATTACTGCTACACATGCCAATGCGCAGTCGATGTTGCATTGGGGTGTAAACAACTGGGAAGAACCTCTTGAGTCCTATTGGCCGGAAGGAACTATTCTACATGATGGCAGTGATGCAGTGCAAAGTCCTCCAAAAGGTCAAAATGAATCAGGTCACTATTATTGGGAAATTGGGCCTTTCAATAACTCATCTCAAGTAGTTGATCAGATTGCTTTTGTGATTAAAATCAGCGAATCCCAATGGGACAACAACAACGGAAACGATTATTTCATAGTTATTGATAATAATCCATCTCCTAATCCTGTAAGTTCCGATGTTACGATAAACTTGCTTCAAAATGAATCCTATACCTTTTCGCTATTCGATTTTCCATTTCAAAGTCCTTCAGGAAGCTCTTTTGAGGCATTTCAGTTACAAACCCTGCCAGCCATGGGTAGTTTAGTTTATAATGGTCAGCCTGTCGTGATTTCGACTGATTATTCAAATCCTAATCTTTTGGTTTTTACACCTGAAACCAATGGTCTTAGAACCCCATATGCAAGCTTTCAGTTTAAAGTGAAAGATCAGAATGGGCTTTATTCTGAAGCTTCTTATTTGTTAAGTATAAATGTAATTTCAGGAAGCCCTATGGGTTCAAATAGTTCTGTAAGTCTGATGCAGAATGAAAGTTATGTTTTTTCTGAAGCTAATTTTCCTTTTTCATCCCCGGCGGGTAATCAATTTGAGGGAATTCGTGTGCAAAGTTTACCCGAAAATGGCCGGCTTGTTGTTAATGAAAACTCAGTGATTGAAGACCAATTAATTACGAATTTTACTGCTTTGGTTTACACCCCCAATACTGGTGAAACCGGTTCGCCCTATGCAGATTTTTCCTATTACCTGGTGGATGATGCTGGTCTTGAAAGTGAGCAGGCTTATAGCTTAACTATGCATGTACTAAACAACTTTCCGGCAGGAGTAAGCTGGTATCCGGAGGAGGTTTCAACCAATGATGTGCTCACCATTGTAGTCAATGAAGATGCAGCAATGAGTGCTGATGCTCGTTTACACTGGGGAATAAATGACTGGAATTTGCCGAACGAATTTTACTGGCCATCCGGAACACAAGCCTGGAATGATGGGTTGGCTGTTCAAAGCCCCTTGCAACAAAACGGATCGGCATGGACTATTCAACTCGGGCCTTTCAATCAGAGTGCTCAATCTGTATCTCAACTGGATTTTGTAATTCACTATGGAGGCGATAGTTGGAATAATAACGAGGGAAACGATTGGCATATCCCAATCATTGATTATACGGATATTAGGGAGAATAAATCAGATTCTGATTTGATAGTATTTCCAAATCCTGCGGAGTACGCAGCGCTGGTAAGTCTTCCTGAGGGCGCCAATGGGAAGTTTAAACTTAGTTTACGCGATCTGAAAGCTAATATTATAGTTGAAACTGAGCTTATGGCCGGAGAACAGTTAGAACTGAGAAAAAATCGTCTTCCTGCGGGCATGTATATTTTAATTGCTGTAGGTGTGGATAAAATTTATACCCAAAAAATTGTTTTCAAGTAGAGAAAGTTATTTTTAGTATTTTTATGGTTCAAATCTCATAATGTTATGTTTACCTCAGCGATTATTGTTTTACTGTTTTTGGCCATGATACTGCTTATTCAAGCCATCAGAGACGTGATCAAGAAAAAACGTCCGGCCTATTTGATCGTATTGTTGTTGCTTTTTCCACTTGTCGGGCCACTGCTATATTTTCAGATGAGCAGATTTATTGTTTCTTAAAAGACCCATAATCAGGAAAATAAGAACGTATTTAAAAAATAGTTGTGTTTTTTCTTGACAGTTAGTAAATATTAACTAACTTTGCAGCGCAAACATTTATAAAACTATGTTCACAGAGCGACAACAGGAAATATTGGAACATGCTATCGACCTGATAGCCGAAAAAGGGATTCAGGGCTTGACGATGAAAAATCTTTCGAAGCGTCTGGGTATTTCAGAACCGGCTATCTACAGGCATTACGAGAATAAAATTGATATACTGATAAGCTTATTGGAGTATTTTACAACGACAACTTCCGATATTTTTCAACAGCAAATCAACTCAGAATTGTCGGCCATTGATCGGATAAAAATGATTTTTCAAAGGCATTTTGAGGCTTTTGAAAACAGCCCGGCACTGGTAGCTGTAATTTTTTCGGAGGAAATATTTCGTAATGAATTAGTATTGAGTGACAAAGTAAAGCAGATAATGGAGCGCAATGCCGCTTCGATTACAGCTATAATTGAAGCTGGAAAGCAGCGCGGCGAAATCAGTGAAAATCTCAGTACGCAGCAGCTCACCACGATTTTTATGGGATCGCTCAGACTATTGGTAAAAAGATGGCAGATGAGTAATTTTATGTTCAACCTCAGAGATGAGGGCGAAAAGTTGTTCGTTACATTAAATCAATTAATTAATCTTAAAAAATAAATCAAATGGCGATTAAAAAAGTATGGCTCGACGAGTCGGAAGATGAGTGCACAAGTTGTGGACTCTGCGAAGGAATTGCACCCGAAGTGTTTGAAGTTCCTGATAAAATGATTGTAAAAGAAGACGTTAATTTTAGCGATTACGAAGATGAAATTCGTGATGCAGCCGAAAGTTGCCCCACAGAAGTAATCAAGTTTGAAGAGGAGTAAGCTATCATGAAAATTATACACTGGAAAAATCAGCCCATAAAGGAAACGCCGCACAAAGTTGATGTACGCCCTTTATACGATCACGATACTGCTCAGGCGATGCATATTATGCTTCAACCGGGCGAACAACTCAAGCCGCATATCACGCCGGTGGATGTGTTTTTCTTTGTCATCGAAGGAACACCCAGCATTCAGGTTGGCGAAGAAATAGTGCAGGTAGAAGAAAACAGCCTGGTCGAAAGCCCGAAAGATATCGTGCACTGTCTGTATAATAAGAGTGACAAAACAGCCCGTATTCTTGTCGTAAAGGCACCAAAGCCCACAGCAACAGCACGAGTGCTTTAAAAGTACAATAGGGAAGTTTATGCTTCCCTTTTATTCAATCATTAAAGTTAGTTAATATTAACAAACATGAAAAAACAAATTACAGTAAAAAGATTAAAACTGTATTCCTGGCTGGTTATCGTTATCACATTAGCCATAAGCGGCTGGTTTACCTGGGAGCTGGCTGGCAATGCCCGCATGGAAACCGATCTGGACGAATACATGCCAAAGGATCATCCGGCTTTTGTTTACAGCGATATGGCCGAAGATTGGTTCAACATCAAGGATGGAATCCTGATTGCCATCGAAAATCCGGAAGGCATTTACAATGTCGGAACCCTCGACAAAATCAAGGATATCACCAAGGCCCTTCAGGATATGGAAGCCATTGAAGATGCTGATGTTACCTCACTTTATACGGCCGATAATATTGTTGGTTCCGAATACGGGCTGGATGTGAAAGCGTTTTATAAGCGCACGCCTAAAAGTGAAGAAAAACTAAAGGAGTTGCGCGAACTGGTAATCGCTAACGATATGGTACAGGGTAGGATCGTTTCGGATGATGAAACGGTTGCTTTGGTAGTTGCTTCTATCGCGGATTCGGTGTTTTCGATGCAGTTTTATGAGGATATTCTGGCGTTTGCTGATAGTTATGAAGGTCCGGAAAATATCTATGTAGCAGGTGTCCCGATTGTGGAAGGCACCATGGCATACCTGGGACCAAAAGACATGAAAAAGATGGTTCCCATCGTAATAGTCGTGATCATTTTGGTGCTTTATCTTGTGCTGCGCAGCATCAGGCATACCATTTCAACACTTGCAGTTGTGCTGATCAGTACTATCTGGGCTTTTGGACTGATGGCTGTGCTCGGAATTTCCATTTATGCCGTCACGATTATGATTCCCGTGATGCTGATTGCCATTGGTGTGGCGGATGGCATTCACCTGTATAGTCATTTGCATTTATTTTTGGATGAGCAACCCAATGCTACCGTAAAAGAAGCTTTAGGCGATATGATCCGCAATATGTGGAAGCCGGTTGTAATGACTTCGGTAACCACTGCTGTTGGCTTTATCTCGCTGCTTACTTCGGAAGTTTTACCCATTAAATATTTTGGTTTGTTCACGGCTTTTGGAGTGTTGATGGCTATGATTTTATCGCTGGTGTTTATTCCGGCATTTGGTTTTGCTTTTGGCATAAGCCGGAAGAAGAAAAAGCAACAGTCAAAAACTGAGATGCATTCTTTTACTGAAAGACTCGCTAATAATTTTGCGCTGGCTACCATTCGTCATAAAGTCTTGGTGATCAGCACAACAGTAATTCTTTTAGTTGTTTCAATCTTTGGGATTCAAAAAGTGTACATCAACTCCAGTTTTCTGGAAAATTTTGAACGGGATTCAGACATTGTGTTGACGGATGCTTTTGTGAACAAGCACTTTGGAGGCACCAGCTCCATCAATGTGATACTGGAATCTGAAGACAAAGATGCCATGATTCGTCCGGAGGTGGAAAAATTGATCGACGAGATGCAAACTGAAGTGGAAACGCTCGCATTGGTTGGCAATTCCTTTTCAATCAGCGATTATATCCGCAGGATGAATCAGGTGATGCATGCTGACGATCCGGCTTTCGATGTGATTCCTGATAGTCAGGAGATGATTGCGCAATACCTGCTGCTTTATGAAATGTCGGGCGATCCCGAAAACCTCTGGAAGGTAGTGGATTATGATTACCGCAAAGCCAATGTTACGGTGCAGTTGAAAAGTGATAACAGCAAGGACCTGAATCAAACCATCGAAATCCTTGAAAAATACCGAGCACCTTTTTCTGAACTTAATGTGGAAATGAATTTTGCAGGATCGGGCTACAAAGCACTGGTGTTTACCGGTTTGATTTTGAATGGACAAATCAAGAGTTTGTTGATGTCAATCGTTATCATCATCATCTTACTCGCACTGATGTTCCGCAAAGTGAGTATTGGTTTTATTGGAGCAATACCCGTAGTGCTAACAGCGGCTATCAGCTTTGGCGTGATGGGTTTGCTGAATATTTCACTCAGCACCACAACCGCTTTGGTGTCGAGCATTGCTATTGGGATAGGCATTGATTATGCGGTGCATTTTATCGAAAGGTATAAAATCTATGCCCTGCAAACCAAAGACAAAAGTCTGACGATAGGCGAAACCATGCACCATTCAGGTCGAGCCATTGCCTTTAATGCTTTTGTGGTAATTATGGGATTTTTGGTGTTGCTGTTTTCAGTATTTCCGCCCAACAGGTCGCTCGGAGCTTTGGTATCATTTAACATGTTTATAAGCTTTATTGCTACAGTAACGATCATGTATCTGGTGCTTTATAAATCGAATGTCTTCTTTAATAAAAAGAAGACTAAAGAAAAGTAAAAAAATAAGTAGGGGGAGAAGAACATGAGAATATCAGTATTGCTTGCGGGTTTCATTATGGTGGTTACAACAATTCAGACCGTTGGTGCTCAGTCAGTCGCTGAATCGCCTGAAAACACCTTTTTTAAGGCAATAAGAGCCAATCAAAATGAGAGTTATATTACTTTCTCACAAGGCCTGGGAAATCTGGAACCCTTGATATTTGAAGCATCTATTGAACCCTACTTTTTAATTAGAACCAGCAAAGATGCGCGATGGGGAGCAACACTTTCTCCAACAATCCGGCTAAGGATGTTTGCAGAAGAGTCATTGCCTGTGCGAACACCCAGCTATAATCCTTATATAAGTTTTTATCATCAAATTCAGCTAAAGCGCGGAGAAACATCACACACCCTGTATGTTTTCCTTACACTGGCGCACCATTCCAACGGACAGGAAGGTGATTTTTATCTTCCCGATGGGGCAGTCAATACAAAGACCGGAAATTTTTCAACAAACTACTTTGAAATCGGTCTGTTTTTCAATCGTCATTTGCTTCCATTTGCCAACACAAATGAATATTTGAAAACCTCGATCGAAGTTCATCCTGATTTGGATATGAATCCGGAATTGATTGGTCAGTATGGCAATGTTCGTTGGCACAACCGGTTGAAAATTTACCGCTTTAGCTGGAAACAGTTGAGAAACTTTTTTGATGAAGATCAGGGTTATAGCGCTAAAATTCCCGATTGGAGTGCGGTTTTTGAAACAACCTGGATTTTTGGTGGGAAAGCTGGTGCCCCTGCGTTGGATTTTAGTGAAAGATTCAATTTTATGGCCAAACTGGCCTACAAGCCTATAAATGCCCGGGATGTGAGTTTTTTTGTAAAACTCTATACCGGCGAAGATTTTTACAATATTTATTTTAAACGTAGAATTTCAACATTGCAATTTGGTTTACAAGCCTTTGCATTTTAAATCATTAAATAATTAAGTCATGAAAACTATTCAATTTTTAACAGTAACAGTTTTAGTTATCCTATTTAGTTTCAATCAGGGATACGCTCAAATGAGTGGACAGGAAATCATGGAGGCGGTATATAACAATCCTTCCGGCGAAAACATACAGGGGCAGTTGGAAATGCGGCTGATCAATAAACAAGGCGATACCCGCGTTCGCGAGCTTCAGCAATACATAAAAGATGAAGGAGCTGTGGAAAAAACCATTATGTTTTTTCTTTCACCGGCCGATGTGCGTAACACCTCCTTTATGAACTGGAGCTACGACGATGGTCGCTATGATGACCAGTGGATTTACCTGCCGGCGCTAAAAAGGGTAAAACGGATCTCGAGCGACAGCAAAAGCGATAATTTCATGGGTTCCGATTTTACCTATGATGATTTGGGCGACCGCCATCCCAATCAGGACACGCATAAACTACTTGGTGAAGAGGTGGTTGACGGTTACGCATGTGTTGTTGTTGAAAGCACGCCCAAAGACGAAGCCTATATGTATTCAAAAACGGTTACCTGGGTGAACAAAGAAAACTTCATCGGGATAAAACGCGATTTTTATGACGAAGATGGAGATCTGCTTAAAACATTACACATCAGTAAGTTTGAAAAAATAAGCGGGTATTGGGTTATCCTGAAAACCCAAATGCATAACGTTCAGAAAGATCACCGTACCGAGATGATTTTTACTGATGTGAAGCTCGATCAGGAAATTCCCGAAAACAAATTTACAGAACGTGGCATGACGCTGGGGCGCTAAAATCACAGATGTTTAAGCATTAAAATCAAGGTAAGATGAGAAAGTTAATAAGGAATTTGTTGTTGGTTGTTTTCGTGGGTTCGCTTGTTGGGTCGGTTTCGGCTCAACAGCTTGAACTCACAGGTTTTGCACGTAATTATACGGGGGTGCTTCTAAATGATCAAACGGATTTTTCGATCGTTCAGAACACCTTTAACCTTAATTTTGAGAAAAGGGGCGAAACAGTTGGTTTTAAAGTAAATCCGTTGCTTTATCATTATTTCGACAGGGACTTGGATTTTCGCCTGCGCGAAGCTTATATGGACATGTACTTCAATAAGTTTGATTTGAGAATAGGTCAGCAACAGATTATATACGGAAAGGCCGAAGGTGTTTTTATCACCGATATCGTTTCGCCCAAAGATTTAAGTGAGTTTTTGTTACCCGATTTTGACGAAATCCGCATGGGTGTTACAGCCGTAAAACTCAATTATTACATCGGAATGAACACCCTCGAAGCGGTTTGGGTGCCGGTTTTTTCGCCCACTTTGATGCCCGATTCGGGGAGCATCTGGCGTCCGGAACTGCCGTTCCCCATTCGGCCAACTTATGATTATTCTACCAATGAAGTAAAACCTTCGCTCGCGCATAGTGAGTTTTTTCTGCGCTATTCAGCCATGACGTCAAAGCTTGATTATGAAATTGTTGGAGGTTATCATTATTCAGATGATCCGGTAATGCATCTAACGAAAACCATCGATCCGGTGAGCATGCAGCTACAAAGTCTGGTAGCGCGTCCTGAGTATCATCGCATGGGAATGTTGGGTGGCAGTTTGAGCACAACGCTGGGTGGTTTTGTGCTCAGGGCAGAAGGTTCTTACAATAACGGACGCTATTTTCAAACCGAAAATCCTCAGCGCAGCGATGGAACAGTACAAAAAGACTATCTGCATTATATGGCCGGACTGGATTATACCTTATCAGGCGTGAAACTAAGCGCGCAGTTTATTCAGGAATATATTCCGGATTATGAAACCGGCATGCTACAGGAAGAGGCCGAAAATACCATGACTTTTCTGGCGGCGAAAGACTACCTGCGCGAAAAACTCTGGATCGAGCTCTTTGCCTATGTGGGTTTAAACAAGGGCGATGCCCTTATCCGGCCGAAGGTGAGCTATAACTTTGCCGATGGCTTTGATCTGCAGCTGGGCGCCAATATCTTCACCGGAACCGAAGGAAGATTCGGGCAATATCGCGACAACAGCATGCTGTACTGGAAGGTGATGTATAGTTTTTAGAAAGTAGCGTTAACATTACTGAAGTGCTTCATCACATTTTTTTGGGTGAGATTTTTTTTAATGCGTCTAAAGCCTAACCAGTGTCTCCTATCAGGGTGAAGTCATGCAAAAGCTTATCTTGCTGAAGTTCAACTGAATTCTTTAAAATATAGCGTTGCAAGCAATCCAAGGTGTTGCAATTGCAGCGGTTATTGTTCTAATTTATAGCCAACGCCACAACAAAATACCAGCTGATATGCCTTGAAGTGTCACCTTAATGGAAAAAACCTGTTCGCCATACAGCCGCATTTTTGAAGATTTTCATGGATGAATTGCAGTGGCAGAAGAAAAAAATGAGATTGTTGATTAAGAAACACTTGGATTGGATTTGAGAAATATTTATCTTAGCCCACCAAACCAACACAACCCAAATGAAAATCTGGTCAGGGAGGATCAATTTTCAGGCTGTTTTATTCAGTCCCTTTGTTTTAGCTGTATTGCCGGCTATCATTTTGCTTTATGTGTTGCCCCTTGATTTTGAGAAGTATGAGGGGGAGGTGGTAAGTTTCACCAGAATCAGCTCGAATCAAACCTTGCTTATTTATGAATATTTTGATTTAAATGGCGATTCGCTTCCAGAGAAAATTACCATTGGTAGTAGAGCTGATATTGATTCAACATTATTCAGGATACAGGTGTTTGCGCTTGATGATAAATTCAGAGACGAATGGGTGATTAAGCGGCAAGTGATCACTTATGCACCTGTTGAATTTTTTGATGCCGACAATAACAATACTTCAGAGATTTACTTTTTTACGCAAAATAAAGATTCTCTCTTTTTGAATCGCCTTGATCCATTTGCCCATCCAGAAATGGGACTTCAATCTTTTTTTGTTGACGCTATCTCTCATGACAGAAATACCTTTGACCTGATAATTGGTTCTTTATCGTTTGAGGATTACAACAAAGATGGTTTTTTTGAATTTACTTTTGGTGTTTCAGCCGGATATTGCCGACAGCCAAGAAGATTGTATCGTTTTTATCCATTGGAGCAAAAAATCGAAGCTTCTGCAAGAACAGGTGTTGGGCTTGATTTTTTAGCTGAAACACTTCAATTTGATTTTGATGGAGATGGTAAAAATGAATATCTAGTGAAAAATTCAAATGTCAAAAATTATTCAGAAATAGCTCATCAAACTGATTTAAAACCTATTGATACCTGCGCATGGGTGCTTGGCTATGATGATGATTTTCAGTTTTTATTTGAACCCATTGCGCTTCGAAACAACCTTTTTGTTCCGGCTTGGGTGATGATCGATAAAAAACCATACTTTTATTATGCGGAGAGGAATGCTTTGAAAAATGGCTATGAAATTATCATAAGGGATTGGCAGGGGAACATCTATCGAAAATTTCCATTTAAAGAAGTTCATGCGAATGTTACTGCAGTTCCGGCACTTAGTAATTGGAAAGATTCACGCTTAATAATTACAAATGGTAAAGCTCTTTTTCAATTTGATATTCATGGAAATCAAATCAGAAAAATTGATTTAAAAAATATAGGTCATACAGAATTTTTTACCGTAGATGCACTTGGTAGTGCAGTTGAAGAATATGTCATTAATACCGGCTCTGGAATTTATTTGGCAGATCATGATCTCAAGCATCCCATCTTTGTGCCGCTTCCACAACCATTGTATGCTCCGATACGTGTTTCAGTAATCAGCAAAACCAAAGATTGTGGACTCCTCTCCATCAACAACAACGCCAGCTATTATGAGCTACGGTATTCAAAAAATCCACTCTATTTCTGGCGTCATCCCATCTGGTTTGCCGTTTACCTGAGTGTTGTGCTGTTGTTGTGGCTCACACAACTTTTGCAGAAAAAGCAGAGCCGGCAAAAGTATGAAGCCGAACGACAGCTGATGGCTTTTCGTTTTCGGGCACTTAAAAACCAGGTAGATCCGCATTTCACGCTCAATGCCCTCAACAGTATCGCTCAGATGCAGGAACAAGGGCAACGGGAAAATGCTGGTAAGTTTTTAGTAAAATTCAGTCGTATGATTCATCACACCCTCGAAAATTCCGATAAAATTGAAACGACTTTGGAAGAAGAGCTGGATTTTGTACGCGATTATCTGGATGTACAGCAAATGCGTTTTCGCAATGCCTTCAGCTACGAGATCAGGCTGGAAGATGAAGCGCTTTACGAGCTGCTTATTCCACGCCATTTGGTGCATACCTTTGTGGAAAATGCCCTCAAACATGGTTTGCGGTCGCTTGAAAACCCAGGCAAACTGATGATCCATGCTTACCGCAAGCAAAATCAGGTAATCATCGAAGTGGACGATAATGGCATCGGACGCGAGCAAGCTTCAAAGAATAAAAGCCTGAGCACCGGAAAAGGTCTAACGATATTGGATGAACTGATAATGCTATTTAAACAACTGAAAAACAATAATATCAGCTATCAGATTTTTGATAAAAAGGCCGAGGGCGGAAAGGCCACAGGCACAAAAATAAGAATTGAACTAACCGACCATGACAGATAAAACCAACCTCATCACCAGCATCATTATTGACGACGAGCCCGATGCACGCGAGCGAATGACTTGTCTGCTGGAAAAATGCGAACAGATCAACAACCTTGAAAGTATTGCGCAACCATCACAAGCTATTGAAAAAATCAGACAACATCAACCTGATCTGCTTTTTATAGATGTGGAGATGCCCGGGATGAGCGGCTTCGATCTGGTGCAGCTAATCCATGCTGAAGAACTCCATCCACATATTGTATTTGTTACCGGCTACAGCCAATACGCCATCAAGGCCATCAAGGCCGAAGCCTTTGATTTTCTGCTTAAACCTGTGGATATTGATGAATTGCGGGAGACGATTCAACGCGTTGAAGCCAGGCTGGAATCAGCAGATCATGCCCACAACAGTGTGTCCGCTAATCCTCTTCAAGACACAGCCAACAACCAAATATCAGCTGCTGTTCAACGGATCAAATTCAGCAGCCGCAGCGGTTATGTATTGATCGATCCGGCAGAAATTCTTTACTGTGAAGCCGATGGGGCTTATACCATTGCATACCTGAAAGACGGGCGCGAGCTCACCGACTCGAACTACCTGTCGGCAGTTGAAAACCGCCTGCCTCAGGGTCATTTTGTGCGCATTAGTCGGTCGCTCCTGGTAAACCTGGCACAAATCATTCGTGTTGACCGCAAAAAGCACGAAATGGCAATTCGACAAGGCAATGAAGAAAAACTCCTGCAAGCCTCGAAGAGGTATTTTTCCGAAATTGATCAATATTTCTCCTGATCTGGCTTTTCTCTTTTGTCACTCATCCGTCTTTTTTGGCCGTTCATCCTTCATTTGGTGTGTTCTGCCAAGTCAAATGCCCTTTTTGGCTGTTTTTGGGGTTTTTAGATGAACTTTGGGTTTTGTTAAAATGATTTTGTGTGTTAGAATCCAATATATCATTCAAATCAACGAAATAGTCAGTATAGAAAATTAATTACTTCATTATTTGACGGCAAAAAATATGAGCGCAAAAAGTGTAAAAAAAAACATTAAGCATCCAATAATAACCATATGAAAACAAAATCATTCTTCGCAGTACTTTTTGGCATATTGACCATTAGTGTCTTAGTTTTTCATGCATGTAAAAAAGAACAAAAAGATCCCTCACCACCAACTTACACAGATGGGCAAGGAGAAATTGGCCAACTGGGAGGTACAATTACAATAGATGACGCTAGTTCGCCATTAAATGGTGTTACGATAATTGTACCTGAAGATGCTTTACAAGTGAACACTTTAATACAAATTGTTTCTGCGCCTGACACAGTTTCGTTTCCTGGTGGTAGCACACAACCAATAGTTCAACTATTGCCAGATGGATTATCTTTTCAAGAACCTATAACAATAACAATGCCCTTTGTTTCGAGTAACCCTAATAATATTGGATTATATTATTATGATCCTAGTGAAGAACTTATTGAAGAGCTAGAAGATGTGACAATCAATGTGCAAGAAGGCTTGATAAGCGGATTAACAAATCATTTCTCTTACTATACAGCCGCAGACAAAGAGGTAAAAGCAACAATAAACATGTTTCGTACCCAAGAAGGAGTAATTGGTGTTAGATTAGATATATATGGGACCAACAATGTTGAACTAGGGCTAAAATGGATTCCTACAACATGGTGGCATAAAGTTCAAACCCTTGATCAAGAATTAAATATTTGGCAGGTGCTGACAAATCCTGGAGGTCCACATGACGGCAATGTTTATTCAATTTTCGATGTATATTTAAGAGAGGGTGAGCTAATTGGAAGTGATCCGGTTTCGGCATCACATTTCAGCATAATCCGTGAAGAGAACGACCCTTTTAAAGTAAAAATCATTCAACGATTTCCTACCAATGAGTTATACTCTAGTGGGTTTTTACATACCGAAGATATTGAGAGCAATATGTCTGAGATGGATTATAAAAATCTTGGAAACTGGATAAACGGTGAGCCACTAATATTCCTGTTTGATGGTTTTGTGCCTAACCCTGATAAGAAGTATTTTGTTAAAATGGAATGGGTACTTGCCTCTGAACTAAATGCATCACCTCTATTTAATTACTCTCCTATATATAAACTGCATAATAAGCCAGATAAAAGGAAACTAAACCAGATGTCATTGACTTCTATGGATCAAATTGATGTTGATAATAATTATATCATAGATGAATTTCAAGTTTGGGGTTTAAATACTGCACCCGTATGCAATTTTACTGTAGACAAACCTAATGCAAGTGTTGGTGAATTAATTCAATTCAATGATTTTTCAGAATATACGCCAACCTCATGGCAATGGGATTTCGGCGATGGAATCACCAGCGCACAAAAAGACCCAACTCATTCCTATTCCTCGCCAGGAACCTATACAGTTTCTTTAGAAGTAACAAATGCCTATGGTTCGGATAATGAAACAATGGACATTAACGTAACAGAAGCTACATTTATCGCTATTGTAACACCAAATGGTGATGAAGAATGGATGATTGGAAGCGAACAAACAATTTCCTGGGATGATAATATTGATCAAGACGTTAAAATTACCCTCTTGCAAAACAATTTACCTACACTAACAATTGCCGAATCAACCGCCAGCAATGGAAATTTTGTATGGACTATTCCTAATACTGTACAGGCCGGTACTGACTACAAAATACATATTGCAAGTACAACCAATATGAGTGTTTACGATAATAGCAATGACTTTTTTACCATTCTTGAACAAGGCAATATAATTGTAACAAAACCAAACGCTGGAACAATTTGGACGATGGGGCAATATAATGTACCAATAGAGTGGGAAACCGGCAATCTTGGAGGAACAGTAACCATTCAAGTGTACAAAGGAGATAATAAACTCGGAACACCCACTCCCGACGCTCCTAACAATGGCTCATATACAGGATACAATGTTCAAACAACATTAGCCGAAGGTAACGATTATCGCATTAAAATAATCTCGAATGTTAACCCTGTAAAGTTTGATTTTAGTGAGTACTTTGAGATAACTGAAAGTGACAATTTACCGCCCGAACCGCCATATGATCCCTACCCAGAAGAAGGAGCAGTATTAGAGGAATTGACGGCAAATTTATTCTGGAACTGTGAAGACCCGGAAGGTGATCCATTAACTTATGATGTATATGTAGGAGAAAACAATCCTAACCCTACACAATTATTGGCTGATGACTTGGAAACAAATACCGCACCCTATGAAAATCTCAATCCTGGTACAACTTACTATTGGAAAGTAGTTGCTAAAGATGATCATGAAAATGAAACAGCAAGCGCTGTATGGTGGTTTGAAATCGAAAGCGCAAATCCTCCTGTTGCAGATTTTGAAGCTGATATAACAAGTGGATATGCACCCCTTATTGTCAATTTCAATGATCTTACTATAAATGAACCTACAAGTTGGCTTTGGGATTTTGGAGATGGGGAAACAAGTACTGAACAAAACCCATTGCATATATACAATCAAGGAGGCAGTTACAATGTTTCCCTAACTGTTTCAAACGAAATGGGTACTGATAGCAAAATAAAAGAAGGTTATATCTTAATTAGTACTTTTTGTCCTGAATCAATCACAGATGTTGAAGGAAATGTATACAGTACAGTACTTATAAACAATCAATGTTGGATGGCAGAAAACCTAAAGACAAGTACCTTTGACAATGGTGAGGCTATTCCAAATGTTACGAGTAGTAGTAGCTGGCTTAACCTGACATCTCCAGCATTTTGCTGGCATAATAACGATGAATCATGGAAAGATACTTATGGTACCTTATATAATTGGTTTGCAGTGGGTAGTTCGAATGGTTTGTGCCCGGATGGCTGGCATGTGCCTTCAAATGGAGAATGGTCGCAATTAGCTAATTTTATTGGAGGAGTAGTTGCGCCAAATGGTAATAAATTAAAATCTTGTCGTCAAGTAGACTCCCCTTTAGGTGGAAATTGTGATACGGAAGATCATCCCAGATGGGATGCTAATGAGATTAATTATGGAACAGATGACTATGGCTTAATGGGTCTTCCAGGAGGTAGCAGAAGTTCTAATGACGGTCTTTTTTCTTCTCTTGGAATAATAGGGATTTGGTGGAGTTCCACTACTATAGCAGGTGCTAATGCGCTGCCAAGGTGGATTTCATATAATACTGGTAACATTCAAGGTGGAAACTCTGGTGATTATCGCAATAAAAGAGCTGGTTTATCAGTTCGTTGCTTAAAGAATTAGTTTGTTCAGAACAAGTTTAAATTTTTCTCTTCAGGGTAAGGATTGAGAAGTACAATTGATTTTTTGTCTATAATGGAATTGCAATTAATTAATAACTAACAAATTATATGTAAGAACCATGAAAAAAACTCATCCTATACAGTAATTGGGATTTTTCAGAGCCTAGCATTTGTACAACTAATGGAGATAAACTAAACAATATCATAATTGTACATTAACATACATATTTAAATTCAATAATTAATAGAATTAGAAATAACTCAAATAGAGCACATTATATTCAATACTAACTAAAATTTATTATTATGGCGCAAACATGTCCAAATTGCAACACAGCTCAAGGTTGGGGTCACAGATTAATTAAATGTTCCACTTGTGATAAAGTATTCTGCTTAAATTGCGGAAAAGGATTGAAACATAAATGTCCGTATTGCGATACAATACCTTCGAATAAGGATAAAATTTAAATCTCTCACTTATGTCATCACCAGAGTTGTGAATGATATACTTTTGCATAATTTTTATTTATTATACACTCTTTGCAAACGCAAGTGCAATAGGGTGTTTATTATTAACAGATAAGTTGTAGAGAAAATTCATAAATTTTCTCTACAACAAAACCTCATCCTCTATGAAATTTATCTTTCAATTAATTCTCGCGCTCGTGTTTATGTTAGTTATGTTTTTCCTAGTTGGCTATGGTACTGCTTTTTACTATCAAAAGGTTTATACATCAAGAATATCCCAAGAAGAATTCCAGCATAAAATGGCCGATTACAATTACATTAAGATGGTAGAGGATGAAAAACAAATGATCGCAAAAGAAATAAATGTTAATTATGTATATATTATAACAGCCATAATTATAGTTATCTCAGTATTTTTTCTTGTAAAATATAAGGGATTTAAAGAACTTTTCGTTTTATTCAAAAAGAGTTTGCCTTTAGTACATGACAAAAAATATAACCAATTGAATATCAACTAAATATGTTAATAACTTTTTGATAACTAATTCGTAAAATACGATTTAAAATACTGGCATTCAGTATCTTGAAAGAAATATTTCGACGTATGACTTCAA
>JAHJTC010000003.1 GCA_018830105.1 Bacteroidota bacterium
CTTCCTGTTATCTTAAACCGTCAGGAGCTTAAAAAACTTTTTGCAGCACCAACATTGCTTAAACAAAGGATTGTTTTAACCTTGATCTACTCAGCAGGCCTTCGTGGCCAGGAAGTGATTAACCTGAAGATATCCGATGTGTGCACATTCCGGTGATACTGACCCCCATTCCGGCATACTGACCCCCTACAATAGGTCAGTGAGTCAAAGAGCGTAGAATGGGTACAATATTATCTTTTTTTTCTTAACGAATCACCCTTTAAATCGATTCGTATAGTATTATGAAGGATACGATCCAAAATGGCATCTGCAACAGTAGCATCCTCAAAGAGTTCGTACCATTTGGCAACAGGCAGCTGCGAGCTGATGAGTGTAGATTTTTTGCCATGCCTGTCCTCGATAATTTCAAGCAGTTCAAGACGTATATTGGCATCAACAGGATGGATACCAAAATCATCCAGTATGATCAGATCCTGTTTTTCGATGCGCAAGAGCTCTTTGATATAGTTGCCTTCAGCTTTGGCTATCCGTAGTTTTTGAAAGAGTTTTTGCATGTTATAGTACATGACTTTATAACCCACTCGACAGGCCTGATGCCCAATAGCTGATGCGATAAAGCTTTTACCCACGCCCGTAGGGCCAGTAATGAGTATGTTTTCAGCTTTTTTAATAAAAGAACAGTCACTGATCGAGGCAACAGTATTCTTATCCAGATTACGGCTTGCCGTGTAATCGAGTTCTTCCAGTGATGCCTGATAGCGAAAACGCGCAGCGGTTACCAGGCGATCCTGTTTACGCGCCTGACGGTATTCCCACTCAGCCTGCAGGAGTGATTGCAACAGTTGATCGTTGGTTAGATGTGTGAGCTGGTGCGTTTCGCTGAGGCTTTGATACAGGCTTGCCATCCCGTCCATTTTAAGGGATCGCATGGATTGTTTGATTTGATCTTGCATAGAATTTAGTTTTAAGTGAATAATAAAAAGAACATGATAAATGCTTTTTGTCAGTGATAATGCTCTGGCCCCCGGATGTTTTCGTGCAGGGGCAAAACGGGCATAGGCGGCGAGGCAGGATGAGGTGGTCGTTCCATAATATTTTTAATGAACATATAGTTATACACCTCCAGTTCGAGTCCTTTTCGCACAGCTTGTTTGAGCCTTTCGGCTCCAAGTTTTCGGTAAAGTGACTGTATACCCTGACAACTTTTGAAGCTTTGTTCCGGATGACTTTTACTTTGAATCAGCAGCTCAATATATCGTGCCACATCAGCATCAATACGTTTTGCCCAGTTGATGAAGTACTCGGGCGATAGCCCCAATAAATACTGATGCTGCGACGGCAGGTGATCAGCAACTGTGGTGTATTGGTGCATGCGGCGACTACGTGCATGATAGGCTATTTGCTGTTGCTCATAATATACGTGTACACTGCTGGAGGTGTAGATTACTAACACTTTTTTACCGATGTAACGCATCGGTACACTGTAATAATGCTTGTCCTGACTGAGAATAATGTGACAGTTTTTTTGAACAGTGGCTGTTTTATAATATTTGATTTCAAAGGCTTTTTCCGGTAGTGGATTCAGCAGTGTTTTTTCCTGCTTTTCATAGTGTTCAAGCCTGCTGTTTCCGCTTTTAGTCAGTGGTGTCTGGTTGTGTTTTAGCAGCTGCTCTTTGATGGCTGTGTTGATTTGTTCCAGACTGTAAAAGCTTTGGTTACGCAAAGGCGCATAGATACGGCTGTAAAGGATACGTACCAGGCCTTCTACCAATGATTTGTCTTTGGGTTTTGCTACTCTGGTTGGCACAATAGCCATTTGGTAGTGATTGCAGAAGTCGCTGAAGCTGCGGTTTACATCAGGTTCATAGCGATCCGCTTTGGTTACACCGCTCTTAAGGTTGTCACACACAATAGCTTTAGGGCTGCCTTCAAAGTATTCCAGCATTTGTTTACATGCAAAAATAAAGTCGGCGCTGTTCTGTGTTTCTACGGCACAGGCAAAGCTGTATTGGCTATAGCCCAGTATGGCAACAAAAAACTCTACTGCTACCTCCTTGTCTGTTTGAAGGTCGTGGTATTTTAACTTCTTGCCTGCAAAGTCAATATATACCTTATCAGCCGGGGAGTGCGGTATTACCATGCTGACTTGTTGTGCTTTGTCCCATTGCTGATAGTGCCAGCAAAACTGAGAATAGCTGTATCCCTGTGGGTATCGTTCTTTGTATTCACCCCACAAAACATAGCGGTTCACTCCGGTTAGTTTGAGTTGTTGTGCCATCCAGGGAAACATGGATTGAAGATCGGTCAGATGGTCTTTGTTGACTGAAGCTTTTCCGTTGAGCAAACGTTCCAGCTCTATATCGTCCATTGCAATGAGCTGTTCCAGGGTATAAGCATTGCTTTGGATAAAGCTTTTATACCGCTTAATTGTGTTGCGTGACAGCATGAGATCTCGTGCTATCTGTTTGATGCTTTCGTCATGCTGCATCTTTATCAGCATTTGTTTAATGGTGTTCATAGGTTTAGTTTTTCCTGCCATTGCTACGCTTTTTGGTTCACTGCAAATGTGAAGCAAAACATCAACCTATTGTAATGATCTTAGGGGTCAGTATGCCGGAATGGCATGATGTATTAAACAGTTCAAGGGGGTCAGTATGCCGGATTATCAGGTTCTGTATGCTGATATTTAGTGTAAAAAATGCACAAAACATATAACCATTAACCTGAAAAGGTCTCCCCGGGGGGTCAGCATTCCGGAATAATAAATATCACAGCAAGGCACAACGCTGTTGCATGCCAGATATCATTAACAAACCCAAATTTTAGGGGGGTCAGTATGCCGGAATGGGGGGTCAGCATGATCCGGAATGGGGGGTCAGTATCGTCCGGAATTTGCAACTGGTTGGTTTGGGGCAACTCGGGCAACGGGTTGTGGTTTGGTGTAAAAATGGAATGATATTTAAATTAAGACTGACCATCATCTTAAATTGGGGATGGTTTTTAAACACGAAAATCTGTTATTAACAGCTTGTGCTGTTATGCAACTGTTTTTTAGTTGCATTACACTTTTCACCCCTGCCTTTTCAAAAAATGCCGTGAAGTACCCGGCTCAAAATAGCAGATTTTTTCGCCAATGGCTTCGATTACCTCATTCAGGCTGCTGGTGCTTAGTGCGGGGTCTTTGTCCAGATTGGGTTTGTTGTTGTACAGCTGATAGTTTATCCTGTTGATCACGGGGGTGAGGTTGGGCATTACCACATTGGCTCCGGCCAGCAAGCCGCTCTGCCGGCCAAGCGGGTCAAGTGTTTCGAGGGCGGTGGAAGAAGCCATATTGATGTCGGGCATCAGCAGGCGCAGGCCGGCAATCATCAGCAGGCTCATCCTAAAGCGTTCAGCAGCTGGCCACAACAGCATAAACTTCTCAAAAAGTGGGGTTTCGGCATGTTCGATATAGGGGCCCATGCCAACCATATCCACATCCAGCGATTTAAAGAAGATCAGGTCATCAGCCAAATCAGCGATGGTTTGTCCGGGCAATCCGATCATCACGCCGGTGCCAACCTGATAACCGGCTTTGCGTAAGTCTTCCAGCGCTTCGATACGTTTTGCGTAGGCATGCAGCGGGTTTTGCGGATGGATCTGATCGTAAAGTGCACGATTTGTCGTTTCGATACGCAGCAGGTAACGGTGTGCGCCGGCTTCGTGCCAGCGTTTGAACACCTCATAAGGCTGTTCGCCACACGACAATGTAACTGATAATTCGGCATTGGTACGCTGATGGATGCCCTTCAGCAAGCGTTCGATATGGCTCGCAAAGCCCGGACTGCTGAGCTCTCCGCTCTGAATTACCAAGGAGCCGAAGCCTTTTCTCCAAGCAAAGTCAGCAGCCTGAAACACTTCTTCGTCCGTAAGGGTGTAGCGGTGCACCCGGCTGTTCGCCTTCCGGATGCCGCAATAGTAGCAGTCTTTGGCGCACACATTCGACAGCTCGATCAGGCCGCGGAGATATACATTCCGGCCAACCGTGGCTGCTTTAACTTCAAGTGCCCGGTTGAGCACTTTTTGGGTGTCGTCGCCTTTTACCGATAGCAGACTGATCATATTGTCGCGCGAAAAGCTTGGCTGTTTGAGGAGTTGATTCAGCATGCTTACAAACTTAATTTGTTCTTAAATGGTGCCATCACGCGTTCAAAAATACCATTGATCCAGGCAATTGTCATCCCATAATTACTTACCGGAATATTGGCATGGATGGCCGGACGAAGCCTGTTGATGAGCTGTTTGCGGGTTACCACACAACCACCGCACTGGATTACCATGCGGTAATTGTTAATTTCCGGGATATCCGATAAGCCGGCTACCACATCAAATTCAAGCTGTTTGCCACTGAAGTCGCTGATCCACCTGGGAAGTTTATGACGTCCGATATCTTCGCAGCTCACTTGGTGTGAACAGGATTCAAGAATGAGTATTTTGTCGCCATCATTCAGTTGCGAAAGGGTGGGTGTGCCTTGCATATAGTGTTCAAAATCGCCGCGAAGTCGGGCAAATACAATACTGAAACTGGTGAGTGGCACATGAGGCGGCACGATGCTGTTCACAAAGCCAAAAGCCTGGCTGTCGGTGATCACCAGCTGTGGTTCGGGCATATGCTGCTGGAAGTACTGCTGCAGATGGGTTTCTTTGAGCACCACGCAGATGTTGTCGTTATCCAGCACATCGCGGATGGCCATTACCTGTGGCAGGATCATCCTTCCGTCAGGGGCTTCCGAGTCGATGGGCGTTACAAGCAGAATCACACCGTTTGGTTCAACAATACCGCCCAGTAACGAAGGTTTTTGGAAAGAAGTTTCAGGGATGGTTTTTTTGAGTAGCTCGATCAGGCTATCCGCTTTTGTTGCGCCAAACACATTAAAATCCAATACTTCGGCTTTGCTGAAGCTTTTGATTTTCTCTTTCGTTAGTGCTTCGATAGGCTGGATATCAGCTTTGTTATGAATGATAAAGTAAGGAATGCTGTAATCACGAAACTGTTTGATCAGCTCTTTTTCATAAAAACCAAATTCGTTTTTGGTGATCACCAGAATAGCGCAGTCGATGGTTTTGATGGCATCATAGGTTTTTTTTATTCTTTTTTCACCCAGTTCGCCGCTATCGTCAATACCGGCCGTATCAACAATGATAGCAGGGCCTATGCCAAAAATTTCGATGGATTTTTTTACTGGATCAGTAGTAGTCCCCGGCTCATCAGAAACGATTGCAACTTCTTGATTTGTCATCAGGTTGATGATGGAACTTTTGCCATTATTGCGGCGGCCAAAGATCCCGATATGTGGTTTGAGGTCTTTTCCTTTTGTCATCATGCGTAGCTTAGTAGATTTAGAAATACAGGTCGCGTTCGCCCTGTTTGATGCGTTCGATGCGGGCTTTTACTTCGTTGATATAGCGCTCGTCCCCCAGGCTATCCATATTGCGATCGATCACCTTCCAGCCTTTGACTGCAGTTTCTTCGGTGGCATAATCCATAATGTATTCGGCCAGGGTGAGCATGGCATTGGGCGTACAAAACTTCTTGATAAAGCCAGGCACACTAAATTCCATAAAATGTTCGCCGGTGCGGCCTTTGCGATAACAGGCAGTGCAAAACGAGGGCAGGTAATCGCTTTCGAGCAGCTCGTCGATCACCTGATTGAGGGTGCGGTCGTCGTTGATTTTAAACTGCTCTTTATGCAGATTTTGATCGATTTCGGGATTTTCGCCATAGGCGCCAATCTCAAGCTTTGTTCCGGCATCGATCTGTGAGCAGCCAAAAGCCAGTACTTCCTTGCGGATTTTTTGCGATTCGCGGGCGGTTAGTATCAATCCGGTATAAGGCACCGCCAGCCGTAAAATGGCTACAAGGCGCGTAAATTCTGCATCTGTCACATAATATTTATCATCCAGATCATATTCCGAAGCATCCTGAATGCGCGGGAACGAAATGGTGTGCGGCCCCACATTGTAGCAGGCTTCGAGGTGATTCACATGACGCAACAGTGCCAGCACTTCAAAGCGCCAGTCGTATAAGCCAAACAAAGCGCCGATTCCCACATCGTCAATGCCGGCTTCCATAGCACGGTCCAGGGCAGTGAGCCGCCAGTCGTAGTCCGCTTTTTTGCCCGAAGGATGCACCATGGCATAAGTAGGATGATGATAGGTTTCATGAAATACCTGGTAAGTGCCAATGCCGGATTCGTAAATGGTTTTAAAGCCTGCGATGTCGAAGGGAGCTGCATTGATGTTGACACGGCGGATTTCGCCATGGTCTTTTTTTACGCTATACACTGTGCGAACGGTATCCGCAATAAATTCAGCTGAATAGGTTTTGTGCTCGCCATAAACCAGAATAAGGCGTTTTTGGCCATGTTCTTCGAGCGCTTTTACATTCTCGATCAGTTCGTCTTTGGTAAGGGTTTTGCGGATAGCGCTTTTGTTGGAAGCTTTGAAACCGCAATAACGACAATTGTTTGAGCAATAGTTGCCCACATAAAGTGGTGCAAAAAGCACGATGCGTTTGCCGTAAACCTTTTCTTTGAGTTCGCGGGCGCCGTTTTTGATGATCTCGATGGATGCGCTGTCGGTGGCCTTGAGCAATACTGCCGTCTCGGCCAGACTGAGGCGGTTTTTATTGAGTGATTTTTGAACGATTGCCTTCACCTTTTCAGGTGTGGTTTCGGTTTTGTCGATGTATTCCCATATCTCCTCATCATCAATGAAAGGCTGCATGGGAACATCGGGTATTTTATAGTTTTCGGGAGTAAATTTCACGTCAGGTAGATTTTAGTGATGTTCAAAGTCTTGGCAAAGATAGGATGAAAGTGGTTCCTTGATCGGGCACACTCTCCACTTTGATGGTGCCATTGTATTGCTCCACCATTTTTTTTGTGATGGAAAGCCCTAGTCCGCTGCCTGTAATTTCTTTGGTTTTACTGTTTTTTATCCGCACGAAATCCTGAAAAATTTTCTCGCTATCTTCGGTGCTCATGCCGATGCCGGTATCTGTAACGCGAATTTCGAAGTTTTGCCCCTGATTGCAAAGGCACACTTCCACGCTTCCTCCGTCCTTATTGTATTTTACAGCGTTAGAAATCAAATTATTGAAGATGATTTCCATTTCATCGGGATCAGCGAGAAGCTGAGGATCACCATTTACTTCGAGATGAATAGCAACAGAGCGTTGTATGGCGTATGGTTCCATGGTGTCCATGGCCATCTTTGCGACATCAGCCAGGTTCACATCCCGCATTTTACGTTCTTTCTTGCCCGATTCTATCTTGGTCAGATCGAGCAGATCCATGATGAGGTTGCGCATCCCTTTGAGGCGTGTGAGCGAGCGGTCGATCATGCGGTCGTAATCTTCCAGTTTATCACCAAATTGCTTTTCCTGCATCATCTTCAGATAGCCCTCAACTGCATTGATGGGCGATTTGAGTTCGTGCGAGAGCACCGAAAGGAACTGGAATCGAATTTGTTTGCCTTCGGCCTGCATTTTCTTTGTCATGCGTTTCAGAAAAAGATGCTTGGCAACATTTTCGATGGTAGCGCGCAATTCCTGCGGTGTAAAAGGCTTTGGCATGAAGTTGTAGGCTCCGTTTCGTGTGGCTTTCACGGCCAAATCGAGCGAAGCATAAGAGGTAATCATCATCACGGCCACATCAAATTTCTGCTGTTTGATATATTCGAGCACCTCGATGCCATCCATGCCGGGCAGTTTGTTGTCGAGCAAAACCACATCAACAGGCTGGCTGTTAAGTACATCTATGGCGTCTTCGCCTGTTCCGGCCTCTATAAGATGAAAATCAAAATCTTCGTCCATAAAGGGATATCCAACCGTGTAGTTGCCCAGAATACGATTGATGCCCGAACGGATGCCGGGCTCATCATCAACTACCAGCACATTTAGCGTTGCCATATATTGTATGTTTCAAAACGACCTGTGGCCGTGTTTACAGTTTTAATAATTTATTGATTTCGCGGTGAAGCTGATCGCTGCGAATGCCTTTTTCGAGGTATAGATCGGCTTTGATCCAGTTGCGGTCATTTTCGTTGTATAAATCGAAGGTAAAGCCTGTTTCTGCTGTTGCTGCTGATGCAATAATAATGGGCATATCAGGATGTTTGCGTTTGGCTTTGTAGGCCAAAATAAAGCCGCTGTCTTCCTGTTCCATCATCAAATCGAAAATAGCCAGGTCGGGCTTGATGGTATCGAGCATTTTTTCGGCTTCTGCCTGACTTTCGGCTGTTTTAACGCGATAGCCCAAATTCTTTACCATGGCTTCCATCTGGAAGAGGTAATCGGCATCATCATCGGCGATAAGAATCAATTTTTTTTCGTTACTCATTTTAATTTTTTTTTGTTCTTTACGATGGGTTTCTGGGCAGACGTATCGTAAACGTCGTGCCTGTGTGTCCTTTCTCAGGATCGGTATTTGAATTCACATCTATTTTCCCTTTGTGCATCTTCACAATGCCATAGCAGAGCGGAAGTCCGAGCCCTGTGCCTTTTCCTACCTCTTTGGTAGTAAAAAACGGCGTGAATACTTTTTCCATATTTTCTTTGGAAATGCCTGTTCCTGTATCACTGATGGCAATGATGACATCGTCGGGTTTTTCAGCAAGTGAAATACTTAGTTTCCCTCCTTCTGGCATGGCTTCTACGGCATTCTTTTCAAGATTCGTAAGCACTTGCATCATCTGATCGGCATCCAGAAAAACAAATGGATCTTTCATTTCAACCGAAAGCTCGATGGCAATATTTTTGGGATGGATGATACTTTTAATGCTTTGTTGTACAAATTTTTCAAGGTCGGTTTCTTGTAATCTTACCTGATTTTTACGGGCAAAATTCAACAGTCCGCCAACTATTTTACGGCAGCGGTCGGTTTGTTCCACTATCAGTTGCAAGTCGCTACGGGTCGTATCATCGGCAACATCATCGAGCAAAAGATTGCTATACATGGTAATCACCCCCAGCGGATTGTTTAGCTCGTGGGCAATACCAGCCGAAAGCTGACCCATATGTGCGAGTTTTTCCGACTGTTTTAATGCCTCGCGAGCCGTAGCCAATTCCTGATTGGAGTGGTTTACCTTCTCGATAGATTGGTGCAGTTTCTCGATGGTATAAGGCAGACACATCTCTGTTTCGGCCAGTCCTTGTACTATAGCTATTGCATGCTCCACGCAGGTGTCGTAGCCGCAGGCACCACAGTCGAGATAATCGCCCGGGTCGTTTTTCCCCATGCTTTTGAGCACTTCGGCAATAGCTGCAGAAGTGGGGATTTGTGTGCGGCGATCCATCTGCTCGAAACTGGTGCTGAGGTCAACGGTTTCGGCCAGTTTCATGTCCTTTTCCCATTGCTGCTGATCGAAATTTTCGAGCTTATTGGCCACATAATTGGAGATGCACGAACGGCGCAGGTATTTTTTACCTTCTTCCGACATGCCGGGCCCCATGATACAGCCTTCGCAGCACAGCAGCTCGAGATGGCGCGCATTGAGAGCGCCCTGCGAAAATTCGTTCAGGGCATCTTTCACATTTACACGGCCTTCGGCCACCACTACATCGCCTTTGGTAATATCGGCTTCAATGTCCATGTTTTGCAGCAAGCCATGACTTACCGGAAAAATAGCACCTTTTGCAGCAAATGGAGGATTGAAATCACAGGCCAGCGATTCGTCGGCTTTGATTTGATGTTGTTGAAACAGCTGGCGCAATTCTGCAAAGGTGAGGGCATAGTCGATTTCGTCCGACTCTGCCTTTTTTGCTACACAGGGCCCGATAAACACAACCTGTAAATCATCACCATATTTCTTTTTCAGAAAGCGTGAGCTGGCAACCATGGGCGAAACCAGTGGCGCCAAATGATCCACCAGCTCGGGCAGATAATGCTCCACATAATACACGATTGCCGGACAATCTGAGTTAATGATGCCTTTGGAATCCTGTTGGTGGTAAAGTTTTTTATAAGCAACAGATACCATATCGGCTCCGAAGGCAACTTCTGTAACCAGCTCAAAACCAAGTTTTTTAACCATCCCAACCAGGATACGGTAATCTTCTATTTCGGTAAACTCTGCCGGAAAACTTGGTGCCAGACAGGCGACTGTCCGTTGGCCGCTTTTGAGCAACTCGTTAACCTCTGAGATTTGTTGCAGATAAACTTTAGCTTCCTGACGACATACACGCACACAATTGCCACAACCAATGCAACGTTCGCTGAGCACTTCGGCCTGTCCGTTGATGATTTTGATGGCTTTTACAGGGCACTCGCGCACGCAGGTGAAGCATACTCTGCACCTGTCTTTTACGGTAAATACCAGCTGTTTATGATGTTTGTTGTGTGCCATTCAGGAATTTTTGTTGACTTAATTTATGTCACGTTTTTGGTAATGTGTATGAAGCAGCTCATGGCTCTTATGACCCAAGGGCTTACCCAGGAACTTGTCGTACAACTCTTTGATATAGGGGTTTTTGTGAGACATTTTTATCGCGTCTTTTTCGTCAATATCATAGAGGGAAAGCATGCGGGCTTTTATGGCTTCGTCATCGGTTCCGATAGGTTGACCACCGCCATTGATGCAGCCTCCGGGACAAGCCATCACCTCGATGAAGTGAATATCGTTGCGGCCGTTTCTGATTTCTTCCATCAGTATTTCAGCATTTTTGAGTCCGCTAACTACTACCACACCCACTTCCATTTCGCCGATGTTGACTTTGGCTTCTTTTCTGCCTTCCAGTCCTCTCACGCCTTTTACCTGAAACTTCACCATTTCTTTTCCGGTAATAAAATAGTGAGCTGAGCGTATAGCCGCTTCCATAACACCTCCCGATGTACCGAATATTTTTCCTGCCGAAGAGCGTGTCCCCAGCGGAGAGTCGGCCAGTTCGGGTTCCATCTTGGTAATATCAATGCCATAAAGCCTGATCATCCTTGCCAGCTCGCGGGTGGTGAGCACAGCATCTACATCAGAAATACCATTCTGAATCATCTCTTCGCGCTGCTGTTCAAATTTTTTAGCTGTACAGGGCATGATAGAAACGGAATAGATGTTTTCGGGCGCAATATTTTCTGTTTCGGCAAAATAACTTTTGATGATGGCGCCCATCATTTGTTGTGGCGATTTACAGCTGGAGAGGTTTTCGATCATATCGTGCTGAAACTCTTCGGCATATTTTACCCAACCCGGGCAGCAGCTGGTAATCATTGGCAGTTTGCCTCCGTTTTGAACGCGATGTACCAGTTCTGATGCTTCCTCCATAATGGTGAGGTCGGCGCTGAATGAGGTGTCGAAAACATAGTTAAATCCCATCCTGCGCAAGGCAGCATTCATGAGACCAATCATATTTTGTCCCGATGGCAAGCCAAATTCCTCGGCCAGCGAAACAGAAATGGAAGGCGCATATTGCACTACCACGGTTTTCTCTGGTTCGGCAAGCATATCTTTTATTTCAGAAATATGGTCTTTTTCTTTGAGAGCACCTGTTGGACAAACCATGATACACTGGCCGCAATTTACGCAGGTAGAAAGGTTTAGGCCATGATTAAAAGAAGTATCAATAAATGTTTTGCTTCCCCGACCCACAAATTCAATGGCCGAAACGCCTTCGATTTCTTCACAAACCCGCACACAGCGTCCACAGAGGATGCATTTGGCCGGGTCGCGCACGATACTGGCGCTCGAAACGTCAAGTTTGTATTTGTTCTTTTGCCCGCTGATGCGTCTTTCACGAATATGCAAGTCCTCCGAGAGGTCCTGTAATTCGCAACTGCCGTTGCGTTCGCAATACAAACAATCGTCGGGATGGTTCGAAAGCAAAAGTTCTACAATGGTTTTGCGCGATTCGATTACGCGGGCAGAGTGGGTTTTTATTTTCATGCCGTCGAGCACAGGTTCAGAACAGGCTGTTACAAGGTTTCGGCGGCCTTCCACTTCTACCACACACATGCGGCAGGCTCCTGTTGGAAACAGCCCTTTCATATGGCAGAGTGTTGGAACGGTCATCCCGTTTTGGCTCAAGGCATCTAAAATAGTATCGCCCTGGTTGGCAGTGATGATATTGTTGTTGACTTCGATCGTTAAATTCATTGTTTCAAGTATTTTTCGTTAACACCCTTGATTAGTTGACCATTACTGCATTGAAATTACAAGCTTCTTCACATGCGCCGCAGCTGATGCATTTATCCTGGATAATAAAATGAGGCTGTTTGCGACCTCCGATGATGGCTCCTGTTGGACATTTTTTGGCACAAATAGTACATCCGGTGCATTTTTCTACATCAATGGTGTATTCACGTAAGTTTTGGCAAACATTGGCACGACATTTTTTATCGAACACATGCTCTTCGTATTCTTCCCTGAACCAGGTGAGCGTGCTCAATACAGGATTAGGGGCTGTTTGGCCCAATCCGCACAGTGAAGTGTCCTTGATTACCTTGCCCAGCTTTTCGAGCTGCATCACGCCTTTCATACGTGCCAGCGGTTCATGCGTTTCGCGGTTTGTAGGTTTACTGGTAATGCTTTGCAGGATTTCGAGCATACGTCGGGTGCCTTCGCGACAGGGGATACATTTTCCGCAGCTTTCGCGCTGTATGAAATCCATAAAGAACATAGCAATATCTACCATGCAGGTGTCTTCGTCCATCACAACCATACCGCCGGAGCCCATCATAGCACCTACGCTGATAAGATTTTCGTAATCGACTTCAATATCAAGATTTACATCGGTAACGCAGCCTCCTGAAGGACCACCCATTTGCACCGCTTTAAACTTTTTTCCGTTGGCGATTCCGCCAGCCACTTTATAAATGATGTCGCGAATGCTTGTTCCCATTGGGATTTCAACGAGGCCTGTTGTGGCGATTTTTCCGGAAAGTGCAAAAACCTTTGTTCCTTTGCTTGTGGCCGTTCCCATTGCAGCAAACCAATCGGCACCTTTGTTTACGATGGAAGTGAGATTTGACAAAGTTTCAACATTATTGATAATGGTGGGTTTGCCAAACAAGCCGCTTACGGCCGGGAATGGCGGGCGTGGGCGTGGCATTCCACGCCGGCCTTCGATGCTGTGGATTAGCGCTGTTTCTTCGCCACAAACGAAAGCCCCTGCACCTTTCTTGATTACAATATCCAGGTCGATACCTGAATCAAAAATATCTTTTCCAAGGAGGCCGTATTCTTTGGCTTGCTTGATGGCGATTACCAGTCTATCGATGGCCAGTGGATATTCGGCGCGGATATATACATAAGCTTTGGTGGCGCCAATGGCATAAGCTGCCAGTGCCATGCCTTCGAGCAGTCGGTGTGGGTCGCCTTCGATCACGGCACGATCCATAAAAGCTCCCGGATCGCCTTCATCGGCATTACAAATCAGGTATTTTTGGTCGGACTCGGTTGCCAGGGCAAATTTCCATTTTTTCCCGGTAGGGAAACCTCCACCACCACGGCCACGTAATCCGCTCTTTTCGATGAAATCGCACAATTCTGCAGGACTGAAAACTTTAAGGGCATTCAGATAAGCCTTGTAGCCATCACGTGCAATATATTCTTCGATACTGACGGGATTAGAAATACCGCAGTTTTCGAGTACCAGACGAACCTGAGGCTTGAAGAAATAATGGTCTTTGAGAAAAGGGATTTCAGGCCAGTCTGTTTGATCTTTTTGTTCGTGAAACTGTCCTAAAACAGGATGTTGCGGAATTTCTTCAGCAAAAATCTTATCCAGAATTTCTGCTACTTTTGGGCCGCTGACTTTCTCGAACGAGATGCGTTTTTTTCCGGGCAGTTTGATGTCCATCAAGGGCTCAGAAGAGCACAGGCCAATACAGCCTACCGGTATTACTGCTGCATCAATATTGTTGTCGCTGAGGTATTTTTTGGCCATTTTAATGGTTTCGGCTGCTCCGGCGCCTAATCCGCAAGTGCCGGCACCCACAAACACCACGGGTTTGCTGTTGTGTTCGTTTTTTAACAGCTGTAGCTGCCCTGCAACTTCTGCAGTAATGGCTGATTTTTCGCTTTGCTTCAGCACATTTTCAATTAAAAAATTCATTTCTGTTTGCATGCCTATTCCTCCCTGTTTCTATAATCTTCAAAAATGCCTTTGATGGATTCTGTTCCAACTTTTGCATGAAATTCGCCATTAATGCTGATTACCGGAGCAAGTCCGCAAGCACCAATACAGGCAACAACTTCCAGGCTGAAGAGCTTATCCTTGGTAGTTTGTCCGGTTTTTATTTTAAGGTTTTTCTCTATTTCATCCAGCACAGTAGCCGAACCCAACACATGGCATGCTGTGCCGCGACATACCTGAACATGGTATTTGCCGGGCTGATTAAAGCGGAACTGATTGTAAAAAGTGGCAACGCCAAATATTTTACTGGCGGGCATTTTGAGGTGTTTGCTCACCTCAATAACTGACTCTTCAGATAAGAATCCCAGCTTTTCCTGCATATGCTGCAGAATGGGTATCAAGCTATCGCGGCCTGCATTCGGGTATTGGTCCAAAATTTCCTGTACGATGGTTTTCATATAACTCATTTCAATTTAAAATTCGACAGTAAGCTACCTTTATTGATAGATCCCGGTAGCCGAAAATCTGCTGTGCTGGTTTAATTCGTAAGCCTAAAAGCTTAGCTTGTAGGGCTTGCGGCTTTCTTGGCCAAAATACGCTCTACCTCAGGAAGCACCCTGCTTTTTTCGACCGGCTTGCGGATAAAACCATTTACCGGAACCCACACCGAGCGGCCGTCTTCAGCACGGTAGTCGATGCCGGAGTTTCCGGTTACGATATCACGAATTAAAATCACTTGCAACTCCTTGTAATTTGGGTCGCTACGAAACTCACGGGCCATTGCCTGCACGCTGGGTTTAGTGGTCATCAACACTTCAATAGATGTTTCCATGAGTGTTGGAATGCCTGCCAGTTTAGGATTATCAACAAATTCGCGTGCCATTTCGAAACCTTCGTAATGGGTAGTCATCATCACATCCAGTATGGCGAGATCGGGTTTTTCATTAAGGGCTTTTTCCAGGCCTTCTTCTTTGTTGAAAGCTGATACAACCTCATAGCCTTCACTGGTCAGAATTTGTTCAAGCATAGTGATAACGTCCATATCATCATCTACGACTAAAATTTTTGCTTTTGCCATTTTATTTTTTTTTAGGGTTTGACAGTATTGTGATATTATTAACAATCACACAACAAAAGTAAACTATATAAAGGTGCTGGAATAGGTTCATTGTTACTAAATTAACAATAGAAAACCTGCTATAAGACGCTGATTTTACCCCGTAAATCTACGCAAAATGAACCCGTAAATCTACGCGTAAGTAGTTAAGTTAGTTTAATATATAACAGTAAATGAGCGTATTAAGAATTAAGCAATGAGCTAAAAAGGGTTTTGCCGGATGAACTGTAATATTTTTGGAAGTTGTCAATAAATTCTGCTTTTCGCTGTTTTTGGCGTTGAAACATATTTTTTGTATTTAGTGGAATTTATAAGCAGAAAAGGGTTCTTTTTATGCAGCTTTTTAGCCAAATCATTAAAAAATCCTAAACAAATGCAGCAGCTTAGCGCATAATTGAATCATACTTGCTACTTTTGTCCAAATTCCATCCCATTATGGTGCAGGTTGAAGAAAAACATAATCGCAGGCAGCTAACCAGTTCTTACCTAACTTCGGTGGTGAGTATTATGCTGGTTTTGTTTATGCTTGGTTTGTTGGGACTGCTTGTGCTGCATGCACAAAAGCTATCGAATCATATCCGCGAGAATATTGGTTTCGAAATCATCATGAAACCTGATGTCAAAGAGGCGGAAATTTTGCGCATTCAGAAAATGCTTGATGCAACACCTTATGTAAAATCTACTGCATATATTACGAAAGAAGAGGCAACAAAAAGATTGAGCAAGGATTTGGGCGAGGACTTTATACAATGGCTTGGCGACGAAGACAATCCTTTGTTGCCTTCGGTTGATGTCAGGTTTAAGGCAGCCTGGGCAAATAACGACAGTCTTGCAACAATAGAAAATGACTTGCTAAAGCAACAGGCAGTTAAGGAAGTTTTTTATCAAAAATCACTGGTACATTTAATTAATCAGAATGTAAAACGGATTAGTTTGGTGCTGTTGCTACTCAGCGTATTGTTGCTTCTTATTGCAATTGCCTTGATTAACAACACTATACGTCTTTCTGTTTATGCCAAGCGCTTCTTAATCAGAAGCATGCAGCTCGTAGGAGCCACGGAGCATTTTATCAGAAAGCCTTTTGTGCTTACCGGAGTGGTACAAGGACTTATTGGCGGATTTTTGGCACTGCTATTGCTTAGTCTGGTTTTGTTTGCTGCCCTTAAAAATTTGCCTGAACTGGCTCAGCTTCAGGAAATGGAAATGGTGGTGCTGCTTTATGCCGGAGTAGTACTGCTGGGCGTTTTGCTTACAGCATTGTTTACCCATTTGGCCATTAATAAATATCTGCGCAGTCATACCGATAAGTTATTTAATTGATATATAGAAGGTTACTCGGTAGATTTAGATGCAGATTAATTATGTAATTTTGACAAAATTTTAATGATAGCGATTATGAAATCAACTTCAAAAGCGTCCACACCCGATTTATCTAAAAAACAAGCCTTTGCCTTCACCCGCGAAAATTATAAATGGGTACTGATAGGTTTGGCTTTTATTGCAGCAGGCTTTATTCTCATGATCGGTGGAGGTTCGGATAACCCGGATGTTTTCAGCGATAAAATTTTCAATTTTCAGCGCTGGACACTTGCCCCAATGCTGGTTTTGGCCGGTTATGCAATTGAGATATACGCTATTATGAAAAAGCCGAAGGAATAATATTTTCTAAAAATTTCACACTATGGATTGGATTGAAGCCTTGATTCTTGGACTTATACAAGGCCTTACCGAGTTTTTGCCTGTTAGTAGCAGCGGCCATCTTGAATTAGGCAAATATTTATTAGGGGTGAATCCTGAGAATAGCCTTGCTTTTACGGTAGTAGTGCATGGTGCAACGGTTTTGAGTACTATAGTGGTTTTTCGCCGCGATATCTGGGATATTCTAAAAGGACTTATAGATTTTAGCTGGAACAGCTCCTGGAAATTTGTAGTATCAATCATTATTTCGATGATTCCGGTTTTGATTGTAGGTTTGTTTTTTGCGGATTATGTAGAGTCATTTTTTTCCGGTGATATGCGTTTTGTAGGGATGATGCTGCTGGTTACTGCAGCATTGCTGGCGTTAACTCACTTTAAAAAATCCCATGAACGTAAGATTAATTTTTTGGATGCTTTGGTTATTGGTTTAGCGCAAACAGTGGCTGTTTTGCCAGGCATTTCGCGATCCGGCGCAACAATTAGTACAGGCATTTTGCTGGGCAACAAACGAGAGCTGGTTGCCCGCTTTTCGTTTTTGATGGTTTTGATTCCTATCATAGGAGCAAACTTTTTGGATTTGATGAAAAATGAAATCGATGGTAGTACAGGTGTGGGTCCGTTGGCACTGCTGGTAGGTTTTGTGGCGGCGTTTATTTCCGGATTACTGGCCTGTAAATGGATGATCAGCATTGTAAAAAAAGGAAAACTGATCTATTTTGCCCTCTATTGCTTAATTATCGGATTACTGGCAATTTTTCTGGCTTAGCTAACCATACTAAAATTCATACATTAAATCAGCATATGATTATGGCAGCAAAGGAATCCGGGTTTCATTTCGAAGAAGGAGAAGTTATTTTAATCGATAAGCCTGTTGGCTGGACCTCTTTTGATGTGGTCAATTTTATCCGTTCGTTGATTAAGCGCTTTCATCAAATTCATAAACTAAAAGTTGGACATGCGGGCACGCTGGATCCTTTGGCATCTGGCTTGCTGGTAATTTGCACCGGAAGAATGACCAAGCGCATCCAGGAATTTCAGGACCAGACAAAAGTATATACCGGAACGTTTCGACTTGGAGAAACTACACCTTCCTATGATTTGGAAACAGCAGCTGATGCCCATTTTCCAACCGATCATATCACGCCTGAGATGCTCGAAAATGCCAGATTGCAATTTTTGGGTATTCAACAACAGTATCCGCCAAGTTATTCTGCCGTTAAGGTAGCTGGGAAAAGAGCGTTTAAATATGCACGAGCGCAGGAGGAAGTGAAGCTTGCGAGTCGTGAGGTTGAGATCTTGGATTTTAAAATCGACGCGAAAGATTTTCCTGAAATTGCATTTTTTGTGCACTGCAGCAAAGGAACCTATATACGCAGTTTGGCACACGATTTTGGAAAAGTATTGCAAAGCGGCGCCTGTCTTAGTAGTCTGAGGCGGACGAAGATAGGCGATTATTCGGTCGAAAATGCTGTTTCAACAGAAGCCTTTAAAGCTATCTTAATCAGCTCCAGCCCTTTAGAATTGGATATCTGATATTTTATTTTCTCTATAATTAACATTCTCAAACACTTGACTTAGGCATGATATTGGGTTACCTTTGCAATCCCTTTTTCGGCTAAGCTTAGGAATGCCTGATGAAAAATATGAAGAAGTTGATTTAATTGAATAAGCTAATGAAATTATCACAGTTCAGGTTTAACCTGCCTACAAATCTTATCGCAAGCTACCCTCCAAAAAATCGTGACGAATCGCGTTTGATGGTACTTAACAGAAAAGACAAATCTATAGAACACCGTGTATTTAAGGATATTCTTGAATATTTTAAGGATGGTGACATATTTGTATTGAATAACACCAAAGTTTTTCCGGCACGTCTGTATGGCGAAAAAGAAAAAACAGGAGCAAAAATCGAGGTTTTCCTCTTGCGTGAGCTCAACCGCGAAAGCAGGCTTTGGGATGTATTGGTAGATCCGGCGCGTAAAATTCGTATCGGCAACAAGCTTTATTTTGGTGAAGATGAATCGCTGGTAGCAGAGGTTATTGACAACACCACTTCGCGAGGCCGCACACTGCGATTTTTGTTCGACGGACCCTACGAAGATTTTAAAAAGACTATTCAGGCATTGGGCAAAACGCCCTTACCAAAAATTCACGACAGACCCATCGAGCCCGAAGATGCTGAGCGTTATCAAACCATCTTTGCCAAGCACGAAGGCGCCATTGCTGCACCTACAGCGGGGATGCATTTTAGCCGTGAGCTGATGAAGCGTCTCGAACTTATTGGTGTTTCCTTTGCCGAGGTAACACTGCATGCCGGCATGGGCAACTTCCGCAATATAGAAGTAGAAGACCTTACAAAGCACAAAATGGACTCCGAAGAGATGTTCATTACCGAAGATAATGCCATCATCATCAACGATGCCAAGGACAGGCGCAGCAATGTAGTAGCTATTGGAACTACAACAATGAAAGCGCTCGAAACGGCAGTAAATATCAATGGTCGTGTGAAAGAAACTAAAGGATGGACCAATAAATTTATTTTCCCGCCTTATGAATTTAACCTGGCTGATGCCATGGTTACTAATTTTCACCTGCCCAAATCGCCCATGATGATGCAGGCAGCCGCTTTTGCCGATTACGACTTTCTGATGAAGGCTTATGCAGAAGCTGTTGCTCAAAAATATAAATTCTTCACCTATGGTGATGCTATGCTGATCTTATAGCAAGCGTAGCGAATTCAATGATTATTAATAAAAGAGGTGTTTAGCCTCTTTTTTTATTGACTGATGTATAACATAGTAGTTTCATTTTTCTAATTTTGCGCCATGATAAATCAGGAAGATTTTTTTAAGAAAATAATATCCCATGCCAAAGAGTATGGTTTTGTGTTTCCGTCAAGTGAAATTTATGATGGACTGAGTGCCGTTTATGATTATGGCCAGAATGGTGTTGAGCTAAAGAATAATATCCGCCAGTATTGGTGGAAATCGATGGTGCAATATCATGAAAACATTGTGGGGATTGACGCCGCAATTTTTATGCATCCTACCACCTGGAAAGCCTCAGGCCATGTTGATGCATTTAACGATCCGCTAATCGATAATAAGGACTCCAAAAAGCGCTATCGTGCCGATGTGTTGGTCGAAGACCATATGGCCAAAATTGAAGGAAAAATCACCAAGGAAGTTGCCAAAGCCCAAAAACGTTTTGGCGACGCCTTTGACGAAACACAGTTTAAGACTACCAATCAGCGGGTGCTTGACTATCAGCAACAAATAGATACGATAAGCCAGAGGTTTTATGCTGCACTGGAGAAAAATGATTTACAAGACGTAAAGCAACTGATTGAAGATCTTGGTATTGTTTGTCCTGTTTCCGGGTCGCGCAACTGGACCGAGGTGCGTCAGTTCAACCTGATGTTCTCTACCAAGATGGGATCGACAGCAGATGGTGCTAATGAGATATTTTTGCGTCCCGAGACGGCTCAGGGTATTTTTGTGAACTATCTCAATGTGCAAAAAACAGGCCGTATGAAACTGCCTTTTGGTATTGCGCAAACCGGGAAAGCCTTTCGCAATGAGATAGTTGCTCGACAGTTTATTTTCCGCATGCGTGAATTTGAGCAGATGGAGATGCAATTTTTTGTCCGGCCCGGTGATGAAAAAATGTGGTACGAATACTGGAAAAAAGAGCGCATGAATTGGCATTTATCATTAGGAATACCCGCCGATAAATACCGTTTTCACGATCACGAAAAGCTGGCCCATTATGCCAATGCCGCTGCCGACATCGAGTTTGAATTTCCTTTTGGTTTCAAAGAGCTCGAAGGCGTGCATTCGCGCACCGATTTTGATTTAAGTGCACACCAGAAGCACTCAGCCAAAAAGCTTCAGTATTTTGATCCGGAGACCAATCAATCGTATGTGCCTTATGTGGTGGAGACTTCAATTGGTTTGGATCGTATGTTTTTAGCCATACTCAGCAACGCCTTTTCAGAAGAGAAACTGGAAGATGGAAGCGAGCGCGTAGTATTAAAACTTCCGGCCCTGCTGGCGCCCTATAAGGCTGCAATTTTGCCCTTGATGAAAAAAGACGGCTTACCCGAAAAAGCCCGTGAAATCCTGGCTGAGCTTCAGGAAGATTTTATGTGTCATTACGAAGAAAAGGATGCTATCGGCAAGCGTTACAGAAGGCACGATGCCATCGGAACGCCTTATTGTATTACCATTGATCATCAAAGCCTTGAGGATAACACAGTAACGATTCGCGAACGCGATAGCATGGCGCAGGACAGGATTCCGGTTGAGGAGTTGGCGGCCATTATTCGTAAAAGAATAAGGCCTGTGAAACAAGCCTGACGTTTATAAAAAAAAGCCCCGATGTTAAGCAAACATCGGGGCTTTTTTATTATTTGTTGTTAAACATCGTCATCGTACGTTCGATACCGATGGTTGTAAAGCTTTGAATCATTTCAACCGCCTGGCTCAGCTTAGGCTTTACCAGATCGAGTTCCGAAGGTTTCCAATTTCCCAGTACAAAGTCCACTTGCCGTCCCGTGGGAAAATCATCCCCAATGCCGAAGCGTAGCCTGGCAAATTCTGAAGTGCCAAGTGTTTGGATAATATGGTTGAGGCCGTTGTGGCCGGCATCACCGCCTTTTTTCTTCATGCGCAGCAAAGCCGTTGGAAGCGCAATATCGTCAACCACAACCAATAGCCGCTCGATAGGAATTTGTTCATGCTGCATCCAATACTGAATGGCTTTGCCACTCAAATTCATAAAAGTAGTGGGTTTGATCACTACCAAACTGCGGCCTTTGTATTTCAACAAGGTCGTTTGTGCCAATCTGCCTGTTGTAAAGCTACCACCTAAATCGTCGCAAAGCTGATCTGCCACCCAAAAACCAATATTATGGCGGGTGGTTTCGTACTCTTTTCCAATATTTCCCAGGCAGGCAATCAGGTATTTCATCACTATTCGGGTTTAAACAAACAAGCTTGTGTCATTAAAAAAAGGCATAAGGCTTTCAAGAAACCCTATGCCTTTTATGTTTGTATGCAAAATTGCTTATTCTTTTGATTCTTCAGCTTCACCGGCGCCTTCTTCGCCACCTTCACCTTCTGCTTCTTCTTCTCCATCTTCACCTAATGCTGCACCGCGAGCTGTTTTCACATCGGCAATAACAGCACTGGCTGGACTGAGCATGGTAATATTTTTGATGTTAAGGTCTCTAACCTTAACAGATTGTCCAATTTCCAGTTTCGAAACATTAATTTCTATGAATTCCGGAATGTCTTTGAGGAGGCCTTTTAACTTAAGTTTGGCTAATTTAATTTTTAGCCTTCCACCACGTAATACGCCTGGAGCCGCACCTTTGAGAACTACCGGTAATGCTACTGTAACAGGTTTGTCATCCTGAATCAGTAAGAAATCGGCATGCAAAAGGTTGTCGGATACCGGATGATATTGTACATCCTGGAGAATAGCCTGATACTTTGTTCCCTGAATGTTAATCTTGATCAGGTAGGTATTTGGAGTAAATAAAATCGGTTTAAAGTTAGCTATTTCAGTGGTAAAATGGATTTGTTCCTTGCCGCCATATAGCACACAAGGCACTTTTCCTGCATTACGCAGCGCTTTAGCATCTTTTTTCCCTACGTTCTCGCGAAGAGAACCGCTCAATGATACTGTTTTCATAAGGTAATAGAATTAATAATTAATATTTATTTAGTAGAAAACTTAAAAAGCGAACTGATTGACTCGTAGTTTTCGACCCTGCGGATCACTTCGGCAAACAGTCCGGCTGTTGTCAAGACTTTTATTTTATCATGTTGAATCTTTAGCGGAATGGTATCAGTTACAACGACCTCCGTAAAGGGCGAATCATCGATACGTTTCAACGCATCTCCCGAAAAAACCGGGTGAGTACAAAATGCCCGCACGCTGTTGGCGCCATTGTCCATAATCAAATGTCCGGCTTTTGTAATTGAGCCTGCTGTGTCGATGATATCGTCGATCAAAACTACATCGCGGCCTTGCACATCACCAATTAGCGACATCTCTTCAACCACATTGGGTTTTGCTCTTTGCTTGTAGCAGATAACAAATCCGGTATTAAGCATTTTGGCATATGATGCTGCCCTGCGGGTTCCACCGGTATCTGGTGAAGCCATGGTGAGGTTGGGCAAATTTAGGCTTTCAATATAGGGCACAAAAATATTCGATGCATAAAGATGGTCAACCGGCACATCAAAAAATCCCTGAATCTGATCAGCATGTAAGTCGATGGTTATCAGTCGGCTTACTCCGGCAGTGTTAAGAATATTGGCGACCAGTTTCGCAGCAATACTAACACGTGGCTTGTCCTTGCGGTCTTGTCGGGCAAAGCCAAAATAGGGGATTACTGCAATAATTTTTCGGGCAGAAGCGCGTCGCGCAGCATCAACCATCAGCAACAACTCGAATAAATTATCAGAAGGAGCAAAAGTGGATTGTACTAAAAACACATCGCGGCCTCGTATATTTTCTTCAAAAGAAGGCTGGAATTCGCCATCAGAAAATTCTGTAACAATGGTCTTCCCTAAGGTAGTGCCATACATTTCTGCAATTTTATGAGCCAGGTACTCGGAGGCTCTTCCCGAAAAAATACTTACAATAGGCTCTGGCATAGCAACTTAGGTTTTAGAGGAATGTGACTGCAAAAGTATGAAAATATGCTTGTAACACAAAAAATTGTTTTGGTTTTAATGAAATATTGTAAGCAGGACGAGATACAACTGAATCATTTTCATTATTGTCCGGTTAGAGCCTGAGTTTGTTCAGCCTGAATTTAAGCGGTTTGCGGCATGAAAGGTTAAGGATTTCGGAGCTACTTCACCATCAAGGTATAATGAAGCTTGGGGAATGCGAGAACGAAATCTTGAATAACCGCTTGTCTTCCAATGTAATATGGCCACATGTTACCGTCTGGTATTTTTTGTTTTTAGCCATGCCATTTTCAATTAACTCCTCAACTTGCATGTTAACTTGCAGGGATAACTTTTCTGAAGCAGGGAGAAATCATCCGTAAAAAGTTCTCTGAAAACTTGAAACAATCTTTGTTATATGCTTGTAAAATGCGTGGCACGCCTGAACCTAATTGCTCAGCCATTCCCAATTCTTTATAAACACGCATAAGTTCTTTGTTGTGTGGCAATGACAAACCATCGAAAAAGTCTTTGCAACTGTGTTAGAAATATCGGATGCATTTTTTATTAAAAATGAGGTGTAACAAACCCCGGGCTTTTAAATAATCTGAATTTTCGTCATATTTCATAAAAAAAGGCTGATAATACTTTGATTATCAACCTTTTTAGTTTACATATCGTACCCGGAGCCGGGATCGAATCTACCTGGCTAACGCCAGTTAGACAGGCCGGCACGCGTGTTTTAACATATGCACGCTTTCTATTTTTTCTCTTCTCGTTTGTTGGAATAATATTTCCTGATAAATCGCTTACCCATCGTGCTCTTAAGCTCCTTCTCCCTTGATCGCGCCTGCTCTCGTGTGTCATATTCCTCTGTCAGTACCAGTTCAAAGGGCCGATAGGGTTTAGTCGAACGGTTATAGCCACGATTATGATGTTCCAAACGTCTTTCAAAATTACTGCTCTGGCCCACATAAAACCAATCTTTCTCTGTACTCTTAATTACATATACCGTGTACATAATGATTTGAATTGAAAAAGGAAGCCGTTAAGCTTCCTTTTTGTACCCGGAGCCGGGATCGAACCGGCACGAGTGTTACCTCACTGGTTTTTGAGACCAACGCGTCTACCAATTCCGCCATCCGGGCGACGCTATTTTTAGAACGGATTGCAAAGTTACACGTTTTTTTTAATGTGCAATTTTTGTCCTGACAAATTATTGATCAAACACATGCTAATTCTTTAAGCACTTCATAGTCCATTTTGAGCTTTTTCAGGATACATGGAGGGATGTAATTAATTGTATTAACGTTGATAAGTAGGATTTTATAAGAAATTAATCGTTTTGTGAGTGAAAAACAGTATTTTGTAAAAGACTGAATATCAATAATAAAAACGGTAACAAACGATTACAAACGACTATATACGTATGTACTTGTTAATCATACGACTATGGAAATGTGACCACCGTACATTTGCATCATCGTTCTTTCACAACAATAATTCATTTTCAAAAACTAAAATTTTATTATCATGACAACTTTAAGAAACAACGTACAATTGATCGGACGTGCAGGCCGCACTCCTGAAATCAAAACTTTTGACAAAGACCGCAAGCTTGCCCGCTTCAGCATGGCCACCAACGAAGTTTATTACAACCAAAAAGGTGAGCGCGTTGAAGATACGCAATGGCACAACCTGGTAGCCTGGGGCAAAACCGCCGACATCATCGAAAAGCTTATCACCAAGGGCAAGGAGATTGCCGTTTCGGGCAAGCTGATCAACCGCAACTGGGACGACAAAGATGGCAACAAGCGCTACGCAACAGAGGTAGAAATAAACCAAATCATAGCATTTGGGAAATCAGAATAAAACCTTGCAAACCCGTAATTGAATTAAACAATAATCCATTCATTAAACACTTGAAAATCATGACAACATTAAACGACAGCGTAAAATTGACTGGACGTGCCGGCAATAATCCAACGATCAAAAATCTTGAAAACACACGAAAAATGGCACGTTTTGCTTTTGTAACCAACAACGCTTCAACCAATGAAAAAGGAGAGCGCATCTCACAAACCCAATGGCATCATGTGGTGGCCTGGGGCAAGCTGGCCGATGTGGTTCAAATGCAGGTAAAGAAAGGCAAAAAAGTTACCATTAGCGGCAAACTGAGTAGCTGGAACTGGGAAGACCGAAAGGGTCAAAAACGCACCAAAGTTGAGATCGTGCTGAATGAAATCCGCAGTATCAATTAATTTCAACAAGTTTTATTTAAAACTCATTATTGAATTCAAACCTTATCCATTCATTAAATACTTGAAAATCATGACAACATTAAACAATACCGTGCAACTGATCGGCCGTGCAGGCCTCGATCCTGAAATCAAAAGCTTCGACAAGGACCGCAAAATGGCGCGTTTTTCTATCGCTACCAACAGTTATTATTATAATCAGAAAGGCGAGCGTGTTGAAGACACCCAATGGCATCAGGTGATCGCCTGGGGTAAGACAGCCGAAGTAGTTGAAAAAATTGTAAAGAAAGGCAGAGAAATTGCCGTTTCGGGCAAACTGGTCAACAGCAGCTGGGACGACAAAGATGGCAACAAGCGCTACGCAACAGAGGTAGAAATAAACCAAATCATAGCATTTGGGAAATCAGAATAAAACCTTGCAATCCCGTAATTGAATTAAACAATAATCCATTCATTAAACACTTGAAAATCATGACAACTTTAAGAAACAACGTACAATTGATCGGACGTGCAGGCCGCACTCCTGAAATCAAAACTTTTGACAAAGACCGCAAGCTTGCCCGCTTCAGCATGGCCACCAACGAAGTTTATTACAACCAAAAAGGCGAGCGCGTTGAAGATACGCAATGGCACAACCTGGTAGCCTGGGGCAAAACCGCCGACATCATCGAAAAGCTTATCACCAAGGGCAAGGAGATTGCCGTTTCGGGCAAACTGGTCAACAGCAGCTGGGACGACAAAGATGGCAACAAGCGCTACGCAACAGAGGTAAGTGTGAAGGAAATAAAAGCGTTCTAAACAAATTGATTCAAAAAAAAAACCCGCTCTTTGGCGGGTTTTTTTTATGTTATTTTTTTTAGTTCAGCGGGTTAGCTGTCACAGAAGTTTTAATCTCAATCAGTAATGTAAATTGTACATCATCCTGATCTGAAGTACCACCCATTGAAACAGTAAAAGCATTTTGACCATCCAAAATAGTTTGTACATTATCCCATTGGCCATTGCTGTTGTCCATAACTAATTGTTTGCCAACAGTAAGTGTTTCGTTGGTATAAGACCAGACAGCAGGATTCAAGTCAGCTGACTTCACCGTAATTTCAGCCGTTTCAAGCACAACTTCCTTGTTGATGGATAGTATTGTTGCTTTAACTTCTTTAATCTCAATTTCTTTGATTTTAGATCCATATTCAGCAAACTCAGTATTTGATTGCGGATCAATGGTTGATTCCTGGTAAAAACTGGCATCCGTATTACGCATTGTTTCAGCGGGGATATCTACATTCAAATTGGTTTCGAAATCGGCATCAAATTTTACATCAAGCAAGTCTTTGGCTTTGTTACAGCCTGCGCTTGTTATTGCAATAAACGCCAATAGCATAAAAATTTTAGTCAGGTTTTTCATAGTTGCACGTATTGAATAAGTATAATTAAGAGTATTAAAAGGCAAAAATAATTTAATTTGGTCTTGAAACAAAATTATTTAGAATAATTCTATATAAAATGATCAGTGCCATTCGGTTTTTTCCCAGGCGAATAGTTTAATAAGTTTATCTTTTCCAGAATTGTGGAGAAAACAAAATAAGAACTGTAAATATTTCCAGACGACCTAACAACATCATAAAGGTAAGCAACCACTTAGCCATCAAAGGCATAAATGCATAATTATCCACAGGTCCCACATTTCCGATTCCTGGGCCAATATTTCCAAGACTTGCGATAGAAGCCCCCACAGCAGTTTGAAAATCAAGGCCTAAAGCCGAAAGCGCAAGCATTCCCATCGAAAAGATAAGTATATACATCAAAAAGAAAGCCATTACTTTGTAAATGGTATCCTGTGGCACTGATTTTTGGTTAAATCTTACCGGCAATACAGCGTTGGGGTGGATGGCTCGTTTTAATTCCATCCGTGAGTTTTTGAGCAATAAAAGCTGGCGTACGATTTTCATGCCGCCACCTGTTGAACCTGCTGATCCACCGATAAACATCAACACAAAAACGAGCATCCATAATATTGTAGGCCACATCATATAATTTACCGTAGCAAAACCAGTAGTGGTTAGTATGGAAACCACTGTAAATAAGCTGTCTCTGAACACAACTTCAAGGCCACCGCTTTTGGCAATGAGTAATCCAATGGTAATTAGTAAAACGAAAACACCCACAATAGTTATATATCCACGATATTCCTCATCTTTGAAAACCCGGCTTAGTTTTCCATGCAGCGCAAAATAGTGCAAGGTAAAATTTGTGCCAGCAAGAATCATAAAAATAATGATAATATACTGACTATAAGCCGAAAATGCGGCAATGCTATCATTACGTGTTGAGAAACCGCCAGTGGCCATTGTAGCATAGGCGTGATTTATAGCATCGAAAAAATCCATTTCTCCGGCCCAAAGCAAGAGTGTCTGTAATGCGGTCAACAACACATAAATGCCCCAAAGTCTTTTGGCGGTAGCCGTAATACGCGGATGAAGCTTATCGTAGGTCACGCCGGGCATTTCGGCCATAAAAAGCTGCATGCCGCCAATTCCTAATATTGGTAGTATGGCCACCGTAAAAACGATAATCCCCATGCCACCAAGCCAGTGCGTGAGGCTGCGCCAATAGAGTAAATCGCGTGGCATCGATTCAATATCGGTCAATATTGTGGCTCCGGTTGTCGTAAAGCCTGAAATGGTTTCGAAAAAAGCATCCGTAAAATTTGGTATCGTTCCGCTGATATAATAGGGTAGCGAGCCAAATAATGAAATCAGAATCCAGGTGAAACTAACAATGATATAGCCTTCACGCTTACCCAAATTAGGAACGGCTTTTCTGTTTATCAGAAACATCATGCCGCCAAAAAAAATTGTAATAAAGGCAGAAACCGGAATAGCATTGCATTCCAAATCACAATATAAATAGGTAAATGGCAATGCGGTAAGCATGAAAAGACCTTCAATGATCAGAAGAAAGCCAATGATCCTTAAAATAATCGCAAAATTTATTTTCCGAAGAAAACTTTTCATGACAGTCTGGTTTTTGAAAAATAGCTAATGAAACAATTTTTCAATCTTATGAATAGCCCGTGGAAGAGCAAAAACAACTACTTTATCATTTTCTTCAATTTGAAAATCACCCATGGCGATAAAGCTCTCTTCGCCTCTTACAATGCCACCAATTATGGCGCCATCAGGGATGCTAAGTTTTTTGATGGGTTTTCGCGTAACTGCTGACCCTGGTCTTGCAATCAGTTCCATGGCATCGGCATCAATTCCGCTCAGGCATTTTAGTGAGGTCACTTCGGCGCCCATAGTGTAGCGCACCATATAGCTGGCGGCAATTAGCTTTTTGTTAATGATGGTATCAATACCAATATTTTGTGAAATATCGATATAGTCGATATTTTCAACCAGTGCAATGGTTCTCTTTACTCCATAAGTTCTTGCCTGTAAGCAAGTTAGAATGTTTGTCTCTGTGTTATCTGTCACTGCAATAAAGGCATCGATATTTCTTATGTCTTCATCTTCGAGCAGTTGAATATTTCGGGCATCGCCATTGATAACCAGTGTGTCTTCAAGGTAATCAGTTAGAAATATACATCGATCTTTGTTCTTTTCAATCAACTTGATGGTCATATCATGCTCAAGTCTTTTGGCAGTGATGCGTCCAACCCTGCCTCCTCCAATAATCATCACATTGTGTATATTGTGCTGTACCTTACCACCCAAACGCAGTAAATTTTCAATGGCTTCGGGTTTGGTAATCACATAGGCCAGGTCGTTTGTCTCAAATTTGTCGTCACCGTACGGAATAAAAGTTTCATGATTGCGGTGAACTGCGATAGCTCTGAAATCAAGGTGCTTATATTCTTTTGCAATATCGGTGAGGCTTTTGTTTAAAACCGGGGCTCCTTCTTCAAGTTTAATCATGAATAACTGCAACTTCCCTCCCGAAAAATCAAACACCTCCGTAGCAGCAGTTTGTTTAAGCAGCGAAATAATTTCATGGGCAGCGATATCTTCGGGCGATACCAGCCCGTCAATACCAAGTTCCTGATAGATTTTCCAGCTTTCTGCACTCAGGTTTTCCATGGTATTAACACGGGCAATCACCTTTTTGGCTCCCAGCTTTTTGGCCAGAATGGCGGTCATCAGGTTGATATGTTCATCGTGTACCACAGAGATCACCAGATCGGCTTTGCGAACATTGGCACGCTGCAACACACCGATGGTAGTTGAGTCACCCATAATCGTCATAAGATCGGTTTGTGACTCAATCATTTTCAACAAATCTTCATGTGGATCAACAATGGTGATATTGTGATTGCTATTGACAAGTGCTTCAGCTAAATAAAGTCCAACTTCACCATCTCCTGCAATAATAATATTCATTTTAATAAACTTTGGGCGGTAAAATTATCATTTTAAATGGTCTGGGCTAAATCTAAAATTGGCTGTTTTTTCAAAACCCTTGCGCTTCCTTAACCGAAGGTGGGATAAGAATACGCTTGGTTTACCTTATTTCAAAGGAATCCCAGTCGAGACCCACGTTAAATTTGTCTCTGAATCGTTTCAGTTGATTGGCTGATAAAGTGGTTTCTATTATCATTTCTTTTTGTGCAACCGCTTGCGAAATTGGTTCACCTTTGAAATTGAGCAAAACCGAATCGCCCTGATAAGCAATTCCTTGTGGATCGGTTCCAATACGGTTTACGCCCAACACATAAGCCAGATTCTCAACAGCACGCGCCACAAGCAGCTGTTTCCAGGGTTCGGCACGCACTGCGGGCCAGTTGGCAACATAAAGCATCAAATCGTAATCGAATTGTCCGTTATGGTAATTGTTTTTACTCCAGACCGGGAATCGCAAATCGTAGCATATCAAGGGTTTTATCTTCCACCCATTAAGTTGTACAAAAAGTTGCTCAGCACCAGGCGTAATGCGTTCGTGTTCGCCGCCCAGCCTGAAAACATGTCTTTTGGCATAGGTTTCATAAGTGCCATCGGGGCGCATCCAAATCAGGGTGTTTTGAAAATTATTGCCCTGTTTGAGTAAAATACTACCCGTAATCACTGCCTGATGCTTTTCGGCTTGTTTTTGCATCCACTTAAAACTTTCGCCATCCTGCTTTTCAGCAAACTTTCTTGGATCAACCGGAAAGCCTGTGGTAAAAGTTTCGGGAAGCACAATAAGATCCGGCTTGGTATGATTTGCTGCCATGAGCGCTTCAAAATGGCTTCGGTTTGCTTGTGGATTCTCCCACTTTAAATCAGCCTGAACATAGGCTATCTTTAAATCTTGCATAGTATTTCGGCGGCTTTAGTAAGGGTTTCATCTGTTTTGGCAAAACAAAAACGTAGCAGATGCTGCTCGTTGTGACGATTGTAAAAAGGTGATATCGGCACAGCGGCAATACCATATTCTTTGATGAGTTTTTCAGCAAATTCCATTTCCGGCAAATCACTAATTGCAGCGTAGTCAAGTAGCTGGAAATACGTGCCGTAACTTGGTATTATTTTGAACTTTGAAGACTTTATTTTTTCCAGAAAAGCATCTCTTTTTTGCTGATAAAAATCCCCCAGCTGCAGGAAGTTTTCTGCGTCCTTCAAGAAATCGGCAATAGCATATTGAATGGGTGTGTTTACGGCGAATACAACAAATTGATGCAGTTTTCTAAACTCCTGCATCAGATTGGCAGGAGCCAGAATATACCCCAGCTTCCAGCCTGTTGCATGAAAAGTTTTTCCAAATGAAGCCACTACCAGACTTCTGCGTGCCAGTTCGGGATATCGGCAAACACTTTCGTGCTGCTTGCCGTCAAAAACAAGGTGTTCGTAAACCTCATCGCTCAATACCAGGATATCTGTCTGGCGCGTAAGCTTTTCAAGCTGTTGCAAATCTTCTGCCGTGAGCAGGCTTCCCGTTGGATTATGCGGGCTGTTAATAATAATCATTCGTGTACGATTGGTAATCATCTGTCTCACTTCCTGCCAATTGTACTTAAAATCGGGACTTGTAAGACTGGCATATTTTACCATACCGCCGCACGATTTTACTGCTGGTGCATAACTATCGTAGGCGGGTTCAAAAATGATAACCTCATCGCCTTCGCGGATAAATGCCGTAATGGCAGTGTACAATGCTTGTGTTGCTCCTGCGGTGACAGTTATCTCATTTTCAGCATCGTAGCGTAGTTGATAGCTGTTATAAACCTTCTCAGAAATCGCGTCTCTTAAGGGTTTAATTCCGGGCATAGGTGCATACTGGTTGAAACCTTTCTTCATATAGTGGTTTACGCGCTGGATGAGCTGCTCGGCAATAGGAAAATCAGGGAAGCCTTGCGAAAGATTTACAGCCTGGTGTTCGACGGCCATTTTTGACATCACTGCAAAAATGGACAAGCCGACCTGTGGTAATTTGGAGGGTATTTCGCCATCAAATTGTAACATCATGTTGTCAGTTTATTTTAAGCAAATATAGGTATTTTAAGCAAGGGAGGTTAATCAAACGAGCATATTACAGCAGTGAAAAACCTGATCTTTGTTTTGTAAGCTAGTGTAAATCAAACAATTATCATGGATTAATCCAAAGTACGGAATTGTCCGATCCAAACTCATTTTTTTCATAATAGGGATTATCGGGATCGGTAATCCATTGGCGATCCACAATAAATTTGTAGGAATAACGCCCGGGTTTTAGAAAAATCGGGAAAACCCAGTTGTTCTTTTTGCGAAGCATATGGTAGCCATTTTCGTTCCAGTCGTTGAAACTTCCGCTAATCAGCACTTCTTTGGCCGAGACAAACCCATTCAACGCGAAAACATGGTTTGGCTGAAAAGCGATAAAAGAGTTTTCGAAATCTCCACTGCCTGTTGAGTAGGGGTTGTGCGGATCCAGGATCCAGCGGCCATCGACAATGTATTTGTATTCGTAATTACCGGGGGCTAAGGTGTATGCCAGTTCCCAGCCTGAATCTGTGCGGTTCATTGTTAATTCGTGTTCATTCCAGGCATTGAAATCTCCTGTGAGAATAACATTTTCTGCAGACTTAAAGCCGTTTAGCACAAAAAGTAGTTCATCGCCAATGCCAATAAAGGAGTTGAGGTTGCCACGACCGTCAGGACGTTGATCTGGATTTTCGGGGTCGTTAATCCACTGCCCATCAACAATATATTTATAGGCATGGGTGCCTTCGCGCAAATAAAGTGGAAGTTTCCATCCATCATCAGTACGGCTGAGTTTGAGTTCATCAGGGCGCCAATTGTTGAAAGTGCCCGCAAGAAACACCGATGAGGCTGCTTTATGTGCCTTTAAATCAAACTGATGGTTATAAACGAAAACCACAGAATTTGTTGTGCCTTGTTCATTAGCTTCAGCTGTTAAATTTCCGGGATCAGCCATCCAGCGGCCATCAACAATATATTTATAGGAATATTTGCCGGCTTCCAGCGAAAGGCAGCTGACCCAGCCACTGTCGGTTTTTTGCATGGAATGCTCCATGGTGTTCCAGTTGTTAAAAGAACCGGACAGTATAACCTTGTTAGCATTTTCGAATGCTGTAAGCATAAAGCATGCTTTGTTTTCGATCATTCTGAATGACCTGTGATTACTCAAATTGTTTACACCATAAGCTACATCCTGAATTACAGGAAAATAATCGGCACTAGTGTAGAGTTCTGACAGTATAATTTCTGAAAGAGGAGGTGGCGGTTCAGGAGATTTTGCGGAGAGTTTTTTTGCCAGCAGAACTAAGCCTGGTTTTATGGCTTCAAGCTTCCATTCAGTGCTGTCGTTGATAAATCGAAAATCTTCATCAAAAAGGCGCTTAATAATTAAGGTGTCAAGGTTATATTGCTGGCCAAATTCGAGTTGCTCAGTTTTTGATATATTCAAATTTACCTGCAGCTCAAACCAGCCATTGTGTATTCGCGCCTGTGAGTAGAGCTTCAGATTGCCTGCGAACAAGCTAAATAACAGCAGGAGGGGGATGATTAGTTGAATTTTTTTCATGATTTTTCTGTTTTGTGAAAAATGATCCCCAAGACATTATTTCTCATGTTGAGATAAAAAACTCCTTGCTCAAAAAATGCACAACCCAGCATGCCATCCGTCTCAATGCCATAGCTTTCACTCATTTTGGCAAGGCTTGTAATAATTGTTTGCATGCTAGCAAACGATTGATTACCAAGACTAAAGTCATTCATAAGTCCATAAAAAACTTCCGTGTGTTGTTCGCCAACTCCGCGTAAGGTTGATCGCTTTACAATGGTTACGGTATTGAGTATTTTGTCGGATAGGTAATGATCCAGCACATTGCTTTCGGCTCCGGTATCCAGGCAAAAACTTAATCGCTTATTGGCAATCCGCCCTTCAATAAAAAACACATTGTTATAATTAAAAACAGGAAGCTGTAAATCAGGTGCCGGAATGGGATGGTTACTAAGCCGAACGCCTTGGTCGTCTAGGCGATGCAGTTCAATCACATTATTTTTGAGATCCAGCACTACTTCAAAATCTTTCAGCATACATAAACCAAAGAATCCCAGAATTTTTGTCTTTCTGGCTTGTTCCAAATGTCCGAGATCTGTAAGGTCAGCCTTTATATTTTCATAAAAAACGTCATCAAATTGCAGTTTGCCTATTTGTAACTGGTTAATCTCCTCTATTTTTCCTGTTATACCAGCTGATTGCGAACCGGATTTTTGTCTGCCATTTCTGAAATAGATGCTATTAAGCACTAAACCTGCCGAGCCGGTGTCGAGAATTAGCGCACCGGAAACGCTATCTGCAATGGCATCCAGTAAGATAAGTTTCCCGGCGCGTTTTACAGGAATCACGATTGATTTGAAATCGCTCAAAACATCATAACGCTCCCAATAGTCTGATAAAGTGTTCAATTTCAAATTATTGACTAAAATAATAGGGTGTTCTTCGGATTGAGCGGATTTATACGGCAGCAAGTTTGCCACCATCATAATCAATATTAAAACGTGCTGTATTTTGCCCTGCATTGCACTGTGTTAAGCGACAAAATTAAGGATATTATATGCGCGACTGCATTTCTTTTTCACTGAAAGTTAAACTCAGAATGTGTTGTCTGCGAAAAGAAATGCTGCAACTGTCCTTGTCCAAACATGGAAAAAACTATATTTGTACCTATTAAAAAAACTATTTTATGCAATCAGGTTCAGTTCAAGCTTATAAACCACAAAATCATATTCGTATTGTTACAGCAGCTTCACTTTTCGATGGGCATGATGCTGCCATCAACATTATGCGTCGCATTATTCAGTCAAGTGGGGCAGAGGTAATTCATCTGGGGCACAATCGCTCAGTTGGCGAAATTGTGCGCACAGCCATTCAGGAAGATGCCCAGGCTATTGCCATTACTTCTTATCAGGGCGGCCATATGGAATATTTTAAATATATGCATGATTTGCTCAAAGAGGCGGGATCGGGACATATCAAGCTTTTTGGTGGAGGCGGTGGTGTTATTTTGCCGGAGGAGGCTGAGGCTTTGCATAAATATGGCATCTCACGCATATTTTCGCCTGACGACGGGCGCTCGATGGGCTTACAGGGTATGATCAACTCACTGCTCGAAGAGGCTGACTTCCCAACCGGAAAAGATATAAAACCCAATTTGAAGGCGATCCAAAAGCAAGACAATAAAGCCATCGCGAATCTGATTTCTGCTGCTGAAAACTTTCCCGATTCTGTTCGCGATTTTATCGATACGCTGCCTGATCATACGTCCCAAAAAGCGCCTGTTTTGGGTATTACAGGCACTGGCGGCGCCGGAAAATCGAGTCTGGTGGACGAATTGGTGCGGCGTTTTCTGGTTGACCAACCGGAGAAAACAATCGGAATTGTTTCTGTAGATCCGTCAAAACGACGAACCGGCGGAGCCTTACTGGGCGACCGCATTCGCATGAATTCGATTGATAGCTCCCGGGTGTTTATGCGTTCGTTGGCAACACGGCAATCTAACCTGGCCATGTCGAAGTATGTGAAGGATGCAGAGATTATTTTGCAGGCGGCAGGCTTTGACCTCGTAATTCTGGAAACTTCCGGTATTGGACAAAGCGATACTGAAATTATTGACCACAGCGACCTTTCGCTTTATGTGATGACCCCTGAATACGGCGCCGCCACCCAGCTTGAAAAGATTGATATGTTGGATTTTGCAGATTTGATTGCCCTGAACAAGTTTGATAAACGAGGGGCCCTTGATGCTTTGCGCGATGTGAAAAAGCAGTATCAACGCAATCATTTGCTCTTCGACAAACATCCCGATACCATGCCTGTTTTTGGCACTGTGGCTTCACAGTTCAACGATCCCGGGCTGAATCACCTGTATATTCAAATGCTAAAAATAATTCAGGATCGTACCGGCGTGCTTTTTGAAACGAAGCTGGAAATTTCTGATGATTTACCGGAAAGCGTGTATATCATACCGCCTAAACGGGTTCGGTATTTGAGCGAAATTGCAGATACGGTGCGCAGCTACAATCAATGGGCTTTGAAGCAAAGCAAACTGGCACATCGCTGGCAAAGTTTAAGCGAGAGCAGCCAGATTAGTGAGGATGTTGCAGATATGGAAACTGCCGAAAAACTAAAAAAACTGGCCGATTTTGAACGTCAGAAATTGGATGTTCAAACCATTGGACTAATTGAAAACTGGGACAAAAAAAAGAAGCTTTACAAGGACAAGGTTTATCGGTATCAGGTGCGCGACAAAGTTCTCGAAATTGGAACGCATACCACTTCTTTGTCGCAGCTTGAGATTCCAAAAATTAGCTTACCTGTTTATCGGTCGTGGGGCGAAATAGTGCGTTGGAATTTGCTGGAAAATGTGCCTGGTGAATTTCCCTATGCCGCGGGTGTATTCCCGTTCAAGCGTGAGGAAGAAGATCCAACACGCATGTTTGCAGGCGAAGGTGGCCCCGAACGTACCAACCGCCGTTTTCATTATGTATCGTTTGAAATGCCTGCCCGAAGGCTTTCCACGGCTTTTGATTCGGTAACACTCTATGGTGAAGATCCTGCCATACGCCCTGATATTTATGGAAAAATTGGTAATGCCGGTGTTTCGGTAGCTTGCCTCGATGATGCCAAAAAACTGTATTCAGGGTTTAACCTGGCTGATCCTAAAACCAGTGTGAGTATGACGATTAACGGTCCGGCGCCAACATTGGTGGGTTTCTTTATGAATGCAGCTATCGATCAGCAGTGCGAATTGTACATCAGGGAAAACGGCCTGGAGAAGGACGTAATCGCCATTATAGAAGAGATTTATCGCCAAAAAGGCACCGAACGGCCAACTTATCAGGGAGAACTGCCTGTAGGAAACGATGGTCTTGGCCTGATGCTGCTTGGAGTTACCGGAGATATGGTTTTACCAAAACAAGTTTACGAACGCATCAAAACCGAAACGATCAGCAGAGTGCGGGGAACAGTACAGGCAGATATCTTAAAAGAAGATCAGGCGCAGAATACCTGTATTTTCTCCACGGATTTTAGCTTAAAGCTAATGGGCGATGTGCAGGAATATTTTATCACCCATAAAGTGCAGAACTTTTATTCAGTCTCCATTTCCGGCTATCATATTGCCGAAGCAGGTGCAAATCCAATTAGCCAGCTGGCTTTCACACTGGCCAATGGCTTCACTTATGTGGAGTATTATCTTTCTCGTGGCATGAATATTGACGATTTTGCGCCCAACCTTTCCTTCTTCTTTTCCAATGGAACAGATCCTGAATTTTCGGTGATTGGTCGCGTTGCCCGCTTGATTTGGGCAAAGGCCATGAAAGGGAAATATGGGGCGAATGATCGCGCGCAAAAACTCAAATACCATATCCAGACCTCCGGCCGGTCGTTGCATGCGCAGGAAATCGACTTTAATGACATTCGTACGACATTACAGGCGCTTTATGCTATTTATGACAACTGCAACTCGCTGCATACCAATGCTTATGATGAAGCGATCACTACGCCAACAGAAGAATCGGTACGCCGGGCGATGGCTATTCAGCTTATCATCAACAAAGAATTGGGACTGGCCAAAAATCAGAATCCGCTGCAAGGCGCTTTCATTATTGAAGAATTAACCGAATTGGTAGAGGAAGCAGTATTGTCTGAGTTTGACCGGATTACCGAACGCGGCGGAGTGCTGGGAGCCATGGAAACCATGTATCAACGTGGAAAAATTCAGGAAGAATCCTTGTTTTATGAAACCATGAAACACAATGGTGACTTACCGATTATTGGTGTCAATACTTTTCTTTCGAGCAAAGGGTCGCCCACGGTAATTCCCGGCGAGGTAATCCGCGCAACACAAAAGGAAAAAGAATATCAGATAGGGATGCTCGAACGGCTTCATAAAAGCTGGAAGGAAGAAATTCCGAAACAACTCGACAAGCTGAAACAGGCCGCTGTAAAAAATGATAATGTGTTCGAAGCCTTGATGGAAGCTTCTAAATTTGCCTCTTTAGGACAGATTACGCAGGCTTTGTTTGAAGTTGGCGGACAATACAGAAGAAATATGTAGCCATTTTGGCGCGTAATTTTATGCCATGAAGATTTTGTTTTTAGTTATCGGAAAAACCGATGAGCGCTATTTGGAAGATGGCCTAAAAAAGTATGTTGAGCGTCTGAAACATTATGTCGGCCTGGAAATGAAAGTGATTCCCGACATCAAGAACCGCAAAGCGCTTTCGGAGGAGGCACAGCAGGAAGCAGAAGCCCAATTGATACTTGCTGCCCTTCAGGCTGGAGACAGTTTGGTTTTATTAGACGAAAATGGCAAGCAGTTTCATTCGAGAGCTTTTGCAGCCTATTTGGAAAAACAGATGATCCAATCAGTAAAACGATTGGTGTTTGTAGTAGGTGGTCCTTACGGCTTTTCGGAAGCGGTTTATCGGCGTTCGGTTTTGAAGATTTCACTTTCGCCTATGACTTTTTCGCATCAGCTGGTGCGGCTCATCTTTGCCGAGCAGCTTTACAGGGCTTTTACCATTATACGCGGAGAACCTTATCACCATGATTGACAGCCTGACGGCTAGTCGAACTTACGAAAACGCAGCTTTTGCAGGCCGTCAGCAGTTAAGATTAAACGGTAATTTTTTAGCTGAAAAGTAAATGTTTTATCGTTGATGGCTTCGCGATACAGATCACTTTTGGTGTTGTTCTGACAGGCCATTTTGGTCGAAACAGCATCTTTAAAGCTGATGGTATTTCCTTTGGTTATGATATTTCCGACAAGCATATTGCAGCCATCATGGCCGCCAAAGCGTTGTTCTTCAACAAAAATCTCAAGCTGTGGTAATCCGCGTGTGAATGATGAAGCTTCAATTGCTTCTCCTTCAAGAGCTTCCAACACCCAGATGTCGTGAAGTTTAAGGTCGTAGGTAAAGGTGCCACAACCATGAAAAGTTGAATAGGCGTCTGTGGAACTTTCCTTTGCTTTTACAGCGACCGAGAAATCAAATAGTTGACCCGACATGGCATCCTGACAAGCTTCATCCGAAATTTCAATTTCAAGCGCGCCAGCGTCTGTAGTGGTTTGATAGCGCATTTTTTTAGACTGCAGCAAGCTTTCCTGATCCACAGCTGGTGTGTTTAAATTGATGCCTGAAATTGAACTAAAACGAAATTGTTCTTCAAAATTCAAAGTCAGGCTCCAAGAGGGTTCCTGACCCATTGCAAAGAAATCGTTACCCTGTTGTGCATGCTTAATTTTTAGTTGGTGAATTGTGCCTTCAACATTTTCCTGCTTGGGTTTCAACACATACATCGGTGCCAGTGCTCCGCTTATTTCTTTTCGCTCCATATCCAACAGCAGCAAATTATTCTGCTGTTTTTTGAAGTATTTCATCCCTGCTGAAACATCTTGCAGTGCGATGATGCCATCCTGAATCTTGTAGGTTCCTGCGGACACGAAAGCATCCGCCGATTTGCCCATGTATTGCATGCTGGATTTATAGGTAAAATCGTAGCTGAGATTCAGCGTAAACTGAATGCCATCGCAATCTGCACATGGAATAACTCCGGAATAAGTTTCGGTAAGCGGAACAGACTGTTCGTCAGCTGTGCTCATTGATGCTTGTTTGCTTGTTCCACAGCTGAAGGCTGCAAGCAATACTGAAACAAAAACCAGCGTTCGGAATTTCATAGAAATTAACTAAAACAGCAGCTCAACTTAAAAAGGAGCTAATGTGATACCAACTGACAAAGGATAAAATTCCGGACCTAAATCGCGTTGAAAAACACGTGCTGGCTGATAGTAGGCATATAAACTAATCCATTTGTAACCAAGGCGCAGGGTAGGGCCAAAAGTGTATTGCTCGAGCGAATTAAGTCTTTTGCTTTTTTCATAAACCCGAGGGCCTACTGCTGTGGCATCACCAACGTATTTCGACTTGCTGTCGATTACAACTCCCAGCTTAAAGCCAATTCCAACTTTCCACTTGTTATCAAGTCTAAAGCGTAACTCTGCCGGAAAATCAAGATAAACCAAATTAATTTTGCTGCGCTTGTAGTTATTGGTGATGGGCACGAATTTTACCGTATCGGCAGTCATATCACCAATTAAGGTGTTAGAGTAGAAGTTTTGTGAGCGAATCCCGACACCCAGAGAGAAGGTGTGGGCGCTTTTTCCAAGGGCAAAATTATAGGTTCCAAACACGTTAAATCCTTGATTGATAGTACGAGAATCGTAATCATCAGGTGTTTGTGTTAGAAAATCGTTATAAATATCAAAACCAACGGTGAAGGCTTTACTGGTTTTATCCGTGATAATTTGTGCAGACAAACTGCTGGCCAATAAGGCTAAAACAAAAAGGAAACTGGCTTTTTTCATGAGTATAATTGAATTTGTTACTGCTTATTATCTGTTACAACGTTACAAAGGTATGAAATATCGTATGAGAAATGATTTTTCGTGTGGAATGTACATCATTGAATGAGCATTTCATCTATTAATTGATGCATTTTTTGGCTATTCCATTTTGCTGCTCCGGTTTTTCGGATTACTATTTTCCCATTAGGATTGATGATAAAAGTAGTAGGAATGCTTTGCGAAGCAAATAACCCGGGGACAGCTTGCCGGTGATAAAATACCGGCATCTCAAATCCCTTCCTTTCCATGAAAGCTGTTACTGTTTCCGGTTTTTCATCCGTAACGAGTAAAAAAGCTACCCGATCACCATATTTATTATAAATCTCTTGAATGTCAGGCATTTCAGCTATGCAAGGCGGGCACCATGTTGCCCAAAAATTTAGAAAAATAACTTTGCCTTCAAAAGCACTCAGGGCAACCGGATTGCCATTACTTGAAGTTAGCGTCCAGTTAAATTCGCCGGAGCCAAGCGTTGCTTGTTCTTCTGCGGGCAGGTTTTTCGGACTCATGGCCGTAAGACCCGAAACGAAAGCACTGATTTCTTTGCGACTTGAAGGTATCAGCATAGCAACCACCAGTATCACAAAGATTAGATCGCTGAGTTTAGAGAACCATCCTTTTTTGTCCCAATAGTCTTTCCAACGCTTTTTTAAGTATGAACTCATTTTTCTGTTTTGGGCGGTTGTAAGTTTTGCGAATTATTTTGATTCAGCTTTGCCCTTTCATCGAGCAAACGGTCTATTTCATCGGCTTTTAAGCCCGGACGGCGCAGCATTTCATCAATCAGCTCAACGGTAACTGCAGCATTATCTTCACGAATAATTGGTACGTCATCGGCCTGAATAAAATCTTCTTCTCCAAGTTGCTCGCGCAATTGCTTGATAAACATCCTAAGCATTTGACGCATCGGCTCATTTACCGCGCCCATCATTTCCAATGAAATCTGATCTTTCATAGATTCGTAATTGCGCAAAAAAAGCTTGAGTTGCTGCAACTGCATTTTGTCCATGCCAGGGAGGTCTTCTTCAGGATATTGTTCCATCATTTTATGAAACAGCCGAAATAATTCTTCTATATCTTTTTTGAAATCATCTTGTTCCATAATACAAAGTTATTCAATTTACAAAGTCTTGTAAGCTTTTATCTTAACAAATGGCTTGCCAAAAAGTTTGTAATCGTTACAATTACTGTTAAAGTTTGTCGAAAGTAAATCCCAGGCTGCTGTAATGTTCCAGCACTTTCGGAAGCGCAGAGAGCATATTTGTCGCTGCCTTTTCAGAATCATGAAATACGATGATAGCACCGTCTTCAACATTATTTATTACGTAATCGAGGCATTGCTCAGGTGTTGTTTCTGCGTCGAAATCGTAGCTAAGCACTGTCCACATTACAAGGGTGTATTCTTTTTTGAGGGCTTGAATTTGCGAAGGTGTTATGCGGCCGTATGGTGGCCTGAAAAGCATAGAATCCACAATTTCACGACAATCGTTTACATTCTTGTAATACTGATTAAGGCTTGTTTTCCAGCCGTTTAGGTGGTTCATGCTATGGTTTCCGATTGCATGACCTTGTCCCTTTATTTCTGCGTAAGTGTCAGGGTATTTAAGCACATTATCTCCTACACAAAAAAAACTGGCTTTGGCGGTGTATTGCTGTAAAATGGCCAGCACTTGCGGTGTAATTACAGGATGCGGCCCGTCATCAAAAGTGAGGTAAAGTTTTTTAGCCCCTTGCGGCATTTGCCAAAGCAATGAAGGGTAAAAAATTTTTAAAAATGCAGGCACTGTTACAGCTTTCATGGGGCAAATTTACATATTGTTAAACGACAGCTAGCATTAAAATGTTAATTTTGCATAGGAAGGATGCAAATTAATTGAAAGCAATCAGTTCGGGCAAAAAATAAATTGCATTGACTTTAAATTTTGCCCTAAAAGTATGACATAATTGCATGGATTAGGTTAAGCTTGTGTCAGGGATTCAAAAAAATATCACTTGAAATATCAAATAAAAACTCAGAAAATGAAAAAACTTGTTTTAATCCGCCACGGACAAAGTACATGGAACAAAGAAAACCGGTTTACCGGCTGGACAGATGTGCCACTTTCGGAGCAAGGTGTTGCTGAAGCAAAAAAAGCAGGAAAACTGCTCAAAGAAAAGGGTTTCCGTTTTAAAATGGCATACACCTCCTATCTTTCGCGTGCCATAAAAACACTTTGGCTGGTGCTCGAAGAAATGGATCAAATGTATATTCCGGTTTTAAAAGACTGGCGCCTGAACGAAAAGCACTATGGCGAACTTCAAGGATTGAACAAAGCTGAAACAGCCGAAAAATATGGAGATGAGCAGGTGTTGTTGTGGCGTCGCAGCTTTGATGTGCCCCCCAAACCACTTGAAGATAATGATCCGCGTAATCCAGCGGCCGATCCACGTTTCGCTGACGTAAACCCAAAAGATCTGCCAGCGACAGAATCGCTAAAAGAGGTGATCGAACGCATGATTCCATACTGGGACAATGACATCAAAGCGTCGCTCAGCCAGCATAACGAAATTCTTGTTGCTGCCCACGGAAACAGCCTACGCGCCCTGGTAATGCACCTGAAAGAGATGAGTGAAGAGGCAATTATAGCCTTTAATATCCCAACAGGTATCCCTTATGTATTCGAGTTTGACAATGAGATGAACCTTGTAAAGGACTACTTTATTGGCGATCCCGAAGAGATTAAAAAACTGATGGATCAGGTTGCAAATCAAGCCAAAGGTAAATAAGCTCAGCTAAAATTTGTTTTGATTCAGGAGAGTCGGTTGTTGCTCTAATTGAACAGATTGCCGGCTTTTCTGAATCAGATTACAGACTGATATCCTGAGGGTGCAAATAAATTAACCAACATTGGGAACTTAAAACAACACCAAAACATGATGAACAAAAGATGGGTAATTCCTGATATACACGGGTGTGCGAAAACCCTCAGGGCACTTGTTGAAAACATGATAAAGCCGGGTAAATTCGATACACTCTATTTTTTGGGCGACTACATCGACCGCGGCCCCGATAGCAAGGCTGTGCTCGATTACCTGATGGAACTTGAAGAACAAGAATTTCAGGTTAAATTTTTACTGGGTAATCATGAAGATTATTGCATAAAAGCCTGGGATGAAGATCGTTCAAAGAAATCATTTTTTGGCATCAAACGCAAAATGAAAATCCAGTCTATCTGGGAAATACATGGTGGCAAGGAAACCCTTGAAAGCTTTGGGGCTACCTATGCCGGCGAAATTCCTGAAAAGTATATCAATTGGATGCGTAAACTGAAATATTACATTGAGTTAGACGACTTCGTTCTTGTACATGCCGGACTTAATTTTAAAATCGATGATCCTTTTACCGATAAGGAGGCCATGATTTGGACCAGGGAATTTAGTGTGGTGCCCGAAAAAATTAGAAACAGGAAAGTGGTGCATGGACATGTGCCAGTGGATTTGGAGTTTATGCACCATGTTATTCAGTCCAAAGCCTATAAATTTATCGATTTGGATAATGGCGTTTACATTGAAAACCGCGTTGGGTATGGCAATCTTATTGGGTATGAGCTGAACGAAGGCACACAACTTATACAGACGAATATTGACCTTTAAAAAAGTAAAAATATGACAGCAGCACAGGAGCCGATCAATCCGGCAAATTTGTCAAAAGTCAACAACTTAAGCTATAAGGAATTACATGCACGAATCAAGCTGTTTATACGCCATTTACTGCAACACGATTTTGAACAGCTTTGCGCACTGATGTACCGCCACGACATTCCTGAAAATCGCTTTAATCAAGCACTTCAGCTTGCTGATGACGATAAGCGTGCAGATGAAATTACAACCCTTGTGATTGAACGCGAGAAGCAAAAAATGGCAACGCGCATGGCTTATGCTCATCAGAAAAACAAATCTATTGATGATTCATCAATCCAATAAGCCTTTTTTTAACGTATTGTATTATTTTTGCCTGTTGTATTAAAACTGACATTCAAAACCCGCTATGGTTTCAACGGAAAGTATCATAATTGCTTTTGCCCTCACCTTGTTTGCGGGTTTATCTACAGGAATTGGAAGTGCAATTGCATTGTTGGCAAAGCGCACCAATACCAGGTTTCTATCTGTCGCACTGGGATTTTCTGCAGGGGTGATGATCTACGTTTCATTCGTTGAAATCTTATCGAAAGCAAGAATATCACTTATCGAAGCTTATGGTATCAAGCAGGGCAGCTGGATTACTGTAGCAGCTTTTTTTGGCGGAATTTTATTGATAGCACTGATTGATAAATTCATCCCAAGCGTTGAAAACCCGCACGAAGTAAAGCGTGTTGAAGAGATGGATCATATTGATGCAAAGAAGAAAAAGCTGGCCCGGATGGGACTGATCACCGCTTTGGCTATCGGTATCCATAACTTCCCGGAAGGTCTTGCAACTTTTATTGCTGCCTTGTCCGATCCAAATCTTGGTATTGCAATTGCTGTTGCTATCGCCATTCATAATATCCCCGAAGGCATTGCTGTTTCAGTACCGGTTTATTATGCTACAGGCAGCCGCAAAAAGGCTTTTTGGATTTCTTTTAGCAGTGGTTTGGCTGAGCCGGTTGGAGCGCTTGTGGGCTACTTGGTTTTAATGCCATTTATGAGTCCGGTGATGTTTGGGTTGCTCTTTGCGGTGGTAGCGGGCATTATGGTTTTCATCTCGCTTGATGAGCTGCTTCCGGCTGCAGAAGAGTATGGCGAACATCATTATTCTATCTACGGCTTGATTGCCGGAATGGCTGTGATGGCTTTAAGTTTGCTGTTTTTCCTTTAATTGAGCAGGCGTTAAATTCGCCAAATAACGGAGATATTTAAATTTGTTGCATAATGACGTGTTATACAAATGGAAATTGTGCTTTCTTTCAGTGTACTTTTGTCGGCATACCAGCATTTTTTGTTTACAAATTGAACATCTCTGGTTTATCAGTGGTTGTTTCAAACACATGGTTATGAAAAATAGAAATAATGTAGTAAAGCTGATTAGTATTACGCTCATTGTGATTGTGCTGCTTGGCTTGATGTTTTACGGTGGTTTGTTCGATCGAAAAAAGGCGGATAATCCTCTGCGCGAGCAACAAAGAACAACAGCCGAATTGCCCGTGAAGGCTATGATAATGCGTCTGGCACCACTCACGGATAAACTTATTGCCGGAGGCTCTGTTATGGCTGATGAGCAAGTGATGATCGCTGCCGAAATTGCCGGACGGATAGAAAAAATCCATTTTGAAGAAGGCAAAGCAGTAAAAGAAGGCGATTTGTTGATCACGATCAACAATGCTGATCTTTACGCTCAAATAGAAAAAAACCGACATCAGCTTGATTTGGCAATACAGCTTGAACAAAGGCAGCAAAGCTTGCTGGATAAGCAAGGAATCAGTCAGCAGACCTATGATCAGGTGCTTACAGATTTAAGCACATTGCAGGCAGAGGCAGCGCTCTTACAGGCTCAGCTCGACAAAACACTTCTCAAAGCCCCTTTCGATGGGCAGTTAGGGCTCAGACAAGTGAGCGAAGGCAGTTATGTGGCTCCCGGAATGCCATTGGTATCGCTGGCAAAACTAAAACCTGTTAAGCTTGAATTCAGCATACCCGAGCGTTATACCCCGTTTATCAGCAGAGGAAGCCGGGTTATGTTTTCTGTTGAAAACCAAAGCGGACAATTTGAGGCTGTAATTTATGCCTTAGAGCCACTCATCGATCAGCAAACCCGATCACTGCCGGTGAGGGCGCGCTATGCCAACGAAAAAGGCCGTGTTATGCCTGGCAGCTATGCCCGTGTTATTATTCCATTGCAAAGCAGAGAGGAAACTATGCAGCTGGCCGCTGAAGCGCTGATTCCTGAAATGGGATCCAGCAAAGTTTTTGTTTATAAAAATGGCCAGGCCATGCCCCGGCTTGTAACAACAGGACTTAGAACCGAAGCGGCTGTAGAAATTACAAAAGGTTTAAATCCGGGAGATACGGTGCTTACTTCAGGTCTGCTGCAATTGAGACCCGGCATGAAAGTGCAAATAACAGAAATGCAATAAGGTATGAGTCTTTCATCAATAAGTATCCGAAGACCTGTGCTGGCAACCGTTATGTCGATCCTGATCATACTTTTCGGGTTGATAGGGATGGTTTCTCTTGGTGTGCGCGAATATCCCAGTGTTGATCCACCTATTATCACTGTGAGTTCCAATTATGTAGGAGCCAGTGCTGATGTGATTGAATCTCAGATTACCGAACCACTCGAAGAGTCAATCAATGGCATTGATGGTATCAGAACACTTACCTCGGTGAGTCGCGATGGGAGAAGTACCATTACAGTGGAGTTCGACCTTTCGGTTGATCTTGAAGCCGCGGCGAATGATGTGCGCGACAGGGTTTCACGTGCTATCAGTAATCTGCCTCCTGACGCTGATCCGCCGATTGTTTCGAAGGCTGATGCCGATGCGTCCCCTATTATTTTTCTGAACATTAAAAGCGAACAGCGCTCCTTGCTGGAGCTGACAGAAATTGCTGAACGAACGTTTAAAGAAAGCCTGCAAACCATTCCGGGTGTCAGTTCTATCGCTGTATGGGGCTCAAAAGAATATTCTATGCGTTTGTGGATGGATCCTATCCGTTTGGCGGCTTTTAATTTGAGTCCGTTGGATATTCGCAACGCCTTGCTGCGCGAAAATCTGGAGCTGCCTTCCGGCCGAATCGAAGGAAATACAGTTGAGCTTACTGTTCGTACACTCTCACGTCTGGAAACTCCCTACGATTTCAACAACTTAATTATCAAAGAAGGCGAATACGGTTTGGTAAGGTTCAAGGATATCGGATATGCCGAGCTTGCACCCTTGAATGAGCGCACCATTTTGCGCCGTGATGGCGTGCCGATGGTGGGCAATGTAATTATACCGCAACCGGGATCCAATCATATTGAGATAGTCGATGAATTTTACCGCCGTCTGGAAAAAATTCAAAAAGACCTTCCTCCTGATATAGAACTGGGAATAGGTTTCGACAATACCGATTTTATCCGCGATTCGATCAGTGAGGTGGAGCAAACCATTTATATGGCTTTTGTGCTTGTTGTTTTGGTAATCTTTTTCTTTTTGCGCGACTGGCGTACCACGATTATTCCGGTGCTGGTGATCCCCATTTCGCTGGTCGGGGCATTTTTTATCATGTATATTGCTGATTTTTCAATCAATGTGCTAACTATGTTAGGACTGGTGCTGGCAATAGGCCTGGTGGTGGATGATGCGATAGTAGTGATTGAAAACATTTATAGTAAGATAGAAAAGGGAGTTTCTCCTTTGCAGGCGGGTTTGGAAGGATCGTCCGAAATATTCTTTGCTATTATTGCAACAACTGTAGCACTGGCAACAGTATTTCTGCCGGTAATTTTTTTACAAGGTATCACGGGCAGGCTATTTCGTGAATTTGGTGTAGTGCTTGCCGGTTCGGTTATAATCAGCTCGTTTGTTGCGCTTACGCTTACTCCCATGCTTTCGACACGAATTTTGAAAAAGCGTGAAAAAAATAATTGGCTTTACGAAGTTACAGAGCCTTTCTTTAAGGGTTTAACGGATGGATACGCAGGGCTTCTGGCTGCCTTTTTACGCGTAAAATGGTTGGCTTTTGTGATTATTGGTGTCTCAGGCCTGCTTATTTATAGTATAGGCAGCAGCCTGCCCTCTGAATTGGCACCGCTCGAAGATCGCTCGGGAATGCGCTTAATGGTTACAGCGCCCGAAGGAAGTACTTTCGAATTTATGGAAGATTACGTAAAAGACATGATCGACGTAATACAAGAAGAAGTCCCTGAGACTTATGCTTTGGTAACGGTAACCTCTCCTGGCTTCGGTGCCAGTAGCTCGGTCAATTCAGCTTTTGCCCGACTTCGTCTTGTCGAGCCTGATGAGCGTCAGCGTTCACAACAGGAAATTGCGAATGCTATTGGCAAAGAAATGGGTAAGCTGACAGCAGCACGTAGCTTTGTAATTCAGGACCAGTCTATTGGCACGCAGCGAGGTGGCTTGCCTGTTCAGTATGTGATTCAGGCTGCCAACATTAAAAAATTACGCGAAGTACTGCCCGATTTTATGAAAAAAGTAAATGAGAGTGCTGTTTTTCAGTTTGCTGACCTGGATCTGAAATTCAATAAACCCGAATTACAGATTTCTATCAATCGCGAAAAAGCGCGTATGCTGGGCGTTTCGGCACAGGATATCGCTCAAACAATGCAGCTGTCGCTTAGTGGCAATCGTTTTGGTTATTTCATTATGAATGGAAAGCAGTACGAAGTTATTGGCCAGCTTGAGCGCAGCTATCGTAACCAGCCGCTGGATTTGGAAACACTCTATGTGAAAAATAACGCCGGAGTTATGGTTCAGCTGTCAAATTTGGTCGAAGTAACCGAAGAGATCAATCCGCCTCAACTCTTTCGCTACAACCGCTATGTTTCAGCAACTGTTTCTGCCAATCCGGTGGATGGAAAAACCATTGGAGATGGAATCCAGGAAATGGATCGTATAGCCAGTGAAACACTTGACGAAACATTCAGCACCTCCCTGGCAGGAGCTTCCAAAGATTATGAAGAGAGCAGCTCGAGTTTGGTGTTCGCGTTTTTGCTGGCGCTTATACTGATTTATCTGGTGCTTTCTGCACAGTTTGAAAGTTTTAGGGATCCGCTGATTATCATGTTTACTGTGCCTTTGGCATTGGCAGGCGCGGTGCTTACGCTCTGGTTTTTTGATAAAACATTGAATATTTTCAGTCAGATCGGCATTATTATGCTTATCGGTCTGGTGTCAAAAAACGGTATCCTCATCGTTGAGTTTGCCAATCAGCGAAAAGCCTTGGGCTTGTCGAGGGTGGAAGCGATACACTCAGCTGCTGTAGCACGTTTCAGGCCAATTTTGATGACAAGTTTGTCAACAATATTGGGAGCAGTTCCTATTGCGCTGGCACTGGGAGCTGGTTCTGAAAGCCGCGTGGCTATGGGAACAGCTATCATTGGGGGCCTCACATTTGCAACCTTGCTTACACTTTTTGTAATTCCGGCTATGTACGCATTTATCTCGGAGAAAGAAAAGGCGGTTTCTAATGTTGACGACAGTTTTGGAAATAAGGAAAACGCAAATCAAAGGGAAACCACATAGGTTGATTAAGGTGATTTGCTTTTAAAAAACAGACTATCAATGAAAACAAAGCAGTTTTATTTGCTTATTTGGCTCAGTTGGCCCTTATTGGCTTTGTCGCAGCCTTTGCTTACGGAGGCAGATGCTGTGCGTATTGGCTTAGAGAATAATTACAATATCAGGTTGGTAAAGAAAGAGGTAGCCATTGCCGAAAATAACAACAGCCTGGGTAGTGCCGGATTTTTGCCGGAAATAGCACTTACTGCCGGACAAAACTACAGCATAAACGATTCAAAGCAGGAGTTTCTCACAGGCCAGGTCAACGACCGCAAAGGAGCGCGTTCTGATGCTTTTTCTGCGGCAGCGCAATTAAACTGGACGCTTTTTGATGGCCTCCAGATGTTCAGACGCTATGATATACTTAATACCATGCAGCAGCAGTCTGAGTTGGAGCTGTTGTTAGCCGTCGAAAATAATGTGTACAATATATTGGCCAACTACTACAGCCTGGTGCAAATCAACCTGCAGCTTGATGTAGTAAAAACAACCATTGAAGTGGACCACGAACGGGTAGCCTTAGCCGGACAGATGCTTGAAATAGGAGCAGGTTCGCGACTTGAATTGCTGCAAGCTGAGGTTGACAGAAATGCCGACAGTGCCTTATTTCTTGATCTCAACGATCGTATTGCGCAACTCAAAACTGTGGTAAATGATTTGTTGGGACGCGATCCGGGCGTGGAATTTAAAGTGGCTGACAGCTTTGCTATTCAAGAAAACCTTATCAGAGAGATTTTGCTCCAGAAAATGCTTGAAAACAACACCTCGCTTATGCTGAGTGCGCAAGATGAAAAACTGGCGCAGCTAAGCCTGAAAGAAATTAGAGGACGTCAGGCTCCCGAGCTTGACTTCAATTTGGGCTACACTTTCAACGATCAAAACTCTGAGGCCGGGTTTCTTAAAACAAGTCAGACGAATGGAATAACCTATGGACTTAGCGCCAGGATGAATCTTTTTAATGGATTTAGTGTGCGACGCGACAAGCAGAATGCACACATTATGCTTGAGAGCAGCCAGCTTAGGATAGCTTCGCTTGAAAACAGCTTAAAGGCCGAACTTTACCAACAATTCGAAGCCTATACCAATAGCATGCATTTGCTGCGGATGGAGTCGCAAAATGTGCTGGCAGCGCGCGAGAATCTTGAAATTGCCTCGGAGCGATACCAGCTTGGCGATCTTTCAGGGATTGAATTTAGGGAGGCACAACGCAATTTTATGGCTGCCGAAAGTCGTTTATTAAGCGCCCGATTACAGGTAAAAATTAGTGAAATCAGCCTGCGACAGTTAGCCGGAGAGCTGGCCCTTGAGTGAGCAAGCAGGTTTTTTGTTTACTCAAATCTTATCAATTTGTTGACCCGACTGGTGTTTCATAGAGGCACTGAACCAGCGCAACAGAAAAGCCAGCTTGCAGCCGGGCTTTCCATGAACAGGATTTTCAAGTCAAATAAATCTAACTTTTTGACGTTTTTTATTTACTAAAACTTCTTAGGAAGATTTGCTATTTGATTTGAAATCAGTATTTTTACATCGTTAACAAAATGTCAGCAATTTTTATTAGTAGAAACAACTATAAAATCAACCATTTTGTTCCTTGGTTTTTTTTCTGCGTTTTCATCATAAGGTATAGGAAACTAAGAATATACTTGCTTCCACTGATAATAAAAAGCGGATAATTTTGATTTAAACAAAACAAGTCAACAATGAAAAGGAATCCGACCTATTGGAAAAAGTTTTTCGATCATCTCCAGCACATCGTTTTTGTTGTGAATCAAGAAGACGATGTGATCTATTGCAATTTGTCCAAAAAAGAGTTGTCGCTTATCAACCCTTTAAACGATGAGCCTTTTTCGATTGCAACACGGTTGCATAAGGCCGATGACAGCCTTAGTCGTTATTTTTCGCACCTGATACCCGCTAATTGTCAATTGCTGCAATATAAACTCGCTGAGGATGATACTGTTAAAGACAATCATATCCTGCTTTTAAAAACGGATATCAGTTTTGATGATGCGGAAAACTTGTATCTACTCGAAGAATGGAGACCCCGACACCTGAACATTAGTGATAGCGTTTCTTTGATCGAGAAAGAAGCCATCCTGAAGGCGATCCCGGACTTGTTATTTGTGCTTGACAGCCGATACCATGTACTTGACTATTATTCCGCTTCAACAGAAGACCTCCTAAAATCTCCAAAGGATTTTCTCGGCAAACACATGCGCGAATTCCTGACTAAAGATGTGATGAAAGTAATAGTTAGTGCCCTTGAAGAGGCCAAAGAGAAAGGACTTTCATCCGGCAAAGTTTATGCAATGGAGCATAAAAATGAGCAACAATGGTATGAACTTTCAGTGAGTTATGAATCTAATATTCCGCTGCCAATTTTTGTTGTATTGGTGCGTAATATTACTTCTGCGCAGCGAACCGAGCAACATTTGCGCGAAAGTGAAGCGCGTTTTCGTGCTGTTGTTGAGCAGAGCGACGAAGGAATTATCTTGTTCGATGAGGAAGGTAGGATCACTTTGTGGAACAAAGGAGAAGAAAACATGACAGGCTATAAGGCAGAAGAAGTGATGGGGAAATACATTTGGGATGTGATGCACATGATTGGTCCTGATTCAATAAAGAAAGCATCACCTTCAGGAGCACAAACTATCCGCAAACGTATCCTCAACCTGCTTGCCCGAAAAGAACAGCGCTGGGTTCATGAGCGCAATGAAAGAGAAATACAAACAAAAAATGGCGAAATCCGCACACTGCAAACCTTGTTGTTTCCCGTGGAGCTGGCCGGAAATTATATGTTTGGTTCTATCAACCGCGATATTACCCAGCAAAAGGAATCTGAACGCGAGCTCAAAGAAACTACAGCCAGGTTGAAAGCTGTAATAAGGGCAATGCCGGATTATATGCTTGTGATCGATAATAAAGGCCAGCTAGTTGATATTTTTGAACAGCAACCCCTGCGTTTTTTGAACGAACTGCCTGAAAAAGGCTGGACGCTCGAACAGCTTTTTACCGAATCCAACAAATCCATACTTGCTAAAGCTATTCAGCGGACAATAGGTACCAAGCAGATACAACTCATTGATTTACAGATTCCATTCAAGGAAGAGCAACTCGCTTATGAAGCCCGAATTTCGCCCATGAATTCCAATTCGGTGCTGATGATGTTGCGGGAAACCACCAATATCAGACAACTGGAAAATAATCTTTTGCAGAATAACAATCTTCTGCAAACCCTAACGCATCTGGCTACACGTTTTATCAACCTGCCACTCGCCAGAATTGATGAAACTATTGATGATGCACTCGCCAAAATCGGAAGCTTTGCAGGAGTTGACAGGGTGTATATCTTTGACTATAACTGGGATGAGCAGTATATGACGAATACCTACGAATGGTGTTCGGAAGGAACCAGCCCTGAAATAGAAAACCTTAAAAGGGTTCCCAACAAGTCGATCCCCGAATGGGTCGCATCGCATCAGCAGGGTGAAATAACAATTGTGGAGGATATCAATCAGCTTGACACCAACGATCCCTTGTATCAAATACTCGAACCGCAGGGCATTAAATCCCTGATCACGATTCCTTTAATGGAGCAGGACAGGTGCCTGGGTTATGTTGGTTTTGATGCTGTAAAAAAGCATAAGAGCTTTGTGGACAGCGAACTTTCGCTCTTACAGATTTTTGCCGAATTGCTCACCAATTTAAAACTAAAAAAGCAAACAGACTATTTGCTCAAACAAAACCAGCACAAGCTGGAATATCAAAATCAAGAACTGAGTAAACTCAACGATAAGTTAAAAATCCAGAATGAGGAAATTCTGAAGAAAAATGCGGAACTCGATCGCGAAAGAGACAAAGCGGAAGCCAGCGATAAACTTAAAACAGCATTTTTGAATAATATCTCTCACGAAATCAGAACACCGCTCAATGGTATTGTGGGCTTTTCTCAATTGCTTTTCGATACGGATATTTCTATGGAGGATCGCAATGATTATATCGATGCACTGGGCACCAGTGTTGACCGATTAACGGATACGTTTAATGATATTATGGATGTCTCCCTGCTGATGTCGGGAAATATGCCGTTCAATATTGAAACCATTCATTTACAGAGTTTGTTAGAAGAAGTTTATAAAAAGCATCAGCTGCTGGCCAGCGCCAAAGAACTTGATTTAAAACTTGAAATCCCGAAACAGCATCGTCAGCTTCATTTTGACAGCGATCGCGGATACCTGTTTAAGATAGCCAACGAACTGTTGTCTAACGCCATAAAATATACAAACAAGGGTTTTGTTGAAATTGGATTCCAGATAGAAGAGAATGAATTGATTCTTTATGTTCACGATAGTGGTAAAGGGATTGGGGAAGCCGCTTTGCCAGATATCTATAAGCCTTTTATTCAGGAAGACTTTTCCAGCACACGTGATCAGGAGGGCGCCGGATTGGGTTTAACAATCGTGAAAGGCATCGTTCATCTGCTCAAAGGAAAAATCAGCATCAACTCAAAAATTAATGAAGGAACAGCATTTTATGTGCATCTTCCTTTAAAATCAGCAATGGAAATAGAAGCGGAAAAACCTAAACAAATGCAAAATCAAATAGAATATAATGCTGAATGGCCAACAATTTTAGTTGCCGAAGATGAAGACTTGAACGTGCTTTATACCAAACGCATCTTTAAAGCCAAACCCTTTAATGTTTTGTATGCGCGTAATGGAAGTGAAGCACTCAATCTGGTAAAAGAAAATCCTTCCATTAATCTTGTGTTGATGGATATTAAAATGCCGGTGATGGATGGACTGGAAGCTACCCGACAGATCAAGTTGTTGTATCCTGATCTCAAAGTGATTGCAGTAACTGCTTATGCAGCAAACGATGACAGGCATATGTGCCTGAGCGCAGGCTGTGATGATTATATTACCAAACCCTTTAAACCTGCCGAAATCTTTGCACTCATTAATCGCTGGCTACCTGCAAGTATTTCATAAGTTTTTGCTATGAAAGAGAACGAAATATATTGGAAACAGTTGTTAAAGGCATTGCCCGAACCACTTATCATTTGCAAGCGTAATGGACTTATACAATTTACCAATGATGCAGCAGTTCAGGGTTTTGGCCAGGTGGAAGGAGCGTATGTTTCATCAATTATTCCGGAGCTGGAAAATCAGGAGATCCTCACCAACTGGATAAATCAGGAGAATGAGCGCACTTTTTTTAGCTTGTTGATCAATGCCAAACGCCAAATTAAATGGAGCTGCCGTTTGGCAGAAGGCCATAGTCAGCCGGATAGTTTGCTTATGCTCTTCCCAAAAATAAACAAGAGCTGCAATTGCGAAGAAGACACGAATGGTTTTACGCTGTTTAAATCCCAGTTTGATTTATCTCCTGAAGATCCGAATAAACTTTTTCGCACGCTTTTTGCTGATTCACCGATCGGGATAGCCGTGATTGATTCTGCTACGAAACATTTTTCTGACTGCAATTCAGCACTCAGCCAAATTTTGGGCTATAGCAAAACCGAATTGCAACAGCTGACGTATTTTGATATCACACCAAAACGTTTTCATCAGCTCGATCGGATTCAAACAGAGGCCTTATACATTTCCGGCCATTTTGGGCCTTATGAAAAAGCGTATTATCATAAAAACGGTCATACTGTGGCTGTTGTCATGCATGGCTTAAATTTTTTTAGGTCGGATGGCGAGCGGATGGTGTTAATTTTTGTGCAGGATATTAGCCGCAAAGCTGCTCTTGAGGCTACATTGCGCGACTATGAAAACCGTCTTAATATACTTTTTGAAGACAGCCCGGATGCCTATTTTATAGCGGATATGAAAGGTGTTTTGGTCGATGCGAACAGAGCAGCAGAGCAGCTTCTTGGCGATTCGAAAGCTAAATTGTTAGGCAAGAGCTTGCTGCAACTGAATCAGCTGCCCTTGAGCGAAGTTCCAAAAGTGGCCAGCATTCTTGCACATAATGCCATTGGAAAACAAAGTGTTTCGCATGAAATCGTGATTGAAAAAACCAGGGGTAATCATTTAATTATTGAGTTGAGTGCCTATCCTGTAATCATAGGAAATAAAAGTCTGATACTTGGTACTGCACGTGATATCACTGATCTTAAAACTTATGAGGATCATTTGGTCAACGCACGCAACAAAGCCCAGAAGTACCTGGATATTGCAGGTTCATTAATCATAGGCTTTAACAGAGATTCTACCGTACGCTTGATTAATCAGGCTGGCTGCCAGATAGCCGGCAAAGAAAAAGAAGAGATTATTGGCAAAAAATGGAGTTCGCTGCTCAAACCCGGACGTGAAAGAGAAAAGATACAGGAGTTTTTAAATGATGCCTTCGAAAACAATTTTGTTACCTCCGAAGCAATTGAATCCAGGCTTATAACGGTAAGCGGTTTTGAATATCATTTTTTGTGGAAGAACACCCTGCTTTATGATGAAAAAGGTCAGGTCAATGGCTTGCTGTGCTCAGGAATAGATATTACGGAGCTTAAACGTGTACAAAAGCTGCTTACGGATAAAGAAGCCAGAACGGCAAACCTGAACCGGCTTTCGCAGTTGGCATTGCAAGCTGAGGATAAGAAACCGGATTGGATAAAACTCTCTGAAAGCCTCCAGCAATTGATGCAATGCGATGTGTGTTACATCACCACCTGGGATGCAGAAAGCAAGCAGGCTATTCCTCTTGCAGCTCCGGAAGCTTTGTACGACTATTATAAAAACTACCGGGCCAAACCAAATCAAAAAAGCCTTACACAGAGTGTTTTAGAAAAAGGTAAGGCACTTGTAATTCAGCATGCCGGCGAAAGTAAATATGTAAGCCATGATATTTCAAAGGATTTTGAAACCGTATCAGGCCTCGGCCTACCGATGATTGTTGGTGAGGAGAAAATTGGAGCGATCCTGGTAGGTTTTTACAAGGAGCATAAATTTACTGCCGATGAGGTTGAATGGGGCGAATTAGCTGCTAATCACCTGGCATTGGCCTTGCATAAAAGTAGATTAATCAACGAACTAAAAAAAAGTAATGCGGATAAAGATCGTTTCTTCTCTATTTTATCACATGATCTCAGAAGTCCATTCGCAGGTGTAGAGAAGCTCTCAGCATTGCTGTTGGAAAATGAAGCTAAGCTGCCAGCCAATGAGCGTAAAGAATTATTAAGTACTTTGCACAAAACGGTAAAGGATCTCAATGTGTTAATCGATAACCTATTAAGTTGGAGTAGGTTGAATAGAGGGGTCATCAAGCCAAGCACTGAGCAGATTGCCTTAAACGAGCTCATAGTAGAAGTGTGTTCAATACTCGAACCGCAAGCTTTTGAGAAAAATATTAAATTCACTAAAAATATTGATTCGGACATTGAGTTTGAGGCCGACAGAGAAATGCTTAAAGCTGTTTTGAGGAATTTATGCAGCAATGCAATCAAATTTTCTAAACCCAAATCGGAGATCAGAATTGTTGGAAGAAAAAAGTCTGATGCCATTGAGTTGATTGTGGAAGATGATGGCATTGGTATTGATGCTGCGAAATTAAAAGTGCTAAAATCGACAGGCAGCATTGCTTCCGAACCAGGAACAGCCAATGAAAAGGGTACCGGGCTTGGGCTTTTAATAGTGCAGGATTTTGTGAGGATGCATCAGGGAACGCTTGAGATTGCGAGTAAGCTCAAGAAGGGAAGTAAATTTACCGTGCGTTTGCCGAATTAGAAGTGCTTGGTTTTAAGTACAGTGGCTGATTTATAATGTTCGTGTTCGAGCCTGCCAGCCTTCAGCAGATAAACCTGGCCGTCAGATTTACCTGGCAATAGACAGGTCTACCTGGCAGCAGACAGGCAGGGCTTGCGAAGTATTTAAAATAAAGGAGTCCCGAAACTTCGGGTCGACTGTTTTCTATATATTGACATTGCATATTCTAAAAAAAATAACTGATGCAGAATTTTAATAGTGAGAGCGGACAAAAGCTGCAATCTTTGAATGAATTGCATACTTTGATTCTTAATTTTTCGTCACTTTTGATCCAATCACCCATGGATCTAATTCCTGAGGCAATTCAGACTACACTAGAACGTCTGGGGCAATATGCTGCTGTTGATCGTGTTTATATTTTTGAGTATAATATCGATGATGATACCGTTGATAACACTTATGAATGGTGCAGCAGCGATACAACTCCTGAAATTAAAAACTTACAGGGCATTCCGTTTGAAGCTGTGCCACGATGGCAGGATAAGTTCAGGAACAAGGAATTTGTTTATATTCCAAAAGTGAGCGAAATTGACCCGCAATATCACGTTGAGAAGGAAATTCTTGATCCGCAGGGGATTATATCATTGTTGGCTATTCCCATGTTTTATGGAGAAACTTTTATCGGTTTTATTGGCTTTGATGCTGTAAAAGAGGAACGCTTGTGGTCGGAGGAACATATTAATTTGTTGCGGCTGGCGGGCGAAATTATTGCTGGAACAATTTATCGGAATCGATACGAAACGGAAATTTTAGAGGCAAGAAAAATTGCCGAAGATGCAAATAGAGCAAAGTCGGAATTTTTGGCCAATATGAGCCATGAAATCAGAACCCCCATGAATGCTATTTTGGGCTTTAGTGAAATATTGCTCAACACGGTGCACGATGATACGAACAAATCCTATTTACAAGCAGTTCTCAAAAGCGGTCGCACGTTACTCTCGCTGATAAACGACATTCTTGATTTGTCAAAAATTGAGGCTGGCCAAATGGTTATAAAACCTGAAGCCGTGCGTATTCAAACTGTTTTTGATGAAATAGAACAGCTTTTTAGGGTAAAAGCCGATGAGAAAGGATTAGCATACAGGTATAACTGCAACATGGATATGCCTGAAGTGTTGATTTTAGATGATGTTCGCCTGCGACAAATATTGTTTAATCTGGTAGGTAATGCGATAAAATTCACAAATAATGGTTTGATCGAAGTTACTGCTGAAAGTAATAGAAAGTCGGAAAACGATAAGCTTTACGACTTGAAAATCCGGGTTTGTGATACAGGAATCGGTATTCCTGAAGATCAAAAAGAGTTGATATTTAAGGCTTTCTACCAGGTAGAAGCCGATAGTGCCCGAAAATATGGAGGTATTGGTCTTGGGCTTTCAATAACCAAGAAACTGGTTAATTTTATGGGTGGTGAACTATTCCATGAAAGCAACAATGACAAGGGCACTTGTTTTACTATTGTTTTGCCGAATATTGAATCGAGCGACCAAATACCTGATTCAGAAAGTGCTTTTATTTGGGATGATGAGCTGATGCATTTTGATGAGGCATTGGTGATGGTAGTAGATGATATCAGGTATAATCGCGAATTAATTAAGAGTTTTTTAGCTAGCTCCTCATTGCAGGTAATCGAGGCAAGTGACGGCATTGAATGTCTTGAATTGGTAAAGGTTCACAAGCCTGATCTGATTTTGATGGATTTGAGAATGCCGGGGATTAGTGGCTATGAAACCACCAGACGACTTCATAAAATATTTAAAAAGAAGGAGTTGCCTGTTGTTGCTTTTACTGCTTCGAGTATGAAACATGATGAAGGGCTGATTCATGAGCTATTTCATGATTACTTGCGAAAACCTGTCGGCCGAAATGAGCTTATGCGCTGCCTGGCTAAATTCTTGTCTCATCGTGTTTCCAAGCAAATGGCAGAGCCTGAAGTTGATAGCCAAAGAATTAAAGCGCTCTCTAAAGAGCAATGCAGTGGATTTATTTACTATTTTGATAAATCACTAAAAAATGATTTTGAAGCCATGAAGTCCGCTTTTGATGCTGAATTACTACAAAACTTTCTAAATCAGTTTGTAGAGCTGGTAAAACAGTTTTCCATGACACAATTTGATACTAATGTTGCAGGATTTAAAAAGGCTTTGGAGACGTTTGATTTTGAGCTGTTCGAAATAAATGTGAGACAAATGGAAAAGCATATTTCTGAAATCCGAAAAAACCTTGAAAGCTATGGATGAGCAAACCTATAGGGCTCCTTTCCCTGCCGTAATCCTTGTGGTGGATGATAATCCTTTAAATTTGCAATTGATTTCCAGTTTGTTGCGTACTAATGCCTATAAGCCGGTAGTTGCTAATTCCGGATCAAATGCATTGAAATACCTGGATCAAAAAATTCCTGACCTCATACTTCTGGATATCATGATGCCCGAAATGGATGGCTTTCAGGTTTGTGAACAGCTAAAAGCAAATCCAAAATTCAAGGATATTCCTGTCGTTTTTCTTACTGCAAAAACCGAAGTTACGGATGTAGTAAAGGGCTTTAGGCTTGGAGCTGTTGATTTTATTACCAAGCCTTTTCGCAGCGAGGAAGTGCTTGTTCGTATCAAAACACATCTCTCTCTCAAACAGGCCAGAAAGGAACTTGAAACAAAAAATGAAACGCTTCAGCAGCTAAACATACAAATTGAAAACTCACATCAAAAATTAGAGCAGCAAGCCATACAGCTTCAAGAGCTGGATGCGCAAAAGAATAGATTTTTCTCAATTTTAGCACACGACTTAAGAAATCCATTTTCGGGCTTTGTTGGCATGACCAGGCTTCTTCGCGATAATAGGCATACAATGGACGAAAGCGAACAGGATGAGTTTGTTCAAATATTAGATCAAACAGCAATAAAGGTGAATAAGCTTCTTGAGAATTTACTTAAATGGTCCCAGGTTCAGATGGGCAGTTTGATTTATGAGAAAAGCGATTTTTATATCCACGAAATTGTTGAAGAATGTATTGATTTGAAAATGGAGGCGGCAGCACAAAAGTCTATTCAACTTATCAATAATACCGGATCGCGTCATATGGTAAGTGCTGATTCGCAGATGACAACAACTGTTTTGCGCAACCTGATTTCAAATGCTTTGAAATTTACAAAGCAAGGAGGTATTGTAAAAATTGATACGGTCAGGCTATCCAATGGCCTGGTTCAAACTGCAGTACGCGATAATGGCATTGGGATGCCGGAAGAAATGATGAAGAAACTCTTTCAACTGAGCGAAAAGGTTTCCCGACCAGGCACTGATGGCGAGGAAAGTACCGGGCTTGGATTGCTTTTATGTAAAGCGCTGGTCGAAAAGCAGGGTGGTGCACTCTGGGCTGCAAGCGAAGAAGGAGAAGGTTCTGTTTTTAACTTTACACTGCCCGATGCTTATGCTAAAGAGAAATAGGGCTTGAAATATTGTTTAATCCTGCTGTTTACTCAAAAAGCACACCTTCTTTTTCAAGCTGTTTTTTGAGGCTGTTTACTGCCTTTTGTAAAGTGTTTAAGGAGTTTTTCAGTTCAGTTGAAGCTTCTCCAATATTTCGGATTAAGAAATCGCTTTGGGCAATTTCGTTGGCAGCTTGAATAAGCAAGGATTTCTTCGTTTCGCGGTTTGACTGATTCCTTTGCTGCTGTAACTTCACATAGTTATTATAGCTCGTTGCCGCATTATTATAGTGTGTTGTAGCAGCGTTCATCTGGCCAATAGCTGAGTTATGCCGGGCAATCTCAAGATTGCTTGACAAAAAATCCAGACGTGTTTTCACTGCCTGATGGGGATAGTAATTCTTTAGGATTCTGTTATATTCGGCCAATAGCTTTTGCGACAAATCCAGCTTCACAAATAGATTGATAGAATCTATATAATCAAAATGAGTTGTTTTATTTTGCAAATCGAATTCATTCAAAATAAATTCCTGATGCGTGATCGGTTCATCGCTAAATTGCCAAATGGGGTCGTAGGGCATATGTGTTTTTCGCATCTGTTCGGGATCGATGTTAAAAAAATCCGTATTAAATTTTGCTTCAAAGCGTTTTCCATTCAAAAAGCCTGAAGCCCAGGTAGGATCGAAAAAGCGCCATTTTTCGTTAAGTTTGGCCGCTACCCAGGCATGCGGAACAGCACTTATTTCATTGCCCTGGCGGGTATATCCGCTAATAAAAAATGATGGAATTTCGAGCAGCTTAAAAAGGCTGTCCATGATACCTGCATAGCCTTCGCAAACACCTTTTCGCTTTTGAAAAGTTTCTGTGGTGATTTTGTCCTGCGATTGACTGCGGAAAGTTCTTCGACTTCTCAAACTTTGCAGGTCGTAACGGATTTGGTTACCCAGCCACCAATACACTGCCGCTGCCTGCTGTTCGTTGCCTTCAAAATGTTGTTGGATAAATACGGCCAGGGTATTGATCTCCGAAAAAGACTTTTCAGCATGTTGAAAAGTCTTTGCAATCTTATTCCAATCTGTGCTTTGTGCTTGCAGAACGGAAGTGAACATCAGGAGTAAAATCAAAATAAGCCGCATATTTCCTTTTTATCACTCACTAACGAGGATTGCAACTGCAATATTTTGGAGTCTGTTGAAAAAGGCTAATCAATCCTGCGAATATACTGTTTGGTTGATATCAAAAATCCCCAAACAGCAAACCATTTGCTGTTCGGGGATTTGTGAAATATTGATGCAAAAAAAACTGTTATTCAACCAGCACAGCTTCTTGGGTAGCTTGCTCTGTTTTAACAGTTTTCATCTTAGGGCGGTCGGTTACAATGTCCATTTCATCGATCAGATTTTGCGCATTGGCAAATTTGTCGATAATAAGCAATACATAGCGAATATCTACATTGATGGTGCGTTGTAGCTCCGGTTCAAAGGCAATATCACCGCTCATAGCTTCCCAGTTACCATCGAAGGCCAAACCTATCAATCTGCCTTTTGCATCAATTACAGGGCTTCCGGAGTTTCCGCCGGTAATATCATGGGTCGTTAGCATGTTTACTGTCATGCTGCCGTCTTTATTGGCATAACGGCCATAATCTTTGGTAGCAATTATTTCTTTAAGGCGCTCAGGAACAACAAACTCCCATGTTGTTGTGTCTTCCTTTTCCATGATTCCTTTGGTGGTAGTGATATAATCGTAGTGAATCGCGTCGGCCGGGAAATAATCTTCAACAGTGCCATAAGTCAGTCGAAGACTGAAATTGGCATTGGGATAGAATTTTTTGTTGGGTTGCATCTCGCGCAGGCCAGCCATAAATAAGCGGTTGCCTTTATCCAAATCTGCGTAAGCTGATTCTGTTTTTTTCATCATCTCGTTATAGGACGAAATAAAGGCTCTAACAAGCTTGTAAGCCGGATCTTTAGCGATAGTTTTTGCTTTTGGATTGTTGAGCAAAGCACGTACTTTCGACTCATCACCAAAATTAGATTTACTAAATAAGTCTGCTGCAAAAGCTGCAAAATCACCCTTATAATCTTTCGCAACCTCTTTCAGTTCCTCAGGTTGTTGCGTTGCCGGCACTTGGGTATAGTACATTTCCATCATGCTGGCAAGCATATTTTGATCGATGGCTGCATTGTAATTTTTAAAGTGGGCGTCAACACTTTCTGAAAGTTTTTTTGTCAGTTCTTTTACGGCAGCCTCATCCGTTTCTTTTTCAGAAAGCAGTTCTTCCAATTTATTGAAACGGTTAGCAAATCCAAGGATTTCGGAGCCACGCAATACAGATTCGACCATATACCAGCGGGCTAGATTGTATTCGCTGAGTGTTTCGTAAGCATTTTCTATCAAGGGTAAAGCTTGGCCGTAAGTTGATTTCATTTCAGGATTTTCATCCAGCCATTGATTGAAGTCAGCTTCGATGCGTCGTTTTTTATCTGCTACTTTTAATTTTTTCAAACCTTTGGTTTGCCCGATAAAATACTTCCAGTAGTTTGCTGTTCCGGCATATTTTGATGCATACTGTAACCTGGTTTTATCACTGGCATCCATTCCTTCGCGCATAATGCGCAATTTCTCTTCTCTGATCTTTACGATGGTAGGATTGCTTTCTTCTACGGCCATATCAACACCCCAGGAGGTAAGATAGCGGTCGGTGCTGCCAGGATTTCCCATGATCATGGCGAAATCACCTTTCTCGATACCGGCAATAGAAACAGGAAGAGAGTGTCGGGGCTCGAAAGGTTTGTTGTCTGCACTATAATCAGCAGGTTTGTTATCTGCGCCGGCATATACCCTAAAGAGCGAGAAATCACCTGTATGGCGCGGCCACATCCAGTTGTCAGTATCGGCGCCATATTTTCCGATTGCCTCAGGTGGGGTGCCTGCTAAACGGATGTCGCGGAAAGTTTCGTAGGTGAGCAGGTAAAACTCATTGCCTTCAAAATAATCTTTTACAACGGCATTGTAATGGTTGCCTTCAGTAGCTTCTGCTACAATGGCTTTGCGGTTTTCGCTGAGTTTTTCGTTGCGTTCTTTTTCTGTCATAGTGGCATCAACACCTTCGAGCATGCGCGCGGTAACGTCATCCATTCTAATTAAAAACTGCGCTGTAAGGCCGGGTACAGGAATTTCTTCTTCGTACGATGACGCCCAAAAGCCATTTTTGAGGTAGTTATTTTCTGGAGTGCTCACCGATTGAATCGAACCATAGCCGCAGTGGTGGTTGGTGAGTAGCAAGCTTTTGTCGGAGATGATCTCACCGGTGCATCCACGGCCAAAGATAACGATAGCATCCTTCAGACTGCCACTGTTTACTGAGTAAATCTCCTCGGCAGTAAGCTGTAGCCCCATTTCTTTCATGTCCTTATAGTTGAGGCGTTCGATAAACATCGGAATCCACATGCCTTCGTCTGCTTTTACCGGCAAGCGGAACAAACTAATAAGCATGATTAACAGAACCAGGGAATTTCTAAATTTAAGCATTGTGTTTAATTTAAATGGTAGTATAATGATATTTTTTCATGTGCAAATTTAATAAAATGTGCTTTAATAAAGCATGTTGTTGATGTCCATGAACAAATTGAATAGCAGACTGTTTTTTGGGGATATGAAATCATTTTGGAACGAACGTTTTTCGGAGGAAGCTTATATTTATGGCGAAGAACCAAATGTTTTTTTTCGTCAGGTATTGGCAGCGCATAAACCGGGTAAAATTTTGTTGCCCGGAGAAGGTGAGGGCCGAAATGCGGTGTGGGCAGCGCGGCAAGGATGGGATGTTCATGCACTCGACTACAGCGATTCCGGAAAGGAAAAAGCCCTGCGCCTTGCTGATCGCTTAAAGGTTTCCATCAACTATGAAGTAGCAGATTTGTCAACTATCAGGCTTGAGCCAAATACCTATGATTTTATTGCATTGATTTTTGTGCACCTGCCTACTCACCAGCGCGAGCAAGTGCATCAGCAACTTGCTCAAAGCCTCAAGCCTGATGGAATAATCCTGATAGAGGCGTTTCATAAATCTCAGCTTCAATATGATTCGGGAGGTCCTAAAAACGCTGCCATGCTTTATGATGCTGCGCTCTTAAAACAGGATTTTTATGCGCTCGATATACTGGAATTGGTTGAAACCACTGATCGGCTAAATGAAGGCGAATGGCATAAAGGCAATGCAGCTGTGGTGCGCATGAAAGCAAAACGACAAGCTGATTAGTTATCCAATAATCCTAGAAATAGTTTCCAGCAGCTGATTGCGGTCGATAGGTTTTGTGATGTAGGCATCGCAACCGGCTTGTAAAGCTTTTTGTACCTCAACATCCATGGCGTAAGCTGTTTGTGCTACTACAGGAATGGCTTTATTCATCTGCTTGATTGCCATTGTTGCATCATAGCCATTAACCCGGGGCAAACGAATATCCATCAAAACCAGATCAACTTCATGTGAATTCTCACGCATATAATCAATGGCTTCCTGCCCGTCTTTGACCCATAAAAGATTGACTTTGGATGGACGAAGCATAATCATTAACAGATTGTAATTGGTTCTTTCGTCTTCAACAATGAGAAAGGTTTTGTCGGACCAATCATATCTTTTTGGTACGATAGCTCTAGGGCTATTTTTTTCTTGTTCAATTTGAACCACTGCCGAGGGAATAGTAAAACGAAATATTGTTCCTTGTCCGGTAGCAGATTCAATACTGATATGACCTTCGAGCAGATCAATAAGGCCTTTGATGATGGATAGACCCAAACCGGTTCCGCCATATTTTTTAGTACTGCTGTAGTCAAGTTGCCTGAAACGTTTAAATATCAGTTCGTGCTGACTCTTGTCGATTCCAACACCAGTGTCCTTAACGAACATTACAAGATCCTGACCATCAATTTCATAACCAAATTCAATTTGACCGTTTTCCGTAAATTTGAACGCATTATCCAATAAATTACTGATAATCTGCTGAAAGCGAACAGCATCGGTATTTACAACCAGGTTGTAAATATGGGGTGGTTTTTTAAGCGCAAAGTCGAGATGGTCTTTTCCGCGTTTAGGCTTTAGCTGAAGAAAAGATTTGTAAGTGTTACCAAGCAATTCATCAAGGACAAAATTGGTTTTATGCAGGCGCATTTGCCCGGCTTCAATTTTTGCAATGTCGATGATATCATCAATCAACCTCAAAAGCACCTGGCCACTATCGAATACTATCTGCGAGTATTCTTCTCTTTCTTCCTGCAAAAGTTCAGGGTCGCGCAAAAAATCAACAAAACCAATAATGTGATTCATCGGTGTTCTGATTTCATGCGACATGCTGGTGAGAAAAGCTGTTTTGAGTTTGTCTGATTCTTCAGCTTTTTCGAGTGCTTTGATGAGTTCGTACTCTGTCATTTTTCGTTTTGACACATCTCCAATGATCAGAATATAAGAAATTGCATCACTCAAACGACTGGAAACCAATGTTCCGCGACATCTGAAAAAAGTGTCTTTATCCTTATTTAGCGGAAAGGGCGATTCTATGTCAAAAGCTATTTTGTCATCGATCATCGATGTGATCTTGTCATTGAGCTCTGTGCCCTGAAAAGGAGGGAAGTTCTTGACGTTCATCTTATTGATGATGTCGGCGGCATTGGTATCAAAGGTTTTTAAAAAGGCAGGATTGGCAGCAGTAATATAGCCATAACGGTCAAGGTTTAAAATGGCCAGTGGAATCGTATTAATGGTTACTGCCAGCCTGTGTTCAATGTCTTTCTCTGATTGCTGGCTTTGCTCACGCATCTGCTCCTGAAGCTCTGAAATGGTGTGCTTCAGTTTTTTGTTCTCATCTAGGAGTACTTGCTTTGTTTTGTCTTCTTCCATCTGTAAGCAATCAAAAGTAATTTTAGTTTACTACAAAGGTGTTACAAATATAGTATTTCATACGGATTAAAATCAACGATGTTACAGCTGAATAAGTATATTTAAGCGTTAAAAGTTATTTAACTGTATTTTTCTTACAACGATTTCCTGATTTGAGAGAATGACCTTTATCATGTAAATTCCGGAAGGAAGCTTTTCTGGTAATGTTATTAAAGCCTGCTTACGGTGAATGGACGACTCTTTAATTAGCTGACCAGTAATGGTATAAAATATAATATTCTCTATTTGTAAGGAAGACCTCAAAGTAAAACCATTGCCTACAACAGGATTTGGAAATATTTCAAGTGCATTAGAATGTGTTGATTCTAAAAATCCCGGATAAATTTCGCAATCGTATAAATTATTGCGTGTTTTCAGCCGGATTTCGGACAACAGATTGTACAAAGATTCGCCGGGACACATGGTAGAACAGCCATCGCGATGGCCGGCGATAGTGCCTAAATTTTCGTTTAAGGGATGAGCGAGTTCAGCAAGCGGATCAATAGCATCCTTTGCAGATTTCCAGGTCAAAAGCTGCTCAAGCGACTGCATGGCCTGCGCTGATGGGATTATTGTATCAAAAGTACCAAGCATACTTATGCCCATAGTTGATGTGTTTGAAGCACAAAAATGGGCGCCAAGAACTTCATCCTGTCCTATTTCATCGCCTGGATCGCGACCGGCGAAAATGCTCCCATCTGGCGCTATCAGGTAATTATAGCCCATGTCGGACCAGCCATTTACTTCTGTATGAAATAGATAGATGCTGCGCACGAGGTTTAGGTAGTCAGTAATGGTATTGCTGCTGGCAGTGTGGTGTATTATCTGATGACTTACTTTGTTGTGTATGCGTTCATAATCGGGCTCGGGCAATCCTTTTCGCCACGCTTCCTGCATGATTAATGCCGGCAAATCGCAGCTGTCAGTAATCGTTTTGGTGGACATTGTGCTGAGATTTATTGTTGGTGGCGAAAATAAATAAGTCTGGATGCTATCGCCGGGTTGGATTCCGATAATCCTGATTTCGTCCTGCCAGGTATCGAACACCAATAAGGTACTCATCAAAAAATTGCTTTGTTGAAGAATATGTTCATCCATTTGAATGGGAAATATTTTTCCTGAAATGTCAACAGTAAGTTGATTTTTGGCATGGACTGGAAACCTAAAACTTACCGCCTTAAAAGGTGCAGCTGAAGTTTTTACGTTATCAGTGGTGATAAATTTGGTTGTTAAAAAGGGGTTTTGGGCCTGTATATTAGCAGCAAAAATTAGCAGGCAGAAAATAGCTATCCCGCGCAGCAGTTTCAATGCTACTCTTATGCTCAAGAAATGTTGCATGGACAGGTTTTTCATCTTGCAAAGTAACGTTTTATAATGGCACAAAAAAACCTGCAAGTTATTGCTTGCAGGATGTTGGTTGTTTTAAGCGCTGTATTCTAAGCTTGTCACAGGAAATTATTCTGTGATATTTGCACTGGCAGAAACCGTTGTTTCGTTAACAAAGTAGAAGTTCTTGCCACCATATGCTGCCTGGCTGATTTTATAAGGAGCAACCTGAATGATGCTTTGTCCGGTGCTTAATCCACTAAGCTCAGCAGCCGTAAATTCGTATGAACGGGTGTTTCCTGCAAGGGCTTTGAGTACGTTGCCCACCTGGAAATATACTGAATCAGCATTTGTAACAGAGGCAACAGTAAGTGTATATCCCGACTTGCTCACATCAGTGCTGCTGGTAATTGCGCCAACAGTTGGAAAAGGTGCCTGCACCGTATGCGAAAAGGCGGGGGTGTCTCCATTTCCGGCAACTTCCCATTCGATGGTATTGCCCAGTTCAATCCCGGTGGGATTTGTTATAGATGGCATAAAAACATAGCTGTTGTTTGACTGTTTCGTAAGTGCGTTGCCATTAAGTTGAACGCTTCCGGCATCCGTTAGGGAGCTATAGCCATTGCTGGAAAAGGCGGCAACACCCAGCCCAATTGTTGTTGTGATATCACCAATGGGTGTTGAAGTGGTGTTTTGTGTTTTGATGGCAACCAAAGTGCCTGCCCCAAGCTGAGGTGATGGATTTTCTGTTGATGGATCATCGCCTCCACCCGGATCAGGGTTGTCATCGTCTTTTTTGTTGCATGAAGCCATTGTTAATCCTGCGATAAGAAGCATGCCAAGTGCCAGCTGACTAATTTTTTGAATACTTAAAATAGGTGTTTTCATAGTTCTAGAATGTTTGAGGTTTTTAAAAAAAATCATCAATACAAAGGTATGGCTGTGAATAGGTTCAGTATCTGTAGTGAAGATCGTAATCTGCTAGGGTGATTACCCTAGTGTCGTGTCAACCCTCTAATGACGGATAAAGGCGTTTTAGTTTAATCCTGGCATCATCAGTAGTGAATTGCCAGTTTATTACGGAATCGATGTTATTCCTGTAATCTGACCAAGCTTTTACTTCTCGTTTGACTTCA
>JAHJTC010000014.1 GCA_018830105.1 Bacteroidota bacterium
GAGCTACCCAACAAAACGATGGCAAAGCTTTATACCATTGTTAATAAAACGGTCGGGGCATCGAGCCCCTCCGTTTTAACCCAACAAAACTCAAACGCAGCATTACCCATTATTAATAACAGATGAATCAAACAATGAATTATTAACCCAAAAACTGTAAACAAATTTCAGGACGAGTCATACGGTGAAATAGTTTTCATTGTTTCAATTTGGGTTAATCAGGCTTAAACATAGATTTTGTAAACAGCTAAAATCAAGGATCACTTGCATTTTCTAAAAAAAGATTAACAATGCCATATCGGGCAGTCCTCTCCCAGGGGATCAGGGGGGTGCGCGGGAAAACGACTGTTGTTGTCATAGCGTTTATCTGGAAACAATCCTTAATCATTAATTTAAGGTAAAACGAACCAAAGCCAAAGCCAACGCCAAAAGCTAGCAATACCAATGCAGGCTGACCCCTCCCAGGGGATTAGGGGTGTGCGTAGGGGAGAAGGTTATCGAAGTTGTTATTGTTCTCATTCTTTTCGTCGTTACGTTTAAGGAAAAACTAACGAAAACATTGATTTATAAGTTAAAACAAGCCAACGCTAACGCCAACAGCCAATGCCAAATATTAAAAACTTCACTTTAATGCTCTTTCCATTAAACAGCCCAAAAATGGCACTAAATAGTGTGTTTGCCTGAGTAATATACGATGATTACCTTAGCTCGTTTTTTTTTGGCCGATCTAACTTTGTGCTAAACTTTAAACCTCAAAGCTATGAAGAAAATTTTTACTTTTATTATTGTCATCCTTTTGGCTATCAATAGCAAAGCGCAGGATATTGAATCTGGTCTTGTTTTACGACTTTCTTTCTGTGGTAATACCAACGACCTGAGTTTCTTTGAAAATAATGGTGAATATATGGGGAACAATGTTGTTTATACAACAGACCATTTAGGCAACGAAAACAGTGCGATGTATTTCAATGGATTTTCTGATTGGGTGCGTGTTCCAGCCAGCGCTACCATCAACGAACCAGTGGATGCTATTACTATTTCCTGTTGGGCTAAATATGAATCTCTGGCTTTTGGACAATGGGCACCCATCATGGCAAAAACCAATACTAACGAGGTGCTCGATAGGCAATATTCACTTGGATTGAATGGTCTGGAAGGAAAGATCTATATGATGGATACCTATGTAGGTGAGGCCGAACTGCTTGCCGACACCTGGTATCATTATGCCATAACTTACACGCCTGAATTGTATCAATGCTATTTAAACGGAGAATTGATAGGCGAAGTTGTTCCAAACAGCCCTGTTACAGGCAACGATAAAGACCTTGAAATTGGGCGCGATACACCACAATCCACTGATTACTTTCATGGTTCACTCGATGAAATTAATGTTTACAATCGTGTGTTGTCGGCTGCCGATATCATGGCGCTTAAAAACTACGATGGCTGCAATTTTTCCAGTATTAACGAGCAGAAACTTCAGGAGAGTTTTCAAATTGCACCTAATCCTGCTAGCGGGCAAATTACCCTCCAGCTTCCTGATGATGCTATATATCAGGTGAGTATTATGGACATCCAAGGCCGAATGATTCATCAAATTCACAATCAGCAGCATCAGGTTAAAGCAGATCTTAGTGGTTTCCAAAGTGGCATGTATTTAATTAAGATTGTCGGTGATAAGGGCTATGCAGTGGAAAAGTTGCTGGTAGAATAGTCTTTGTTAAATGTTTCGATTGTAGTATAATTTTTGTCTGCAGTATAAAAATTTCAACCAAATGCTTTAATTTTGGGTTGCAAATCAAAACCTCCATTTCATGAAAGCAAATCTGCAACAAATCAACGCCTTTTTGAAGCACCATCAGCTGGCGCTCATTGGCGTTTCGCGTGATCCCAAGAAATTCGGCTCACAAATGATGAAACACCTGCTGGAACGCGATTTTGATGTAATTCCCCTGCATCCGGAAGTTACTGAATTGCAGGGCAAAGCTTGCGTGGCAAATATTGCTGACCTGCCCGATACCGTGAAGGCCTTATGCCTGGCCCTGCCCAAAGACAAAACCGATGCCGCATTGAAACAGGCCCTCGACAAAGGCATCGAACAGATCTGGATCCAGCAGTTCTCCGATGGACCGGAAACCCCGAACCTGATCAAGGCCTCAAAGGCCAATGTGGTAACCGGCCGCTGCATCTTTATGTACACCGATCCGGAGGGCTTCCACAAGTTCCACGAAAGACTGAATAAAATGTTCGGGGGGTATGCTTCGTAAGGGCATAAACAGCGCTGATAAGTATGAGGGTTTGTGGCTTAACTTGTAATTCTTAAGACATATTCATCACTAAATTCTCGAATTGAACACAGTATAGTATTAAGTGGGGCTTGCTGAAAAACTCAAAATTGACAATTCCGGTCAATATTACCGGTGCGCTGCACCTACGGAATATTGATACATTCTTTTTTATAAAGATTATCGCCATGCTGTGGCTCATATCAAGGTGCGTAGCACCGATAATATTTATTAGAAATCTATTACATCTAGGTGTTTAGGTGCAGCGCACCGGTAATATCTGGTGCAAGGATTTTTATTGCAAACTTGCAAATACCTTGCAGAAACCTGCGATAAGAATTCTATTAATCGTTTTAAATCCAACTAGTTATAAGTTTTTCAGCAGACCCTAAGTATTAGTGGGTAGTCACAATTTAACAAAAAATTAAAACCTGATGCCAATGGCAAAATCCAGGAAAGACTTTTGGTTATTGATCATTGTATTTGTCCATACATTATATTTGCTCTTTTTCTTGACAGCATAATACCTGAAATCGGTATGGTTCCAGGAATAGGCATAAGAGAAGGAAAAAGCCAGACTAAGTCGTTTGCTGAGGGGTTGGAGGTACTCGACGCCTGCACTAGCACCAAAGCCAAAGGGTTTGTCCGGAATCTCAATCAGTTTTTCATCGGTAAGTATCAGCTCCTGTATGGGGTTCGAAAGATAGGCTCCGCTTTGTTTGACTGACAGCACATTTTCCATATAGGGCCCAATTATTAGTCCGAGATTTCTGAGCGTTGGCAGGGGTTTGAAAATTAGTAGAAAAGGGATGCGTAAGGTGTTCATCCCAATTTGTACATCCTCATTTTGGTATTCGTGCGTCTGGTAATTGATTTCTAATCGCAGGGCGAACTTTTCTGCCGGACTATGAAATGCCACCTCTAGATATGGAGCAATAAATGGAGTAGTGGAGATTTCATATTTAACTCCCAAATTGTGACTATTTGATGCAACGTAGGACAATGTAGAAAGTCCATAACCTGCCTTAAGGCCAAAATGATATGTCGTTTGTTTCTTGGTGCTGCTCAGTCGAACACCCTTGTCATCTTGCATAGATGTATTGAAATACTCAATATGTCCAATGAGGTTTTCTTCGATAAATGGCTGGTTGTAAATTTGTTTTCTTAAAAGCTCATCATCTCCTAACAAGTAGATCAACCGACCTTTAGCTTTGGATTCATCTCCGGGAGCTTTGGGATCAGTAATTTCATGACAAGCTTCACCCGGTAAACAGAGCAAATAACGATAGAATCCCCGCTGGTCGGTGTAGCGCAATAAATCGCTGTAACCTGCCAGGATGACTTGTGCAAATTGCAGGTCAGCTGTTCCTTCCTGTGAGGTGTTGACCGAGCGGAAATGCATCAATTGATCTATCCCCCATCCTGAAATCTGATCGGGAGTATATGCTTTTTCAATTCCTGAATCCGTGATAAAAATACATTTGTGGTGACTTTGTTGGTCACTTGTCTGAACGATTTTACCATTTATGGTATCGTGTTGCAGCAAGATGTAACCGGCAGCTTGGTATTGTTGCGCCTGAAGCAGATTTATTCCTGTGAAAATCATTAGGGTAAAGAAGAGAATGAGGCCTTGGTTTGGTTTCATTTCAAAAAAAATTGGACGGATAAACCCGATTATAATGGATATACATGTTTCCCGGCAAAAATACTTATTCGGGTTGATTTATCACAAGATTTCTTTTTTATAAGAGGTGTTTGGTGGATTACTATATAAAAATCTTCAGATTACTAAAGCAGTACTGGAGCAGCTTCGGGCAGCATCCACTGTCAAACAACTGTTGTTCTGTCTTGATTTGTAATCAGTTGAATGGTACTGCAGCGACATTATAAATAATTTTAACCGGACAGGCTGTAACTTTTTTTCTGGCTTGCCGTCTAATGGGCGTGTGCTTTAAATTTGTATAACAGCAGCGCATCTCATTTGCAGGCAATGCAAATCGCAGTTGAATGGTTTTATTCAATCGCATGCTGTGAAGTCCTGCAAGCATTTATTGAGAAATAGTAATAGTGTAATTTTATTTTATTCATTAAATTTTATCATCATGAAGATCAAATCTTTCACTCAATGCTTTGGAATCAGCCTGATGCTGTTGTTCCTGAGTTTAGTTTCGTCACAGCTTTTTGCAGCAACGCCTGCATCCGCAGTTGAAAAAGAAACCAGAGAGGTGTCAGGATTTAACGAACTCGAAGTCAGTGGAGGCTTTGAAGTGATTCTTACACAAGGTAGCAGCGAATCGCTCACCCTGGAAGCGGATGAGGATATACTTGGCAATATCAAGACGAAAGTTGTTGGAAAAACCCTCGAAATTTATGTGCAGGGCCGAATCCGGAATTACAAGACGATGCGTATTTACCTCACTTTTGTTGAGCTCAATTCGATCGACTTAAGTGGAGCGGTAAGTGTTACTGCCGACAATAATTTGCAGTTCGATGAGCTCGATCTGGATATTTCCGGAGCCTGCGATCTTGAATTTAATATGGAAGCCAACAGGCTGATTCTCGACCTCAGCGGAGCCAGCAAGATGAACCTGAGCGGCATTGCTGATCAGCTTCTTGCAGATTGTTCCGGTTCATCAAAGCTGCTGTTGGCCAACTTGAAAGCCAAAACTGTTTCCTTTGAGAGCAGCGGTGCATCAACGGCAGAGTTTTGGGTAACCGAATCGCTGGATGTAGAAAGCAGCGGCGCATCAAAAGTGCGGTACAAAGGCGATCCGAAACAAGTGAATGTCGAAAATTCGGGAGCTTCTTCGGTGAGGAAATTATAGTCGGGTCAGGTCTTTTTCTTTTGAGCTGATAAATAAATCCTTTACTTAGGGTCTGCTGAAAAACTCAAAATAGACAATCACGGTCAATATTATCCCCGCACTATGCGGGGGTAATATCTGGTGCAAGGAATTTTATTGCAGACTTACAAATACCTTGCAGAAACCTGCGTTGATAATTCTATTAATTGTTTTAAATCCAACTAGTTATAAGTTTTTCAGCAGACCCTTCTTAGCTTAGTTTATAGGTAGTATTTCAGTTTTGGTTTAAGAAAAATATGCTGTGACTAAGCCGAAACAAGAACATTGAATCTACAGTTGTTGATTGAATAGTATATTTAAGCGCCTGATCAGTAGTTGAGTAGCTGATCAGGCGCTTTTTGTTTCAACATTAACCTCGGACTTTAGGCCGTGGTTATAGCACCCACTACGGCCTTGGGCTTTAGCCCTGCCTTTTGGCTGCCTGAAGCAAGTTCAATCACTTTATTATTTTCCGGAAGTCACAGCAGATTTGAGGTAGATTTTAATACTCCCAACAGCGATCTTAGCTTCCATCATAACGGGGATTTTCTGTTCATCGTCGCTCACCCACACCAGCAGTTCTTCGCCGGCCCTAAACATGGTTCCCCGGTCGAGCACTGCCGAAAAAAGGATACAATCCCACCACTTACCGTCCCTGTTTTTAATTTTTTCATAGCCTCGGAGCACTACCGGGAGTTCAAACGTTTTACCATCCAATAGAATTTGCAGGCCGATGGTGTCGCCGGACTGATGCTTGTCAAAATTTATTGACCTGGCCACATAGGTGGCGGTGAGCACATCGAAAGTGCAATCCGAAACCTGGATCGTATCCCTGTGAAAGGCTGTTCTTGATTCTTCCATTGCTGCATAGGCAAGCTTTTTTGCAGGATCGAACCGGTATTGGTTTTGGATGCGGAAGCCCCCTTCAAGGGTATGCCGGCGATAAAACAGCGGATGAAGATCAGCGGCTCTGCTATATACCTCAAAAGTGTCTCTTACCTTAAAAAGCCAGTCGAGCTTTGGGTAGGAGCGGCCTGTGCTGAAAAAATGAAACGCCTGAACACCTTCGATCGAATGCGCACGCACCTGAAAGTGAACCTCTCCGGCATTGACCCAGATAAATCCCCAGTTGTATGAAATCTCATAACGCAGCTGCTCCCCCACGCTAAAACTATAGGGTGTGTTGACACATGCTGTTTGACTTTTGAGCTGAAATGTAAAAGCAAGCAGAGCTAATAGTAGGTAAACCAGCTTCATTATCGGGTTTTAATTTGGCTCAAAACTAACTCATTTTTCACTTACAGATGGTTTCTTTATTCTTAATTATAGTTGAAATGACAGCTGCCTGATTTTCAATTTAACATTTATTTAGAATGAATATAAATAGAATTTTTTATGTTTGCCGCTCAATTACACAAAAAATAACCCAGGATGCCGGCAGCCCAGCAGAGACCAAAAGGATTTGTAGATAAGTTTTTATATTATGTTGAGAAGGTAGGAAATGCGTTGCCCCATCCGGCAACGCTTTTTGCCATATTTGCCGCACTGGCTTTGGTGTTGTCCTGGGTGGCATCCCAATTTGATTTGGAGGTAATACATCCCGGAACCGGTGAATTGATACAGCCCGTGAACCTGCTTTCCGTTCATGGCTTGCATATGATTCTGACCAATATGGTTACAAACTTCACCGGATTTGCGCCGCTTGGTGTTGTTTTGGTGGCCATGCTTGGAATTGGCATTGCTGAAGGATCAGGGCTTATTGGTACCGCTTTGAGGCTGATGGTCTTGTCGTCGCCCAGGCGAATCCTTACCTTTGTTGTTGTGTTTGCAGGCATCTTATCCAATACGGCCAGTGAGGTGGGTTATGTGTTGCTGATTCCATTGAGCGCCATCATTTTTCTGGCCGTCGGGCGCCATCCCATTGCGGGTATGGCAGCAGCTTTTGCCGGTGTTTCGGGTGGATACAGCGCGAATTTGTTGCTGGGAACCATCGACCCGCTTTTGGCGGGATTGTCGCAGGAGGCAGCGCAAATCATCGATCCCGGGTATGTGGTAAATCCGGCTGCCAACTACTATTTTATGTTTGTCTCAACCTTTTTTATTGCCGCAGCAGGCACCTGGGTCACTGATAAAATTGTGGAGCCAAGGCTCGGAAAATATGAGGGCACCGAAGAGGCGGAGGAGATAAAACGGCTGAATGCCGCTGAAAAAAAAGGATTGCGATATGCTGTCGTGGCGGCCTTCTTTTTAATTGCCCTTATGCTTTGGGGCACACTTCCGGCATCGGGTTTTCTGCGTGATGCCGAAACGGGAAGCTTGCTGCACTCCCCATTTATGGAGGGTATCGTGGCCATTATTTTTATTACGGCAGCAATCATGGGTATTGCCTATGGTGTTGGCGCCGGTACTTTCAAAAATGATTCTGACGTCATGAAGGGTATGGGAAAGTCAATGGAAACCCTTGGTGTTTATATCGTTTTGGTATTTTTTGCAGCACAGTTCGTGGCCTATTTCAAATGGACAAACCTCGGCTTAATCTTTGCGATAGAAGGTGCCGGTATTCTGCAATCTTCAGGGCTTGGGAGCATTCCGCTTATGATAGGTTTTATCATTATCACCGCCATAATCAATATGGTAATGGGGAGCGCTTCAGCGAAATGGACCATTATGGCGCCGGTTTTTATTCCTATGTTTATGTTGATCGGATACAGTCCCGAACTCACGCAGGTGGTTTATCGTATTGGTGATTCGGTTACAAATATTATTTCACCCATGATGTCGTATTTTGCACTGATTGTTGCTTTTATGCAGAAATATGACAAAAACGCGGGTATCGGCACGATCATCTCAACCATGCTGCCCTACACCTTTGTGTTTTCAATTATTTGGATAATCCTCTTGGTGATTTGGATGATTTTTGGATTACCGATTGGCCCTGATGCGCCATTGACCTATCAGATGAATTAGTGTCAAAGCATCGGGTGGCTTTTTTGCAGCCCTGAAAACTCTTGGAAGGGAAGTGGTATTAAAGGCTACTGCTTGATCTGGTTTTCAAAAATCCAGCTAGCATCCCGGCGGATCATTTCGTTGAGGGGAACGTTTTGGCTAATGGCTTTTTCCTTAACACGCGCCAGCCATTCAGGTGTTTGCCTGATACTCATCATCAGTATGGGAATCATGGCAGAGGCATTTTGCCGATATTTTTCAGGATTTTTTTGGTAATCTTCATACAACAAAAACTCTGCTTCTTTTTCTATACGTTCTGGCAGTGGCATTTTTATTGCTTCGGCATCTTTGGCGATGCGCATAAAATGCGTGTTGTTGATCCTAACCTGATTCGCGAAATACGCAATGGGATTTTGCGGTTGATCAAAAAAATGGGCATAAAGCTGCTCATCGAAGTTCCAGGCAAAATTCTGGTGAAAACGTTCTGTAATCATGATGGCAATCACATCCGCTTCGGCTATCTCCTGACTGAAATTTCTGTCATCCACCTCGCCAGCTTCTACTCCCAGCCGGTTCCACACCTTTTTGTTGTAATACCAGAAATTGCAGTCGGCGAAGGCGTCGTGCATGATGCCTTCGCTTTGCCAGTTGAAATAGAAGCTGTCGCCAACAAATAAGGCTTTCAGTTTGGGTTTTTGACCTTCTTGAAAGTGAATTTGAGGATAGGCCAGATTTTTCATTGGTGCGGATGTCAACACATTCATCGCCAGCCAGATGTCATCATCCGGATGACGGATGGCAGCCTTTTTTTCGACCTTGGTAATTTGCATTTCGGGGAGGCCCGATCCATGTAATTCGCGCAGATAGCTGATCATGGTATCTGCTGCAAGCGCTGCCCCATAGTAGGACCAATGTGTTCCGGCACGCGGAAACAGCCGATAAGAGCTGGTGTCGCGCCAGTTGATAAAACAGGCATTCAGGTCTAAAGTGTTTACCTGATAATAGGTCAGGGATTTGCTTAGGACATCATAATTGGATACTTTTTTGTTTTTGGGATTGTATTTTCCCGGAAATCTATCAGGGTAAAGACTGCCTTTGCCGGGTTCAAGAATGATAAAAAAGCTTTTGCCCAGCTTGCTCAGGGTGTCCTGTATCGCGCTAAGTTTTTGTGCTTTGTTGCGCCAAACGCTATCACCGATATAATAATTTCCCATATAGGCCTTGATATAGTCCTCTTCGAACAGCTCGCCCTGCTTGCCGGCAACAACACCTTCGGCATGGGCTTCGCGGAACAGGCTGTATTCGAGCTGATGATACAAGCGCAGCAAACTTTTGTGAAAACCGATATGGGCTTCCAGCTTATCCGAGAAATCCTGCTGAAAAGTGCCGCTTTTCCAGCTTTCCCAGCTTAGGCTGTCGCAGGATGGTTCGGCCGTTTCATTGTAGGCACCTTGCAAGGGCTTTTCGTGCACAAGCTGTATTTCGCGCTGAACAGCAGGCAATACCATCATCAAAATCAGGAGAACAAAAAGTAGCTTTTTAACCGTTTTCATAAAGCTGACAGCCGGATATTATAGTTTTATCAACTGTTTGACAATGGATTGATTTTTACTGGTAAGGCGCACCGTATAAATTCCTGCCGCAGCAATTTCATCAGTTATCACTATCCTTTTGGAACCGCTGAAAACATTGAAGCTTTGCTGATACACCTGATGCCCGTGCTGGTTAAAGATGATCAGCTGCAAGGGCTCGCTCAATGGAGATTCAATTTGGATACTCAGCTTGCCTGCAACAGGGTTTGGATTGATATTCATCACAATCGACTTTTCGGTCGAAGTGGGCGTGCCGGTAACAACAGTTCTGGCGGGGAAAATTATATAATCCAGCCAGGCACAGTCGGAGCCGTTCGAGATGCTATAATCCTTTTCATAGCTCCAGCTAAACACTTTATCGCCCTGTGAAACAGGGAAACTTGCCTTTGTCCAGTCCTGCTCGCCCGATATATTCAGCAGGGTTTGACCATTGATATTAAATTTGAGAAAATCATAACTTGCCTCCGACGAAACCTTATAATAAAAGCTGATGCTGTCGTCGTAAGCCACAGCATAATCAAGGGTTAATGCAGAGAAAAAATCATCACCAATCACACCCGAACGGGCCGCATAATTGCCTTCAAAAACTACTTCGTCAGTAATAAACCAATCTTCCTGTCCTTCCATTTCCCAGTTGAACAACATGAAATTTGCTGTTTCGAAATTTTCAGCAAGAAGCGAAGTCATCAGCGGCAAACTAATCTCAAACACAAAGTCCCGATCCGCACTAAGGTAAAGCTCCAGCTCAAGAATTTCCATAGGGGAGGCGTCTTCATCCAGTTCAACCACGAAAAGGGCTTCCCAGTCTCCATTTCCAGGCAGTATTTCTGTATTACTTACAGCTTCGGTTATCGTAAGATCCGGATGGCTGCAGCTCAGCACGGCTTCCGGATTATAAAGGCTTGAACCGCCATTATTGTGTATATTGACAGCGAGTTGCGCTGTTTCTCCCGGATCGAGAATTCCATTATCCTCATCGTCCACCAACAACGAAACCACTTGCAATTCTGCCTGATAGGCCCGCAGCTTTAATGGACGTGTCCACTGTCCTTCCGCTGTGGAAAGTTCGAGCGAGAACTCAGCCTCATAATTATTGGGGACATCATGACTTACAACAACCTCGAAAAGCTGTGATAGCTCTGATATTTCGTTGATATTGAGGGCAGGACTTGGGGCGTCGGCTACTTCAACAGTAAAGTGGGGGTCGGAGGTTTGCAACAATAAACTGCCTTCAGAAAGCTGGAAGTCATTGAGGTTTTCGAGCATGATATCCAGCGCAAAAGTTTCTCCGAAGTCAATCTGCTGATCGAGCCCTGACTGGGGTGTAAACTCCATGCGAACGCCTTCAACAGGGCTGCTGATCATCAGCTGTGAACGGATATTATTCTGATCGCGGGCCTGCACCATGAATGCTAATTCCTCAACATAATCTTCAATAACTGCAGTAAGCAGGCCATCCTCTGTGATTTTGATGCCTTCTTGTGCATGCGTCAATTGAAAAGTGGTCTTTTGGCCGGCAACAGGTTTGTAAGTTCCCACAGGATTCAAATCTGTAAAGTTTTCGCCATCTCCAGCAGAAATACCTCCATAGCGCTGTATATAACTGGCTGCATTGTGTTCGCCATAGTAAAACTCAATCTCGCCCCCGGCATATAGTCTCACGATCATATTTACATCGCTATTTCCCGATTGACCGCTTACGGAAAGTTTCCAGCGAAAACTTACATAGTCTTCATTTTCAGCATACCACAGTCCGTGTTCATCAGAATTGACGACATAAAACGGCTTGGAGAAACAAGCAGCAATGAGCTTATTTTGTTTGAGATAGCTTCGGCCATCGATATAATAGGGCCAGGGAGAAAGCCCGGCTTCAAAACGCAGGAAGCCATCCACGCTCATAAATACTTCTTCGTAGGTTTCTCCATAAAATGTAAACGGAAAGGGTAGCGAAACAGCTACAGTTCCATCATTATTATTGGAAGGCGTGAGCCGTTGCTCGTTTTCCTCCGGGAAGTCGGCAGAACTCGTTTCGTTGGCATAGTTATACACCATCGACCAGAAGTAAGGAGGTGTCCCGCCGCTGGCATTCAGCTGTGCTTCATAGGGCTGATAGAGTTGCAGTGCAGGTATGTTTTCTTCTTCAATAACCACCTCATCGAAAGTGATGGGCGCATCAACCGTAAGTGTTGTGGTGCTATTATTTTCGATTGGGACTTCTGTTTGGGTGCTGCTAATTTCCGCCGGGATTCCATTGTAATCCATTAATGAAAAGGAATGCACGGTTCCGCTGCTTTGACTCATCGGGTCGTCCTCATGCACAATCAGGAAAAAACGGGCCTCTTGTCCCGACTCCAGATGCATGAGCAATAAGTTGAGATCAAGTCCAAATTCAATCTCTTCAATGCCCGAGTTGCCCTGCATGGCTTTGCAACCGCCCTGAAAATCGAAAACAGGATAGTCGAGTATAAATTCTGCCTCATCAGCCTGCATATCAGTTGACATGCCTACGCTAACTTTTAGCTTGTTGCGGCAATTATGGCTTAAATGAACTTTTGCGGTGAGCTTCGGTTCGTGGTTTTCTTTGGCATCCACAATTACTACACGGTTGTCCCAGATGCCGCCTTGCTGAAAGCGGTCAGCAACGGTTTTATACATCATATAGGCAAATCCATCGTCGCCCCAGCCACTGATAGATCCGTAGGTGTTAGCCATTTTAAAACCGCCAATTTCCCAGTCGCTGATATCAACAACACCATCGGCATTAATGTCGATATCATTGGTGTACTGCCCGTCGTTGTTATAATCATAACGGATGGAATCGTTATATCCCACGATAGTCATGGCGTGGTTTGCCGAATTGCCCCATTGTATAATCACATGTTTTCCGGCTTCCGGGGTGCCTTCATCCAAAGTAGTTGGCGGATAGTTGAATTCAGCGTAAAAGCTTGCCAAACCACCTGCATTGCTGCCATCAGCATGGTCATAGATCCAGTTTTTTAGGGTATTCAGCCCCTCAACAGTATTTGTTTTGATAGAATAAACCTGATGGATGCGGTTGTGCATCCCGCTGAGATAATTGTCGTAGCCGCTGATCCAGCGCGAAGGACCGCCTTGCGACATGCCGCCGTAGTCGGCAACAGTTGGCGAACCGGCATGCCTGATGATTTCGAAAGTCTCGTAATAGTTTACCCCGGCATCGCTGCCGTTGTTAAGGAAATTATAGGCAAAATGCGTTGGAATCTGATTTTCGGGTAAGCTGCCGTTTGCATTGCGTAAGCAGTTGAGTTCGTAGGTGAACATGATTCCGATACTGGAAGCTTGTCCGCATTCCAGGCCCACCTGGGCTATCAGTGGGCGAAAATAATTCAGGCTCGAATTATCGATCATATAGGGTAGGGTGCGGTTTCGGTTTGCTTCAGGCATCGAAAACTCGGGAAGCTTTGAAAGCTTTTGCTGGTCAGCTTTCGACAGGGGAGGCAGCTCGTTCAACTGGCTCTGGCTCAATAAGCTAAAGCTTGAAAGCAAGCTTAAAATCAGGATTGCAGGTGTGAATATTTTTCTCATCATGTAGGCTTTACGGTTGAAAACAGTTTCCGAAAGTACAACGTATTAAGGATTTGACAAAGCATAGACGTAAAAAAAACTTTTAAATCACTGTCGCACAACTGCCTGTAAAAATTTTTATCGGCTTAGATTTCCGGGTCGGTTGGTGCAAAAATATACTGTAAAATATTGGCGCCCATGCGCAATGCTTTCAAACGGGTGGCTTCTGAGTCGTTATGCACCCGCTGATCTTCCCAGCCATCGCCTAAATCTGATTCGTAGGTGTAAAGACAAACAAGCCGTCCTTCGTAAAACAAGCCAAAGGCCTGAGCGGCCTGCTTATCATGCTCATGAATTTTTGGAAGTCCTCCCGGGAAATCAAAGGCCTGATGAAAGATGGGGTGGCTGGCCGGTAAAGCAATAAATTCGAGCTCAGGGAAAACTTTTTTCATTTGCGGGCGCACATAGGGATCAAGGCCATAGTTATCGTCGATATGAAGAAAGCCTCCAGATATCAGGTAGTTGCGTATGTTTGCGGCTTCTTCGTTGTCAAAAATTACATTTCCATGGCCAGTCATGTGGACAAAAGGATAATTAAAAATGCCGGTATCGTCTGGCTCTATCGTGGCAATCTCGGTCGAAAGGTTGGTGTTGAGTTGTTCATTGCTAAATTTTACAAGATTTGGCAGGGAGGTGGGATTGGCATACCAGTCGCCACCGCCACGGTATTTCAACAAGGCAATCTGTATGTCTTGTCCGGTCAGCAAAAAGGGCTGCCATAAAAATAGTAAGAAGAGAAAAATACTGGTTTTCATTGGATTAGATTTAGCAGTTGAATACTATGGCAGGCGACCAAAGCAGCAGTTTCTGTGCGTAGGCGTGCTTGGCCCAGACTCACAGCCTCAAAGCCATTTGATTGCGCAAGTTTTACTTCTTCGGCGCTGAAATCGCCTTCGGGGCCGATTAGAATCAGGCAGTTTTGTGCGGGCTGGTACGATTTTACAAGCAGCGTATTTGCGGAGGGATCAATCCAGGCGATATATTTTCTACCGCTGTAGGTTTGGGTCACCAATTTGCTGAAAGGCTGCAACTCATGAAGCAAGGGCAGACGCGATTTCATTGATTGTTTCATGGCTGCCACCAGCACTTTTTGCAGGCGCTCAGTTTTCACCTGCCGGCGCTCGGAATGAAAGGAATGAAAAAGAAAAATCTCATCAATACCAATTTCTGTGGCTTTTTCTAAAAACCATTCCAGCCTGTCGTTGTTTTTTGTGGGTGCAATGGCGATACTGAGTCTGAAAGGCCAGTGATCATAGCCTTTCTGGGGCTCGGCCAGGGCAATGACCGCTTTTTTAGGGTGCGGATCCAAAATTTCGCCTTCAAACAAATCGCCCAAGCCATTTGTCACCCTCAACTGATCTCCGGCTGCCATGCGCAGCACCCGCACACAATGCTTGGATTCCTCTTCCGGAAGTGTTATCGTTCCCGCTTTTGCATCGGGCAGATAGGCTATGTGCATAATCTGATTATTTTGTACAAAGTAAACGAAAAAACATCAACCAGCTGCACCAATAGCAAGTGTTCAACGGCTCAAAGTCGCCAACAGCCATCAGTACCCCAAAAACTCCTCAAACCATACCTGTAGATACGCTTTGCCTTGCTTGATGATTTGTTCTTCTTTTTCGGGAGGCAGGTTTTTTTGATAAAAGACATCCAGTTTTTTATTCCACACAAAATGGCCTTCAGGAGTTTTAAAGCCAAGCCCTTCGTTGGTTTCAAAGTAGGCGAAGGGTTGGTAACAGCTGTTGAAAACATTCTTGCTCCAGAAAAATGCTTCACGGGGCAGGCTAAGCTGAGCCAGTATTGTTGCCGGAATATCCGTGTTTCCGCAAATGAGGTCGAACTGTTTTCCGCGCAATGAGTCTTTCAGAGCCGGCCCGCTAATCAAAAGCGGGATTTTTCGGTAGTCGAAAGTCTCTATCGGATGATTGCGGTAGGTATTGTGGCTGTGATCTGCCATGATCAAAAAGAGGGTATTCTCGTACCAGCTCTGCTTGCGGGCAGTCTCAAAAAACAAAGCCAAAGCTTTATCGGTATAATGCGCGGAGTTGATGAAATCTTTTTCCAGCTTAGGCCACTGAATGGGGTGATCCATCGGGAAATCGTAAGGTGAATGTGAGCTTAACGTAAAGACAGTACTAAAAAATGGTTGCGGCAAATTGCTGAGTTCATGGGCAAACCAGGGCAGCATAAACGAGTCGTGCACTCCCAGCTTTCCCCGGGGGAAGTCTTCCTGTATATCGTCGCCTTCAACAATTTTATCAAACTCATTATAAATGAGATAGGAGAGTATATTACCATAAATCAGCTGGCCGCCAAAATAAAAGCTGCTATGGTAGTTTTCCTTGTTTAGCAGTTTGATCAGGCTGGGGAGTGCATTGTATTTTTCGGGATGGTTGGTAATCGTGGTGAGCGGAAGTCCGGGCATGCCGGCAAATAATGAGCCGATGGCCTGCTGCGATCGGTTGGCGCTGGCGTAGAAATTGGTAAATAATAGCCCTTCCTTTTCCAGTTCGGCAAAATGTGGCGTAATACCTTCCTCTCCTCCCAATGACGCAATCAAATCTGCTGACCAGCTTTCGAGCAGCACAACGACAATATTAGGCTGTTTCGTTTTGAGGATGGAAACCGTGCTGTCGCATTTTGTTTGATGCAGCTCATCGACCAACAGGCGTGCTTCGTCATCCGGCATGCTTTTAAACAGGTTTTCCTTGTTGAAACGCCTGGAATCCATCGCGCTGACTAAGAGGTTATAGGCTGGGTTAACGGCAGTGATATTGAGTATATTATAGGAGCTGAAATAGGCTGCACTTGTTGTGATCGGGATTTCTTTGAGCCCGCCACGAATGCCCAGAAAAAGCAGAATCAGCCAGACCGGAAAAAACAAAAATGTTTGTTTACGGGAAGGGAGCGCGCTGCTTCTTTTGAAATTAAACCATTTGAAATACAAAAGGATAGCTGCAAACGAAACAAAGCACCAGATCACGATCAATACAAAAAATTTCGATGTTTCTACAGAGTTGAAAACTTCTGAAGGCTGTTTTAAATAACTGAGGGCTTTATAGGAAAGTTTTGTTTTCCATTCGGCATACAGGCCTGTTTCTCCCAGTGCCATAAGCACATAGAGCGCTGTCATTAGCAGTATATAAAAGGTGATAAGATGCAAAGGAAATCGCTTTTGCAGCGTGCCGGCAATAGAGAAAAGCAAAAACGGCAGCGCCAGCAGGTAGCCAATTGTGGAAATATCCAGCCAAAAAGCAGCTGAAAAAGTCATAAGGATAGCCTCAGCCGGGATGTTTTCAGCTTGCAGCAGCTGGTTGTAATACAGCAAGAACAGCACCCTGAGGGCTGTGAACAGCAATAGCCAGAACAAGGCCAGTTTGGGCAAAAACAGCTGTGCGTGTAATTTTTTCATCAGGGGAGCAAAAGTACGATTATTGTACAATAGAATGAAAAGTGCCGGTTTGTTAAAGCACGAAAACCCTTAGGATTTGGCCAATGCAATATTCGCTGCCTCACCTTTAGCAATCACATGCGAAATGGTTATCTTTGCAAGCTTTAAAAGCACCAAACAAACGCGTGATGACAAAAACAGTTACAGAACGTCTAAAATCCGTTAAAGAGACTATACCTGAGGGAGTTAAGCTGATTGCCGTTTCAAAGACCAAGCCAAATTCCGATATTTTGGAGGCCTATCAGGAAGGGCAGATATACTTTGGCGAGAACAAAGCGCAGGAGCTTGAACGAAAAGCGGGGGAGCTACCCGGCGACATCCACTGGCATTTTATTGGTCATCTGCAAACGAATAAAGTAAAATACATCGCTCCTTTTGTGTCTATGATAGAAGCTGTTGACAGTCTGAAACTGCTCAAAGAGATCAACAAGCAGGCAGCTAAATCAGAACGGGTGATTCCTTGTCTGTTGCAGTTTCATATTGCTGAAGAGGACACCAAATTTGGCCTTGACAGAGAAGAGGCACAAGCGCTGCTGGATTCAGAGCCTTTTAAAAAGATGCAGAATATACGCATTGCCGGTGTGATGGGGATGGCAACCTATACCGAAAACAGCGATCAGCTAAGACGTGAGTTTAAGTTTCTGAAAGCTGTCTTTGATTGGCTGAAGCAGGAATACTTTTCTGAAACTCCTGATTTTAAAGAGATTTCTATGGGAATGTCGGGCGATTATCCTGTAGCCATTCAGGAAGGAGCAACCATGGTGCGTGTGGGCAGTCTGATCTTTGGCGAAAGAAACTACAACTAAAACAGCTGATGATATGACTGTTACTTATGTGCTTTTTGTGATTGGCTTTGTGATTTTGATTTTGGGAGCCAATTGGCTGGTAAACGGGTCGATATCTTTAGGGTTAAGGGCCAATCTTTCCCCCTTAGTAATCGGGTTGACGGTTGTGGCATTCGGCACCTCTCTTCCGGAATTGGTTATTAACGTATTTGCTTCGTTGAAAGGTAGTTCTGATCTGGCAATCGGTAATGTTATGGGCAGTAATATCATGAATATCTTTCTGATTCTGGGAATCAGTTCGCTGATAATGCCCCTTTATGTAGAACGTATTTCAATTTACAGAGATATTCCTGTCGGCTTATTTGCGACACTTTTTTTCGGACTGATTGCCAATGGCTACTTTATGGGATATAGTCTGACTATCAACCGTTTTGATGGCATTATGCTCTTGGCATTGTTTGGGATTTATCTGTGGTTTACGCTCAAAAAAGGCAAGCCATTGGAGATAGACATGGACCTCGAAAAGCAGGAGCCGGCTTCGTGGGGCAAGACGCTCTTGCTCATTTTTGCCGGATTGGCTGGTTTGTATTTTGGAGGCGAGTGGGTTTCGGAGGGCGCGTTGGAAGTTGCTAAAGTATTAGGTATCAGCGAAACCGCTGTCGGCCTCACGATTGTGGCTGCGGCAACATCCCTGCCCGAGCTGGTAACAGCCATCGTTGCTGCTATGAAGAACAAGATTGAAATTGTGATGGGCAATGTGCTGGGTTCTAATATCATCAATATTCTCGTTGTACTTGGAATCAGCGCTGTTATCAATCCCTTGATATATCAGCCCAGTCTTAATGTAGAACTGGGTATGGTAATAGCAGCTAATCTAGCGTTGGTAGCTTTGATTTACCTGGGCAAAGGCCTGCGGTTAACCCGTTTCGAAGGCGCTTTACTCATTGTGATTTATATTGTTTTTATTGGCTTCTCGCTCCAGTATAATTAGTGGTTGATTCATAATTGTCGAGATCAAGGCGTTATAGCAACGCAGATATCGGACTTTAAAGACAAGCACTAATTAGTTTACCGGGCAGGAAACCTCATAGCTTCAGCTTCATCTGTATGGCCTGCACCTCTTTTTGAAGCTGTTTTACCGTCTCGGCCAGTGGCTCGCGTTCGCGGTTTTTTTCGGGCATTTCGGAACTGATGTAATGCACAAACTTCCACACTTCCCGTACCTCGCTTACCGGCATGTCAAAAGTTTCATACAGCGGATTCAATGAGCTCATCCTGAGTAATCCATCTTCTTTTAGCCTGTTTTCAACAAGCTTAAAAACCACCCCTTCTTCTCTGGTGAGCACGATATAGGGCTGATGGCTTCGGATAAACTGCCAGTCGATCACGTACTCGCCTGTAACATAAGATTTATCAGGAATGGGCAGCATGGAGTCGCCGCTGATCTGAAAGGTGCGGTATTTTTTGCTGCGCGACAAAAACGGCAGGTGAAAAGCCGGCAGCACCTTAATGTATTCCGGGTCAGCAAAACCGGTGCCATAGCCTGCTTTGGCTTTCTCGTTTACGAGCTCTATATTTTCATTGTTCTGGCTGTCGATGGTGGTTGTGAGCACACGGAGATTACTGCCTTTGATAAAGACATCGAAGCCGCGTTCAAGCTGACTCAGCTGGAATTCGCTCAGCGAAGCCATATCTACCTTGATGAGGGTGTCGACAGCTACATTGAAATAGTCCGAAAAAGCCAGCAGGGTTTCGATGCCCGGCTGTGCCACTTTATTTTCGTAGCCGCTCAGGGTAGAGCGTTTCATGCCTAGCGCAAAAGCTACTTCATCCTGAGTGCGGCCGCGCCTTTTGCGCAAAAATTTAATATTGGAATTGAATTTCATGGAAAAAGAGGGTGTTAAATGCTGAAATTATTTTTTTTGTTGTCGTTGAATTAAATTAAAATGATTAAATTGTCGTCGTAAAAATGATTAATAACACGTCAAAAATACAATAATTCTACAGTATGTCAAGTAATTAAGCATAAATTTTTTGATTATTTAGTTAAATTACTAACATTCAACATGATATGATTTCAAAAACCATTGCGCATCTTGATTTGGATACGTTTTTTGTATCGGTAGAACGGCTGGTAAATCCCACGCTGGCAGCTAAGCCTGTGATTATTGGTGGTGTTTCGGATCGGGGAGTGGTGGCCAGTTGCAGCTATGAGGCCCGGCGTTTTGGGGTACACGCTGCCATGCCGATGCGGATGGCACGTCAGCTTTGCAGCCAGGCGGTGTATATCCGTGGCGATATGGAGTTATACAGCCGCTATTCGCGTTTGGTTACCGATGTGATTGCCGACAGTGCCCCGCTTTACGAAAAGGCTTCGGTGGATGAGCATTACCTTGACCTGAGCGGGATGGACCGTTTTTTTGGCACTTACAAATGGATGCATGAGTTGCGCGAGCGCATCATTCGCGAGACCGGCCTTCCGATCTCTTTTGGCTTGTCGCAAAACAAAACCGTTTCCAAGATTGCCACCGGGCAAGCCAAGCCTAATGGCGAGCTGCAGGTACTTCCTGAGCAGGTGCATCCTTTTCTGGATCCGCTCTCGATTCGTAAAATTCCTATGGTAGGCGATGTCGGTTTCCGGCTGTTGCGATCAATGGGTGTGGCAAAGATTGGCACGCTGCGGCTGATGCCGCCCGATATGGTGCAGCAGGTGCTGGGCAAAAACGGACTGGTCGTCTGGAAAAAGGCCAATGGTATTGATCCTACACCGGTGAAGCCTTACAGCGAACGAAAATCGATCAGCAGCGAGCATACTTTTGAGCAGGATACGACCGATATGGTTTTGCTCAAACAAACCCTCGCGCATATGGTCGAGAAGCTGGCATTTGAGTTGCGCAACAAGCAAAAGCTAACGGCTTGCGTAACGGTAAAGATCCGTTATGCCAATTTTGATACACACAGCCGACAGAAGCAAATTTCCTATACCGCTTTCGATCATATATTACTTAATACCATCATGGATTTATTTGCCCAGCTCTATAGCCGGCGCATGCTGATCAGGCTGGTGGGTGTGCGTTTTAGTCATTTGGTGGGCGGCGCTCAGCAGCTGAATATGTTTGAAGACACTCCTGAGCTTACAGGCCTGTATCAGGCGATGGATCATATCCGCCGACGCTATGGCAAAACGGCTATTGGCAGGGCAGGAGGCCTGGCAATAGCCGGCGCTGATTGAAGGCAGTAGTAAAAAGTGATGCTGTAGCCGGCAGGGCCGGTGATTGACTGATCGATGCTTGCTTTGGTAAGCTTGTCACGGTTTCGGTTGAGGTTTTGGGAATTACTGATTGTTACGAATCAGTAATTCCCCGTTTGAAATCAACAATATCAGCTATAAGGCTGACTTACCGTACAATAACCAGCCGTTTCTGCCAAAAACCTGTTTCCGTTTGCACCACCACTTCATAGCTTCCGGGGCGCAGCTTGCTTGTGTTTAAGGTAACAGTATGCCCACCACTCCGACTTGTTTCCTTGCTTTGCATCAACAAGCAACCATCCATCCCGTAAACAGTAACAATCACCTTAGCGGGCTGTGCTATTTCTATGCGGATAAAAACTTCGTCAGTTGCCGGATTGGGATGCATGGCAAATCCTGCATCGGCCTGCTGTTCACCAACACTTACCAGGTAATCACAACTTTGGGCAATACCCGTCTCAAAAAGCCCGAAATCGTCATCCTCATAGCAGCGCAAGGGGCCGCCTTCAAACGCGTCTGCCATGCATATTGGAGATGGCAGCAGATAGTCGTCAGCAGGGCCCAACCGTTCTATTATCTTGCCGTAGTAATTCCATTGGCCATTTTCATCACCAAAATAGTCCAACACGAACCAACGCAGCATCTGACCATTGATCAAGGTGTCGCCGGTTTCTTCGACCGTGACCAAAGCCGTACTGTCGCAAAACATATCATTCGACCCCGGGATGATCCAGCTATCGCCCACCGCAGCCGAAAAATCCCAAAGCGTATAGAACTGTTCGTGGCGGTAAACATACACCCGATCACCATCAGTGGAGAAGTACTCTTTACCCAGATCCTGCTGGTAATAGCTGAGGAGATCCTGGTTATAATAATGCCCCTCCTTTTTCACAATCCCGGCCGGCATGCCCTGGATAAGGGTATCGCCGGTATGCCAAATATGGATATAACCACTTACATAAAAATTCAGGTAGTCGTAATGCCAGCTTGCTCCGGCCACAGGATATGGCTTGATAAGTGAAAGCTGATACCGGATAAAAGCATCACATATTTCAAACGATGGACCGGTACCTTCGGAATAAACCGGAGTAAATTCATAACAAACGCCCGGATAATAAGGCTCTAAGGGTAGGAGTAGGGGTTCATCAAATTCCCAGTTCACATCACCAACGAAACTCCCATCGACAAATACTTTGATGTGCATTAAGTTTTTACCAGATGGCATTTGCCAGGGACGCACAAGCATCTCCATCGACTCCGCGCTTCCGGCTTTGAAATCCAGCAGCCAATTGGCCTGAATCTGAGTGAGCGCAAGCGTGTCGGAACTGGTAATCACTTGTATGTCGTAATATGGCGCTGATGCCGGATCGGATGTTGTTTGGTCGGTAAAGCTGTAATGTTCATTTAATGAAGTGATTAACGCTTCGTTAATCTGAATCGGTGCCTCATTGAAAGTACTGCGTTTGAATACATTGCAACCCAAAACATCGCCCTTTTCTGTCAGGGGAATCACATCCCAGATCAATGTCACCATTTCATTGGAACCCGTAGTGAAGCAATAGCTATGCTCAGCAGAGTTGTCTTCATTGTTGGTCGTGCATGGGGTATCAAAAGCATTTTGTTGTGCCAATAGCGCAAAAGGAATTACAAAAAGGCTCAGAACCATAATGTAATAATTGATTGTTGTCTTCATGATAGTGGGTTGTTGGATGCATCAATAATTCTCAATTTTATTGGCTTTGCTACATTGGCTGTGAAGGAGTGCGCTTAGCTTTAAAAAGAGTCTGTGCTGCTTTAATGACAATTAAGTTGGGATTAACCCCCACTTGCGCAGTGTTTTGCATGGAAATTGAATACAAGGGTTGTTGGTGAAGGAGTCATTTTGCTGGCCAGCGCGCTCTTCCGAAAGCATTTTTTAGTTAGGTTATTAGATTTCCCTCGCTTATTGGTGAAGGTGGAATTTGGAAGTAAGTTGCTTGAGTAATCTCTGCAAAGGCACAAGACTGATTTTTTTTACCTTCATGCCTTATTAACCATCCCTCCGCGCTATGCTAACTTTCTTACCGAAGGCAATCCCTTTGCGTGTTAATAAGTTAAAATATTTTAGTCTGTTACATGTCCCGATTTTCAAAAAAAACTAAATATCAGAAACGATTCAAAAAGTCGTAGAGGTTTTCTTCTGGGCTTAATTCAAGCTTTTTGCGCAGACGCGACCTGCTGATATAAGAGCTGGAGGGTTGGATGTTCATCAAATCAGCAATCTCTTTGGAGTTCATCCCGATTTTCAGGTAAGCGCATAAACGCAGGTCGTTGTTTGAAAGGAAGGGAAATGCCTGCTTTAGGTTTTTGAAAAATTCCTGGTGCAGCTCATTCATTTGAATATCGAAGGTGTTATCATCAATTTTCATATTGCTCTCGATCATGCGGTGCATCTCCTTCCACAGAACAGAAGCTTTTGAAGGGTTGGTTTGTGCATTCGTGCATTTTTCTTTCAGGCTGAGCAATAACCTGTTCTTTTCTTCATTTTCCCGGGCTTTTGCAGCCAGGTCGATGGTCTTATTTTTGAGTTGCTTTTTCAGCGCATCGTTTTCTGCTTGCAGACGCTCCTGTTCAAGATCGGCTAATTCCTGACGGTGTTTTTCGGCAAGTTCGCGCAAGGCTTCTTTTTCACGCAGCAAATGCTGCTTCTTTTGTTTTCTTAATTTGAGGCGATATCCATAATAAAGTGAAATGATCAGTACTGCCAGCGCTATGATGTAAGCGAGGTAAGCGTACCAGCTTAAATACCAGGGTGGGCTAATAATTAGATCTATTTGCTTGATTGGAAGAATTGTCTCACCAATAGCTGCCCGTATGGCAATATGGTGTTTGCCATAAGGCATATTGAGCAAGAGTACGCTGTTTTCGTGCGACCATGCACTCCAATCGCCTTTTGCGTCCAGCCGGTGCTGATAACGCACATTCGCTGAATTGGGAACAATGTATTTCAGCCGGAGGTTGTTGAGCCTCCAGGGGATTTTTTGTCCGCTCTGCATGTTTCTTGATTCCATGTTGTTCATGGCTTCAATTTGCAGTAAAACTAACGACAATGCATCCGATTCAACAACCAAATTTTTGCGCGTCAGATGCTCAAGAGCAAAGCCATTGTGAATCGGATAAAAGATAAAGTCATCGTTGATCCGCGAAGGTTCAAATACAGGCGAAAGTGCATTGATTAGGGGTTTGCTATGTTTTATTTCCTCGCCGGCATCAAATGAAAGCAGTTGATTGTTAAAGCGGTAAACCAGGCGATCTGTTGCAATGCTAATCCCTGAGGAATCATTTTTGAGGAAGATATCATTGCCCGAAAAGTTACTTTCGGGAAAAATAGTGCGTTTTTCGGCAGTGAATTGTTCGTCAATAGCGGTACGAATCAGTCCGAAAGTTGGAATATTTACCCAAAGCATGCTTTCGTTTTCGATAAAGAGTTGATTGCATGAGCCGGCAATATAAGCTACTTTTTTATGGAATGTCCACTTGCCATTGATTTTTTGAAAAACCGAAATCCCATTGTAGGTTCCTGCCAGCAAATAATCTTTATAAGGCAAAATGGTCCAAACGCCGGGTTCAAATCCAATTTGAACGGCTTCGCCTTGATGAAGCATAAACAGCCCTTTATCGTGTCCGATTATCACCTGATCTGCTATTTGTTTCACCGTCCAAGCCTGTCCCTCGGTGCCCGGGATAAGCTGAAAGTCGAATTTTTCGGCCTTATTATCCAGTTTCTGCCAGGCTGTTTTATAAAGTCCCTGATTGGTTGCCACATAAAAAATATCATCCTTCAGGCAAGCACTATAGGCTGTGCCATAATCTCCGTTGTAGTCTAAAATATAAGTGTAAGGATGACTAAAATCCAGCATGGCAAGGCCGTAATCGAGGCCCATCCACAATTGGTTTTGAGCAGAAAAATGCAAGCTGAGAATCGTGTTGTTCAATAATCCTTTTGACCTGTTGATGTGATGAATGATATTTCCTTCAAGATCAGCGATATAAAGCCCGTTGAGAATGGTTCCAAAGGCGAGATAGCCATTTTTAAGGTCAGCAAAACTGAAAACCATGGCTTTTTGCAAAACTTTTGATAAGGTGCTTTGAACCGGAATGAGTTGTTGCTTTTTTATCTTAAATAGGCCTGCATCCTTGGATACAGCAATGGTTTGATCAGCCTGTTCGTATATACCTACAACATCAAAATTGAGCCTGGGCGGATATTTTGCAACTGCTTGTAATTGTACATTCTCAAACTTATACAAGCCATCACGACTATCATTGAGAAAAAGCTTCCCATCACTTTCAAAACTACGGCTGAATTTATTCGGCGCACTGATTCTTGTAAGTTGATCGTTTTTGTAGAAGTAAATATTTTGAGAGGAGACAAAAACGACACTTTCGTTAAGGATAAAAGTGCCCCAGAATTCTTCATTTTCATCCTGAACTTCTTCTTTGAAAGGATAAAGTGAGGTATAAGTAAAATCCTGGTTTCGATCAGATTTCCACACACCAAAGTCCATATCCGAACCGCTGTAAATCAGGCTGTCGTTGGCAATATGCAGTGATCGGGTAAAGCCATTACTTCCCCGAAAGCTACGCCAGTTTTTGCCATCAAAACGCATCAGTCCTTTGTCGGTTGCAAAAAATGCCATGCCATTATTCGACACCTGAATATCCCAAATTTTTCCACTGTTTCCGGATGTGGTCGGGCTATATGTATATAACATTGGAACGCCCTTTTCGGGTAAACTCTGCGCTAAAGCGGCTGGCAGGCCAACATAAAAAAGAAGGATAAGGAAAATGTTATTTAACCTCAATTTGAGTGTTGTTTAATTCTTAGCCAGACAAATATAAAATAAAAAGAGCCGTCCAAAACAGAACGGCTCTAATTTAACTAACTTATTTTATCATAAGTTTCTGCATGTGCAATTGATTAGCGGCATCAACGATTCGTAAAGTATACATACCCTGTTTTAGCAGCTCAGTATTGAGTGTCTGCTGCGTAGAACTAACAATCAACTTTCCGGACAGATCATATACTTCAACAAGTGTTACCTCTTTGTCAAAGTTTACTGCATTGCCGGCTGCTATTGGGTTCGGGTAAACTTTCAGCTGCTTGCGTGTGCTTTGTTCGGAAAGATCCGTTATATCGCCTGCAAAAAAGTAGAAATTATCTACAAAAACAGTTGATGTACCCGAAGGTTGGCCAACCAAAATGTATTGTGCAATGTTTTGACGGGTCGTTAAGCCGGTAAATTCTGACAAGGGGATATCCAAGGCAATCCATTCATTTTGGGCAGGAGACTCAAAGTTTACCTGATGCTCTACATCATCGCCACCACCAAAAGCACCATCAGCACCATAGTCAACAAGCTTTAACCCGAAGAAAGTAAAGTTTGGTGACCAGATATTCAGATGAACATACTCCATCTCAGTGATATCAAGCTGACTTGATACGGTTTCGATACCTACGTAATCAAGCAGGCTGTATTTTTTTGTAGGATTGCCATCAATCATCACTTCTTCGTAGTTTGCTACTGACCAGTCTGTTCTCCAGGTATCAACCACAACATTAGCATAAGCATCGCTGAAAAGCGAGATCACATCATCAGGATTGCGGCCGGGAGGTGTTGGTGCAGCAACTGTAGGTTCTGTGGGTGTGGTGCCTCCTCCGCTGAAAGTGATATTGTCGAAGTAAACAACATTGTCCTGCGTTCTTCCGGCAAGGTCAAAATCCGGGAAAACAACAATCTGATCGTATTGACCTTCAGCTGCCGGTGGGTTAGGAAAAGCAGAAAAATCAAATGTGAGCTCTTCCCATTGGTTCACGACTGTGTTAGGCACTTTTATTTCCGGTTGTGCCCAACCTGAAGCGGCTACCAATTTGATGCCTACATCGCTGATAACCGGTTTCCATACCATGATTTTAATGGTAGAATTGGTTTCGTCCAACACGAAAGCGCCCAAGTCAGCACCATGCAATGATTCGGTGCCTGCCCAGGGTTGTCCTGCCTGCAGCGCAGTAAATTTGGCTACTGTTGCCGAAGTGTTGCTGCCTGAGGCATCGGGATTGGCAATAATCTCAACCGGAGGGTTGATGTCGTTCTCAAAAACTGTCCAGGTCCAGTCGGCACCTTGGCCGCCCTCTTCAAAATTAATAGGGGCATTCTGGGCAAAACTAAATGTTGCCATGAATACGAGTGCAATAATTGTAAAATGTTTCATAATAATTAGAATTAGTGGTTAATAAATATGCTTGTAAGCAGTGAATTTTGATAAGAGATTCATTTTTTTTGATTTAAGCTTTTTATCGCCCTCTTCGGGCTTCTGTCAATCTTGTATAAACCCCAGTGTTTTTCGGGCTCAAGGGGTTCGGGCGAGCCTTTCCAGTATTCGTCAAAGGCTTCGAAGAAAAAGCAGAGGATGTTATTTTCATCAGCCCATTCCATGAGCCTTTCAAAATAAATTTTCTGAAACTCTTCGTTCACGTTTTCCGGATTGATACCCCTGCCGTTCGAATTTGTTGCCCATCCGGCTTCGGTAATTACGACCGCTTTATCAGGAAATTTTTTTGCAACGGCAGCATAATTTGCTATGGTATAATCCAGTGATTCAGAGATATGTTTGTATTCCCAAACGGGATAGGTGTGTATGGAAATAAAATCCACAGCAGCAGCCAGGTTTTCCAGCTTGAAGAGCCAAGGCAGGTAATTTTCGCAGAAACTGACCGGCTGCTTTACCTTGTCTTTAACCAGCTGAACATAATGCTGCACTTTCGATTCGGGCACATAATGGTCCGTCCATTCCACACAGGCCTCGTTACCAACAGATAAAGCAAATATGATTTGCTCATTTTTCTGTGCCATGCCAATCAGCTGCTGAACTTTACGCAGGTTTTCTGCTTTATTATTCTCAAGCTGCTCTTCAGTATAAACTCCTCCGTTCCAGGGACAGTTAAAATTATTCATCTCGGCATTGATGTATGCTCCCAGCATGATTTTTAGATCCAGCTTCTCTTTTTGAATCACATCAAGTACGGTTGAAGCATGCTGATCGCAATCAAAAAGCCGCAGGTATTTCCAGTGTTTGCTGAGCAATAGCAGATCCTCCTTCACTTCCTCATACGAAGGATAAATCCCGCCCGGTTGTTGACCTTCGCGGAAACCCGAATAACAAATTGCGCGTCCTTTCGGGAGGTTCAGTTCTTTATAGATGTTTATTGCCATATTTCAATTTTTCTTTAGCATCCCACAATCCCCAATACGCCCCTACTTCGCCTTCTGCGCCAACTTTCCAGGCCTCATCAAAGGATGAAAAATAGAAAACAGGCACTTCTTCGTCCATTGACCACAATTGGGTGTTGATGAAGTATTTTAAAGCATTGATGTAGGAGGGGTGCGAATTTCCCAGACTTTCGCCTTTCGATGGCCAGCCGGTTTCGGTGATAATAACAGGCTTGCCCTTAGCGGCGGCAGTAGCCTGTGCAAACATGCTTTGCATATGCGACAAGGCGTATTCATGGGAAGTGCCTTCCCAGAAAGGATAACAATTGGTCAAAATCACATCACAGGCGTCAGCGATTGCCGGGCGCTCCGTAAATTCGTAATAAGCATCAACGTAGCCGACAGGAACATCAGGAATGGCTTTTTTAACCCGCTGTATTTGCGCAATCAATTCCTCTTCTGTAAGGTCATTTCTATAAAGCACTTCATTACCCACTACGGCAATGTCAACCAGTCCTTCTTTTGCTAATTGGATCAAACCCTGTATTTCGGCCTCATTTTTATCCGCTTCCTTGCCCAGCCAGGCACCAGCCAGTGTTTTGATGCCCAATTCTTTGGCAACTCTTGGCACCAGTTCATTACCTTCGATACACGAAAACGAACGAATCCATTTGATGTAGGGTTTCAAAATAGTTAACCTTCTTCTGATTTGTGTTTCGGTGATGATGTCGCCTGGCTTTTGTTGTTCGGCATACATGCTGAAACAAAGGCCATGAATGCCACCTTGCAAAATCTCAAGAAACAGCAGCTCCAAATCTTCTTTGGATTCAACATCAGGGTATTTATCCCTGAGCTGACTTGCCACCTCCTTATAGCTTAAAAATTTTTCCGATCTGAATGACATAATGTTTTAGGTTATAATGTTTTAAATAATTTATTTATGCTACTCTGATGGCCTTAAAGTTCGCCTCTGCGCTTAACGAGTTCATCTTTTATATTGCGGGCTTTTTCTTCGGTGAGGTCATATTTCCACATTACCACAATGGCCAGTCCGGCTGTAATTGCTGGGACAAAAATATCTGCCAGACGCAGGTTGGTGATGGTGTCTGCCGTCTGAATGGTTTCATTTTGGTCAAAACCAACCAGTTTGAGCACTAATCCGCCCAATACGAGGGCAAGACCTTGTCCGAGTTTTACCATCCACCAATAAATGGCACCAAAAGTGCCCTCTTTGCGTGGCATGCCATTGGCCAGCTCATCAAGGTCGCACACATCGGCTGTCATACTCATCATGAGTGTAAAAAGGCCTCCAATACCAAATACCATCAAAGGCAGTGGCATGAACATCAACCAGGGATTATCCGGATTGAACCCCCACCACTTCAGGCCGTATCCTACGATAGAAAGAAAAGTAGCAACGATAAAAGCATCGCGTTTGCCCCACTTATTTGCCATCCAGGTAATTACAGGAATAATCAGAAAGGCTGTTGCCACTGCACTGATCGTCGAAAACCAGGCCGGCCAGGTGCCAGCTAATCCATAATCGCCTCTGAACATATAAAATACGATGATGAAATAACTGAAAGAGGCTACCATTTGAAAACCATTGAACACCAAAAAAGTTGCCCCACACAGTCTGACAAAGGCAGCGTGTTTAAAAACCTGCGCCATACCTTTGAGCAGGCCTTTGAAGTTTTTGGCGATATTTTTAAAGGTCAGGTCATCCCTGTTAGAAAGGTTGGCCTGATCAATTTCCTTGCAAACGAGGGCGGGCATAATTCCCAGAAGCATACAAACTCCACCAACAATAATCGATAACTGGCGCACGCCAATAGCCTGTGTCTCGAATAAATCAGGATTGGCAATAATCACCCAAAACCAAGGCACAATCATCCAGGCTATCTGGCCGATCGTCTGCGAAAAACCCATCAGCCGCGTTCTTTCGTTGTAATCCGAGGTCATTTCGTAGCCCAATCCAATCAGTGGTGTCGAGAACATGGTATTTCCGATGAGGTAAACCATCGAAAGGATCAAAAAATACCAGAAATTATACATTTGAGTATTGTCCGGATTCAGTTGCCAGAGCACCGCAAAAAGAACGCCACTCAGGATGGCTCCTATGAAAATATAGGGCTTTCTTCGGCCATATTTTGATTTTGTGTTATCCGAGATATAACCCATAATGGGATCGGTGATGGCATCAAAAAAGCGTGGCAAGCCCCCTAAAAGCCCGGCCAGAAATGGATCCATGCCAAAAGCTGTGAGCAGAAAAAAGGCGAAAACACCCAGTGAGCCGGGTAAGAGGTTGTTGACAAGATGACCAGCTCCAAATGCTGCTTTCTCCAGCAAAGGCACTTTGTCTTTCGTTAATGTTCTTTTTTCAGACATTGTGTAAATGTTTATTGATTCGTTTTGGATAAATTGGCAGCTGGAATAATTACTGTTTGAATCGCTTTGGCACTTATGCTAAAAGCCACAGTCTTACTATCCAAAGTGAGTTGAATAGCCTTTTCTGTTTCTTCCGGATTGAAAATTACTACGGCAATATTCCCGTCAGGGTTTTGAGCAGCAGTAGCCATAATACTTTCATCTTTCAGCTCAAATCCAATGCGGACGGCTCCGGGACGGATAAACCTGCTGAAATGTGCCAGGGTATGATAAAGTGGTGTGAGATAAACTTCATCCTTATCCGGATCAACAATTACGGGCGCCACACACCAGTTGTTAGCCCAGTTGGGGCCACCTTGCCTGTCGAGTACCATGTTCCAGTCGACCCAACCATCCACCTGATTATTCAAACAACCGATGATATCGCGTGCATAGCGAAACACGGGTACATATTTGGGATGCAGATGCTTTTGATCTTCCGGCGCCCAATCCCAACCCCAATCTGTAGCTTCCTTCGACCAGTACCAGGCATCATCCTGCCAATGTGGAACTTCTGCATCCACGCAGGCCTCCGTATTAATCAAATGCTTTCCGGGCGCTTTATTATGGGCATATTGCAGTGACTCAGGAAAGTAATCATAGGTGCTTGCATACCAGTGCACGGCAGTGCCATCATAAAACTGTGCTGCCTCGGGATCTCCATACATCACATCCACCCAATGTTTGAGCTCTTCGCCGCGGTTTTGGTCAAAACCCAACAGCATTACTGCATGACCATCATCACGCAGGCGCGGGCCGAGATGGTTTTTTACAAATTCGTTCATCTCTTCGGGCGTATAATGCATGCTCTCCCAGTTACTATCATTGCCAAGCGGCTCATTCTCAACTGTAAAGCCCCAGATATCAATTCCTTCAGCTTTGTAAGCATCCACATATTTTGAGAAAAACAAAGCCCAGGAGTCGTAATATTCGGGCAAGAGTTTGCCCCCGCGCCAGTCTTTGTTGTCTTTCATCCAAATGGGTGCTGTCCAGGGAGATGCGATAATCTTAAACCCATCTTTGGAAATAGCCATGGCCTCTTTGATCATCGGGATAATATCATCGCGATCTTCGTCAATCGAAAAATGCTCGAGTTCGAGGTCTCCTTCAACTGGGGCGTAGGAGTAATTTCCAAGCGAAAAATCGCTCGAGTTCATGTGCGTGCGTGTGAGGGAATAACGGGCGCCCGTTTCACCAAAATACGCTTCAAGCACTTTTGCCCGGTTTTCATTGCTAAGCTGATTGAGCAGGTATGCCGAGGCTTCGGTAAATGAGCCGCCAAAACCGGTAATGTTTTGAAACTTTTCTGCCGGTTTCAGATTTAGGGCAATTTTGTCACCGGAGACTTTGGAAATCTCTTTTTTTGTCAGCTTGTTGCCACTTGCTGAGGTTTCAATAACCTCCACTTGAAGTGTGTTTTCTTCAGAACATGCAGTTGAAATCAACATGGCCATTACAATTAGTAATTTGAATACTTTATTTATCATCATGACTGTATGGTTTATTGGTTTTTTATTGATTCAGACAAAATAAGCGAAGGCGGTACATGAACATTTTGCATCAGTTTAAGCTTGTCGCCTCCAAAACTTTTAACAATCGGTTTCCCATCGCGGCTAAGCCCTTCAAATACGCCCTTGTCCACCAGATCCCAGATGCCAAACTTTGCTTCCGCATTGAGGTTGATCAAACCAAAATGATTTTCGGAACCCATGGGGTTGCCGGCATCTTTCCATTTTTCGTCAAAGGCTTCAAAGTAAAAACAAGTGATTCCGGCTTCATTCGTCCATTCGCGCATGAGATTGTAGTAAAGTCCGGCCTTGTATTCGTCCACGGCGCGGCTGCCTTCGATGCCATATTGACCATCGGAAAGACTAGCCCAGCCCGTTTCGCCGATATGCACAGGTTTTTCTGCACCAATGCTTTGCATATAATCCACCACACTTTGATATTGTGCTTTGGCATAGTCTCTTGAACGAACCATCGCCTTCCTAATTTGCGCTTTCTCCGGCAAATCCTGTTCCGCTTCCGGAACAAACCAGAAATCCGGATTGTAGTGGGTGTCGTGCATCGGATAGGTATGCATTGATATAAAATCCACGGCATGAATCAGCTTATGGAGGTCTTCCACATGGTAGGAACTGTCTCCTCCGCCCCAGCTGGCAAAATTATCGGAGCTGGTGATCCAGAGCGTTGCAGGTAATGCGCCGTCCAGTTTAAGTTCCTGTAAATAATCTACCCATGTCAGGATGATGGCGGGTTCTACGTAATAATTCCATGCCCAATGCACCATAGCTTCGTTACCGACTGCAATAATTTTCACGATATCGGGATATTTTTGGGTCAATTCAACCGCGCGTGCTATTTCGGTTGCATTGGCTTCGCTTTCCTTATTCCGGATTCGGTTTGGCAATTCGGTCCATGCATTTTTGCAGTCGATCCAGGCGCCCAGCATGACATACATTTCAAAATCAGGCGTTTCTTTCTTAAGTTGGCTGATGGCTTCCAACAAATTCGCAGCTTCGTCGTAATGCACATTATAGGTGCGCAACAATTTGATGCCCATGGCTTCCAGTATGCGTAAATCCTCTTTAAGCTGCCCGATCGTTGGCTGAACGTCGCGGCTGTTTTCGCGGTAGCCGCCATAGCTTATGGCTTGATAAGCAGGGTTTCCTAAGATTTCTGCTGCTGTTCTGTCTTTATTTATTGACCCATCGCTGCAGGAAGAAATAAGCAATACGAGCAAGAAAAGCACGAACGATAGGCTTACTTTGTGAAAAATATGGTGTTTCTTGCGCTTCATGATCTATTTGTTTTCTGTTGACGTTATGGAATCGTTTGCCCTACGATTCTCAAGATCAGTTTCCATTTGCAGACAGGTTTTTTGGTCGATGGCATAATAGAACAACAAAATGGCACACGACATATACAAAATACCCGGAATGACAGAAATCATCAGTTTGATGCCATTGATTGAAGTGTCTGATTGTATTTCGTTGGGCACAAAATGAAAGAGTGCCAGCAACCATCCTGCAAGTGCTCCGCCGATTCCCCATCCGGCCTTTTGGGCAAAGGTGGCAGCAGAAAAAACCAATCCGGTAGCCCTGCGGCCAAATTTCCATTCGCTGTAATCTGCTGTATCGGCAAGCATGGTCCAAAGTAAGGGCACAGCCGGCGCATAGGTGAATTTTGCTAGGATATTCAGGCCATGCAACAGAAAAACATCATCTTTTCCGGGCAGGTAAATCAGAATAAAAAACAGACCCGAAAGCAAGGAACTTCCCATATAAACATTTCGCTTGCCAAATTTTTTCGCCAGGGGTTTTGACAATGGTATGCCGGCAATTAATGCTACCGTTCCGATCACATTAAAAAGCTGCACACTTTGCTCGTCGCCTGTAAAATATTTGAAATAATATGCGATTGACAGGTTCTGCAACGCAAACATGATAAAGGAAACGATTCCAACAAAAAAGAGGATAACCCAGGGCTTGTTACTGAACAGGTTTTTGAAGTCGGCCCGGAGATCTTGTCTCTGCGCTGCAGGAGGCTTAACGCGTTCACGGGTTGTTTTAAAAGTGATGAGAAACAAGACCAAACTGATTATCGCAAAGAGTGTTACGGTGTATTGATAGCCTTTGGCCGTATCGTCGCCACCAAAAAATCCGGCAAGGTAGAGGGCAGTTCCCGTTACGATAAATTGGCCGGCAAATGCAAAAATAAAACGGTACGAATTGAGTCCTGCACGTTCATAAGAATTAGCTGTCATAACAGCACCCAGCGAAGAATAGGGCAGGTTGATGGCCGTAAAAACAGTCATCAAAAGGAAATAGGTGACTCCGGCATAAATCACTTTGCCGGTTTCGCTGAAGTCAGGAGTTGTGAAAGTTAGCACAGCCAAAACGCTGTAGGGCAGCGCCATCCAAAGCAGATATGGTCGAAACTTACCCCAGCGCGTATTGGTGCGGTCGGCTATCACACCCATCAAAGGATCACTTACCATATCCCAAACACGTGCAATCAACATGATGGTACCCGCCGCTGCCGCACTAATACCAAAGGTATCGGTGTAAAATATCAAAATCCAGAATCCTACCATGTCCCACACAAAGTGCGAAGCGGTATCGCCCAGGCCATACCCAATTTTTTCTTTGATGGAGAGCTTGCCGGTTGCTTTACTCATTTGAGTTTGTATTCTTGGGTTTTTCAATCAAACTTTCCAAAAGGCTTACTACTTGTTTGGGTGTTCTGTCCACTTTAAAAACTCCCCAGTGCTTTTCGGCACCCAGTGGGTCAGCAGGATTGCCTTTCCAGTCTTCGTCAAAGGCTTCAAAAATGAAGGTTGTTATATTGTTTCGGTTTGCCCATTGCAACAATGCTTCCGTATAGGTTGTTTGTTTTGCTTCGCTTGCCCTTTCTCCAAACTCGGAAGCTGTGGTTGCCCAACCGGCTTCTGAAATCACAATGGGTGCTTCGGGCAGCGCCTGCATCACTTCCAGCACATTTTCGATGCTGTAAGCCATCGCTTCATCAATGTCTTTGTTTTCCCAAATAGGATACACATGAATAGAAACGAAGTCAACAGCTTCAGCCAGTTCCTTGCCATGATCAGCCCACCATTTGTAATTATCAGCCACAGTAACAGGCTGTTCGATACTTTCCTGCACCCGTTTCACATAAGTGATGATAGTGTCAGTGTCAACCATGTGGTCGTTCCATTCCACAAGGGCTTCATTGCCAACATTCACTGCCACGATGATGTCTTTATAAATGTTGGCAAGTTCAATGCCTTTAGCTATTTCAGCCGTATTTTTCACTTTATTTTCATCAAGCACCTGCTGAGGAATAGGCTCGGTGAGCCATTCGCAGGTTTCGTGCGCACTCAGTTCGGCCCTGAGCCAAATACCTTGCATCACTTTAATATCCAAACCATATTGCCGTATCACTTCCAGCACCATTTGGCTATTTTCTTCGCAATCATAAAGCCTGATCAACCTGAAAGGTGTTTTCTTAATGAGCAGTTGCAGGTCTTCATAAATTTCTTCATACGAGGGATTTACTGCTCCGGCTCCCCGGTCGGGGTGCTGGCCGGTCCTGAAACCGGAATAACATACTGCTGCTGAATATCCTTCAAGGAGCTGTTCGGCTGTTTGCAAGCTGCTTTCTTTTTTGTTTTCGGTATTTTGTTGCTCCATTTTCTGTGATTGATCGCAGGCAGATAAACCCAATAAAGTGGCTACCATAAACAGCAAGATGAATTTAAGTTTGTAGTCCGTTTTCATTTTAACAGTTTGGTGTTGATATTGACTTCAATGCGATCAACAGTTCCTTTGCGGCCAAACACTGCCTCGCTCACAACGGAATCCGTCTGCAGATGATCAAAGCTTTTATGGTTGCCATCCATAAAGTAAACCGTCATATCGCTGCGATCCGCCAAAGTGTAAACAACAGGTGTTTGACAATAGGTAAATGCCAGTTGGCCGGCTTTTAAAGTGATTTGTTTTGTGTTACCCTCAACATTATGATAGCTGAACATTTTGGTTTCATTCAGGAAAGCCTGTTTGCGCAACAAACGCGGGTTAAAGAACAGCAGGCCATCGCGGGCAAAAAGTCCCATCTCGCCATGATGAACGAGGATATCCTCTTTTACCTGGCCTGTCATCCCCGGTTGCTGTGCACCGCGATGGGAGGGCGTGTGTGAATAGGGATCGGTGGGGAAAGCACCATAAAGTTCGGGAGATTTGTGCACCCCGATTCCGGCATCAATTTCGTAATAATGGGCGAGCAATTCACCTGCAACAACTTCGTCTGTTTGCTCATTGACGGCCTTCAGACAACACTCCTGAACAGCTAGCTGCAATTTTGAAACCATGTGCCAGTAAATAGAGCCCAATCCTTCAAAAGCATAAAAAGTGCCTGACCGGCCGGTAAATGACTTATGATTGAATACTTGCTCGAAAATATCAAGCAAGCGTTTTTCTTCCTGCTCAATGAGTGTGGCATATTTTCCGGGCAAGCGATCGATTGCAGTTTTCAGATCACCGGCATTTCGGAAATTGCCGTTAAAATGATAGCCACCTGCTACGTCTTCCTCGATAAGCGTACGATTGCCATCTGAAAGCAGTTGTTTTAACAGTTTCGATGAGGCAACAGCCTCCTTTGGAATGTTATTTTTTTGCAAAAATCCGGGGAGTTCCTTGTTGGGATAAAGAATGTAGGAATATTGATCGGGTCGGAACAGGGAGCTTGCTTTGAGCGCATTCAGCACTTCCAATGCTTCCTTGCTATTTAAATAGCCACTGCTTAAAACGGCTACCTGGCCTTCGAGCATTTCGCTGAGGCGATGAACTTCTGCCTTATTTTCGTTGATAGTGAGTAGGTTATAAGCATGATAAAGCTTGTCCGGCCTTTGGTTAGCCTGAATGGAATGTGCGATAAAGGCCAAACTAATGGAAGTAAAACTTTTGAGACCATCGCGCGAAATGCTGCGTTTTTTACCCCAAAATCCATTCTCATAAATTTGATGCCTGTATGCTGATGCAGCTTCTCCAAAACTGTCGAGCATGCTTTTGCGATCTGCATCATTAATTTTTCCTTTTAGCAGGTGCTTGTTTTCAAGCATATTATCGCGCAGACTGTGATAGAATTCAGTGAGCTCGGCCGAGACTTTGAATTGTTCTTCTTTTGTTTTTTCAAGTAACTGATCGAAGAACTTCAGGAAACGATACAAATAATAGAGCGTGACCATTGATACGCCATTCCCTACCAATGCATTGTTGGCATCGTTCCATTCGGGACGCTGTGTATTCATCCAAATACCGGCTTCAGGCACAAAATTCGATAGTTTGGCCAAGACGGTCACCAGTATTTTTTCGATGAAATTTACATGGTAAATATCTTTGTCACCTATCGATAGCAAGGTACCGTCTGCACCCATATTTTCGCGCATTTTACGAATCTGCGTATCCCATTCTTCGCTGAAAGTGATGGTATCTTTCGGGTTTTTAAGTATCTCTTCGTAAGGTTTGATGATGTAAGGAACAGCAGCATAAACAAAGCATTCTTGTTCAAACAATTCGTTCAAACTGCCCGGGTAATAACTTTCGGCGATTTCGAGAAACTTTTGCAGGTAGATAATCTGGTGATCTCCCCAGTATCCGATGTACGACCAGGGATTATCCGGTTCAATAGTTTCCCAGTCAAAACCATCTTTGGTAACGCGATAGGGATTGTATCCATCGAAAGTTGAGGCATTGAGGAATTTAAAAATCATTCCCTTGATAAATTCCGGGTAGGCATGAGCCAGGGCTTCCCAGTTTTGGAAAAGATCGCGCCAATTTCCTTCGTAATCCAGGATTTTACTTCCATCGATTTCACTTTGGGTGTTGATGGAGAAATAGTTCCAGGGGCGGCTTGGATCGCCATGGCGCCGGCTGAACCTCAACGGCAGGTATTCTATTGCAAGGCGCACTAGATCAACATCATCATTATTTATTAAAACTTCCTTGAGCTTGCTCAGCGCAAAATTATCGGTCAACTGATTGATGAGGGTTTCATTACGCTTCGCTACAGCATGGTTGGCCTGTGACAGATAAGCTTTAAAGTCTTTCTTGTCAATCTGGTAGTTCTTATCAAAAATTCCACCGCGCATGATATTGAACAATACATTTGAAAAATAACGCGTATCATTCAGCTGGTCTGCAGTGCGTTGCAGGCCATCGGCAGCAGCAACCAATTTGATCAATTGTTCTGTGCCATCTGCTATATCATCAAGTAACTCTTTTTCAAGTTGTTCGTTATTGAGGATTTCTTCGCGCAAACGAATGATGTCAGTTTGCGTTTGATTGACATTGGCGATTATTTTCCAGCTTTTTGTATCCCCCGCATCCAGTTTAAGATCGTCATGAACAAAATAAGCGCCTTTTTCGCCTTTGATATCGGTTTCGGGCCGGAGGGGCTGCAGGTTTCTGAAAGCTTCCAGCTGGAGCGAAGACAGCAAAAATCGGGGTTCTTTAAGCCCTAAAGACCAGGCGATATTGGCTTTGAGCGCTTCGCTGGGCTCAGCCCGGTCAACAATAATTGCGCTAAGCGCAAAAATGCCAATGCCGGCTTGCTGATCAATCTCATTGCGTTTGTAAGCATCCACAAGGTTGCTCGTTGAACGCTGCAAATCGCTCGGAACACCGTAAGGCATAATGTTTTGAATGCCATCAAGTATTTCAATCTCCGCAGGTTTGTCGCTCTTGTTAATCAGACTTGCATTGCGGATGAATCCAAACTTTTTTGAATTGTTCCATTGATAGTGAAAAGTAAGCTTCAGGCTATGGTTCACCTCTTCAAAAATAATTTTATTGCCGTACACACTTTTGTAGAGGTTGCGGCTGATCGCATACTGATTGGTATAGCGATTCGAAAAAGGCTCCCAAATCAACTGTTTGTCATCAGCTTTTATGCTGAAGATACTTTTACTTCCGGTTAAGTCAGCCGATTCAATAATTTTATCGTCTGTGTAATAAGGAAACAAAGCATATTCAGGATTTTTGCGTCCGGCACTGATACCGCCGTTACTCGCAACAAACATCCAGTGGTTGGCATCGCTCACAATGCTCATAAAAAATGGCCGTAACTGATTATGGTTCGGTATTTTAAAATATTTATCATTTCCGAATTCAATCACTTCCATTGAAATTTTATTAGTGGTTTGATTCATTGTGTCTCCTGAATTTGCTTTGTTCATAAATTAGATAGCGCGTTTATTTTAAATACTTAAGATCAATAAATAAATTTAATTCGTCTCGCGATAAACACGCACATAATCGACAATCATCTGCTGAGGGAAAGGTGTTTCCGGCGTAGGGAAACCCACATAATTGCCCCCGACAGCAACATTTAACAGCATGAAGAATGATGCATCGTAAACCCATTCTCCAGACACATCCTCACGTTTCACGCGATGATAGAGGAAGTCGTCTACAAAAAAGTCAATTTTATCCGTATCCCATTCAATGGCAAAAATGTGGTAATCGTTGTCGAAGCGATCATTGGGCAAGCCATATTGTTTCGTAACCGGATTTCCACCGGAATAGCCAGGTCCGTGCAGGGTGCCATTGATGATATCGGGCTCCTGTCCTCGAAGTTCCATGATATCAATTTCGCCACATTGCGGCCAGCCCAATGTTTCGATGTTATTGCCCAGCATCCAGAAGGCAGGCCAGATTCCTGGCCCGTAAGGTGTGATCAGTCGGGCTTCGAAGCGGCCATATTGCTGCGAAAACTTGCCCTGGGTTTTTATCCTTGCCGAAGTGAAGCTATTATCACTGCGCAGTGCGGTAATTAACAGGTTCCCCTTGCCGTCCATCGACACGTTTTGAGGGTCTTTAGTATAGCTCTGCAATTCTGCATTGCCCCAGCCACCATCGCCTATTCCAAGATCAAAATTCCATTTGGTTGCATCCGGAAGCTCGCCTTCCTGGCCATTAAATTCGTCACTCCAAACCAACTCCCAGTTGCGTTCGTCGAGTTTTTGAAAATCATCGGTCTTGCAGCCGGAAAGTTGCAATAGAACCAGCACTGCGGCAACAAGGCTTAAATGCATTTTTGTATTTTTTGCTTTCATTTTCTTAGGGTTTATTTACGGAAATAAATATTATCAAGGTAAATATCACCATTACCTTCAAATTTCAATTGAATGACATCGCCCATATCAACAGGGGCAAATTCCGATAAAGGAATATCGATCGACGACCATCCTGTTGTTGGCACGGTGAGTGTGTAGGGTGTTTCTATCGGCCCCGGGCTGATTAAAAACACCATTACAGAAGTGGAGTTAGCGCTCCAGAAATCCAGGTGCAGATGCGTCATAGCTGATAAATTCTGACTGCTGCCCAGCTCGATACCCTGATAGTTCAATCCGGCATATTTGAGCGTATTGTTTCCTTCAATTTGTATTTCGGAGACTACTGTTGCCTGACCCCAGGCAGGATTTAGATTAGTGCCTGCAATAACGGTATAGGAATCACTGAAAACAGCGCTTACATCCGATGCATTCACTGTTGGCACCGGGGCAGCTGTTTCGGGTTCGGATGGAGGCGGTGGAGGTGTTCCATCATTATAGAAGAAGATATTGTCTGCATAGAAACTTGACATATTGCCATTCTCATTCACAAAAATAAGTTGCATCAGCTTTGATCGGTCGTTGAGCCCGCTAAAATCAGCAAAAGCAATATCCAGGCTGATCCATTGTTGCGCCTGTTCCATAGGAATAGTTCTGCTGTACAAAGCCGAGCCTTCAGTACCTTCGTTTACCAGCTCAAATTGCAGTTGTGCATCGCCGGGAAGTGCATTGGGGAGATAGATATCCAAATGTATGTGCGACATTTGGCTTGCATCGATGGTTGGTGAACTGAATTCAATTCCTACAAAATTGAAATCAGTATAATGCAAAATGTGATCCCCATTTACTTCAAAATCAGCAGATAATGTTGTTTGATAGGGTTCCCAGTAGCCATTGTAGTAGTTTACAGGAACATTGTCGTAGGCATCACTAAATAGTGAAATAACATCAGCAGGATCTTTATCAGGAATAGGAGCAAGCACAAAATCACCAATCGATTCAATGGTAAGTTTGCCCTCGGCAGCTACACCACTCACAGTGGCAGTGATCTCGGCCTCGCCGGGTCCGCCCACTACAGTAACCACTCCCTCATCGCTAACCGTGGCGATATTTACATCACTCGATTGAAAGCTGTAGTAGGAGGTCGCTAGCATTATTTCCTGGTTCACACCTGTTGGGAGGTTATAGTATGCCCTCAGGTCGCTGATATTTTTTGTAACACCAATAAAAGAGATATCAGTTTGGCTTTCTCCATTGAGAATGGTAAACTGAGGATGGGCAATCGTGCCTAAGTTTTCAAATTTTACTTCATCGATCCAAAAAGTATAGCCTTTCTCGTTTTCCGGTCCTTCGGAATAAAAAAACATGCCTCTTTCAGCAGTGAGGCGTGATGGATCGGGAACGGGAATGATGTATTTCTTCCAGTTGGTATTCACGGCCAAACCTTCTACAGTTACCTGAAATCTGGATTCACCCATATCATTACCAAAACCAATTACATCGATATTGGCCGCCTGGCTTGCTTTAGCCCAAAAGGTGAGTGCATTATAGCCAGATAAATCTCTGGGAGTGTCAGTATAATAAGCCCCACCGGCATAAGCCCCTCGGGGATCGCCTGCATCGGGCACTTCAAACCTCATGGAAGCTGCTGTACCATCGAAAGTTACTTCCTGATCTACATCAAAGGCCGTGGGCACAGCCCCGCCAAAAGAAGCGTAGTTGAGGCCGGCACTAAAGCCGTCAATAAAAATATCCGGATTTGCCGGGTAGCTCGCCGGCGAGAGGTCGTCCAAATTACGTTCGCAACCTACAACTAGCAACGTAAGCAGTATGAGGGCGAAATATTTTGTAAGCTTTTTATTTATTGTTTTCATTTTCAAAGATTTTTAATTGCCGATATTGATTTGAATGTATGTCCTGAATTCCCACTCGTTGCCGTTGTCAAAACCGATTGCTGTTGGATCGGGCATCAAATCTCCGCCGGGTCCAACGACATAAATGGGCGCGTAGCGTGGCGAATACTGATCCAGCGTACGATAAGTACCTCTTAGACCAATGCGTGTTGCAGGTAAATCAATCCACAAAGGCTTGCCCAGACTTGTTGATATATCGGCCATCAGCTGCAGGGGATAGGTAAGGTTAAAGTCGCGGTGATAATCGTAAGTACCCCAATCGTTTACACGTACAAAGCTGGTAAGTTTGGCTTTTTTCCAAATCATTTGCAAATCCATTCCCATACGCGTGATGAGGCGGGCATCGCTTCCGTTAGCTTGCGCATCACCGGCATACAGGCTGGCAATAAACCCGAAATATTTTGATGTTTTGGAGACAATGCGTGCGTGTACTTCCCATAAATCCTGAGCTGGCGGCGCTCCCGGAAAAGCAAATGTGGAGCGTCCATCAGGAAGGATACCGATAGCAGCATCCTGTGTAGTTGGCAGATGGCGAAACACCAATCCTGCACTAATAGCAAATTCGGCATCTTCGGCTTCGTTGCTGTCCCAATCATACATCCAGGTGCCTGGCGTTGGGTCGTAGGTAAGTAAAATTTCAGCTGCGACTTGTTCGCGGTTCGAGCGCACAACGAAAGGGTCTTCAAGTATGTTTCGTGGTCGTGCCGGGGCGGCAACAGTGCCAGGAATAGGCCCCTCGATTGGTTGTTGCCACAAGAAATTTGGAGCAATTTGAAGGTCACCAATCAAATAGGTAGCACCCGTCAGGAAATTGTATTGATTGCCGCTTCCACTGTCTTTCAGCCTCCAGCCAGTAAAGGTCTTGGTATAATCAGCCCCTCCCTGAGCCACAAGACCCATTGCTGCTGATTGGGCATACCAGTTAAATTTTCCACCGGTATAGGTGAGTTTGATTTTTCCTCCGAAATTATCTTCCGATCGAATTTCATCCTGATACACCGTATAATTTCCTTCTTCGCCGCGCAAAACCTGAAAGGCTCTGCCTTCTAAGGGTTGTCCAGCCCAGATACCACCCAGATCGACATCAATCTTGCCAAAACTTCTGTTTACATGCAAAGTAACGCGGCGTGTTTTGGGCTGAGGAATAGCAAAAGAACTTTCTGTTCCCTCCAATTGCTCGATATCTTCATGGTAAATAACCGTAGTGTTGATTTTACCGAGCGATCTGCTGTATTTTAATAAAAAGGCCGGGTTGGCGCCCCACCAAAGCTGCGGCCCGAAAGCTAATTTGAGGCCTTCGAGCTCCTTTTTCCCTTCCATCTCGAAACCAAATGGCGCAATACCATTGTAGATATCTATGTTTGGACCATAATTGGCCTCAGGATACAGGCCAAAAAAGTCGCCTTCGTAGCCCCAATGGTAATGACCGGTGCGGTAAAAACCAGTCATATTAAAGTATTCATGCTCCCATTGATAGCTGGCCCGATAAACCTGAATACGATTGTTGGATTCAATTTTTATTTCTTCGTTCCCGCTTTGTACAAATATAGGCCGACCTCTGTTTTCATAAAAAATCTCATCGATAGGGTTCAAAGCCACATTACCCAATACGTTGAACTCAACATTGGCCCTGAAATTAGAGCTTGGGTTGGCCTCCACACCAATATAAAAGGATTCCATATGGTCGAACCCCAGCTGATCAGGATAGTTGTTACTGCCTTTTACCGGTTTGTCGGGGGTTGTAATCAGATCACCACCGGTATAAAATGTAGATATCTCAGTAGTAAATCTGCTCAGGCGGATTTTGCTGTTACGCTCTCCATCCAGTGCGGCTTCATCACCTCTGGCTTGTAGTACTGCCTCGGCAAGTAAGAGGTCATCAAAGTGCTGTTGTATGGCCGTGAGATTCACCCCTTTATTATAGGGATTTAGTTGGTGGACCTCCTTCAATGCATAGTAAGAAGCACGCGGATACAATTGATAATAGCCCATCTCATCGGTTGGTCCTTTGGCACAAATACCAAACCATTCCTCGTTCATATTGTTAACGCCCGGGGTATAATCAAATGCATAACCGCCATTAGACCATGAAGCGTGGCTGTCGTGTACATCCAGGTTTTTCGTCTGGCCATATTTCCACCAGCCATCACTGAATTGAAAAGTAAATCCACCGATTGAATTTCCAACTTTACCCATTCCGGCTGCATTTTCGTAGATTTCCTTCCAATTGGCAACATTGTACAAGGCCTGCGACTTTTGATCTTCCTGATTAGTCTTAACATTGAAAGCGTCTGAACCAAATTCTGTCAACAAAACAGGCTTACCAAATTCATTTTTTGCACGTTCGAATAAATCAGTAAATGAAATGCCGCGATAAACATTGATGCCAAGTATATCTACATCCTGACACTCTTCGGCAATGATATCCATAAACAACAGGTCGCCATTGCAGATAGAAACCGGGTGGTTAGGATCGATATTTTTCATGGCGACAGCGGCCTGATTAAATAACTTGTACATATGCCTGGCACGCTGCGTTGAGGCACGATCTTCGATAGGGATATCTTCTGTTTCAGCACCGTCCCAAAACAGGCCGTAGTTGTTTTCGTTACCCAAAAGGTATAACAAAAGCCCTGGTGTTCCTTTGTAGATAGTTGCCAGTTCAGTTACTTCCTGCATTAATAACTCTACTGTAAGCGGATCATCATACTCCGTATTGGCTACCCAGGCGCCGTCGAGGGTGAGGCCATACCGTCCAAAGGAATGATTGAGCATGGTGTAGATTCCGTAGTTCTCGTAAATATAGGTGATCCATTTGGGCTGGATACCTGTGTACACCCTGATAGCGTTGACGCCCATATTTTTGAGTAATGACATCTCCGAATCCAGTGCATTTTTAATAAAGTCGTCGGGTTGGCTCCATAAACTGTAGGCGTAATTTGTTCCAATGGGGAAATAATCCCAGTTCATTCCGTTTACCATTAATGCCTTGTCATTGACAATAAGGCGGTGACCTGTTTCATCTTTGGTAACATATACCTGGTGGGATTGTGCCAGCACCATGGCTGACAGGAAGATGAAACTAAGTAATAAGGTGATTTTTCTCATACTAATGTAGTTTTTGATTATTACGACACATGATAGGCTAGAGGTTGATTTTTAGCAGCGTTAAAGATAGTGCAGTTTCAACCGAGAACGATTGAAATCTCTTAGAAAAAGGTATATACATTTTATATACTTAGGGCTATTTTAAATTTTTTGTAATGAAAGCTGATGTCCCTAAACATCATTAAATAAGCTATTTAACTTGAAGTTAAAGAATTGTTAAATTTACCGGAAAACAGGTTGATGTATATACTATGTAAAGTGTGATGAAAATTAATAATACTATGTTTAGGGGAGATTTAGATCAAAGGGATAAAAATCAGGAGGCCTGATAGCGGTAAAAGGGGATCATTTTCTCGATAAATGTCCCAAAAAATGCAATTTGAACTAATATCAGTGAAAGTGAAAAAAAGTTGCTGCAATACTTTTGCAATGCAATTGAAATGGCATTGAAATATTTACCTGCCAACTAAAAGAGGGTGGGTTTTGGTTCTTTGGCCAGTCAAAGGAAAAGAAAAGAAGCTTATGCCGCTGGGTTTCGTTTATCCTGATACGGATTATAAATCCGCACCAGCCGGGGGGGTATATACTATTCGAATAACTTACAAAAATGTAACTTACAATTTTGTAAGGTGGTTTCGGCTTAGCGGGTTTCTTCAGGGTGCAGCCAGCTTGCCGTTTTGCATCAGCAGTTCGTCAAAGTAGCGCTCGTTTAATGTAAGATTGCCGCGGTAGTCGTACACTTTCTTGCCAAGCTTTTGTCCGTCAAAGGTATAATGATTTTCTATTGTTCTCCGTCGCCAGCTTTGCCAGGCCTTTTTATTTTAAGGAAAATTCGAGTCGATATATGCACTCCAATGCTCGTTTACTGGTTTGTAGTATATCGTATTCGTTTCCAATGGAGTACCAGATTCACAATACTCATAAAGATAATAAACAACTGGATAGTAAAAGATTTTGTGTTCTTGGAAGTAAACTTCTGTAAAAACTTTATTTGTTTCACAATTGACTTTTACTTTCTCAAAACGCACTTCACTTATATCAATATCTTTCATCTTTTTTAATACATCTTCACATTCACAGAGATAATCATCTGAGATATTTCCAGCCTTATCACAATCAACAAAAACCACCCTTTCTCTGTGGACTCTTTTATTTAATATATCACTGTAATTCGTTTCAATATAATTTAACAATTCACTTAAAGCTTGCTGTTTTTTATTAAGTGACTTTACATACTTCTCTTTGTCTTTGCAACACGCTGTCAGTAATATTATTACACTTAAAACAATAATGGTAATTCTTAATAACCTAGCCATTTGCATTACCTCCTAAAGTCTATTCGATTTTCTAAAATACCTTGTTTTAAATCCCTGCGCTGACGCGCGAACTTTCTCACCGAAGGTAATCCCTTCGCGTGGCTTTAATAACAACAGTAACCCTGCACGGAGCGAAGCCGAAGTGTAATCCGTGAGTGTGTAATAAAGCTGGCCTCCCCATTTTCATCCAAACTCACATAGCCATCTGCATGGCTGATGCGGCTGGGCTGGCGGTGGCTGAGCATAAGCTCGTCGTAGTAGCTTTCGTTGAGGGGTTTGACCATGAGCCAAATTTAGGGATTTTTTAGCTGAGTGTGGGTTAGTGGAGATTAAAAATATAGGTGGATGGTGTTGGTTTTTGGTTTTTTGGATAGAGATTATAATTCATACGACCATGTAGGCACACATTACAAATGTGCGCCAGCGTTGGGCGAACTGTTAGGCACACATTATAAATGTGCGCCAGGGAGATTACTGCTCAACAAGAACGAACGCTCCATGAAAATATTTAATATAATGAAATGGCCACCTATCATCCTCATAAATATCTAATGAAAGATCAACACCCAAAGTTTGATATTTATCAGATGCACGAAATAACTTTGAACATTCAGTCATAAGTATAAAATAGTGACCTTTATATTTGAAAAAACCTTCTAAATTACCGCTTTGCATGAGCATATTAAGATTGTCTGTTCCTGATATTGTTACTAGTAAAAACTCTTTACTTGGAGACTCTTCTACCCAGACACCGAAGATAGTCGAATCGGAAAAATGAGTATTGTTTTTTTTCTCTTCATAAAGTATCCTTTGAAGTATAGAATAAATATTTGTATCACTAATAACTAGTTCTCTTACAATAACTGATTGACAACTATCATTAATCTTATTGCTACTATAAGAGATGAAAATATTCCCCAAAATTAGTCCTAAAACAACTACATGAAAAATAATAATAAAATTAGCTTTAAGTTTCATTTGTTTGATTATTTAATTTCAACCTCCTCCAACATAATTACTGCACCAGGAATCGTATTTTGATCATACGGAGTAAATCCAAATGTTTTAGTGTAATTATTAAAGGAAGCCTTGGGGAACTTATCATGAATTTTTTTTGCAACAGCTATGTCCCCGCGCTGGCGCGGATTTGCAATCCGTGCCCTTGCCAAACATATTGCTAGTGAATTGATTGTAAATTTCATGCATTTACCATTTCAATTTAATAATGTAACTTCTAATAAGCCTTTGCCTCCAGCATAATCAACAGCACTGCTGTAAACGTAATCCTCAGGATTGAAAACCAAACCTTCCTCAACTGGATTGTAATGAATGTATTTCAGTTTTTCCTGTATCACTTTGTTTGACCACAATTCCACCGGCTTGTTGTCAGCTCTCCAAAACCTATTTCCGGATTCAGTTGTGAACTGCTTTAACAGCCATTCCCTTCGGCTTTCACGATCATTGTTTTCAATTGCCTGAAACACCGCTTTACTCGTAAACTTTTTAAAATCCCTCAAAATATCTGGCAATTGATCAGCTTTGGTTGCTCTGGCGATCAGGTGTACATGATTCGTCATGATGCACCAGGCGAAAATCTCAAGCCCTTTATTCAGCTGACAGAAGCCAAGACTATCAAGTAATATGTCCTTGTATTGGTTTCGGGTAAAAACATCTACCCATCCTTGGACTGCAAAGCTTATAAAGTAAACACCTTCAGGGTTATGAAACTTATATTTGCGGCTCATACAGCAAAAATAAAAAAATCTTGCATAGCAGTAGCAGTCAAAGCCATTACATGAATGCTGTGGGCACGGATTGCAAATCCGCGCCAGCGGGGGGTTTTGCCTGAAGAGCCTGCTCACAGATAGGATATTGCCGTTTTTGTCGTATTGCATGTTGCGCACACTGCCAATGCCGGTAACAAGGCCCTCGTTGTGCTTAAGCGGCATTTGTCCGTTTTGCGAAATGCTTACCTGCCGGTTGAGGTCAGACAAAGAATTATTGATTATTACATAAATCAAATGTGTGTTCCATGTTGTTTTTTATAATCGTGATTTTGGTTGAGCCCTTTTCTTTTGACAAATAATAGCCTTTCTCAACAAAATTCCAAAAAATGTTCTTCTTATCGTCTATAACCAAAATATGTATTCCATTTTCATTTGTTATTTCAAGCTTTTTTAAGTTATGACTTTTCCAATCTTTGTATTTTGATGTTACAATACCGCTCACTTCTTGATCTTCTAAATAATCTTCACAATAATTACCACAAGATGTTAGTATTAAAAGAATAATAAACAAAATACTTAATTTCACTTTGGTCATTTTATCAAATTTTATATTATTTGATTAGAATTGTGGAAGAAATTGCAACTGAAGAACCTGTACTTCCAATTGGGTTGATTGTAATAGTACTAGACCCTACAGATACCCGCGCTGCGCGAACTTTCTCACCGAAGGTAATCCCTTCGCGTGGCTTTAATATCAACAGTAACCCTGCACGGAGCGAAGCCGAAGTGTGATCCTTGAGTGTGTAATAAAAGCTGGCCTCCCCATTCTCATCCAAACTCACATAGCCATCTGCATGACTGATGCGGGCTGGCTGGCGGTGGCTGAGCATAAGCTCGTCGTAATAGCTTTCGTTGAGGGTATTGACCATGAGCCAAATTTAGGGATTTTTTAGCTGAGTGTGGGTTAGTGGATAATAATAATTAGGCGTGTGGTGGTGTTGGTTTTCGTTTTTCCGGATAGGGGTTGAAATTCGTACCAGCAGGGGGAACTCAATAAAAGCAATATCCAATCCTAAAAAAGCTGCATATGATCATTCTATTGTATGCAATAGATTTATTCGCTTCCACACCGTACTATCATGCGTGATGTATTTAATAATCCCATAATCATCATGCCATAAAAGAAACTTAATATCTTTTGGATTGGATTTCGGATGGTTATTTGAAAACATGTTAATGCGATCCTTTTCTATCCGTTCAAAATCAAAAAGATCTTTGTATAGTTTCATCCTTTCGGAATTATCAATTGTAAATCCAGTATTTAAATAAGATATATGTATATATGTAAAATCCTCATACTTAACTACATTAATCAGCTCTACACCTCCTGATTGGTAGTTTATTTTACTGTTTTGATAAAAAATTCGGCCAGTTTGAAACTTGTATTTCGCATGATGAGCAATTGGATTGCATGCTGGATAGTAAATCACTTTTTGTACAATCCATGAGGTATCCATTTCACCTTTCGATGATCGAAAAATTAATGTGTCCCCCTCATTATAAACATCTAGCCATCGTAAATCATCCTCAGTAAATTCTGTTTCAAACAAACAACAACCATTCAAAACCGTCATTATTGCGATAATGAATATTATTTTATATAAATGTTTCATAACATCATTTTCATTCGTGAACTGTAATTGGAATTCCATAACTCATTGCCCATTGAATTATGTCATTTACCCAAGAGTCGGTTCCATGTCCACCACGTGATCCTTTATAATCACCTCTTTCTTGCATCCAAGTAGCACCATCTATCTGACTAAAACTTGAATTTCGCAACCATGCTAATATTCCTGTTGAGGAAACCCAATCACTATGTGTAGAAAATTGGTATCCGGGGACACCAAAAGGATGCCTGAATTGATTGGGTTGATCTGGAGCCAGATATACTACAAATTCAACCAAATGTTTATACGTAGAATGCTCTAACAAGGCTGTTGCTATACCTGCTGCATAGGCTGCTCCCTGACTGTGACCAACTATTTTTATTGTTTCACCTTCCTCTAATTTAATGTCGCCATTTTTAAGTTTTTCAATCAATTTCTGAGCATTTGCATATCCCATTCCAAAACGTTCCTGACCGCTTGAAGCAGGCGTAAACGATCCATTAGTAAATATTTTATGGGGATCTTTAAAAATATCACCAAAACGTTCTGGAATACCATTCCAATAATCATTGTTAAAAACTTCTCCATTGTTTCTTGGGCCATCTGTATAAAAGTTCCTGTCTGGAGCATATTTACTATAATTTGGATTAGAAATAGAACCCTGTGTCGAGAATACTTTCTCCGATTGCATTCCTGCCCACCAATGATCAAGCATAAAACCATTTACGTATACAAAGAGCTTGCCGCCAATATCAATGGTATTTATAGGTGAATTTCCGCCATACTGAAATGGGCTCAATGAAAAGTACAATGCTGCTGCCGGATCCACCCCATGCCACCTCCCTAACTGCGCATCATAAAACCTTGCCCCGTAATCCAACCACTTACCCGGCATTTCCTGTTCTTCCTTGCCATTATATTTCAACTTGTTATTCCCACTACCACTTTTAGTGAGCAAAGGCAGCTTACTTTCAAAGCTCATCCCAAAGGGAAAATAATCATTGGCCTGCTCCACCTGTGGCTTGCCGTCGGCATCGGGAGTGATAACGGAACGGATGTTACCCAAATGGTCTGTAAGGTAATAATAGAAAGTAGCCTCCCCATTCTCATCCAAACTCACATAGCCATCTGCATGGCTGATGCGGGCTGGCTGGCGGTGGCTGAGCATTAGCTCGTCGTAGTAGCTTTCGTTGAGGGTGAGCGTGTGCTGGTCGTTGTAAACCTTTTTGGCCATCTTGCGCCCCTGCAGCGTATAGTAGTTCATCATGCTGCCGCTGTAGCTGGTGCTGGCTGCCCGGTCAGATAAATCTACCGTGGATGATGACACATCCAGCGTGGCAATGCTGCCGCCGCCGCCCGTTTGCCGGTAGGCGATATAGATGGGCAGGTTGTGCAATATGCCGTATTTGATGCCTATATTGCGGTTCATGTCCTGCTCCAGGTTGCCGTTGTCGTCGTAGGCAAACTCGGCCGTCTGATGCTGGCTGTAGTACAAGCCATTGTCGTGATAGTCGCCCAGGTCGTTCTGGCCTGCTACCTGATCATCAACGGCTTTGAGACGGTTTGCTGCTTTCATTGGACAAATTTAGTAATAAATAGTGCTGCAATCCTTCCTGCCCGACTGCGCCAGCAGAGTTTACCTGCTGAAGGCAGGCAGATCCGTAAAGTTTACCTCCCGACTAAAAAGAGGGAGGGCTTAGGTCCTTTGCCTAGTCAAAGGACAAGAATACCAGCTAAGTCGTCGGTTTTTTGCATCTAAAGACATAAGCTTATTACCACGCGAAGGGATTCGCGCGGTAGCGAAATGAATCCAGCGCTGCCGCGCGAATCCCTTCGCGTGGCTCTATTTAACAACAATAGCATCCCAAAATGATTTTTAAGAAGAATCACCCCGGGACAGTATAATTTGCGTTTCAAACAGTTTGATACGGAATAAAAGCAAATAAAATGTACCTTTATCCCTGTCAAAAAATAAAGACCATCCCATGCCAACATGCGCCTCCACCCGTCCTTTTGTGTTATTTGTTTTTATGCTGATGAGCAGTCTGACGCTCTCAGCGCAGCAGGCTCCCCTCAATATTGCCATTTCGTGGGAGCGTTCGCCTCAAAGTCATCAGTATGGGCGTTGGCTGCAGCAGGCGGGCCAGCAAATCCGAATTGTCGTGCTTTATGAGCTTGGCTTGGACAGGTTGGCAGCAACCTTAGACAGCTGCGATGCCTTGCTGCTCACAGGCGGTCACGACATCTATCCCGCCTGGTACGGACAGGAGGCCGACACTGCCCGTTGCGGCACTTTTAATCTTTACCGTGATTCGCTGGAGATGCAGGCCCTTGATCTGGCTTTGGAACGCCATATTCCGGTGATGGGCATTTGTCGCGGCATGCAGCTGATCAATGTGCATCAGGGTGGCACGCTTTATATTGATTTGCCTGAAGATACGGGTTCGGGAAGCCTGCACCGGGTAGGGGAGGAAGGCTGGACGCAGCACCTGATCTACCCCGGGATACCGTTGTTGGCGCAGGAGGATTTTTCGCGCAAGGCGCAGCTTGTTGCCAGCAATCACCATCAGGGGATAAACAAGCTGGCGGAGCCTTTGCTGGTGATGGCGCGCACCGCCGACAGCTTACCGGAGGCAATTAGCTGGAAAAACCCGGATCAGGGATTCTTGCTGGCTGTGCAATGGCATCCCGAGTGGACGCCACTGGCGGGCGAAATGGCCGTGCCGTTAGCCTCAGCATTTCTGAAAGCAGCAGCAACTTATCAGCAAAGGCGCTGATTAGCTGCGTGTAAATGATTCAATGATACTACGGTGCTGCGGAAATTCTTTGCTCAGTGATTCTGCTGCTGCCATTTCAAAGTCGGCGAAATCAAAACCGGGAGCTACTGTGCAGCCGCAGAGCGAAAAGGTTTCGCTGCTTTTTGCCGCAAACCAAAGACCGGATTTTACGGTAAACATGGGGCGGCAATTCTCCCCAACTCCCAGCATTACTTCTTCCAGCCTTCCATCCGGGTGAAGCAGCCGCAGTAGCAAGGGTTCTCCATCATAAAAATGCCAGGTTTCATCGGCATGGATGCGGTGAAAGGCAGAGAAATCGTGCCGGCCAAGCAAATAGTAGATCGCCGTGCTGAAGCTGCGGTTGCCTTTGAAGCGGTTTGGCAGGGCAACAGCCGGAATTTCTTCTTCCGAACGATACATTTCCTTATAAAAACCACCTTCGGGATGGGGGAGAAGGGCAAGTTTTTCTATCCAAAAATCAATAGTCATATGGCAGTGTGTTAGGGGTTTCGCAGGTTTTGCTGGCTTCGTTCTTCATTGAACACATATACCAGCCTAAGCGTAAGCATGTTATTATACTGTTTCCTTGACCAAATATTCCCTTGCGAGGTAATGAATTCGCGCTCTCTTATTTTTGAAATGGAATATTGATACCTGAAGTTAATTTTGAATTGTTTATGTAAGCGCATGCGCAGATCCAGCAAAACATTGAAATCATTAAGGTTATACACCCCATTTTGGGCAGTGGTATTGGTTTGTTTTCCGTGTTCAAACTCTTCTGCTTTGATCAGTCGTCCCCACGAAAATCCGGTTCCTACCGTGATAAACTCTTTATCCGTAAAATGCAGTAAAAGAGGTACATCCAGGTAGTTTAGTTTCACGCGGTAAGCGCCGGTTGTTGAATCGGCCTGCATGGGATACTGCGCTTTTTCGTTGGCTCCTTTTTCGTTATAGAGGGTTTCGAGCGAGATGTCCCATTTTTCTGAAATAGGAATCATAGCTCCCAGTCCCAGCTGTAGCCCGGCTTTTTTGTAGCCATACACCTCGTCGCCGTCCAGCTGACTCAGGTTAAAGCCCGCAATGATTTCACCTTTAATTATTTGCGCATTGGCGGATGCCGCTGCCAGATAGAGGATTCCCGTAAAAAGAAGGAGGCGATAGATCTGCTTTCGATTCATGGTTTGATAACGCTTTAGTGTAGTTTTAAGTATGTTGAAGCACGGCTTTCATGCTGAGGGTAATCCTTTTTCGCTCCTCGTCCACGGCTAAGATACGCACCATCACTTTTTGATTGAGCTGTACCACCTCGTTGGGGTCTTTCACAAAACGGTCGGCCAGTTCGCTGATATGTACCAGCCCGTCCTGGTGCACGCCAATATCGACAAAAGCACCAAATGCAGTGATGTTGGTGACAATTCCGGTGAGTTGCATGCCTTCTTTCAGGTCGCTGATTTTGCGAATGTCTTTTGAGAAACTCACCGTTTCGAAACTTGCGCGCGGATCGCGGCCCGGCTTCTCGAGTTCGGCCAAAATATCTGTAAGGGTTTCAATCCCGGCTTGTTTGTCTGTGAAAGATTTCGGATCAACGGTTTTTATTAGGCTGCTGTTTCCTATTAATTCAGCGATTGGCCGTTTCAGGCTTTTGGCAATATTTTCGACGATATAGTAACTTTCGGGGTGCACGCCACTGGCATCCAGTGGGTTTTTGGACTGCCGGATACGCAAAAAGCCGGCACTTTGCTCAAAGGCTTTTTGTCCGAGACGTGGCACCCTGAGCAGTTCTTTACGTTCCTTGAAAGCGCCGTTTTCGTTGCGGTAGCGAATGATCGTAGCGGCAAGCTGTGGGCCGAGGCCGCTCACATACGAAAGCAATTGTTCGCTGGCAGTGTTAAGCTCAACACCAACGCTGTTCACGCAGCTCTCGACCGTCAGGCTCAGGCTATCCTGAAGGGCTTTCTGATTTACATCGTGCTGGTATTGGCCTACGCCAATCGACTTGGGGTCAATCTTTACCAACTCGGCCAGCGGATCCATCAAGCGGCGGCCAATACTCACGGCGCCCCTTACCGTAATATCGTAATCGGGGAATTCGTCGCGTGCCACCTTCGAGGCCGAATACACAGAGGCACCGCTTTCGTTCACCATCACAGCCATCAGGTCCCTGTCGAAACGGATGGAGCGCACCAAATCTTCCGTTTCCCTGCCGGCAGTGCCATTGCCAATAGCAATCACTTCAACCTGATGGGCATTCACGAGGTTATTAATTTTTTGAATGGCTTGTTTGCTCTCGCGCTGCGGCGGATGCGGATAAATGGTGTCGTTGTGCATCAGCTGGCCCTGCCGATCGAGGATTACAACTTTGCAGCCTGTACGGAATCCCGGGTCTATCGCCAGCACTTTCTTGCCACCCAATGGCGGTGTTAGCAGCAGCTGCCGGAGGTTTTCCGCAAAAACCTCTATGGCTTTCGCATCGGCTTTTTCCTTATAGAAAGCCCGTACTTCATTTTCTATCGAAGGCGCAATCAGGCGCTTGTAGGAATCTTTCAGGGCCTGATCGCAAAGTTCGGCGGTGGTGGATTGTCTTTTTACAAACAGGGAGCTCAGGCGTGCCAAAGCCTCTTCGCCCTCAACCGTAACTTTTACCTTGAGCAGCCCTTCCTGCTCCGCCCTGAATAAAGCCAGAAGCCGGTGTGAAGGAGCTTTTGGGAGTTGCTCGTTCCAGTCGAAATAGTTGGAATAGGTTTTGGCTTCTTCCAGCTTATCTTTTACAACAGTGGCACTGATTTGCGCCTGTTGATGATAAAGTTTACGGATGCGTTCTCTTGCTGTTGGATTTTCGGCCATCCATTCTGCCATAATATCAAGGGCTCCCGCCAGGGCTTCGCTGCTGTTGTTTACGGCCTTTTCGGTCTTCACAAATGTGGGAAGCAGCTTATCCAGATCCGTAATTTCCTGCTTCATAATAACGGCAGCCAGTGGCTCAAGCCCTTTTTCGCGGGCGATGGTGGCGCGTGTCCTTCTTTTGGGTTTATAGGGAAGATAAAGATCCTCCAGCCTCTGCATTGTTGTCGCCTGCATGATGCTTAATTTCAGCTGATCATCAAGCTTTCCTTCTGCGGCAATAGACTCCAGTATAAACGCACGGCGCTTCTCCAAAGCCTCCAGCTGTTCGAGCAGTTTCTGTATTGTCGCGATCTGAACCTCGTCAAGCGATCCGGTCATTTCTTTACGGTAGCGGGCGATAAATGGAATGGTAGCGCCTTCGCCCAGAAGTTTGATTACCTGGCGAACAGCCTGATGTTCAATCAGTAACTGCTTTGATATCTGTGTAGAAAAGTGTGTTGTTTCTGTCATTTTCCTTGAACCTAAAAGACGGCTAAGTTAAGCAGAAATACGCAAAAACAGGGTGCTAAACAGCTGTAATTCTATCGCACCAGATTAACAACGCCGCGCTGCACCACTTCTTGTGCAGCCTGAAAGCTGCTCTCCAGGCTCTCATAACGCATCAGCCATACATAAGCAGCAACGGGAGCAGCTGCACCGTTAATGGTGCCATCCCAACCGTCATCAGGGGAGTTGCTTTCAAAAACGAGCTGCCCCCAGCGGTTGTAGATCAACAGCTGAAAATTATTCAGAGCCGAAACAGCCCCCAGTGGCTTGAATGTCTGATTCCGCGCGATATTACTTTTGGGTCTGAAAGCATTGGGCAGGTAAATGTTGGCAAACCAGATCACTACCTCATCGGTATTTACACAGCAATTGGTATCGGTTACAGTAACCGCGTAAAGCCCTTTTTCTTCAACATCCAGGGTGCGTTCGTTGCCGACTATTTCATCCTCAAACATCCAAATGTATTCGTCATATACGCCGGCATCCAGCGTAATGGATGAATTAGGCAGGATGAAAATGGTGTCGGCATAATTTCCGATTTCAACAGGGGGTAAGGGGTAAATTTCCAACTCCCTTTCGTGTTGAAAGGATTGCCCGTTCTCGGTTTCAGTAACGGAAACGGTATAAAGCCCCGGTTCAGAGAAGATATGCTGGCCACGCGAGCTATTGGCTGTTGCGCCTGCATCACCAAACTCCCAAAGCACTTGATCATGATTGACTTCATTTTGCAGCCTGAAAATCGTAGGCTGTCGGTGGCAATGATTTTCCCACCAGAAATGGGGGATATCGAAATAACTGCTGATGAAATTGGGCAGGCCTTCTTTGCTTCCTGAGGCGTTTAAGGCCAGACCTTCGGTGGTGTTGCCATCTAGAGTATTATAATTACAGGCTGTTCCGGCACGTTTTGGATTGTAAATAACACCGAGATGATCGTAAGCCGACAGCGCCTGACCAAAGCTACCCAGGTAAATTCTTCCGTCCACAGCGAGTTGCAAGGCTCCCATTTGCCTGCCATCATTGAAGGTATAGGCATGTATTTCCTCCGGATTATTGATATCTGTTAAGGCTAAGTTAAACTGATACAGGTAGTTGTTGCTGTTATCGAGTGGATTGGTAGTCAGGTATAAAAGCTTGCTGTCGGGCGAAAACTCCAGGCTCAGCGGATAATTAAACTGCCCGGCATTGCTTGTGATAGGGTTGCTTACCTGACCGGTAGCCGTGTTAAAGGCAGCCAGCTCAACGATACCTGCATCGGGAATGGCCAAGGCAATTTTTGACCCATCGGGACTTATTTTCATATAACCCCCATTGTTATTAAAATCTCCATCATGAATGGCACCAACTGTGCTTTCCACTGGCTCAACGGAAATGCTGTCGTTCATCACACGAAAACTGAAATAGCTTCCCCCTTTTGTGGCTCCAAAACCATGGGTTACCAGCCAAAAATCTTCGCCGTTTTGGTGTTGAACAGCAGCAAGCTTCTGTGCATTCTGTTCGAGCAATAAGATGTTTTTTTCTGTTACCTCCCAGCTGTATCCAACTTTTTCAATCACTGAATAGCGTACGCCATTTGTATAAACAGGCGGTATATAAAGATCGGCGGTTATCAGAAAGTACCTATTGGGATTGCCCGGTGATGGAATAAAAAGTGCAGATTGATTTGCCAGCAAATTTCCCATTAATGCTGTACCGTTGGTTAATTCAAAATAGCCACTGCCCGAAACCTTCATACCATCGGAGAAGAAAAGCAGATTGCCATCGGCATCGCTTATCGCGCTCACTCCTTTAGGAATATCAATGCCGCCCGGCATAGATGTTGAAACAGGAAATGTTTCTTCTTCAGAAAATGTAAGCTGCGCTTTTTCTCCGAAATTCCAGTTAAGTACCTGTCCGGGCAAGCTGTAATCGCAGGCTGTCTTTTCCTGTGCATACAGGCTGTTTAACGAAAATATAACAAGCAATAGTACAAAGCCGGTTCCTGCTTTTTTGAGTTTGAAAAGGATTGCCAACATGATTTACGGTCTCTTTATTTGTTAATAATCAAAGTTTTGCTGGCAAAGCTGGTGGCTGTTGTTAGCATGATATGATACGATCCGGGAAGTAAATCTCCGGTAGGAATTATAAGATCAATACCTGCATGTTTGTTGGCAGCAATTGTTTTTTCGAGAATGAGCCTGCCATCGTTGGCAAAAATATAGAGCTGGGCTTTTTCCTTTATCTGGTCGGCAGTAAGTTTAACCTTATCACTGGCCGGGTTAGGGTTTATTGTCACCAAACCGGAAACATTGTTTAGCTCGTTCAGCCCAATATTGCAGGCGTTGAAGTCGAAGAAAATCGTCAGCTCATCTGTATTTTGGCAGCCGGTAACGGGATTTGTCACGACAACATCCCACGACTGGAAATCTATCCAGTTGCCATTGGTTGTGGCCCGCACTTTGCGACTGGTGCTTCCGTTGGTCCAGAGGTAATTCATATTGGGGCCTCCATCGAGCCAGACAGAATCACGCACACACACATTGATGGTATCCGTTGAATACCAAGGAATTGAGCTTGGTTTAATGTCAACTTCAGGTAAGCTGTTTACGGTTACTTCAACAGTTGCTGTTACGATTTTAAAGCCATCATTGGCCTGCACGGTGTACACCGTATTGCTCGTGGGGCTTACCACCGGATTTTGTTCGTTTGATGTCCAGCTGCTGTTGTTTGCCGTCCATGAATAGCTGTATTCGCCACTACCGCCCAGCGCAGTAGCCGAAAGTTCGGTATTCTCGTACAGACAGATTACGGCTTCGCTTACCTGCGCATAAACAGCCAGATAATCACCTGCCGTAAATACAGTGGTAGCATCGGCAGGGCTTGAGCAGCCATTGTTGTCGAGGATATACAACTGATAGGTCGTTGGAACATTCAACAGTTTTGTCATTGGATTCTGGACGTTGAACGCGGCAGGATCTTCAAGCGAATCGGCCGGAGACCAATTGTAGTTGTATGAACCCGAACCGCCGCTAGCCGAGCCATTCAATTGGATAGCCGTACCAACATTGATGTTCTGATCGGGGCCGGCATTGGCCGCCGGAACAGGTTTAACTTCTACTTCCACGGTGCTTGTTACTGTAAGCTGTCCGTCGAAAACTGCGACTGTATAGCTTGTTGTTGTGCCAGGAGAAACCTGTGGGTTTCTGATATCCGAGCTGAAGCCTGCAGGTGATGAGGACCAGCTGTAGGTGTAATCGCCGGCACCGCCGCTCGGCGTGGCATTTAGCTGTGTTGATTCACCCAGACAAATCACAGCGGGAGCAGCGGTTGCCTGTACAAAAAGCGCACCCCCCGTTACTGTAATGACCACCTCATCTGTTTCAACGCAACCGCTGATGTTGTCTGTGGCGGTAAGTGTAAAAACTGTTGTCTGTGAAAGATTTACAGTACTTGTAATCAAGCTGGTAGGATTATTCACCAGGTTTTGTGGTTCCCATAAATAGCTGATATCGCCTGTGCCTCCGGTTACATCACCAGTTAAATCAACGGACCAACCATTTGGTATTTGCTGATCTTCACCGGCATCAACATAAGGATATTCAGGTACTACAACTGTTTTGGTAATGGATCGGGCGCAATAATCCATCCCGGTTTTTGTTGTAAGCGTCACTTCATAACTCCCCGGACTGTTGTAGGTATGTGCCGGATTTGATTGTGTGGAAGTGCCACCATCGCCAAACTCCCAGCTGTACGAAGTGATGGCTGAACCGGCGGGTTCTACACTACTCAGGTCAGTAAACTGATTGGGGCTGCCGTAGCAGACTTCTTCAAAATCAAAATCAGGGTTTGAAAGCGGCGCAATCACTGCTTCAAGGGTGATTGGTTCACTGGTGATGTTGTCAACAGTAATTTCAAGGCTGTAAGTGCCTGAATAGGCTAAATCGGGGTTGTTAATCACCGGATTTTGTTGATTGCTGGTAAATCCATTGGGGCCTGTCCAGCTGTAGGTAGCATCAGGATACGACTCTGCAGTCAAAAACAAATCGTCGCCATAGCAAACAGGGCTGTTGCTTCCGATAGGCGGAGGCAGGATGGTGCAATCAGTTTCGCCGCTGCCGCCAGTTTTGGAGAAGGTTATTTCGCAGGGGCTATTAGAAAAGTTTGTAATAAGCAAAATGTAGTATTCGCCAGTTTGTCCGTTAGGGATATATGCAGTTTCAGTGGGATTTCCTGAATAACTGCATGAAACAATTTTATTACCTGTTAAAGCGCCTTGGCAAGGCATCACCGGATCGGTAAATGGTCCCCAAACGATGTAATCAATGTCTCGTAATGGAGAACTTTCCATGAAGATACTGATGTTACCAGGTGTTAGTATTTTCATATGATACCAGGCAGGATTGGGCGTAGAATTCAAACAACCATAATTAGGCCCACTCTGACCGGTGCCAGAGTTTACGCCGGCAGGAAAAGTATAAACATTTGTGGTGCAGAAAGGAAACGACTTATGACAGGAATCGTTTACCGCATCCCTGCCCATGATATTATTCATCAGATTATCGCCATATACAGCACTCAAATCCAGCATAATATCGGATGAGGTAAGCTTATCGCGCCTTTTTTCGAGCAGTTTGATAGAATCAAGGGCAGCAAAATATTGTTGCCTGATTGCGTTGCTGTTTTCATTGTCGGTCTCAATAGTTATGAATCCCGGCTGAGGTTCGGTCAGGTTGGATGCATTGCGTTGCAGGTAGTCGTAAAATTGCATACGCGTGCTTAAGCCCGGGATGTCAGTAAGGTCGATACTGATTTTTTCAGCTGTCGTATTTGTAGTTTGACTTTTTAAGTCAGATGTACTAATTAACAAGAATATTAATGAGGCAACCAGCATGCTGCAACTCAGACGAAATGTATTGATGTTCATATATTTATCCCCGATTGTAAATAATTTTTGTCATAAACCGGGCTTTCGCCTCGTTTAATCTATGCCAAAAATGAATGTAAATTAATAAATGGGTTTTCCTTTTTCGGGGCGAAAATTACAAATATTGTTGCAATTACAAGTGTAATATCGAAATTTGATGCCTTAGATCATGGCTGTTTGACAAACTGTTGCGTTAATGATTAGGGTAATATTTCCCTGTAAATCAACTCTATAGTGTTTATATTAAGCTGCTTATAAAAAATTTTTAGGCAGCAGCCAGGCTTCAATCTGATTTTATGAGTTTGCGGGATATCGTATGATGGCCATCAGTGATCGTCAAAAAATAGATGCCATTTGGTTGGATCATTAAATCGAGCTGAATTGTTGTAACGGGTTTGCTCAGTTTTAGCTGATCCCGGTGGATTAGGTTTCTTCCATCGGCTGCCCTAACAAGCAGACTTACGGTAGCCTCCATATTTTTAACAATAAGTTGGAATTGACCGTTTCCTGGATTTGGAAATATCCTGAGCTGATCCGTATTTGCCAGTTCTTCCAGACCAATGTTACAGCTGTTAAAGTCGAAGAACACAATCAGGCTGTCGTTGTTTACACAGCCCGTTAATGGATCGGTGACCCTAACCGACCAATCCTGCACATCAATCCAATTGCCGTTGGTGAGGGCTTTCTGTCGTTGTGCTGTTGCACCGTTCATCCACAAGTAGCTGAATCCGGGGCCTGCATCAAGCCAGACAGAATCGCGCACACAAACAAAAATGGTGTTATCAGTGGGCGTATAAGCTGATGGCGTGATATCAACCTGAGGCAACGGTTTGACGGTGATACTTAGTGTTTCTTCTACGGTTAAGAAACCATCACTGACTGCCACGGTGTACAGGGTTGTTGCTTCAGGGCTTATTTCCGGATTTGCTGCTGTGGATTGCCAGCCCGAATTGTTGGTACTCCAGAGGTAGGTATAGTTTTGGCTGCCGCCACCAAAAGCTGTGGCATGCAAATGTGTGGTTTCTCCCAGGCAAATCGCCTGCTGGTCTGCTTCAACAAATACCCCCAGCTGATCTCCTCCAGTGATAACAGCCGTTTCAGAAATTGCTGAGCAACCGTTTAAGTCGGTGACAAGGAGTGTGAAATTTGTTGTAGCATACAATATTTTTGTTTGTGGCTGAGGCTGGTACTGCCCGGTTTGCGGGTTGTCAAGCGAGTCGGCCGGTGTCCACAGATAAACAAAATTGCCAGTGCCCCCGCTTGCACTTCCTTCGAGTGTTGTAAATGTTCCAATATTGATGACTTTATTGGGGCCGGCGTCGGCAACAGGCGAAAGATTTACCGTTATGGTATGCTGATCCTGTGCTGTATTCATCCCATCGGAAACAACAACACTGTAGGTTGTTGATTGGATTGGTTCCACAACAGGATTCGGTAGGGTAGAGGTGAAGCCGGAATTAGACGAACTCCAGGAGTACGTGTAATTACCGGAACCGCCAAAGGTGTTTGCATTTAGCTGCACCTGCGTTCCTGAACATATTACAGCGGCATCAGCAGTAATTTCAACGCCCAGCGGCCCGCCTGTTACAGTAACCTGAACGGCATCATCTGTAATACAGCCCGAGGCTGTGTTGGTAACTTGCAAGTTGAAGCTGCGCGATTGTTCCAGCGGAACTGTTGTTGGGCTTAATGCTTCCGGATTGTCAAGAAAATTAGCCGGAGTCCAGCCGAATGTGTAATTCTGGTCACCCGAAACAGAACCTTCCAAAATAGCTGTAAAGCCATAAACAATTTCCTTGTCATTGCCGGCATCAGCAACCGAGAGCTGCCCTACTTCAACGGCCACACTGCCATCCACTTGGTTTTCACCATCCGAAACACTCAAGATATAGGTTGTAGTCACTTCCGGATAAACCATGGGGTTGGCTTCGTTGCTTGTAAATCCTGAAGGATTGGAAGTCCACGAATAGGTGTAGCTACCGCTTCCGCCGCTGGCATTGGCATGCAGTTGTGAGCCATGTGCGGGGCAAACAAAATCAGGCGTTGCAGTCGGGTTTATGGATAAAACAGTTCCGGAAACAATTACTGTCATCTCATCTTCACTTGGGCAGCCTGAGGCAGCATCTGTTATGTTGAGTTCAAAAATCTGGGTATTTTCCAATGCCAGTGTTGTGGGTTGCAGCAGGCTTGGGTCATTCAGCATGGAAGCAGGTGTCCATTGCACGCTATAACCGCCTGAACCACCACTTACACTGCCCTGTAAAACCGCAGTAGTGCCTGCCGGAATGGTGATATCTGGTCCTGCATTGGCAGTTGTAACAGCGCCAACTAATACTGTAATCTGCTCAAAAACGCTGTTTTGGCCGTCGTTCAATTCAATTTGATAGGTGGTCGTTTCATCTGGCACTACAGTTGTTTGGGCAGTTGTGGCTTGCCAGGAGGAAGGCGGCACCGTTGTCCATAAATAGGTATAGCTGCCCGAACCGCCCGAAGCAGTTGCCTGAAGCGTGCTGCTTTCGCCTGCACAGATCTCGGCAGGATTTGCTGATGCGGTTACATTCAACAGGCCTCCTGTAGTGAAAATGGTTACCTGATCATCTGTAGTACAACCACTTATATCGTCTGTGATGGTGAGCGTAAAAACAGTGGAATTGTCAAGGGCTACTGTAAAAGGATTTAGAATAGCACTATTTTCTAACATTTCAGCGGGCTGCCAAGCAACAGTATAATTGCCTGATCCACCTGATACAGACCCTTCCAGTTGTGTTGTCCAGCCTGTAGTAATCGTTTGATCATCTCCTGCATGGGCAACTGAAACAGGACCGACTTCCACAAAGACTTCATCATCCAGGCTGTTTTGCCCGTCGAAGACATTCAGTAGGTAAGTTGTGCTTATTCCGGGGCTCACAACAGGATTGGCAAGGGTTGAATTAAAACCTGCGGGGTCACTTGTCCAGGAATAGGTATAGCTGCCGGAGCCTCCACTGGCGTTGGCATGTAGCTGGGTGGATTCGCCCGGACAAATATTGCTGTCATCAACTGTCGGCGCAATAGCGAATTCGTCTCCAATTACTGTAATAACAACATCGTCTTCGCTGACACATCCGCCCGAATTGTCGGTAACGAAAAGCGTAAATACTGTTGTTTCTGTGAGCGCTAAGGTGTTTGTTTGAAGGTTGTTGGGATTAGCAATCAGATTAGAAGGCTCCCACTGAAAACTGTAATTTCCGGAGCCGCCTGTTGCATTGCCCTCCAGTTCGGCAATCCACCCATGAAATACCGATTGGTCTTCTCCGGCATCCACTGTGGCAGCCATTTTAACCAACACCTGTTTGCTGATATCCTGTGCGCATTCACTCTGTCCTGTGTAGGTTGTCAGGCTCACCTGATAAGGTCCGGCTGCTGAGTAGGTATGGGTTGGGTTTTGCAGGTTCGATTCTGTACCATCACCGAAAGCCCAATGCCAGGTTGTGATTTCACCTGAGGGCGGATTCACTGTGGAAAGATCCGTGAATACCGTTTCTTCACCCAAACAGGCTTCTGTAAAAGAAAAATCAGGAACAGGCATTGGGTTTATTTCCACTTCAATCTGGACAGGATCGCTCTGGCTTGAACCTACTGTAATCACTAAGGTATAAGTGCCCGCATTAGCCATTGTTACATTATTGATAATCGGATTCTGCTGATTGGAAGTGAAGCCATTGGGGCCAGTCCATAAATAAGATGCCCCTGTAACATTGTCGGCATACAATTCAAGGGTTTCGCCCACGCAAACTGGGCTGTTGCTGCCTATTGGCGGTGGCACGATAGAGCAGTCCGTTTCGCCGGCGCCGGCAGTTTTCTGGAAAGTGATGTTACCTGGCTGATTGGAGTAATTTGTGATCAAAAGAATGTAGTACTGTCCCACTTGTCCGTTATCAATATGAGCATGCTCAACGTTTATGTAAGAGAAGCTACAGTCGTGCAAATTGCCTGAGGGATAAAAATTCGGATTTGCCGTATTACTTGGGCATGCATCACCGCAATCTGAAGTAAGGTCATCAGGACAAGGGCTTACAGGATCATTGTAGGGTCCCCATAAAGCAAAATCGATATCCATGTCTTCACCATTGGTTTTGATGCCCACCATCTCTATAGTGATATCTCCGGCCTGCAATATCCGCATATGATACCAAACAGGATTTGGTTGGGAGCTTAAACAGCCATAATCAGGTCCTGGCTCTGCCACACCGGAATTATAGCCGGCAGGGAAGCTGTAAATTTCCCCCGTGCAAAAAGGATCGGATTCAGCACAAAAATCTCCGCGCAGGTTGAGCTGATCGCCCAATGCATAGGTTACCCAGGTTTGCTTTAGCTGTGTTTTCCATTGTGCAGCAGCTTCAGCAAGTTCTGTTTTTGTCATTTCGTTTGCCTGCGTTTCGAGCTGAGCCATCAGTTGTTCAAAAAGTAGAGCTACTGTTTGATCTGATAAGTCAGCTTTCCCAACTATATGGATGCTTCCGGATTCAGTTCCTGTTTCTGCATAAAGTTGCGGATGTGCTTTAACAGCGGCCAGCAGTTGGATGCGCTTTTCCAGCAGGGGAATGTTGTAGAGATTAACAGTATTCGATCGCTCAGCAGTATTGCTCATCTGTGCATACACAGGCGATGAAACCAGCAATATTATTGCCAGTAGAAAGCAATTCATTGGTTGTAAAGGTGTTTTCATCTCTCAATTTTTCTCGAAGCAAATGTTTGGTTAGGCGAGATTTGCTTTTTATTCTTGGATAAAATTAATATTTTTTTAATAGGCATTGTTGGGTTACGTAAAATATTAATCTCTTGCTGTCCATTTTCAGGTTCTGCCGAAACACTATCTTTGTTGGCTGAACTCCATATGCAAAAGATACTATGAATACAGCTCTATTAAGGTACTTATACCTCTCGTTGCTATTGCTTTTTGGCTTCAATTTGAGTTTGTCAGGGCAGCAGGCTATTTCGGGTACAATCAGTGGGTTTGGAAACCAAATGCTTCTGCTGGAAGCCATCCGTGGTGACAAGAAGATGCCTGTTGACTCCACATTCACTGATGTTTCAGGGAGTTTTTATTTTAATGAGGCATTAAGCCCGGGCATGTACCGGATTTCAACTTCAGGTGGCAACAGCCTGAAGCTGCTCTATAATAACGAGCCGGTGCAGTTTGTTATGGATGATCCATCGGAATCCGGAGGACTGCAATTTATAAAGTCGGTAGATAATGCGGTGTGGTCTGATTATACCGCACTGCGCGACAAGGTTTTTTATTTGTTGGAGCTGCTTAAGCCTGTTGTTGGAAAGTATGAACAGCCTTCGGCCTTTCATGCTTTAGCAGTAAAAGAGTTTGACAGTTTGCAGCAGATGCTTAATCAATCGGCTAATTCCTGGATTGAGTCCTATCCCGAAAGTCTGGCTGCCTTGTATATCAGCACGGATTTGCGGCCACAAATTGACCTCAGCGCCGATTTTCGCACGCAAAGAGAAACAATGAAAAAGGAGTTCTTTGCGCGTACCGATTTTAGTGATACGTTATTGATCAGAAGTGATGTCCTTACCCGAAAAATGATCGATTTCCTGTCGCTGTACCAATCGGAAGATCAGTCGATGCAGGCCGTGCAATTTGAGTTTATCAAAGGCCTCGACCGACTCTTTGAATATGCCTCCGTTGATGAGACAATGTATATTTTTGTGCTCGAATACATGATTAATGGCTTTGCGCAGCTCGGACTTCCCGCCGTTACAGATTTTATCAGCAGCCTCCCGCATTTTGATGCGGTGTGTATGGAAACGGCCAGCCTGATGAAGTTGGAACAAATAGTAGGTCCCTACCGCAGCACTTTGATTGGCGCAAAGGCTCCTGAATTATTTACGCAGGATATCAATGGCAATGATTTTTCGCTGGCGCAGATACAGAAACCATATACCCTGATCGTGTTCTGGTCCATTACTTGTCCGCATTGCCTCGAAATGTTGCCTCAACTAAAGGCTTTTGTGCAGACACATGAACAATACGCAATCGTATCTGTAGTTTTGAGCAAGGATGAGCAGCTTCTGAATGATTTTGTAAAAGCAGAAAATTACGATTGGATTCACCTGAATGATGGTTTGGGCTGGGAAAGCCCGATGGCCAATGAATACAATATTTTTGGAACACCAACATTGTTTGTGCTGGATGAACAGAAAAATATTGTTGCCAAACCTTCCGGTATGAAAGAGCTGAGGCTTTTTGAGCAGCAAAATCAACAAATTAAATAAGGCTTTTTATGAAATATTTACTTGATCAACATGTAAAACACAGCATTATTTTTTTGTTTCGAACAGCATTGGTGCTTGTTTCACTTTTGAGTTTGACCTTAAGTTCTGTTCGGGCGCAACCGACAACAGATCAATGGGTTGATTCGGTATATCGCAGCCTTAGCCTGGAGCAGCAGATAGGTCAGCTGATTATGGTGAGGGCCAACCAATCCGGAAAACCATACGATGAACAAATTGAAACCTATGTAAGTGTATATAACATTGGTGGTGTCACTTTTTTTAAGGGTGATGCGCGTGCCCAGCTCATTCAGACCAACCGCTGGCAGCAGCTGGCTCAAACGCCGCTTTTGATCTCTATCGATGGCGAATGGGGCTTGGGAATGCGTTTGAATAACACCATTTCGTATCCTTTGCAGATGACGCTGGGTGCTGTTGAAAATGATGCGCTGATCGCCAACATGGGTGTTCAAATTGCTGAACAATGCCGAAGGATGGGTATTCACATGAATTTTGCTCCGGTTGTTGACGTGAATAACAATCCGAAAAATCCTGTAATCGGCATGCGAAGCTTTGGCGAAGATCCCGATGCCGTTGCCCGTAAATCAAGTGCTTATGCACTGGCGCTGCAAAATAATGGCATCATATCTACCACAAAACATTTTCCCGGACACGGCAATACGCAAAGCGATTCGCATTACACCCTGCCTTTGGTAGATGAATCGCTAGAAGCATTGCAAGAAGTGCCATTGGTGCCTTTTCAGCAACTAATCGATACCGGCATTGAAGGGGTGATGGTGGCCCATTTGTACCTGTCGGCACTGGCCGAAAGTCATAACCTTTCTTCCTCACTCTCCTATAATATTGTAACAAAACTGCTGAAGGAACAAATGGGTTTCGATGGACTGGTAGTGACTGATGCGCTGGATATGAAAGGCGCTACTGCTCATACAAGTAGTGAAAATGTAGCACTGATGGCACTTATGGCGGGGAACGATATATTGTTGTTGCCCGAAAATGTCCCTGCAGCTGTGGCAGCTATTCGTGATGCTGCCCAACAAGATTCCCTCGTGAAGAGACGCATTGAAGAAAGCTGCCGTAAAATATTAAAATACAAATATAAAGCAGGGCTTCACCAATACAGGCCGGTGTTTCCTGAGAAGCTGATGGCGGATTTACATCAAAAGGAATACCAAATATTGGTGCAGGAGTTATTCGAAAATGCCATTACCTTGCTGGAAAATAAAGCGGAGATGATCCCTTTAACGGCAGCCAAGCTTGAAGGTAAAAAGCTTGCCACCCTGGCTATTGGCCTTAACGAGCCGGGAATATTTCAACGCAGCTTACAGGATTTGGGCTTGGATGCCAGTCATTTTGTGCTCCCTAAAAACTTCAGTGATACCCAAAAAGAAGCCTTGTTGGATCAGTTGAAACCTTTTGATTTAGTGGTCGTTAGTGTTCAGAATACCCATATTATGGCTGGCAGTAAATTTGGTATCGAGGACGATCATATCACCTTTTTCAATAAGTTGTCGGCTAGAAATGAAGTTGTTTTTACACTTTTTGCAAGTCCGTATGCGCTTGACTTTTTTGATTTCAACAGTTCTTGCAGGGCTGTGGTAATGGCTTATCAGGATAAACCGGAAGCACAACTGGCAGCTGCTAAAGCACTGATGGGCAAACAAAAGATTAGTGGTAAACTGCCGGTGAGCGTTGGCAAGCGTTTCGAGCTAGGGCAGGGCATACAGCTGGAGACCTTTGTGGCCGAAAAAAGGCTAGATTCTGGCTTGATCGAAAACACGTACACCTATAAAATTGATTCCATTGCAAGAGATGGCATTCAGCGAAAGGCTTATCCCGGCTGCCAGATTGTAGCATTGCACAAAGGAAAACTCGTCTATCAGAAAAATTTTGGATACCTTACTTACGATAGCGTGCAAGCTGTTGAGGATCATACGCTCTATGATTTGGCCTCACTCACCAAAGTCCTTTCTTCAACCCTGGCAGTGATGAAGCTGTACGAAGACAGCCTGCTTAAACTGAAGGATAACCTTGGAAAATATTTCCCTTTTCTACTGAAAACAGATAAGAAAGATATTACACTGATGGAAATACTTACCCATCAATCAGGATTTGACGGCTGGATACCCTATTATCTGGAAACTGTTTCGCCCAATGGCCCTTTATTGGCTTATTACAGCGATGTTTCAGATACTGAATTTCCGTTTCGTGTGGCCGATCATCTCTATATGAACAGGTCATACAGGAACAGAATATTTCGTCAAATATCCGAAAAGCCACTTAAAAAGAAGGAGTACCGCTACAGTGATCTGGGCTATTATTTTATCCCCGAAATAGTTGAAGCCATTACAAATGAGCCATTTGACAAGTATCTTGAAGAAGTGTTTTACAGGCCAATGGGTCTCACGCATACCTTATTCCGGCCGCTGAATAAATTTTCAAAAGACAGCATCGCTCCAACAGAGTTGGATTTGGCTTTCAGGCAGCAGCTGCTCAGGGGCGATGTGCACGATCAGGGTGCCGCTATGCTGGGAGGTATTTCGGGGCATGCGGGGCTGTTTTCTAATGCGTTGGAAACCGCCTTGCTGATGCAGCTTTTTTTGCAACAGGGAGCATTCAATAGCCAACAATTCCTCAATGCAGAGACTGTGGCCTATTTTACAACGGCCCATTTTAAGGAACGTGACAACCGCCGTGGAATAGGCTTCGACATGCCGCCCGTTGATCCCAATTTTAAGTATCGTACACCTGGAATCAGTGCATCAATGGATAGCTTCGGTCATACGGGTTTCACAGGCACTTTTGCCTGGGCTGATCCTCAAAATGAATTGATAGTTGTATTTTTGTCCAACAGAATTTACCCCGACAGTGCTAATCCGCTGCTTATGAGGCTCAATATCAGGACTTACATCCATGAGCTGTTCTATAAAGCAGTTGAAGACACAAAACAGGACAGCTAAGGAAAATGATGCATCAGGTGAAACCGATTCCGTCTGCCAAGAAAGAAAGCCGTAATTTATTTATTACGGTATGGCTTAATTTTGGGATCGCCATTGCAGAACTTATCGGAGGCTTTTTCTCTAACAGCCTGGCATTGATTTCTGATGCGTTGCACAACCTGAGCGATGCCACCGCCATGCTGATTACGTATATTGCGTTAAAGATCAGTAAGAAAGACGCAACAAAAAAGCATACCTTTGGTTATAAGCGGATACAGATTCTTGCGGCGCTCTTCAATGCGGTTACCCTTATTGGTATTTGTATTTTTCTGATTGGTGAGGCTTACGAACGCTTTCTGAATCCCGAATCGGTTAAGGCAACACCCATGTTGATTGTGGCCACTATCGGCTTAATAGCCAATTTGATAAGTGTGTTGCTGCTACGTCGGTTTTCTGCCGGCAACCTCAATATTAAAGCCGCTTACCTGCATCTTATTGGTGATACCTTATCGAGCGTGGCTGTGATAGTTGGCGCTCTGCTGATGATGTATTTTCAATGGCATTGGGTCGATCCGCTGATAACTGTGCTTATCAGTCTGTATATTATCAAGGAAACCTATCATGTGCTGGCAGAGACTTATCAGATTTTGATGCAGTCTGCGCCAAAGCATGTAAAACTTGATGAAGTAAGTAATTTTATCAGGCAGCTGGCTGGCGTCAGCGACGTTCATCATGTCCATCTGTGGAGCCTTACTGATCAACAGATTCATTTTGAGGCCCATATCGAACTGCAGCATGATATGAAAGTATCTGAAAGCCAATTGATTTGTGAGATGATTAGCCGGGAGCTCAAAGCGAACTTTGGCATACAGCATGTGACGCTACAGTCGGAAATTGCGTTTTGTAGCGATAAAGAGCTGATAGTAAAAAATGAAACTAAATAAACTAAACTAAATCTTATGCGATCTATCTTATTATGGATTTTATCCTTGGTGTTAATGGCGGCACTGGCTATTTATCAGCGCACTACCGGACCAACTTATCCGGTGAATGGAAATGTTGAAATAGCCGGGGAAAGCTATTCGTTTAAATTGCTCAGAAGCCATGATGCAGATCAGGATGCCCCTTTTGTGATGGAGGTGCCGGAAGGAACCAAAGGTATATTCCGCTTTAAAAGGTTCAAGAGTCATGACGAATGGAGTGCAGTAGAGCTACAGGAAAGCGAAGGAACCTTAAAGGCTGCCATTCCGGTGCAACCGCCTGCCGGGAAAGTAGAATATCAGATTGCAGTTTGGGATGGAACGCGGTATCTGCCACTAACCGAAGATCCAGTAATCATCAGGTTTAAAGGTGCTGTTCCGGATTTTGTGCTGATACCTCATATTTTCTTTATGTTCTTTGCCATGGTTTTCAGCATTCGAACGGGTTTTGAGGTGCTTGTGAAAGGCAAAAACACTTACTTCTACACAACAGGCACGATGTTGCTGTTTTTGGTTGGCGGACTGATTTTAGGCCCTATCGTGCAGAAATATGCCTTCGATGCCTATTGGACAGGCTGGCCCTGGGGACACGACCTCACTGATAACAAAACCATTGTCGCGTTTCTGTTTTGGCTAATTGCCTGGTTAGTGTTACGTAAGAATAAACAAAACAGGGTATGGCCTGCTGTGGCTACTTTCGTAATGCTGGCAATATACCTGATTCCGCATAGCGCCTTGGGCTCAGAAATTGATTATACGAAGCTTGAAAACCAACCTCAAACCGAAAGTAAAAAATGACACTTGCTATAATAATACTTACTGTACTAATTTCTATTGCTGCTTTTAACAATGCCGAGCTGTTTCAGCGTTTTCGCTTTAATGCCTGGCTTATCAAAGAGAAGAAACAAAGCTGGCGTTTTTTTACTTATGCAGTGCTGCACGCCGGCTGGATGCATCTTTTGGTGAATATGTTTGTGTTTTATTCATTTGGCCGCTTTGTGGAACAGGCTTTTATACAGGTTTTCGGGATGGGGCAGGGCTTGCTCTATTTTGTATTGTTGTATGTGGGAGGCGTAATTTTTTCCACCTTATATGATTACAACAAACAGAAGTCGAATCCCTATTACGATGCTGTAGGTGCTTCGGGAGCGGTAGCTGCTGTGTTGTTTTCGAGCATATTGCTGGCGCCAACCAACAGCCTTTTTATCTTCCCGATTCCTTTTCCTGTCCCTGCTTGGATATTTGGTTTGCTTTACCTCGTTTATTCAGCCTATATGGGTAAGAAAGGAGCCGACAATATTGGTCATAATGCCCACTTTTTCGGTGCGGTGTTTGGATTGGTATTTACGATTCTTATCAATCCTGAATTTGCGCAAATGTTTATCGTTCAGATGTTTGGGTAGTGGAATGCTTTCAGGATCTCTTTGATTAATTCAGGCTGTAATCCTCCGGCAATTTGAGCCATTTTTCGTAATTGGTGCCCATCCGTCTGACAAAATGCCGCCACATCAGATGCGATTTTGTCCGAAACAAAGCATTGACACTTGCATCGGCAACCAGCCACGAATTACGCTTTAGTTCTTCTGTGAGCTGCTTGGTCTCCCAACCTGAATATCCGAGGAAAAAACGAATTTGCGATGGATCCATCATGCCGGTTTCAATGAGCGATTGCACGGCTTCAATGTCACCGCCCCAGTATAATCCTTTCATGATGGCAAGGCTGTTGGGGATCAAATCGCCAAGTTTATGGATATAAAACAGCATATCTTTCTGCACCGGCCCACCCAGATATACCGGCGCATCAAAGGCCGGAAAGCCGAGAACAAGCTCATTAAAAGTTTTATCAATGGCCTTATTCATGATCAAGCCAAATGAACCCTCATCTTCCTCATGCTCAATGAGTAATACTACTGACCGGCCAAAGTAAAAGTCGCCCATTAACGGCTCTGCAAGCAGAACTTTGCCTTTTTGAGGGGTAATGGTGTTTGATTTAATATGAAGTAGCTTATCGATGTTCATGTGACAGAATTTTTGTTTGTTTGGCCTTCTTTTTATGCAAATGGCTAACTTTACAAACTTAATCAAAAAATATACCACAGCTTGAAAAGTATTGATCGTCAGTCAAAATTTCAAGAACTTAGGGATAAATATCCCTGGTTTGTTTACCAAAGCTACACATTTCGGTTCAAAAACGGAATGCTTCAGCTTAAATTTAACTTTAATTTAGCAGATAAATACCTGTTTGAACCTGAACTGGAAATACCGGCACGACCTTTTTATGACTGGGAAGCTATACCCAAACCGCAGCTCGAGAACCTGATTTTTCATATTGGAATGATTGAGTTAATCAGCTACTGGAAATGCAGCTGCGCACCAAAAATTATTGTAAAGTCTTTTAAACTCACTGCGGAACAAATCACTTTTTGGAAAAAACTTTATTTTCACGGCTTGGGTGAGTTTTTCTACCTGAATGGGCTTAACCCTTCCCAGCATGATTTCGTGACGATAAATTCTGATTCGGAGCGTGAATTGGAGATGATGGATCGACAACTCGATGCGAAAGTTCTGGTGCCCGTTGGTGGCGGCAAGGATTCTGTGGTTAGTCTCGAATTGTTGCGCACGACCCATAAAGTGATTCCTTTTATTATCAATCCAAGGCCGGCAAGCATTCGCTGTGCTGCTGTGGCGGGTTTTGAAGCGCAACAGATAGCGGTTGTAAACCGCAAGCTGGATCCTTTGCTGCTTCAGTTGAATGATGAGGGATTCTTGAACGGACACACCCCATTTTCGGCCCTGCTCGCCTTTGTGAGTCTGCTCACTGCTGCTGGAGCCGGACTGCGCTATATTGCCTTATCCAACGAGTCGAGTGCCAACGAACCTACCGTCCCGGGGACGGAAATCAATCACCAGTACAGCAAATCAATTGATTTTGAACGCGACTTTAGCGCCTATGTGAGCCGGTATATTCACCGTGAATTGTCCTATTTTAGCTTTTTAAGACCTTTGAACGAGCTTCAGATTGCACAGCTATTTAGTCGTTTTGAAGCCTATCATCCCGTTTTTAGAAGTTGTAATGCGGGGAGTAAAACGGACAGCTGGTGTGGAAATTGTTCCAAATGTCTTTTTACCTGGATCATATTGTCGCCTTTCATCGAGCAGCAAAAACTAACACAGCTATTCGGGAAGAACTTGCTTGATGATGCAGCGCTGCACCCGATTCTTGACGAGCTTAGCGGCAGGTCTGTCATCAAACCTTTTGAATGTGTGGGAACGCTGGATGAGGTGAATGCCGCTTTGGGCGACCTGAAAATAAAATCTCCTTTCGACAAACTGCCTGTGTTGCTAAAAAAGTATCAAATTACTGACAGTGCCATAAGTCCTGAAAAATCTGCTTTGGAAGAGCAACTCACTGCCTGGCAGGAGACACATTTTTTACCGGAATCTTTTTCGGAACTTTTAAACCGGGCGCTTTATGATTGAGCCGATTCTAAACCAACTGCGGGGGAAGCGCATACTAATCGCAGGATTTGGCCGCGAAGGGAAATCTTCACTGCGTTTTATCAAACGCTATCTTCCTGATGCGGAGGTTTCGGTGGCCGATATCAATCCGGGCGTTGCAGCGCAGCTGGCAGCTATTGATCCTGCACTGGATTTTTATAGCGGCGCAGCTTATCTGGATGAGATCTCAAGCTTCGACCTCCTTCTAAAATCGCCGGGTCTTAGCCTGAACAAACCATTGCCCAATAGCGTTCAGCTAAGCTCTCAGACGGATCTTTTTATGGCTGCTTATCACCGGCAGGTTATTGGAATAAGTGGCACAAAAGGAAAAAGTACCAGCTCCGCCTTGATCTATCATATGCTGATCAGCAACGGCTTACCGGCTCTGCTCACAGGCAATATGGGCTTCCCCTGTTTTGATATCATCCCTGAGCTCACTGCTGAAAGTATTGTTGTTTTTGAACTTTCGGCTCACCAGCTTGAATATGTCCGGCATAGCCCCGGAACCTGTGTGCTGCTGAATATATTTGAGGAGCACCTGGATCATTTTGGCAGTATGGAAAAATACCGTGCAGCAAAATTAAACCTGATCAGGTATGCCGGCATCAACGATGCTGTTATCGTACACCAGGATTTAAAAAACTTTGTTGCAGCATCTCTGGCAATTATCCGGACATTTCCTGAAACGATTGATTTCCCATTGCCTTCAGCATTGAAAGCTGCGCACAACCGACTAAATATTGAAGCGGCCCTTCATGCAGTTTCGTTTTTTGGCATAGAGAAAGAGGCAGCTTTGAAAACTTTGTCTGATTTTGAAGCGCTGCCACATCGGCTGCAATACCTGGGCAAAAGCGGTGGCATTCATTTCTATAACGATAGCATTGCAACCATTCCTGAAGCTGTTATTGCAGCGCTAAGGGCTATTCCGCAAACTAATTACCTGATTTTGGGAGGCTTCGATCGGGGAATACATTATGACAAGCTCGTGCATTATCTCTTAGATAATCCTGTTCGTGTGGTGTTTTACACAGGAAAAGCTGGTCAGCGTATAGCGGACATGCTGAAAAGTAGTGACTTTGCGGGCAATCTGATTGCTGTCGAAAATCTGGCAGAAGTTTTCGCCTGGCTGAAACAGCATGCCAAAACCGGCGAAACTTGCTTACTTTCTCCTGCAGCCGCCAGTTATGATCAGTACGAAAACTTTGAGCAAAGGGGCGAGGTGTTTTCTGCGCTGGTAAAGGAATTTGAATCCTTCACCGGCTAAGCTAACCTTTTCCAGAATGTTTCTTCCAACACGCCAACCCTTTTAATGGTATTGCGACACCATTGCAGCATCAGTTCATCTCGCTCAGTTTCGGTGAGTGGCCAGCTAAAATCCGTCAGACGCAACCTGTTCGTCAGCGTATAAAGAAGCAAGGCCGCAGAAACACTGATGTTATAACTCTCCGTAAAGCCTACCATCGGAATCCTGACAAAAGCATCTGCCTGTGCAAGTGCTTCTTCGGATAAGCCTGTTTTTTCGGTTCCAAATACCAATGCAACAGGCTGATCCAGCGGCAGGTTTTCGGGTGTGTATCCTGATTCGTGCGGACTTGTAGCAACAATGCGGTAGCCTTTTTTGCGCAAGCTTTCATAGGCATCCGGGGTGTTGAATTTTGTGCTGTTGTATTTATACAAATTCAGCCATTTGGTACTTCCCACTACCACATCAGGATTGATGTCGTATTCGTACTGGTTTTCAATGATATGCACATCTTGAATACCAGTAAGATCGCAGCTTCTGAGCACGGCGCTGGCGTTATGCGGCTGGAAAATATCTTCGAGTACAATAGTGATATGTCTGGTGCGATTGTTAAGTACCTTATCGAATTTTGCCTTGCGCTCCGGGGTGATATATTCAAGCAGGAAGTTTAATAAAACTTTGGTCTGCATGCCATTAGCGGTCTGATTCATCTTAGGAAAGCTAAGTTTTTAAAGATTCTTTTCCGGGTAAAGCGCGTTCCACCATTCAGGCTGATTTTTGAGGTAAAAATCATACCAGGCCAGGATGGATTGCTGCCATAAACGGCGTTTTTTGTAATCCACAATGTGGTGATCCTGCCCTTCAATCTCGACGTATTCAACAGTCTTTCCCAATAACTTCAGGGCGGTGTAAAGCTGAATGCTTTCACCCTTAGGCACATTGGTGTCGCTTCCACCATGCAGCAATAACAAAGGCGTGCTAACCTTGTCGGCATGGAACAGCGGACTTTGTTCGGTATAGAGTTCCTTGTTATTCCAGGGGAAATTATTCGCTGTAGCTGTTGCGCTGTACAAATAACCCCAATAGCCTTCGCCCCAATAGGATGAAATAGAGCTGATGCCTGCATGAGCGATAGCGGCCGAAAACAGGTCGGTTCGGGTAGCCAGAAGCATGGTCATAAATCCGCCATAAGATGCGCCTATGCAGCCGATGGCAGTGCTATCGATAAAGGCGTTGGAGCGGTAAAAATGCTTGGTGCCTTCAATTATTTCATCAGCAACCGTGATTCCCCAGTTGTTTACATGTCGTGCCGAAAATTCCTGTCCAAAACCGGTAGCTCCCGAAGGAATTATAACATAAACCACATAGCCATGCGCTGCAAAAAGGTTTTTGGGGTAACGGCCCCGAAAGCTTCTGTCGATAGGGTTGGTGCCTCCGTAATAATAAACGATAAGCGGGTACTTTTTATCAGGGTCAAACTGTGGCGGATAATAGACGTGCCCTGGAATCAGGTCTCCCTCTTGGGTGTTGAAATTCCAGTCATTCGTTTGTCCAAATCGTACGTTCTCAAAATCAGCTGCTTCCGGATCAGCAACCAGGCTTTCTTGCTGTGAATCCAGCTCCTTTAAAAAGGCTTTCTCGGGTGTGCTAATAGACGATCCGTCGTAAATAAGCAAAGCCTTGTCATTGGCCAGATCAAAGCCATTAACAACATCAACGGCGGTTTTTAGGGGCGTAAATGTTTTGCCAACAGGATCATATTTCACGAGTCTTTTGTAGGATTGATCTTCTGTTCTGAAATAGATCATGTCATCAAATTGACTCCACACGGCATCAAGAATTTTAGGATCGAATGATGTGGTGATGGCGTCAAGCTTTTTGCTTTGCAGCTCATAGATATAGGCCTGGGTGTCGTAATCGTTAGGGATTACGTTTTCCGGCACATCTTTTCCTGCATCTCCAAATAGCAGCGGACCGCCTGTTAGCAGGATTTTTTTTCCATCGGGACTAAATTTCGCATTGGCACTATAATTGGAAATCCATAGCGTATCGATGGTCATTTGATTCAGATCGAGCAGCATCATATATTGTTTGCTGTAAGGACGTTGGCTGTAATCGGGCTCGGATTGACTGATGAGTATCTGGTCAGAAACAGGAGAGATGTCGTGTAGCTGTGTGCTAAGCTTGCCACTGCTAAGCTGTCGGTGTTGTCCGCGCTCTAAGTCATAATAAAACAATTGTGACCTGCTGCGCCACCAAGGCCAGCGGTCAGCTATGTCTTCGAGCTTTTTCAGACCGGTCTTTTCATCTTCGGCTTTAAACTGTTTGCTGTAGAATATTCCTCCACCTTTTGGGTCAATACGATAGAATCCCATATCGCTTATGTTGTCAACGATCAGCTTGTCCTCACCCTTATCCAGCGAATGAAGCCACAAACTGCTGTTGTCTTTTTCGGAAAGACGGTAAAAGAAAGCCGCTTCTTTGGGGTGAAATTTCAGCTGTTTGCGCGAGCTGTGTCGCGTGCTGTATATTGTTTGTTGTTCGGGTAGTTGCACGATTTCAGTCCAGGAGGATTGATCACCATCCGGCTTGGTAGTTTCGCTGTAGGCGATCATCATGTAATTTCCTGAGGGATGGAGCGCTACACCTTGTAGCCTTTTGCCTTCGAGTAGCAATTCCAGGTTCATCCTTTTTTCCGGACTGATAGTCCAGTTTGCAGTGTATTCGGCTTTTTGTGTGTAACCGAGCTTTATCTTCCAGTCGCTCTCAAAATGTTTGTCGTAAAGGCTTTTAATCAAAAAGAAATGCTTGCCGGGTGTTAGTTTTATTTTTTTTGATTTGGTCGTTGTTTCACCTTTTTTTGTAACATTTTCAATAGCCAGCTGTTGTTCGCCATCCACAAATAATACAGCCAGGCCGCTTGTTTCAAGCTCAAATTCAAATTCGGCAAAACGTTCTGTTTCAAGATATCCGCTTATCAGCGTCCATGCTGTTTGCTGCTTTTTAGGCAGGTTAAAAATCACAAATCCTGATTTAGTAGCCTGTAATTTTTGCCAAAGTGGGGCATTTGTCAACTGATTATCAAGGGGGAATCCTCCTTTGGCCTGGCTGTAAGCGGCTCCGGGCAGTTGATCCAAGAGTTGCTTGTAGTTTACGGTATCGCCGTTTATATCAGGTGTTTTGCTAAAGGCAGGCCATATAACTGCCTGCGGTTCAATAGCTAACCAGGAATCAGCAATAAATGTTGTGGCGCTTTCCTGTGCGTTGACCAGCGGAAAATTAAAAAGCATCACGAGCATGAGCATAAACAGCGGGCTGCTGCTGAGTGCACTTTTTGTAGTGTTTTGTTTCATAAGAAGGATTTAACTTGGTTTTTTATTGAGACGGTTTGCTATCCTCAAAGGAGGAATCCGTTTAACAGCTACAAAAATATTATTTTTAGCATTAAAACAGCGCTTATCGACAAAGCTCAGTTAATATACTAATTTAATGCAACTGAAAAGTTTACTTAGTAAGGTTTTGGAGGCAATTCGGGGAAGGGTTTCTTTACATCGGGTTTTTGTTGGGGATTTTTGAAGGGATTGGTGCTGTTATTTTTGTCCTCTCCCATTGTGATTTCTATAATGCGTTCGAGCATGGCAGGCTGGTAGTCGTCAGCCGGCTGAAAAAGGCTCAAAGGTATTGTGCTGTTATTTAGTTGGACAACTTCTGAAACACTTGCCCCAAAAGGTGTTGGAATCAATGACTTCAGGATAAATTGTTCCGATGCCAGCGACTGGTATTGCTGATAATTGCGGTGAGCCGAGACCCGCGAAGGCGGATTAAACAGGGCAATCATTCGTATAAGCTTTTGCTTGTCAATATCCGTATAGGGATTTACTGCTTTTGTTGTCCAAACACGTTCCAATAAAATGCTGTCGGCATAAAACTCACTTATTTCGGTTGGGTATTTCAATAAACTGTCGCTGCTGTTGAGCTGGATCATTTGGATGGGGTTTAGGCTGTCGCTCTCAAATTCTCCTGCACGAAAGCGTGCCAGTTGTGCTGCGAAACTGCTGTCGTTTTCTTCCCGAATGGATGGCGGCATCTGTGCCATCAGCTGCTCAACCTGCTGTTGCAGCCTGTTGCTGATGGCTTGTCTTAAACTGTCGGGGTGTCCTGTCCAGAAAAGCTGATGCTCAGGAAATATTAAGGTGATGGTTTCGTTTTCCATATCAATCACAAACACTGATCGGGCTGTTTCGATGCGCAATAGCTGGCCTTCGATAAAAATGGTCTGACTTCCGAAATTGCCTAAGCCATCTTCCTGCTGTTCAATAATCAGCCAACCAGCCTTCGCTGATAGTGACGAAAAAACCAGCATTGACATGATTAACAAAAAATTCAAAAGACTTATTCTTATGCTTCTCATCAATGTTTTTTGAAGGCCTGCTATTCGATGCAGCGCAATACGCAGGGTCATTATTGCTTCAAAAGTACATGATTTTTTTGTATGCTATTAAATTCGTAGAAACTACAGAATCAGGAGAATTGTATGGCATGGACAAACAAAGCAATTTTTTCTGCTTACTATAATTGTGACTCAATTCGGAAATAAGAGGTGTTCATTTTTGAGAAGAAATGAAAAAATTGTAAGCATAGGCATTTATTTGAGGAAAAAAACTACTTTTGCACTTCAAAATTGTAAATGATATGGCAAATAACAAAGGACTTGAAAAGGGCGACGAACGTCTGGAAAGTGTTGAAGAAGCATTAAGTAAGTCGGAACTGTTTATCGTTAATAACCAGAAAACGCTGATCAGTATAATCACTATACTCATCGTTATCGTTTTAGGATACTTTGGTGTGAACAAATATTATATTCAGCCTAACGAGAAAGAAGCTCAAACGCAGATGTTTATGGCAGAGTGGTATTTTGAAGCTGACTCCTTGAACAAAGCCCTCTATGGCGATGGTAACAACCTGGGTTTCATCGATATTATCGATGAGTACAGCTTTACTGATGCCGGAAATCTTGCAAAGTATTATGCAGGGATTTCATTGCTCAAACAAGGCGAATTTGAAGAAGCCGTTGACTACCTGAAGGAATTCAATTCCGATGATCATATTGTTGCGGCAATGGCAATGGGTGCGCTTGGCGATGCCTATCTGGAGCTGAATAGACAAGCCGATGCTGCCAGCCAATACGAAAAAGCTGCTGATCATAAAGCCAATGAATTAACAAGCCCAATGTATCTCTTCAAAGCAGGCCAAACCTACGAGCTGATGGGAGAAAACAAAAAGGCCCTGAATATCTACGAGCAAATTAGTCGCGAGTATCCTTCAACGACCGAAGGTCGCCTGATGGAGAAATATATCGCACGATTGGAAGCTTCTGAAAAATAATTAAGTTTAAGGTGTTAGTGACCTGATTCCTTCGGGAGTCAGGTTTTTTTATGCCTGAGAGAGTCGTAAATAATTGATGTGAAATTTTTAAATTAACGCATTTCAGTTTAATTTTGACCCTATGAACCCATCCGGCAAAAAGGCCCGCATCGTATTTTTTGGCACACCTGAATTTGCTGCTTCGCAGCTTAAAGCCATTTTTGCTGCAGGGCATCAGGTAGCTGCTGTTGTTACAGCACCCGATAAACCCGCAGGGCGGGGAAAGAAAATCCAGCAGTCGGCGGTAAAACAGCTGGCCGAAAAGCTTCAAATAAAAGTACTACAGCCCTTAAACCTGAAAGACCCTGATTTCATTCAGGAGTTAAGACAGCTTAAGGCTGATATTTTTGTTGTGGTGGCATTCAGAATGCTGCCCGAACTAGTGTGGAGCATGCCTCCTCGGGGAACCTTTAACCTGCACGCTTCATTGCTGCCAAATTATCGTGGTGCTGCTCCCATCAACTGGGCAATTATCAATGGAGAAAAGGAGACCGGGCTGACTACTTTTTTCATCAACGAAAAAATAGATGAAGGGAAACTCATCCTGCAGCAAGAAATGATGATTGGTCCGGAGGAAAATGCCGGAAGCTTGCACGATCGCATGATGCATCAAGGCAATGCACTTGTAACAGAAACGATACAATTGATATTAGCAGGCAATCCCAAGCTTCAGCCACAGCCGGAAAGTGCGATGCTTAAACCTGCGCCAAAGATTTATAAACCTGATTGTGCAATACAGTGGCAGTTGCCAATAAATAAGGTGTATAATCAAATCAGAGGATTGTCGCCTTACCCGACAGCTTATACCGATTTGATCAATGAGGAAGGAAATGTATTAAGGATAAAAGTTTACGATGCTAAAATTGAGAAAGAAAAGCCCGAAGAAAGCCCATTAAGCCTTTTGACAGACAATAAAACTTTTCTAAAAGTTGCATTGGCTGATGGCTATTTAGTCTTGCTTAATATTCAGCTGCCGGGCAAGAAAAATCTAAAAACCCCTGAATTATTGAAAGGATTTAAGTTTGATGGTAAATGGCAGGTTTTTCTAGAAAAATAATTTTTCGATCATTGATCAGCTGAAAGGCTTGTAGAACCTCAAAAAATCAAGAATTGTGCAATATTTATCAACAATTTTTACCTTTTATCAACAATTTACTAGCTTTTTTGAATAAATACTTGCAATCATTTATTAAAAAGCTATATTTGTGCGGTATTCAACCAATTTTTTAACTAAAATCTAAGAGTATGAACAAAGCAGAATTAATTGACGCAATGGCTCAAGAAGCCGATTTGACAAAAGCTGATGCAAAAAAAGCACTAGATGCTTTCATCAACGCCACAACAAAAGCACTAAAAGAAAGTGACAGAGTTGCTTTAGTAGGATTTGGTTCTTTCTCTATTTCGAAGAGAGCTGCCAGAAAAGGTCGTAACCCACAAACTGGTAAAGAAATCAACATTGCTGCTAAAAAAGTAGTAAAGTTTAAACCAGGTAGCGAACTAGCTGATGCCGTTCAATAAATTTCTACCTTAAACTGAAAAAGCGTCCTGAAAATCTCAGGACGCTTTTTTTATGCCTCTGAAGGATTAGGTTTTGGATAATGGACTTTATAACTGTTTAGATTTTTTTTTCGCCTGAATTGTTTATATTTGTCTAAAAATCAGACCTATGAAAATATTGACTGTTGAACAAATACGACAAGCAGATACTTTCACGATTGAGCATGAACCAATTTTATCAGTCGATTTGATGGAAAGGGCTGCCAATCAGGTTTTTGAATGGATTAGAAAGCGTTTGCAACCACATTCGCAGGTGATGATTTTTGCCGGAACAGGAAATAATGGAGGCGATGGGCTGGTGCTTGCACGCTTACTTATCGAAAATGGATACAGTGTCACCACTTGCCTTGTTTGGTTTTTAGACAAGCTGAGCCCTGATTGCGAAACCAATCTCCAAAGGCTGAAAGAACTGACTGATGCCAAAATTGTTGATGTACATCAGGAAGCTGATCTGCCGGTGCTGACCGAAGACGCTATTGTTGTGGATGCCCTGTTTGGATCGGGGCTCAACAAGCCTTTGAAAGGAATTGCTGCTGATACGGTAAAACTGATCAATGGAGGCCGGAATGTTGTAGTCGCGATAGATATACCTTCGGGTCTGTATGCGGATAAGGCCGTCGATGCGAAACGAGAAACTGTGCTGGAGGCAGATTATACCATTAGCTTTGAGTTTCCGAAGATGGCTTTTTTATGGCCTGAGAATGATCGTTTTGTCGGACGCTGGGAAGTGCTGCCTATCGGATTGCATACAGGTTTTACGCAAGCCGTTCAAACGCCCTTTACCCTGATAGATGCTGCGCAAATCCAGCCTTTTCTTAAGAAAAGAGCAAAATTTTCGCATAAAGGAACCTATGGGCATGCGCTGCTTATTGCAGGATCAGCAGGTAAAACTGGTGCTGCAATACTTTCGGCACGCGCCTGCCTGCGCACAGGAGCTGGATTGTTGCACGTTCACTTGCCCGGCAAAGCACAAATTCCCATGCAGTCGGCCCTCCCCGAAGCCATGATAAGTATGGATTCGAATGCGGATCATTTCAGTGAGCTGCCTGAGTTGGCTCCATTCAACACTATTGCGATAGGGCCGGGGCTAGGCATGCATGATGATTCTGTACAAGCGCTCAAGCTATTAATTCAGCAGAGCCGGCATCCACTTATTTTAGATGCCGATGCTTTAAATATATTGAGCGAAAATAGAACCTGGCTGGCTTTTTTGCCAAAAAACAGCATACTAACGCCTCATCCGGGCGAATTTGAGCGCTTGGCCGGATCCTGGTCGGATAGTTTTGAGCGGCTGGAGTTGCAGCGTCAGCTATCGTTGAAATTTGGAATCATCATTATCCTTAAAGGCGCGCACAGCTGTGTTACACTACCCGATGGGCAAGCTGTTTTTAATACTACCGGAAACCCGGGTATGGCGACTGCAGGAAGCGGTGATGTGCTTACAGGAATGCTTACCGGCTTGCTGGCGCAGCAATACAGTCCGATGCAGGCCGCCTTATTGGCCGTTTACCTGCATGGTGTTGCCGGTGATCTGGCAGCAGAAAAACTTGGGATGGAGTCCGTTATCGCTTCCGATATCGTTTATTGTATCGCGAAGGCGTTTAAAAGTCTGTAAAATTATTAAGCTGTGAGTTTATCGGGCTCAAGTTCGTCTTCCAGCCTAAGATTGTCGATGATAAATTTTTGACGTTCGGGGGTATTTTTTCCCATATAAAACCCTAAGATTTCCGGAATGGAAAGCTCGCGTTTCAGGATAACCGGTTCGAGGCGCATGGTAGCACCGATAAAGAAGCGGAATTCGTCCGGTGAGATTTCTCCAAGGCCTTTAAAGCGGGTGATTTCTGGATTCGTTCCTATCTTTTTTAAGGCTTTTACGCGCTCGTCTTCCGAATAACAATAAATGGTTTCCTTTTTGTTACGAACCCTGAATAAGGGTGTTTGCAATATATACAGATGACCGCTTTTGACCAAATCGGGATAAAATTGCAGGAAGAAAGTAAGCAGGAGCAAACGGATGTGCATGCCATCAACATCGGCATCAGTGGCTATAACGATATAGTTGTAACGCAGATTTTCAAGTGATTCGTCAATGTTAAGCGCAGCCTGAAGCAGGTTAAACTCTTCGTTTTGATAAACGATTTTTTTGCTCAGGCCATAACAGTTTAGTGGTTTTCCCTTGAGGCTAAACACAGCCTGTGTTTGCACATCGCGGCTTTTGGTAATACTTCCCGAGGCTGAATCGCCCTCGGTGATAAACAGGGTAGATTCTAAACGCTTTTCGTGATTGGTATTTAAGTGAAGCCGACAGTCGCGTAGTTTTTTATTGTGCAAACTGGCTTTTTTCACGCTTTCACGGGCAAGCTTTTTAATGTTGGCCATGTCTTTGCGTTCGCGCTCACTTTGCATAATTTTGAGATGCAGCGCTTCAGCAATCTCCGAATTCATATGCAGGAAGTTATCCAGATTGCGCTTGACGATATCACCAATAAAATTACGTACGGTTTGACCGCCCTGCTCAATATATTGCGACCCAAGTTTGGTTTTTGTTTGTGATTCAAAAACCGGTTCCTGCACTTTGATGCTGATGGCTGCTACCAGCGAGGTGCGGATGTCGGAAGTGTCGTAGTCTTTGCCATAAAACTCTCTGATTGTTTTTACGAGCGCTTCTCTGAACGCATTTTGGTGGGTGCCGCCTTGTGTGGTGTGCTGCCCATTAACAAAGGAGTAATACTCTTCGCTGTAAGCATTATTGGCGTGTGTAAAGGCGCACTCAAAATCATCTTCGCGGATATGAATTATAGGATAAACCATACGCTCCGGTCCTGCAATATTGCGTTCCAGCAGGTCGAGTAAGCCATTCTTGGCCTGAAACTTTTGTCCGTTGAAAACGATGGTCAAGCCATTGTTGAGGAACACATAGTTCCACATCATTTCTTCAATATATTCGTGCAAATAGCGGTATTGCCCAAAAATTTCTTCATCAGGAATAAAGCTGATCAGGGTGCCTGGTCGGCTGTCGTTGGGCTCAAGTGGATGGTCATTAACGATTTCGCCTTTTCGGTATTCAACGATTTTAGTTTTTTCTTCGCGAATAGACTGCGCCTTGAAGTAAGATGCCATAGCATTTACCGCTTTCGAGCCTACGCCATTGAGTCCAACGGCTTTCTTGAAAACTTTGCTGTCGTATTTGGCTCCGGTATTGATTTTGCTCACGCAATCGATTACTTTCCCCAATGGCATGCCTCGTCCGTAGTCACGCACCGAAACGAGACTTTCCTGCACGTTTACCTCAATGGTTTTCCCGTGCCCCATCACAAACTCGTCTATGCTGTTGTCGATGATCTCTTTCAGTAACACATAAATACCGTCATCGTGCGAGGTGCCATCTCCCAATTTTCCAATATACATACCCGGCCTGAGCCTGATATGCTCTTTCCAGTCTAGCGTCCTGACGCTATCATCCGTATAGTTTTCCGACATGTCTTGCTTTTTTGCAAAAGTACTTTTTTTTATTCATTTTTTTTTCCACATCGGGCGCAGTAATTATCGGTGGGCGCTATGTTTTCGTTGCCACATTCGGGACAATAGTCGCCGTTTGTGTTTGATTTTGAATGACGGCGCGTACGGCTCATCTCGGAAGTAATAATGCCTGTTGGAACGGCAATGATGGCATAACCTGTCAGCATAAGTATTGATGCAATCATTTGTCCTAAAGGTGTTGCCGGACTAATGTCGCCATAGCCAACGGTAGTAATAGTAACAATTGCCCAGTAAATACTGATGGGGATACTTCTGAAACCGTTTTCAGGACCCTCGATCAGGTACATAAGCGTTCCGATAATTGTGACCAGTAAGAGCACACTGCCAAAAAACACCAGTATTTTTTCCCTGGAATGTTTCAGTGCATGAAGCAAATAGAAAGAGGCACTGGTAAATCGCACTAATTTTAGAATCCTAAAAACCCTAAGCAATCGTAACACTCTGATAATGATAAAAAACTGGGATCCAATAAGTACTAAGCTGAGGTAAGTGGGCATTACAGAAATAAAATCAATAATACCATAAAAACTGAAAATATACCTTCTTTTGTTTGGGGAGATGATAATGCGGATAATGTATTCAATTGTAAAGAGCAAGGTAAAAACCCATTCCGAGATGTAGAACCACTGCTTATACTTGGTGTGAAAAAGTGGCATGCTGTCCAAAAAGACAACTGCAACACTTAGGAGAATCAACACGAGTAGTATTTCATCAAAAAGTTTGCCGGCGCGGGTATCGTGTCTGAAAATTATTCTGAACCATTTGGTTTTCCAATGGCGATCCTGTGTATCCTTAGTCATACTTATAAGCGCTTAATAGGTTGATTGCGAAAGTACAACTTTCGAATAAAAGAATTCATTAAAAACCCGATGAAGTGTAAAAGCTCATCGGGTTTCAAAACAATAATCAGCATACTCTTTCTGTTCAAATACTAACTTATGTGTTTGTGCTTATTCATCAGCAATGATTTTCAATTGGTACAGTTCAGAAGACAAACTAATTATTGATAAGCATTTTGAGCTGTTCCGCTATTGATTGTCCTTTCACCTGAAGCAAGTAGATTCCTTTGTTTAGTTGATCTAAAGGGATGTAATCATAAATCAGGATTTGATTGTTTCCTTGTTGAAGATCAACATTTTGCGTTTGCCCAATTTGCTGACCTTTAAGATCAGTAAAGCTGAGAGAAACACTTTCGTTACGATCCGAAAAAATGTTGATTCTGCTTTGATTGGTGATTGGATTTGGAGCTATGCTGAGTTTTATTTGGTTGCTTTGTTCATCCAATCCACCAATAATAAATTCAAATACCAATTCATTGTTATCGGCGTCAATTGTAGCTTCTGCCTCAACCGGTTCTGCAATATCAATGGTTGCAGTTCCCGTATAATAGCCATAAAGCATTTGTTCGAAAACCAAAACTTCTTCGGTGAAAATGTCATTATAGGTTCCTTCGGGACCCGTGAAATTGACTTCAACAGTGCCCCAATCAAAAAGCGGCTGGCCGTATTGATCCACAGCTCTGATTATCATATCCGTGCGGTTAACATTCAACTCAAAATCAAGGGTAGTGGTTTCATTTTCAATGATTTCAACTCCGCTTTCAATAGCTGTTTCAGCATAGGGATTTGTGGCAGTAACTTCATAAGTACCTGCTGGAAGTGCAATACTATAGTTACCATCGGCATCAGCGAAGGCGTTAAAATCACCAGCGTAAATCGCGGTAAGGCTCAAATCAGCTGTTCCATTTATCAGCGTAATTGTTCCACTAAGTGTTCCGTCCGCTGCTGTCGGGCCTAATTCACCGCTTGGCAGCAGGTTTTGTGCGTAAATATCCACGCCGCCGCTGCGATCGTCTTCCCAGCTCATCACCCATTGATTTTGATGCCAATCAGAAATATCGAGATGAACCTTTGAAGATTGCACATTGCAAATAAACACGCTTTCGTCATCCCACACAAAATCGCCCTGATTGTCGATTCTGAATGCTTTCAATGCTGTTTCAACGCCATTGAAATAGTCTTCATACACCAATAAAATGTCCTCATCATGCTGCAATCCTTTTTGCGGAAGCACGGCATGCGAAGTTACCGGAATGATAGATTTTCCGTTGGCGCCCCATTTTAAATCACCTGCTTCTGAAACTTTTTGACCAAAAATCCCCCATTGGTTTTGATCTCCGTTAACTTCGTTCCACAAAACGTAAATATGCAGATCGTCAGCTGGTTTGGCAAGTTGTGGGTAGAAATGGTGCATCCCGGCATTGCCTGAAACTTCGGTTCCATTATCGCCTAGAGTGATCGTGCCATCAGCATCAACATGTTGCACAAAGGAAGACGACATATTGTTAAAATCGCGGTCATCGTGCCAGGCGATGTAAAATCCATCATTGCCATCGTTGATAATCGGGAAAATCTGCGTCCAGGCACTTATTCCTCCGGCATTGGAAATTACTGCAGGTGATGTCCAAACCGCACTTCCATCGGAGGTGAAACGCTGGGCAAAAACATGGCGCGTAGGTGCGTTTGGCGGACCACTGTCTTCGAAATATTTCATAACAAAATCATCTTCACCAACGGGCATCAGTTGCGGCCAGGTGTAGTTGTTGATGCCACTCATGGTTATGCCGTTATCCCCCCATTGGAGACTTCCATCGGGCGAAATCTTTTGACGGATAATGACGTTTTCAGATTGCCAGGCAACAATCACATTGTTCTGATCAGTAACTGTCACTTTAGGTGAAACATCAAAAGCGGCGCTATTGCTCAGGCTAAGTCCGTCGGCTCCCCAAACAAACTCGCCCTCAGGCGAAATGCGATAGGCCACAATATTGTTATTGCCGCCATTGCGGATATCCTGCCAGGTGAGAATGGCGTGGTTTTCATGGTCGGCTGTCATATCCCAGTCTGTAAGCCAGGTCATTGTAGGGTGATCACTGATTAAAATGCCATTGGCGTCCCATAAGAGATTTCCTTGATGATCAAGGCGTTGTAACCGGACATTGTAATTGCCCGCGGTCAAAGCAAAATAGGCGACGTACACATCGCCGTTCGGACAAATTGCTGTTTTAGGGATAACATCTTCTCCGGGTAAATCTGTGAGCCGAAGGTTATCAGCAGGATTGCTGCTCCATTGTGCAAAAAGCATCAGTGGAAGCATGAAGAACAATAAAGCGTAAATTTTCTTTTTCATAATGGTTAAGCTTGGTGTTTATAAAGATCAAAAATAGTGTAAAACACGCTTAAAATTAAAAGCTGATGAGATTTTATGAAAATTAGGCAATATCCACTAAGTTTGAAGGCAGCATGAGAAAATCCCTGCAAAAGTGCGTGTGTATAATTATTGTGGTGCGGGTATGTCGATCTTAGGTTAAAGTGAATCAGAAATATCTGTTTTTCTTTTGAGAAAAATAATGCGGAGATATACTTGAATGATATACCTAAAGTATAAATCTTTGTGGATAAAAATAAACATAATGAAAACAGTATCACTAAAGATAGACGATTCAATTTTCGGCGAGACTGAAAAGATTTTAGCACGAATAAGAAAATCAAGTAATAGATATATTAACGAGGCCATTGAGTATTATAATAAGCATCAACGTAAACAGATTATCGAAAAAAAAATTGAAAGAGAATCAGGACTCGTTAAAACTGAATCAATGGCTGTACTTAAAGATTTTGAGGAGAATGATTATGTCGAATAAACAATTCGAAATCTGGATTGCAGATTTGAACCCACAGATTGGAGCCGAACCAGGTAAAGCACGACCTGTTTTGGTTATTCAGACCAATTTGCTTAATAAAATTCCTTACCCTTCAACGATAGTTTGTCCGATTACGACAAACATAACCAAGGATTCTGAGATCTTGAGAGTTCATCTAAAAAAAGAAACAGCTAATCTGCATCAAGCTTGCGATATTATGATCGACCAAATTCGGGCGATTGATAATAAAAGACTGACGAATAGGATCGGAGTATTGCCCGATGAAATAGTAGAGATTGTGAAGGAAAATATTCAAATAGTGCTAGATCTTGAATAATGCAAAACATCCAAACAGTGTATATTTTTAGTCTTTCTGTAAAGTCCGATGCTTTTGCAGAACAAATAATAAAAGTAGAGCCGTGAAGAAGATTGAACTTATGGATTGATGACAATTACGGTTCAGTGTTGCATAACGAATAAGCGATTAACTTTGTGGCCGATTTAAACCTAAAGCATGTCTGACTTTTTGCACGAAGGCTATTTTATTTTGTTCGCTATTATTGCGCTGGGACTTATGCTGGGCAATGCGCGCTACAAAGGATTTTCGCTGGATTCGAGTGCCGTAATATTTGTGGCTTTGCTGCTTGGTCATTTGGGTTTTTCCATTCCCGAAGCCTTTCAGAAGTTGGGGCTTTTACTGTTTATTTTCACCATTGGTATTCAGGCCGGGCCGGGATTTTTTGAGGTATTCAGGCGTTATGGGCGTCAGCTCATCGTTATTGCTTTTACGCTGATCGCTTCAGCGGCTATGCTGACTTATGCTGCCATGCTGTTTTTTGATTTACCTGCTGATCTGGCTATTGGTGTTTTCAACGGCGCATTGACCTCCACACCCGGCTTAGCGGCAGCCATTGAAGCTACAGGGTCGGCTGTTACTGCTGTTGGATATGGTATTGCCTATCCCGTGGGCGTTGTTGGTGTGATCTTATTTGTACAGCTTTTTCCGGGCTTACTGCGTGTAAATCTAAAAAAGGAAAAGGAGCATTATAGGGATCAATTGCTTGAGGATCATCCTGGCATTGTGAATAAAATATTGAAGGTCACCAACCAGAACATTGCCGGAAAGAGCCTTCGTGAGTTGGATTTGAGAGGCATGACAGGTGCTGTGGTTTCAAGGGTGAAGCAACAGGGAAAAACTTTTGCGCCAAATGCCAAAACAGTTTTACAACTTGGCGACCTGATCAAAGTTGTTGGTAATGAAGACGCTATCAGTAGAATGGAGCTGTTGGCCGGCGTATCCATTGATGAAGACCTGAGTTTTGATGAGCGCTATGAGGTAAGCTGGATGCTGGTTACAAATAAAAGTTCTGTAAATAAGAGTATTCGTGAGCTTAACCTTACCGCACTTAATGCAACTATCACAAGAATACGCCGATCAGGTATCGACCTCACGCCACATCCGCATAGCCGGCTGCGTTTTGGCGATAAATTGCTGATTTCGGGCTCAAGCCAGGAAATGGTGCAGGTGCAAAAGCTTTTGGGAAATGATGCCCGACGCCTTTCCGAAACCAATTTTCTGCCTATTGCTTTGGGTATAGTGCTTGGTATTGGCGTTGGCGCGATTAGTATCCCAATATTTGGCCTCTTTGACTTTAGCCTGGGATTAACAGGCGGTGTGTTGGCTGTTGCACTCATAATGAGTAATATAGGAAAAACAGGACCGATCCTTTGGTCGATGTCAGGCAGTGGCAATCAGCTATTGCGACGTTTGGGACTGTTGCTGTTTATGGCAACGGTGGGCACCAATGCCGGAGCCGAAATGGCGGGTGTTATCGAGCAGGATGGTTTCCGTCTTATTGGCATCGGCGCTGCTATTACCTTGCTGCCGATGTTTGCTGCGGCTTTGGTAGCACATTACGCGTTTAAAATGAATATGTTAAGTCTTTTGGGAGTGCTCACAGGAGCCATGACAAGCACGCCGGGTCTGGCGGCAATCGACTCTAAAACGGAAACGGATGCCCCATCTGTAGCCTATGCCGCCGTGTATCCGCTTGCCTTGGTATTGATGATTTTGTTTTCACAATTGTTGTCTATCATTTGATAGGCGGTTTTTTTAGAGTTTTCCCGGAATCTATTTCTTTTGAAAAACATAGCCATCGCGTTCGCCTGTTTCGTCCGTGAAGCGTTCATAAATCTGAGTTTCCAACCCTTTGAAATAATTAAAGAATGTGAGGTGTGTAAGGGCTTTTTCGATTGGGAATGGTGTTTTTAATGCTTGAATTTCATTGAAGGAGCACCAGATAAAAATGCCATTTTTAACCAACAGCTCAGGGATCAATTGCAACAAATCAGGGAGTGGTTTAAAGTTGATGCAAATTATACTGTCGAACGGACCATATTCCTGTAGAACAGCTGGTTGATCGAGATCGGCTTCAAAGGTTGTTATTTTCAGGTTTTTTTGCCTGGCGCATTGTTGCAATATTTCCAGTCCAACATCTGAATAATCTACACCGATTGTTTCGAAACCATTCTCGGCAAGCAGCAAGGCATTGCGACCTCTGCCACAAGCAATATCCAATGCTTTTCCGGCTTTGAGAAGCGACAGATGTCGTTGCAAAAACGCATCGGCCTGGTGCAAGCCTTGTTTATTGGTGTGCTTTTCGTTCCATTTTATGCGATCGTATTCCATCTTAAAACCTTAAAATTTGTGAATCTTTTAAACAGAACGACAAAAATAAGCAAAGCAGTGTACCTTTGCGGTTCTTTGTAACGAAATGCAGTCAGAATCCTGAATATGTCCGAAAATCCTAATGCCTGGTACACCCGCGAGTTGCTCGCTGTAAATACTGAAATACAATCGCTTAGCCGTAAAATCAATCGCTTGTCAATGCTACGAATCAGCAGTTTTTTGCTGGCAGTATTGTTTGTGGTAATTTTCGCTAACAGCACACAAAGCTATTATATTGCTGCTGCGATTACCTTGTTCGCTTTGTTTATCTATTTCACGATCAGGCATATTCAAAGCAGCAGTAAGCTGATACGCGAAAGAACAATGGCAAGGCTTATCCGCCATGAGCTTGGACTTGAGCGTTCGCAGGATGGTATTTACAGCGATGGAAAAGCTTTTGCGTCTCAGTTGCCGTTTGCTGACGATTTGGATCTTTTTGGACAGCATTCTCTGTATCAACGCATCAACCGATGTGGCACACCGGTAGGAGAGGGTTTGCTGGCACACGGGCTTATCAACAGCCTTCGCGAACCTGAGTCGATTAAAATGTTGCAGTCGTCGGTGAAAGAATTGTCTGGCTTTCCTGAGTTTCGGCTCCAAATGCAAACACACTTATTGATTGCTGCTTCAGAGAAATTTCCTGATATAGAACGTATGCGAAATACCATCCCAATCAGGCTTTTTAAGGGGAAAATCTATACATGGATGGCTTTCGGGCTGCCGGCGATGGTTTGGCTCAGTCTTTTGGCAGGCTTGCTGGGATTTGGATATACCGCCTTTTCTATACTTTCGGTGATGGCTTTGATGTTGGTTTTTGCACAGACTCGAAAAGTGATGATACTGGGCAGTGAGCTTGATGGCTTGCGTAAAAAATTCAGCACCTGGGCAGCTGTGTTGCAGCAGTTTGGTCAGCTTGAACTGAAATCGACAATGCTGGTCGAGATGCAACAAGAAGCAAATCTGGCAGCAGCGCGTTTTTGTGAGTTGGCAACCATTAGCGAACAATTCGACAGGCGTGCAAACCTATTGTTGTATGTGCTTTCGAATCTTTTTCTGGCATTTGATATTCATTTGGCGTTGCGCTATGAAAAATGGAGAGAACAGAATTATCTTCAAATACCGCATTGGATCACCACACTTGGGCGTTTTGAGATGCTGCTGAGTCTTTCGGCTTTTGCCTGGAATCATCCTGACTATGTTTATCCTGAAATTTCAGAGACGCCACAACTTAAAGCCAAAGCATTAGGACATCCGCTGTTGCCAGAGGAGCAATGTGTGAAAAACGATGTTCATCTGAGCATCGATCCCCGGGTCACGCTTATTACAGGAAGTAATATGTCGGGCAAAAGCACCTGGTTGCGTACTTTGGGTGTTAATGTGTTGCTGGCACAGTTTGGTGCGCCTGTAATGGCGCGTTCCTTTAGCTGGAAGCCTATGCAGCTATTAAGTTCACTCAGGCAGTCGGACAGCCTGGCAGAAAATACCTCACTTTTTATGAATGAGTTGAAGCAGCTCAAAAGTATTTTGGAGAAAGCAGAATCGACTTTTAGCCTGATCTTATTGGATGAGATATTGAGAGGGACTAATTCCGATGATAAATATACAGGCTCTTATGAATTGCTCAAGCGGCTTTCAAAAGTCAACTCCCTCACCGTAATGGCTTCTCACGATTTGAAGCTGAGTAGCTTAGAACAGGAATTGGAAGGCAGCCTGATCAACTATTGTTTTGAAAGCAAGATAGAAAAAGGCAAGCTTTTGTTTGATTATACGATCCGCCCGGGCGTGGCAGTAAACCGCAATGCTACCTGGCTGATGAAAGATATGGGGATAATTTGAGGAAATGGAAGTTGCTGCTTTTCTTGATTAATACCCTTCTGTATCTAAAATACGCAAGGATAGCGCAGCCGTCAGTTTGGGATGATGAGAAAGAGGCCGTCTTAAACGTAATTTGTGACGGCCTCTAAAAATCACTAAAAAATCACCAATCCATTATTTGATAAAGTCTTTAACGGCCTGATTAAATCCTTTCGGGTTCTCGAATTGCAGAAAGTGACCAGTTTTGGGTAGCATTACGAGTTGACTGTTTGGAATTTTTTCATGACCAGCTTCGGCAATTTTACGGGTAAACCCGGGGTTGAGGAAACGATTTGGAATCAGGTTATCCTTTTCTCCAAAAATTATCAGCACAGGTTGTTTGATCTCCTGAAGGTGATTTAATAAGGGCTCATCTACCATGCCATTTACCGATTGCACAACGGCATAACAATAGGCTTCAAAGTCAACTGCTGTGCGCATCGAAATGCGGTCGGTGATCATAAATTCTGCATCTTTGGGCATATTGTAAAAATTGTAATACAGATTAGTTTTAATGGCTTCAACCGGAGTTTTCATCACAGCATTAAGTGTCATCACATCTCTGAACCATTGTTTCTGGCCGGAAGAAAATTCTTCAAAACCAGCAGGAGCAGCCAGTATTAGCCCTTTCACGATTTCGGGATAGGTAAGCGCTGTAACCATGGATATTTGTCCGCCCATACTGTGTCCGGCAAGATATACCTGTTCCAGATCCAAGGCCTCAACAAAATCGTTCACAACGGCTGCATAATAAGTCATCTGTCCGCTGTGAGGCAGTTTGCTCGATTTGCCATAACCCGGCAAATCAATCGCAATACAACGGTAATCGTGTTTGAGGTCTTCGATGTTTTTCTTCCAGGCAGGCAGATAACTTCCCAGTCCGTGGATAAAAATAATGGTTTCTTTTCCTTTTCCTTCATCAACATAGGCGAGTTCAACGGATTCGTTGAGCTGCACTTTATGCACCTCAAAAGGATAAGGAATAGATTCAAAACTTTCGTATTCAGGGAGTTGCATATATGGATTTATTTGACTGCTAGCCGTTGTATTCAAAAAGAACAACAAAGTAGCGAAAAGCAGCAAGGCAGATGTATGTTGAATCGTTTTCATATATTTCATTGTTAAAGGTTAAAACATCAACCATTTCACCACCAGAAAACTTGTCCAGGGATCGATAGGTCTCACACCATAGGTGCCGCCATTTACAGGATAACCGTAACGGTCGTCGGCGCTGTCGTAAAAATCGCCCAGCCACATATAGGCCGCATGCCACTCAATACTCATATAGGTTCCTACATTGTAAATCAATGCGATATTGGCTTCGGTGCCAATCGTTTTGCCTCCGGCCTGAGGTTCAGCATTGCTCATAGCAAAACCGCCACCCACTTTCCCGATCAGTTTATAAGGGATCAATCCTTTAGAAGCTGTCGCGCTGGCAAAGCTCAGACCGTATCCCATATTCGATAAGTCGGCAATGGCAGGAGTATAGCGGTTTACAACATTACCATGAGGCATCATGATATAGGTGCCTGAGCTGATAAAGATAGCTCCGGGGGCACCCCAGGTATTGCCCGTCATCACACCGCTGTACTTTTTATCAGCAAGACCGTTCTTATCGCCTGAGGCATAGATCAGATCGAGCTTAAAATGATCGTCAGGGGTTTGGCCGTATCGGTAAATAGCTTTTAGGTTGGCAGCAAAACCTCCAATATCAGCACCCTTCTCAAATTTGCCATTACGTTTTACATCAGCCCGCCCAAAGTTGTAATTGAAAAAACCGGTTAGCGAAACGCGATCTGCCATTAAATCAGCATTGCGACTAAAAAAAGTACCAAGCCAGTAGATATCTGCCTTGTAAGGATCTGTGCCAAATTTGAATTTGAACGTACCCATATAGTCGTTAAGCAGTGAGTTGAGGCCTTGCCCGAGAATAGAAATTCCACCTTTGCCGCCGGAACGATCGCGCACATAATTAAATGAAGCGCCAACGTTCCAGAGTGGTGCAACACTTCGCTCAGCCATCAGCTCGAACATGTTTACGTCATCATCCAGGTAGATGTCATTTTCATAAAACTTGTAGAAGCCGGCTTTGTATTTGCCAAAATCACGGTCGTGACGCACTGAAATACCCACTGCATCAGTACCAAAATAACCCAGGCGAAAGCCAGTATTGGTCATTTTATCGAAAAGGGTTCGATAGGGATTATAGGGGCTGTCGAACATACGCTGCAGACCCAGGTTTACCGCCCATCCCTTCCAGGGCAGCAGTTCTATTTCAATATTTTGTGTTTGAATATTTACCTGGTCGGCCGAAATGGCGCCACCCAGGTTTCCACCGGTGCCGTAAGAGGCATCGCCCCATGTCCAGTCTATTTCAAAGGAAGCCCTTAAGATAGCTTTGCCGTTGAAAAGATGGGGCTGGTAGATAAAAAAGGGAACAATGCGTTGTTCAATATACATAGAATGCGCTGTATCGGAAGTGATGGTGCTGTTTTGGCCAAACAAGCGACCCACTACCTGGCCGCGTAAGAATTCGTTGGTGGGATAGAAATTGGAGGTAACCCCCTGGTTGATAAAAAAAGCAAGAAACTGGAACTCCTTGTCTGCTTTATCGGGGATTTCTTTGCTCATAAAGCTTGTGGTTGGCGCCTGTGCCTGTAATCCGATGCCTGCCAGCAGCAATAGGGAAAGCCAAATTAAGTAAATCTTTTTCATTTTTATAGCTTTAAAAAAACTTAAAACCAATTGGATAAATAAGTTGAAGCGGGATATCCCGTTCCGAAAATTTAGCAGTAAAAAACAAACGACCATCCTTTTCAGGACAGTCGTTTGCAAGTGATCATTTAGTATTTCACGTAAGTCTGTACATTCAGCATGCCAAATGCACCACCACTTGTGCTGCCAAAGCCTCCTGCGGGAGTAGCTGGCGTAACACCAGGGATCTCAGGATTTGTTTGGGCTATTTCGTATTTCATAGTTACAGTGCCATTAGCAGTAACTTCAAAAATGCCTTCGCTGATCAAACTTGAAGGGCTGCTTTGGTTAACAACGATCGTCCAGATATTTCCGGTACCTGATTTTTCCTGTACGAAAGATCCTGTGAGTGTTGTTTTAGAGCCATCGGCAGTGAAGCTTTCTACTACATAGGAATTATCAGCTTTGAAATCAGCGAAAATGGAGTCGATGCCTGCGCTAATAAGCAATGGAGCCACATTGGCGCCTGCTGAGATCCATTGGCCAATAATACCAGTTTCTTTCAGCATTACATTGGCTGATTCGGTAGTAGGTGTTGCAGCTCCGGCAGCATTATAAATGCTTGTGGCTGAAGCTGGTGCAACGGTAAGTTCTTCGCTGCCGTTGGCAACACCATTCAACTCAAGGTTTAAGGTTGCAGTTGATGTGCCCGCTGTATGCGTAACTGTGAAATTGCCCAGTGTGGCAGTGCCTCCGCTAATTGTAACACTAAAGGAAGCGGCATCAAGGTTGCCTGTTTTGTCGGCCATTTTGTAAACAGCTTCGCTAAATGCAACCGCAGCAGTAGCGTTGTCGGCAGAAATAGTAAGGTCAAGGATTGTAGCCGGAATGGCCGGATCCTCATCATCGTCTTTTTTACATGAAGTCATCAATACGCTCATTCCGAGCAGGATTGCCATAAGGCCGAAAATTTTAGTTTTCATACGATTTGAATTTTAGATTAGTGAATGCTTAATTTAATGATTTTATTAAAGATTTTCTGTCAATTTTTCCCGCATCATTTTTTGGCAGGCTTTCAACAAACCTGAAATGCTTTGGTATTTTATATTTCGCCAGCCTTTGCTGACAAAAAACTGTAAGTTTTTCTGAATCAGTTTGTTTTTCTTTTCTCTTAACAACAAAAGCCATGCCGGATTCTCCCCATTTTTCATCAGGAACACCAATTATGGCTACCTCTTCTATGGCAGCATGCTGGCGTAGAACAAATTCAACCTCGGCAGGATACACATTTTCGCCTCCGCTGATATACATATTTTTCAAACGGTCGATCACATAAATATACCCTTCCTCATCCTGACGTACCAGATCGCCGGTATGAAACCAACCGTTTTTTATGGTGTTTTTGGTGGCTTCGGGATTATTCCAATAACCGGGAGTAACATTGGGTCCTTTCAAAAGAAGCTCGCCATCCATGCCTTGTTCTACGGCATTTCCGTTCTCGTCGGCAATACGAATTTCGTAGTAAAAGTTTGGTTTTCCGATAGAACCCTGTTTGCGAATAGCGTCCTCCTGGTTGAGTGAAGTTACATTAGGCCCCACTTCTGTTAATCCATATCCTTGCCGTATCGGAATATTTTTACTGTGCCATTTTTCGATCAGGGGGATGGGCATAGCCTCACCTCCGACCACAAAATAGCGCAGCTTACGGAGGTTTGATTTCTCAAAGCTAGCCTCTTCTGCCATCATTTTTAGCATGGTCGGGACAGCCCAAAAAATGGTCATATTATAGTCTTCGAGCGCACTGAGCACCTTTTCCGGCTCAAATTTTCGCATCAACAGCGTATAAGCGCCATGGTGCATAAAAGGTGTTTGCAAAACATTCCAGCTGCCCGTATGAAATGATGGCGCACAGTTTATGGAGCGATCTTGTGAGGTGATATCCAACCGCATTTCGGTGTTGATGCTGTTCCAGAACAACATTTTATGCGTATAAACCGAGCCCTTGGGGAAAGAGGTTGTCCCGGAAGTGAAAATCAGGAAAACCGGATGATTCTCATCAAAGTCAGCGTTTTCATAAGATGGTACTTCTTTATTTTTTAATGCTTCATTCGAAAGACTTTCGAGGGCCTCCATCGTTTCGCGAATGCCAATGGTCTCAAACTGTCCGGTATTTTTCAGCCTCGATTCAAATTGCTGCTCATACCAAATGGCTGATGGCTTTGATTCACTGAGCAGGAAATCAATTTCGGGTGCAGTTAGCCTGTAGTTTAGCGGCACTAAAATAATTCCTGCTTTTTGTGCTACAACAAATAAGCTGATAAGTTCCAGCCTGTTTTCACTTAAAATGGCAATGCGATCACCTTTCTTCAGGCCATATTCTGTGTTCAGCTGGTGAGCCAGAAAATTTCCAAGCTGGTCGAGCTGCTTCCAACTGAGTGATCTGCCACTTTCAAACTCCTCGAAAGCAGTTTTATCGGGCTGATAATGCTTCCATTTTGCTGTCCAGTCAAACTGCTTACTCATGCTGTTATCAATTTTTTCTTGTTAAACACATGCCAAATCAAGCCTGTAAGCGTTGAGATTACAATGGCTGAAGATACCGCTATGGCCGGATTTCTGACTTTTCCTTCGATAAAAGTGGTGAAATATCCGAGTGAAAGCGGCTGTTGCTGGTGCAACAATGGCAAACCATAATAGACCAAAAAGTGTACTGCAATAGCTGCAATGCTTGCTGCAAAAACTGTTTGAACCCGAACATATTTAAAAAATATGCCAAAAATTACAGGTACAAATGCCGCTGAGAAATAGGCATAAACTCCATTTTGAGCAAAAATTCCAACACTTAACTTTGGGTTAAGCAATTGACCATAAGCAAGATATATAGTTACCGCTGCCATAGCCACTATTGAAGCCTTATTGATTTTGATTAGGGTTATGTCTGTTAATATTTTTCGTCCCATCATGGGCTGTATTAAATCTGAGGTAATCGTTGTGGATACCGACTGGATAAGTCCCTCAAGGGTTGACATGCCCGCAGCAATAAGGCCTAAAACGACAAACAGACCAATAATCACTGCCAATGTGCCATCAGCAAAAACCTGCAGTACATAGGCCGGGATGATGTTGTCGTTGGCCAGTGGTTCGCCATTTAGTTGTAGATCCGGAAATGTTAACCGGGCATACAAGCCCGCGATGACTACGGCAAAAAATAGCATCTCGGCAATAACCGCTGTTATCAGGAATTTATTCACATCAGACTCTTTTTTCAGTAAGAGTGATTTGGTGATGATATGTGGCTGAACTACAATAGCAACACCTACAATTAGTTGAGCAAAAATTATCTCATACAGATTTCTAAAAAGCGGACTTTCGGGATTAATGGGTTTGGCCAAAAGCGGGTCAATAGCTGCCAGTTTGTCTAAAAATCCGTGCACACCATCGCTGAAATGCTCAAATCCTGAAGTGAGTAATATCACGGCCACAACCAGCATCACTGCTGCCTGAATGGTATTTGTGTAAACCATCGAATTGGCGCCGCCGTACATCATATAGCCAAAAACAAAAAGCACCAGGGTGATCATCACATTAATTTCTTCCAGGTTGAGTGCTTGCGAAATTACTTTTGTAAGCGCAACAACGATGAGTACGATAAAAGTGATTAAAAGCAAGGCCAGCAAACCCATAAAAAAGGCATAGGACTTACTTTCATAGCGTTTGCCAATCCATTGCGCCAGTGTGAGTGCTTTAACTGTTTGTCCGTGTTTTCGAAAACTTTTGGTAAGTACAACCAAAGAAATCATGGAGGCCAGCGGCAAAAACACAGCATACGAAAGCACGCCTGAAATACCGAAATTTGCAATAAAACCGGGGTTGATCACAAAAGTTGCAGCGCTTGTCATAGAGGCTGCAAGCGACAAGCCTACTGCAATGGGCGAAAACAGGACACTTCCAAGTGCGTAATCACTGATGTTTTTGGTTTTTCCGGCACCTTTAAAAACCAAGTATAATACCGCAATAATATAGATTGCAAGTAAAATCCAGGCTCCGGTAACTTGTGCAGATGTGGCCATATTTTTATTTGTTAGTATCTGAAGGCAGCACTGGCAAAAGCCAGACCTCCGCCTGAGCCGATAAAATACATCAGATCGCCTCTCTTAACTTTTCCTTTTGTAATACTTTCGTGCAGCGCGAGCGGGATGCATGCCGAACCGGTATAACCGTAATGATGCATCACAGTTGGTGCTTTAGCGCGCGAAACTCCCAGCCTGTCCATGGTCTCGAAAATGCTGTTGATATTTATTTGTGTCAGTAGATAATGATCTACCTGATCTGCTGATATGCCGAGCTTTACGTTGAGGTTAGCTGCCATCATACTCCACATCTCCGGATTGAGTGTTTTCGGAAATTTGGTTACGAATTTCAGCAAGTGATCTTTTTGCGCAACTACCTCTTCGGTTATCGGCTGGTAGGTTCCTCCGGCATAAATACCCATATGACCGTAATATTCACCTTTGGTAATCAACTCGCTGGCCAAAAAACCCTGATTTTCTGATTCTGTTGCTGATAAAATTACAGCACCGGCAGCATCAGCAAAAAGCGTGACGGTTTTTTTGTCGGTCATATTGAGGTATTTGCTCATGGCATAGGCGCCGATAACCATTACGTTTTGATATTGTTGATCGGCTTTGATATATTTTGTAGCCATATCAAGTGCCGTAACAAAACCTGCACATGCTGTGTTAACATCAAAACTGCCGGCATGGGTCATGCCAAGCAAATACTGCACTTTGGAAGCCGTGGAAGGGGAGATGTATTCAGGCGTGTCAGTAGCAATAATGAGTAGATCGATGTTGCTGGCTTCGAGGGATGCATTTTGCAACGCATTTTTGGCAGCTTCGATGCAAAGATCAGCTGTTGACTCATTTTCGCTACACCAGCGACGTTCATAAATCTGTACATTTTCGGCCAGCCAACTGCTGACGTCTTCACCCAAAAGCTCGTCAAAATAGCTGTTAGGTACAATTCGTTCAGGAACATACATTCCTGTTGACTTGATATAGGCGTTTCTGTTCATTATGAATTATAAGGTGATTCCTCCGTCAACACTTAGCACAATACCATTGATAAAGGCAGCTTCATCGCTGGCCAAAAACAAATAGGCAGCAGCAATTTCTTCGGGGCGGCCCAATCTGCCAACCGGTGTTTTGTCGCGCATGCCCTGCAACACATTTTCCGGCATTTGAGCTACCATATCGGTGGCGATAAATCCGGGGGCAACAGCATTCACAGTTATGCCTTTGCGACCTAATTCTTTAGATAAGGTTTTGGTCATTCCTATCAAAGCAGCTTTGCTGGCCACATAATTGGTTTGGCCGAAGTTGCCATAAAGTGCAACAACCGAAGAAGTGTTAATGATACGCCCATATTTGGCCTCTGTCATATAAGAAGCGACAACTTTTGTGCAGTTGAAAACGCCGGTGAGGTTAACGTCAATAACCTGTTGCCAGCTCTCCGGTGTCATTTTTTTTAGGGTGCTGTCTCGGGTAATTCCAGCATTATTGATCAGGATATCAATCTGTCCTTTTTGCTCATAGAGACTTTTTGCCGCAGCTTCAACAGCAACAAAATCTGCCGTATTCACTTGTTGAAAGGAAACATCAAAGCCTTGATCCTTAAGGGAATCGCTTAGCTTTATGCCTTTTTCTGCATTCAGATCCCAAATGGCAACAACAGCACCTTCCTGTGCAAAACGAGTTACTGCTGCTTTTCCTAATCCATCGGCGCCACCTGTGATGATGGCGACTTTGTTTGCGAGTTTTTTCATTTTTTACTTAGTTTATTTACTTCTTGAAACCAACATAGAGATACCCTGTCCTCCGCCGATACAAAGTGTTGCAAGTCCTTTTTGCAGATCACGTTTTTGCATTTCATACAAAAGCGTTGTCAACACCCTTGCTCCTGAAGCTCCGATTGGGTGTCCCAATGCAATGGCACCTCCATTTACATTAACGATTTCCGGATTCAATTTGAGGTCTTTAACAACGGCGAGTGATTGAGCAGCAAAAGCCTCGTTGGCTTCAATCAGTTGAAGATCATTTATAGTCCAGCCTGCTTTTGCCAATACCTTTTTTGTGGCTGGTACTGGGCCGTATCCCATGATTTTTGGATCCAATGCAGCATAAGCCGCAGCTTCGATGATTGCCAAAGGTTTAAGGCCAAGTTGTTTGGCTTTTTCTTCCGACATCAGCACCAGCATGGCAGCGCCATCATTGATGCCCGATGCGTTTCCGGCGGTTACAGTGCCGTCGGGCTTAAAGGCAGCGCGTAGCTTCGCCAGCTTTTCAATCGTCATGCCATGTTTTGGAAATTCATCCTGATCAACGACAACAGCATCGCCCTTTCGTTGTGGAATGACAACGGGCACAATCTCATCATTGAAACGGCCTTCTTTTTGTGCTTTTTCTGCCTTTTGCTGGCTAAGAAGCGCAAATGCATCTTGCTCAGCACGACTGAGGTTCCAGCGTTCGGCAATATTTTCGGCAGTAATACCCATATGATAGCCATTGAAAGCATCCGTAAGGCCATCAAGAATCATGCTGTCAACCAGATTTCCATCGCCCATGCGATAACCATAACGGGCTTTCGGCAGTAAATAGGTCGCATTCGACATGCTTTCGGTTCCTCCGGCTAAAACAACATCTGCATCACCCAGCTGTATCAATTGCATGCCCAACATTACCGCTCTTAAACCTGAACCGCATAACTGATTAATCGTCATGGCGGGTGTGTTTTCGGAGGTGCCAGCGTAAATGCCGATTTGACGGGCAATATTTTGTCCGAGGCCTGCTGATAGAATGTTTCCTACCAACACTTCATCCACTGATTCTGGCTCGATACGGGCTCTTTCAAGTGCAGCTGTGGCAGCAATTTTGCCCAATTCAACAGCGCTGAAAGAGGACAGGGCGCCCCCAAAATTGCCAACTGCCGTGCGTGCTGCTGATACGATAACTACTTTTTTCATCACGTTTTTTATTTACAAAGGTAGCATCAAATCCTACCTTGGTTTAAGTCGGCAAACTTAAAGGCTATCGTGGACAATTGTCAACCGTTATCGATTGAAATTTGTGGTTGACTTTAATAAGATTGATAGATTTATGTTATATAAAGTGCATTGAAACAGAAAAATACAACACAATAAACATGGGTTGACTTACAATTTAAACCAGGCAGTCTCCAGGTTTTCTTTCCGCATACTGCAGGGTTCTTTAACGGTTTCCAGTATGAGGTCTTCTCCCTTGATTGTAAAGCTATAAACACCTTCCTTCATGCCGCAAAGGTCATCAGATAAGGTGTTTACGAGGTGGATATTGTCTTCTGTTATTCTGAAATGGCCTTTTAGTTCAGGTCTTTCTTCGATCGAAGGAAATTCAATTTGAAAAGTGCTGCCTTGAAAAGTGAGCATGGCGCCATTCAAAGTGCTTACCCATGTTCCTTCAAGTGGTGTTTTCTCAACAACTGCAGTTTCGCTTGTTTGTTCTTTGGGGTTTTCCTGCATATCCTTGGGTGAGCTTAGCTGAAACAGGGAATCACCTGATGATGTGAAAAGCTGACTCACTTTTTCGGTGATAGGCTGTGAATCTTTATTGTAAAAGAAGAAATAACTAAACACAATGGAGACCACTAGAAGCATGAGAACGATAAGCACAAAATTACCTGTACTCCAGTTCTTTTTCGATTTTCGGCCTCTTGGTTGACTTGGTTTTCTCTTTGTTGCCATGATTCATTTTTTTACAAAAATAAGCCCTTTTAGACTGAATAGGTCAATTTTCATTGTTTTGTTCGTGTTTTAGATCAGAAACTCATTGTTAAATAACCATCACCAAAAAACAAAAAAAATGGCAGACGCTGCCGCCTATTACAAAAAGATGAAAAATAAAATGGCTGAATCTTTTGTTTTTTCGCAGATAAAATAAGGCTCCGATGGTATATAAAACTCCTCCGGAGATTAGAAACCACAGCGCATCCGTTGGTGTAGCCCTAACCAGAGGCACGATGGCTATCACAATCAGCCAGCCCATTGCCACATATAACCAGGCCGAGATTTTGCGGTATTTCTGGTTATAAAACCAAATTTTAAAGACCATTCCACCAATGGCCAACGCCCAGATTATTCCAAAAAGAAGCCAGCCAATCAGCCCGTTTAGGCTTACCAAAGCGATGGGAGTATAGGTTCCTGCGATTAATATATAAATAGCCGCATGATCAAATTTATTCAGGTAGTATTTTGTCCTTTTACTGCTACTGGCATGAAATAATGTTGATGCCAGGTATAATAATAGCATACTCGTACCAAAAATACTGTAACTCACGATGTGCCATGCTGTTCCGTTGAGCGAGGCAAATACAATGAGTAAAGCCAGCACGGCAATGGAAATGGGTATGCCAACTGCATGCGATATGGTGTTAAAAATTTCTTCAGTTTTCTTCTGTTTAGGCGTGAACCCCATAATTTATTACTTTCTTTATAAACGAATATCTGATTTACTTAGTATGAAGTTTTAGCGTTTTGATCGACAGTAGCTATGTGCAGAATTCTTTTTTTATTGGAGAAAAAATTGCTGCGACTTAACCGACATAGTAGTATTAACACGAAACAAGCTTAAAATATTGACAATGTGAGCTTAAAGTATTATAGCACTAAATTAAAATATGGATTGACCACTATAAGTTGTAAAACGCTCCAGAGCTTCTATCCCGGCTATAGAATTTCCCATAGCATTTAGTGGAGGCGACCAAATGGCGATGCTGAGTTGTTTTGGAATTACAGCAACAATACCTCCTCCTACGCCACTTTTTGCCGGCAGGCCAACCCGAAAAGCAAAGTCTCCGGATTCATTATACAATCCGCTGGTTAGCATCAGGGCTTTGAGCCTTTTGGCACGACTGGGATTGAGCACTTCCTGCTGATCGAAGGGGTTAGTCCCTTCATTGGCAAGAAACAAAAATGAACTTGCCAGCTGATCAGCATTCATGGCTAAAGCGCATTGGTGAAAATAGAGGTCAAGTACCTCATCAACAGGGTTTATGATGTTTCCAAAACCCTTCATGAAATGTGCCAGCGCATAATTGCGGTGTCCTGTTGTTTTTTCAGATAGCGCTACCTGTTTATCGAATGTAATCGCCTGATCACCAGCCAATGTTCTCACAAAATCGAGTAGTGTTTGTTTTGGATTTTTGCAAATGGATAAAATAATATCGGCTACAACAATAGCGCCTGCATTGATAAATGGATTTCGCGGGATTCCTTGTTCATGTTCCAGTTGTATCAGCGAATTGAATGCAGTGCCTGAAGGTTCTCTGCCAATGCGGTCCCAGATGGCTGCTCCAAGATTTTTGTATGCCAGGATGAAAGTAAAAACCTTTGAAATACTCTGAATTGAAAAGGGCATTTGATGGTCGCCAGTCTGGAATTTTTCTTGCTTTCTTGTAATCAGGCTAATGGCAAAACGACTGGCAGGTACTTCGGCCAAAGCGGGAATATATGAAGCCACTTTACCTTGGGCGGCCAGGGGTTTTGTTTCCTGATAAAGCCGTTCGATGAGTTGCTGGTAATCCATAATCGCGTTTTAGAGAACAAAGTTCTTATAAATAATGGTGCATAAGATTAAAATATGTGCCCATTTACCAACCATTGAAGCTTTTTTTGAGATGGTATGTTTGTCGGAGTCTGTCGTATAATTGCGTTGCTTCGGCATAATTTAGTGTTTGTTGCCCATCAGATGCTGCTTTTTCGGGGCAGGCATGCACTTCTGCAATAATGCCATCAGCGCCTGACATCACAGCGGCCAGTGCCATTGGTTCAATATAATTGCGGAGGCCTACACCATGAGATGGATCGACGATAACCGGTAAGTGAGATTTTTCTTTAAGTATGGGTACCGCATTTAAATCCAACGTATTACGATAGGATGTTTCAAAAGTTCTGATGCCTCTTTCGCAAAGAATTATTTTTTCGTTGCCGTTTGAGTAAACATATTCAGCAGCCTGAAGCAGTTCATCTATAGTGCCCGAAAATCCGCGTTTTAGCATCACAGCCTTGTCGATTTTTCCCAATGCATCAAGCAGGTTAAAGTTTTGTGCGTTACGTGTACCAACCTGAAAAACATCGACATAAGGAAGCATTTCTTCAATTTGAGCCACCTGCATCACTTCTGTCACAACTTTGATATTGTTGGCTTTGCAATAGGACGAAAATAGTTTAAGGCCTTCAATACCGGCACCCCTAAAAGCATAAGGGGAAGTTCGGGGCTTAAAAACTCCGCCGCGCATCATGCTGATTTGGTTTGCTTTGAGGTGTTCAATGGTGCTTTTTATCTGACTTTCGTCTTCTATCGAACAGGGGCCTGCAATGATGCTTAATTGCTTGCGTCCAATTTTTACTCCATCTCCCAAATCAATTTCAGTGTCGTAAACCCGCCATTTTTTTGAAACCAGCTTGTAGGCATCCGAAACCCGATGAATATCAATAATGCCGGGGAGCTGGCCAATCCGCCTGATATCAAATTCTGCTTTTCCTACGGCGATCAAAAAGTTGCCGCTTTGCGTTTTTACAGCGTTGGTTTGATAGCCTATTTGGTTTACGGTTTTTTTTATCTGGGCGATTTCGGAAGTTTTTACATTTTTTTCGAGTTGTATGATCATAGAGGTTTGTTTTTTAGATTGTTGAAGAATTCAGAAACACCCAGATCAGCTTTTTTTTCATCAAGCTGCCGGATAAAGGCACTTCCGATGATGGCACCTTTAGCAAACTGTTGAATGGTAGCAATTTGCTCTTGACTATTGATGCCAAAACCGACCATTACCGCTTGTTTTAAATGGAGGGATTGAAGGCGTTTGAAGAAAGCAAGGTGTCCGGTGTCGAAGCCTTTTGTGCTGCCTGTTGTGGAAGCGGACGAAACGGCATAGATAAATGAGCTGCTCAGCTTGTCAATATAGTGGATGCGTTCATCGCTACTTTGAGGGCTTACCAAAAAAATTAGGGGGATTCCGCTGTCAGTAAATTGTTTGCGATAGTGTCGCTCATAAATTTCGGGAGGCAGATCGGGTAAGATTAAACCGTTGATGCCACATTTTTTAGCCTCATGCAAGAATTTTTCCAGGCCAAATTGTAAAACAGGATTAAAATATCCCATTAATATCAAGGGTTTTCTGGTGTGTTTTCGCGCTTGTTTAAGTTGACTAAAAAGCAATTTGAGATTCATGCCATTTTGCAGCGCTTTACGACTGCTTTCCTGAATCACAGGGCCATCTGCCAGGGGATCGCTAAATGGTATGCCGATTTCAATGATATCAATGGGTTGTTTATCAAGTAATTGAATCAATGTTTCTGTCGATTCGAGCCTGGGATAACCAGCAGTGAAATATATGGCAAGCAGCCCATTTTTATTGTTTAATGTTTGCTGAAGAAGTTCATTCATTGCGCAGGTGTTTTTGGTAAGTATCCATATCTTTATCGCCTCGGCCTGAAAGGTTTATTACAACAATTTCATTTTTTTGAAAGCTAAGTTTCTTAAGTGCTGCCAACGCATGAGCCGATTCCAAAGCAGGAATTATGCCTTCAAGCATGCTCAGCTCGAATGCTGCTTCAAGGGCTTCTTTGTCTGTGGCGTGCAAGTATTTCGCGCGGCCGGTATGGAACAGATAGGCGTGTAGGGGGCCAATTCCCGGATAATCAAGTCCGGCCGAAATGGAGTGTGGTTCGGTGATCTGTCCGTCAGAGGTTTGCATCAGCGGAATCATGCATCCGTGCAAAATTCCTTTTGATCCCAGGTGTAAGGTGGCTGCTGACTTACCGCTCTTTAGTCCCAATCCGGAAGCTTCCACACCGATAATATCCACTTTTTCGTTATTGATAAAATGAAAGAAAGCGCCGGCAGCATTGCTTCCCCCGCCAACACAAGCAATAATTTTATCGGGGGCATCACATTGGTAGTTGTGTTGCAATTGTTTAATGATTTCTTCGCTGATTACGGCCTGAAACCTGGTTACCAGATCGGGATAGGGGTGAGGGCCGATGGCAGAACCTATGATATAATGTGTGCTCTCCGGATGGCTGATCCAATCGCGAATGGCTTCGTTTGTGGCGTCTTTTAGTGTTTGGCTACCGCTATTGGCAGGTCTTACTTCTGCGCCCAGCATTTGCATACGAAGCACATTTGGAAGCTGGCGCTGCATGTCTTTAGCGCCCATATACACCACACATTTTAGTTGCATCAAAGCACAAACTGTTGCTGTAGCCACGCCATGCTGGCCGGCACCGGTTTCGGCTATGATGCGTTTTTTTCCCAGTCGCTTGGCGAGGATGATTTGCCCAATGGTGTTGTTGATTTTATGGGAGCCTGTATGGCTGAGGTCTTCACGTTTGATTAATATTTTTGCACCATATTTTTTTGAGAGGTTTTTGGCCTCATAGAGCGGTGTTGGGCGCCCAACATAATCACGCAAGAGCTTGTTGTTCTCTTGTTTAAAGCTTTTATCGGCGAGTAGATGCTTGTAATTGGTCTTTAATTCGAGCAAATTTTTCTGCAGCATTTCAGGAACGAAAGCTCCACCAAAATCGCCATAAAATCCGTAATTATCCGGATGGTTTTGTAGTTTATTGCTGCTTGATGTCATGGATGAATTTTTTTAATATGCTGATGTTTTTAAGCCCGGGTTTTATTTCAAAACGACTATTAAGATCTATTCCAACCATTCCGGGGTGGTCTATTTCTTGTATTTTGCTGGCGTCTTCAACTGAAATTCCTCCGCTAAGGAAAAAACCCGTTGTCGAAATGTAGTGCTTTAACCACTGCCAATTGAACGGTATTCCGCTGCCTCCTCCAAGCTTGCTGGCGGTATCGAAAAGCAGAAAATCTACTACCTCCCCATAGGAGGTTGCTGTTTGAAAATCGTCCTCAGTGCTTATTGAGATGGTTTTTATCAGCTGAAATCCTTGGTTCTTATAGTGGGTGCAAGTTTTAACAGATTCATTGCCATGTAATTGCAGCCATTTTATGGCGTGTTTTTTTGCAAGGAAAGTTAAACGCTCTTGCTGCATATTCTTTGTTACCAATACCTTTTCTGCTTTGGTGGGCACGCGGAGTAGCTGTGTTTCTTTTAGATGCCTTGGGGAGGCTTCATGGATGATGAAACCCAAATAGTCAACGCCCAGCTGATCAATGTCTTGCATGTTTTGCAGCGAGCCCATGCCACACACCTTAATTTTTATCTTATCAAGATTGTTCATGGCATTTGTCTTTTGTGTTTTGGAGGGCTTTCACTTCCTGAATAAATTTGCGGCAGGCTATCTCGGGGCGTACTTGCTGCATAAAGTGTTCACCGATTAGAAAACCTTCATAGCCGGCCGCTTTAAGCTGAACGACTGTTTGCGGATCTTTTAATCCGCTTTCGGCTACCTTAACCATTCCCGCCGGAAGCTTTTTGGCCAGTTCAAAAGCTGTTTCGACTTGGGTTTCCATTTGCTGAAGATTGCGGTTGTTTACACCGGCCAAAAACCGGTCGTCACAGATTTTATCCAGTTCATGCTCATGATGGATTTCCAGCAGCACTTCCATTCCCAGGGTCATTGCCAGCTCACCAAATCGCCGTATTTCTGCTTTGCTCAATGCTGATGCTATCAGCAGTATGGCGTCTGCACCTATTGATTTTGCTTCGATAACCTGATATTCGTCGATGATAAAATCTTTGCGCAAGATAGGACAGTAATTGTACTTACGCGATGTGATCAGATCCTGGTTTTTGCCTCCAAAAAACGATTCATCCGTAAGTACCGATAAGGCAGAAGCTCCGGCCTGCATATAACCGATGGTAGTCCGTTCAACAGGGGCGTAAGGATTAATAGCGCCACGAGAAGGCGATTGCCGCTTGAATTCAGCGATAATGCCTGTGAGATCCGGACGGCAGATATATTTTTTAAGCGATAGAGGCAGTGTCTTGAAATAGATACTTTTCTCAAGCAATTTGATTGGATAGAGGCTTTTACGCTCATCCAGCTCAGTACGTTTAGTGCTAATTATGCGATCGAGGATAGTGTTCATAGGTTTATTTCAAGTAGTTTTTTAAAAATTTGAAAAGCTTTTTTGTCTTGCAGCGACTCGCGGGCACGTGCTACACTGTCGATAAGACTTTCGTTGTGAAAGTGTTGCAAGGCAAGTGCAGCGTTTGCGATTACCGTATGTTGCTGAGCTTCGGTACCTTGTCCTTTAAGAATCGTTAGAAATAGTTGTGCTGCTTCAGCGCTGTTATTGCCACCAATGATGGCGGTGGGTTGGTTTTCAGAAAGTCCGAAATCCGAAGGGGAAAGCCAATATTCCTGATTGGTTTTCAAAACCCTTGTTTCTGCAGTAAGCGTGCATTCATCATAGCCGTCAAGGCTATAAACAATGGTGGCTTCCTGCTCTCCGCGCTGAAAGATATATTGGTATTTGCGCGCAATTTCCAGGTTGAAAACACCGCTCAGCTGATAGGTTGGTTTTGCGGGATTGACCAGTGGACCAAGCATATTGAAGAAAGTTTTTACGCCTAATGCACTTCTTACCGGTGCCACAGTTTTCATGGAAGGATGAAAAAGCGGTGCATGCAAAAAACAGATACCGGCCTGGTCTAATTCCTTTTGCAGCTGACTTTCTTTATTCGTAAAACGGTACCCAAGGGCTTCCAGCACATTGGATGAACCGCTTACAGATGAAACACCGTAATTGCCATGCTTGATCACTTTCTGCCCGGCGCCTGCTACCACAAATGCTGTTAAAGTGGAAATATTAAAGGTGTTTTTGCCATCACCGCCAGTGCCACACAAATCAATTGCCGGCTCTGATGTTAGTTTTAGTGGGATACAAAGTCCGAGCAGGGCATCTCTGAATCCGCTGAGTTCTTCAACAGAGGGGGGGCGCATGATAAATGCCGTCATAAATGCTGCTATCTGTGGTTGGTTGTATTGCCCGGCTGTTATGCGAATCAAGACGTCTCTGGCTTGATCATAGCTCAGCTGCTGATATTGAAACAGTTGATCTAATATTGCTTTCATTTGCTATGCTGTGTTGAGGTGCTGTTTTTAGTAATTTTTGTTTTGCCTGTCTTGAGCCAATTCTGAATAATCATTTCACCCTCAGGCGTTAAGATCGATTCAGGATGGAATTGCACAGCACATAAATCATGGGTTTTATGCTGAATAGCCATGATCTGGTGGTTTGCATCTTCCGCCGTAATTTCAAGACAATCGGGTAATGTATCCACATCAGCAACCCACGAATGGTAGCGTCCTGCAATAAATGTGGGACTAAGTCCGGCGAGTATATAGCTGTTCCTGATTATGTTAACAGGAGTTGCCACACCATGAACAACATGGGGAAGGTTGTAGAGTTTGCCGCCATAGACTGACGCGATGGCCTGCAATCCAAGACAAACACCAAAAATGCTTTTTGAAGGAGCATACTTCTCGATGAGTTGCATCAAAATGCCTGATTCCTGCGGTAAACCGGGGCCGGGCGAAAGCATTATTTTATCGTACTCAGCCACCTTGTCCAAGCTGATTTTGTCGTTGCGGAACACCTCAACAGTGGCCTTGCTGTTTTCGGTAAGCAGCTGAACCAGATTGTAGGTAAAAGAGTCGTAATTATCTAAAACGAGAATTTTCATAGCAAAGGTTTTATTTTTCCGGTTGATTGATGGCTTTCATAAGTGCGGCAAGCTTGTTATTGACTTCCTGAAGCTCATTTTCTTCGTTGGAAGCTTCTACAATGCCGGCACCTGCCTGAAAACTTAACACATTGTTTTTGCTCAAAAAGCTACGGATCAGAATAGCCAGATTTATATCGCCGTTTAGTCCGATAAATCCTGCTGCGCCGCCGTAGTAGCCTCTTTTTGAAGGTTCATACTTGTCGATAAGCTGCAAGGCGCGATGTTTTGGGGCGCCACTTAATGTTCCGGCAGGAAAGGTGTCGGCAACAACATCCAGGGGATGGTTTTCGGGGCGGAGCTGTCCGCTTACTTTAGAAACCAAATGGATCACATGACTAAAATACTGCACCTCTTTGAGTTTATCAACCTTTACCGCGATGCAGCTGCGGTTTAAATCGTTACGTGCCAAATCCACAAGCATGGCGTGCTCGGCATTTTCTTTGGGGTCGTTGAGGAGTTTTTGCGCCAACTGACGGTCTGCTGCATCTTCTCCGCTGCGGCGGTAGGTGCCGGCAATGGGATTTAAGCTGGCGCTGTTTGAAGCTATCTTTAGCTGACTTTCAGGAGAGGAACCAAAAAGCCGGAATTTTCCAAAATCAAAATAGAAGCCATAGGGTGAGGGATTTATCGTGCGAAGCCGTCGATAGACCTGAAAATCATCGCCCTGATAATCAATTTGAAATCTACGCGACAGCACCAATTGAAACACATCGCCCCGGCGGCAATGATGGCGTGCTTTTCCTGCCATCGCCAGGAATTGATCATCAGTAAGGTTAGAGCGCAGACTTCCTTTTGTTTGAAATGGATAGGCAGTGGATGTGCTTATCTGAATGCGATTTAGCAGCTGATCCAGTTTGGATGACTCACCATCAGGAAGGTATTCACTCAGCTGCATGGTATCGGTGTAATGATTGATTTTTATCACATAGCGAAAAAGCGAAAACTGCAGGGCAGGAATAGCAAAATTGCTATCTGTAGGGCTTTGCAGTTCGATATCCTCCATAAATTCAATGGCGTCGTACCCAAAGTATCCAAAAAGCCCATCGGTATTTTCTTTTTCAGAAAGTTCGAAGCTGTTCAGGTAGCTTTTTAAATGTTGTAAAACGGCTTTGGGTTCCTGTAGCAAAACTGTTTTCTGCGATTTTCCCTCATGTATTGTAAGCCGCTTTTCTTCGAGGTTGATGCTGCTAATGGGTTCCAGACAGATAAAGCTCAAGCTGTTTTGTGCCGATTGGTAGTCAGAGCTTTCGAGCAGTAAAGCTCCTGGATAAATATCTCTGAGCTGAAGGTATAAACCAACAGCAGTATGCAAATCTGCCAGGCTTTGATGCCGTTTAACCGTTATTTTCATTGGATTTAGGTATTTGAATTGAGTTTTTTGAGCTTCATTTATTAAAATTTTGACAACAAAAAAGGCCTGCCGCGAACGACAGACCTTTGATTTATTTTGTACAAATACAAGCAGGGTCACATCACTTCATCAGCTCTATGCTTAATGAATGACGCCACCACCAGAATTGATTTGCTTGTTGAATCATGCCGCAAAAATAATTTTATTTTGTAAGGAGACAACTTTTTTTAATTTTTTTTTCGCAATTTATTTTATCCCAGTGAAAATAAGCATAGTGCACTGTATAAGGAAATCTAACTTAGATCAATCAAAAATTTCTGTGGGGAAACAGCCTAAATCATTGATAGTATATTTTAAAATTGTTTTAAGTCTGATCCTTTTCATTGATGATTTCCTGTAATGCTTTTGCCCAGTAATCTTCATCGTTCAAACTTGCAACAAGCTGTAACCTCTGTCCGCCATGCTGCCTGAAAAGTGCATTGTATTCAACACCAATTTCAATGCTGGTTTCCAAACAGTCAGTAACGAAAGCAGGCGCAACCACCAGCAATTCTTTAACCCCCTTTCTAGCGAGTTCAACGATCTGTTCATCGGCGAAAGGCCTGAGCCATTTTTTTGTTAGGCGCGACTGAAAGGCAATGCTGGATTTAGTTTCAGGAATATTACATGCGTTTTGGAGCAAACGTGTTGTAGCAAAACAAGTGGCGCGATAACAATATTTTCCATGTGCAGGAAATTCAAGATGGCAGTTGCATTTTTCTATTGTCGTATGCGGATGGATGCGACTGATATGCGATTCGGGCAAGCCGTGATAGGAAAATAGCACGTGATCAAACAATTCCGGTTTATAAGCTTGAATTTTTTGCTGAAAAGCACCAATAAATGCTGGATGATTATAAAACTGTCCAATGATTTTCAAACTTGGAATTACATCCCAGTTTTTAATAACACGCAAACAGTCCTCGCTAACGGTACCTGTTGTAGATTCAGCATATTGTGGGTACATGGGCACGATGATTATTTCGTCCGGTTGCTGCAACCGCACTTGTTCCAGTACCTTTTTTATTGAAGGATTTCCATAGCGCATAGCAATTAAAATACGGGTTTCGGCCCTGCTTTTAGCTTGCATTTTCTTTGCCAGATTAGCAGTGATATAGCGCAGTGGTGAGCCGTGTTGTGTCCACAATTGCTCATAAAGCTTTGCTGATTTAGGAGCACGAAAAGGTGCGATAATCAAGTTTACCAGCATCCAACGTGGTATGGCAGGAATATCTATTACTCTTCGATCTCCAAGAAATTCACGCAAATAAGTCCTTACATCTTTCGTTTTCGGAGAGTCAGGTGTGCCTACATTAATGAGGATAATTGCACGCTGCATATTTCATTCTTTTTAATTAGTAGAAGAGAAACTCTTATTTTGACAGGATTTCAGCCAAATGATAGGCCTGTTTGATGCGGTCGGCCATGCCAATACCATCCCGGATATTGCCGGCCAGAAAGACACCCGGATGATTTTCTTCAATGGCTGAAATAGCCGCCAGACGTGCCTCTGAGCTGCTATCGTATTGAGGAATGGCTTGCTGATAACGGAAAAGTTCAAAAAGATCAGGCGATAAGGTTTCATCATGAAAAAGCTCACGAAGCGCTTTCAGGGCAATGGCTTTTAATTCCTCATCAGTTTTATCGTAGAGGTCGGGTTTCTTAATTCCACCCATAAATACCGACATCAGCGCTCCGCCTTCAGGCGCCCTGCCGGGAAAAATGGAAGCAGGAAACAGAACGCCCAGGATGTCTCTGTTTTCCTTCTCAGGAATCAAGCCGCCAAATGCATTGAGTTTAGTGCCCTTCCAGTGATTGAACCCAACAGCAATCTGAATAACTTTGGCATAACGCAGGTTTACGATATCAGTGAAAAGCTGAGGCTGTATGAAGTCGAACAAATTTTTGAGATAACTACCTCCACTGCTTGTTACCACGCGCTCTGCTTCGAAGAATTTGTAACGATCCCCTTGTTTTATTTTGAGACTGAATCCGTTGCTTGTTTTAGAAATGTGCCGCACTTCGCTTCCTGTATAGAGTGCCTCCTGATCCAATTTTGAGGTAATAGATTCAATGAGGGATCCCAGCCCTCCTTTTGCCGAAAAAACGGCTTTATTAGCTTTCTTCTCAAGTGCTGTTTTTGGAAGCTTACTTTTTTTGATGGCACCTTTTATAAAACTACCATAGCCCTGTTCCAGCTGATATAACTTTGGAAGTGCATATTTTGTGATGAGTTGATTGGGATCACCGGCATAGATTCCACTGATAAAAGGATCAACGGCATAATCCAGAAAGCTTTTTCCCATGCGCCTTACAACAAGTTCAGCCAATGTTTCCTTGGGGTTTCTGCCTTTTTTTCTGAAGGGCTCTCCTAAAAGCCTGAGCTTGTCTTTAAAACTAAATAGGGGCGTTGTTACACCTGCCCAAAATCCTGCGGGAAGAGCAACCCATTCACCCTTTTTTAAAATCCAGCGATTGGCAGCCGCCGGATTTGCAATTTCTGTCGGACATCCAATGTCCTCGAACAACTCAACAGTTTCTGTGGTTGACAACACACCTGTGTTTGGACCTTCTTCATATTGAAAACCGGCTTTTCTGATTGTGTTGATTACGCCGCCCAGTCGATCGTCTTTTTCAAAAAGCAGAAAGGGAATACCTTTCTGTTGGAGCCTGAAAGCCAGACTTAAACCTGTTAGTCCACCACCAATTATTGCGACGCTGCCCGGCTGAAAATTGCTTGTTTGCACTGTCATAGGTTTACTTTAAATAGTTTTTGAGTAAAGACGATCAGGATTTACCTGCAAAGGATCTAAAGAAGCCGCGATATTTCGAATAAATAATTGGCCTGCATCTGTAATCTCAAGTCTATTAGCATTCATTTTTAATAAGTTATCTGCTTCAAATTCAGCCAAAGCATTTTTATCGAGATGAATGCTGTTTTTGAGTGTATCTAAGGATATGTTTCTGCGCATGGCTAAGCTTTCCAAATCCAGTACCTTATTACACATTAGGTCAGTTATGGCTTCTCTCACAATCATTTCCTGCTTGCTAAGTTCATATCCTTTGACGGTAGCGGCGTTTCCTTGCGAAATTCTTTCAATATAGTCATCCACAGATTTGGTGTTCTGCAAATAGGCTTGCTCGAGTTGGCTGATAGCCGAAACGCCTACTGCGTATACCTGTCCGGTGGTTGCACGCGTGCAGTATCCCTGAAAATTTCTGTGTAATTTTTTTGAATCCAGCGCCCTGAAGAGCTCATCATTGGGCAGCACAAAATGATCCATTCCAATTGCTTTATAACCGGCCTCAGCCAATATCATAGCAGCTTTGTTGTACATTGCAACTTTTAGATTGCTATCAGAAAGCCCTCTTTTTTCGAGGATTTCCTGGTTTTTGAACACGGAAGGAAGATGCGCATAAGAAAATGTTACCAAACGATCAGGTTTGAGCTTTGCTGCTGCTTCGATGGTTTCTGCAAAAGAATCTAAAGTTTGTGCAGGAAGGCCATAAATAAAATCGAAGTTGATGGCATTATTGGGCTGTCCGTTTTTGATAATAGCCATAATATCAGCAATTGGCATGGCCGAAGGATCCCGGTTTACAAGTCGCAGGACGTCTTTGTTAAAATCTTGAATACCAAGGCTGAAGCGATTAAATCCGGCCTGCTTCAAATCCAGCAGGTATTGTTCATCCAGATAGGCCGGATTTGTTTCTATGGCAACTTCAGCATCATCGGTCAGTTCGAATGCATCAAATATCATTTGGTTGAGCGCTTGTAAATGCTGGGCTTCGATAGCGTTTGGAGTGCCTCCTCCATAGTGTATCTGCGACACTTTACGGTTTTTGTCGAGTAGGTTGATCAGCCGGCTAAGCTCAGTTTTCAACGCTGCCAGATAACTTTTCACTTGATTTGCTTTTCCCATCGGACAAGTGTTGCAACCACAGTAAAAGCAGAGTTTTTTACAGAAAGGAATATGCAGGTAAAACGAAATATTCTGAGGCTTAAAGCTATTTGATTTTCTTACAGCTTCCTCATAATTGCTGCTGTTAACTTCTTCAGTGAAATGATTTGCAGGCGGATAGCTTGTGTATCGGGGAGCTGCTTTATTGTATTTTTTGATCAGATCAGTATTCATGGTGTTTGTAAACTTTTTTGAGTGAAAAAGTGAGTATTATCATGGCCAGGATGCTGAACATGATTTCAATGAGGAATAAATTGGTATAACCCAGCACATCTGCAACTTTTCCGCTAAGAATAGCCATGATAAGACCGCTTAAGTGTGTGATTACAATTTGTAGGGTGAAATCTGTTCCTTCTCGCCCACTACGCACAAGATCCATCGAGCTGGTGTAAATGGCAACAGTTGACATACCATAGGATGACCATAGTAAAAATATTCCCAAGTAAATTAAATGAATGCCAGGGGTTTGCATGCTGATAAAGTAAAAATAGACTCCGGCAAGCAAACTGAGTGTGAGGAAGCTGTATAAGGCAATTTTTTTGCCTGCTTTTTTGATGAACCAGCCGGCTCCCATGGCAGAAACTGCTGCTATGGCTGTGCCAAAGATTCCGGCCATAAATCCAATATCTTTGGCGGTATAACCTAAATCTACCAGCCAGGGTTTCAGCATGGCTAAAATCCCTATGATTCCTGAATAATAGAAGAATAGCAGTAAAATCCACCAAGGGATGCCCGGTACTTTGAAAAATGATATCAAATCACCCAAACTAACTTTTAGCTTCTCCTTTTGCGCTTTGGGCTCGTTGAGTTTTACAAAGCGAAGAGGAATTAGCGCGATTAGTACAAAAAGTGCCAGACAAATCAGCAAGTAATACCAGCCAAGATAGTAGTAAACAATTAAAAGCACGCCGCTTCCGAGTAGCGTGCCTATAAAGCTTCCTGCAGATTGCATGCTGTTGCCAAGACTTCGTTCGTTTTTTTTAAGTAAAAGAATAGCAAAGGCATCAGTAGCGATATCCTGGGTGGCAGATGCCGTAAAAGCGATCAGCATCAAGGCGACAATCAGCGTGAAATCAGTTTGTAAACTGAAAAAGCCAATATGTAAAATAATCAGGGCGTAAAAAAACTCCGAAAGATAAATCCAGCGCTTATACTGACGCATAGTTGATGCGTTATTGTCAACCAGAGGCGCCCATAAAAATTTCAGTATCCAGGGGAGCTTTACCAATTGCAACAATCCAATCGACTCCAAAGAATAGTTTTCCTGGCGCATTATTACAGGCACCACGGTTGAAAAAAAACTCATGGGCACCGATTGTGCGATATATAAGCTGAATAAGACTGGAAATTTAGGCCAGTTGGCTTGCTTCATGGATTATATTTTTAAGGACAAATCAATGCCAAATTGAGCTGGCTTGCCCGATTGCATATAACGGTTTCCAAGCGCTTCAAAATAGAATGAGGTGTATTCTTCACCAAAGATATTTTCTCCAAACAGCCTGATTTCAAAATTGTTCTTTGTGAAAGCAATATTTAAATCAATAAGGTTGTAGGCTTGTTGTGAAAAATTGTTTTGCTCGTTCCAGAACAGCTCTCCTGTGCTTTTCCATAGGCCTGTAATCCTGATTCGATCAATAAATCGCGTGTTGACTTTGATGGTCTTGTTGAGTTGTAAAGCCAGCGTATGTCTTGGCACATAGGGTAAAAAGTTGCCGTTGTAGTTTTTTGTAGAATCAACAATGTGCGATAGAAAACTGGCGTGGGTATAACCATAGGCTACAAATACTTCAAAATTTAAAGGAAGCGAGCTTTTTACTGACACTTCAAATCCTTTGCTCAGGCTATGACCTGCATTTTTTAGCATCGAACCTCGCCCGCTGGGAACGGTTTGATAAATCTGCTGGTTAGTCCAGTCGATATAAAATAGCGAAAGCTCAGCAAAAGTTCTTTGCTCAAAGAGAGAAGTTTTGATGCCAAGTTCATAATTCCAGCTTTGTTCGGGCAAGAAAGTTAGATCTTCCGGACGCTCAAAAGTAGAGTTAAAACCTCCTGTCTTAAAACCTTTTGCAGCTAATGCATATACGGAAGTCTGATTGGTGAGGGCATATGAGAGGGCGATTTTTGGTGAAACCTCATTGTAGTTTAACAGGGGATAAGTGGTGTCAGCAATACTGTTATTCTGACCATTTCTTAACATATCGTATGTGTAGGATAGCTTGCTTTGCTCGAAGTCGATACGAATACCGGCAGTAAGTGTTAAGCCGTTGATCAGAAAGTTATCCAGCATCGATTGGTGGAATAAGGCAAAGCCCGAATTGATTTCGTCGTAGCTTTTAAACATCCGAAGCTTTTGAGCATAAACATCTACATCAACCGATTTATCAAGCAATTGCGTGAATCCAAAAACACCTGCAACCCATTGGTAATTTCCTGCATAGGCTGATTTAAATACAAACTCCTGCGAAAGCATGTGCTGCTGCTGTTTCTGCGTGACAAGGTAAAGAGAGTCAGCAGTAAAATCCTGGTCAATTTCCTGAAAATCAACCAGTGCCTGATAACTTGTCGTAGATATCATTTCTATACGAGGGCCTTTGTAATTTAATATCAATCCATTAGATAATAAATTTCTTTCATAACCTGATGGCTGATTGTAATTGATAAGCTCAGCTTTTTCCAATGAATCATTATAAACCGCATAGGGATAACCACCTTGTTTGCTGTATTCGTAACTGAGAATGTTAGACAACTGCCAGCGCTCGTTGATTTGCCAGCTCAAGCGGTTGCGCATTCCCAAAGCATCCATATAATCAACCTGTTCGTTATTATAGGTGTTGGTAAAGAAGCCATCGGTATGTCTGTAATTGAAAGACAGGCTATAGCCTAAGTCTTTACTGATTTTATTGTAGTGACTTAATCCGGCTGCATATTCTCCATAAGTGGCTGCAGAAAGCCTAAAACTGGTTTCCGGTTTTTCGCCGGGAGCACGCGTAATAATGTTGATAATGCCTCCCATGCTATTGCGTCCGTAAAGGCTTCCCTGAGGGCCACGCAACACTTCAACACGTTCAATATCAAAGAAGTCGAAATCAAAAGCTGATTTTTCAAAATAGGGAATTTGATCCACATAAAGTCCCACCGAAGGCGAATTGATACGCGATCCGATTCCCCGGATGTAAACCGGTGAAGTGAGCTTTGATCCGTAATCAGGCATAAATAAATTGGGCGTAATGGCTGATATATCCTTGATGGACTCGATGCGGTTTTCCTTGAGGGTTCGCGCCGTAAGCACAGTAGCTGCCCCGGTAAGCGATTTTAGTTCAATCCGCTCTTTTGGTGCACGGATTGTGATTTCGTCCAGAACTATTTCAGGAACACCGGTGCTGTCGTTAAGAATAAAGTGCATTTGCTGGGCATGGATAGGGTGTCCAAAAGCCCAAGAAAATAAGATGATAAATATTATTAATCGGTACATAATCAGCAAACTATAAATATAATAAGTTAAATATCTTTCGCAATTGGTCGGATGGAAAGCTAATGTCGTGTCTGTGCTACTGTGTCGGTTAAGTCGTAGTAATTTTTTCTCAAATCAAAAAAGAAATTCTGCGCATAGCCCATGTTAAGTAAAGGATTTATTTTGCAGAGTTAGGAAAAAAGAACAAGACTTGAGCCGGCTAAAGCTAGTGTTGACATGACACTAGGGAATAAAACTTATTATATTGCCGGAGGTGGCCTGCTGAAAAGAAAATGCGAGATAAACTGTTTGGGAATTCGAGTGGAGAGCTCCGGATTAAAAAGCGCTAACAGATAACGAATCGTAGTGTCAGAACTAAATATTTCTTGTTTTTGTGCAATTTGATTGCCAATCTCATCAAGGTAATAAAAACAATCAGCTAAATTATCAGCTGATTTTTCTGATTGCAGAATGATTTGTTTTGTCAGTAGTTCTGCTTCGGCCATTGCCTCATGCTCCAATGCCTTGAGCGAAAATGAGGCAAAGCTTACCAGATACACTACACCAAGCAGTATGTAAGGCAAGTTAGTTGAAAGTAATCCGAAGAAAAACATGCTATTAATCCTTTTTCAAGCGCAAAGAAAATACTTTTTTATGATATCAAGCATTTAATTACTTAATTAGGTTCAATTTAGAAATTCTCTAAATAGTGTCTGTCTATAATGTCCGATATATGCGCCCTGCCTATCTGCTGAAGGCAGGCAGGCTTGATCTCGACCATTTTGAATCAGCCGCTGGACTTTATTGACAAACGTTAAATTGCTTATACAGGCACAAAATCAGCATCAATTTTATCAGCATTAATAGTTTATAACCAGATTTGCCTTAAATTTGTGATTGCCAAATTAAAACCTGAAATGAAAAAAATTATTCCTGGATTTTTATTGCTGTTTCTGCTGATTTTTATTACTTCCTGCGAACAAAAAGAAGAACTATCTCCGGATGAAATCCTTGTCTGGAATAAGCAAATTGCGGAAGCTTATGTAAAGACCATGGCAGCCTCCATTGGTGAAGCTGCTACTGAAATAAGTGATAGTGTTGAATTGGTGAGTTTTATTCGCAGAGTAATTGATCCGATAAGCTTTTATCCGGATAGCTCGGGTTATTTTTATGTGTATAACTTCAACTGTGTAAACATAGCTCATGCGCGCCAAAAGGACTTAGAAGGACAAAACTTACACGATTATACCGATTCGCGTGGAAAATACGTGATTCGTGAACTTTCAGCTGTTGCCCAAAGTGGTGGAGGCTATGTAGTTTTTTATTGGATAAAGCCCGGCGAAACCGGTGAAAAACGCAAGCTTGGCTATGTTAAGCCTATTCCCAATACCGAATACTTTATTGGAACCGGTGTTTATCTTGAATAGGTTTCAGAAAAAAATATTCTAATTATAAGTGCAAACAAAAAATCCTCATTAGTTGTTATTAGCATTGACAAATCGTAAACACGTTTTAATATGCGTATTGTATTGAGCCTCATCTTGATGTTTTCATCGTTTTTTGTTTTCGGTCAATCGGGGATAAAATATGAAAAAGAAGAATCAGTATGCAGGGAAGCCTTTCCTGATGAGGCCTTGTTGCAGCTGCAGCCCCTGTTGGACCAGTCAAAAAGAATTCGTTTTTACAAAGAAACGGATCAGGATGGGATTAATTATGAAGTTAAATTGAAATTTGAGGGCAACTTTTACAGTATTGAGTACGACTCCTCTAACAACTTAAAGGATATTGAAAGGTTAATGAGCTGGAAAAAATACAATATGCCGGCCAAGTTAGTGATGCAACAATTTATGGATTCTTTGTTTATCAAGTACAAAGTGAAGCGATTTCAAATACAGGATGTGCCAAATTCAGCGCTCGAATCGATACACTATTTGCCATTGGAGAAGGATTTTTTGATTGGCAGGAATTACGAACTGGAGCTGGATGCTATTTTAAAAGGCCAGCACAAGCCTTTAAGTTTTGAATTATTGTTTGATAATTCAGGGGTTTTATTGCAAAGACGAATCATTTCCAGTGACTTGCAGGATAATTTAATTTACTAGCATGAGAGGGATAGCATTCGGTTTTTTAATGACATTGTTGTTGCTTTTTGTGGCTTCAAGCGCTTGGTCGCAACGTATTCCTTTTTATGCCGAACCGGCGCTCTCGGTTGGTAAACAATTGAAAGGCAGGTTTTCAGTCAATGCCAAATTCGTTTTTCGGCAGCAGTTTGCCAGTATAAATGAACAACAACTCGACTGGTTTTCACAAAGTGATGTGGTTGAGGTACAGCTTTTTCTGAATTATAAAATCCTGGGTAGCAAACGGCTTACTTTCGGGTATCTATATGGTCTTGATGATCCGTTTCTTACTGATCCGGCATGGGAACACCGGCTGATGCAACAATTTACATTTCAAAGCGGAAATCGGTTTAAGTGGGTAAACAGGTTGCGATTGGAACAACGTTTTAGTGCAAACCAATTCAGAAATCGCATAAGATATCGGTTTACTTTTGATAGCCCGCTATCAGGCAGCAAACTTGACCCGAAGGAGTGGTATTTTGTTGCAGGCGACGAATGGCTTTATAATTTCACCGGAAAGCCCGGCGAAGACCATCTTGAAAATCGCATTCAGGCAGGACTCGGGTATTTGTTCGATAACGGACATAAAGTCCAATTCGAAATACAGTATCGTTGGCTAAGAATGCTTTCTTCCCGGGAAGCTTCTGCCTGGCATTTGCTGCTTACTTACAACCTGAATCTGTAGTGCTATCCTGAAAAAGCCTCGTTTTATTGCGGAGGCAAAATAACTTGTTTATCGCCGTTGAAACAAGGTATTACAGTATTATCAAGCCTTCCGCCTAAAACGATTGCATTAAGCTTATTTAGACTGATTCTAATATACTATCGTTCGCGCGAATATCCTTAGCTTTGTTTGGTAAAGTAAGTCTAAAAACTGTAATTTTGCCTTGTTAACAAAATAACACTGTTAATTAGTAACAGGCATAATTTATATAAATCATTAAAAAGCCAAAACGATGAATTTAGAAAAAATCATGAACGACCTGGAAAAGAAACATCCGGGTGAAGTAGAGTATTTACAGGCTGTACGCGAAGTACTGGAATCATTGGAAGAGGTAGTGGATCAAAACCCTCAGTTTGAAGCCGCTGGAATTATTGACAGGCTGATTGAGCCGGATCGCGTTTTAACTTTTAAAGTGCCATGGGTTGATGATAACGGAAAAGTACATGTAAATCTTGGATATCGTGTGCAGTTTAACAATGCGATAGGACCATATAAAGGTGGACTTCGGTTTCACCCCAGCGTAAATCTTAGCATTCTGAAATTTCTCGGATTTGAACAAATATTTAAAAACAGTCTCACCACATTACCTATGGGTGGTGGTAAAGGCGGTTCTGATTTTGATCCTAAAGGAAAATCTGATGCGGAAATCATGCGTTTTTGCCAATCATTTATGCTTGAATTGTGGCACCTTATCGGCCCCGAAACAGATGTTCCTGCCGGTGATATAGGTGTTGGTGGCAAAGAAATAGGTTTCATGTATGGCATGTATAAGAAATTGGCCCGCGAACATGTTGGTGTACTCACCGGCAAAGGCCTGAATTGGGGAGGTAGCCTTATTCGTCCTGAAGCTACAGGATTTGGTGCTGTTTATTTTGCACAAGAAATGCTTGGCACAAAAGATACTGATTTCAGTGGTAAAACAGTAGCTGTATCTGGTTTTGGTAATGTGGCCTGGGGTGCTATTTCAAAAATTACAGAGTTGGGTGGTAAAGTAGTGACAATTTCAGGACCTGATGGTTATATTCATGATCCTGAAGGATTTGATGTTGAAAAAATCAACTACCTGCTCGAACTGCGTGCCTCAAATCAGGATATCGTAAAGCCTTATTCTTATGAGTTCCCTTCAGCGCAATTCTTTGCCGGAAAACGCCCCTGGGAAGTGAAATGTGATGTGGCTTTGCCTTGTGCAACGCAAAATGAACTGGGTAAAGAAGATGCTGAAAACCTCGTAAATAATGGCTGTATGTGTGTTGCTGAAGGTGCCAATATGCCTTCAACGCCAGAAGCGGTAGATGTGTTCAAAAAACATAAAATTTTATTTGGACCGGGTAAAGCTGTTAATGCCGGTGGTGTTGCTACTTCTGGTCTGGAAATGACACAGAATTCCATGAAGATTGCCTGGGGTCGCGAAGAGGTTGATGCCCGTCTGCATGAAATAATGAAAAATATCCATAATGCCTGCGTAACACATGGTACACAGGAAGATGGTTATATCGATTACGTAAGGGGTGCCAATATTGCCGGATTCCTCAAAGTGGCTAATGCCATGATGGATCAGGGCGTGGTATAGTCCTTGTTTTCTGTGACCTACAGGTCCAAACCAAATGTAAAAAAGGTCGTTGTTTATCAACGGCCTTTTTTTTGAGCCTGCTACGGAGTATCTCTCAGACGAAGAAACGCTACTTTCGGTTTTAATTGTAAATTTGTCCACTTCAAAAAAAGCTTTTTTTGTTACAATGGAATTCTTAAACCCCCAAATGCTGTACGGACTTTTTGCACTTGCTATCCCTGTTGTGGTGCATTTGTTTAATTTTCGCCGGCACAAATTGGTTTATTTTAGTGATATTACACTGCTCGAAAATCTGAAACAGCAAACGGCACGAACAAACAAGCTGAAGCATTTGTTGGTTTTGCTGTTACGTTTGTTAGCGATTGCCGCCCTTGTTCTGGCTTTTGCCCGCCCGTATTTTCCGTCAGAAAGCAATATGCAACAATCAGAAAATGAGATTGTAATGCTTTATCTGGATAATTCGACGAGTATGCAATCAGCCGGTATTTATGGCGCCCTGCTGGATGATGCGCGTAAATCGGCTTTTGAAATAGTTAATTTTTTTGGGCCGGATAAGCAGTTTATTCTGTTGACAAACAGTTTTTCATTGCGACAGGAACGCCCCATGAATCGCGATGAAATGAAGCAGCAGTTGGCTTATGTTATGCCCGACGCACCGCCGGTTGAAGCAGATGAAATTTTCAGGAGAGCCAAAAGTCTGGCAGCTAAATTTGAACAAAGTAAGTCGAGGTTATTTTTATTTTCCGACTTTCAGAGGTCTTCTTTTAATACACTAAACACAGAACCGGATAGTAGCCTTTCGCTTTATCTGCTGCCTTTTAGTTCGGGATTGCGATCCAATGTTTTTATCGACTCCTGCTGGCTTGAGAGTCCTGTTGTTCAGGTTGATATGCCTGTTGTGCTTAATGTTCGACTTAAAAATCATGCCGATGAGGGTTTGAAAGGCTTAGCGGTCAGTCTGGAAAACGAAAACAAAACGCTGGCTGTCTCAAACACGGATATCGATGCCTGGGGCGAAAATAGGGTAAGTCTGAGTTTTGTGCCCGAAACCAGTGGCAATTTCAGGGCAAATGTGCGCATCTCTGATTACCCGATTGTGTTTGATGACAATTATTTTGTCAACCTGAATATTGCGTCTAGTCTGCGTGTTCTGGAATTATTTGAAGATAGTCCGGATCAGTCTTTGGAGTATCTTTTTGCAGAAGATACGCTCTTCAATTTTGACCGGCGCAATGTGCTTCAGTTCGATATTCAGTCACTTTCGCAATACAATCTGGTAATAGCTCCTTATTCGGAAAAGCTCAGCGAAGGTTTAAAACTGGCCTTAACAGCATATGCTGATGCAGGTGGCGCGCTGCTATTGCATGCTCCATTGCTGGCAAGCTCCTTGACCGCGAGTTTGGATCCTGCACTTGAAACGCAAATAGGTACATTTGCTGATACTGCTTCAACACGCCTCAATATGATTACGGATGAGCATCCTTTTTTTAAGAATGTGTTTACAAAGGTGCCCACAAATGTTGATCTTCCAACTGTAAATAAATATTTTGCGCTCAAATCAACAACTTCGGCAGCGGTACTGATTAATATGCTCAATGGGAATCCTTTTCTAATGCTTCAAGATGTTGGGCAGGGTTCGGTATTTCATTTGGCCGTAAATTTGAATGAGCGCTGGTCAGGTCTGACCGAAAGCAGTCTTTTTGCTCCATTGCTGGTACGAATGGCTTTTTGGGGAACTGGGGGCAATGCATTGGCTTACGAAATCGGCATTGACAGGCGTATTCCTTTAAAGATGAAACCAAGCAGCATAGATGATGTGCTGAATATTAAATCATTGTCTTCCGGTTTTGAGTTTATTCCGGCTACTGAACGCAGAGGTCAGCAGCTGTTAATAAGTATGGCTGATCAGCTTCCCGAGCCGGGTTTTTATGGTATTTATAATGCAGATAATTTGGTTAGTATGACCGCTTGGAACGAGAGCAGGAGGGAGTCGGAAATGGTTTTTTTGTCAGGAGATGAAGTTGCTGAAAAATTATCAGACAAAGGTTTTAATCTTGTTAAAACATTGTCGTCCGGTCAGTCGGATGCATACGGGAGCCTATCTGATGAACTTCAGGAAGCAACACAATGGTGGTGGTTTATTTTGGCAGCTTTAGTGTTTCTGATTGCTGAGACTTTAATTTTGCGCTTTTGGAAAAGTTAAGGTCGAGGCCAGGTTATTTTAAATTTTTTATTATCAATAGCAAAGAGAAGAACGAAAGGATAAGTAGTATAAAATGAGCGAGATTGATGACTATACACCTCACAATGAGGGATCAGAGACTTCAGATAAGGGCGATATTCATCGCACTATACAACTATCGGGCATGTACGAGAGTTGGTTTCTGGATTACGCCTCTTATGTAATTCTGGAACGTGCTGTACCGGATATTCAGGATGGCTTGAAACCTGTTCAGCGTCGTATCATGCATTCTATGAAGAATTTGGATGATGGACGCTACAACAAGGTAGCTAATATCATTGGAAATACCATGCAGTTTCATCCGCACGGTGATGCTTCTATCGGTGACGCGCTGGTGCAATTGGGACAAAAGGAGATATTGATTGATGCACAGGGAAACTGGGGCAATGTACTTACAGGCGATAGCGCGGCCGCATCACGTTATATCGAAGCCAGAATCTCTAAGTTTGCCGCTGAGGTCGTCTTTAATCCGAAAACAACTGCATGGAAACTTTCTTACGACGGAAGAAATAAGGAACCCATTGCTTTACCTGTTAAGTTTCCCTTACTATTGGCGCAGGGCGTTGAAGGAATTGCTGTTGGACTGGCCTCTAAAATCCTTCCTCATAACTTTAACGAGCTAATTGACGCTTCTATCAGTTGTCTTAAAAACGAGGATTTTGAGCTGCTCCCCGACTTTATAACCGGAGGCATGGCCGATTGTTCTAAATACAATGAGGGATTAAGAGGTGGAAAAGTAAGGGTGCGGGCAAAGATTAGTCAGGTCGATAGAAAGATGTTGGTTATTAATGAGATACCCTTTGGAACAACAACAACCAGCCTGATTGAAAGTATTATAGCAGCAAACGATAAAGGAAAAATTAAGGTAAAGAAGATAGATGACAATACAGCTGAAAAAGTTGAAATTATGATCCATCTTGCTTCGGGAGTTTCACCGGATCAAACTATTGATGCGCTTTTCGCTTTTACACAGTGTGAGGTTTCTATTTCACCCAATTCATGTGTGATCGCCGAAGGCAAGCCGGCTTTCTGGAGTGTTCATAAAATACTCGAATACAACACAAACCGAACACTTGAACTGCTGCAACAAGAGCTGCAAATCAGGCTGCAGGAGCTCGAAGCCGATTGGCATGGCTCATCTTTGGAGAAAATATTTATTGAGCAAAGAATCTACCGGGATATTGAGCAGTCAGAAACCTGGGAGGATGTGATTCTGGCAATTGATGCCGGCTTGAAACCCTTTATAAAAAACCTGCGCAAAGAGGTCACCAGAGATGATATTGCCAGACTCACAGAAATAAAAATCAAACGGATCTCAAAATATAACACCTTCAAAGCTGACGAGCATATCCGATCGCTTGAAGAAGAGATGGAGGAGGTTAAAAATCACTTGGATCACATTGTTGATTATACCATCAATTTTTTCAGGCAGATAAAAAAGAAATATGGAGCCGGCCGCGAACGCAAAACCGAATTGCGGAGTTTTGATAATATCGAGGCTGCTTCCGTTGCCGCCAATAACGAAAAGCTGTACGTCAACAGGATTGAAGGTTTTGCAGGTACCTCGCTCAAAAAGGATGAGTTTGTGTGCGATTGCAGCGATTTGGACGATATGATTGTTTTTCGCGAGAATGGAACTTTTCTGGTGACAAAGGTGAACACAAAAACCTTCGTTGGAGAAAATATTATTCATATTGATATTTTCCGAAAAAATGATGATCGCACCATCTATAATATGGTGTATCGCGATGGCAGAAAAGGACCCTGGTTGATCAAACGATTTGCAGTTCTTGGCGTAACACGCGATAAGGAATATCAGCTCACTGCCGGCACTCCCGACTCGAAAGTTGTATATTTCAGTGCCAATCCTAATGGAGAAGCTGAGACCATTAAAGTGCTGCTTCGGCCAAAGCCTAAATTGAAGAAACTGTCTTTTGAGTTTGACTTTGCTGAACTGGCTATCAAAGGCCGCAGCGCCAAGGGAAATATACTTACAAAGCATGCGGTTAGGCAAATCAGTAAGCGTGATGAGGGTGTTTCGACCTTGAAAGCCAGGGATATATGGTACGATGAGTCGGTAAAAAGGCTCACAACGGATGAGCGTGGTAATTATCTTGGCGCTTTTGGTGCCAATGATAAATTGTTGCAAGTATTTGGAAATGGAGAGTTTAAGCTAACTGGTTACGAGCTTTCCACGCATTTTGATGATGACCTGAAATTGCTACGTAAATTTGATCCTGATGAGGTATTAAGTGTCATTTATGTTGAGGGTGAAACGCAGAAAATCTATCTCAAGCGTTTCCAGATCGAAGAGGATATTGTTCTCAACAGGCGCTATTCCAGCATTGGCGAGCATCCACAGTCGGTTTTCAAACATATTGTTTTCGACAGATTCCCAATGCTTGATCTGGAGTTTGATGCCAATGGCAATGGCAAAAAACCTGAGGATGACAAAGTTTCTGTAGCGGAATTCATTGGCTTGAAAAGCTACAAAGCCAAAGGTAAACGGCTTTCTAATAAAGAGATTATCAAAGTCACTTTTTTGGAACCTTTGACGCCTCCCGATGAAATACAGGCTGAAGAAGAGCAAATTGAGGAAACATCGACTCAGCATGATGACGTTGAGCAGGACGTTATTGAACCGAATACTGAAACCAGTGAACAGGTTGAGAAAGAAGAAGAGAACAAAACGGAGCCAAAAACTTCGGGCAAAAAACCACTCGATCCACCAGCCCAAATGGAACTGGAATTTTAAAGCTTGCACTATTGTCTTTTAACGCAATACTGCAAACTATTTAGAATGATTCCATCAATCATTTGTGCTAATTTTGCACGTACAATTTAGCTTTTAGAACTAAAATATTTATGAAAGAACCTTATATTCTTGATGTTACAAAAGATGTAAAATGGATTGGTGCAATCGATCACGACATTGTCACTTTTGATGTGGTCATGGAAACTAAGTTTGGCACAACCTACAATTCCTATTTTATTGATGCGGATAAAAAAGCTGTTTTTGAAACAGTAAAAGAAAGATTTTGGCCGGAGTATGAAGCGAAGCTCAGGGCTTTGATTAATCCTGAAGATTTAGCTTATATCATCATGAATCACACTGAGCCTGATCATTCGGGCTGTGTGGGTAAGCTACTCGAAATTGCACCTCAGGCAGTTGTAGTAGGCACGGGTACAGCCATTCGGTATTTGAAAGACCTTGTTGCCGTTCCTTTTAAGAGCCTTCAGGTGAAGGATGGGATGGAGCTTGATCTTGGCAATAAAACTGTCCGCTTTGTCAGTGCGCCAAATTTACATTGGCCTGATACGATGTATAGCTATCTGCAAGAGGATCAACTGCTTTTTACCTGTGACTCGTTTGGTGCGCATTACGCAGACGAACGCATGTTTGATGATGAAGTAGGAAATTGGGACGAGGCCTTTAAGTATTATTTCGATGTTATCCTCAAGCCTTTTAGTAAGTATATGCTGAAGGCCATCGAGAAAATCCGACCCTTGTCCATCAAGATGATTTGTACGGGTCACGGACCTATTTTGCGCTCCAACTGGAAACGATATGTTGATTTGTCGGAGCAATTTGCCAATGAGGAATTGCAGATGCCCCAAACAAAACGGGTTTACATTCCTTATGTTTCGGCTTATCATAAAACGGGTCAACTTGCCGAGGCTATCGGCAAAGGTGTGGAGTCAGTTGAAGGACTTGAAGCCGTGGTTATGGATGTGGAGCATACACCACTGGGCGATATTGATATGCAGGTGTCTATGGCCAGCGGACTAATTATCGGTTGCCCTACCATCAATCAGAATATCTTGCTGCCAATTTATCGCATATTTGCTGTTGTAAACCCATTGCGCGATAAAGGAAAACTTGCCGGAGGGTTTGGTTCTTATGGCTGGAGTGGCGAAGGAATGAAAATTATCAGGACAAATCTGGAGAACCTGAAGCTCGCCTATACCGAAACGGATGTGTTCGTTAAGTTTAGTCCGAATGATGACGATTTGCAGCGTGCCGAAAACTATGGCCGCCGATTTGGAGAATTATTATTGGAAAAAGTAACAAATTAGGACTGTTTTCGTTTATTTTGTGAAACTTTTGCATTGAAATTAAACGATCATGAATTTGAATCCAATAAATAAGATTTGGTTCTTTATAGGTAGTCTGAGTTTTGTTTTGGTTATGCTACTCAGCAGCTGTAGTCCTCAGCGGAAACTAGCCAAAGAACTTGTTGATCAAACTCCCGAATGGGGCGTGCTGGCGCTGATGCCGGAGCAAATATTTATGATCAATAACCGCTACGACAGCAATGACGAGAATATGGAGGGACTTTCCGAGTATGTGAAAAATCAACAATTGTTAGAACAAACTTTGCTATTGAGCAAGGTGGATGATACCCTCGTTCGCAGGCTTTTCGAAACAGCTTACCTAAGTACGCTCAGGAGTTATGGCGTACTTGTTTATGAAGAGAGCGCATTTGAAGATTTCTACGAGCGCGATAGCCTGAGTTGGGTGGTGAATATTGCCCAACTCGAACTTCAGGAGTTTATCGAAAACTATGAAGACGAAGAAAACTTTTTCGGAATGCGATATTTACAGACGATCCCGCTTAATGCTGTAAATATTGGAGTATGGGTTGAAATAAGTCGCTTGAACGGCAGCAGTCAGAAAGCGCCGGTTTATTTTTCAGATCAGAATTTATTTGACGCGCTTGAGAGCGATTTTGTGTTTGACTTTTCCACAAACAGCGTAAATTACTACTACAATATTGACAGCCTGACTCCACAAAATGTCTATGACTTTTCGGGCTTTATGGGTCGCCTGACAGCTGCTTATACCTATGATCAAATTCTCAATAACCAACTGGAGCAGCAGCAGGGAATCTCTGATGAAGATCCTGTATTTTATCGCTATGATCCATACCTTAAACGCTTGTTTCCAACTGAGTACGACAGGTTTATTTTGATGGAAGAATAGATTTTTTCCTGAAATTTAACGGTTGCAAATGCCTGCAAAATCGCAATAGCTGCAGTACTTTGTTTCGGTGGTTTGAACAACAGGAGTTTCCGGATCATAGATTTCACCAATTACGATGTTGAGTTGCTGGATGATGCTGTCAGCCAAACTTGCAGATTCTTCGGGATCAGGAAGGTTTAAGTTGAGCATACCCTTGCCTGGTTTTTGCAGGCTGATAATACCACACTCCATTTCTTTTCCAGAAAATGTTAAATCCGATTTAAGGATAAGAAGCTGATAAATGGCCAGTTGCAACGCCTTACTTTTTGCGGGTTTAAGTAACTCATCCCATGCTTTTAAAGACAGGTCAGTTTCATGGACACTGCCGGTTTTGTAATCGATCAAACGAATCTTATCATTCTGCTGATCAATACGGTCGATAGTGCCTTTTATCTTGATTTTCTGCCCCTTGGATTCAATGAAAACTTCGAGTTTCTTTTCCAGTCCTTTAATAGTGATTTCGTTACTGACAAGATTTTTTTTCTCGTAGCTCAAAAAATTCTGTACAAACTGTCGGGCCACTTCCTTCATGAGCAAGCTATTTCCAAAATCTGCCAGACCGGCAGGGTAAATCTCCAGAAGATGTTTATTTAAGACATTTTCTGATGACTCAGTCATTTTATCAATTGCTGTTGGCGTGATTTTTTTATCAACAAATTCTTGGTAAAGGGTTTCCAGCGTATTGTGTACAGCAGTTCCCAGATCATTGTATTGAATAGCATCGGAATATTTTGCCTGGACTTGCAAGCCGACAACATTACCCAAATAAAACCTGAGCGGACAAATAATATAGTTGGCCAGGCTGGAGGGAGACAGGCCCGTTTCTCCTTTTTTCTTGAGCAGTTCCATCACAGGAATACTTTTCGCGATGGTGATTGCATTATCTTGTTTATTAGATGGCGGAGGAAGCTCAAAAAGTTGATTACGCAAGCTTATTTTTGGGTTTAGTTTGAGCAGCTCGAAGCGAATTTGCTGGATAAACCTGCTTTGCTCTCCGCTTCCGAATGAACCTGGCTCGTTGTTATAGTAAAGGTGAATGGTTTCTGCTTTTTGCAGTAGTCTGAAAAAATGATAGGCATAAACGGCTTGTCTGTCAAAGTGGTTTGATAAGTCGAATGCCTTTCTGATGTCGGGAGGAATAAGGGATTGATAGGACTTTTCGTGCGGCAGGATACCTTCGTTAACGCTTAGTATATGAATATTTTTGAAATCAAGGTTTCTGGTTTCTAATAAACCCATAATCTGAAGACCTTGAAGCGGTTCGCCCGAAAAAGGAACCTTAAGGCTCAGTGCGAGTTTATTGAATAAGGAACTGAAATCTTCAAAATTGAGGATGGCGGCATTTGATTTCGTTAGCTGTTGGATTTTGATCAACAACTTTTTTGAGGCAATAAATTGATTGACAATCGTATGCTTTTCCGGTTTTTTGCTTTCAAGCACCCAATCGCTCAACTGATTGATGAATGAGATAATTTCGCCCAGTTGTGCACTGATGTCATCAGTAACAGGTTTTAACAGGGCTTCAAACAGAACCGCTAAACGGGAATTTTTGTCAAAGCTTTTCTTTATTTCTTCTGCTTCAGCAAATCGCTGGCTGTTATTCAATAGTTGTTGCTTCCAGCGCATAAGCTGTTGCATGCTTTCATCATCAAGCAAATAGGTGTTCAATTCGTGCGAACTCAGTTGCAGCAATGGTTTCAGGTGATACCTGGTATTGAGCTGTACTTTTCGTTGCTTCAGATGAACATTGATGTAGGTGCTAAGGTATTGGAATACAGCAGTTTTATTAAAAGGAAACCCAAGCGTTACATTAAAATGCCCAACAGAATCAGGAATGGCATTTAACACCGGAATCAATAAATTTTCATCTGCAAGCACAATGGCAGTGTTGTTGTCGGCCTCGCTATGCATAAGTTCATGACCCATCGCTTTGGCTTGTGTCGCATTTCCGGGTATCGGATGAACAATAATTTGTTTGCTGCTATTAATTAAATCGTCTGATATAAAGTTCCTTACAGCATTTGGAAAACGATCGGAAAACTTCCTGATAAAATTTCCGGCTTCATGTAATCCAAATGCATTGGCCTTGAAATAATAAGTATCGATATCCCAAAACAACAGGGCTTTTTCGGCCTGAAACAGCTTAACCACGATTTTCTCCTCAGCCTTAGTCAGCGCATTGAAACCTGCAAAAATTATTAACTTGTCAGCCGTTCTATTGATAAGTTCCCCATCTTCAAGATCAGCTAAATATCTTGCAACCATGCCGCTGTACGCCATGCCTTTTTCAGTTAAGCGATTGCGCAGCGCATGATAATCTTTTTCGAGTAAGCGATAAAAACTGAGAAAGCGCTTTTCGCTATCACTTAGGGCTGTTCCATCCGGATGCCATATCTCCAGTGCTTTAGCTTCTTTGAGGTAGCCAAAAACTGCGCTGGCATCTGCCATTTGCTGGTCAATCTCATTGTAATCCTCTGCCATTTGTGCGGCAAGACCGGCATATTCTGCCAAACTGAAATCATCGGCAGTAAGCTGCGCGGCCTTCATCTCGAGTAGTTCAAACTGCACGCTAAGGGAATCGGCTAGCTCCCACGGACTCCAATCGGCAAAGGCTTGTTCTATCGTGCTGATCTGAGGCAGCCAGGAAGCTTTGGAAAGGCTTTGGGAGAGCGCTTTCTTGAAGAACAATCCGGCGCGCTTATTGGGGAAAAGCAGGATTATATCCCGAAGCCGATCAGCATATGTTACGGCAATATGCTCAGCAAGAAGTTGGATAAACGGTTTATTTGCAGACATATAACTAGGTTTCTCGCTGTTTAAAAAACTGTTCGATCTCCTCAATTTGGCTCTTCTTGCCTAAATCGAACCAAAAACCTGTTTTGATTGGTTTTGATCTGATCTGTTGATGCCTTGCCAAATTCAGATAAAGGTCAATTATACTGGTTTTTCTGACGGGTAAACCGGCAAGTAGTGCAGGTTTTAAAAGGTGAATACCACTGAATGAAAACTCCTGATAGTCTTTGGTCGGTTTGTCGACCCATTTGTAGCTTTCTATGCGCTTGTCTTTCCATCCGCACAGCTGTTCAAAGGGATCAAAAAGCAATTGGCGATTGCTCACTCGTTTCTGTGTGAGCAGCCAGGCCATTGCCTCATCACCTTCAAAATCATTAATGATCGATGCGATGTTTAAATCACTGATAATATCTACGTTATGTATCAAAACCGATTGGCTGTCAATGAAATAATCCCGGGCTTTTAAAATGCCGCCTCCTGTGTCTAAAAGTTCGTTGCTCTCATCGGAAATGTAAAGATCAAGCGCGCTAAACTTTGGTTGATTCAGAAATTGGATGACTTGTTCAGCAAAGTGATGTACGTTGACAATGATCGTTGAAACACCGGCAGCCAATACTTGATTTATCGCCCGTTCGAGCAGCGTTATACCATTAATTTCGAGCAGTGCTTTGGGCCTGGCAGCAGTCAGGATTTCTAAACGAGTGCCTTTGCCCGCTGCCAATATCATTGCAGTGCGCTTTTTTTTCATTTAGGTTGTTTTTCGGCCTTACACAAACGGCTGGTTTTGTTTGAAGTCTGTTTGCATTTCAGGCAAAAATACCGTTTATCTTTGTTGATGACCTTTTTATCACTTTTACATTTTTTGTCACTCATGATTAAAATGTTGCTCTTTATGAACACAATTAACAAGCAGACTGGGGTATTTTGTTCGGAGATACTGGCTGATTTTATCGGCGCAGTAAACCGATCGATGCTGTCCGCCCGTGCAACCAAAATTAATCATTAAGTGCTTAAAATCCCGCTTCGTATAATTTTCCACACTTTGCGATACAATAGCCTTAACATTGTTTAAAAACTGATCTACTTCCGGATGGGCTTCTAAAAACCGGATTACTTCCGGGTCTCTGCCGGTGAGCATTTTATATTTAGCTTCCCGGCCGGGATTCGGCAAATGCCGGCAATCAAAAACAAAGCCGCCTCCGTTGCCTGTCAGGTCATCGGGTATGCCGCCCTTTTTATAGGAAAAACTATTGATGCTCAGCAGAAAAGGCGCAAAAGGTGTTTTTTCAATGATAGGGTACTGTGTTTTTAACTTGCCCAATTGCAAAAAAACGCCTTTTAAACTAACCAATGGCAAGGGGATATCATAATTCGCCGGTAGGCCGTTTAAGGCATGGATGGCATAAGGAATACTTTCAATAAAGTGTTTCTTTTTCTGTATTAACCCCCTGTAACCATAAGCTCCCATCACTTGCATCAATCGCAGGTAAACAAAAGCCGGATAATAGTAATTGAATTGAATATATTTCGGATCGATATAGTGGGCGAGTTTTTTTTGATAAAAATTCAACAGATGTTCTTTCACAGCTTCAGGAATACGGGCCTTAACCTGAAAAAGCAAGGAAACCACATCATATTGCAGCGGGCCTTTTCGGCCACCTTGAAAATCGATAAAGTTTGTTTTCCCTTCATGGATCATGATATTTCTCGATTGGAAATCGCGATACATAAAAAAATCGGCAGGGGCTTGCGCAATAAACTGAGCCAATTTGGCGAAATCATGATCCAATTCAGCTTCGTTATAGATGATGTCTTTCTGGAGTTTTAGAAAGTAGTACTTGAAATAATACAGATCGTCTAAAATGGCTTTATAATCAAAACTACCCGCAGGATAAGCTTTGCTGTAATCGAGGTTTGTGTGGCCTTCAAACTGAAATTTGAGCAGATTTGTTAATGCTTCTTCATAGTAATCGACCAGCATAGGATGAAAATCACCTTGCTGCCAGGCATTTTGAACCAGCGTAAACAGGCTGGTATCGCCAAAATCTGTTTGCAAATACGCACTAAAATCGTATGAAACGGCAATTATTTCCGGAACGGCAAGACCTGCTTTTTTGAAGTGTTTTGCGAAGCTCACAAAAGCGTGGTTTTCTTCTACGATGGTGTGATAAGTGCCGATATAGCTTTTGTTGCCGGATCTTAGTCTGTAATATTGTCGTGCCGAACCAGATTCGGCAAGCGGGCTGATGCTGTCAGGAACATCGCCGGTAGCCGAACGAAACAATTGTTCAAACATTTTGGCTTGTTCCTTAATGTTTTGCATAAATATCTATTTTTTTTCAGTTAGTTTCTGTTCATCCCGAAACAGGGCAGCTAAACTAAACATTTTTTTTGAACAGCTTTGTGCAAAAATAGCCTTATAAATGATCAGTGCGAAAGGATAAATTTGTAACTTTGGCTTCTTGAAACAAATAAAAAATCTGCACTATGGAAACTGGAAAATCAGCTACTGACATTTTAAAAACTGCCATTTTATTAGAACGAAGAGGCAAAGCCTTTTACACACAAATTGCACGTCAAACAGAAAGTAAATCAGCCCGGAAAATATTTGAAATGATGGCTGAAGAAGAAGATGAACATGTGGCTTTTTTGTCCAAACAGTATGCCTATTACACTAAAAACAACGCTTTTATGAAGAATGAACTTCATGAAGAAGTTGACGATACGGATGCGGTAAAGATTTTATCAGAGGAGATTAAGAAAGAAATTTCTGCTGCCAGTTTTGAAGCAGCCGCTATTTCTGCTGCCATCGACTTTGAAAATAAAGCCATTGAGGTGTATTCCAGTCGCGCCAAAGAAGCTACTGATGAAAACGAGAAAGAGATGTATCAAATGCTTGCCGATTGGGAGAAGACCCACCACACTTTGCTCCACCGTTTGAATGAAGACCTGAAGGAACAAATTTGGAACGATAATCAGTTTTGGCCATTTTAGGCAAAATTATAATCACTAGCCGGCGAAAAGCCGGTTTTTTATTTACTTACGTTTTTAAAATCAATTGATATCATGCAAGACGAAAATTTGGGATTTAACTCAAAGGCAGTCCATGCCGGAGGTTTTGAAGATCCCCTGGGAAGTGCGGTAACTCCTATTTACCAGACTTCAACATTCAAGTTTGAAACTGCCGATCACGGAGCAAAATGCTTCTCGGGCGAAGAGGATGGCTACATCTATACGCGTATCGGAAATCCTACCATTGAGGAATTGGAAAATGCCGTATCAGCACTCGAAGGAGGATACCGTGGAATTGCCACGAGCTCCGGAATGGCTGCAGTTAACACGGTGTATCTGGCTTACCTTGGTGCCGGTAAGCATTTGGTGGCACATAATTCGCTTTATGGGCCTTCGCGAGCCATTATGGAATCCTTGTATCCAAAATATGGCGTCGAATCAAGCTTTATTGATGCTACTGATCCCGAAAATGTAAGGAAAGCCATTAAGCCGAATACAAGCTTGATATATCTTGAAACACCGGCAAATCCTACAATTGGAATTACCGATATTGCTGAAATCTGTAAGATTGCCCACGAACATAATATCCCTGTTTGTGTGGACAATACTTTTTGTAGTCCTTACTTGCAAAAGCCCCTGGAGCTTGGTGCTGATATTGTACTCCATTCCATGACAAAGTTTATCAACGGCCATGCAGATATTGTTGCAGGTATGGTGATTGCTAAGGACGAAAAGCATTATAAACTGATGCGTCCGGTGATGGTAAATATGGGTTTCAATATGGATCCACATCAGGCTTGGCTTACCCGCCGGGGGTTGAAAACATTAGGAATTCGCATTGACAGGGCGCAGCAAAATGCGCAAAAAGTTGCTGAATTTCTAGAAAATCACCCAAAAGTTGAATGGGTGCTTTATCCGGGTTTGGCTTCTCATCCACAATATGAGCTGGCTCAAAAGCAGATGAAAGGCCCTGGAGCGATGATCAGCTTTGGCCTAAAAGGTGGCTTAGATGCAGGAAAACGCATGATGGATCATGTAAAGATGGCGCTGCTTGCTGTTTCGTTAGGCGGCATTGAGACCTTGATTCAGCATCCGGCAAGCATGACTCACTCCAAGCTTAGTAAAGAGGCTAAAGATGCGGCAGGTATCTCTGATGGATTGGTTCGTCTGGCCGTTGGTATTGAAGATTTAGAGGATATTATAGCAGATATGAAGCAAGCCTTAAATAACGTTTAAGTGTTTTTTTTTGTAATATTGAGCCGTTGCAAAGGGATTTATTAACTTCGCAACGGCTTTTTTTATATGAACAACAACCTGCTAAAATCGACTTTAATTGCAGCTTTGATGATGATTGCTTTGCAGGCATCAGCACAAAGTGTAGCCCTTGTTTTAAGCGGTGGTGGCGCCAAAGGGCTTAGCCATGTTGGTGTACTCAGAGCGCTGGAAGAAAATAATATTCCCATCGATTATGTAGTAGGGAATTCTATGGGTGCAATCATTGGTGGTTTGTATGCCAGCGGCTATTCTCCCAAAGAAATAGAAGCGTTCGTAAAGAGTAGAGATTTTAAGGAATGGGTTACCGGCAGGCTGAATGAACAGGATTTTTCAAACGATCTGGAAGATGCAAATGCCTCCTGGATTAATGTTCCGTTCAGTATCGAAAGCCGGATAGTTTCGCGCTTGCCCTCGAGTATAATTTCCAGTTTTTTGATGGATTATGCCGTGATGGAAGTTTTTGCAGGGCCATCGGCTGTCGCCAGCTATGACTTTGATAGTTTGTTCGTTCCATTCCGCTGTGTGGCGTCAGACATTGATTCTTCTCAATTGGTGGTTTTGCGCGAAGGACAGTTAGGCACTGCCATAAGGGCTTCGGCAACTTTTCCGCTGCTTATCCGACCCGTTAAAATTGATGGAAAACTGCTATTTGATGGTGGAATGTATAACAATTTCCCTGTTGATATCGCTGAATCTGAGTTTGCGCCTGATCTTATTATCGGCAGTAAGGCTGTCGGAAATTATGATGCTCCCAGACAGAACGACATCCTTTCGCAACTTCAGAATATGTTGATGAGAAAAGCAGATTATACGGTGCCCGGAGAAAATGGGATACTTATTGAATCGAAAATGGGACCTGCGGGTGTTTTGGATTTTAGCCGCATAGATACCTATATAGATAGTGGATATAATGCAGCACTACGCCAAATACCTGCACTTGAAACTAAGTTGCAGCGAAGGATGAGCACTGATAGTCTTGCTGCCGAAAGGATGAAGTTTCGTTCAAAAATTGCCAAGCTGAATATTGGACAGGTAAATGTTTTTGGGGTGAATAAAAAACAGGCTGGGTACATCAAAAATAAATTTAATTTTAAAAACCGATACAGCAGACTCGATACCCTGAAAGCGGCTTATATGAGTTTGCTGGCTGATGATAAAATAAGCTATATTTTCCCTGAGTTGGTCTATAACCCGCAGCAAGGTAACTTCGATCTTAACCTTGATGTTTCGCTAGCAAAGCCATTCCTGGCCGAAGTGGGCGGAAATGTATCTTCAGCTGCTACCAATCAGGCCTTTTTAGGGCTGTATTACCGAAACCTGAGCAGCATTGGAAGTCGCTTTGGTGTTAATGCTTACTTTGGACGATTCTATTCTTCTGTTCAAGGGCTCGCCCGCTTTGATTTGCCGGGCGCTATGCCGTTTTTTCTCGAAACCAAAGCAACACTCTCCCGTAAGGATTATTTTAGAAATGCCACCTATTTTTTTGAGGATCCAACGCCGGCATTTCTGATTAACGATGAAACCTTTCTGCAGCTGGAAGTGGGGCATTTGATTGGAAAAAACAGAAAAGTGAATATTGGTTTTGCAGCTGGAAGACGCGGGTTTGAATATTATCAAACCAATGTTTTTGGTCGAAATGATACTTCCGATGTGAATCAGTTTGATTTTTTACGGCCACAAATTCGATTCGAGTATAACTCACTCAACAGAAAGTACTTTTCTTCAGCAGGAATGAATTGGAAAATACAGGTCTCAATTTATGATGGCACCCAAAAAAATATCCCCGGCACGGAGGCAAACAAGTCTTTTATCGAAGATCGGAGACAAACTTTTTTCAGACTTAAGTTACACTACGACAACTATTTCGCACATGCGGGAAACTGGCATTTTGGACTACTTACAGAGGCCATGATAACAAATCAGCCTTTGCTGAGCAATTACACAGCAACAGTTTTATCAGCACCTGTTTTCGAACCGGTTTCCGAAATGAAGGCCATGTTTTTGGATAACTATCGTGCGTTTAGTTATTTAGCAGGTGGATTGAAGTTTATTTATAGTCCTGCCCGAAATATTGACATCCGAATGGAAGGCTATGTTTTTCAGCCATATCAGCGTATTTTAGATCAGGGACCTTATGAGCAACCCAAGTTTGGCAGTAAATTTAGCGATCAATTCTATACTTTTTCATCACGTGTGGTTATTCATACACCATTGGGGCCATTGAGTGCTTCACTTAACTATTTTGATAAGTCGGACAATCATTTTTCTGCAGTTGTAAGTTTTGGATATCTGATATTTAACCGTTCAGCTTTTGAATAAAATTTGTTGGTTTTTAGCATGGATTAAACCAAACAGTGAAATACCTGTTTAGTTACTTAGATTTAACGGAATGGATATTTTTACAGCAATACTTTTATTATTTCTGTTGGCAGCGGTGGCGCCTTTTATCAACGCTTCCTTTCCACGTATTTCCGGCTGGATTTTGTCATTGCCTCCGATTGGTATTTTTCTCTGGCTATTAAGCCTTGTGCAAGGGGTCTCTCAGGGTGAAATTCACGCTTTTGCCATTGAATGGTTGCCGGCACTTGGCATCAATCTTATGTTCAGGCTGGATGGGTTGTCCCTGCTTTTTGCCCTATTGGTCACAGGAATAGGTGGTCTCATCATGATTTATGCTGGATATTATATGCGCAGTTACCAAAAGACAAATCGTTTTTTTGGTTACCTGGTGTTTTTTATGGCTAGTATGCTTGGTTTGGTAGCGGCAAACGATTGGATCAGTCTTTTCATGTTTTGGGAGCTAACCAGCTTAAGCTCTTTTCTGCTAATTGGTTTTAAGCATGAGAAGGAGGCGGCACGAAAAGCGGCCTTGCAGGCGTTGCTGATTACCGGATTGGGTGGCTTGGCCTTGTTGGCCGGGCTGATATTGATGTCATTACCCTATCAAAGTTTTGCTTTTGATGCGGTATTTAGTAATCCTGATTTGTTTACTCAAAGCCCGCTGTTTATTCCAGCCACTGTTCTATTGTTAATAGGAGCCTTTACGAAATCGGCTATTTTCCCGTTTCATTTTTGGTTACCCGGAGCTATGCAAGCTCCCTCGCCCGTGAGTGCCTATTTGCACTCGGCAACAATGGTTAAAGCAGGAATTTACCTGATTGCCCGTTTGCATCCAGTCATGGAAGATCAGGCTTTTTGGACTTATTCATTGTCGTTATTTGGAGCTTTTACGATGTTCGTGGGAGCCTGGTTTGCTGTTTCACAACAGGATATTAAAAAAATCCTGGCTTATACAACCGTCAGTGCTCTAGGAACCTTGGTTTTGCTGATCGGAACTTCTACAGCATACTCAGTCACCGCAGCTTTGGTTTTTTTACTTGTTCATGCCTTTTACAAGGCTACTTTATTTATGATGGCTGGTAATATCGAAAAGAAAACATCAACAAGGGATATCAGGCTTTTAGGAGGGTTAAGTCATTTTATGCCAATAGCAGCTTTGATCTCGATGCTCGCCTTGTTATCCATGTCCGGAATTCCGCCAATGCTGGGATTTATTGGGAAAGAACTGATGTACGAAGCCAAGCTAAATGCGCCAAAAGCGGGTAATTTTATACTTTTAATGGGCTTTTTGGCAAATGCCTTTACCGTTTTTGTGTCAGCCCGAATTGCTTTTGATGTGTTTTATGGTAAATGCAAATGGCCTGGCCAACTTCCCAAAGAACCTGCACTCTCCTTATCGACCGGGCCAGCTGTTTTGGTCATTATCAGCCTGCTTTTTGGTGTTTTTCCTAACAGTGCAGCAGTACTTCTCGAACCGGCGCTCAAATCCATTTTGCCTGCACAGACGCTGATTCATTTGAAACTATGGCATGGTTTCAACGAGATACTTTTGCTGAGTGCTTTGACTGTTTTATTAGGTGCTGTTTTGTTTGCTTTTCGAACCAAAGTGATCGCCATGGTTGGATTGTTGAATGGCAAGTATTTCAACCTGAAGTTATCAGAACGATTTTTTTTAGGAATAGATTTATTTATTCGATTGACGAAGAAAAAAACAACATTTATACAGCATGGATACCACCGGTTTTATTTAATGACCATACTTATCACTGCTTCAGTTTTGCTTTTCTTAAGCATTTTCAAATTGTCGTTCCCCCTAGCTGAACAGCTGGAACTCAATAGTTGGACCATAATATTGCTGGCAGCAGCTGTCTTAATTATGGTTGGAGCTATAGCTACTGTGGTAGCTCAAAGCAGGCTTGTTGCGCTGGTGTCAACGGGGATTTCAGGGATTGGAATTACAGTTATTTTCGTGCTCTTTAGTGGTGTTGATTGTGCAATTACCATGATAATGGTAGAAACCTTAACGATTGTAATTGGAGCAATGGTGGTTTATCATCTGCCCAAATACCTGAGTTTTTCCAACAAATTTGCCCGATGGCGCGATATGAGTATAGCCCTGTTATTTGGGGTGGTAATGGGAACACTTGCTTTTTTGTCGGCCAACAAAAAACCAATGGAAAAAGTTTCAGATTATTACCTCGAAAACAGCTTATCGAAAGGCTATGGAGAAAATGTTGTCAATGTTATTCTTGTTGATTTTAGAGCCTTGGATACGCTTGGAGAGATCATTGTACTGGGGCTTGCAGCGATAGGAATTGTGGCACTTCTGACGTTAAACAAAACGAAATCTAAAAATTAATGGAGACAGAAATACTAAAAATAGCAGCCAAACACCTTAAGCCGTTTCTGTTGATTCTGAGCCTGTTTGTGTTTTACAGAGGGCACAATGAGCCGGGCGGAGGGTTTATTGGCGGACTCATGGCTGGGATGGCTTTGGTGTTGTATGCTGGTGCTTTTGGTGTAGAAGAAGCTAAAAAGCTACGACTTGCGAAACCCTTGTTTTTTATTGGATTAGGCTTTGGCCTGGCTTTGATTAGCAGCCTGCTGGGCTTGTTGGTCGGGCAGGGGGGCTTTATGACGGCTGTTTGGAATCAATGGCAGTTTGCTGGTTTCTCATTGAAGCTCGGAAGTCCTTTATTGTTTGATTTGGGAGTGTATTTCGTGGTAGCCGGGATGTTGGTAAAAGTGATTTTTTCTGTAATGGAGGAGGATGTATGAATTTGATAATAGCTGTTTTGATTGGGTTATTATATGCAACAGGAGCCTATTTGCTGCTGCGAAGGAGTATTGTAAAGCTCGTGTTGGGTATTTTGTTTTTGAGTTATGCTACTAATTTGCTGTTGTTTTTTACCGGTGGATTAAGTTTGATGAGTCCTGCTTTTGATGATGGAAGCTATCCTGATTTGAGCCAACTTAGCGATCCGCTGCCACAAGCCCTGATCCTGACGGCCATTGTGATCGGTTTTGGCCTCGCAGCATTTAGTATGGTGCTTATTTATAGGTTTTTTAAAGAAACCGGTACGGTTGATCTGGATGAACTTTCTGATAATAAGAAATGATGATACTGTTTTTACCAATATTAATCCCACTGCTGACAATAATACTGTTGCTAATTGTCAGAAAAAAATTGGCTTATCAACATATATTGAGTGTGTTGTCCGTAGTAGCTCAATTGATTGTAGCACTGTCAATTTTCAACAAACTTGGCGAGTCAACGATATTGGTTGCTCAGGCTGGAGGCTGGCCTGCTCCTTTTGGAATTAGCTTTTTAGCGGATTACACAGCAACGATATTGTTAATTGCTGTTGCTTTACTTGCTTTGCCTATTGTAATATACAGCATTGGATTTATTGATAAAGTGCGCCAGCAGGGTGGGTTGTTTGTTTTATATCAGGGATTGATTTTGGGAGTGAATGGCGCTTTTCTTACTGCTGATATCTTTAATCTCTATGTTTGGTTCGAGGTCATGTTAATCTCTTCTTTTGTGCTTATTACGCTTGGCGCAGCCAAACAGCAATTGCGTGGTTCTGTGAAATACCTGGTCATGAATCTGCTCGGATCTTCGCTGTTTGTTGCAGCTATTGGTCTGACGTACAGTCAGCTGGGAACACTTAATATGGCTGATATTGCGGATAAGATAATGAAACAAGGCAGTACTCCCTTGTTGAACAGCGCCATTATGTTGTTCTTTATCGCTTTTGGAATAAAAGCAGCTGTTTTCCCGTTTTTCTTTTGGTTGCCAGCGTCCTATCCCACACCCCCAATCGCAATTACTGCATTTTTTGGGGCAACTCTTACAAAAGTTGGTGTTTATGTAATGTTGCGATTCTACAGCCTTTTTGCCAATATGGATGAGGCTTTTTGGCAGCCGATTATATTTATTGTTGCCGGCCTCACTATGCTTTTTGGTGTGCTAATGGCCGCCTCATCTTACGATATTCGTAAAATCCTATCCTTTCATATCATCAGTCAAATTGGGTATATGTTAATGGGAATAGGCTTGTTTTCTTTAATAGGCCTTGCCGGGGCACTGTTTTTTATTGTGCATAATATGTTTTCGAAAACAGCTGCTTTTATGGCAGCAGGTTTGATAAAACGTTTCAAAGGCAGCTACGATCTCAATATGCTTGGCGGGCTCTATAAATCTAAGCCCATACTGGCGTTTCTGTTTTTAATCCCGGCACTTTCTCTGGCAGGAATACCCCCGACATCAGGTTTTTTTGGAAAGCTTTTTCTAGTGATGGGAGGTTTTCAGTCGGGTGAATGGCTTATTACGATCGTGGCTATTGTCGTTAGTATTTTAACCCTGTTTTCGATGATTAAAATTTGGAATGAGGCAGTATGGAAACCGGCAGAAGAGAAAGCAGTTGAGCCTTCAAATCAAAAATTGAACCCCTTGATTATTGCAGCATCATTTGCGATGACTGTTTTTACGTTATTTCTGGGGCTAACGGTATTTTGGACTTTTGACAGTTTTACAGAAGCTGCTGCACAGTTGCTTAATCCGCAGCTGTATATTGATGCTGTGTTGAATAATAATAGGCCTGCACTAAACTAACAAACTGATGAAGAGAAAAGAAAATAGAGTAATTGGCAGAACAAAGCGGTTTCTGAAAAGACTGGTTGGTATTGTGCAATTTGTCATATTCTATATCATAGAGCTTGTCGTTTCGAGCAGCATATTGGCTTACGACATCATGAGGCCACGCAAAAGTTTTCAGCACGGAATCGTTGCAGTTGATATCGATATGAAATCAGATACGGCACTGTTGGCGCTGATTAATTTTGTTTCGATGACCCCCGGTAGTTTGGTAGTTGACCTGAGTAAAGATAAAAAAACACTTTTTATACACACGATGTATTTGGATGATGTTGAGGAATTTAAAAAGATTTTCAAGCATGATTTCCAAAGACGTATCGAAAAAGTATTTCAATAATGGAAACAACATACAGTTTATTTGATTTTGCAATTACTTTCTCCTTTTTTAGCATTACAGTGGCATTTTTAGCAGTGCTTTACAGGTTAATAAAAGGGCCTGAAATAACCGACAGATTAATCGTTTTAGATCTTGCGGCTTCATCGCTGATAGGGTTGGTTCTGCTAGTAATTATTTTCTCCGGAAAATCAGTATATCTCAATGTGGCACTAATCACAGGCCTGATTATTTTTATGGGAAATATTGCTTTTGCGCGTTATCTCAAAAAAACCGTTAGCAATGAGAGAAACAATAGTTAGTTTGTTTTTGATTTTAGGAGCCTTATTTACCTTGGTTTCAGCACTTGGAATTATCAGGCTTCATGATGTTTATATGCGGATGCATGCCATTACAAAATCTTCGTCCTTAGCCACGATTTTGTTTGTTATAGCGATGATTATTGCAGTCCCTGGATGGAGGGTTTTATTGGGAGGGCTTTTGCTAATCGCCTTTGTTACCGCTACTGCACCCATTTCAACACATGTACTGGCCAGGGTTTCTTTTTTGTTGGGCATCAAGATGGCTCCGGGATTTAAACGAAACGATTTGGAGACTTACAATAAGAAGAAAGATGAGGTTTCCAAATCTTTTAATCAAAAGAATTAGCCTTTATTGTTATTAATTCACAATGAAGAGGTTACTTTTTTATTTTTGTTGAGCGGCTTTTTCAGTGAATGATTTTTTTTGCCAAATAATTGCTACTTTTGCAACCTTATTTTTAGGATAACTTCTTAAAGGAGCAGCGCTAAACGTTGCTCCTTATCGTGCAAACAATTAATGTATAATGGACAACAAAGATCAACTTCATTCATCCGACGCCACTCAAAAGAGCGAGAACGGAATGCCTACAGCCCAGCCGGCTGCTGAAAATGTACCTGAAAATCAATCTACTGACAGCCTTCAATTATCAGATGCTGATATCCAAACGATTCGAAGGCTGATAGCAACTAATCTTGTTCCTGAGGATAAAGTAGCTTCAGTTAAAAAAGAAAAAGCTGCCAAAGTAGCTGAAAAACCTGAAGCAGCTGCTGAGGTGATTAAGCCTGCTGAGGTGTCGGAGATTCAACAACTCATCGCTCCGGATCAATCTTTTGATGATGATGACGATGATGAGGAACCAGAACACGACTTTTCTACACTCAATAAATTACAACTCGTTGAGAAGCTTGAAGAACTTGTTCAAGACGCTGATATAAAGAAAATTAAGGAAACAGTTTCAGCAATTAAGGTGTTTTTCCTAAAGTTGAACAAGCAAGATATTGAACATGAGATGGAGCAGTTTATCGCTGATGGTGGCGATAAGGATTCCTATGAACATGTCGATGATCCTTTAGAAACGCGTTTTAAGGCAGCCTTCGGAAAATACAAGGAAAATAAGGCGCACTACAATGAGTTGTTGGAAAAACAAAAACAGGAAAACCTGCAGGCAAAAAACATCATACTGGAAGATCTGAAGGTCTTGATTGCTTCAGAAGAAACCCTGAAGAAGACCTATGATGAGTTTAAAGTCCTACAGGATAAATGGAAAGAAATAGGACAAGTCCCTGCCGGAGAGGTAAATAACCTTTGGAATAATTATCACTTCCTGGTAGAGAAGTTTTTTGATAAGGTGAAGATTAATCGTGAGCTCCGCGATCTGGACTTAAAGAAGAACCTGGAATCGAAAATCGAGTTGTGTGAGAAGGCTGAAGAATTATTGCTTGAGAAGTCGATTACCAAATCCTTCAAAATGCTTCAGAAATATCATGATGACTGGAAGGAAATTGGTCCTGTACCTCAGGAGAAAAAGGATGAAATCTGGGATCGGTTCAAAACTGCTACGGATAAAATAAACCAGCTTCGACGTGAGTATTATTCGAAGATACAGGAAGAGCAAATGGTTTATTATGAGGCAAAACTTGCCTTGTGTGAAAGAGCTGAGGAAATTTCAACAGATAATTTGAACACCGTTTCGGCCTGGCAAAAAAAATCTAACGAAGTAAATGATTTGTTTAAGCTTTGGAAATCAATTGGCCAGGCCCCCAAAAAGCTGAATGATGAGGTTTGGAATCGTTTTAAGGCTTCAATGGATAATTATTTTAATGCTAAGAAAGAGTTCTTTAGTGTTATAAAAGATCAACAACTTGATAACTATAACCGTAAACTCGATCTCTGTGTTGAAGCTGAGTCAATGAAGGATTCAACGGATTGGCGAAAAACTACTGAACAGCTAAAACGCCTTCAGCAGGAATGGAAAAAAGTTGGTCCGGTGCCACGGCGTCATTCCGACAAAATATGGAAAAGATTCAGATCAGCTTGCGATGATTTCTTTAACCGCAAATCGGCGCATTTTACCGGCTTAAAAGCCAGTGAAGAAGATAATCTGAACAAGAAAAAAGAATTGCTTGCCCGTATCGAGGCTTTTGAGGTGAAGAAGAACAGATCGGAAAATTTGGAGGCAGCTAAAGCTTTTCAGCGCGAATGGATGGAGATTGGTTTTGTGCCTATCAAAGTAAAAGACGTTCTGCACCAGCAGTATCGTAAGGCTGTTGATGCGCTTTTCGATAAAATGAAAATTTCTGAGACAGAGCTTACTGCATCTGAGTATCGTGGCATGGTCGAAAATATGAAAGATGATCCCGATTCGCGCGACCGCATCAGAAGAGAACGCAGTGCACTGTCAGGTAAAGTGTCCAAACTTAGAGAAGAGATTAACCTTTGGGAAAATAATATTGGTTTCTTTGCGCAAAGCAAGCAAGCTGAAATTATGAAAGCTGAATATGAAAAGAAAATCTCACGGGCAAAAAATGATCTTAAAATACTGGAAACTAAGCTGAAAGTTTTGTCAGATTAAGTAGTAGCTGCGCAAAATTTCGGGTAGCTGTTTTGGTGTAATGATTGTTAAACCTCGAATAAAATAGTAAACTACGGTTTAAAATTTATTAACGCCCTGATCCTGAAAATACTGAAGCAATAACTGGAATCTATTGACAAAATCTAATCAGTTTGATTGTAAATGAAAAAGCCGGAAATGCCATACATTTCCGGCTTTTTTACGCGAGGGAAATAATAAGAAACCACCATTAAAAACGAATGTTTTATTTCTCCCAACGACTTTCGGTAAGGACATTAACGTCGTAACTATTTAAAATCCAATCGACTGAGTCAACGGCCGTATATCTTTGGTAACGAATAATCCCAACGTTTTTTGCCAGATAAAAATGCAGGTAGGAGGTGTCGTTTTCGTTAAAATAATCTTTAATAAGCACTTGATAAACACCAGAATAAGCTCGGCCATCAAGTTCAAAGTTGTTATAGAAAGCAACATTGGTGTAATTTCCTTCGTTGATTCCTAAAAGCTGCTCTTCGCCAATGGTATATTTTGGGGTGAGTATGCTAAAATATCTTCCGTTTTGAAAATATATTCTGTAATTTTCAGGAAGAGAATCGGTAGCATCATCAGCATAGCCTCCTGTTACTTCACCTCTTACAATGCCAATCTCATCTGATAAATATAACAATTCGTAAGCATTGTAATAAAATCCCGGATTACTATTCAGTGGGTTGTGAAACCGACGTTCCATGTATAGGTCACTCACAGTAAGGGTATCTATTTTGCTGTTTAATTGATTGCGATAGACCCAAAAACTATTGGTATCAAAAACAGTATAAGATTTAAAGGTGGCAGAAACCTCACTGATAATGGGTTCTTTGAAATTGTCGCTGGAGGTTGTGCAGCTCAATAGAGAACTTATAATTACAACTGATAGAATTATTTTTTTGAAGAGCATGTTCATAATACAAAGCTTTGTTTTTTCTATTCAATAGGATTTTTCTTTGATGCGTTATATGGGCCGGGATATTAAACGCAGTTTTAATGAATCGTGGGCTAAAATGGTTTGCATAAGACTGTCATTGGATGTTAATTTTTAGATCACTATTCAGACTAATTGACCTGCTAAATTAAAGAATATGAATGGTTTTGAAACTAAAAGCTAAATTATTTGTTGTAGAAGGGAACATAAAGACTAAATTTTTACATTCGTACAAGATATTAACCATGAAAGTATAACCATCATTTTAAGATTATGCCGGCAAACACATTTGGAGAGATTTTCAGACTAACAACTTTTGGCGAATCACACGGAAAAGCCATAGGAGGTATTATTGATGGCTGTCCTCCGGGACTTTTACTCGATCTCGAAATGATACAATCAGAACTCAATCGCAGGCGTCCGGGCCAGTCTAACATAAGTTCTCCACGCAATGAGCCGGATGAAGTAGTGTTTTTATCCGGGCTTTTTGAAGGTAAAACAACGGGCACGCCGCTGGCATTTATGATTAATAGTAAAGACCAGCAATCTAAGGATTACAGTCATCTTGAAACGGCTTTTCGTCCATCACATGCAGATTACACCTATCAGGTCAAATATGGCCTCAGAGATTATAGGGGAGGCGGTCGTTCTTCGGCACGCGAAACAGCGTCGAGGGTGGTTGCTGGTGCTATTGCCAGACAATTTTTAGCGAGTCAGCAGGTATCTTTTACCGCCTTCGTGACGCAAATAGGAATTGAGAAATTGCAAGATTATCCCGAAATTGTTAGTTCTTTGGAGATTGAAAAATCTCTGGTGCGCTGCCCGGTTCCAGAAGCATCTGAACGTATGCAGCAACTTATCGAGGAAATGAAAGAAAAAGGAGATACACTTGGTGGTGTTATCACGTGTTATATTGATGGTTTACCAGTGGGTTTAGGTGCACCCGTCTTTGATAAATTCCATGCAGATCTTGCCAAAGCGATGCTGAGTATAAATGCTGTTAAGGCTTTTGAGTACGGCAGTGGTTTTGCTGGTGTTGAAATGCCTGGCTCGCAGCACAATGATAGTTTTACCAGCCGGGATGGGAAGCTGCGTACTTTGACAAATAATTCGGGTGGTGTGCAGGGAGGCATCACCAATGGGGAACGGCTTTATTTTAGAACCGCATTTAAACCTGTAGCCACGATAATGCAAAAGCAACAAACTGTCGATAAATTTGGTAAAGACATACTACTTGAAGCCAAAGGTCGTCATGATGTTTGCGTTGTGCCACGCGCTGTTCCTATTGTTGAGGCAATGGCAGCGCTGGTAACCATAGATCATTTTCTTCGTCATAAAATATACCAACACACACAGTAATGAAAAAGTTTTTAAAAATTTTGGCTATTGTAATAGCCTTTGTATTTGTCCTGATATTAATTCTTCCCTTTTTCTTCAAATCAGAAATTGTGAAGCTTGTCAAAAAAGAATTAAATAGTCAGGTGAATGCCAAAATTGATTTTGAGGATGCAAGCCTAAGTATGCTCAGGCAGTTTCCAGATTTTACGCTGGATTTAAATGAGTTATCCGTTGTTGGAAATCCGCCCTTTCAGGAGGATACCCTACTATTATTGGAATCACTTAGTTTGCGCATTGACGTGATAAAGGCCTTTAATGGAAACTTTGAACTTAAAGCAGTAAAATTGATTCGTCCTATTTTAAAGCTTAAGGTGCTTGAAGACGGCGCTGTAAATTGGGATATCGCCCTAGCTGCTACAGATACGGAACAAAAGGCCTCCGAGCCGGATACTTCAACCTTTGAATTGAAGCTTAAGAAACTTACTGTGGAGGATGGGTTTGTGCTTTATGATGACAAATCGATGAATATGATAACGCGGGTCGATGGATTGGATGCTACCGTGCGTGGTGCTTTATCCACAGATCAATCCGAAATTTCCACTCAATTAAAAATAAGAAGTTTAAACGTAAACTACGAGGGAATACCCTATTTGGTAGCTGTAAAAACCAATTTTCAGGCTAGTTTTCTTGTGGATTTAAAAAGTGATATTTATACCTTTAAGAATAATGTGTTGTTCTTGAATGATTTAGAGATTGGCTTTGATGGGTCGGTTGGCCTGAATGATGATAATTATACGATCGTACTTAATTATGAAACCCGGAAAACGGAGTTTAAGAGCCTACTTTCGTTGATTCCAGCAATCTACGCAACAACATTTGAGGATGTTACAGCTACCGGAAAATTCGATTTGAGAGGATACGTTAAAGGAACCTATAGCGAAACCCAAATGCCTGCCTATGGCTTTAATTTAGCGGTGAATAATGCTGCATTTAAATATCCCGAAATGCCAGTAGGAGTAAATAACATCAATGGAAAAGCAAGTGTTGAGAGCAAAACCGGAAAGCCTGATGACACCCATTTGAATGTAGAAGATTTTCGCTTTAAAATTGCCGAGAATGAATTTAAGATGGGTTTGACGCTGCGTACTCCGGTGTCTGATCCTCAGTTTGATATGTTTGCCAACGGCTTACTTGATTTTAGTAAGATCAATAAAATACTACCAAACAATTCACTGGCTAAATTGGAAGGCCAGTTACAGACCGATTTGCGTCTTAAAGCAAAGATGTCTGATATTGAAAATGAGAGGTTTAGTGATGTGAATGCGAGTGGTAGTATGGTGATGCGGAATTTTAACTATGAAAATGCTGAAATGCTGCAATTGCCTATTGCTATTTCTAATGCACAGCTAAATTTCTCTCCTTTGTTTTTCGATTTAATCAATACCGATATGCAAGTTGGGAAAAGCGATTTTAAATTAAATGGCCGCGTTGAAAACTACTTAGCTTATTATCTGAAGGATGGTGTATTGCAGGGAAATCTTGACCTGAAATCATCATTGATAGATGTGGATGAATTGTTGAATCTGATGGTTGAAGAAGATTCGCAGGAAGCAGTAACTGTTGACACTGCTGACACTGCTGCTGTTTCGCATTTAGACTTACCCCAACGACTAAAACTTCGTTTTAATGCACAAATAGACTCTGTAATATACAATCCTTATCGACTCAGCACGGTAACTGCGGCAATCACCTATGAAGATCAGAGAATCGTGTTCGATCCGCTAAGCGCAGATTTACTGAAAGGTAATGTGAGTATGGACGGTGAATTTTTTGCTCCAAAAGCGGATAGGCCATCTGTAGCATTGAATTTTCAGATTGTAGACTTTGATATTCCTCAGGCCTATCAAACGATTGGATTATTACGGGAAGCAGCTCCGGTGGCGGCTCAGGCCACAGGAAATTTCTCGACCAGTTTTAGTATGAAAGGAAAACTTGATAGTGAATTGAGCCCGGTATATGAAACGCTGGAAGGTGAAGGAACTCTGAAAACAAGTCAGTTAGAGTTGGAGTCTATTAGTAGTCTTAAGAAAATTACACAACTGCTTGGCACTGAAAAGTACGACCGCATGGTAACTGACGGTTTGAATTTTTCGTTTGAGTTTTTGAATGGTCGTATTTTTCAAAAACCCTTTAACATGAATTTGGGTAATTATGATGCAGTGCTAACCGGAAGCCTTGGTTTTGATAAAACACTCGATTACGATATGGTTATTAAAGTGCCTTTCAGTGAGTTGGGTGGAGACATTCAAAGTGGTATTAGTCAACTTACCAAGTTGGCTGAAGATAATAATGTGGGGATTTCTCCAGCAGAAACGATAAATGTAAAGGCCAGGATTACCGGAGTAGTTTCTGACCCTAAAGTTTCTATCGATTATAAAGATTATGCTGCTGATTTAGGCAAGATGTTAAAAGATGAGGTAAATGCACGCATCGAAAAGGAAAAAGAAGCCTTGAAGGATAAATTGAATGAAGAGGTCCAGAAAGTTGTGGAACAAGCAGAAAATGAGGCTGAAAGCATTGTAAACAAAGCCAGGGCAGTCGCTAATGATATGCGTGAGGAAGGTAAAAAAGCAGCGCAGCAAGTTAGGGACGAAGCGGCACAACAAGCAGCAAACCTAATCGCTGAAGGCAAGAAAAATGGTATGATAGCAGAAATGGCTGCTAAAAAGGCTGCCGAGTCACTTCAATCTGAAGCTGAGAAGCAGGCTTTAAATATTGAAAAACTGGCCAATGATCGTGCGCAACAACTAGAAAATCAGGCACAGCAAAATGCGGATAAAATCATAGAGGAAGCCCAAAAAAAGGCTGGTAATAATTAATTAGTGTCTGTCGATAAAGTTAAGTGGCAGAAGCAATTTTATTCTTTTTCTATAATCACTTCGTATTGAAGCTGATCATTGGTGTCGTAACAGTACACTTCCAGCTTTCGTTCAGATAAAGGGCCGCTAACTTTTATCAGCCCAAAATTTCTGTCTGTATAAACTTTGCCCAGCACTCGGAAAGAATTATCCCATTCGTGTCCCCTTTTATTAGGGCCTGCACTCATTGTCGAAAAAGTCAAGTCCCAAATTGTAGGACAGTCTGCTTCTGCATATTTGCTGACTTCAGAGAAATGTACATCCCCAGTGATGAACACAACATTTTTTAGGTGATGCTTTTTGATAAAATCAATAATTTTTAATCTTTCATCATTAAATCCATTGGCAGAATAAGTTTCATACAAACCTACATCGCTTAAAAATTGTCCGCCAAGTGCAATAATTTTGAAACTGGCCTGGGAGGCGAGAAGGTTATCAAAAAGCCATTCTAATTGTTTTTGGCCCAAGATAGTTTTGTCTTCTTTTTCAAGGCCGTTAGCATCACGATACCACCTGTTATCAAGCAAGAAAAAATCAAGATCAGCCCATTGAAAAGCTGTTATAGCACCCTCGATTCCATGTACCCCTGTTGTTGGGTTTGCCCAAAACAAATCAAATGCTTCATGAGTTAAATGCTTGTTTATAAATCCTTTATCGCTGTTATTAGGGCCGTAATCATGATCGTCCCAAATGGCGTAATTACTTCTGGAACCTAATAATTCCTGCATTTCAGCGATGGAGCGGGTGTGCGTGTAACGATTTTGAATACCTGTTTTGGTGTTCCAATCGGGCTCGCGCAGGTAAACATTATCGCCCAGCCAAAGCATAAACTCTGTATCATGTCCTGCCATATTCTCAAAAATCTGGTATTCTCCGCCATAAGGATCTCCCGGCCTGTCGTGTTCCGTTTGATTGATGTAGGCACAACTTCCGGTTAGAAAACTAAAATCAGGCGCATCTCCGCGCCATTTCCAAATTTCTTGAGTCTCGAACTGAGTAGGATAGGGGAGTTTGATAAATTCTCCGTTGATCAGCAGCCTGTAAATGTAAGTCTTTCCTGGTTCAACTTTGTCGGCAATTAATTTTGCCGTAAAGGCTTCTTCAGGAGATGTGGTTTTTTCTGCCGTGAGCATCAGGTTTTGCTCCTTGCCTGGCTCGTGATATGCAAATTGAACTTTTGCTGATTTGGATGTTTGAACCCAAAGCATTACTTCCTGCATATCCGCATAACCAACCATTGGTCCCGACTGGAGCAATCCTGCTTGTTGACCAGATACAGAAATTGCAATGAGCAGCAAACTGCCGAAGATAAGAGATTTGAGGTTTTTTGCAATCATTAGTGCTTTCATTTTAAAATTTCTTTGATACTGTCAAAGCTTCCATCAACAGGAGCAGGTTCAATATTTAAAATATGCGCCATTAATGGATATAAATGAATATTTTGAAAGGGTTTCACTTCAATATTTTCCTTGAATGAAGGACCGGTAGCGTAAAAAATGGCATGAACATCAGTATTTCTGGTATCGTAACCATGTGTTCCTTTTGCATTGTTCACAGTCCACGACCAGAATAAACTCCAGCCATCCTCAGCTAAAAGCGTCATATCATGAGTTCTGGGATGCGTGCCGTGGTTTAGGTGTGCAGGGGCTTCGCCATGTTTCCATACACGCAAATGGGGCACTTTTGAAAATATACTATAAACACTGTCTTCGAACCCATCTTTCACAATGAGGTTCATTGTTGGATTCCAGCCATCTATTAGCTTGATCATGCTGGTGTCAACATACTGATCAAGAATAATCCTTCTATCTGACGAAAGGCTAGCCATTCCATGATCCGAAACAACGATAAAATCAACTTGATCTGCATTTGGGAGCTTAGCCAGTTTGGCTCTGAAAACGCCTACTAAGCTATCCATCCGGTGAATTACAGGCTGCAGGCTGTCATTTTCCGGTCCAAAGTGATGACCACTTGAATCGGGTTCGTCAAAGTACCACATAATCAGCCGTGGGCGTTCTTCTTCAGGAAGTTGCAACCAGGCTATAACAGTATCAATTCTTTGCTCATAGGGAAATCCGTGGTCGTATTTTTTCCAGATGGAGGGTCTGATTCCTTTTACGTCTGCTTCGCTTCCAACCCAGAAAAATGTAGCCGTTTTGACGTCTTGTTTTTCTGCAGTAACCCAAATAGGTTCGCCGCCATAGAATTTCCCTTCTTCTACAGTACTTCGTTTTCCAGGTTCGTTATAGGTTTCATCAAGTATCGGGTCGTAAAACCTGTTTACTAAAATGCCATGATGATCCGGGTATAATCCGGTGGCCATAGTGTAGTGATTGGCAAAAGTAGTGGAAGGAAAACTGGGTATCATGCTTTCAGCTTTTACTCCTTCGCTAGCAATTTGTTCCAAATTTGGAGCTCCAAAACGATCGGAATAATCCCAACGGAAACCATCGAGTGACAAAACAACAAGAATGCGTTCATCGTTTTTATTTTCTTGACTGATTTGGGTACAACTGATAAGACCTGTGAGGCTGATAAACAGTGCAAAAAACAATACTTTCTTCATAAGTTATCTGTGGTTAATTTTCTTACGAAAATACAAAAAAAAGAGGCCCGAAACCGAGCCTCTTTTTAAGAATAGTTTAAACTTAAGTTTAGTTAAAGATGTATCTGATACCAATCTGACCAGTCCAACGTGAACCATAGATACCAACATCGCTTACATTGTAAACTTCTTCAACATCAGCAGGACCGCTGTAGCTAAAGGTTGCTTTACCATCTGCATCAGTGCCTTCATAGTCAACAAGCTGAAGTGCATCGTTTGTGATATAACGACGGATACCCCATTCTGGGTTGAGCAGGTTAGTGAAGTTGAAGATATCCAAAGTCAACTGCAGAGTATGACGTTTACCGGCTGCATTGATATAGAAATCCTGAATAAGTTTCAAGTCGATCACGCTTTCGAAAGGAAGACGACTTCCGTTTCTTACTGCATAGTCGCCACGGTTTTCGCTGAGGTATTTATCACTTTCGATAAAGCTATTCAAATCAGCCCATTGCTGCGCTGCAGTCTTCGTTACATTACCATCATCATCAACCAGGTTGATAAGGTTGATTTGACTTTCATTTGCAGGAATCCAGATCAGGTTACCGGCGTTTTCGCCTTCCCCATTCATATTACCACGGTCGTTATACACGTATGAATAACGTTGTCCACTTTGTCCGTTGTAAACAAGACTCAAAGTAGTTGCGAAATTATTGGCATACTCTAAGCGATAGGAAAGGAAAGCCAGCACGCGGCTGCCCAAATCAAAGTCTGAATAGCTACGATCAAGGTGATTCAATCCGCGAACGTTTTCCATGTAACGCCACTGTGAACTGTTTTGTGAAGATGTACCATCATTCAATGAAGTAGCACGTCCGAAGGTGTAAGCAAAAGTACCACTAATTCCTTTGCTGATTGGTTTAGTTACCTGAGCAGTAAGGTTATAGGTGTATCCTTCACTTGTATTTGTTCCGTAAATGATACGGGTATAATTACCCTCAATACGTTCTCCTGGATAATATGGACGTTGGTCAGGGCCATTATTTACAGTAGTACCATATGCCGGTTTTTGATTCACGTCATAGTAAAGAACATTATTGATATTTTTGGTGTAGATTGCTTCAACTGATCCGACCAAACCCCACCAAGGTAGTTTGTGGTCAAGGCCAAGGCTTGTTCTGAGTACCTGAGGATTTTTAAAGTCTTTGGCAAACAAATCAACCTGTCCGCTTGGGATAGCATCTGCCTGACCAAAATCTGTAGCAGTGTATTGATTGTCCCATTCAGGTCTGAAATCAACATCACCTCTGTAATAAACACCACCAACAGTTACACCATTATTGGTATAGGAACCGCCGGGCCAAACCAATGGCAATCGGCTGGTAAACAGTCCAATACCACCACGAACCTGTGTAGTTTGATCACCATTAACATCCCAGTTGAAACCAAGACGTGGGTTAACACTTACATAAGCTTTTGGCATTTCACCAATTTTGGCGTCTTTCAGGTCATAGCCATAAGATTCGATCAAAGGTATGGTGTTGTTGTTGAAATCATCCCATACAGCCTGGTTGCTTCCTGCATTTGGAGTATCGAGGTATTGAGGAACATCGAAACGTAAACCTGCTGTCAGTTTGAAGTTGTCAGTCAATTGCCAATCATCCTGAATATAAAAACCGTACTGCATTGTTCTGAAGTCTGCAGCAGCAGCGGAACCATCACCAACAATATTATCAACTAGTGAATAGCCTCTTTCGTACTGGAAGGCAGGAGCACCAGTCATAAAGTCATTAAGTGAATTGAAACGGTATTCGCCAAATGCTTTACGCATAAAGAGGTTGTAAGTTTTTCCGTATTCAATATTAATGCCGAATGTTACAGTATGCGCACCTTTGTAAATGGTGAAATTGTCATTGATTGTTAAAATGTCCTGATCAAGCTGGTTTCCTGTTGAATAAGGCTCTGATCCTGCATTAATCGTTCCTGCACCATCATAAATGATCAAATTCGGGAATTTGTCACCCATCTGGTCGCGCTGGTCGCGTACAGTCGTGTAACCAATTATCAGGTTATTGGACATGGTATTCCAGTTACTTTTCAACTCAAGAGCAGAAGAGTTTGTTGTACTAGGAAAGAAAACACCTCTGTTATAGTAATTGATTGATCTGCTGGAAGAGCGACTGGGGCCAATAGAAGTACTTTTGGTGTACGAATGGCGCAGTGTCAATTTATGATTCTGGCTGATATTCAGGTCGAAACGAGCAAGAAATTTATCACTGTTCAACTCAGCTGTATTATTAAGAAAACCACCTGGATCATATCCGTACGTACCAAGTTTAGCTGAGAAGGCTTCCAACTCTGCTTGGGTTGAGTTTCCTGTGTAGTCAGCAAAACTGAATGGCTGCGGTGTTTCATCACGTTGGAATTCAGCATTCAGGAAGAAGAAGAGTTTGTTTTTGATGATGGGGCCGCCAATACGCATACCATAAGTTTTGGCAGTGAATTCATCCAGTTTGGTTCTGTCTTCTACACCTTCACCAGGAGTTTTTCCGGCCAGGCTTTCATTGCGATAAAGCAGATATGCTGAGCCTTCAAATTCGTTTGTGCCACGACGTGTTACAGCATTGATGCTGGCTCCGGCAAATCCACCCTGACGAACATCGTAAGGAGCAATAACGATCTGAAACTGGTCGATAGCATCCAAACTGATTGGTGTGCCACCAGTTTGACCGCCGTTTGTTCCTGATGCAGCCAAGCCAAATACGTCGTTGTTCACAGCACCGTCAAACGAAATGGCATTGTAGCGGTTGTTGATACCGGCTACTGTAATTGCTCCTGTACCACCACTAACGCTGGCTTGAGGTGTTAAACGCACAAAATCGCCAATTGAACGGCTGAGTGTTGGCAACTTGCCAATTTCGGCATTACTTACATAAGTTTCTGCACCTGTACGGTTACCATCGAAGATGTCGTTCAGGGAAGCTACTACTTCCACATCGGCAAGTGTGATGGCTGATTCGCTGAGCTTTACATCAAGTTTTAAAGTCTGACCAAGTGTGAGGAAAATATCATCCTTCACATAAGGTTGAAAACCAACAAATGAAACAGTTACTTTGTAAGGACCACCAACGTTCATGTTCGGGATCCTATAATAACCGCTTGCATCCGTTACGGTTCCAAACTGAGTTCCTGTAGGCATATCAACTACCACAACGGTAGCTCCTGGAAGCGTTTCTCCACTGGCATCATGCACTCTTCCATTCATACCGGAAGTTGTTGTTCCTTGTGCATAAATGTTCTGCCAACCGAAAATCATCATTGCTGCTAAAAAGCTGATGAGTAGGTTTTTTTTCATAGGTTTTAAAGTTTGATTAATGGGTTTTTTTTAACAGTTCAAAAGTAAATTATTGTGGGTAGCTTTAGTTTAATTAATTGTTAACAATATTTCACGTTTTTTCACAATAAGTGTTAAAATAATTGTTAATCAGTTTATTAGGTTTTTTAAATTGTTGAAAACTTATTTCTAGGGGCCTGATTCTATGTTGTTTGTCAAAATCTATACCTTATTCCCATGTCAAATGTGCGGCCAAAAGACCAAAATCCTCTAAAATCTTCTAAATTATGCTGAGTTCCATCCTCACCTTTAATGATGTAGGTGTCGTCCAACAGATTATTGCAGTTTACATACAATGTTACTAATTGTTTGTTCAGGGGGTAATTAAATGAGAGGTGCATATTGATCAAAGTGCTTGATGGTATGCGATAGCTCTGATTTCTATCGGTTTCATCCTGACGACCGGAGGGGTCAAAATCTGCATAATGCTGATCGGAATAAGTGGCGTTAATCGCTAAATTGAAAAAATCCAGCAGAATAAAATCTGCAAAAACGGCTGTTTGAAACTGGGGTTGTCCGCCAACTTTCAATCCGTTGGCAAACACGCTTACTGTGTCCACTGCAACATCAAGGTGATTAAATAAGGTAGCCTGAACATCATTTTTCCATTTCCAATCGCCCGAAGTAATGAAAAAACCTGCTTTAAAATTTCTTGATATTTTGGTGTTGGCTTCCAATTCAATTCCGCGGTGTAAAGCATTTAACCCTTTTACCATGGCGCGACTTTGCTGGTCGTTCTCCAACTGCACGTATTCGTTCGACAAAAATGAAACATCTTCCCAAAGGGTATAATATCCATTTATATTTACCGAAAATTGCTCATTGCGGAAGCCGTATCCAGTTTCAATACTGCTGACCTTTTCGTTTTTCGGGTCTTTGACAGGTGTATTGCTGAAGTTTCCAAAAACGAACTTATAATAAGGTGCCTTGCTAAAATGGCCCGCATTGAAGTAAAAATGTTGTTTTTCGTCTAAATTGAAATTGAGCCCTCCTTTTATGTCGAACCCACTGATGCCAACCCACTCACTCCACTTATTATTTGGGTAATTGTAACTGTCATGTCTTTTGTATTGGTTCTCAGAAAGGGTTCCGCCAGCAAAAAAAGTAAATGCTCCGGTTTTATATTCCCATTGGGCAAACAAGCTACTTTGGTGCAAAAGGGCTCCATTATTTATTCTGATCAAATCTCCGGGCATTTTAACTTGTTCACGGCCAGCTACTCCTGCTGCCGACCAACTGAAATCGTCTAAATAAAAATTTCCTCCCAACAGATCATCAACACGCTGCGTAAGACTGCTTTGAAAATAGCGGTAATGGAGACCGGCAGTGATTTTTTGATTTTGTGTTAAATTGATTTCGGCCGAGCTCATTACACCTCCCCACATATGACTGGCCAAAAAGTTGGTTTGCACCAATTTGGAGTAACCAGTTACGGTTTCGCCATTGGCTAGGGTATAGGAGTCAGTGTTTTGTGCATTGTAGTTGTAGATCGACTCCCAATCAATTTGTCCTGAAGGATTCCGGAAATCAAATACGCCAGGCCCATAGTTGAAGCTGTCGCTCCATTTTCCGCCTCCCCATCCCGGCGAGAGATAAGCGGCAGATGAAAGCAAAACTTTGTCGCTGATATCCCAATAGTGGTTTATGGAGAAATGGGGTTTGTGATAAAAGTTCTCTGAAGCATTTTTAATTTGCCCGTTATAACTGCCCCAGTCTTTGTTAAACTTAGTGCCATGAAGGCTAATATCTTGTTCGCTGAGCTTCAAATTTCGTTGACCATGCCGCTCCGGGCCTCCCAACAAACTAAGTACGATCCTCTGATTCTTGCCAATTTCGCGCGCAGCACTTATAAAATAGGCCCAGGCATCAACATAGGTAGCATCAATATAGCCCTCGCCTTTTAGTCGCGATCCCAGCAGTGAAATACTCCAGCCGTTTTCCATTCTGCCTGTTTGATAGGCGAAAGTGAGCTTTTGGTTGCCATAACTTGTTGTAGAAACACTTAAAAAACCAGCCTTTTTAGGATATGCCAGATTGGTTAAAATATTTACGGTGCCACCCACTGAATTTAGTGCAACTTTTGAAGCACCTATACCTCTTTGGACCTGAATACCTGCGGTTGCTTCGGTGAGTCCAAGCCAGTTATTCCAATAGATTAAACCGTTTTCGGCGCCGTTGATCGGCACTCCATTTAATAGAACGGCAATATTTTCTTGTTTAAAACCACGAATAGATAAACTGGCATCGCCCGAACCGCCTCCATCCCGGCTGGCAAAAACACCGGGAATACGATCCATGATGGCAGGAAATGGCTTGTCGCCCAGTTGTGTACTGATTTTCTCAGCATCTATCTTGTTAAAAGATAATGGATTATACCTTTCCTGAGCGATATCAGCAAGTATGCTGACCTCCTGCAAATTGATATTTTGGGGTTTTAACTGGATCTGGATCGGAAAATCAGTGTCTTGATTTATGGCTATTTCAGCTTGCTCAAATCCAAGATGCGTGATAAGAAGTGTTGCTGGTAATTTTGCGTTTTCAAGCTTGAAATAGCCTTGAAAATCTGTACTAACTCCCACCGCTTGACTACTGATGTTGACGTTTACAAAAGGCAAAGACTCGCCGGTGTTTTGGTGCGTAATAAATCCATCAATTTGATGCTGTGCCGTGGCGGTTCCCAACCCGAAAAGAACAAATAGTAAAAAACAAACTGTTTTCATAATGATGATTTGTTTAAAATAAAAAACCCCGCAATAAACTACGGGGCATATTACTTTAAACAAAATACATTACAATAATACCAATGATATCCATAGCAAACTACTATAGACTCAAGCATTATAATGCATGATGTTATTCTCCTCCCATCCAGACTATAACTGTCGGTAACGTAATTGAAACGTTTCAATCCTGCATTTGCAGGACTCGCGGACTTTACCGCCGATCGGGAATTTCACCCTGCCCCGAAGAATAATTACGCGGCAAAAATAATCCTTTTCCTAGAACAATTTGTTTGAATGGAATATTTAGAAATATTACAAATAAGCCTAAATGTTCACAGCTGAGCTACTTTTGGTTTTCTTCTGATTGATGTATTCCATCGCGTTTAGAGCTGCAATGGTGCCATCGGAAACAGCTGTGGTAATCTGCCTGAAACGTTTTGCCAGTGCATCACCTGCTGCAAACACTCCGTTTATATTAGTCTGAAGTCTTTCGTTGGTAATGATTTCGTTGCGTTCGTTCAATTCAATACATTTTCCTTGCAAAAAATCTGTATTTGCTTCGTAACCAATAAAGACGAAAACACCATCGAGTTTTTGTTCGTACTGCTCCTTGGAATTGATGTTTTCGATTGTAATAGAGTTTATTTTGTCGCTTCCATTGAACGACAGGATGCGGCTGCTCAACTTAATATCAATTTTTTCGTGCTTCAGCACTTCCTCCTCAGCCTCTTTAAATGCCTGAAAATGATCAAACTGATGTATAAGTGTCACTTTTGAAGCATATTTAGTTAATGAAACAGCTTCTTCGAGCGCAGTATTGCCGCCGCCAACAACTGCTATTTCTTTATCCTGAAAAAAATCACCGTCGCAAGTAGCACAGTAGGAAATGCCTCGGCCTTTGAAGCTTGCTTCACCTGGCACGCCAAGCGTACGAGAACGGCCTCCTGTAGCCAATATTATGGTGTCGGCAGTAAATGTTTTACCATTGGATAAGCCAATGCTTTTTGTCTCGGATTCGAAATCGATAGTTGAAATTGAGATTCCGGACATAATATTACAGCCAAACTTTTTTGCTTGATTACGCATATTGTTGCTGAGTTCATAACCAGAAATTGATTCAAAGCCCGGATAATTGGCGATTTCATGTGTTAAATTCATTTGTCCGCCAGCCACACCCGAATCTACAATAAGCGTTTTGGCTTTGGCACGCGAGAGATAAATTCCTGCTGTTAGTCCGGCAGGTCCAGCGCCGATAATGATGCTGTCAAAATGTTTTGTTTCCATAGGTTTGTTAGCATTTTAAACCCGGATTGTAGGTAAATTCTAAATCCGGGTTTATAGTTTTGCTTGTGTTTGGAAATTAGTTCTTTCCAAATTCTTTATCAAGAATAGTAGTTATCTGATCTCTGTTTTGAATACTGCTTGTTGCTGCTGCTACCTTTCCATTTTTGAAATATACGGTAAAAGGCAAGCCCATAAAGCTGCTGCACTCTGGCAAATTACGAATGGCATGCGCTTCAGGAGAATCAAATGCCATGTCTCTGAAATCGACGTGGGCATATTCTTCCTGTAATTCTTCCATTACACCATAAACAGGAATACACATTGGTCCCATTCGGCCACAGCAAACCATTACATTTTCGTTTTCATTGATGATTTTTGTCAGTTCATCAGCTGTTTCAACATGTTTTAAAGGAGTCGGTAAAACCATAATTGTAAATTTTAAATTAGTTTTTCACCAATCAATAGCATAAAACATGCCAAATAGTGATACTAAAGCGATTTAGAAATAATTCTAAATAAGGAAAACGGAGGGATTGATTCAGCTTAAGCGGCGAATAAACCGTAATTTATGAGTATAGCTTTGGATATCAGAATTATAGATTCCATGGTGGTCTATATTATCCATTCTTACTTTTCCTGAAGCGTGAATTATTTTTTGTTTTTCAAGCAATATGCCTACATGGATAATTGTCCCCTCTTCATTGTCGAAAAATGCCAGATCTCCGGGTTTGGCTTCCTCCAGAAAGTCAATGATTTCGCCTTGTGTAGCTTGTTGACTAGCATCTCTAAACAACTGGTAACCACTAAGTTTTGCGCACAACTGTACCATTCCGGAACAATCCACTCCCAAAACCGATTTGCCTCCCCACAGATAGCTGCTTCCGAGCCATAAGCTGGCATAAGCTGTCATTTTGTCCGCATCAAAGCTGTCGGGCAATTCAATACGATCTTCTTTTGGGAAAATAAATCCGGATTCCGGAAAAATATTTTTGATTTCAGAACTAATGCAGCTACCAAAACTCAGAAACATGGGAGGTAAATCTTCTCTGACAATAGCCGTTACTGGTTTTGACAGGAAGGTTTTTGGAGCTTTGAGGTATTGAATCCATTGATTTTTGCTGATTGTTGTATTTTGGACGTGATCAATCCAGCCTTCGTAGCCATCCGAGTCGGACACAATTAAAAGCCATTTGCCTTTTTCTGCCAGAATTTTATAAGTTTCGCCAAACAATAATTGATTCACCATTTCAGCCTTATCAGATGGCTGCGATCGCATTGGAATAACTGCTAAAGTGCTTATGCCGTATGTTGTCATTATTACCTGTTCTTCTTTTACAAAAGTAGAAAATTGAAGCTTATACAGCCTGATTATCGCAAATTTTAAATCTAAAGTGATTAGCGCAAGTGCTTTAATCCTCCAAAAAGCTTTACTTTCGCATTGGTTTTTATAGTATCTTACCAAGAAATAATAGGACTTACATGATAAAAAAGTTGTTTAGTTATCTTCAGCATAATTACTATGAGCTGTTTAAAATCAGTTTGTTTGTGCTAACAGCTTTCATACTAATCTGGCAGATGCCAAGTAAAGGAAAATTTAAGTATGAATACAGCAAGGGAAAACCCTGGCAACAGGAGCGCCTTTTTGCACCCTTTGATTTCGCTATTTTCAAGAATGATGAGCTATTAAAAAAAGAGCAGCAAGCTTTAGTTGATAAAGTATATCCTTATTTTATTCTTCAGGAGGAGCTAAACAAGACAGGTAGAGAAAGACTTATAGAAAATTTTAAAAAAGAATCTAAATTTGACAGTACAAAAAATCTTCCTGCTCAAAATGAACAACTGAAGCTTTTGGTTTCAATTTATGATTCTATTCAAAGCCGTGGTGTATTAGCATATCATCCGGCTATTGAAGATCTAACAGCTGTTGATCCCATTCATTTAGTTAAAAATAAGGTTGTAATTGATCGCAAATTTGGTGATGTTTTTACGGTGAAATCTGCCTATGATCACGCATTAAACATTATCGACACGCTTGAAGGCGATACTAAATCATTGTTTGCCAGTGTACTGGCTAATAGCTTTGTGCAAAACCTGAACTACGACAAGCGAATGACTGATGCTGAAAGGAGTGCAGCTATCGCTCAAATTTCTCCAACCTATGGAATGGTGCAACAAGGTGAATTAATCATTTCTGAAGGAGAATTGGTTGACGATGAAAAGTTTGCAGAGCTAAGATCTTTGCAAAAGGCTTATGAGCAGCGTGTTGGCACACTTTCTGAACAAAATGCTATTTTGGCAGGTCAGGCGATCTTGGTATTCGCCATAATATTTGCTTTGTTTTTCTTTCTCCGAATCATACGACGAGATGTGTATGACGAGCTGAAGAAAATCAATATGCTGCTATTACTCATGTTGCTGATACTATTGCCTTCTTATTTTATTCTTGATTTCAATCCGCAGCTTATTATTTTGATGCCTTTTGGATTGCTGCCGATCATTCTGATCACTTTTTTCGATACCAGAATGACGATGATGGTTCATTTGCTGACCATTACTATCTTAGGATTAGTTGTTCCAAATCCTTATAATTTCATGTTTGCCCAATTGGTAATAGGCTTTGTCGTTTTGTTTGGTCTTGAAAAACACAATAAAAGAATTTATTATTTCCGAACTTCTGTTTTAATTTTTGTGGGTTACGTGCTTGTTTATATGGGATTTAACCTTATTCAAGAACGCAATGTAGATAATTTCAGCTGGATGATAATTGGAGGTTTTGCACTTAGTGCACTTTTTACTTCACTGGCTTTGCCGTTGATTTACTTATTGGAACGTATTTTCGGAACAATAACCGACCTGACTTTATTGGAATTGAGCAACACCAACAATCCATTGCTTCGCGAGTTGGCACAGAAAGCGCCTGGCAGCTTTCAGCATTCGATGCAGGTGGCAAATTTATCGGAAGAAGCGCTGTTCGAAATTGGCGGGGATACATTGTTGGCGCGTACAGGAGCGCTTTATCATGATATTGGAAAGATGGATAACCCCATTTATTTTATTGAAAATCAGATGGGAGGATATAACCCACATGATGATATTTCGGCTACTGAAAGTGCCAGAATAATTGTTGAGCATGTTACAAAAGGGATAGAGAAAGCTCGCAAGGCAAAATTGCCCGAACAGATTATTGATTTTATCCGCACGCATCATGGAAACAGGAGGGTTGAATATTTTTATTTTATGGAGCAAAAAGCACATCCCGGCCTAACACTTGATGAGCGCGACTTTAGCTATCATGGCCCTATTCCGTTCTCCAAAGAAACAGCAGTTGTAATGATGGCCGATTCTGTGGAGGCAGCATCGAGAAGCTTGAAGAATCCGACCGAGCAAAAAATTAATGATCTGATTGAAAATATAATTAGTAAGCAATTGGCGGCCAATCAGTTTGTAAATGCTAACATTACATTTAAGGAAGTTAATACCGTGAAAAAGGTATTAAAAAAGAAACTCATGAATATTTACCATGTCAGGATTGCCTACCCTGACTAAAATCTGGTATCTGCTTCAAATAGAGTAAGCTTTGAGGGCCTTCGTTAAACAGTAAATCCAAAATACTTAGGTTGGCCTGGAAGTCGTATTTATGCCCAAAAACTTGATAATAAAAGGGAAATAGATTTGCTTTAAGTTGCTTTTTGGGATTGAAAAAGTTTCTAAAATCGATAGCTACGTTTGATTCCGGAAGATATGCTTCAGAAAAATAAAACTTTGGGTCAACTTTCAAAAGCTTAAAGATGATTTTCAATGCTTCGCGATTAAGGTTTAGTAAATTATCGTGCTTTGACTCGAAAACCGCAAGCAGCTCGTGAATGTAGAAATCATAAAAGGGCGAAGCTTTATATGCTGTATGCAAAGCTCTTTGATGCAGGCGTTGCCATGGCTCGGCATAACTGATGGTTACCTCATGCGTAGGTGTGCGGTTTCCGTAAGGCTTTTTAATGGGAATAATAAGATTTTGCAGGCCGTTGGCAGTAGCAATTATGCAGCGATTACGGTAACTTTGTTTAGGAAAAGTTTCGTATGCTTCAATGCAAAAGCCGGTATGTTTCAGGCATTGGCTGATGTAGCTTATTGGCGGAAAATAAGCCGTTGAAAAAAAGGGAAACTGGGAATCGTGCATGCGCAAAAATAGAAAAATACAGGGATCAATCGGCTGAATAAGGACATAAAAAAAGCCGTTGCAGGATTAACAGCAACGGCTTGTCGTAAAGTTAGTGATTTAGTTTTTTAGTAAAACGTCTTCAATGGCTTTTTTCATGGTGTCTTTTGGAAGTGCACCCATGGCCATTTGTGGCTGACCATCTAGTGGGCAAAAAAGCAAAGACGGAATGCTTCTGATTCCAAAAGCACCGGCAAGCTCTGTTTCAGCTTCAGTATCAATTTTATAGATGTTAATCTTGCCTTCGTATTCTTTTGAAAGCTCTTCAAGAATAGGAGCAACCATTTTACAGGGCTGACACCAATCGGCATAAAAGTCGATCACACAAGGTAAGTCACCTTCAAATTTCCACTCTTTGTTCTGTTCGAAATTAAATACTTTTTGTAAAAAAGTTTCTTTTGTTAAATGTTCCATATTAATTATTTTCGGGATTCAATGTTTATTATTATTTTTTAAGTAATTGCTCGTCAATAATTTGACGATACATTTCTTCGGTAAGCGCTCCGGCCTGCATCATTGGCTGACCTTCAAGGGGTGTAAACAAGACCGCAGGAATACTCTGAACACGAAATACTGCTGCGAGCTTTTGTTCTTCATCTACATCAATTTTATATATGTGTATTTTCCCTTCATATTCTTTCGCCAGTTTTTCCATGATAGGAGCAATCTTCCGACAAGGAGCGCACCAATCAGCATAAAAATCAATCACGGCGGGTAACTCGCCTTCATAAACCCAGTTTTGTGGGCTTTCTTCAAAATTCCACACTTTGTCGACAAAAGTTTCATAAGTGAGATACTCAGGTTTCCCGCTCGTATCTTCTACTTTTAGCTCCTCGCTGTTATTGGTTTGTTCACCGGTGGTGGTGCCGCAAGCTGTCGTTAGAAGGAATAATCCGGTAAATAGAAAAAATAATTTTTTGATCATCATAAGTATTTATCGTTGGGTTTTTAATAATCGCTGCAAAAATAGACAATTATTTTTTAAATCGCTTTAATATCACTATTTTTTTTACTTTTGTATCAAATATTGTTCCGAAAAACAGTTTAAATAGCAAACTAATGTTAAAAATTTACATAAGCTAGTTAGACATTTAAACAAACTCCGGGCATAAAAGTTTATTATGACAGCTGAAATTGCAAAGATTGAGTCGCAAGCGAATGAGCGTTCTAACGCTGAAGAGCAAATGCTTTCAGCCTTGGCTGATCACAAATGGCGTGATGGTTTTAAGTGCAGAAAATGTGGACATGATCATTATTGTAAGGGGAAGAAACCCTTTTCCAGAAGATGTACAAAGTGTAAATCTGAAGAGTCTGTGACTTCTCATACAATTTTTCACCGCTGTAAAATTCCGATAATTGAAGCCATTGAATTGGCTCAAATGGTGTGTAACCAACCCGATGTTTCTTCTTATGAAATTAGTCGTGTATTCGACAAACGACAAATGACCTGTTGGAAATTTAAAACCCGTATTAGTGAATGTTTGCAGGATGATGAAAAGGCAGCCTTGTTAAAGAAGCTGATCACTGTACTACCAAAAACATAGGGTGGCTGTCAATTTGTTACATTGATTGAGCTTTTCAGGGTTAAGGAATGACGCTTTTCAGTTTATCAGGCAGGTAATCGGCATCCTCCGGCCTGAACCTATTCAATGAATTATCCTTATTGAATCTCTTGCCAGTTGCCATTAATGCACTACATTTGTTGGTGCAAAAACCCTAAAATTTATTTCTTATGCTGCTCGTTCACTCAATTAAAGAACTTATTGGTATTGAAGAAGATGGACGCTTAATTCTACGAGGCAGTGCGATGCCTGAGGTTCGCAGCATTACCGACGCTTTCTTGTTAATTGAAGGTGACAGGATTGCTGATTATGGCAAAATGACAGCAAAAAGATACCATGAATTAAAGTTGCGCATTCCTGAAACTGATCAGATCGATGCAACCGGACGACTGGTATTACCGGCTTTTTGCGATAGCCACACGCATCTGGTTTATCCTGCCACACGCGAAATCGAGTATGTAGATAAGATAAAGGGACTTAGCTATGAAGAGATTGCCAAGAGGGGAGGGGGCATTTTAAATTCTGCTAAGCGGATGCAGGAAATAACTGAAGATGAGCTATTCGATCAGGCAGTTTCGCGCCTGGATGAAATTGTAAAAATGGGAACAGGCGCTGTTGAGATTAAAAGCGGCTATGGCCTCACTACTGAATCCGAGCTAAAGATGCTCAGGGTTATTCGGCGGTTGAAAGAAAGTTCTGCCTTACAGATTAAAGCGAGTTTTTTGGGAGCCCATGCTGTTCCGCTTGAATATCGCGGGAAACAAACGGAATATGTTGATTTGGTTATCAATGAAATGATTCCAATGGTAGCAGCTGAGGAGCTGGCGGATTATATCGATGTGTTTTGTGATAAGGGTTTTTTCACGGTTGAAGATACCGATCGCATTTTGAATGCCGGAATGAAATATGGATTAAAGCCAAAGATTCATGCCAATGAGCTTGACTATTCGGGCGGTATTCAGGTGGGCGTAAAATATGATGCTTTGTCGGTTGATCACCTTGAATACACTGGAGATGCTGAAATTGAAGCTTTGCTAAATTCCGATACCATACCAACAATTTTGCCTGGAGCGGCCTTCTTTTTGAATATGCCTTATGCACCGGCACGCAAAATGATTGATGCCGGGTTACCGCTTGCCATGGCTTCTGATTTTAATCCTGGATCTTCCCCTTCGGGCAATATGCAACTCATCTTATCCATGGCAAGTATATTATACAGGCTAACACCAGAGGAAGGGCTTAATGCCTGCTGTCTGAATGGTGCCTATGCGATGGGAATCAGTGAAGATACCGGAAGCATTACCAAAGGGAAATTGGCTAATCTAATAATCACCGAAAAAATGGATAATTTGGCTTATATGCCCTATTATTATGGTGTTAACAAGGTTTTCAAGACAATTCTAAATGGCAAGTTACAATAGAAAATAAATTTAAATTAGGAGATATGAAGAAACTTATTGAATGTGTGCCCAATTTTAGCGAGGGCGTGGATATGTCAATCATAAAGCAGATTACAGATCAAATTGAGTCTGTTGAAGGGGTAAGTTTATTGGATGTGGATCCCGGTGTTGCGACTAACCGAACAGTTGTTACCATGGTTGGAACGCCGGATGAAGTTATTGAAGCGGCTTTTTTGGCAGTAAAAAAAGCCTCAGAACTTATCGACATGCGGAAGCACAAAGGCGAGCATCCACGCATGGGGGCAACAGATGTATGTCCGCTGATTCCGGTAGCCAATATTACCATGGACGAAACAGTGGAATATGCCAGAAAGCTTGCTGAGAGAATTGGTGATGCGTTGAATATTTCCGTTTACTGCTATGAAAATGCTGCCTTAAAAGCGGAGCGGCGTAATTTAGCCAATTGCCGTAGTGGTGAGTACGAAGGACTTGCAGATAAGCTTTCCGATCCGACATGGAAGCCCGATTTTGGCCCATCAAAACTGAATGCCAAAGCTGGTGCCACTGCAGTTGGAGCGCGCGATTTCCTGGTGGCTTTCAATGTTAATCTCAACACCACCTCCACCCGAAGAGCTAATTCAATCGCCTTTGATGTGCGCGAGCGTGGAAGAGTAAAACGCGAAGGGCACCCCATTACAGGAAAAATTCTGAAAGACGAGCAAGGCAATCCCGTTCATGTTCCCGGAACCTTAAAATCTGTTAAGGCAATTGGCTGGTTTATTGAGGAATACGGTGTTGCGCAGATTTCAATGAATCTCACAAATATTAGCATAACACCTGTTCATATTGCCTTTGATGAGGTTTGCCGAAAAGCTGATGCCAGAGGTATTCGCGTTACAGGATCCGAGCTGGTTGGGTTGATTCCCCTGAAAGCCATGCTGGATGCCGGCAAATATTTTTTAGCAAAACAGCAACGCTCTTTGGGAGTAGATGAAGCCGAACTGATAAAGATTGCCATCAAATCGATGGGGCTTGATGAGTTGAAGCCATTTGTGCCACAAGAAAAGATTATTGAATACAAAATGGCTGCTGATGCCAACCAGGATGTGCTCGTAAAACTCACTGCGGCTGGTTTTGCCAACGAAACTGCCGCTGAGTCTCCTGCTCCCGGCGGCGGATCGGTAGCTGCCTATGTGGGTTCGCTGGGAGCATCTCTGGCGACTATGGTTGCCAATCTTTCGTCGCACAAACGTGGCTGGGACGATCGTTGGGAGTTTTTCTCGGAATGGGCCGAAAAAGGACAAAAACTAAAAGATCAGTTGCTATATCTTGTTGATGAAGATACACGGGCTTTCAATAAAATTATGGATGCTTTTGGTTTGCCTAAAAAAACAGATACTGAGAAAGCAATCCGTAAAGAAGCCATTCAGGAGGCCTCAAAATATGCCATTGAGGTTCCTTTTAAAGTGATGGAAGTTGGTTTGGAGTCGATGGATCTTATCAAGGCCATGGCCAGCCAAGGCAATCCGAATTCCGTTTCTGATGCTGGTGTAGGAGCAATTTGCGCACGGGCAGCTGTGATGGGAGCATTTCTGAATGTTAAAATTAACGCTGCCGGTATTGATGACAAGGGTTTTGCTGATCAAAAGGTTAAGGAAGGCGAAAAAATACAACTTGCCGCTATTGAGTACGAAAAAGAAATACTCGAACAAGTTAATCAGGTGATTAACAATCTTTAATTCATTTGAAATGACGCCCTATTTGACCCTGCTTTTATTGTACATGACCTCTTTCATTACACTCATGAATCCTTTGGGGATCATGCCTGTATTTTTGACCATGACAAGTGGTTTGGATAAGAAAGGGCGTCGTCGTACTGCTATCAGGTCATTGGTAACAGCATTTTTCACTTTGATAGCCTTTGCTTTTGGCGGGGAGTTATTGTTCAGTTTTTTTGGGATTTCGGTGGCCGGCCTTAAAGTGGTTGGGGGTGTTTTATTCTTTATTTTGGGTTACGATATGCTCAACGCACGTTTGAGCAGGATTAAAGTAACCCCTGAAGAGGTAAATGCATACGTAAAAGATGTTTCTATAACACCTTTGGGCATTCCAATGATAGCCGGCCCCGGATCCATAACAAATGCCATCATACTGATGGATCAAAGTGAAACCCCTGCTCAAAAAATTATACTAATTGCCTCAATACTAATTGTTTGTCTCATAATCCTTGTCATACTGTTAAGCGGTGATCAAATCATGAAAGTACTTGGTGATACCGGAAATAAAATATTAATGAAATTAATGGGCTTGATTGTTATGGTTCTTGCGGTTGAATTTTTCTTCACAGGAATTGAACCCTATCTTAAAACAATTTTCAATCTTTAATTAAAAAGCTGAGAAATATTAGGATAGTTAAAAGAGATTTAATAATTTTGCCGTCCGAAATTTTGAAAGAAAAAAGAGCATGGCTAAGAAAAGTAAAGACGCTAGAGTGCAGGTTATTTTAGAATGCACTGAGCACAAAACCAGCGGAATGCCTGGTACGTCAAGGTATATTTCAACTAAGAATAAGAAGAATACACCTGAACGTTTGGAGCTAAAAAAATTCAATCCGATTCTAAAAAAGATGACGGTACACAAAGAAATTAAATAGACTGAATTATGGCAAAGAAAGTAGTTGCAACCCTTCAGGCGAGTGGAAAAGAATTCGCCAAAGTGATCAGAATGACTAAATCTCCTAAGTCAGGGGCTTATTCCTTTTCAGAAACTACGGTTCCTAATGATAAGGTAAAGGAATTTCTGACCAAAAGATGATAAAACCGTTTTAATGCTGAATGGAGCTTTTTCAATCATGTATTGGAAGAGCTTTTTTCATATAAATTTAATACATGGGTTTATTCTCTTTTTTCTCAAAAGAAAAAAAGCAGGATCTTGATAAAGGTCTTGAAAAAACGCGTCAAAGTGTTTTTGGGAAGCTTTCAAAAGCTATCGTTGGTAAATCAAAGGTAGATGAGGAAGTACTTGATGAATTGGAAGAGATTCTGGTAACATCCGATGTCGGGGTTCATACCACATTGAAAATTATTGAACGAATTGAAGCACGTGTTTCTCGTGATAAATACCTGGGAACTAATGAGCTAAATGGTATCCTCAAAGAAGAAATTGTAGAACTGCTTCAGGAAAATAATTCCAGCGACCAAGCTGATTTTTCCCTTACAGATATCCCTAAACCATACGTAATCATGGTTGTTGGGGTTAATGGTGTTGGCAAAACAACCACAATTGGAAAGCTGGCCTATAACTTCAAGTTGGCAGGTAAAAAGGTTGTATTGGGCGCTGCTGACACCTTTCGCGCGGCTGCGGTTGAGCAGCTTAAGATTTGGGGACAGCGTGTTGATGTGCCTGTTGTTTCTCAGGGAATGGGAGCTGATCCGGCTTCTGTGGCTTTCGATACGATTAAATCTGCGGTAAGTCAGCAAGCTGATGTAGTGTTGGTTGATACAGCCGGAAGACTGCACAATAAAGTTAATCTGATGAAGGAGCTGACTAAGATTAAAATGGTCATGCAAAAGGTAATCCCTGATGCGCCGCACGAAATCCTTTTGGTATTGGATGCTTCTACAGGCCAGAACGCTATAGAACAAGCAAAACAGTTTACTGCTGCTACTGAAGTGAATGCTCTGGCTTTAACCAAGCTTGATGGTACTGCAAAGGGAGGCGTTGTAATTGGTATTTCTGACCAGTTCAAAATTCCGGTGAAATATATTGGTATCGGCGAACGCATGGAGGATCTTCAGATTTTTAACCGGAAAATGTTTGTTGAAAGCCTTTTCAACTAAATTTTATTGAAAAAAGACCGTATAAATATTATCACGCTGGGCTGTTCCAAAAATGTTGTTGACTCGGAGCACCTTGCAGCCCTTTTTCCCACAAAATCTTTTCAGCTTTTTCATGACGGGAATAAAGAGTCTGATATTGTGGTGATTAATACCTGTGGTTTTATTGGTGATGCAAAAGAGGAATCCATTGATATGATTCTGACTTATGCTGAAGCAAGAAAAAAAGGAGATATTAAAAAGCTTTTTGTAATGGGCTGTTTGTCGCAACGCTATAAAAAGTTATTACAGGAAGAAATTCATGAAGTTGATGATTTTTTTGGGGTTGATCAACTCGATGACGTGGCTGCCGCTATTTTGAAGCAGGAACCCGTGAAAATACCTCAGCACTATCGGAGATCCCTGTCAACACCCGGGCATTATGCTTATCTCAAAATTTCGGAAGGATGCGACCGTTCCTGCTCCTTTTGCGCTATACCACTTATCCGTGGCAAGCATATTTCTGTCCCTCAGCAAAACTTAATCAAAGAAGCCAAATTGCTTGCCAAAAAAGGCGTGAAGGAGCTGATTTTAATAGCCCAGGATCTTACTTATTACGGTATTGACCTCACCGGAAAACGTGAAATTGGAAATTTGGTGGAGTCATTAAGCAGGCTCGAAGGAATTGAATGGATTCGAATTCAATACACTTATCCTGCCGGCTTTCCAATGGATTTGGTGGAGCAAATGATTAATAATCCGAAAGTTTGCCGGTACATCGATATGCCCTTACAGCACATTAACAATCAGTTGCTTAAAAGCATGAAGCGTGGGTTGGATGGTCAAAAGACAAGAGAATTGGTAAGCAGTTTGCGTAAGAAAATTCCTGATTTAACATTCAGAACGGCTTTTATTGTTGGTTATCCGGGCGAAACAGAAAGCATGTTTGAAGAGTTGTGCGATTTTGTTAAAGAGATGAGGTTCGACCGTCTTGGTGTCTTTACCTATTCTGCCGAAGAGGATACGGCAGCTTTTGAATTGGAGGATGAAATTTCTGAAGCAATCAAGCAGGAACGACACGACAGACTTATGGAAATTCAACAGTCGATTTCCCTCGAACTCAATAATGAGAAAATTGCATCAGTCCAAAAAGTGCTTATCGACAGACTTGAGAATGGTTATTATATAGGAAGAACACAGTATGATTCTCCCGAAGTTGATAATGAAGTATTGGTGGATTCCGCCAAAAGTGGGCAGTTGATGCCTGGTAATTTCTACACCATGAAGATTGTTCATGCCGACTTTTTCGACCTTTATGCGGAGCTCATTTAGTTTCCGTATTTCCTCCGATAATTTATTCAAAATGAGAGTTTTTAATTGCTCTATTGTATAGCTTTTCATTTCTGGTTATCACAAAGCTTTTATCCGAAATCGGATAACTTGGTTGTTTTCGGAGAGTTTTTGGTAAGTTAGCTTGAATACTACTATTCTGTATAAATCACATATTCAGTTTGTTAAAAAGATGTTATTAAGATTCAGTTTTGTTGTTTATTGTAATTCGTTGTAATTTAACACAATACCAAATTTGGCATATATTTTGAAATCCTAGATTAGGTTTTATCAGATACAATCATTGAGGAATAGGATTGTTATTTGGTTTTGGTTGATTATAGGATTCGGTTGTCTCCCCGCAACCGGATCTTTTTTTTGCTAGTTTTTTGGAGCAAAAAATGCCTCAATGCCGGGATACCTGAATTTTTCTTTGGCAATTTTTTCGGGGAACACAAAATATTGAATGTGGGCTTCAACGCACAATTTTCCGTTACCATCCAATAGTTCAACATTTACATTTACCAATCGTTCAATTTGTTCGCCTGGCTTTGCTTTTACTTTTATTGCTCCGTTACTTATCCTCACAGGTTTTAGATATTTCACATTTAATTCACTGGTAACACCAGCTGTTTTCAGGATTAATTGAACCGCCCAGGCACCGACTTCGTCCATTATTGTGCTGATGATTCCTCCGTGCAACATGCCTTCAAAACCCTGGTAATTTGCTGTTGGAAGCCATTCACAGATGACTTCATCCCCGATTAGCTCAAATTCTAACGCTAATCCGATAGGATTTTTTTTGGCACATCCGAAGCAATTATGAAGCGCGAGCGTATTGTATGGATTGAAAACTTTCATGCTAAATATTATTTTTTATTGCCATTTACATCATATTTAATCCAGTTACCCTCTATTTTATCGTTAATGTAATTGGCTTCGGCCTGGATGTTACCGTTTGGATAATAATCCTTTGCCATTCCATTCAGCTTATTAGCTATGTAACTGCGGCTGGATTTTACGGTACCATCGGGATAGTAAGTTTGTTGAACTCCCTCAAACAAACCCGCATTATAGTTATAGGTTGCAATCAGGTGTCCCTCTTCATCGAACCAACTGGTTTTGCCCTGACGAAATCCTGCCTTGTAGTTCGACTCTTCCTGAACTTGTCCTCTTTCATAAAAAACTTTTCGTGCACCATCTAATTCTCCCTTTTTATAGTTCTCAAGTAAAAGCATCCTTCCTCCTGGTTTCCATACAATTAACTCGCCTTCTAATAGGTCATTTGAATAATTGGCTTGTTTTTCAAGATAGCCGGATCGATTAAAAAGAAGGTGTAAGCCATTGCGCATACCCTTGGTAAAATAGTTTACTTCATAAAGTAAACCGGAAGGAAATGTGGCTTTCCAAATTCCTTCTTTGTTACCATTTCTATATTCACCGGTAACTGTAAAGTTTGAGATTTGCTGTTCGTAAATGCCGGTTTCTAAATCAATAACATGAACGGATTCAATAATCTGACTGGATAAGGAGAGATTGCCTAAAGTAAATAATAAGGCATAAATTAATTTTTTCATAGTTGATATTTTCTTTACAGCCTGTAAAATTAAGCATTTGCACGGGAGTATTTTACCCATCAAGCCTTTTATAAGTTGTGAAATGTTAATTTTGCAGCGATAAGAAACACTATTTATAGCTAGAAATTTGTTTAACCAATTCATTTATGAAATCCAGACGTCAGCCGAAGTTTTTTGAGAAAGTCGAAATTATAGATGCCGGATCAGAAGGCAAAGCTATTGCAAAGCCGGATAATCAGGTTGTGTTTGTGCCATTTGCTGCTCCTGGCGATATCGTTGATCTTGAAGTTGTGAAGAAAAAGAGAAACTATTTTGAGGGTTTTATCAAGAAATTTCATGCAGTTTCCGACTACCGTATAACGCCTGAATGCAGTCATTTTGGAACTTGTGGTGGATGCAAATGGCAGCATCTGGATTACAAATGGCAGCTTCATTTCAAGCAAAAACAGGTGAAAGATAATCTTGAGCGTATTGCTAAAGTCAGTTATCCTGAAATACTGCCCATTATACCTGCACCAAAAGATTTTTATTACCGTAATAAGTTGGAATATACTTTTTCAAATAGAAAATGGCTCACAGATGGGGCTCCCTCCGCCGAGAGAACTGCAGAGGAAATGAGCGGACTTGGTTTTCATTTACCCGGTATGTTTGACCGGATTTTGGACATCGAGCACTGCTATCTGCAGCCGGATCCTTCCAATAAGATTCGTTTATTTGTGCTGGATTATACCTTAAAGCACAAAATGCCTTTTTATGATGTCAGGCAACACGAAGGACTTTTGCGGAATTTGATTATCAGAAACAATCAAAGGGGTGATGTGATGCTTATTTTGGTTGTTGCTCATACAGATGAGCGTGTTACAACAGGGCTTCTTCCGGCATTGAAGGCTCAGTTTCCTGAAATAAGTGCTTTGTTTTATGTAATTAATCCAAAGAAGAATGATACGATCACTGATTTGGAAATTATTCATTTTAGTGGAAATTCTGAGCTTATTGAGGAAATGTCGTCACCAGTTGAAGGCTTTCCAAAGCTGGCGTTTGGCATAGCTCCTGTTTCATTTTATCAGACGAATGCACAACAGGCAGAACGTTTGTATAAAACGGCTTTCGACTTTGCGGATGTTTCAGGTAGCGAGAGGGTATATGATTTATATACAGGAGCCGGTACAATTGCCTTATATTTTGCCCGATTTGTAAAAGAAGTTATTGGTATAGAGTATGTTGAGCAAGCTATTGAAGACGCTGGACAGAATGCGAAGCGGAATAATATTCAGAATGTAAGTTTTTTTGCAGGAGATATGGCAAAAGTTCTTGACGATGCTTTCATTGCTGAGCACGGGCAGCCTGATTTAATACTTACCGATCCGCCCAGAGCGGGAATGCACCCCAAAGTTATTGAGCAATTATTGGCGATAAAAGCACCCAAAATTGTTTACATCAGTTGTAATCCGGCAACTCAGGCGCGTGATTTACAACTTTTAGATACGCACTATATCGTGAAAGCGGTGCAGCCTGTTGATATGTTTCCGCAAACCCAGCATGTTGAAAATGTAGTGCTGTTACATTTGCGTTAAGTATTCAAAAAGATTCAGGGTAAGCATTTATTTGTTTGATAAAATCTTGCAAATCCAGGGATTCCGCTTCAATCACAAGATTAGCCTGGCTATAAAAGATGGCTCTTTGTCGCATATGATCTTTTACAAACTGATAAATATCATCTGAATTTTTTTCAAGAATCAGGGGGCGCTTTTTTTTAGCATGAATTAATCTGTTTGCGATTGCCGCAGGACTCATTTTCAAGTAGGCGGTTAGGCCATTTTCATTCATCCAGCTTATGTTGTTGTAAAAGCAAGGTGTGCCGCCGCCTGTGGCGATAATAGTTTGTTTCAGATTTCCGGTTTCAATAAGTAAATCACGTTCTAATCTACGGAAAAGAGACTCATCGTATTTTTTAAAAAAATCGTGAATGGCAATTTTATACTTTGTTTCAAAAAGCTGATCAGTATCCACCGACTCCCAACCCAACTTACTGGCCAGGCGCCTGGCGCAGGTACTTTTTCCTGCTCCCATATAGCCTACAAGATAAATTCTGTCGGTCATTTATCCAATTAAAATAGTCAAATGCTGATTAAGTGTTTTTTCTTTTTATTACTTGTTTAGCAGCCCTAACAATATTTGAGCTACCTAAACCATATTTTTCCATAAGTTCGTCAGGTGTACCACTTTCGCCAAAAACATCCATTACAGCAACCATTTCAAGGGGCAACGGAAACCGGGTTGCAAGCAATTGAGCCACTGCATCTCCTAATCCTCCATTTGCCTGATGCTCTTCGGCCGTGACAGCACAACGGGTTTTATTCAGAGATTTCAACAAAGCTTCTTCATCAAGTGGTTTGATAGTTGTAATATCAATAACTTCAGCCTTGATGTTTTCCTTAAGCAAATTTTCGGCAGCTTCTAATGCTTTCCAAACAAGGTGACCGGTAGCGATGATGCTTACATCTGATCCTTCAATCATTCTGATGGCTTTCCCAATTTCAAATGGGGTTTCAGCCGGAGTGAAGTTAGGTACTTTAGGCCTTCCAAATCTTAAGTAAACCGGACCCTCGAAGGCAGCAATTGCTTTTACAGCGGCTTTGGTCTGATTGTAATCGCAAGGAACAATTACTGTCATTCCGGGTAGCATACGCATCATTCCAATATCTTCAAGGATTTGGTGTGTTGCGCCATCTTCACCCAGGCTTAATCCAGCATGTGAGGCACATATTTTAACATTTTTTCCGGAGTAAGCAACAGACTGTCTGATTTGATCATAAACCCTGCCGGTTGAAAAATTTGCGAAAGTTCCGGTGAAAGGTATAAATCCGCCAATAGTTAAGCCGGCAGCCATACCAATCATATTCGCTTCTGAAATGCCTGTTTGAAAAAAACGCTCAGGAAAGGCATCAGCAAAGGCATTCATTTTTAATGAGCCTGTAAGATCCGCACAAAGCCCGACGATACGGTCGTTTTCTCTTGCAGCATCAACTAATCCGTCACCAAATCCTGATCTGGTATCTTTATGATTTTGAATTGTATATTTCATGAATTATTTCTTGATAGGATTAATAATCTCCCAGGGTTTCTTCGAGTTGCAACAAAGCGTTATCAAGTTGTTCATCATTTGGAGCAATGCCATGCCATTTGTGTGTTCCCATCATAAAATCAACACCCATACCCATTACGGTTTTCATGAGCAAGAGCTGTGGTTTTTGATTCCCCGCATTTTTTCTGGCCAGATTTAATGTCTGCACAACTGATTGCATATCGTTGCCGTCAAATTCAATTACCTCCCAATCAAAAGCACGATATTTAGCGGCAAGATCTCCTAAGGGCATAACATCTTTAACAGCACCATCAATTTGTTGTCCGTTGTAATCGATGATAGCAATGAGGTTGTCAACTTTTCTGCTTCCGGCATAAAGTGCTGCTTCCCAAATCTGCCCTTCCTGCTGCTCTCCGTCTCCCATTAATACATACACAAGTTTGTCATCAGCATTGAGCTTTTTTGACAGAGCAGCTCCAATAGCAACAGATAGGCCTTGTCCAAGCGACCCGCTGGCAACACGCACTCCGGGAAGTTTATCGTGTGTTGTGGGGTGACCCTGCAAACGCGAACCAATGGCCCGAAATGTCGATAATTCAGCTACCGGAAAATAACCTTTATGTGCTAAAACGCTATAAAAAACCGGGCTTATATGTCCGTTAGAAAGAAAAAACAGGTCTTCATCAGTACCATCCATGTTAAAATCCGGAGACTTTAGCCGAAGATGATCAAAATATAAGGCAGTGAATAAATCGGCGCAGCCCAATGATCCACCCGGATGCCCGGATTGTCTTTTATGAACCATACGCACGATGTCGCGCCTGACTTGTGAAGCGATTTTTTTTAAATTTTCAAGTTCAGCCATGGAAAATATCCTTATTAAAATAGATTAACGTAATCCTTTTGAAAGGGCAAAAGTAAGGAAAGTATTATTTGCAGCCTATGGAATAAATGGTATTTGCGTAAATCTACAAAAAGGAAAAGGCTTTAAAAGGAATGCCCTTGAGGTATATGCAATTTGTAAAAACAACTAAAACAAATTACACCTCAAGGGCATTAAGTTCGAACTTATAAAAACAACCAACCAATTAGACTGCAAAGATGCGAAATAATATGCATACTTGTCAAGTAAAAAAGTTAACGGTTGAATTGGGCAAGTATTGGGTAGCTCCATTTTATGGATATGCCATGATGGATTTTTTATTAAAGCTACATAATATAAATAACTGGCATTAAGAGATTTGAATTAACTTTATTAATGAAAAATTTAAAATTCGGATGATGATTTATCGTTTAAAAAAATCTTTATTACTTTAAAAAATTAATAAAATTTCTTTAAATAAATGCATTAATTGTGCAACAATTCACATCTAAGGGAAATTTGACTCGAATTACTAAGCCATACAATTAATTTGAAGGCAAAAATTTGTTTTATTGAATCGGACATTATGGACAGACATTATTTATGCTATCAGTTATTGGAACCAGCAAATCAGCACGTGGTAGTGAGATTCATGAGTGCTGGGTAGAATACATTTTTAAAGAAACAGGGTAGAGGAAATAGGTTTAATAGGTTTAAAAAGAGAATGCCCTTGAGGATTATGTGAATTGTAAAAAACAACTAAAACAATTCACACCTCAAGGGCATTTAGTTCGAACTAATAAAACAACCAACCAATTTGATAGCAAAAGTAAGTTTCCAAGCCTTGCAGCAATTTGTGCTTTCAGTTATCGGACAGCATAAATCAGCAAGTGGTAAAAGGAGTTATGATTAGCCTTGAATGTGATTGTTTTATGGAAAAAATGTAGAGGAACAGCTTTAAATAAGAATGCCCTTGAGATGGTAGATGAATTGTGAAACAATTCTCACCTCAAGGGCACTTAGTTCGAACTAATAAAACAACCAACCAATTTGATAGCAAAAGTAAGTTTCCTTGCGATGCAACGATTTGCATCATCAGTTAAAGGGCGGGATAAATCAGCAAGTGGTAAAAGGGGATTGATGAGCGCTGTAAGTTGCTTGTTTATTAGAAAAAATATAAAGGATCTGGTGTAAAAGAGAATGCCCTTGAGATGGTAGATGAACTGTAAAACAATTCTCACCTCAAGGGCACTTAGTTCGAACTAATAAAACAACCAACCAATTTGATAGCAAAAGTAAGGTTCGCTGCAATGCAACGATGTGTAACATCAGTTATCGGACGGATTAAATCAGCAAGTGGTAAAAGGGGTTTGATGAGCGCTGTAAGGTGCTTGTTTTATAGAAAAATAGCCGATGAACAAGTGCAAAAAAAGAATGCCCTTGAGGCGTAAGTGAATTGTAAAAACAACAAAAACAATTCACACCTCAAGGGCATTTAGTTCGAACTAATAAAACAACCAACCAATTATGAGAAAGCGAAATTAGTACGACTTGTGAAATTAATAACAGATAAAAAGAATACGGCTACAATTAGTCAGTTTATGGATTGCCATGTGCCGCATTTGAAATAGATTCGTTAAGAAAACGAACAAAATGGTTTATCTCAGCAAAATAGGGCATCAAATTTTCAATCATTGATTCCCTTGAATAATGATCCAGAACCAAAGGATGAGAGACAACATAGTGCTTGTATTTGAGCAGTTCAACATAGTCGAAATCTGCCGGAAAGCCTTTTGGTGGTCTTTTAAGGCGTTCGTCAAGCATCTCGCTGTATTTTTCCTTAAAACCTGGGTGGTTGATAATACTCAGAAAATCAGCTGCATTATAGTAGATTTCCTGCCGAATGGCTTTTAATACCTCGGGAGAAGGGGCATAAACTCCGCCACCTATAAAACTCTTGCCCGGTTCAATGTGCAGGTAATAGCCGGCATTTCCCGCGCTTCGCCCACCGGGTGCAATAAATACACCTATTCCTGTTTTGTAGGGTTCTTTATTGTTAGAGAAACGCACGTCGCGGTTAATTCTAAAAATGCATTTTGACGGACTTAAAATAGAAACCCAGGGTTCAATAGGGCTAAGTGCATTGAGCATCTCCGAAACAAGTTCTACCAATTCAGTACGTGCCGTATCATATTGATTTCTATGCTCATCAAACCAATCTTTATGATTGTTCTGAGCCAGTTCAGCTAAAAATGGAATAATTTTAAGGGACATAGTGTAGTTTTTTTAAAAATAACCTAAATTCGTGTGCTCAATTCCTGCAAATTTAGAGAATTAATCATGAAACCAAATTATTACCGCCCTATCATACTAGTGCTTTTTTTGATTGCAATTATTCGGCCTCTGCAAGCTTTTGAAGGGTATTCTCCGATAGGTGCCAGATCTGCAGCAATGGGTTATGCTTCAGTTAGTTTAACTGATTTTTGGTCGATTCAGAATAATCCCGCAGGGATGGCTGATTATAAACATTTTGCGGCAGGAATTGCTTATCAAAACCGATACTTGATGCAAGCGCTGGCTTTAAAAAGTGCTGCAGTAATAGCGCCCACCAAATTGGGTGTGTTAGGCGTTAGTTTTAATCAGTTTGGTTACAACCTTTACAGCGAAAGCAAAATTGGGCTGGCTTATGCACGGAGTTTTGGGAAAGTGCTGCGCTTGGGATTGCAACTCGACTACCTATCAACCCATATTGCTGAAGGCTACGAAAATGCTAATGCAATAACGTTCGAATTTGGTGCACAATCTCAAATCAATGATAAGCTCACAGCAGGAGCCTATATTTTTAATCCGATAAAAGCGCGGCTTTCCTCTTATACTGACGAAAGAATTCCCGTTGTGCTCCGATTTGGTTTGTCTTATTTATTTACACCCGAATTGCTTGGAACCGCAGAAATAGAGAAGAATTTTGATAACACCGCTTCCATTCGCGGAGGCCTGGAATACTTTGTATTACAAAAGTTTTATGTGCGTGCCGGTTTGGTTACAAATCCAAATATGTTAAGTTTTGGTGCGGGTTACGACATTGGTCCTGCAAGTATTGATATCGCTGCCGGAGTTCATCAGGTGCTTGGTTCCACAATCCAGGCCAGTTTGATCTTTAATTTTGGGATGCTTAAATAACAGGTGATGATGCGTTTAATCAAGATGAAATATTTCACTTTAGGATTGTTATTTACGCTATTTATCACTGGATTTTATGCTAATGCTCAACAAGCTGATAGCCTAAATATGGCACTCAGAGATAGAATTACAGAGCAGATTGAACTAATTGCAGAAAGCACAGAGGAGCAGCTGGATTACAGCGATTTAATTGAAAACTATTTTTACCTGGCTGAGAATCCATTAAATGTAAACACAGATAATCTTGAGCCTTTACGCGATTTATATTTAATTAATGCATTTCAGTATGAACAGCTTAAAGAATACCTGATCAACTTTGGGCCGATGTTAAGTTTTTATGAATTGCTAGCTGTCGAAGGCTTTGACGACCGGATAGTTGCACTGATCGAGCCACTGCTGAGTTTTGAAATACAGGCGACGGCCTCTAAATTGAAGGCAGTAAATATTCTTAAATATGGCAGGCATCAATTACTGTTGCGCGCTGAGCAAGTGCTTGAAATGCGGGAAGGCTACAAAGCTATCTCAGATTCAGCATTGCTCGAAAATCCGAATAAGCGATATTTGGGAAGTCCGCAAAAAGTGTATGCACGGTATGCTTTTAATTATCGCAATCAGTTTCGTGCTGGAGTTACCATGGAAAAAGATCCGGGAGAGGTTTTGTTTAAACAGACGGTAAATGACAGTTTGCAGCGCTTATTGGGAAATAAACTAAAATCGGGATTTGATTTCTATTCCGTTCATGCTTACGCTTCTGACTTAGGCTTTGTTAAAGCAATTGCCCTGGGCGATTATCATCTGGCGTTTGGGCAAGGCCTTACGATGTGGTCAGGGCTTTCATTTGGAAAATCAACAGAAGCAGGTGCTGTAATGCGTTATGGGGGAGGGGTTAAGCCGAATACTTCTGTGAATGAGAACTTTTTTCTAAGAGGTGGTGCAGTTACTTTAGCCCATAAAAATGTTGAGTTGACGGCCTTTTATTCCAATAAAAATATCGATGCCAATGTGGATCAGATCGATTCTGTGTCGAACCAGATTTCTACGATCACCAGCTTGCAGGAATCCGGGCTTCATCGCACGGTTAACGAACTGATGGATAAAAACGCCATCAACCAGCAATTATTTGGTGGACGACTCAGTTATCATAACAGATACCTTGACTTGGGAGTTACTGCGCATCAAACAAAGCTTGAAGCCACCTTGACGCCTAGAACTTATCCCTATAATCAGTTTCAAATTGTTTCTGGCGATTTAACTAATTATGGTTTTGATTTCCGTGTAATGCTGCCGGGAACGATATTTTTTGGAGAAATTGCAGGAAGTGATAATGGCGGGATGGCCGGTATAGCAGGACTTACTTCTCAGCCTGCCGGTTTTTTCACAGCAACGATTGCTTATCGTTATTACGGAAAAGAGTATCAGAATTTTTTTAGTAACGCTTTTGCTGAAAGTAGCAGTGCTAGCAATGAGACAGGAATTTATTTTGGAATAAACGCTTCATTAGCAGCTAAATGGCGTCTTAAAGCCTATGCCGATCATTTTCAGTTTCCCTGGTTGCGGTATCGTACTGATGCACCAAGTTTTGGGCATGACTACTTTGCTCAGCTAGAGCATGAAATCAGTCGTAGTGCAGATTTCTATTTTCGTTTTCGAACCAAGAAAAAAATGATCAACAGTGATGACCCCTGGAATCGAATTGACTATCTGGTGCCTTATAAAAAGGATAGCTATAGATTTCATATAAACTACCAGATCAATTCATCTTTCACGCTTAAAAACAGGGCCGAATACATCGTTTACAAACACCAGGAAAAGCCTCAAAGTAATGGGTTTATCATCTTTCAAGATGTGCAGTACAGACCTGTTTCAGGTCGGTTGCAATTGACTTTTCGTTATGCCATATTTGATGCGGACACTTATGACAGCAGGGTTTATGCCTACGAAAATGATGTGTTGTATGCTTTTTCTATTCCTGCTTTTTACGAGAAGGGAACACGTATTTATTTATTGGCAAAATGGTCTGTTTCCAGCGCAATAGACATTTGGGCAAGAATTGGCCAGACTTGGTATTCAAACAGGAACGAAATTGGAACCGGCTTAGAAATGATCGAAGGAAATCAGCGTACGGATGCCAAGCTTCAGATGAGAATTAAATTTTAGACCTAGTACATTTTACTTCTTTTCAAGAGATAGGGCAGCAACACCTGATGGTATCCTGCATTGATAGCTGCATCAACATAATCGATCCTATATTGCCCACAACGCATCATAAGGTGTTTTTTTCGTGCACTCATTTGCTCCCGATAGTTTTCCTGCACCAAAACGGGATTTATCTTTACCGATTTACCTGTTTCCATATCCACAAATCTATACGGTCTGTTCTCGTAATTTAATGATAACTCGGCATCTGCATCATGCACATGAAAAAGCACTACTTCGTGTTTGTTATATCTCAAATGACGTAAGGCGGCAAAAAGCTCATCCTCTGCTGTGGCATTATCCATCATATCGCTAAATATAACAACCAAACTCCTTTTGTGACTTCGTTCAGCTATTTGATGCAGCGCAGAGGCAGTTGCGGTTTGTCGGTTTAATTTTCCGTTTTCGGGCTGCACATTTTGTTCCAATAAATTATATAATCTTTTTATGTGGATATTGTTGGAACGTGCATCGGTATGTTGATTCAAATTGCTGTCGAATAAACTTAAACCAATGGCATCACGCTGTTTCTTCATCAGCTCGATAAGCGCGGCGGCAGCGTAAACAGAAAAAAGATATTTATCGGGATTATTAATGTCGGGCTTGTTTTTTAAGGGGAAAAACATACTGGAAGATTGATCTATAACCAGTTGGCAGCGTAAGTTTGTTTCTTCTTCAAAACGTTTTACAAATAATTTTTCTGTTCGGCCATATAATTTCCAGTCAATATGTCTGATTGATTCGCCTGGATTATAGAGGCGATGCTCGGCAAACTCAACAGAGAAACCATGAAACGGACTTTTGTGTAGTCCGGTGATAAAGCCTTCAACTACCTGTCGTGCCAGAAATTCCAGGTTGCTGTAGCGACTTACAGAATCATGGTTTATGATATAGGTCATAGCGCAAAAAAAGTAAAGCCCGCTGCAACATCAGCAACGGGCAAAAATGATAGCGGGTCAAAAAAACTAAAGCAAGGCTTCAAGCTTTTTCACCATAAGCTGTTTTGGAACAACGCCAACTTGTTTGTCAGCAACTTCACCGTTTTTAAAGAATAAGAGTGTGGGGATATTGCGAATGCCATATTTCACAGCAGTTTGATTGTTAGTATCCACATCTAACTTCACCACTTTTGCTTTGCTGCCATATTCTTCGCCAATTTCATCAACAATTGGTCCAATGATGCGACAAGGGCCACACCATACTGCCCAAAAATCAACAATAACCGGAACATCTGATTTCAATACCACTTCTTCAAAAGTGGCGTCTGTTACTTCTAATGCCATTTTTCTTAGTTTTTCAAAGTTTGCGACAAAAATAGTCAATAGTTATGTATTTATCCTTCTTGAAAACAAAAAAAGCGCTTGCTACTTGAGTTCAAATTCAACAAAGGGAGATTTATCTAATTCAGTTAGCACCTCCTGGGCATTTATGCGCAGTTTGATTGGTCGTAAACTACATGCAAGGCGGTTTTGGCGATCAATTAAGCGCATGGAAAAACTTTGTTTGCCGGGTTTGCTTTTTAATAAACTAATCATCTCATACATAGCATCTTCCGGCATATCATCAACTTTTACTTTTAGATGTACTTCTTTAGCAGTTTCTTCCAGAAGACTGTCGAGAAGTTGCAAATCATTTACTTTGAACTCTAACTGCTCTTTGTCTCTGAATGATGGTTGCGGACTTCCATGTACCAGCACAAAAGTGCCAACATTCAGCAAGTGTTTTATTTTTAGATAGGTTTCTCCAAAAGCTATCAAGTCGATGGCATCGCTGTGATCCTCAACACGAAACCGGCCGTAGGGTTTGCCTTGTTGCGAGGCAAGATGCTCGGCGCTCATTACCTGTCCTGCAAAACTTAGTTTGGCGCCTTTAAGATTTTCCATTGTTTGCTTGAGCAGCTCAATATGTGTGTTAGAAAAGAAGCGGATAGGAATTTTGTACATATCCAGCGGATGTGCGCTAATGTAAAAGCCTACACTATCCAGTTCCATTTGTAGCTCACGCATTTTCGACCAGGGCTGGCATTCCGGTATTGTGAGTTCGATGGTTTCCGCGCCTATTTCACTTCCAAAGAGATCGAATTGCGGAGAATTTTTGGCTTCATTGGCCTGATTGGCAACTTTAATGGCTTTCTCCAAAAAGGTTTGATTTTCATTTTCCTCCTGGTAAAAAAATACTGCTCTGTGCACATTTTCATATGAATCGAATGCACCGGATGTTGCCATGGCTTCAATGCTGCGTTTGTTTACCTGTCTAAAGTTGATGCGTGAAAGAAAATCGAAGACGGACTTAAACAAACCGTTTGTTTTGCGTTCTTCCAAAATGGCAGCAACAGCAGCTTCGCCCAGGTTTTTAACAGCACCTAAACCAAACCTGATTTCGCCCTTGTCGTTTACTGTAAATTTATATTCTGATTCATTGATATCAGGGCCCAACACCTTAATATGCATGCGTCTGCATTCATCAATAAAAAAAGTAACTTGTTTGATGTCACCAATGTTATTGCTTAAAACAGAGGCCATAAACTCAGCAGGATAATTGGCTTTGAGGTAGGCTGTCTGGAAAGCTATAAACGCGTAACAGGTCGAATGGGACTTATTAAAGGCGTAGTCAGCAAAAGCATTCCAGTCCTTCCATATTTTTTCCAGGATTTTTTCCTGATGCCCATTTTCTTTTCCTCCTTCAATAAACTGCGTATAAAGTTTCGTCAGCAAGTCATGATTTTTTTTGCCCATTGCTTTACGCAGCGTGTCAGCCTGACCTTTTGTGAAACCGGCAAGCTTTTGCGAAAGTAACATCACCTGCTCCTGATAAACGGTAATCCCATAGGTTTCCTCCAATATTTCGCGCATTTCTTCCAGGTCGTAGCTCACCTCTTCTTGACCATGCTTACGCTTGATATAATTAGGGATATAAGCCATTGGCCCGGGCCGATAAAGGGCATTCATGGCAATAAGATCAGCGAATTCTGTTGGTTTCAGCTCGCGCAGATTCTTTTGCATACCCACGCTTTCGTATTGAAACACGCCGACAGTTTCACCGCCCTGAAAAAGTGCGTAAGTAGTCTGATCATCCAGGGGGATATCATCAGCAACAATTGTTTTGCCTGTGCGCTGTTTGATGATGTCGATGGTGTCGCGAATAAGCGATAGTGTTTTGAGTCCCAAAAAATCGACTTTTAGCAAGCCAGCAGATTCCGCAACGGAGTTATCGAATTGTGTTACCCACAAATTTGCGTCTTTCGACATGGTAACGGGCACCAATTCCCTGAGGTCGGAAGGGGTAATCACAAAGCCACAAGCATGAATTCCTGTGTTTCTGACAAGCCCTTCAATTTGAAGCGTGTTCTTTAAAATTTTACCTTCATCACTGTCTTCCTCCATCTTTTTTTTGAGCTGAAGACCAGCTTCCATCTGATCGGGACGGTATTTTTTCTTTAGCTTGCTTTCGTCTAATGAATAGAAATGCCCGAGTTTAATATTTAAAGTTGAGGCCGCCAGTTTATTAACAGCTGGCAGATCAACTTCTAGCACGCGCCCAATGTCGCGAATTGCTGACTTTGTGCCCAGGGTGCCATAGGTAATGATCTGAGCGACTTTGTTTTGCCCGTATTTGTTCGTCACATATTCAATTACCCTGTTTCTGCCTTCATCGTCAAAATCAATATCGATATCAGGCATCGAAATACGTTCCGGATTCAAGAAACGCTCAAAAAGTAATCCGTATTTTAAGGGATCAATATTCGTTATTCCAATGCAATAAGCCACCAAAGATCCGGCAGCAGAGCCACGTCCCGGCCCAACCCAAACACCCATTTTTCGGGCAGCAGCAATCAAGTCCTGTACGATGAGGAAGTATCCCGGATAACCTGTTTTGCTTATTGTTTCGAGCTCAAAATCCAGTCTGTCGCTGATTTCTTCAGTAATTTCTCCAAAGCGTGCTTTGGCACCTTCATAAGCCAGGTGTCGCAAATAATTATTTTCGCCCCTTTTACCGTGATTTTCATTGTCAAGTGCCTCCTGAAACTGTTCCGGGATTTCAAATTCCGGGAGTAAAACCTGTCGCTTTAGCTCGTAGGCCTCAATTTTGTCAATGATCTCTTTTATCGTAGTAATGGCTTCTGGCAAATCAGCAAAAAGTTGCTGCATCTCCTGTGGCGACTTGAAATAAAACTGATCGTTGGGGAATCCAAACCGATAACCATAACCTCGGCCAACAGGCTCGCGTTTTTTGGCATTGTCCTTTATACAAAGTAAAAAGTCGTGCGCTTCGGCTTCTTCCTGCTTTATATAATAGGAGTTATTGGATGCGAAATATTTGATGTCATGTTTATGGGCCATTTCCAGCAAAAACCTATTCAAATGGTCTTCTTCATCGATACCGTGCCGGTTTAGCTCGATATAAAAATCGTCCTTAAAATGTTCTTTCCACCACAGCAAAGCTTCTTCAGCCTGATGCTCTCCAACATTAAGCAGCAGTGAGGGTACTTCAGCATTTAGTCCGCCAGTGGTAACGATGAGCTCATCTTTAAAATTCAGTAGTACTTCTTTGTCAATGCGGGGCACATAATAGAAACCTTCGGTATGTGAAATACTACTGAGCATCGAAAGATTTCTGTAGCCGATTTTGTTTTTCGCAAAGAAAGGAGTTAAGAATCCATTGTCCTTGACTGTTTTGTTTTTATGGTCGTTACAAATATATATTTCGCTGCCAATAACAGCTTTAAGAGGTTCTATTTCAAACTGTTGTTCTTTAGCATCTTTTGCACGCCTGGCATTTTCAGCATTTACGGCGCTTACGAAATGAAATGCTCCCATTAAGTTTCCGGTATCACAAATACCTACAGCAGGCATTTGCATTTCTGCAGCTGTTTTTATCAAACTTGCAATATCGGTTGTTGAGTTGAGAATGGAGTAAGTGGTATGATTGCGCAGGTGAGCAAATTGACCTGAAAGCTGCCTTTTAACTGTTGCGCTAACTTTTGTGTCTTGAACTGATTTCTCTGTTTCAGAGGTATCTGTTACAGGTTTTGCATTGGATGTGATGCTGATTCCAAGAGGCGCAATTTTGGAAGGGTTGGCTTGCTTGAATTTCTCGAAAAAGTGAATATCTGCTTGTAAATCCTTATCAGTGAACGATTCGATACGCAACAATTCCAGGAAACAACGCGCAGTGGCTTCCACATCAGCAGAGGCATTGTGTGCTTCATCAAAGCCTTCATGAAAAAGTGTCTTGTGGAGTTCAGCAAGATTGGGTAATTTGAATTTGCCACCACGGCCTCCCGGCAACTGGCATAAACTTGCTGTTGTTTCGGTGCAGGTATCCAGTTTTAAAAAGGTCGATAGCGGATTATCTTGTGTGATGCGATAAAACTCGGCTGCTGCAATATTGATGTCGAAGCTGATATTGTGACCCACCAGGTATTTTGTCCGACTGAGCATTTCCTGAAATTTCTCCAAAACTTCTTGCAAGGGCAGCCCATGCTCTTTGGCGTGTTCAGTGGTAATGCCATGAATCTTTGTGGCGTTGAATGGTATAGTATAGCCCTCAGGCTTTATGATGTAATTGGAAACATCCAATAACTTCCCTGTTTCATCATGTAATTGCCATGCCAACTGCACCATCCGGGGCCAGTTTTCACTGTCGCTTGCTGGCGCATTAAAATTTCGTGGCAAGCCTGTAGTTTCTGTATCAAAGATTAAAAACATTGTGTAAATATCAGAATATTAGGTATATATAAAATTAAATTGAGCAGTGAAACGCCTACAAAGTTACCTGAAAATGGTCTACCTTTATGTTTTTGTTGAAAACTTATGATAACTGTTTTTGATGCGATAAACAGCGAGGTATTGTTGGTTTTTGGATTAGTTTTGCAGAAAAATGTATTTGAAAATTGCGCAACACATCCTACAGGAATTAAGTGATGAGACAGTCGAAACTGATGGGCTTTTACTGGGCGAATTGATCGAGGAAATCAGTAAAATTAACAGTGATCTGGCTCTTAAATTGAATCAGTTTATCAGTGATAAGGAGGCTTATGAGTTTGTAAAAAAAGATTTTGAGCTGAAAAGCAAGCTCAAAGACATATGGGAACTGCAATGCAAAATACTGCACGACAAGTCGGAACAAAGTTTATTGGCACTAATTGCGAGCTGTGAAGCCCTTCAATTATCTATCGAAGGGATGAAAATTGACTAAAATGAGTTTTTCGGTGTTTTTTTTGATTTTAGGCTTGCAAATAAGAAAAAAATGACGACTTTTGCAGTCCGAAATTATTTCGTTTAACTATCTAAATATCAATTTAAATTTAAGCTATGCCAGCAAGAATCAGATTACAACGTCAAGGTAAAAAAGGAAGTCCTTTTTACCACATTGTAATTGCGGATGGTCGTGCACCACGTGACGGAAGATTTATAGAGAAGATTGGCACCTACAACCCAATTACAAATCCTGCAGAAATCGTGCTTGATTTCGATAAAGCACTCAACTGGTTGCAAAACGGAGCTCAGCCTTCGGATACAGCCAGGGCAATACTTTCTTACAAAGGAGTAATGCACAAGCTTCATCTTACCAAAGGTGTTGCCAAAGGGGCGCTCACACCTGAGCAAGCCGAAGTAAAGTTTCAGACATGGTTGAAAGAAAAAGAAGACAAGATCCAGGCTAAGAAGCAAGGATTATCAGAAGCCGAACGTGTGGAGCGCAAGAAAATTTTGGAATCAGAGGTTAAAATTAAAGAAGATCGCGCTACTGAATTAGCCAAGAAGAGAGCTGCTGAATTACAGGCTGAAAAAGATGAAGCTGCTGAAGCTGCCAAAGAAGAAGCTGCCGAAACTGCTGCAAAAGAAGCTCCTGTAGCTGCCAAAGAAGAAGCTCCAGAAGCAGTGAAAGAAGAAGCTCCTGTAGCTGCCAAGGAAGAAGCTCCAGAAGCAGTGAAAGAAGAAGCTCCTGTAGCTGCCAAGGAAGAAGCTCCAGAAGCAGTGAAAGAAGAGGCTCCTAAAGCTGCCAAGGAAGAAGCTCCTGAAGCAGTAAAAGAAGAGGCTCCTAAAGCTGCCAAGGAAGAAGCTCCTGAAGCAGTAAGAGAAGAAGCTCCTGCTAAAGAAGAAGCTCCTGCTGAAGAAAGCCCAAAAAAAGATAAGGCTTAGAAAAATTCGATAATATTGTGAAAACCAGTACCTCAAGGTGCTGGTTTTTTTTTGCCTGGGTTTTTATTTTATTGGAAATTTGTTTATAATTTGAAAAATCAAGGGCTGAAAAATATTGAAATTTTTGAAGCTTGAAGTTTTTTGTGAATATTAGTTATCTTTACAACCTGAAAGTCAAAGTCTCCCCATATTATGAACAATAAATCAAACCAACTTTTCGTCAAAGAAGTCGATGTTTTTTTTGAGAGAGTAAGAAATAAGGCAGGAGTTTATCCACTTAAAAATATGGAAATGATTGTGGAAGAGATCCAGAAAACTTGCTCTTCTACTTCTGTATTGTATGGAATTCTCGACAAAAAAAGCAAATTATTGAATTACAGGCTTGTTTTTCAGCATGGCCGTTTCATTCAAATAAATGCTGATCAGCATGCGCCTTTTTGCAAACATGTGCTTAATAGTGAAAGCGATCAAATGATTATGCTTCACGAAGAAGAATTGAAGCAACTGATTAGTGAGGAGTTGTTGTTTGAGAACAAGCTGCTTAAGTTTTTTGCCGGTTACCGGTTTTCACTCAATCATGAAAAAGATCAGTTGCTGTGTGTGTTTGATTATAAAAGACAAAAAAAATCAGAGACTGTCCCGTTGTTACTGGAGGGAGCTGCGCATTTACTCAGAAGGGAAGAAATGCAGCTTGAGCATGACATCAAACTTCAAGAGGAAAAAGAAAAATATATGGCGATATTTAATCATGCCAATGATGGCATTTTCCTGATCAACAATGCCAATATGATTATTGATGTCAATCAAAAAGCACTTAATATATTTAAATGTGAAAGGGATGCTTTTATCGGGAAAACACCGATTGACTTTTCTCCTTTGTATCAGCCTGATGGTAAGCTTAGTGATAAAAAAGCAAGGGAATACATAAGCGAGGCCTTATCAGGGAAACCACAGCGTTTTATTTGGCAGCACAAAAAAAGTGATGATAGTCTGTTTGAAGCGGAAATTAGTCTGGGTGTATCAGAATTCTTTACCGGCAAACTAATTCATGCCTTACTTAGAGATGTTACTGAGCAGCGAAAAAGTGAAAAATCACTTGTTGACGCGCGCTTTAGAGCAGAGGAAGCCGACCGGTTGAAGTCAGCATTTTTGGCCAATATGTCGCACGAAATTAGAACCCCACTGAATTCAATCATCGGATTTTCTGATATTATGCTTGATGAAGAAACAACAGATGAGGAGAAGAGCCAGTTTTTAAACCTGATAAGTTCTGCCGGAAAAACGCTGCTGCAATTAATTGATGATATCATTGATATTTCCAAACTTGAGGCTGGTCAGATGCGTATTTCAAAATCCAGTTTTGATCTTCAGGTAGTGCTTGATGAGCTTTTGTTAACAGCTCAGATAGAGCAAAGTAAACGGGATAAGCGGCAGATTGAATTGCGACAAAAAAAAGGAGTAGAAGCCAAGACTTTTTTTATTGAAACAGACCCTCATCGATTCCGACAAGTATTTATGAATTTGTTGACTAACGCATTAAAATTTGTTGATAAAGGATTTATAGAATTCGGTTATACCAAACCCAAGGGAGGATTGATTCAGTTTTATGTAAAAGATACCGGTGTGGGCATAGAACGGGATAAAGCCCATCTTATTTTTCAGCGCTTTGGTCAGATTGACAGCACGTACAAACGCAATTTGGACGGAACAGGCCTTGGCTTGGCCATTTGCCATAGTTTGGTCGATTTGCTTGGTGGAAAAATTTGGTTTGATTCAGAAGCCGGTAAAGGAACAACTTTCTACTTTACCTTGCCTATTTCGAACGACTTAAGTATGGTAAATCTTGACGAGGATTATAATTATGGTCGAATTAAAGGCGATTTGTCCAGCAAAGTATTTCTTATAGCTGATGATGTAAAAGCAAACTATCTCTTTTTAAAATCTGTATTGAAGGATACAAAAACCAAAATTTTATGGGCAAAAAACGGGAGTGAAGCCATTGAAATGGTGCAGAATAATCCAGCTATCAGCCTTGTGCTGATGGATATTATGATGCCTCAAACCGATGGCTACGAGGCGGCTAGAAAGCTTAAAAAAATAGCTCCTCATATTCCTATTGTTGCGCAAACAGCTTTTGCAGAAACCGAAAATCAGCAAGCTGCATTTGATGCCGGCTGTGATGATTATATTACCAAGCCAATCAGTGTTGTCGAGCTTTTATCCCTTATCAATAAATTGATTTAATAGTGAGTTGTTAAATTATGAGCGCAGCGGCCAGAAAAATACTTTTAAAATATTGGGGCTATAGTTCTTTCAGACCACTGCAGGAGGAAATTGTTGATGCTGTAATTGCCGGCGAAGACACCTTAGCACTTTTGCCAACAGGTGGAGGAAAATCAATTTGTTTTCAAGTGCCTTCGATGGTTATGGACGGGATGTGTTTGGTTATAACACCGCTGATTGCTTTGATGAAAGATCAGGTGCAGCATCTAAAAAAATCCAACATTCCTGCCGCTGCTATCTATTCCGGAATGCATCATAATGAGATTGAACTGGCTTACAATCAGGCTGTTTTCAACAAATTAAAGTTTTTATATATTTCTCCCGAAAGATTGGCAACAGAACGATTTGTAGAAACAATAAAACGCATGAAGGTTAATTTACTGGCTATTGACGAATCTCATTGTATTTCTCAATGGGGTTATGATTTCAGGCCGCCATACCTTCATATAGCCGATATCAGACCTTATTTGCCCGATGTGCCGGTGCTGGCACTTACTGCAACGGCAACACCACAGGTAGTTGAAGATATTCAGGACAAGTTGAATTTCAGAAAAAGACAAATTTTTCAAAGCAGTTATGAGCGTAAAAACATTACCTATAACCTGATTTCAGAACCGGATAAATTTGGGACTTTATTTCGTCTTTTCAGACAGTTAAAAGCCGGTAGTGGAATTGTTTATGTTCGAAACCGCAAGCGTACCCGCGAGATTGCCGACTGGCTGAGCAATAAGGGGATTAGCGCAACCTATTACCATGCCGGCCTGGATGCTAAATTGCGTGATCAGCGGCAGCAGAGCTGGATGTTTGGCAAGCAACGTGTCATGGTTTCTACCAATGCTTTTGGTATGGGAATAGATAAACCTGATGTGCGCCTGGTGGTGCATATGGATCTCCCTGATAGTTTGGAGGCCTATTTTCAGGAAGCAGGTCGCGCTGGCCGTGATGGGAAAGCTGCAGAGACCTATTTGATTGTATCTGAGGGAGATATTAAGCAGTTAAAAAGTGGATTTGAATCTGCTTTCCCTCCTATGAAACAAATTAAAGCCATCTATGATGCCTTGGGAAATTTTCTTCAGGTACCCGTTGGTGCAGGCAAAGATCAGAGTTTCGATTTCAATTTATTGAATTTTGCCAAGACCTATGGTTTTGACTTGATGGAGGTATATAACAGTTTGCGTTTACTGGAAAAGGAAGGAATGATTGCGATGGCGGAAAGTCTGCAGTCGCTCTCCAGGATTTTTGTGAAGGCAAATCGGGAAGATTTATACCGGTTTCAGTTAGAGCAGCCTGCCTATGATGGTTTTATTAAATTTTTATTGCGTAGTTTTCCCGGAATATTAAGCGATTTTGTTGCTGTACGTGAAGATCAGATTGCTGACAAAACCGGCATGACAGCTCAAAAAGTGATTGACTACCTGAATAAATTGCATCAACTGCAATTTCTCACTTATGCAGCAAGAAAGGACAGGCCACAACTGGTCATGGTTTCTGAACGCCGCGAAGCTAAGGATATCTATATCAGCACAGCCAATTATACCGATCGCAAAAATAGCGCAGCAAAGCGGATACAGGCTGTAATTGATTTTGTGAGAAACGACAGGGAATGCAGAAGTATCCAACTGCTTGCTTACTTTGGCGAAAAACATCGGCAACGATGCGGTAAATGCGATGTATGTATAGGCAGAAACAAGCTTTCATTATCGGATGTTGCTTTTAAACAGATACAGACAAAAATTTTTGCATTACTTGCTACACGTCCATATCCCGTTTATGAGGCAGCAAGCAGTGTGTCGCTTTTCCCTGAGGAAAAAGTACTAGAGGCGATTCGCTGGATGCTGGATAACAAACAAATTGAGAAGGATGAAAATGGATACCTCCATCTCAAAAATCAATTGAGAATAGATGTTTAAGGGAGCAGTAATTGATCGTCCTTTAGTATCGCAAGCATTTCTTTGTCAGGACAATGTGGTTGATATTGCCCGCTCATTAATTGGAAAAACTTTGATTACTTTTTCGGGCAATTCAATACGGGCAGGTTTAATTGCTGAAACGGAAGCTTATGCAGGCAGTAGCGACAAAGCTTCACATGCTTATCTGGGGAAAAGAACCGAACGAACTTCAACCTTGTTTATGCCTGCCGGCCATTGTTATGTTTATCTGTGCTATGGTATCCACAGCTTGTTCAACATTGTTACCAATAGTGCGGAAATACCTCATGCAGTGCTTATTAGAGGAGTGATACCGCTAGAAAAAAAGTTTGTAAAAAAGGAATTTCAGCCTTTTTATACCCAACTGTCGGGAGCTTTCAATGGCCCGGGGAAACTAAGCAATGCTTTAAATATTGGGTTAAATCACAACCGGATTTTACTCAATTCTACTGAAATATGGTTGTATGAAGGTGTTGAGGAAAAGCTCCCTCAAATAATTGCTGCACAGCGTGTTGGTGTTGCTTATGCTGGTGAGGATGCTAAGCTGTTATACCGTTTTTACAGAAGTGATTACCGCCCAGTTAAACCGCCAATGTGATTTCTTTACTGTTTTTATTCAAGCCATTTTTGTATTTTTGACCAGCTTATTTTTCGAATATCATATTTACTAATACTATAATCTACAGATGGAATTACCCATTTTAAAAGATGTTGTTATTATTTTAGGCTTTAGCGTGCTGATCATTTTATTGTTCCAGCGTTTAAAGATGCCCTCAATACTCGGTTTTCTGTTAACGGGTATCATCGCCGGACCTCATGGGTTGAGTTTGGTAAAGGCTTCTCATGAAGTTGAGATTCTGGCTGAAATGGGTATTATTTTCCTGCTTTTTGTCATTGGAATAGAGTTTTCACTTAAAGGACTGGCTCGCATCAAAAACACTGTGATGATCGGTGGTTCTTTGCAGGTAGGTGGGACAATCTTACTAACATACCTGGTAGCCAAATTATTTGGTTTGCCTGATTCGCAGGCAATTTTTTTAGGATTCCTGCTATCGTTGAGTAGTACAGCTATTGTACTGAAAATGTTGCAGGAGCAGGGTAAAATGGGTAGCCAGCAAGGTCGGATAGCGTTGGGTGTGCTTATATTTCAGGATATTATTGTCGTTCCGATGATCTTGGTTACTCCCTTGCTGGCCGGAAATGGAGGAGATCTGCTGACTACAATCATTTGGCTGATCGCTAAGTTTGTGTTTGTATTAGGCTTCCTGTTTTTAATGGCACGGTACGTTGTTCCAAAAATTCTTCAAAAAGTTATTGCCACCCGTAGTCGTGAACTCTTTATCTTAACCATTGTAGTGATGATTTTTGCCACGGCATGGCTAACTTCTTCGGTTGGTTTGTCATTGGCATTGGGGGCTTTTTTTGCTGGCTTAATTATTTCTGAGTCTGATTATAGCCATCAGGCTACAGCTAATATCTTGCCTTTTAAGGAAATATTTATCAGCTTTTTCTTTGTTTCAATAGGTATGTTGCTCGACTTGCAGCATTTTGCGAATTTTTATGGTGTACTTCTTTTAATGACCCTGGGAGTAATCGTTATGAAAATGGTGGTTATATTTTTGATGGTTTTAATCAAGAAGTATCCCTTAAAAACCGCTTTTATCTCGGCATTTACCATATTTCAGGTGGGTGAGTTTGCTTTTTTGCTTTCAACAATTGGTATGCGTAATAATTTATTGCCCAACGAATTGTATCAGCACTTTTTAGCTGTTTCTATAATAAGTATGGCGATTACACCTTTCTTAATAGGTTACGCCGATCAAATTTCTAACTGGCTGGTAACTGTCACACTGAAAGAAAATGTGAGAAAGCGGCTTCGGCTAAAACAGTCCATTGCTAAAGAAAAAGCACCAATGTTGCAGCTTGATGAGTTCAGGGACCATTTGGTGATTATTGGCTATGGCCTCAATGGAAAAAATGTAGCCAAAACTGCCAGCCAGGCAAAGATTCCTTTTGTTATTGTTGAACATGATCCGGTTGTATTTGAAGAGGCCAAAGCTGACTATAAGCATGCTTTTTTTGGAGACGCTGCATCCATCGTAATTTTGCAACATCTGAATGTGCAGCAAGCCAGGGTGGTTGTCATTGCCATTGATGATACGGAAATTACCAAGCAAATTATTTCTACGATCAGACTCTTGTCAGAAACAGCGCATGTTATCGTTCGCACGCGATATATGAAAGAAATTGAGTCAATTCTAACTGTTGGCGCCGACGAAGTTATTCCTGAGGAATTTGAGACATCCATTGAAATATTTACACGGGTGCTCAATCGTTATTTAGTGCCACTTAATGAAATTCAGCGTTTTACTACCTATATCCGAGCGCACAACTATGATTTACTTTGTGCTGCCAGTGATAATCAATATTGTCCGCCAAAATTTGAGCTGCATATTCCTGATATGGTGATGGCAGCATTACCTGTGCAACAGGATGATAATAAGATTGTTGGAAAAACCATTGTGGATAGTGGCATCAAAGAGAAATTTAACCTTACCGTGCTGGCGATAAGAAGAAATAAAAAGTATATCACTCAAATACAGGCTGATACCATTATTAAAACCGATGATATGCTTTACCTTTTTGGGGCGCCTGAAAATATTGCCAAAATAAACAAGTACATTGTACTCAAAGAAGAAAATCAATAGCTATGCCTGACGAAATTTTAATTGCGCTTACTACTTTTATGGGATTTTTTGCGATTATGAACCCTATTGCTAATACTCCGGTTTTTGTTGGATTAACAGCTGATTTTACCAATTCTGAACGAAAAAAGACCGCCTTTAAGGCAGTTTTGACAGCTTTTGTTATTATTGCTTTGTTTTGCTTTTTGGGGAATATTATCTTTAAACTATTTGGAATTACGCTCTTTGCCTTTAAACTTGCTGGTGGTATCCTGCTTTTTTTTGTTGGCTTCGACCTTTTGCAAGGTAAGCAATCGAGTGTTCATCATCCAACTGGAGATAATCACGAAAATAATCATTCTGAACCTAATGATATTGCTATCTCTCCGCTGGCTTTGCCGATATTGGCAGGGCCGGGAACAATCTCAACAGCAATGAATTTTGTTGGCTCCAGCAACGATCCGTTGCATATCTCAATTGTTGTTGCTTGTTTTGCGCTGTTATGTGTGATTACCTATCTCATGTTTGTTTCAGGCAACTGGCTTGTCAAAAAACTGGGAACAGGGATAATAAAGGTTATTACCAGAATTATGGGTATGATACTTACTGTAATTGCAGCTCAAATGCTTATAGAAGGTGTAAAAGGAGCTTTTAATATTGCCTGAAATGAATCTGCCAACCTTGTTTTTTGATGGTGATTGTGCCTTTTGTAATGGGTCGGTATTATTCGTCCTGAAGCATGAAAAAGATGCAAGCCTGATGTTTGCATCACTCCAATCAGATTTGGCTAAAAGTCGTTTTCGTGATGTTGAATTGCCTGACAGCCTTGTACTTGTTGAGGAAGATAAGATTTATTTGAAATCAGCAGCAGTTTTTCGTATTTTGGATTACCTGAAAGGATGGCCCAGAATGTTTATTTTTTTTAAGGTTTTTCCTTCTGGCTTGTTAGATTATTTTTATGATATCATCGCGAAGTATCGCAAGCGTTTTTTTGGAACAACAACATATTGCGGTTTGTCAAAGCCAGACGATAGTAATAGATTTGTAGATATTTAAAATTTATAATCATGTTAGTACATATTGTGATGATGCGTATCGAGCCGCATTTTGATGCCGACACAAAGCAACAACACCTGAGTAAATTGGAACAGATGCTCGGACAACTTACTCTTTCCATTCCTGAGTTGGAGTCGCTGGAAGTAGGAATTAACAGGAATACAAAACCAGCTGCTTTTGATTTGGTTTTAACAGCATTGTTTCAGGATGAAGCTGCTCTGGAGCGTTATCGCGTTCATCCTGATCATAAAATCGTTCTTGACTATATGGCTGAGGCTGTTTCGGAAGTTGCTGTAGTAGATTATTTGAAGTAACATTTCTTCGTTTCGATTACTTAATCTATTGATTTGGTGGCGCATAAAATTCTTGAATTGTTTTGCCCGTTATACACATACTTTTAAACATGCTCCTATCGTACTATATATTTGCCTAATAAGGAGTTTGTTTAATGAAGCAAACCTCTGTCAGATGTAGTTCTTGTGTTAAAGAAAAACTGTTAGGGAAATGAAAATTCTTAGATTCTGTCTGATGATGAAAAACTAACTTTGCGGATCTTAAAAACACGATTGATGCTTAATAAATCCGATTCAAAACATAATTTTCGGTCACTTATCTGGCACGCAGCCTTTTTGTCATTTGCACAGGTTTTTATCGATGTTGATACGGTAATTCCGGCCATGCTTATTGATGCAGGAGGATCGGCCTTTCAGGTGGGCTTGTTAACGGCTGTGATGCTGGGAGGAGCCAGTTTTACGCAGCTTATTTTTGCGCCCTTTATTAGCAATTATAACTACAAGAAAAAATTCCTATTATTTGGGATTAACGCACGAATTTTATCCTTGCTGCTGCTTTCGGGCTTACTCTTTACTTCTTTTGATGGATCAACTTCACGAAGCATACCTTTAATATTTTTGCTGATTGCAGTGTTTGCTGTTGGAGGAGCATTTGCTAATATCAGCTACACCGATATCATGGGTAAATCTTTACTCCCCGAAGCCAGAAAGCCTTTTTTTTCGGTTCGGCTTGTTTTAAATGGTTTGGTTTTTTTAGTTGCTGCTTTCCTGGCTGCAAAATTGCTTAAAGCCTTTGATCATCCCATAAACTATGCCTGGATGTTCGTAGTAGGTTTTGTGGCATTGGCTGTTTCATCCATTGGGTTTTGGCGCTTGAGAGAAGTAGTGCCATCAAAATTAAGCATCAAAAACATTCAGGAATTTGTCAGGCTTTTTCGATCCGAATTGAAGAATAACCCTAAGCTTCCGGCTTTTTTAGGTTTTATCAACACCCAGGGAATAAGTATTTCATTTCTGCCCTTTGTAATCCTTTACGCTAAAGACATCCTTGAAGGAGAGGCAGGAACTACAGGTGGTTTTTTGTTTTTTAAAATTGTGGGAAGCGTTGGTGCCGGTATGACTTTGTTTTTGCTCTCCGGTCGTTTCAAATATAAGTGGTTGCTGATTGGGAATGCACTATTGGCGGCCACGTTACCCCTAATTCTATTAATATTTAATATACATGCACCATTGCAATTGGTGTTTCTGCTTGGTGGAATTGTTTTTGCCATTTATCAGGTATCAATGAATGGTGTTTTGCTCGAAGTCTCTGGCACAAGCAACCGTGCAATCTACACCGGAATTGCAGGTGCCGGAAATATCATTCCCGCCGTTTTCCCCTTGATGGGCGGTTTAATCATCCAAAATCTGGGCTTTATGACTTTCTTTGCCTGTTATCTTTTGGTGGTTTTGTCTTCCTTGTTTTTTGCAAAAAAAATTAATTGCGCGAAATAAGAATTAAGTATTTTTTAAGTTATTGGTGTATCTCTGTTTTTTAATATCCTTCAGCTTTAAATATTTACTTTTGCAAAACATCAACACCAATCTGTATGAAAACTAACATTAAATTCCTGACTATAGTTACCTTCTTTTGTGTCATCGCACCCACTCTTAATGCGCAAAAAAATAATTACAAGCAAAAAGATCCGATAAGCAGGGTTGCAAGCATGACCGAGAAGCATTTTTTGATCGATACAAGTCGTGAGCCCGGTGAGCAAATCATTCTAAGCCATTACTATATCAGTAGTTTTGATGACAATGGCAATAGGGTAGAGGATCTTGAGTTCGATAGTAAAGACAAACAGTTAAAAAAGTATAAGTACAGTTATACCGGCGATCAGCGCGACACATTGATTATTACTGATTCGGAGGCTAAACTTATGCGAACGATAATTTATTCATATGATGACAACGGATTGCTTGCGAACGATCAAAGTTACGATGCAAACGGTAAGCCGGAAAAACAATTTGTTTATAAATATGATGAAGAAGGCGTATTAAGGGAAGATTATAGTTATCTGAATTCCGGTGAGTTTAATATGAAATTTACTTATACGTATGATTATAAGGGAAATATTGATAGAAACTTTCGTTTTTCGGCAGATGGAAATTTAAAGGAAGTGCGGCATTACAAATACGATGAAAATAATAATATTGTTTCCGAAATAGTTAAAAATGACGCTGGAGATACCTTAAAATCAACGGTATATCAATATGTGTATGATAAGAAAAACAATTGGGTTGAAAAGACAATAATAATTGATAATCAACCGGTAAAATTGATAAAACGCAAATTGACCTATTAGTTGATTGTTGTCAGAAAGATTGATCTCTCAGTTCAGACTGTTTATTTTATTGCTGGCTATCAAAGCCTTTCAACTCAATTTTTAATTTGATAAGCAGATTTTTCTCGTCAACCTTGTAGATGTTGCCATGGCTGGCAATGCTGATCTTTCCGGTTTCTTCAGAAATCACAATTGCCAACGCATCACTTTGTTCTGTAATTCCTAATCCTGCACGATGCCTTAAGCCTGGTCTGTCCGGTAAGTTTAGTTTTTTTGTAACAGGTAAGATACAGCCAGCTGCTTTTATGCGGTTTTGTGTAATAATTACAGCACCATCATGCAAAGGCGTATTCACAAAGAAAATGTTTTCGATAAGCGCCTGACTAATCTCTGCATCAATGCTTACGCCTGTTTGAGAGGCCTGAAAAAGTTCGTTCTGCCTGGTTATCACAATTAATGCCCCGGTTTTTTTTCTTGACAGCGCCAGACAGGCTTTAGCGATAATATCCAAATCAACAGCTATTTCATCGGAAGATTTAAAAAAGGGCAGGTGGAAATTATAATGAAAACGTTTTACAAATCCCGGGGTTCCTAAAGCAAGTAAAAATTGTCTGATCTCGGGTTGAAAAATAATGATAAGCGCGATAAAGCCCACGCTTACAAAGGCGCCTAATATGTCGCCTAACAATTCCATCTGCAAGGCAGAAACCATTTTCCAAATCAGGAAAATAGCTACAATTCCAAGAAAAATATTAATCGCTACTGTACCACGCAAAAGGTAATAAAGGCCGTAAAGTAAGCCTGCAACCAACAGTATATCAATGATGTCAATAAATCTCAATTCAATAAAGGTGGTAACGAGCAGCGGTGTCATCCGTGATTTGATTTATCTTAATTTGAATAGATACAAGTGCAATCCTATATAGTACTGATTATTTCACAAAGTTAAACATTCTCATCAATCAGCGCACTTTGAAAAAACTCCCATAACTTGATACATTCCATTGCCTCTTTTACATCGTGTGCTCTTAAGAAGTTGGCGCCGTTTTGAAGGGCAAGAGTATGCAGAACCGAGGTTCCATTTAAGCTTTGTGGAGGATTAATATTTAGTACTTTATTTATCATTGATTTACGTGAAACACCAACCAAAAGTGGGAAATCTTTAAGACCTGTATTTTGCAATTGCCCCAACAACCTGTAATTAGCCTCAAGGCTTTTATTAAAGCCTAAACCGGGATCCAGAATTATTTGTGATGCCCCCAAATTAATGAGTTTTTGACTTTGCCTTTGAAAAAACCGATGAACTTCGGCGACCACCTCCTCTTTCTTTATTTTATTTTGGTGCATATGCTCCTCATTTCCTGATATATGCATTAAAATATAAGGTGTATTTCGGCTGGCTATCAACGGAAACATTTCATCATCGAAAGTGCCACCCGAAATATCATTAATTAGAGCAGCACCTGTTTCAATGGCCATTTTTGCCACTTTGGATCGAAAAGTGTCAACCGAAAACCAGGTGTCCGGAAAGTTCTTGCAGAGTATCTCCAGAGGGGCAATCAGTCGGTCAATTTCTTCGCTTTCTGTAACTATTTCCGCATTTGGCCGTGTTGAAACAGCACCTATATCGATCACACTTGCACCTTCAGAAATCATAATTGCAGTGCGTTCGATTAGCTCTATATTATTGGCAAAACGGCTTCCCGAATAAAATGAATCAGGTGTCAGGTTCAGTATTCCCATCACATGCGGATGATTTAACGCAAGTGTTTTATTACCGCTTATGAATTTCCGGTCTGCCGAAAAAGACTTATTTTTACCGGCGATTTGCCCGCTATGCATGGCTGTTGACATGTGAATGATTTTGAGGCAAATTTACATTTTTGTTCAAACAATGAGTAATGATGAAAGATACAGCAACACAATATAAAGCGATCATAGAACGCTGCAAAGGCATGTTTGAAGCCAAAATGAAGGACTACGGCCCTGCCTGGCGCATTTTGCGGACGCCCTCGTTGACTGACCAGATTTATATCAAGGCGAATCGAATCAGAACATTGCAAATGAAGGGATTGCGAATGGTAGATGAAGATATTGATCTGGAGTTTATCGGAATTATAAATTATGCCGCCATGGCAATCAATCAGCTGAGGCTTGGTATTGTTGACATGCCCGACCTGAAACCGGCAAAAGCTGCCGAAATCCATGCTGCTGTGTTAGAGGAGGCTTTTGCTTTGATGGAAAAGAAAAATCATGATTATGATGAAGTGTGGAGAAGGATGAGGCTTAGTTCGCTAACGGACATCATTTTGATGAAACTCTTACGTGTGAAGCAAATAGAAGATAATGAAGGAAATACGGTTATTTCGGAAGGCCTTGACGCCAATTTTTTTGATATCATTAATTATGCCGTATTTGCGCTGATTTTACTAAGTGAGAAAGAAGAATAATTTATGAATTGGTTTTTAAGAAATTTCAGCAGACAGCTGGTAGGTATAATTTTTATTTTTTCCGGATTTGTTAAAGGTGTTGATCCCTTGGGGACAGCCTATCGCATCGAAGATTATTTTATTGCTTATGGCACAGAATGGGCCTCTGGGCTTGCATTATTGCTTTCTATTTTGCTTTCTACAGCCGAATTTGTCATAGGGATGGCGCTAGTAACGGGGCTTCATTTGCGTGTCACTTCCTGGTTTTTGCTTATCATGATGTTGTTCTTTACTGGAATTACATATTATGATGCCCTTTACGAACCGGTTCCTGATTGTGGATGTTTTGGTGATGCCATCAAATTGACAAATTGGGAAACCTTTTATAAAAACATCATCATGATGGTGTTTGTTTTATTGATTTTCTTTAATCGTAAACGATTCAAAATTAATTTAACTCGTTCGTTTCAATGGATACTTGTGATCCTGTTTTTTGTTGGATTTGGGTACTTTTCACTTTACAATTACAAGCATTTGCCGCTTATCGACTTCAGGGCGTGGAAGGTAGGCGAGCAGCTTAATCCCGATGGAGAACAAGAAACCTTGGTTTATCTCACCTATCGCAATATAGAAACTGGAGAAACACAAGAATACTTGTCGCCGGATTATCCCTGGGATGATGAACAATGGCTTGAGAACTGGGAATTTGTTGATCAAAGAACTGTTTTATTAGGTGAACAACCGGAGCATGGGCTCTTTGCAGAAGATGCGGATGGCAATGAGATGACGCAAGTGATTTTGGAATCGCCACATTTACTTGTCTTCGTGTCGCACGACCTCACAGAAATTCCGCCCGAAGCCTTGGAGAAGATTCACTCAATAGAAAAACGTATTGCTGAAAATGGTTCAGGCATTGTATGGCTAACCTCAACATTACCTGATGAAGTTGCAGAATTTCAAGAGAAATACGATTTTTTCTATGAAGTTTATTTCGCTGATGATATCGTATTGAAAACGATGGTACGTTCAAATCCTGGATTAATTTGGATGCACAATGGCGAAGTCATGGATAAATGGCACTATAACGATTTTCCGCAAGACGATGAACTACAAGAAATTATAAATATATTCAATGGCTCCAATTCCTGATTAAATGGGCGTTTATATTGTAAGAAGAATGCTTTACGGTTTAGCTGTGCTTTTTGGCGTGGTTAGTCTTGTGTTTTTCCTGTTTACAATTTTACCTGGTGACCCTGCCCGCATGATGCTTGGACAAAGAGCAGATCAGGACGCTGTTGATAATATCAGAAAAGAGCTGGGATTAGATCAGCCGGTTTTTTTGCAGTATTTGCTATATCTAAACGATCTTTCACCGCTTTCTGTTCACCAAAACACGAATACTGACAGTCCATGGTATTATGATCAAAAAAAATACAGTAATTCGATGCAGTTGATTGAAATTCAGGAAGTAGCATTAGTTTTAAAATCGCCCTGGATGCGGATGTCGTATCAGTCGAAGCGTCCGGTAACAGCAATGATTCGGGAGGCTTTCCCGAAAACGCTTTTATTGGCAGGCGTTTCTGTTGCTTTAGCTTTTGTTATTGGTATAGGTCTTGGTTTTTTTGCGGCAGTTGTCAATAAGCCCTGGATGAATCGGCTGGTTTTAATTATTACCAGTCTGGGCATGTCAGCACCGTCGTTTTTTGCTGCCATCCTGATGGCTTATTTGTTTGGTTTTCTCTTATCCGATTTTACAGGCTTAGAAATGTTTGGCAGCCTTTATGAAGTAGACGACTATGGCCGGGGAGCCAGCTTACAGCTTAAAAACTTAATTTTGCCTGCTATAACGCTTGGAATAAGACCTTTGGCTATTGTTACAGAACTTACGCGCACTTCATTGCTCGATGTCATAGGAATGGATTATATTCGTACGGCCAAAGCAAAGGGCTTGTCGGCGAAGCGTGTATTGGGTCTGCACGCTTTAAGGAACGCTTTGAATCCTGTAGTAACAGCAGTTTCAGGATGGTTTGCTTCATTAATGGCTGGTGCTGTTTTTGTTGAATATGTGTTTGATTGGAAAGGAATAGGCATGCTGATTGTTGATTCACTTGAAAAATATGACCTGCCTGTTATCATGGGTGCTGTATTATTGATTGCTGTTATCTTGATTATTATTAATATTTTTGTCGATATTGTTTACGGAATTTTAGACCCCCGTATCCGATTAGCTTAAAAAACTCAAACTACTTAAAAAAAATGGTTATGCGTAGGAAAATTGTAGCCGGTAACTGGAAGATGAACTTGTCGTTTCAGGAAGCCGAAGAATTGATCAATGATTTGATTGACGTGCTGGAAGAAGAAAGTCCTGAAGCTGAGGTCATCATTTGTCCTCCTTTTCCATTTATGGAACTGGCGACAGATTATATGGAAGAAGGCTTATTTAAAGTTGGTGCCCAAAACATCAGTCCTTTTGATGCAGGTGCTTATACCGGTGAGGTTTCGGCTTCAATGCTTAAGTCGATGGATCTGACCCATTGCATCATTGGGCACAGCGAGCGCAGAAAATATTTTAACGAGGACGATAAAATGCTTACTGCAAAAGTTAATCAGGCGATGGCACATAAACTCATTCCGATTTTCTGTGTTGGCGAATCATTGCCCGAACGTGAAGCCGGAAAACATTTGGAAGTGGTTAGAAGACAAGTGCGTCATGGCCTTTTCCATCTTGACACTGATGAGTTTGCCAAAGTGGTGATAGCTTACGAACCCGTTTGGGCAATTGGCACCGGAATGACAGCAACGCCTGAGCAGGCCAAAGACATGCATGCCTACATTCGCACCCTGATAACCGAGCGCTATGGCAACGAAGTTGCTCAGGCTACCATGATACTTTATGGCGGAAGTTGCAATTCGGAAAATGCTACTGAAATTTTTGCTCAGGAAGGCGTTGACGGAGGTTTAATCGGTGGAGCTTCGTTGAAAGTTGACGAATTTATTTCCATCTGCAAACAAGCCTCAGTTTAATAAGCAATGGCTTATATTGAGGTTTTATTTAGCCTGCCAGCAAATAGTAATCAGCAGGAAATGCTGGCTGCCTTGCTTGCTGAATCTGGATTTGAGAGTTTTATGGAAGACGAAACTTCCTTCAGGGCTTACTGTCCTGAAGGAAGTTTTAACGCTTTAGAAGTTGAAGAAATTATTGACAAAGCTGAATTTCAGGAAATAAAACTGCTGAAAAAAACACTAATTCCCGACGAAAACTGGAATGCAAACTGGGAATCTTCTTATGAAGATGTTGTTATTGATGGTGTGTGCAGGATAAGAGCACCTTTTCATCAAGCGGATCAATCGATAAAATATGAGCTGCTGATCGAACCACGCATGTCTTTTGGTACAGCACATCATGAAACCACCGCGCAAATGATTTCCTTAATGCTAAAGCTCGATTTTTATAAAAAAACCGTTCTTGATATGGGCTGCGGAACTGCGGTACTTGCTGTATTAGCATCAAAAATGGCAGCAAAAAAAGTGGTTGCGATCGACAATGATCAATGGGCGTATGAAAATGCCCTGGATAATGTCGAAGTGAATGATTGCGAGGCTGTTGAGGTGATAAAGGGCGATGCCACTGCTATTGGAAACCAGAAATTTGATATTGTTTTGGCAAATATCAACCGCAATATTTTACTGACAGATATGCCAACATACATAGATGCTATGTTACCCAGAGCAAATCTTTTAATAAGTGGATTCTACCAGGAAGACCTGAAAGACCTGAAACATTTGGCCGAAAAATCGGGTCTTGTTTTTGAAACACATATTACAAAAAATAACTGGGTTGCAGCTCAGTTCACTAAAGCCTAGCCGCTTAAGCCAACGAAAACATTAACTTATGCGCTTCTTCAGAAGCATACTGGTACTTTTACTTTCGCTGTATTTCCTTCCCGTAATAAGTCAGGAGGATAATTATTTTTCAGCTGATTCTGAATCATTTATTTTTCAGGTTGAAGCACTATTGGCTGATCACCCCAGTAAAGATTACGTAGAGAGGGGAGAGGAACTGATGGAATTGTTGAAGCCACGCTGGGAAGTAGGCAGGTTTTCAAAAGCAGAGAAAGATCAGATAAAGTTGCTAAGTGAATTAATGTATCAGCAAAAGCTACGTAATTTTCCCTATTTCTATGATTTTTTTACAGCAATAAATGCTTTGGCCTACTCCAACCAGAAAGAACAGAGCGTACTCAATTGGCTTGGTTTAATGCAGCGAATTTTGAAAGAGCAAACTTCCCGCGATTTTTCTAATTACCTCGACTTTTCTAACGATTTTTTTAAACATGGGTTACTTTCAAAAAAAGGATCGGCTTCCTGGTATCTCAGAAATCCTGATTATCGGTTTTCATCGGATACCGCCCTGCAAATTATTGTGGATAAAGCCGATCTGGTGTGTGCCACGGCACGCGACAGCTCCTTAATTACAACTACTTCAGGAACATTTATGTATGAAACGAATGCCTGGTCGGGGAAGGGTGGAAAAGTTGACTGGTGGCGTTTTGACCTTGATGCAGCAAAGCTTTTTGTGGAGCTGAATAACTATGTAATCGACCTTTCACAGCCTGAATATGAAGCTGATTCTGTAACTTTTTACCACAAATACTATTTTGATTTCCCAATGCGCGGAAAGTTTCAGGATAAAGTGCATAGTAGCCCTCCTGGTAGTCGTACTTCATATCCCAGGTTTTACGCTTACTTTAATAATTATAGCATAAAAAATCTATTTAATGGAATAGATTTTAATGGAGGAATTGCTCTTGAGGGAGCTACCTTGAAAGGTATTGGAGAAGGCAGCAGGAAAGCTGAATTGTTGATAAAATCTGGTGATAAAATTCAAGCCAGACTGGAATCGGTAGAATTTGTCCTCAACGAAAATAAAATATTTTCGGAATATGTGTCAGCTAATGTCTCTCTCGAAAATGATTCTGTTTTTCATCCCAATGCCCAAATGAGGTACGACGATCAGCTTCGCCGGCTAATCTTATTCAGGTCAGAAAAGGGCGTTGCTGATAGTCCTTTCTTCGATTCTTACCATAAACTAGATCTTCACCTTGAAGCACTTTACTGGAATATCGATGAAAAACTTATTCAATTCAAGCAACTTGAAGGAATGAGAAGTGAAAGTGCTGGATACCTGGAATCGGTAAACTTTTTTTCTGCGGCAGATTTTAGCAGTTTGCGTTTGATTGACGACATAAACCCAATGTTTATTGTCGAAAATTACTTGAAAGAATTTGGAAGAGAGAATGATATTAAACTGGATTGGTATGCGAATTTTATTAAAAAACCGCCAGAACAGGCCATCGCACAGTTAATGCGGCTGGCATCAAAAGGCTATTTGGTTTATGATAGCAAAACCCAGGTTGCCATTGTTAAAGAGCGCTTTTTTAATACCTTAAAAGCCAGAGCTGACGAAACTGATTTTGATGTAATCCGCATTGCTACTAAGACAATAGGAAATCAACCCAATATTGAGTTGAATCTAGAGAGTTATGAGATGAATTTATTGGGTGTTGAGGAGGTGATATTGAGTGATGAACAGCGTGTTCGTATTTTGCCCGAAAACAATGCCATTACTTTTACCGAAAATCGCGATTTCTCATTTTCTGGTTTTGTAGGGGCAGGCTTGTTTGAGTTTTACGCCGGAGAAGCCTATTTTAATTATGACGAATTTAGCCTGAATCTCACCCATGTGGATTCTTTGTCGTTTTTTGTTCCTGCATTTGAACAAAATATAGCTCCTGGAGCAGGAAAGCAATTTGTTCGCGTTCAAAATGTGATAGCGAATATGTCGGGAACCTTATATATTGATCAGAGTGATAATAAATCAGGAAGGAATCATTTTCCCCAATATCCGATCTTCGACAGTAAAAATGAATCTTATGTATATTTTGAGAAGCCTTATATAAATGAAGGACGACTCCTAAAATCGGAATTCTTTTACGTTGTCGAGCCTTTTGAAATTGACAGTCTTGATGATTTCAGTACAGATAACCTTGGCTTTGAAGGGTATTTAAACTCTGCCGGTATTTTTGAGGTTATTGTGGAACCACTGGCTGTTATGCCTGATTATTCGCTTGGCTTTGATCACAGCACTGCTGATCATTATGAGATGTTTTCGGGTAAAGGTTTTTTTGATCACACTGTCCATTTGTCAAACAAAGGGTTTTGGGGTACCGGGAAGTTGAACTATCAAACCAGTTCGGCCATTGCTGATAGTTTTATTTTTTATCCTGATGAGGTAGCCGCAATGCCACATCGCTTTGAGATGAAGGAACAGCAGCAGCATGTTTTGTTCCCTCAGGCACAATCAGATACTATTCAGTACCATTGGTTTGCCGATACAAATTTAGTTGTACTCAACACAATGGCTAGTCCGTTGGTATTGTACAACAATGTTTTATTTAAGGGAACAGCAGAATTGTCGCCTCAAGGCCTAAAAGCTTCGGGAGATCTTTCATTTGGAAATGTTGAAATGTCATCAGCGTATTTTGAACTTAAAAATCAATCCTTCACAGCAGATACAGCAGATTTTAAATTGCTAACAGCTGTAAACCAGCAGGTAGCATTTGCTGCAAAGGACTATTTTACAGCTATAGACTTCGAGGCCCGAACAGGGAATTTCCATTATCTTAACCAGGAAAGCAAACTTTCTTTTCCTTTCAATCAGTATATCTGTACCCTTAATGAAGCTATTTGGTTGATGGATGAAGATATGCTGAACCTGAATAACAACGGCTTAGCCAAGTTTAATGATTTCGACAGTCTGAGCTATGAAGGCTTACTCGACTATGATTTAAGTGGATCGGAATTTATATCTATTCATCCTGAGCAGGATTCCCTGTCATTTTTCAGTATGGAAGCCTCATACGATTTTCAAAATTATGCCATCAAAGCAAATGACGTGAAGTTGATCCGTGTGGCAGATATGGCTGTTTATCCTGCTGATGGGAAAGTCAGCATACTTGAAGGTGCCCGTATGGAAACACTCAGAAATGCTCACTTGCTTGTAGATACAGCCAATCGCTTTCATCATTTTAATCAGGTTGAGATTAATATTTTTGGTAAGAATCGCTATCAGGCCAGCGGATATTACGATTATATCAATAGTGAGAAGACCAGTTACCCCGTTTTCTTTTCTTCCATTTCTGCCAATGAGAAGCAGGTAACTACTGCCACAGGGATTATCGAAGAGCAAGAAGCTTTAAAATTGAGCCCACAATTCAACTTTCAGGGAAGAGCAAATCTATTGGCAAACAGGAAAGGGTTGGCTTTTGACGGAGGGTTTCAGCTTGTTCATTTCTGCAACAAAATCTCTTCTCCATGGGTAAGGTTTAGCGCAGTTGTTGACCCTAATAATGTTGCTTTTCCAGTCGGGGAGGAGGTGCAGGATATTGATGGCAATTCTTTATATTCGGGTTTGCTGTTTAATAGCATAGACCGTGATTTTTACGCTTCCTTCCTTTCGGCAGCAAATGCCTCCAAAACGATTAATGCGACGACTATATCCGGCCTGCTAAAATACAATCGGGCAAAGTCTGCTTTTACCATAAGCAAAGGAAAGGAATCAGTCTTTGAAGAAAGTTTGAGTTTTTCGCCAAATCGTTGTTTAGTGAGTGGAAAAGGAGCTATAGATCTCGGGCTGAATATTCCAATGACAACGCTATCTGTTTTTGGTAATTACGATTATTTTAGCATTCCGGATAGCGTATCCATCAATAGTATGGCTGTTTTTGATTTTATTTTTGATGAAAAACTGCTTCAAATGATGGCTGACAGCTTGAATCGGGCAGCCGTGCAAGGAGCCAATTTAAGTTCAGGTAATTACCTTTTTGGACTGAATACTTATTTGAGTCCGGAAAATTTTTCACGTGTTCAATCGGAATTGAGCTTGTACGGGACAGTAAGAAAAGTGCCTGATGTATTAGTTAAAAGTATGGTATTTAGTGATTTAAAAATGAGTTGGGATGCCGAATCAGAATCATTTATTGCCAGTGGAGATATTGGATTGGCCAATGTGCTAAAAACACAGGTCAATAAAAAACTTCCCGGATATGTCGTATTAAAAAAGGACAGATCAGGCGATGCCGTAACCATTTACTTGCAGCCTTCTAAAGCAGAGTGGTACTTCTTTCATTACGAAAATGGGGTGATGCAAGCACTTTCCTCTTCTGAGGCATTTAACAGCTACCTGATGGAACTGAGTCAGGATAAACGTGTGGTCAAAGATGATAAAACAGATTATTATTATGAATATGTGATTGGTTCGCGACGGAGAGTTGTTGATTTTATTCGAAAAAACGCAAATTATTAAATTATGAATCAATTAGTAGTATTGAGTAATCTTGTTCCAGTTTTGGTTGCATATTTGCTGGGTTCTATCCCCACAGCTGTATGGATTGGGAAAATGTTTTATGGCATTGATGTAAGGCAAGAAGGATCGGGCAATGCCGGAGCCACAAATACCATTAGAGTATTAGGTCTAAAAGCAGGGATTCCTGTTCTGTTAATTGATGTTTTTAAAGGCTTTATTGCTATTTATTTAGCGCAGAGAATTCATTTTAATTTTGTTGAAAATGAAGCTGATGCTACACTTTTATTAGTTGCTGCTGCCGCAACTGTTTTAGGACATACTTTTCCGGTTTTCGCGCAGTTCAAAGGGGGGAAAGGTGTTGCAACTCTACTTGGAATTGGATTAGGACTTTATCCCTGGGCAGCATTGGGGGCTATACTTATTTTTACTGTGGTACTGTTGATTTCAGGATATGTATCATTGTCGAGTATGAGTGCCGGTATTGCATTTCCATTTATGGTCGTATTTTTGTTTCCGCCAGATCATTTTTTGTTAACCATTTTGGCTATTGCTGTTGCTGTATTTTTGCCAATTACACACCGCAAAAATATTACACGGCTGCTCAATGGCACGGAGTCAAAATTTAGGCCCGGAAAATCAAAATCAGATTCGTGATAAATTGTTCGTAAATCTTTTTAAATAAAGCTTAGCTGAGCTATCAAATTTGTTATTTTTACACATTGAAAAAAAACTAAAGGCATATGAAATTTATACTTTCAAGCTTAAGCTTACTAAAAAGCCTTCAAGCGCTTGGTGGTGTGATTGGTTCTAACAATACACTTCCTATTCTGGATGATTTTCTTTTTAGTCTTACTGATGGCAAATTGACGATTACTGCTTCTGATTTGGAGACTACCATGATGATTACAATGGAACCCGAAATGCAAGAAGGCAATGGTGAAGTTACCATTCCTGCCCGCTTGCTGCTCGATATCATGAAAACTTTTCCTGATATTCCGGTTACCATCGATGTGAATAATGAAACACTCATGGTGGAACTTAAAGCGGGTGAGGGAAACTATAAACTATCTGGCCATAAAAGCGATGAATTCCCACAGATACCAGTTTTAGATGATCCAACCGAAATGGACATGCCTGCCGAAGTGCTTGCCAATGGCTTTGAAAAAACCATTTTTGCTACTGGAATTGACGAATTAAGGCCGGCAATGTCGGGAGTTTTGATTGAATTGTCAGATGATTATATGACCATGGTAGCTACAGATGCTCACAAATTAGTGAGATATCGCAGAATGGACATTAAATCTGAACAACATGCTTCTTTTATTTTGCCGAAAAAGCCAATAAACCAGCTGAAAAATATCCTGTCAGGAAAATTGGAAACTAAAGTAAAACTGTCCTTTAATCAAAAGAATGCCTCTTTTAGTTTCGAAAACATTAAACTGGTTTGTAGGTTAATTGAAGGGAAATATCCTAATTATGAAGCTGTTATACCAGCTACAAATCCAAATAAACTGAGTATCGACCGCTTGTCTCTCCTTAATTCTATTCGTCGTGTTGCTATTTTCTCAAACAAGGCAACACATCAGGTTCGTTTTAAAATTACGGGACAGGAGTTGATGTTGTCTGCAGAGGATCTGGACTATTACAATGAGGCCAAAGAGCGGCTTAGCTGTAGCTTTGAAGGCGATGATATGGAGATTGGATTTAATTCGCGATTTTTTCAGGAAATGCTCAACAATATGGATACTGATACCATCCAGCTTGAGATGTCAGCGCCCAATCGCGCCGGTATTATGGTGCCAATAGCTAATGAAAACGCAGACGAAGATATACTTATGTTGATCATGCCCGTTATGCTCAATCAGTAAAAAAAAATCGGCGAAAAGTGATTGCCCCGGACTTTAGTTCGGGGTTTTTTTTGTGAAAGAAGGTTTGTGTTTGTAATGGAGAAAGTCATAAAAGCGACTTACTTTAGGTGTGGAACATTTGATGAAATCATAGATTGATGATTTTTTTTTCTAACAGAAACGAACTAAATTAGCTGGTTTTTGTTTAGGAATGTTGTCAATTAAAACCAATTGAAATGAAACAACTGATATTTTTTATTTCCCTGTCATTAATTCTTATTTTGATTAATTCCTGTAAACAGGCCGAAACAACTGTAATCAATTCAGAACCTGATCAACAGATTTTTAAACCCTTTGGTGATCAGGAGCCCTACCTGCTGCTAAGCCTAACAAAAGGAAAAGCGCACAACCATCCAAGTTTGGCAATTTGGATGGAGGATATGCAGGGTCAAATGATTCAAACGCTTTTTGTTACAAAATCAGTCGCAACAGGCTTCTATAATTTTGGTGATGCAGGAAATGGAAAATGGTTAAAAACCCCCGGTGTCGCTAAGCGTCCCGCCTCTTTACCTTATTGGCTGCACCGCAGAGAACTGGCACTAAATGAAAACCAAGTTGTGCCTTCACGCGAGATGCCCGTTCCCGATGCTTATACCGGAGCAACTCCAGTAGGATCCTTTAGCCTTAAAACTTTACCGCTTAAAAAAATTCCCGAAAAGTTTCGCTTATTTATTGAGGTCAACCAACCCTGGGATTGGAATGCGTACTGGAATAATACAAAATATGAGGGTAACGCAGATTACCGCAGCTCGGCTCAGCCTTCATTGATCTATGCAGTAACGGTTGATACTCAATCTGAAATGAAAAAATTCTACCTCAATCCAGTTGGACATGGTCACTATGCGGGTGAGGATGGCAAACTTTACACTAATATTTCTACATTGACGACTGCGAAAAATATTTTTGATATAATCATGCTTCAAATTGGTGACAATGAATAAACGACAAAAACACCTTCCGATTTTCTTTTTCCTTGTTTTACTATTCGTGATGCATAATCAAGTGCTTGAGGCTCAAACAGCAAGACTGAGTGGAAGGGTAATAGATGCCACAAATAATGAACCGCTTCCGTTTGCTAATGTTGTTGTAAAAGGGACAAGCATTGGCGCATCAACTGATCTTGATGGCAGTTTTATTATCATGGGTCTGCAGCCCGGATTTGTTACTCTGCAGGCTACTTATGTAGGCTATAAAAACACAGAATCTGCTGAAATACAAATATCTAACGCAAAAGCTGGCTTTGTGGAAATTGCCATGGAGAATGCAGGTGTTGCACTGGAGGAAGTGGAGGTAAAAGCTAATCCATTTGTAAGAACAGAAGAAAGTCCGCTATCATTGCAGAAATTAGGTGTAAGTGAAATTGAAACAAGCCCCGGAAGTAATCGTGACATTTCGCGTGTTATTCAGTCATTGCCCGGAGTTGGTTCGGGAGTTTCATTTCGTAATGATATCATTATCAGGGGAGGAGGGCCAAGTGAAGCTGTTTTCTATTTGGATGGCATTCAGATTCCAACTATCAATCATTTTGCAACACAAGGATCTTCAGGTGGCGCTGTTGGTATTTTGAACGCCGATTTTATCAGTTCGGTTGATTTCTATTCAGGTGCTTTTCCTGCAAACAGAAGCAATGCATTGAGTGGTATTTTTGAGTTTACGCAAAAAGAAGGGAACAAAGAAAAGACCCGATTCAGGGGAACAGTTGGTGCTTCCGAGCTTAGTTTAACGCTCGACGGGCCGGTAGGAGAGAAGTCGAGTTTTATTTTTTCTGTCAGGCGCTCTTATCTGCAGTTTCTTTTCGATGTAATCGGATTGCCATTTTTACCAACTTTTAATGACTATCAGTTAAAATGGAAAACCCGGTTTGATAACAAAAATGAATTGACGATCGTAAGTATTGGTGCGCTTGACCAGTTTAAATTGAATCTGGGTATAGAAAACCCAACTGAAGATCAGGAATATATATTAAACATTTTGCCTGTGAACGAGCAATGGTCCTACGCAATAGGTGCGGTTTACAGACATTTTAAGGATAACAGTTTTCAAACGGTTGTTTTAAGCAGAAATATGCTCAATAACACAAGCTATAAATACCCTGAGAATGATGAGTCACGTCCGAAAATTCTTAATTATGAATCTCAGGAAATAGAAAACAAAATTCGTTTCGAGAATAATATTCGATGGAGAAATTACAAATTCGTTTACAGCTTGGGAGGAAGCTATTCACGCTATTATAACAGTACGCAGCAACAACTATTCTTAGGGGATGAGTTGCGAAATATCGATTATGAGTCATCCCTGGATCTTTTATCCATGGGAGCTTCGGCCCAGCTGAGCAAAAATTACTTGAATGATCGCCTGACTCTTTCTGCTGGTGTGCGCACTGATTTTAATGATTACAGCAGTTCAATGAGTAATCCCCTGAATCAACTTTCGCCCAGATTATCGGCTTCATATGTACTTACCGATAAATGGGCCGTTACAGCAAATACGGGGCGGTATTATCAGTTACCAGCCTATACTACTTTAGGTTTTAGGAATAATGCCGGCGTTTTGGTTAATAAACAAAACGAATTAAAATATATTGCTGCAAATCATTATATTGCTGGTTTACAGTTTATTCCACGTGAGGATGTTTTCTTTTCAATAGAAGGTTTTTATAAACAATACAGCAATTATCCTTTTTCATTGAATGATTCAATAAGTTTGGCTAACAAAGGCGCTGATTTTGGTGTATTGGGCAATGAAGCGGTGACTTCTACGAGTAAAGGCAGAGCCTATGGATTTGAACTGTTGAATCGCAGTAAGCTCCCTTCCGGTTTTAACCTTATTCTATCTTATACTTTTGTGCGTAGTGAGTTTGAAGATTACAAGGATCAGCTAATTCCTTCGAGCTGGGATTTTAGGAATATTGTGGTACTTACTGCAACAAAAAGCCTGAAAAGGAATTGGATTGCAGGAATAAAATGGCGCTATGACGGCGGCTTACCTTTTACACCTTACGATTTGGAAAAGTCTGCTTTGATTCCGGCATGGGATGCACAAGGAGGCCCATATCTGGATTTTGGTCAACTCAATCAATTAAGGCTCAAGCCCTATCATCAGTTGGATGTGAGGGTTGACAAAAAGTACTTTTTTGAGAAGTGGTCGCTTATGTTATATGTCGATATTCAAAATCTGTATAATTTTAAAGCGAAGTTGCAGGACAATATAGTTCGAGAAAAGGATGCTAACGGTAATATCATTACTACAGATGACGATACCCGTTATGTGCTGCGCGGTATTCCAAATACCTCTGGAACGGTTTTGCCGACTATTGGTATAATGGTTGAATTTTAGCGTATAAAATGCGTTATTATTGTTGCTGTATTTTTTTTAGGTTTATGGCTAGCTTGCCGGGATCCAGATCAACCATATTGAATACAACATCCTCGTTTTGTAAAACTGGTTCGTACAAATCGGCTGTATTAAAAGGCAATACGATTCCCGAAGCTAATTCTTTCACAAAGCCATATCCCTTGTGGGTATAAATTTCTATGATCTTTCCTTTTTTCATGGATTCAAACTCAAACTTGAGGCGAAAATAGCGTACTAAACTGACAAAGCTTTTAAGCTAATGTCAATTTAATGTTAACCCCCTGATAAGTTGGATGTTATAATATGTGCGACACCAAGTATTTTATAGTACTGACCTGAAGTACAAAAGCCTGCTTATCAATACAATAAGCAGGCTTTTGAAAGGGAATTAAGTAATGTTTAGAGTTGGGGGCCAGCAGCTACCAAACGTTTTCCTTCATCATTATCGGTATATTTATCAAAGTTTTCGATAAACATGGAGGCCAGGCTTTTTGCTTTACTTGCCCAAGCTTCTTCAGTGCTGTAGGTGTCTCGTGGATCAAGGATGCCATCGTCAACGCGATCAAGTGAGGTAGGCACTTCCAAATTAAAATATGGAATTACTTTGGTGGGAGCCTTATCGATGCTTCCATCGAGTATTGCGTCAATAATTGCCCGGGTGTCTTTGATCGAAATACGTTTCCCTGAGCCATTCCATCCTGTATTGACCAAGTAGGCTTTGGCACCGGAAGCTTCCATTCTTTTAACGAGTTCAATGGCGTATTTTGTTGGATGCAATGCCAGAAAAGCATTACCAAAACACGCTGAAAAAGTAGGTTGTGGAGTAGTTACTCCGAGTTCCGTTCCTGCAAGTTTAGCAGTAAATCCCGACAGAAAATGATATTTGGTTTGATCGCTGGAAAGTTTTGAAACGGGAGGTAAAACGCCAAAAGCATCAGCCGTTAGGAAGATAACCTTTTTTGCATGACCTGCTTTTGAAACAGGTTTTACGATATTCTCTATATGATAAATGGGATAGGAAACGCGTGTGTTTTCTGTTTTTGATTTGTCGGCAAAATCAATCACGCCATTATCTTTAACTACAAGATTTTCGAGTAGGGCATCTCTTTTAATCGCATTAAAGATATCGGGCTCGTTCACTTTGCTAAGGTTTATGCATTTGGCGTAGCATCCTCCTTCAAAGTTAAACACGCCATCATCGTCCCAGCCATGCTCATCGTCGCCAATAAGGGCGCGTTTGGGATCAGCTGAAAGGGTAGTTTTTCCAGTTCCTGATAAACCAAAGAAAATAGCCACATCGCCATCTTTTCCAACATTTGCCGAGCAATGCATGGCAGCAATTCCTTTGAGTGGAAGGTAATAGTTCATCATGGTAAAAATTCCCTTTTTCATTTCGCCGCCATACCATGAGCCGCCTATAAGCGCCATCCGTTCAGTAAGATTAAACACCACGAAGTTTTCTGAGTTCAACCCCATTTCTTTCCAGTCGGGGTTTACCGTTTTTGATGCATTGAGCACAACGAAGTCGGGCTCAAAGTTTTGGAGTTCTTCTTCAGTAGGGCGAATAAACATGTTTTTAACAAAATGCGCTTGCCAGGCAACTTCTACAACGAAGCGAACTTTTAGACGCGTGTCAGGATTAGCTCCTGCATAAGCATCCATCACATAAAGTTTTTTTTCTGAGAGTTGGTTTGATGCGATTTTTTTTAGTTTTTCCCATTTGGCCGGATCCATTGGCCTGTTGTCGTTTTTTCCTTGAGTTGACCACCATACAGTATCCCTGGAAACATCGTCCATAACGATGAATTTATCCTTTGGCGACCGCCCTGTGAAAATCCCTGTATCAACAGATACTGCGCCTGTATCCGTTAGGAAACCTTTGGCATAGCCTTCAAGTGAAGGATCTGTTTCATGGGAAAATAGGTCTTCATAGGAAATGTTGTAAAATACTTCATTTACATCGGTAATACCGTATGAAGCCAAATCGGCTTTGATTTTAGCGTCATCTTTAACCATCGTGTTTTAGTGTTTGGGTTATATTTAGATAAAAGATAGGCGCAAAGTTAAAAAGAAATGTTACATTTCAATCGTTTGCATTGAGAATATAGCAAAGAAAAAAGGCAGATAAATACATATCTGCCTTTTTGAATATATAAATCAGATTATTGATTTACTTTTTTGACTTCTTCTTGTCCTTTTTGTGTTTAGCCTCTTTTTTTGCCTTTTTAGCTGCTTTTTCGACAATAACAGCTTGAGCAGCAGCTAAACGAGCGATTGGTACACGGTAAGGTGAACAGCTAACATAATGCAGTCCGGCATCGTGACAGAACATTACTGAGCTGGGCTCTCCGCCATGTTCGCCGCAGATTCCCAATTTAATGTTTGGACGGGTTTTACGGCCCTTTTTAACTGCCATTTTCACCAGTTGACCAACACCTGTTTGATCCAATACCTGGAAAGGATCATGTTTCAGGATTCCGTTGTTAAGGTAAACTTCAAGGAAACGGCCTGCATCGTCACGCGAATAGCCAAAGGTCATTTGCGTCAGGTCGTTGGTTCCGAAAGAGAAGAATTCAGCTGATTGAGCAATTTCATCTGCTGTTAATGCAGCCCTGGGAACTTCGATCATTGTGCCTACCATATGCTTGATAGAATCGTTTCGTTCGTCAAAAACTTTTTGAATGGTTTTACGAACAATCGTTTCCTGCATTTTCATTTCAGCCAAAGTACCTGTCAGGGGAATCATGATTTCAGGTAGGGTTTTGATGCCACGGGCTTTCAGGTTCAAGGCAGCTTCAATGATAGCGCGTGCTTGCATTTCAGTGATTTCCGGATAGGTGTTTCCTAAACGGCAACCACGATGTCCTAACATTGGATTGAATTCAGCCAAGTCATTAATTTTATTCTTAATGGTTTCGACAGGAACATTCATTACTTTGGCCATTTCCAACTGACCTTTTTCATCGTGCGGAACAAATTCATGCAATGGCGGGTCGAGCAGGCGAACAGTTACTGGTAGATCTTGCATGGCCTCAAAAATACCTTCAAAATCTTCACGTTGAATGGGGAGTAATTTATCAAGTGCTTTACGGCGTCCGGCTTCATCAGCGGCTAAGATCATTTCGCGCATAGCCACGATTTTATCTCCCCCAAAGAACATGTGTTCTGTACGGCATAATCCAATTCCCTGTGCTCCAAAATTACGGGCAACTTCTGCATCATGAGGCGTATCGGCATTTGTTCTGACAAGCAATCGGGCTTTTTTGTCGGCCAGTTTAATCAGCTCACCAAAATAACCACTTAATTCAGGATCTTTAGTAGCTACCTGACCATCATAAACTTCGCCAGTACTACCATTCAGAGAAATGAAATCACCTTCTTTGAAAGTTTTTCCATCCAAGGTTAAAGTCCTTGATTTGTAATCAATTTTAATTTTCCCGGCTCCTGAAACACAGCATTTACCCATTCCGCGTGCAACAACAGCAGCATGAGAAGTCATGCCTCCACGAGCTGTGAGGATTCCTTCTGCAACGTTCATGCCTTTTAAATCCTCGGGTGAAGTTTCAATACGAACCAAAATAACTTTTTTACCGGATGCGGACCACACCTCAGCTTCGTCGGCATGGAATACGATCTGACCATTGGCAGCTCCTGGTGAGGCAGGCAGGCCTTTAGCCATTACAGTAGCTTTTTTAAGTGCATTGGTATCGAACACAGGGTGTAGCAATTCGTCAAGCTTGTTTGGCTCAACACGCATAATTGCCTCATTTTTGTTGATTATACCTTGTTTAAGCATTTCAACAGCAATGCGAACCATGGCAGCGCCTGTGCGTTTTCCGTTACGAGTTTGTAAGATCCAAAGCTTTCCTTCCTGAATGGTAAACTCAAGATCTTGCATATCACGGTAGTGATCTTCAAGTTTCTGCTGAAGCTCATTCAACTCGGTATATATTTCGGGCATGGCTTCTTCCAGCGAAGGGAAGTTGCTTGCGCGATCTTCTTCTGATACATTTTGTAGTGTAGCCCAGCGGTGCGAACCTTCGAGGGTAATTTCCTGTGGAGTTCTGATACCGGCAACAACATCTTCTCCCTGAGCGTTAAGCAGGTATTCTCCATTGAAAATATCTTCTCCTGTTGCAGCATCGCGAGTGAAAGCAACTCCTGTTCCCGATGAAAGACCCATATTTCCAAAAACCATTGCCTGAACATTCACGGCAGTACCCCATTCGGCAGGGATTTTATTGAGTTTCCTATAAGTTATTGCCCTGTCGTTCATCCAGCTGTTAAATACGGCCATAACTGAACCCCAAAGTTGTTCCCAAGGATCATCCGGAAAGTCTTTGCCGGTAGTTTTCTTTACGGCTTCCTTGAAACGACGTACCATTTCTTTCAGGTCGTCGGTAGTCAATTGGGTGTCGAGTTCTACAGCTTTTTCTTCCTTTATTTTTTCAATAATGACTTCAAAAGGATCGTGATCTTCTTTGGATTCAGGTTTCATACCCATAACAACATCACCATACATTTGTACGAAGCGACGGTAGGAGTCCCAGGCAAAACGGTCATTTCCGGTTTTACGAGCAATGCCTTCAACAGCAGCATCATTCAAACCAAGGTTTAAAACGGTATCCATCATTCCGGGCATGGATGCACGTGCACCTGAGCGAACTGATAATAGACAAGGGTTTTCACGGTCACCAAATTTGGTTCCCATAATACGCTCTACTTTTTTTACTGCATCTTCAACTTCCTTCTTGATGAGCTCAACGGTATTACTTTGTCCTTTTTCGAAGTATAAAGTACAAACATCTGTTGTAATTGTAAATCCGGGAGGAACCGGAACACCGATAAGGTTCATTTCAGCAAGGTTGGCACCTTTGCCACCTAAAAGGGACTTCATCGACGCGTTTCCATCGGCTTTGCGATCACCGAAAGAATAAACATACTTGGTTTTTGCCATTTGTAATAAATTTTGATGTATAAATGATAACTGATTTTAAATCGGTTAAATAAAAATTTGCCACTTTATCCGAAGCACAAAAATAAGGTTTTTTGTTGTTCATTTGTGAAGTCTGTTTGACTATACCAAATCTTTATGAACGCAAACGATTGAAAAGGATCACGTTTTTAATTTGTAAACGATCTAAATAGTTAAATGAAAAGCTATTTAGCTTTTTGTATTTGATGAATCCAAAAAAAAAGGTGAATTTCGTGCCATAATTGATCGAAGAAAAATACTTATGAAAAATATCATCGGAATCAGATATGAAGATAAATATGTGATGGAGCGGAGAGTGGCTATCACACCTGAACATTTAAAAGACTTGATAGCTGAAGGTGTTGAATTTCAGGTTCAAAAGTCAGCAAAACGTGTTTTTTCGGATGCGCAGTTTGAGGAAGCTGGTGCAAAATTGGTTGATGATTTAAATGAGGCACAATTGATTTTTGGTGTGAAAGAAATGCCCATTGATTTTTTTGAAGTTGGAAAATCCTATGTTTTTTTCTCGCATGTTATCAAAGGGCAAAGTTATAATATGCCCATGCTTAAAACGATGATGCAGAAAAAGTGTCAACTGATAGATTATGAGAAAATTGAAAATGAAGAAGGAAAAAGATTGATATTTTTCGGTCGATTTGCTGGATTAGCTGGAATGATTAATTCACTATGGTCTTATGGTCAGCGTCTTAAAATTAGTGGCGTGGATAATCCTTTTCAAAATATTCGTCAGTCGCACACGTATGATTCGTTGGAAGAGGCTATGCAATCAGTTTCGGAGGCAGGACTTGAATTTGCTTCCAAAGGCCTTCCAAAAGGAGCAGGGCCATTGGTAATTGGATTTACTGGCTATGGCAATGTTTCCAAAGGAGCTCAGGAAATTGTGAATTTATTGCCTTCTATTGAAATATCGCCCGAGCAACTGTTGAAACTGAATTTTGATAATGCTCCTTCAAATGTAGCTTATAAAGTGGTTTTCAAAGAAAAAGATATTTCACAACCTATTGATGAAAAGGCAAGCTTTAACCTCGGTCATTATTATAAGCATCCCGAATTATACAAAAACCGTTTTGAACAATATATTCCCCATCTTAGCATATTGATGAATTGTATGTATTGGGATGACAGGTATCCACGAATTGTTACCAAAGATTATCTTGCAAACCTTTTTCAACAGAATCAGCCCCGCCTAAAAGTGATCGGTGATGTTACTTGTGATCCTGATGGTTCGATCGAGTGCACCCATAAAGGTACGGAGATCGAAGATCCTGTTTTTGTATATAATCCAATTGATAGAAATTATACCATGGGCTTCGAGGGTGATGGTGTGTTGGTAATGGCCGTGGATATTTTACCCAGTGAGTTACCCAAAGAAGCATCTGAAGCTTTTAGTGATGCCTTATTTCCTTTTGTGAAATCTATTGCAAATCAAAATTTTACTGAAAATTTTGAAAAATTGACATTACCAAAGCCAATCAAAAGAGCGATGATATTACATAAAGGGGAATTAACACCTGATTACAAATATCTTGAAGCTTACCTTTAATTATCCTATAAATTTTATTTCACAAAATTCTGATAATAGATTCAGTTTTATCCAAAAAATTCTGCGTTTATGAAACAAATACTTGTTCTTGGAGCCGGACTTTCGGCAAAGAGTTTGATTGATTATTTTTTGAACCATGCTAAAGAGTATAACTGGCATATTACACTTGCAGATCTTGACAAAGCCGTTGCGCAAAGGAAGATTGGTAACAGTCCATTCGGTACAGCCATTGGTTTAGATGTAAAAAACGACAAAGCAATAGCTGAACTAATTCATGAAAAAGATGTGGTGGTTTCGCTTTTACCTGCAAGTTTTCATGATAAAATTGCCGAAGAGTGCATCAGACAAGGAGTAAATATGGCCACGGCATCCTATGTTTCTCCGGCAATGAAGTCAAGGGATGAGGAAATTAAAGCGAAAGGACTTACTTTCCTGAATGAGTTGGGTGTTGATCCGGGCATCGATCATATGTCGGCCATGCAAGTGATTGATAAGATCAGGTTAAAAGGAGGCCATTTAACATCTTTTTATTCTTTCACAGGAGGTTTGATAGCTCCGGAATGTGATACAAATCCCTGGCACTATAAATTTACCTGGAATCCGCGAAATGTAGTGCTGGCCGGTCAGGGTGTTTCCCAGTTTATCAAAAATGGTAAATACAAATACATCCCTTACCATAAACTTTTTGATAGAATTATAGAAAGAGAAGTTTTAGACTATGGTCGATTCGAAATATATCCAAACCGTGACTCCTTGAAATATAGAAAGTTATATCAGTTAGACGATATTCGTTCAATGTTTAGAGGAACCATGCGTCGTCCTGGTTATGCGGAAGCATGGAATGTGTTTGTGCAACTTGGCTGCACCGATGATACCTATACGCTTGAGGAGTCAGAAACGATGACCTACCGGGAGTTTATCAATACTTTTATGCGATACAATCCCGGCAAACCAGTAGAAGAAAAACTCGTTGAATACCTTGATCTTGACCCCCAAGGCGAAGTGATGAAAAAGTTAACCTGGCTTGGTATTTTTGAAGATCGTGTTATCGGTATTCCTTTAGCTACTCCAGCCCAGATTTTACAAAAACTGTTGGAAGAGAAATGGGCATTAAGCCCTGATGACAAAGATATGATTGTAATGCAGCATGAATTTGAATATGAATTGCTTAATAAATCGTATCAGATCATTTCTTCTATGGTGTTTAAAGGTAAAGACACGGTAGATACTGCCATGGCCTTCACGGTAGGAACGCCACTTGCAATTGCAGTTAAACTCCTCCTTAACGGACAAATTAGCACAAAGGGTGTTCTGATTCCTACAAAAGCTGAGCTCTATAATCCAATTCTCAAAGAATTGAAGGACTACGGGATCAATTTCGTGGAGAAAGAACTGCTGAATTAAAAAGCAAAATAGCTTGTTTTAAAAGAACCCTGCTTTAGATCAAATTAAACTTTTGGTCTGTTTCAGGTGAAAATTTGAACTTACCAAAACTACATTGAATAATAACAGATTCAAGTTTCCCAGAGAATAAGTTGCCTTCTAGATCGGGTTCCTTGCAGTAATCCAGCAGGTTTCCGGTTTTCTTTTCGAGTCTTTCACGCTTGTAACTATACGTTTGCTTATTAGCGTTTAGGAGCTTGATTTCAGAGGACTTTATTGTATTGGAGCTTATATTATATATAATGAGTTTTTTTGATTCCTCTTTATGATGCTCGTAACTAACACTTAAGGGGCATTTGTTAGAACCAGAAAGTAGATTCAATTTCATGTTAAGGATGTTGGTGACTATTTGAAGTTGGTTAATGCAAATGTATACTTATTTAATTGACTTTAAACATATGCTCATATTAAGTTTATAGTTTCGAACTCATTAATATAATGGCTTAATAGGGCAAAAGGCCTTACTTTTGCGCAAAAATTTGATATGTCCTGGTTTTTTACAATACTTCTGATCTTAATTGTTATTGGGTATTTTTATAATAAATCTTCTGGAAAAGTAGAAAAAGGAAGAAACCCAAAAAAGTCACAAGGCTATGCCCAATGGATTGGTGGTGGCCTTGGATGGGCCTTTGGAGGGCCAATAGGAGGAATTCTTGGGTTTGCATTTGGAAAAATATTTGAGGATATGAGAGCGGGCACGTATTCTCAGGAAGGAAGAACACTTCAGGGCGATTTCAAAGTGAGTTTACTTGTTTTATCTGCTGCTGTGATGAGAGCAGACGGGAGCGTAAAACGGTCAGAACTTGATTATGTCAAGCGTTTTTTGGTAGCTAATTTTGGTTCCGAATCAGCTGAAGGTTCGGTGTTAATGCTTCGTGAAATACTAAAACAACCTATTCAGGTTCAGGAAGTAAGCCAGCAAATTGGTAGTTTTATGGATTATCCATCGCGGCTTCAGCTCTTGCATTATTTATTTGGAATTGCCAAAGCAGATGGAAACCTGCCCCAGGTTGAGGTTCAAATGATTGCTGCTATTGCTGCCGCTATGGGTATCAATCCAGCCGATTTTGATTCTCTCAAAGCGATGTTTGTAAAAGAAGCTGATAGCTCGTATAAAATTTTGAATGTATTGCCAACGGCAACCGATGATGAGATTAAAAAGGCGTATCGTGAAATGGCCCTGAAATATCATCCTGATAAAGTGACTCATCTTGGTGAAGAAGTTAGAAAGGCGGCGGAGCAGAAGTTCAAGGAGGTGAGTAGTGCTTATGATCACATAAAAAAGCAGCGCTCAATAAAATAGAAATTGGCAGCTAAAGTTGGCTTTTATTTGTAGAATCGCCAGCTTACACCAAAATAAAATCGTGAATCACGCATGGGATAATGAGGCGTTGTAAAATAGTTAAATTCACCGCTAAGCCCCATTAAATTAGCATATTGTAAGAAGATATTTGCGCGTTTCACCTTTAAGGCCAGGTAAACATCAATATAAGGATAATTGCCGATTTTTATTTCATCCTGGATATAAAAAGACCGTAACGCAGGCATATAGGTATCTGCATAATAAGCGCTAAACCATCTCACGTTAAACCCGGGCTGCAGCACAGCTGCGTTATCAAACAATGCCTGCGAAAAGGCAAACTTTAAATTTGCGCCAAATTCCGGCATATGGATAATGCTATCAATATCAGGGTTTTGATAGTATAGGAAGGCATTTAAGTCGAATTTTCCACGTTTAAATATAAACTTTGCCGAAAGACTACGAACATTTAAGGTGCCGCTAATCTGCTGAGGTCGTGCGTTCTTGTTGAGGTAAATGTACCTGTCAATGGTTGATTGACCTGCAGTAAGCCGAATAAATTTTATTTGATACGAAGCTTCCAGTTCGAAGGTTCTGCTTCGGTCTAATTCATTATTCCACCTGAAATGGTTTGAATAGTAGGTGTTATGAATCCAATCGGGTGATAAGGAACTTACATTGATTCTAAAATCCACATCGCCTAAATTTTTTGATTCAGTTCCAATAAATTGATTCCAACGTGTATTAAGTTTCCAATCTCCATTCTGATGACCTCCCACAATAAGCTTTGCATCTGCAAAAATGCGGGTTGAACGGAATAAATTTAACTGCATACCTCCCAATACTGCAACCTGGTCGTATTGTCTTTTTTCGGCATTTAATGTACTATCAACAAGGCTATTTTGTGAAAATTTGAAGGCCGCATGTTCTGCGCCAAAATAAAGAAAAAATGGGGGAGGGGTGTCCTGGATTTTATAAGATAAAGAATTCCATATCAAACTATTACGAATAACCTGAACATAAGTTGAATCATAGGTTTTTGTAGAATCAAGCAATTGATCAAACGGACTGTAGAACACATTTTTCGGGTTATTGTCAGTATACAAAAACTGATTCCGCTGATAATAAAGGCTATGTTTTATTCGTCCTGTTTGAATTTTCTTTTTTGGTGGACTTAAACTATCAGTTATTTTTTTAGGTGGAGCAGAAAGATTGAAATACTGTTCCCATCCAAAACCTGAGAATTTGATTAAATTATTTGCGTTATCCAGCGCAACATCAATAATTCTTCTATCAGTTTCAATATTATTGATAAAAAGACTGTCATCGAGAATACCACCATTTTCTTGCTGTTCCAGTTTATTTCTAAAATAATAGGCAGCCAATCCATAGCGATTATTTTTGGTTGTGTAATTTCCTGAAAAAATTACACTCGAATTATTTGTTTTGCTGTTAAGATAGGGGCCAGGCGAATTAATCAGGTTGTAATCCATGCCAATGATGAGTCTGGGAGAAAATTCTCTGGCAAAACTAACTCCAAGCTGTTGTTCCTTGTTGCCACCCATTGTGTATCTTATTTCAGAATAGGGCTGCAGGGGAATATAAAAACGGACGTCCGAATTTGTTTTCAAATAACTTGCGTTGGCTTTGTTGCCCATGTCGAAACCTATTTTAGTATCGGGCTTAAACAAAATCATCTTATTTGCAGTTCCGGCATTGCTTAGTGTAGCAAATATTTGATAGGGTTTATCAAGCGGATCAAAATTCGAGACTTTAAAAAGTGAGGTATCTGTATAATGAAGCTTATTGAGGTAAAGGCTATCAAAACTTATAGAAAAATACTGAATACGTGTCGAGTCGATTCTATCAATTTGGGTACTATCTACCTGGGCGTTAATATAAAAGGGGAGAAGGAGTAGCAATCCAACTGTTGCAATAAATGTTAGCGTTATTTTTTTTGGGTTATGCATGCTTCTTCCAGTTTTGAGGCAGTAAATTTACTTAAAATGCGGCTTGCATAGAGATAAAATTGAAATATGAATTTCAAATGTTTTTAAAATCAAAAAGCCCCACTCAGCAAACTGAGCGGGGCGCATGATAAGGGGCGGCGACGACCTACTTTCCCACATTTTACTGCAGTATCATCGGCGCAGGCAGGCTTAACTTCTCTGTTCGGAAAGGGAAGAGGTGGACCC
>JAHJTC010000015.1 GCA_018830105.1 Bacteroidota bacterium
GTGGCAGGATCGTATCCGCTGGGGCTTACAATTCCGTTGGCAACCAATACATAGGTTTCTCCGTCAGCAAGGGTGTAGTTTTGCGACCAAATTGGGTTTTCTGCACTGGTACTTTCAGATCCCTGGATTGAGATCGTAAATTCTTCACCGGCTGGGGCATCAATAAAGGGTGAGGCAGTGCGGAAGGCAAAGTTATCGAGCAACAAGGCATCGTTCAACCATACATCTACAACCGCTGCAGCGGCATCAGCTGAATTATGAATTACCTGTACACGGGCTGTTGGAGTATAGGTGGGAAGTGCAATCAGTTCACCACCTCCGGCTAACGCTACATAGAGTCCGAATGCTTCACCATTACTATTGTTATCTGGGTTCAAAAATCCTGAGGCAATTACTGTTAACGCAGCACCATCCAGTTGGAGTGTGTTTAAGGGAGCTTCAAAAGCCGCCAAAGTATTCACACCATTTTCATCACGAAGTTCAAGGACAAAATCCATTGGAGGTAAACTGATATATCCTGCAAAATCACCATATTCAACTCCATAAAAAATAGTACCTGCACCGGTAGCAGTTTCAACTATATTTACGGCTGGAGCATCTGTAGCACCATGGAAAACAAGCACATCGCTTGTCGCAGGATTATCTGCGACTTCACGTCCCATGTCGAATACATATATATCAAATGGAGTGGCAGGATCGTATCCGCTGGGGCTTACAATTCCGTTGGCAACCAATACGTAGGTTTCGTTGGCAGCTAAGGTGTAGTTCTGCGACCAGATTGGATCTTCAGCACTGGTACTTTCTGGTCCCTGGATAGAGATGGTGAATTCTTCGCCTGCTGGTGCATCAATAAAAGGTGATGCTGTGCGGAAAGCAAAGTTGTCAAGCAAAAGTTCATCATTCAACCATACATCAACCACTTCTGCGGCGGCATCGGCTGAGTTGTGAATTACCTGAACACGGGCTTGAGAAAATAGAAGGGAGCTTGTCCCCAGTAAAATTGTCAGAAGTAAAAATGGTAACTTTTTCATTGTTTTAGTTTTTAAATAGTAAAAATGTTAGTTAGTTAAGTGAAGACAGTTCTTGTTTAAAATACCCTTAGTTTACTTAAACAAAATAATTCGTCATTATTTACCAAGCTTTAACAAAAAAGAAAACGTTTTTGTTCAACAAAATATAGAAAAGATTAAACAAAAACGTTTTAGATAAATTTTTTTTGGTAAAAAAACCGTTTAAGCCGGCTGATATTCTTTGAGATTTTCCATCAATTTTTTACGGCTGTAAAAAATTCGGCTTTTAACGGTACCGATAGTTAAATTAAGATCGTCAGCTATTTCTTTATACTTATAACCTTCGTTGTACAAGTCGAACGCACGGCGAAAATCTTTGTCCAGGCCATCTATTCCTTTCTGTAACTCCTTGGCAGCCAGCATCGATTCAGGATTTGTTTCTCTGAGTTCGGGGCCGTTATTGAGGTAATACAAGTTATCGGTTTGATCAATGATGGTTCTTGCTTTTTTGTTTCTTCGGTAGTTGTTGATGAAAATATTTTTCATGATCGTATAAACCCAAGCCTTAAAGTTGTTTTGGTTTACATATTTTTCACGATAAACCAAAGCTTTAAGAAAAGTTTCCTGAAGTAAATCCTTTGCGTCATCATCATTTCCGGTTAATTGTCTCGCAAAAATTTCAAGGTACTTTTGCAGACTAGTCAGTTGATAGTTGAATTCTAAGGCTGTCATGATATATTGATGTTAATTGTGTTTAATTAATCTGATGCAAAGTTAAACAGAAATTTGTACTTGTCAAGAATAAATCTAAATAATAATACAAATAGTTGATTAAAATACTGTAAATGAGATAAATAAACCTATGTTAAAATTCGTTAACATAGTTATTTTAACAAAAAAAACCACCTTTTTGGGGTGGTTTTTGCTTTTTTTGAGGTGTTTTGTTTAACGAAAAGAGTCTCAGGAGAGTGTTTTGATAAACACTTTGAAGTCGCTGGCACTTTTAACGAGTTTTGTGTAATCTGAAAGTTTGAAATCGATATTTGCAGCTTGAATACCACTAACGATAATATGTTGAGATGAAAAATGCTCCGATAAGTCTTCGAGGTATTTTTTCATTTCTTCGTTGGTGATGGCAGAGACAAAATAAGTACCAAAAACATCCGGTTGAATTGTTTGAGCAACAGAGATTAAATCTTGAAAAGGTACATTTTGGCCTAAGTAAATAACTTTTAAGCCATGTTTGCGGGCTATATAATAATAGGTAAGCAGTCCGATTTCGTGAAGTTCCCATTCAGGCAGGAATAGCATGATTTTTTTTGCATCGGGATTAGTTACAGCAGGAAGGCTGTCGATCGCCACACAAAGCTTCATCCTGATGAGGTTTGAGATAAAATGTTCCTGAGCAGGGTTTATAGTTCCGGTTTGCCATAACAACCCAATCTTTTCAAAGAAAGGATATACAACATAATAAAGTGTTTCTTCGAAGCCGATTTTTAAAATCGATTGACTAAGTATTTTTTCAAAACGATCTTCGTTAAGTTCAATCATGGAGACTACAAGGCTTTCGATCTGACTTAAATAATCAGACTCAGGCCTAACAACCTCCATTATTTTTTGATTGATTTGTTTTCTGTTTAATCCCGCAATACGCGAGATTTTATACCCATGTCTGTTCAGAATGGATACATTCAATAGTTTTTTTAAATCTTCGTCGTTGTACCAACGTATGTTGGAATCGGTACGGCTGGGATCAACAATGCCATATCTTTTTTCCCAGATACGGATTGTATGTGCTTTGATCCCTGTGAGGCGTTCTAAGTCTTTTATCGAGTAAGTTGACATGTGTTAAGTAGTTTGAGTAGCATAACAGTAAACAAAGGTAAAGTAGATTTGTTTAACTTATATTAATATTTCCTTCACAAAACAGGGATTCAATTCCAGTTAAAGATGTAATTTCGTGCAAAAATATAAACTTGAGTCAAGATTTTAACAAAAAGATTTCGATTGTAGGCGCAGGTAATGTCGCCTATCACTTGTGCAAGGCGCTGATTAGAGCCGGAGTCGTGCCGCAGCAGCTCTACGCGCGCAGCAAATCCAAAGTAGCTATTTTTGAGCAGATGGGGATTGAGGTGATTGATGATCCGGTAAAATTTCGAGCCGCAGCTGTTTATATTTTGGCCGTAAACGATGATGCTATAACGGATGCCGCCAAATTACTTCCAGGTGATGCAGCTATTGTTGTGCATACTTCCGGAAGTGTTGCTGCTGAAATTTTAGAAGGTTTTGCTGTGGCTTATGGGGTGTTTTATCCCTTACAGACTTTCAGTTTCAAGCGGGAAGTTGATTTTACTGCCATTCCTGTATTTATCCAGGCTTCTGACGAAACAACCCGCCTAAAACTCGAAAACCTTGCACGCATGCTGAGCAAAGAGGTTTATAGTACTAACAATGCAGATCGAAAATTATTACACCTGGCAGCTGTATTTGTTTCTAATTTTAGCAATGCACTTTATGGCATTGCCAGCGATTTGCTGACCGACCATCAAATTCCTTTTCATCATTTGTATCCTTTGATTCTCGAAACTGCCGAAAAGTCGCTAGTCGTTGACCCGCTTGCAGGACAAACAGGACCTGCACGCCGCAACGACCAAGAAACACTGGCCGCTCATCTCAAGATGCTTGATGCCAATGCTGATGAGCAAGAAATTTACGATTTACTAACAAACTATATTATCAATAAATATCATTCAAAACAGAAATGAGTAATTATAAATCGCTGCTATCAGCAGTAAATACGTTTATTTTTGATTACGACGGTGTAATGACCGACGGAAAAATCATTATCAATAACGAAGGCGAGCCCTTGCGCAATGCCAATGTAAAAGATGGTTACGCGCTTCAGCTGGTTCAGAAACTTGACTATAATGTTGCTGTAATTTCAGGAGGCTTTTCGCCTTCCATGCACAAACGCTTTGAAGCTTTAAACATCAAAGATGTATTTCTTGGCGTTAAGGATAAAATGAAAGTTCTCGAAAAGTATATGGCCGACAAAGGCCTTGAGCCTCAGCAAATAGTTTATATGGGCGACGATATACCTGATTATCTGCCTATGCAGCATGTGGGAGTGCCGGTTTGTCCTTCGGATGCTGTGGAAGAGATAAAGCGTATTAGCGTCTATATCAGCCATCTTAAGGGAGGCAATGGTTGTGTGCGCGATATTATCGAGCAGGTGCTTAAGGTTCAGGGTAAATGGATGTCGGCCATAAGTCATCATTGGTGAGATGAAAAATAGTTTACCATGGATTAAACTGCTGCGCTTACCAAATTTGCTGATAATGCTTCTTATCATGCTGTTGGTACGTTATGCTATTGTTTTGCCGTTTTTGCAGGCTGCCGGTATTACCGCGTTGCCGGGATTGCTTACTTTTTCGATGTTTATGCTGGCGGTTTTGTGCACAGCAGCTGCCGGAAATATTATCAATGATATTGCTGATATTGAAATCGATAGGATCAACAGGCCTCAAAAACTAATTGTGGGCGAAAAAATTGCTGAAAAAACCGCTAAAAGCGCCTATAATGTTTTTGTTGGTTTAGCCATCCTGCTTTCAATAAGTTTGTCCATACTCATTGGGAATATCAATATGTTTGTGCTCATCGGGATGGTAAACGGGCTTTTATGGTTTTATGCCCAACGCTACAAACGTCAATTTGCTGTTGGTAATCTTGTTATTGCTTTTCTGGGCGGGCTTTTGGTAATGGTGACCTGGTTTTTCGATTTATTTTTTTTAATGCAGGATCCAATCAAATGGGCTCAGGCCACTACCGTAATGATAATGATGTTGGAGCTGGTTTCTATTTATGCGGTATTTGCATTTATGGTCAGCTTGATCAGAGAATTGGTTAAAGACATGGAAGATATCAAAGGAGACACAAAAATGGGTTGTCGCAGTGTTCCTGTTGTTTTAGGAATTACCACCAGCACTTATATTGTATGGGCTTTGATGGCTGTTGTGGCTTCCATGCTGGTGTGGTGGCAGGTAAAACTTTTTTCGGAAGGAGCTCTGGCGGCTTTCGGCTTTTTGTTTTTAACAGAAAGTTTGTTGTTAATGGCAGGAGTACAATTGGCCGGAAATCCCCAGAAAAAGGAATTTGCCATTATTTCGGTCTTACTCAAGCTGGTCATGCTTACCGGAATCCTTTCCATTTTATTTATTCAATTATGAAAGATTTATTGCGTCAACTTTCACAATATCAACTGGTTTTAGCCTCTAAATCGCCCCGGCGACAGCAATTGCTGCAGGGCATGGAGATTCCGTTTAAAGTGATTACAAAAGATACTGACGAATATTTTCCGGAAAGCATGCCGGTACATGAAATCGCTACCTATCTCAGCCAAAAAAAATCAGCAGCTTTTGCACTGCCAGAATTACCTGAGAATTTTTTGCTCATCACTGCCGACACAATTGTTGTAAAAGATCAGCTGGTGCTGAATAAACCCGCCAATAGCAATGAGGCTATGGCGATGCTTTCCGTTTTGTCCGATAGCAGCCATTTGGTAATCACCGGTATCACGCTTCGCTCTGCAACGAAATCGCAAAGTTTTGATGAGGTATCTGAAGTGAAATTCGGCAAACTCGAAACCGATGAAATGGATTGGTATATTGATCAACACCAGCCTTTTGACAAGGCCGGAGCTTATGGCATTCAGGAATGGATTGGATATATTGGCATTGAATCGGTAAAAGGTTCCTTTTACAATGTGATGGGCTTGCCAACACACAAACTTTTTAGGGCACTCAAGAACTTTTAATTCGTAAATAATTAAGAAACACAAACCAATGATTACACGAAAGTTGATTAAGAAAATGCTGCGTTATTTCTTTCAGGGCTTATTGTATATTGCACCTGTCACCATAACAATTTGGAGCTTGTATGTCATCTTTGGATGGGTCGATGGCCTGTTAATCAGTTTTATCGATGAGCTGCTCAAAGTGCATATTCCGGGATTAGGTATTTTGGTTTTACTGGTTCTGATAACTTTGATTGGAGCGCTTGGTTCCACCATTATTTTTAAACCCTTAATGTCGTTTTTTGACCAGCTTTTTGTAAAGGCACCTTTGATAAAAATCATTTACACCTCTGTAAAAGATCTGGTTTCAGCATTTGTTGGGCAAAAGCGTCGATTTAATGAACCTGTACTCGTGAAGATAGGAAAGGGTTATGAGCTGGAAAAGATTGGATTCATCACCAGCAAAGATTTAAAGTTTCTGGGGGTCAGTGATCAAAAGGTTGCCGTATATTTGCCCCATTCTTATGCCTGGTCGGGTAATCTATTTATCGTGCCGATCGAAAACATTAAACCGCTTGATGCTTCAGCAACAGAAGTAATGAAATTTATTATTTCAGCTGGTGTCACAAATTTAGATACTGTCTATGACGAAAAATAAACTAAGAAAAAAGCCAACGATTCTAATTACCAACGACGACAGCTATAGTGCCAGTGGCCTGCGCAAGCTTATCAAATTGATGCGTCCGCTGGGGCACATTGTTGTAGTTGCCAGCGATCAGGTGATGTCGGGCATGGGGCATGCCATCACCATAAAAACACCCCTGAGGATGAAGCAGGTGGCCGATGAGCCCGATTACGAAGAATATGTCTGCAATGGCACACCTGTCGATTGCGTTAAGCTGGGCACGCAAGTCGTTCTGCATGCCAAGCCCGACCTGTTGGTTTCGGGCATCAACCATGGATCTAATGCTTCCATTAACGTAATTTATTCCGGAACCATGGCAGCGGTTTTAGAGGCTTGCATCGATGGTATTCCGGCGGTGGGATACAGTTTGCTTGATTATAACCTGGATGCAGATTTTGACCATGTAGATGATTTTGTGGTAAAAATTGCCCAAAAAGTGTTGGCTGAAGGCTTGCCGGAAGGTGTCTGTTTGAACGTGAATTTGCCTGCGATGAGCGATAACAAGATCAAAGGCGTAAAGGTTTGTCGGCAGTCGCATGCCCGCTGGGTCGAGGAGTTCGATTCGCGGCAGGATCCACGGGGAGGAAAATATCACTGGTTGACCGGAAAGTTTGAAAATGATGATCTTGCTGAAGATACAGATCAGCATGCGCTTGAGAATAATTATGTTTCGGTTGTGCCGGTGCATTTTGATATGACGGCTTACAAGGCATTGGTGGAAATTGAAAGCTGGAATTTGTAACTTTGTCCCATGACCTGGAAAAATCATAACAATATCATTGTCGGATTTCTGACTGGCCTGCTTTTGTATGGCGTAACCTACGTTTTGCTCTTGTTTTTATGGCAGTTTCCGCTGGTGTCTTACAATCTGACCGATGCCCGAATTCCGTTTTTACTTTCGCTTATCCCCAACCTCATCTTGATGCGTTTTTGGCTCATGAATAAGGATAAACAGGCTAGCGGAAAAGGTGTTTTACTGCTTACGTTTTTAACAATGCTTGCTGTTTTTCTATTTGTATAACATTTAAAATCAGTTATTTTGCGCTATTACATTATTGCTGGTGAGGCCTCTGGTGATTTGCATGCATCAAACCTTATTGCTGTCATCAGGCAAAAGGATGCACATGCCACAATAAGAGCCTGGGGTGGCGATTTGATGGAAAGACAGGGTGCAACAATTGTAAAGCACTACCGCGATCTGGCTTTTATGGGTTTTGCTGAAGTGATCTCCAATCTGCGCACCATCATGCGCAATCTTTCATTCTGCAAGAAAGATCTGCTAAGCTTTAAACCTGACGTGCTCATTCTGATAGATTATCCCGGTTTCAATCTGCGTCTGGCAGCATTTGCGCATAAGCACGGCATTAAAGTGGTGTATTACATCTCGCCCCAGATCTGGGCCTGGAAAAAAGGTCGTGTGCATACCATCAAACGCGTGGTAGATAAAATGCTGGTCATTTTGCCTTTTGAAAAAGCCTTTTACCGTAAATATGATGTTGAGGTTGATTTTGTTGGGCATCCTTTGCTCGACGCCTTGCAAAATTATGACTGGCAGGATCAGGAGACCTTCAGAAAACGCAATGGATTTAGTGAGAAACCAATTATTGCGATGCTTCCCGGCAGCCGGAAGCAGGAGGTAAGCAGGATGCTCAGGATGATGCTGGTGATGGTGGATTATTTTCCAGCCTTTGAATTTGCTATCGCAGCAGCTCCTTCTTTAGAGATGTCGTTTTATCAGCAAATTGTTAACGACAGCAAGGTAAAAATCATTCAAAATCAGACGTATGACTTACTAAAGCATGCGCATGCTGCTTTGGTTACATCAGGAACTGCTACCCTGGAAACAGCCTTGATTGGCACGCCGGAAGTGGTGTGTTATCGCGGAAATAACTTATCCTACCAAATCGCGCGCCGTATTATTGATGTGAAATACATCTCGCTGGTTAATCTGATTATGGATCGCGAGGTGGTGAAGGAGTTGATACAAAATGATTTCAATGAGCAGCAGCTGAAAACCCAACTTGAGCAAATTATTACTGAAGGAGCTACACGGGTCAATATGCTCGAAGACTTCGCTGTTCTGCGTAAGAAATTAGGCGGATGCGGAGCTTCAGATCAGGCCGCTGATCATATTCTTGATCTTATAAAAAGATCCTAAACTTTTCCTTTTGCTTGATTCCTGCAAAAAAGCTAACTTGCCGCTTTAAAACTGCAACCAATTGCGTATTATGTTTAACTGGCACAAATACCCTTTTGTTAGGCTGCTCATTCCATTTGGTTTAGGTATTTGGCTCGGATTAAATGTTGTTATTCCTGTTGACAATAAACTGCTTTTTCAGATTTTTACCTTACTATGTGCGCTAAGCATGGCTATTTTTATTTGGTTAATGTCGTATTCCTGGCGCTGGCTTTTTGGGTTTATTGTATCGCTCAGTCTTCTTTCGGGAGGCTTGCTAACGGTTCGTTTGCAAAATCCGGTTAATGATTCAAGTCATTTAATACATCAGCATATTGATTCAGGCGTATTTGTCGCACGGCTTTATGAACCTCCACAATACAGGGAACTTACGGTGAAAGTTACGCTGGAGATGCTAATGATTAATCGGGCTGATAGTTTAATTCCTGTTTCCGGAAAGTTATTGGCGTATTTTCAGCGAACGGAAACAATGCCCCGGCTTGCTTATGGCGATATTGTTAGCTTTGACAAGGTTCCTGATAGGGTGGAGGCGGCAAAAAATCCCGGACAGTTTGATTACAGCAATCACCTGGCCAATAAACAAATTTTTCATCAGGTGTATTTGCCGGAGAAAAATTGGTTTAAAACTGGCTTTTCAGAAACTAATTCTGTTTTTTCCACGGCTTATTTTTTGCGCGATCACTTGTTAAAAGTACTGAGAGAAAATCGGCTTAGCGGAGACGAATATGCTGTTGCTGCTGCTATTTTGCTGGGATATGATGAGTCGTTGCCGGCCTATCTTCGCAAGGGTTATGTTGCGGCGGGCGCCATGCATGTATTGTGTGTTTCGGGATTACATGTTGGTATTGTGTATCTTTTGGTGGCGTTTTTATTGGGTTTTTTGGACAAGGCTGGTTGGCGCCGGACACTGCGGACTTGCTTATTATTGGGTGTGGTTTGGTTTTACGCCCTGCTCACCGGTTTGTCCCCTTCCATTCAGCGTGCATCGCTTATGATAAGTTTTGTGCTGCTGGCTCAGTTAACAAACCGCAAAGGTTTTGCAGTGAATTCTATTGCTGCCTCAGCTTTCTTTTTGTTAGTGCTAAGGCCCGAAAACTTATTGGAAATAGGGTTTCAGCTCTCCTATGCAGCGGTATTAGGCATTGTTTTGTTGCAGCGCCCTATCGTTTCAATGGTATATATTAAGCATAAATACCTTGCTAAGGTTTGGGACATTACAGCAGTTGCTTTAGCAGCCCAATTGGCAACAACACCTTTTGTTTTGTATTATTTTCACCAGTTTCCGCTTTACTTTTGGTTAAGTAATTTGTTCCTGGTGCCTTTGTCGTTCATCATTATTATTAGTGGCATGGGTTTGCTTTTGCTGTCGTTCCTTCCTGTTGTTCCAGCCTTAATCGGAAAGGCGCTGGCAGGACTCATCTTTGTAATGAATTGGATCATTCAGTGGATAGAAAGCTTACCCGGATCTGTTGTGGAGGGTTTATACGTGAACCAGATGGAGTTTGTGATGCTTTTGCTGATTTTATTGTTGCTCGTTCTGTTGATTACCACACAGCGAAGTCGTATCAGTTTTTTCTTGCTATTTACTGCTATATTCTTATTTGCATCCTTTAATTGGCGCAGGTTTGAACAGCAAAAAAATATTCAGCTGGTTATTTTCGACTTAAAAAAACACAGCGTTATCGACTTTATTGTTGGGCGTGATCATGTGTTGATGGCTGATAGTGCCGCACTTGATGATGAGTTTGTGCGGGGATTTCATTTGGAAGGCCATTGGATTGCCTCAGGTTTAAGCAGTTCTCCTGTTTCTTTTGAACAAAAAACACCCGAATTTAAAGGGGATTACGTGGTGAAGAAGGGTGATTTCTTATGTTTTGCCGGCAAATTGATGGCGGTTTGGGATGATGATGGTGCCTGTGGTGATTCTTTGACCTACAGGCCTCAGGTTGACTGGATGCTTATTAGCGGCAAAAAACCGGAAATGCTTGATAAGCTGCTCAATTGTTTTGATCCTGAATTGCTCATCCTGGATGGCAGTGTGCCTTATTACTTCGTGGAAGAGTGGAAACAAACTGCATCAGATGCGGGTATTTCACTTTATTATACTTCGGAGCAAGGCGCGTATATATATGAATTTGAGTGAGGTAAATAGTTTTGGTTTGATTCAGAAAATAATTTTTGCTGGGCTTAGAAATTTTTACTTGTGGTTTTCTAAAAAGACTTTATCTTTGCATCACTTTTACGGAAGGAAATAGTTCATATAATTTTGGTTCGGTAGTTCAGTTGGTTAGAATACCTGCCTGTCACGCAGGGGGTCGCGGGTTCGAGTCCCGTCCGGACCGCCAAAATTTATAAAAGCCTGAGATATCTCAGGCTTTTTTTTGTGCCCGTTTATAGCACTTTAAGAATAGGTTGAAAAGAGTTGACCTAATTGGACGAAGAACCTACCGCCATTTCTTGACCAGATCGTTGAGATAAGAAATCACAGCACCAAAGCCAAAAATTCCGGTAATTATTAAAATTGAAGCAAAGATGCGACCAAAAGTGGTTACAGGATATAAATCGCCATAACCTACTGTTGTGATTGTTACGAAACTCCACCAAAGTGTTTCTTCCGCAGTAGTAATATTGCCGCTTTCATGCTCAAAATAAAGCACCAGAAAGGAAGAAGTGATAATACTGAGAATAATAAACATCACCGAAAAGCCGTAAAATGATTCTTTCTTATTGGACTTCAGGAAATTGACAAGAATTTTATAGGACTTAAAAATCCGAAAAACCCTAAAAACCCTAAATGCCCTGGCGAATCTTAACTCATGAATAACTGGAATGGACGATAGCAAATCCAACCATCCGTAAGTAAAGAAATATTTCCACCTGTTTTTACTGCGTCGGAGTTCCGCAAAAAAATCATAGAGAAAGAAAATACAAAGACCATAATCGTACAGATTTAATAGCTTATAAAGCTCCGACTCACTGTCGAGAAAGAAACTGATTGTCAAGAGAAAAATACTGATCACCGATAGGAGCGCTATGATAAGCTTGTTGACTGACATAATGAATTGATTAATTTGGAAGAACTTAACAAGTAGGCTGGTTAAAAGTAATTATAATTCTAGCATAAAAATACATATAGTGGCAAAACTCTTAACCTTCAATCTTTGAGTAACAAAAGGCTCTTTTTCTTTAGACGTATTTTTAAAAGCATACATGCTAAAACTTTGAACGATGCTTAATTGCATGTGTTTTGAAGTTATTGCTATGTATGTTAAACCTCTTGTTCATATTTTTTCTCGCTGTCTTTTACCAAATATTTTCCTACAATAATTGCCACAACGATAGCCACATACAGCTGGCCTGCAATGGCGGTGAGATAGGCAAAAGTCTTTGTTTCGCTAATTGCCGGACTTATGTCGCCATAACCAACAGTTGCCATCGTGATAAAGCTAAAGTACAGGAAATCGACAAAATTGGGGTCAATCATGCTTTCGGGGAAATGATAAGCATTGGGATAGCTGATATAAAGTAAGTTAGCGATGTTTCCGGCTACAATACCCATCAACAAATAAATATTGATCACAACCAATATGACATTGGTATTTATTTTGTTCGATTTCCCGATAAAACGCAGTAAAGAAAAAATGATAAAACCAAAAAACAAAACGAGAAATAACAATTTCATGCTGCTGTAATAGGGATAATTATACCCTGCCGGTTCCATCCAGATAACAAGAATAGCCAATACTACGGCTGCATAGCGCAACAATATGTTACCGGCTTTCAGACTGGTTGCAGCAATCATGCTTTGAATAAAAAGAAAGGTCATGCTGACAAAAAAAAGGAGCTCTGCTAGAAAACTTTCTCCAGCAAAGGCGGGCAAAAGCAATACCATCAAACTTGCCAGCAAAAGCAGTTTGAAGCGATGCTTCTGAATCCATGTGCCTTTATGTTTTTCCTTATTTTTCATGAAAAATCACTGAAGTCTTATTGTTTATAAATATCAAATGATTTGTTTTACCAGGCTCCTCCGAGTGTTTTAAAAAGCTTCACATACGCATTCAGCAGGCTCTGTTTATTCTGAACGAAAGCCAGTTCGGTCGAAAAAAGTGCTCGTTCAGCATCAAGCAGTTCGAGGTAGCTAGTTATTCCGCCATCATAACGATCGCGCGCAAGTATGGCTGCAGTGCGGGCAGCATCCAGCTGAATTTCTCTGTATTTAAGCTGTTTATCAAAGCTCTCCAGCTCTTCCAAGGCATCTTTCACTTCATAAAATGCCTGCAACACCGTTTGTTCGTAGTAGGCCTGCAGCTCTTCAATCTTTTTCATTTCAATTTCGGCATTACGTTTTAGTTTCCCAAACTGAAAAACAGGGCCAAAAAGATTCGCTCCGATCGACCATGCCGGATTACCATCAAAAAGATCTTTCAATTCGTTGCTGGCAACACCTCCGGCCATCGTAAGGCTTAACGAAGGGAACCTGAGGCTTTGTGCCACTCCGGCCGCAGCATATTGAGCAACCAGTTGTTGCCTGGCCTGCATAATATCAGGCCGGCGCTGCAAAAGATCTGCCGGCAAATAATCAGGTAATGCCTGTGGCAAAAGCTGCTCGCTCAGTTTTCCGGTAAGTATTTCCATTTCGTATTGAGCTGTGCCGGATAAAAGTCCCAGCGCATGTTGAGTTGCCTTGATCATTTGTTCGTAAAGAGGAATGCTAACCGCTGCTTCAGCTTCCTGATAAACGGCTTGCTTGTAATCAATTTCTGCTATCACACCCCGCTCAAAACGCTGACGCATTATATCGGCCGAAGCACTTCGCGAAGTATAGGTACTCTGCGCAATCTCAAGCCTTTCCTGATAGTCGAGCAACTGAAAATAAAGACTTGCTGCCTGACTTTCGACCGCCAGTTGTGTGGCATAGCGGGCAATATCAGAAGCTAAATATTGTGCATTGGCAGCATTGCGTGCATGCCGGTATTTACCCCACAGATCCAGTTCCCAGTTCATCAAACCAGCTGCAAAAGCATTGTTTACCGGACTCGCAAGTTGATTACTTCCGGTGAAGTCGCCACGGGAAATTCCAGCCTGAACATCAAAAGACGGTAGCAAATCAGCTTTGGCCATGCCCAATGCAAGTGCCGATTGTTCCAAACGACTCATGGCCATCAGCACTTCATAATTATTATTCAATGCATTCGCTATCACACTATCCAAAACCGGATTAGTGAAGGATTCCCACCATACGGCGTTCGTGATGCTGTCTGTTGAAACCACTTCGCTAAACTGCTCAGGCAATGCAGGATTTCTATCACTAAATTTCGGGCCTACCATACATCCATGGATTGAAAACGCAATCAGCAGGATACTAATAATTCTGAGCTTATTCATGAGGCAATGCTTTTGGATCAACATTTCTTTTCTTCTCATAGCCGGCTATTTTACCAATTAAAATAAACAGCATCGGATACATTACCACGCCGAATATCGTAGCAATTAAAATTCCGCCAAACAGGGTCATTCCCATTACCTTTCGGGCTTCTGCACCGGCTCCGGTAGCAATCAGCAGCGGCAAAATACCGAGGATAAACGAGAATACCGTCATCAAAATAGGCCTAAACCTCAGTTTTGCAGCCTCCATCGCCGAATCGAATAAATTGCTGCCTTCTTCGAATTTCATCTTGGCATATTCTACAATCAGAATGGCATTTTTGGCCGCCATCGCGATGAGCATCACCAAGGAGATCTGAGCAAAAATATTATTCTCATAACTCAGGCTCATAAAACGGAAGAGCCATAAAAACAGGAAAGCTCCAAAAAGCGCAAAAGGAGTTCCGAGCAAAACACTAAAAGGCAATGACCAGCTCTCGTACAAGGCTGCCAAAATCAGAAATACCAGCAAAATGGAAAACGCAAAAATGATTGCCGTTTGTCCGGATGCCTTCTCTTCCTGAAACGACATGGCATTCCAGGCATATCCAATATCAGAAGGTAATGTTGCTGCCACTTCCTTGAGTGCCTCGCGAGCCTGCGAAGAAGTATATCCCTGAGCAGGATTACCGGTAACTTCGATAGACCTGAAAAGATTGAAGCGGGTTGTAAATTCCGGCCCAATACTGTTGTCCACATCAACCAGAGCAGATAACGGAATCATTTCATTATTTCTGTTTCTCACAAAGAAACTATTCAGCTGTTTTTCGTTCTGGCGGTAAGCAGGTTCGGCCTGCAGGTAAATGCGGTATAAACGCCCAAAACGATTGAAATCATTTACATACATTCCGCCTAGCATAGCCCCAATGGTTCGATGCAATTCGCTGAGCGAAACGCCGGCTTTCATGGCTTTTTCGCGATTTACATAAATAAAACGCTGTGGAACATCATTGCGGAAAGTGGTGAAAGCACTTGCAATTTCGGGGCGTTCGTTAGCACGTTGCACAAATTCAGTAGTTTTAGAAGCAAGATAATCAAGGCTGTTGCCCCCTTTGTCCTGAATCATAATGCTAAAACCCGATCCGTTGCCCAAGCCCTGAATGGGCGGTGGCCCAAAAGCCATTACCGTGGCAGGTTTCACACCCATATAAAACTTATAATTCAATCGGTTAACGATTTCACTTACCGTTTCATCCCTCAGCGACCAGTCCTTCATGGTGACAAAAAGTGAGCCCGTGCTGGTTGACATACCTCCCGAAAGCAAATTGTAACCCGGGATAGCCGTATAAAATTCGATGCTTTCTTCTTCAGCTAAAATGGCCTCTACCTCTTTCACTGCTTCAAGTGTTCGCGAAAGTGAGGAAGCACCCGGCAACTGCACATTCATAATGAAATAGCCCTGATCTTCGTCCGGCATAAAACCTCCCGGAACCTGTAATCCCAGAAAGCCGGCCAATACACCGATAATCGCAATAAAGACAACACTTCTGACCAGTTTACGGCTAACAATGTTCGTTAGGCTCAAATATTTTGATCCGGATTTTTCCAAACCTTTATCAAATGACTTGAAGAATCTGGCTAGTAAACCTTTACCTGCTTTCTTCTCACGTAAAATCAAACTGCTGAGCGCCGGACTTAAAGTAAGTGCATTAATCGATGAAAACAAAACTGAAACCGCAATCGTAATGGCAAATTGCTGATACAGCTTTCCGGTAATTCCGCTGATAAAAGAAACCGGAATAAACACTGCTATCAACACAAAGGTGGTTCCGATAACGGGTCCTGTCACCTCTTTCATCGCAACGAGAGTCGCTTCCTTGGGGCTTAATCCTTTTTCGATATTTACCATTACAGCCTCCACCACCACAATGGCATCGTCCACCACAATTCCAATGGCCAGCACCATCCCAAGCAGCGAAAGGGAGTTGATGGAAAATCCCATCACCGGGAAAAGGATAAAGGCACTTAATAAGGAAACAGGAATGGCCAAAACCGGAATCAGTGTGGCGCGCCAGTCCTGCAAAAAGATAAACACCACCAAAACCACTAAAATCAAGGCAATGATGAGTGTTTCAATTATTTCATCCATTCCTGCTTTAATCGGAACGGTAGTATCCAATGAAATATCGTAGGTTAAGTCGTCCGGAAAATCAGCTTTCAACCTTTGCAGTGTTGCTTTTACCTCGTCGGAAACGGCCATTGCATTGGAGCCCGGCGCCTGATAGATAAAAAGAATGGCACAATCAGCGCTATTTAGCCTGGTGAAAGCCTCATAATTCTCCGACCCAAGTGCTACATCCGCCACATCCTTGATGGTGATCTCAGCCCCATCTTCCGCAATCCTGATCACTACATTCTCAAATTCTTCGGCTGTTTGCATCCTGTCCTTCAAGGTAACGGAATACGTAAAATCCGTTCCTTCCGGTGCCGGCTCGCCGCCAAATTTACCTCCCGGAACGATTACATTTTGTTCCTTTAGGGCATTCATGATATCAGTAACAGTGATATTGAGACTGGCCATCCGTTCAGGTTTTACCCAAATACGCATGGCATAATCACTCACGCCCATCACAGTTACTTTTCCAACTCCGGAAAGTCGAGAAAGCTCATCGCTCATATTGAGGCGGGCATAATTCCCAATAAAATCTCGGTCGAAAGTTTTATTAGGGGAAGTCAATGAAACAATCAACATTGGAAAGGTGAAAGATTTTTCAACGGTCACTCCGGTTCGGTTTACCTCTTCGGGCAACTGTGCCGAAGCCGCCGAAACCCTGTTTTGCACCAGCACGCTCGACATATCAGGATCGGAACCAAGATCGAAAGTAACGCTGAGGCTCATGCTTCCCGAATTAGTATTTACCGACTTCATATAAAGCGAATTATCCACTCCATTGATCTTCTGTTCTAGTGGGGTGGCCACAGATTGCTCCACATTGATTGCGTTAGCACCAGTATAATTGGCATTCACCTGTACTAATGGAGGCGCAAGGTCGGGGTATTGTTCAACGGGCAATTGCGAAAGCGAAATCAGCCCGGCTAGCGTCATAATAATGGCAATCACAATAGCCACTATCGGTCTTCTGACAAAAAAATTATCCATGGCTGATTATTTATTGATTGAAGGTGTTTGCTCGATGGTTACAGCCTTTATCTTCATTCCGGGCCTCACTTTTTCAAAACCCTCTGCAATGTATTGCTCGCCGTGCTGAATACCACTTTTCACGATGATTTGCTGCCCAATAGTATGGCTTACTTCAAGCATACGATTTTCTACTGTTCCGTCATCCTTTACCACATATATCTGGTGCTTGGTTTGCAACTCACGTACAGAACGTTTTGGAATCAAAATGCCTTGCTCAACAAAATCATATAAAATCTCGATGCGCGCAAACTGACCGGGGCGAATCATGCCTTCGGGATTTGGAAAGGCAGCCTGTAATAAAATTGATCCGGTATTGGGATCCAAACCACGATCGATGATATCAATCATCCCCCGATACGGGAAAAGACTGTTATCAGACAAATACAAGCGAACACCCTCTTCCTTGGATTTCTGGTTGTAAATAGCACTGTTACGCCTCTTCATCAGGAAGATGTATTCATTTTCGGACAGAAAAAACTTTACCTTAATGGTATCGGTTCTCGAAATAGTATTTAAAATAACCGGATTGGGTTCGCGCCCAACATATTCCCCAGTGGTGGCTTCTGAAATACCAATAATTCCGCTAATCGGAGATTTGATGATGGTATAGCCCAGCTCCAGCTGAGCAGCCCGCAGATTGGCCTTTGCTGCTTCTACAGCAGATTTGGCTGCTTCATATTGTGCTACAGCAGCATCCAGATCGCGCTGGCTTACAGCATTATTTTCGGCAAGGGGCCGTATTCTTTTCAGATCACTGTCGGCTTTGACCAGCATGGTTTCGGCCTGAGCCAAATTGCTCATAAATGATGCTTCTTGCGCCAGCAGGGGTTGCTGATCAATCTTATAGAGCAACTGTCCGACCGCTACCCTCTTTCCCTCTTTAAAATACATTGCTTCGAGAACACCATCCACTCGGGCTATGACATCAACATCCTTGGCACCGTAGGTTTGCCCCACAAAAGATTGGTAAATTGGAATATCCGACAACTCAACTGTCGTAACCGGTAATTCCAGTAAAGGCTTGGCCGGAGGAGTTTTGTCCCCACATGAACTGATCATCACCATAGCCAGCATAAATGCCTTCAAAAAAACATTTCTGGAGAAGAAAGCAGTAAAATAAATCATAGTGGTTTGTTATTAGGTAACCCAATCGTTTTAGAATGCACGAAAATAGAAAGATTCCATCAAAATTGAAAGCAAAATTTAGATTCCCCGCACTTTCAGTCATTTTTTTTTCAACTTAGGCCGTGTATTTTTTGCAGGACTTTGAAAAGAGCTTGTCATATAGAAGCCTTCAGGGTTAGGATTTGTGTTTGGGGATTTTTATTTTTCTCAATTTCACCTATAAATCAGAATATTGTCATAAATACTTTTAAAATTTAAGAACATGATTTTGTTGTTTCTCAAAAAATTCTTTCCTATTTTTGGAAACCTAATCAAAACCCAAGCACGCCTTGGTTACTAACTGCTATCTATTTATACGCTTGTGCATCAATGGACTATTAAAGAAATGAAAATGTATTATTGTCGCTTTACTTTGAACTGCTTTAGGTGCTTTTAAAGAATTTGGAGAGAAGTTGGCTCAGTCTAGCGAATTTTTAAGGGTTTTTAAAAAAATGTCAGTTTACCAAACTTAAAAAAATATGATTGACGATACTATTTACGAAAAATATTTCAAAAGTCTCATCAAAGGCGCAAGATACGATTGCATAGCTATTGTCGATAATTTGATCAAGCAAAATGTTGCTGTTGATGAAATATACACACACCTTTTTCAGAGAGCGCTTTATCAGGTTGGTGAATACTGGGAAATGAACAAGATTTCGGTTGCAACCGAACATATGGCAACAGCACTCACCGAAACTTTGATGATCCGCATGCAGCCAAAACTCTTTTCGACTGAGCGCATAGGAAAAAAGTCGGTAATAGCCTGCATTGCAAATGAATATCATCAGGTGGGCGCTAAAATGATTGCTGATATTTTTGAGATGAATGGCTGGGATGGTTATTTCGTTGGTGCAAACACGCCTTTATCGGAGCTTATTCGTTTTATTGATGAGCAAAAACCCGATGTGACCGGACTTTCTTTAAGTCTCTATTTTAATTTACCTGAATTGACCAAAACCTTAGATCAGCTCCAAAATGCTTTTCCGGACATGCCTATTCTGGTTGGTGGTCAGGCTTTCAGGTGGGGCGGCACCGAAATTATTGATCAATTCAAGAATGTCGAATTAATGTCCGACATTCGTACTTTACAAAAGTTTATCAACCAAAATTAAGTGACATGAAAGATGTGGTCAGTCATTTGCTTCATTATCTCGACAAGCAGGCATCCATAATTAAAGTGCTGATTGACAAAGAAGGTGTGATCATACATGCAAATGCTTTTACAGAAAAGCTTGCCGGAAAGTCGCTTCAAGCAATGCCTGTCCAGTCATTATTTACCGAATTCAATGCCAACCTGAAGGCAGACCGTTTCCTGAGTGAAGAACTGAATTATACGATGCTGAATGTAAACACCCACAGCACTATTCCTGAAACTTTTTACTTCACTTCCTTCAAAGTGCCTGAAGGCATGTTGCTTATAGGTGAAGCGGATAATGCAGAAACAGAAGAACTTCGCCAAAATATGATCAGCCTGAACAATGAACTGAACAATATGGCCCGGGATTTACAAAAGAAAAATATCCAGCTTGAACAACTCAATCAGCTTAAGAATCAGTTTCTTGGTATTGCTGCCCATGATCTGCGCAATCCGATCGCTTCGATCATTATGTTTAGCGAATTTCTATTGGAATCAGAAGACCATACGATTTCCGATGAATTAAGAAAAATGATTGAGGCAATTAATAAATCAAGTGAGTTTATGCTCAAACTTCTCGAAGATTTGCTGGATGTCGTAAAAATAGAATCCGGTAAACTGCAGTTAAATATAGAAACCACTGACATTGAGAATTTGCTCAGAAATAATATTGGCGTCAATGCATTATTAGCCGGTAAAAAGGAAATAAAGCTGGTGCTTAATGTGCCCGAAACGCTACCGGCGCCAGCAATTGACCCGATAAAAATAGAACAGGTGCTTAATAATTTGATTTCTAATGCGATAAAATTCTCGCATAAGCAAGCCAAAGTTACTATAAGTGCCGTAACTACAGGAGATTATATTTTGATCAGTGTTCAGGACCAGGGCCAGGGTATCCCGAAAAATGAGTTGGATAAGGTTTTTACACCTTTCTCACAAATTAGTGTAGAAAGCACAGCCGGAGAAAAAAGTACGGGACTGGGCTTGAGTATTGTAAAGCGAATCATTGCCGGACATCTGGGAAGAATTTGGGTAGAAAGTGATCCCGATGGAAAATCAGGAGCAAGAGGCACAACATTTTACTTTACGCTACCAATAAACAGAAAAACGACTTAAACACAAAAAATTATGGAAAAGAAAGATTTGATCGAAACAGCCTCGTTGCTTACGAAACCTTCAGATGAAGCAAGTGCCGACTATGTTAGTAAGGGCAATAAAATGGTTAATATGTTAAATGAAAAATTAAGCCAGCGCAGTGACATTAACCATCTTATCGGCGAAAGAAATCTGGATATGATGTTTGATAACCACCAGAACCACCTGCGCTTTATGTCATCAATGTTCAAAGATTATAATCCGGTTGTTTTTGCAGAAACCGTTTTATGGGTTTTCAGAGCTTACCGAAGTCATGGATTTAAACAGACTTATTGGCCTGCACAACTCAATAATTGGGTTGAAATCATGAAAACAGAATTGAAACCTGCAAGTTTTGATGAGGTTTATCCTTTTTATCATTGGATGATTGTAAACACTCCTCATTTTTCTGTAATGAGTGATTAATCTTAACATGGAAGTCCTGTAGCATACTTAACAACTATTCCTTATCTATTCAATTTACGCGCTTTTTTAGCTAATTTTGCAGCCTTTAATCTAGTAGCCTTGGCATGACACTAATTAGTCTGTCTTTAAGTCTCATTTTTATTAATATTAAACGCATTCATGATCCTCCAGCAGCTTACGAAAGAAATTGAACGAAGAAGAACATTTGCCATTATCAGTCACCCGGATGCCGGGAAAACTACGCTCACCGAAAAGCTGTTGCTGTATGGTGGAGCAATTCAGATTGCGGGTGCTGTAAAATCCAATAAGATCAAGAAAACGGCTACTTCCGACTGGATGGAGATTGAACGTCAGCGCGGAATTTCTGTTGCCACCTCCGTGATGGGATTCGAATATAAGGATCTCAATATTAACATCCTCGATACGCCTGGTCACCAGGATTTTGCCGAAGACACTTTTAGAACACTCACTGCCGTGGATAGCGTGATTGTGGTGATTGACGTTGCTAAAGGCGTTGAGCCACAGACCGAAAAACTGGTCAAGGTTTGCCGTATGCGCAAAACGCCCATCATCGTTTTTATCAATAAGCTCGACAGGCCCGGAAAGGACGGCTTTGAGCTACTTGACGAAGTGGAGCAAAAGCTTGATCTCAAGGTTACACCTTTAAGCTGGCCGATCAATATGGGGCCTGGTTTTAAAGGGGTTTATAATATTTTTGAAAAGAACCTATATCTTTTCGAAGCTAACAAACAAAGGGTAGAGGAGGGGCTTTCGTTTGATGATGTGCACGATCCCGAATTGGAAAAATTAATCGGAGATGATGCCGGCTTACTGCGGGAAGAGTTAACGCTTATTGATGGTGTTTATCCTGATTTTGAAAGAGAAGCCTATTTGAATGGTAGCATTTGTCCGGTGTTTTTTGGCAGCGCACTGAATAATTTTGGGGTGAAAGAGCTGTTAGACTGTTTCATTCAAATTGCTCCCACACCAATTGGTCGAAATTCTGAGGAGCGTCACGTTGCGCCTGAAGAAGAGGCGTTTAGCGGTTTTGTCTTTAAAATTCATGCCAATATGGATCCCAATCACCGGGATAGAATTGCGTTTTTACGTATTGTTTCGGGTAAATTTGAACGTAATAAGCCTTATCACCATGTGCGGCTCGATCGTAAATTGAAATTTTCGAATCCCACTGCGTTTATGGCACAAAAAAAATCAGTGGTTGATGAGGCTTATCCCGGAGATATTGTGGGTTTGTATGATGCCGGAAATTTCAAAATTGGAGATACGCTTACCGAGGGCGAATTGCTGCATTATAAAGGCATACCGAGTTTTTCACCTGAGCTGTTCCGCTATGTTGAAAATGCTGATCCGTTAAAGTCGAAGCAATTGGCCAAGGGCATCGATCAGTTGATGGATGAAGGCGTAGCACAACTATTTACAGGCAAAGCTACCGGGCGCAAAATTATTGGTACTGTGGGGGCGCTTCAGTTTGAGGTAATACAGTATCGCCTGCTGCATGAATATGGCGCCAGTTGCCGCTACGAACCCATAACCTTGCATAAAACAGCCTGGATTACAAGCGATAATAAAGCCATGCTGGACGATTTCAAAGCCCGTAAGGCCAGCTTTCTGGCTTATGATAAAGAAGGGAGAGATGTATTTTTGGCCGATTCTCCTTATTCGCTTCAAACGGCTATGGAAAAGTATCCCGACATCAAATTTTATTTCACCTCCGAATTTTAAGTGGTTGTCAGCTTATTTGTATGCTGCTGTAATGATTTATTGCGGTAAAATTTCTCTAAAAGGACATTTTTGAGCTGTTTGATAACCATCAGGCAGCTTTTTATGTGCCAAGGGTGTCCTTATTTTCTCTTAAAGTGTATTTTCGTAGCTGAATTCAAATTTACCAAAAACGTTAATTTATCCATAAATGAGAAGTTTCTATCTTTTTTCGATGGCATTTGCTTTCTTCTTTGCAACTGCTTTTTCAACGTTAAATGCTCAAAATCAACCTGAACCATCAGACTATCCTTACTGGATAGAAATGATGCAGGATCAAAATGCCAATTTCGATGCCACAGTAGATGCTTTTGAAGCCTACTGGGAAAATCGTGAAGTGACAAAAGGAAGTGGCTATAAGCCTTTTAAGCGTTGGGAATATATGATGAGCCAACGGGTAAATCCTGATGGCAGCCGGCCTGCCCCGGATCGCGAACTCAAAGCACTTCAGCAATTTAGAAATACCCGAAGCAATCAAACCACTGGTGGCGACTGGGAAGCACTCGGACCGTTTACAGTACCATCAGGATATAACGGTTATCGTGGCTTGGGTCGAATTAATGCTATTGCATTCCATCCTTCCGACGAAAATCATTTTTATATAGGTGCACCTGCCGGCGGACTTTGGGAGACAACAGATCATGGCGCAAGCTGGGAAGTCTTGACCGACCATTTGCCAACACTTGGCGTTTCTTCAATAGTGGTAGATTTTAGCAATCCCGACCTGATCCTTATCGGCACGGGCGATCGCGATGCCGGAGATGCCCCGGGATTGGGAGTTTGGCGCAGCGATGACGGCGGTTTAAACTGGGAAGTGAGCAACAATGGCATGGGCAATGCCACCGTTGGACGGATGATTCAACATCCTGATTTTCCGGAAACAATTTTTGCCGCTACCAGCAATGGAATCTTCGTTTCGGATGATTCAGGGCTCAACTGGAGTCAGGTACGCTCAGGAAATTTCAAAGAGATTGTCTTTAAACCGGGCGATCCAGAAATCATTTACGCTGCCACTGGAGGCAGTTTTTACCGCTCGGATGATGGCGGCAATAATTTTTCACAGATTAATAGCGGACTTCCCGGTGGCGCCCGTGGCGTGATTGGCGTTTCAGATGCCAATCCCGAAGTGGTTTATTTCCTGCTCACCAATTCCGATTCCTTCAAGGGTTTGTATCGCTCTGATGATAGTGGATTAAGTTTCACGATGCGTTCCACCTCACCTAATATCATGAGCTGGGATTGTAATGGCGGAAGCGGCGGACAAGCCTGGTATGATTTGGATATTGCCGTTGATCCGCTGGACGAAGATGTAATTATCGCAGGAGGCGTAAACAGCTTTAAATCGACAGACGGCGGCACAAGCTGGACAATTCGTTCACACTGGTACGGCGGCTGCGGTGTTGAATCGGTTCATGCCGATTTACATATTTTAGAATACAATCCATTGAATGGACAACTTTTCGTTGGAAATGATGGCGGCATTTATTGGACAGCAGATGGCGGTGTAAACTGGGATGAAATCACAAATGGTCTGGTGATCAGCCAGGCGTATAAATTAGGTGTAAGCCACACCAATCCTGATTATGTCATCAACGGCTATCAGGATAATGGCTCTTCAACTTTTGTTGGTGGAACCGATAACTGGGTAAGTGTTGGTGGTGGCGATGGCATGGAATGTGCTTTTGACCCGACTGATGATCGCTATTCCTATTCGACGATCTATTACGGTTCTATCGACAGAATTTTCAACAACAACAATCAGGGGCAAATTGCCGGCCAGGGCGAGAATGGCATCACCGAAAGCGGTGGTTGGGTTACACCATTTCTTATTGACCATGAAGATGGTAACATCATGTTTGTGGGTTACAAAAATATCTGGCGAAGCACCAATATCAAATCAGGCAGTACCAGTACTGTTCAATGGCAGAAAATAAGCAGCATGAACAACAATAACATGAATGTGATGGCGCAATCCAGGGCCAACACATCTGTTTTGTATGTTTCGAGTGGCGAAAAATTATGGTACACCGACGACGCCAAAGCACCCGAAGTGACTTGGATAAGCAGAACCGGTAATCTGCCTTTGTCCAATGTAATCACTGCCCTGGAGACCAGTCCAATTGATGAAAATGTTGTGTATATGGCACAGCAAACACGTATCTACAAATCGGAAGACAAAGGTGCCAGCTGGAACGAAATAACTGCAAACCTGAGTAATATTCAAATCAACTCGATCGCTATCTACAAAAACGCTCAGGAAGCCCTATACATCGGCACCGATGTTGGTGTATTTTACAAAGATGCCAGCCTCGACGAATGGATCGAATTCGGAAATGGTATGCCAGCCAGTGCTAAAGTAACAGAGGTAGAATTTTATTATGATGAAGAAAACATGTCGGGTGATATGCTCAGAGCCGCTACTTATGGCAGGGGTTTGTGGAGTTCGCAGCCTTTTATTGGCACACTCGAAGCTGATTTCGCTGCATCATCAACCGAACTCACTGCCGGCTGTACCATCGATTTTACCGATCTCACAACGGGAACACCTTTTGAATGGTCATGGACTTTTACGGGGGCTACACCTTCATCTTCCAATGAACAGCATCCTACGGGAATACAGTATGATGAAGAAGGCGTTTACACTGTGTCGCTTACCGTAACCAATCCAATTGGAATGGACACACATCAAAAAACGGACTACATAACTGTTGCTGCAGCTTCTGCTCCCGCAACTGCCTTTGAAGCAGATCAAACTGCCGGATGCACCGGAATGACCGTGCATTTTACTGATCTTTCAGAAAACTGCCCCGATAGCTGGCAATGGTCTTTCGATCCCAGTTCGGTTGCTTTTATGGAAGGAACAGACGAAAACTCACAAAATCCTGTGGTACAATTCAATGAAGATGCTGCTTATGCCGTGACTTTAGTCGCTTCCAATCAAACCGGATCAAACACCTTTAGCCTTGAAAACTATATTCACACCGGAGGTGATGCAATTCCCTACGCGGCTAATTTTGATGTGCAAACGATAAGTGATGCCGGTTGGACGCTTGATAATCCTGATGACGGAAGAAGTTGGGAGCTGGCACAAGTGAACGATTCCCATGCGGTGTGGATGAATTTCTTCAACTATACGAGCATGGGTGCGCGCGATTATTTAGTGAGCCCGGTACTCAATTTCAGAGACTTTGATCAGGCATTTTTGCGCTTTGAATACGCTTATGCGCAGCGGTATATGCAAAAAGACTCCTTGATTGTAAGCATCAGCGAGGATTGCGGTGAAAGCTGGGTTCGTGTGTATGCCAATGGCCCTGATGGTGAAGGGATTTTTGAAACAGCGGAGCCAACAACAACATTTTTCGAAGCTTTGAATCAAGCAGATTGGTGCGGACAGGGTTATGGCGCACCTTGCCCTATGATTGATCTTTCTGATTGGGCCGGTAAATCGAACCTGCAGATTCGCCTTGAAGCCTATAATAACTATGGTAATAATTTGTATATCAAGAATCTGGAGATATCGAACATTACCGGACAGGATTGGCTGAGTTGGGATGCGAATTGTATGATTTATCCTAATCCTGCAAAAACCCTGCTTAGCATTACGCTGATGAAAGAAAGTAAAAATACCCAAGTTCGTATTACAGATTTAACCGGAAGAACAGTGAGCACATCTAATTTCTCCGGTAAGTCGTTCGATATGGACATTTCTGCTTTGCCTGTTGGCGCTTATTTGTTGATCCTGAATCAGGATGGCGAAATCTTTAACCGCAAAATCTTAATCAGCAGATAAATTACCCGCTGCAGTAAAACAGGATTTTTAAAAATAAACTATATTATTGCCAACTCAAAATTTAAACTAGTTAACTATGAAACAATCTCTAATACTTTTTCTAATCCTGTTTTTCAGTGCAGGTCATCAGCTCTATGCACAGGAACAGCAAATATTTCGCGGTAAAGCTGAAGCTAAGATTAGCACTTCCTTTGATGTCATAAAAGCAAATCAGGCCCGCATGGGAGATAACGAGTACAATCAATTCAAAAAACCCAACCCTTTTCCTATGCATCCTGAGTTTGAGATTGATGCTGAAGAGGTGCTGTCCCTCGATGGTAAACTTACGCAGACCGGTTTGCTGCGTGAAATTTCACCAGCGCCTGATACCTCTTTTTTAGGCTTATACGATTCAGGAAATTCAATTCCTCCCGATGTAAATGGCGCGCCTGGTCCCGATCATTTAATGGTTACACTTAATACCGATGTCCGCATTCAGGATCGTGTAGGTACTGATTTAGGCACAGTTTCCCTTGGGATGTTTTGGACTGAGTTGCCCGGCGGAGGAACATTTGATCCTAAAATTTTATACGATTTCGAGGAAGACCGCTGGATATTTGTTACTTGTTCGGGTAGCACTCCCGGGGAATCCAGAATCTATATGGGCGTGTCGGCCAATAGCGACCCCGCTGGCGAATGGTACCTATACTCTTATCTCGCTGACGAAACAAATCAGGTTTGGTTCGATTATCCCAGTATGGGCTTTAATGACAAATGGATTGTTGTATCGGGAAATATGTTTGGCAACGGGTTTTACAGCACAGTTTATGTTTTCGATAAGCATGCCATGTATGCCGGAGATGAAGTCCCTGATTTCACGAGATTTACAACGACTCAGGGATTCACCCTTGTGCCGGCAATTACCTTCGATGCCGACGAAGAAGATGTTTATCTGATTTCGTCAGCCAATGGCGATCAGGGTGGCAACGGATACATACGGATGTTCAAAGTGAGTGGCGAAACCGCTGAACCAGATTTTGAATTTATAGGAAGTGTTGGAACTCCAAATCCATGGGCAGGCTCTGTTGGAGGTAGTGGTGATTTTCTCCCACAGATGGGATCCGAACAGGACATTAATGCCGTAGATCATCGCATGGAAAATGTGATTATGCGCAACGGAAAATTATGGGCTACGCATCATGTGTTTTTGCCTGCCAACAACCCGCAACGCACAGCCGTTCAATGGTGGAACCTTACCCCCGAAGGAGAAATCTTGCAATGGGGTCGCATCGATGATCCCGATGGCGGCATGTCGTACGCCTTTGCCACGATTGCCGTAAATGAGTTTGAGGATGTGGTGATTGGATTTAGCGCCTTTTCTGAAGAGCAATATGCGAGTGCTGCCTACGCCTTCAGATACCATGATGATCCGGATAATACTTTTCGAGCTCCTTATCAATACAAGGATGGCCTGGCTCCTTATTACAAAACATTTGGCGGGGGACGCAACCGCTGGGGCGATTATTCTGCCACAATGCTCGATCCTGTAAACAGCCACGATTTCTGGATTTTGCAGGAATATGCCGAGTTGCCTTCGGGTGGCGATCGCTGGGCCACACAGTGGGCCTATCTGCGTGTTGCCTTTGAACCTCAGCCTGATTTCACAGCCTCTGAAATGCTCATCCCAACAGGTGAAACAATAGATTTTACTGATCTTACAGCTGGTGTGCCAGCAAACTGGAACTGGACTTTTGACGGCGCATTACCAGCTACATCCAGTGATCAGAATCCACTAGCTATTCAGTATCCTACTGAAGGCAGCTTTAATGTAAGTCTCACTGCCGGCAACGACTTTGGTGAGAATACAACGATGAAGGAAGCGTTTATCACTACCAGCTCCACCATTTTACCCGAGGTGGATTTTGTGGCTTCGGAAAGCCTGATTTGTACCGGAGCCGCTGTTGCTTTCACCGATCTTAGTACTTATATGCCCCGCGAATGGGAATGGAGCTTTGAGCCTGCAACGGTTACCTTTATTGAAGGAACAGATGCTTTTTCGCAAAACCCTGTGGTGGTTTTTGATGAGCCGGGCGATTATTCCGTGAGCTTAACAGCAACAAATTTGAATGGCGGCAATACCAATACATACCCCGATATGATTGTAGTAGGTGGTGATGCATTGCCCTTTGTCGAGCTATTTCAAGAGCTCAGCTTTGACGATGTCGGATGGGAAATCTGGAATCCTGATGGCCAAAATACCTGGGAGCTAACAGAAGTAGGCGGATTAAACGAAACCACCAAAGCTGCCATGCTCGATTTTACAAACTATTTTGCTATCGGTCAGCGCGACAGATTGATTAGTCCTCCGCTAAATCTTACTGGTTTTGAGCAAGTTAATTTTACATTCAAGCATGCTTATGCAAAGCGTCACGAGGCCTATGCCGACTCCTTGATCATTTACGTGAGTGCAGATTGTGGCGAGAGCTGGACACGGATTTATGGCACTGCTGAGGATGGAACGGGTAATTTTGCTACACATCCTCCTGTGGAAGGTTTTGTTCCGACAAATGTTTGGGACTGGTGTGGTGTAGAATGGGGCGCCGACTGTATTACGCTCAGCCTCAACGAATGGGCTGGCGATTCAGATGTGAGGGTGGCTTTCGAAACATATAGTTTTTATGGTAACCCCTTATATATTACCTCGGTAGAGCTTGGCGCTACAGTACTCACCGCTGAAAGTGATGCTACAGACAACCGCTTGCAGCTTTCTCCCAATCCAACCTCCGGAACATTTAGTTTACATAAAGCACAGCTTGACAATTTTGATAAGGTTGAGGTACTCAACGCTTCCGGTCAGCAAGTTGCTGTATTTACAAAAGTTAAAGCCAGTCAGGTTTTTGATTTGACTCATCTGGCTCCCGGAATTTACCTGGTGAAAGTGTATGCAGCCGATGAAATGATGCAGCAGAAATTAATAATAGAGTAAAGCGAACTGCAATTAGTGAAACCGTTGAATATTTTCAGCGGTTTTTTTTTTGCAATCTTTTTACTGACGCCCAACTCAGGATTTTTTGTATTTTTACACTTCAACATTTTAAACCCATGGAAAAACATTGCTTATCCTGCGGAGAAGTATTGATTGGCAGGGCCGACAAAAAATTCTGTAACGATTCCTGCCGCAATAATTACCATCACCAGCGCAATCACAATCAGATTAATTTGATTCGCAATATTAATAATGTGCTAAAAAAGAATCGCGCTATCCTGAAAGAGCTTAACCCCGATGGGAAGGCCAAAATACGAAAACAACAACTCGATCGTCAAGGTTTTAACTTCAAGTATTATACGACTACTTATGTCACAAAAGATAAGCGCGTGTACTATTTTGTTTACGATCAGGGCTATCTGCCACTCGAAAACGACTTTTATGCACTTGTTGAAAACAGCGAAATCGGATAGCGGAGCAAGGGCTGTTTAGCCTCAGCCTATAGATCGAAAGAAATCAGCATGCCATCCCAGGCCAGTGCCATATTTTCGGGCAGATTTTTATTCACATCCGAAGCCTTTCCCATTAAATGACTGATATGCGTGAACCATGTTTTCCGGGCTCCAATTTTTCGGGATACCTCAATGGCTTCGTCAAGGGTAAAATGCGAGATATGTTTTTCTTTTCTCAGGGCATCAATCACTAAATATTCAACACCTTCGAGCTGCTTCATGGCATTTTCTGAAATGTAATTGGCATCGGTGATATAAGCAAAAGGCCCTATCCTGAAGGCATAGACACTTAGATGCCGATGGAGTACCTGAATAGGTTGAATCTTAAGGTCGTTGATGATGATGGGTTGCTCGTCCAGCTGAATCAAATCCAGTTTGGGAACACCCGGATATTTATTTTCGCCAAAAGCATAAGCAAATTCAGTACGTATTACAGCCTGATCGGCGGGCGAGGCATATACTTTCATGGCTTTCTTCGACAAGAAATTGAATGAGCGCACATCATCCATGCCCGCGATATGGTCCTTATGGCTGTGGGTGATCAGAACGGCATCCAATGTTTTTACTTTTTCCCGCAACATCTGCTGTCGAAAATCAGGGCCGGTATCCACTACTACTGTTGCTTTTTCTGATTTGATAAGGATGGAAGAACGTAACCGCTTGTCGCGTAAATCCGGTGAGTTGCAAACATCGCACGGACAAGCAATTACAGGTACGCCCTGAGAGGTGCCGCAACCTAAAATCGTAACATTTACTGTATTCATGAATTGCAAAAATAATGGATTTTCGAGGAGTAAATTGACTTAACCAGCTTTCAACAGCGAAATTCCTTTTTGTATTGTGCGATCGATGCGCTGTTTCTAATTCTTATAGTGGCTTCATGAAAGATTATCCAGCTTGTTGTGACATCAATAACACTTAAAATTGTAGCTTTGTCATCTTTTAAAAAGTAAGGGAATCGAAAGTGTTTTGGTTTAAGAAATTCTTTATCCGCAGGGCGGTGCAAAAAGCTTCGGGCCTTGAAAGACGCGTTAAGCTTCCCGATTTGGAAAAGCCGGTGAATCTCCTTCTTCTTATGCATGACCTGCCCGAATCGGAAGTAAAAGCCTGCCGCAGGGCGCTTGAAGGTGTTTTCAATATTGCCACCTTGCGAATCGTTTTGGTAGCGAAGAAAAAGCCAAAAAGCTTCATCAAAGACGATGCGGTTTTTAGCATGCATCCCGGCTGCCTGAGCTGGAATGCAAAAGTCATCGATACGCGCCTCGTCGAATTGCTTGACACCCCGGTTGATTTATCCCTCGATTTGCGAGAGAATCAAACTTTATCAGGTGATTTTGTGTTATATAGGCAGCGTTCTGATTTCAAAGTAAATTTTACGAATGATGAAACAGCTGTTGATTTGAGCCTGAAGATGAACACTACAGCAGACTTGAACACAAAATTGGCGCAGCTAAAAAAATATTTGATGAAACTAAATGGAAGAACTTTATGAACAACCCAGTATTTTATGGAACAGGAGTTGCCCTGGTAACCCCTTTTAAGAAAAACCTTTCAGTGGATCATGCTGCACTCGAAAATATTGTAAAGCATACGCTGAATAATGGGGCAGATTTTTTGGTGGCATTAGGTACTACCAGCGAGGCGCCTGTGCTTACACAGGATGAAAAACAAAGCGTAGTAAAAACCATTGTAAAGACTTGCGGTGAGCGTGCTCCAATCATGCTGGGAATGGGCGGAAATAACACCGCATCAGTTGTTGCGCAAATAAAAGAACAAGATTTTCAAGGTATCTCAGGTATTTTGAGTGTTGTTCCTTACTACAATAAGCCACAGCAGGGAGGTATCATAGCTCATTTTAATGCTATCGCAACAGCAAGTCCGGTTCCGGTGGTTTTATACAATGTTCCGGGGCGCACTGCTTTAAACATGACAGCCCAAAGCTGCCTGGAGCTGGCGCAGCATCCCAATATTATTGCTGTAAAGGAAGCCTCCGGTGATTTGCAACAAATTATGACCATATTAAAAGATAAACCGGCTGATTTTTCGGTGCTTTCGGGTGATGACGCGCTCACCATGCCATTGATTGCCTTAGGTGCCGATGGCGTAATTTCTGTAGCTGCGAATGCCTACACGGCTGATTTCAGCCAAATGGTTAAGCTCCAGAGAGCCGGTAAAACGCATGAAGCCAGAATTTTACATTATAAAATGCTCGAAATGACTACACTCCTGTTCGAGGATGGTAATCCTGCCGGAGTAAAGGCTTTGCTCAACCTGATGGGGCTTTGTGAAGATCAGTTGAGGCTGCCACTGCTATCGATGAGGCCGGCTCTTAAGCAAAAAATGAAGATTATTTTTGATCAAAACCAAATACATTAATTTTTAAAGTTGAAAATGGAATGAAAGTACTTAGAAAATGGCTTTTTTTAGTAGCGATAGCCTTGATTGGGTTTGTTGCACAGGCGCAGTCTCTTGAAAAACTTTATGAAACGAGACCAGAGGTTTATTTCGGACTTGAGATTCAAAGTGTGGAGGAGTTGAAATTGCTGAGCAATATGATTTCTATCGATGGTGTTGAGGGGATGCACATCACGGCTTATGCCAATCGCAGCCAGTTCGAAAAATTGAAAAATGCAGGTTTCAAGCCACAGTTGCTTATGCCGCCTTCCTTGTTGGAAGAGGTAGAAATGATCTCGGAAAATGAACTGCGGGAAACCTTCGAATGGGACGCTTATCCTACTTATGAAGCCTATGTTGCCATGATGAATGGCTTCGAGACGGACCATCCTGAGCATTGTGAAGTGTTTAGTTTTGGAACACTCAGCAGCGGAAGAGATCTGATGATGGCACGCATTCACAATGGTGAGCCCACGGGAAAACCAAAATTTCTGTACACGGCTACCATGCACGGCGATGAAACAGCCGGATACGTGCTGATGCTCCGACTTATTGACTATCTGCTGAGCAATTATGGACTTGATCCGCGCGTTACGAATATCGTGGATAATCTGGATATTTATATTAACCCTCTCGCAAATCCTGATGGAACGTTTTATGGAGGCAACAATACCGTTAACGGTTCCATCAGAGGGAATGCCAACGGCATTGACCTCAATCGCAATTACCCTGATCCTGAAGATGGCCCTCATCCTGATGGGAATGCTTATCAGCAGGAAACCACCGCTTTTATGAACCTGGCCGAAGAAAACCTTTTTGTGTTGTCAGCCAATTTTCATGGCGGAGCTGAGGTCGTAAATTATCCTTGGGATACCTGGGCACGCCGGCATGCAGATGATGCCTGGTGGATTTTGGTAAGCAGAGAATATGCCGATTCAGCGCAGTTTTACAGCCCTTCAAACTATATGACAGATCAAAATAATGGCATTACCAACGGCTATGATTGGTACTCAGTGAGCGGCGGGCGACAGGATTATATGAATTATTTTGCACACTCCAGAGAGTTTATTCTTGAGATATCCGACATTAAAACATTGCCGGCTAATCAATTACCGGCCTGGTGGACGTATAATAAGGCTTCGTTTTTAAGCTATATGGAGCAAACGAGCTACGGCATAAACGGGATAATTACAGACGAATTGACGGGTGAACCGCTTGAAGCTGAAATAACTATAGAAGGTCACGATTTGGATAATTCACAGGTTGTGAGCACTTTGCCCGTAGGAAATTACTACCGGCCAATAAAGGCTGGCACTTATTCGGTAACCTATGCCGCCGAGGGCTATCATCCACAGACTTTTTCGCTCGCGGTCGAAGATTATGAAACCCTGACACATGACGTGCAATTGGTTCCCGGCCTCTTGATCGCTGATTTTACCGCAAGCGCCTATCAGATTCCAAAAGGTGAAACAGTTAATTTTATCAATGCCTCTTACGGACAGGATATTGCAAGTTATGAATGGATTTTTGAAGGAGGCGAACCAGCAACTTCCACTGCTGAAAACCCGCAAAATATAATGTATGCCGAAACAGGATCATTCGATGTGCAGCTTACCATTACAAATGGCGACGGCGAGACAAGCATGATTCTTAAAGAAGACTTGATTGAAGTAAGTTTGATCTATGTTATGCAACAGGGTACTTTTGAAACCTGCGAGGGCTTGTTTTTTGATACAGGCGGCCCTGACGGAGATTATGGAAATAACCAGGATTTTGTAATGACGTTTTTGCCAGATCAGGATGAAGCGCTTACCAAAGTAACATTTAATAGCTTTTCAATAGAAGCGGATGCCGGATGCGATTACGACTGGCTCAAAATCTTCGACGGAACATCGACGATGGCGCCCTTGCTTGGCACCTGGTGCGGGTCTGATTCGCCGGGCGAAATCATTGCTTCAAATGATGCCGGTGCTTTAACATTTCAATTTCACTCCGATGGTTCTGTTACAGGCCCGGGTTGGGACGCGAACATTTCGTGCACATCAACAGTTTATTTGGATGACAAGGCCTCAACGCATTTAAAAATATGGCCAAACCCCACTTCCGACCGAAAGCTGCATATTGATGCCGAAACAACAATCCTGGCAGTTGACCTCGTAGATGCTGCCGGTAACTTGATTGTAAATACTCTGCCTGAACAGAGAAGTACCTTGTTAAACTTGCAGGATCTTCCTTCGGGAGTTTATTTCCTGCGTGTTAAAACCAAAAATGATATTGTTCTGAGAAAAGTACTTTTGCAATAATCCGAATCAGATCAACACCTAAAAAGGCTGAATATGTTTTTGCTACAACATATTCAGCCTTTTATTTTGTTATATCGGTGCATTTAGGAATGACAAAAGGAAACAGATGCGCCATTAACCAGGGCTTACCATTCAATATAAATTCCTTTATGCATCACGATTCTTGATGCCATATAAAAAATTGCTGTAAATATTACAAATCCCTTCATTAGCCTGATGTTTCGATTATCATCTTCTTCAAACATAAGGTCATCATTATAACGCGCACGAAGAAAGAACAGGATCATCATTACACCCTCAATGATCCAGCCATATCGTTCATGAAACTGATTTTCAGGAAGAAAATACACATAAATCAAGGCAGAGCCAATCAAATAGGGTACAAATGCCTGTGCGGTAATGAAAAAGGGCGACATACGCTCGCTATAGCGCACAAAATACGCATTGGATGAGAGCGCAATAAGCCGGGCACTTAAAATTGACATCACCAACAGGCCAAAAAAACCAAACAGAGAAATAATCATTTTCACTGTATCTGTCAGGTACATCCAGTTGAAAACATGGCCAATGCCTTCGGTCAATAGGTTGCCAAGCATCAGGCCGCCAAAAACATAGGTAATGGCGTGAAAACTCGTCCAGAAAAAGAAAACTTTTATAGGAATGGCGTCGGCTACCAACTGATAAAAGGCGAGCAGGGCCAGCAAGCCAACAATTAAGGTGAGGATATAACCGGAACTAAAAATCAGTATCACCGCATCATGTGTCCATTCATAAGGTTCAACATGAAAAAAGTAGCTGGAATAATTTATGGAAATGGCATAATCATACATGCCGGCCGTAAGCAAATAGGAAAACTGGTTTATGTAAAACAAAATCAAATACGACATCACGAAAGCTGCCGTAGAGTTCAGCGCTATTATCCAGAAATTTTGTCGGCTAAGTTGTTCTTTCATAGAAAAAAAAACGGGAGACTTTTTAAAAAAGTACTCCCGTTCACTATTTATACGTTGGCAATGGAAGCCATTTCTGTTGTATAAGCCTTTTGCTCCAGCTTATGTTTAACTTCTTTGAATGCCTTAATGGTGTATGCAACATCTTCAAGCGTATGCACAGCTGTTGGTATCAGGCGTAACAAAATAACACCCTTAGGCACAACAGGATAGCCTACTATTGAACAGAAAATATTGTAGTTTTCGCGCAAATCGAATGTGATTTGTGTTGCCTCACCAACCGTGCCATTGAGGATTACAGGAGTTACGGGAGATTCGGTTCGGCCTAAATCAAAGCCTTCTTTTTTGAGGCCTTGCTGCAGGGCATTAACAATTGTCCAAAGTTTTTCGCGATGTTCGGGTTGTGTACGAATCAATTCGAGGCGTTTCAGGGCTCCCAAAACCATAGGCATAGGCAATGATTTGGCAAAAATCTGTGAGCGCATATTGTACATCAGGTATTTTATTACATGCTTATCACCTGCAATAAAGCCACCAATTCCTGCCATAGATTTAGCGAAAGTGCCAAAATACAAATCCACATCCTTTTGAACGCCAAAATATTCATCTGTTCCGGCTCCGGTTGGCCCCATCGTGCCAAAACCATGTGCATCATCGACCAGCAAACGGAAATTAAACTTCGACTTCAAGGCAATAATTTCGTCCAGTTTGCCCAAATCGCCCGACATACCATAAACGCCTTCGGTGATAACCAAAATGCCGCCTCCAGTTTGAGCAGTCATTTTCTGCGCCCGACGTAATTGTATTTCCAGATTGTCAATATTGTTGTGCGGATATACAAAGCGTTTTCCAAAATGCATACGCATTCCATCAATGATGCAGGCATGGGCTTCCGAATCATAAACAATTACATCTTTTCGGTCAACGATAGCGCTAATCACCGAAAACATGCCCTGGTAGCCGAAATTGACCAAATAAGCCGACTCGCGTTTTACATAGGCTGCCAGTTCTCTCTCGAGCTGTTCGTGGTAGTCGGTTTGTCCCGACATCATACGTGCCCCCATTGGATATGCCATACCATAGTCAGCAGCAGCTTCAGCGTCTGCTTTTCGCACTTCTGGGTGATTTGCCAGACCAAGGTAGTTGTTCAAACTCCAGATAAGACGCTCTTTGCCCTTAAATATCATCTTATTACTGATGTCGCCTTCCAGCTTTGGAAACATAAAATAACCTTCAGCCTGATCGGCATACTGACCCAAAGGGCCTAAATTAACGGTACATTTATCAAATAAATCCACTTTCGTAAAGTTTTAGTTTTTGCTGGCAAATTTAATAAATTTAATGGAGCAACATTTTTAGGTGTTAAGGAATATTTTGAAGGATGGTTTGGGGGAGTTTTGAATGAATGAGCGAATGATTGAATGGGAGATGGAGAGATGGAGGGACTGAGAGAGGGAGAGATGGAGAGAGAGATGGAGAACAGAGAACAATGAACAATCAAAAGTGAAGGATTATCTGAAGCCTTGAAAATTGAATTAACCACAAAGCGGCAACTTTAGCAAACTTAGCGATAGCGACTTTTGAGAATGATTGAATGATTGAATGAGAGGGTGTTGGAGTAATGGAGTGATTTTGAGGTTAAGGTTAAGTGGCCTTCCGAAATTGCTAAGGTTAAGAAAGTAGAATTTCAGCAATGCTGACCGGCGGTTAGAATTCCGTTCAGCTGAAATAATTCAGATTCCGTGTTTGTTGACATGCTAATTTCACTCCAATGAAGATGGACATGCAGTCTGAATGAATGTAAAAAAAAACAACAAATTTTACTGATCTATAAAAATAGTGGCTATAAAATTTACATTTATTTAAAAAAGGAGTATATTTGTAAAAATTCAGCGCTATGATAAAACGGCATAATTACCTCGATCAGGTTAAAAATGGCTTTGGGGTGGTTCCCATCGTCATCCTGATTGGAGCAAGACAGGTAGGCAAAACCAGTCTGATGAAAATGTATGAATTTGAAGGCAGCAAACTGTTCCTGAACGGACAGGATCCCGAAGTAGCAAGCCTTTTTGAGCATTTATCCCAATTGGAAACATATCTGAAAATTTACCTTGACGAAGCGCTTGATGGGCTGCTTTTGATAGATGAATTCCAATTTATACCCCGTGTTTCAACCATGCTTAAACTGCTGACTGACAAGCATGAGCGCCTGAAAGTACTGTGTTCGGGCAGTTCAAGTATTGACATATTCCAGCATGTTGAAGAATCGTTGGCCGGCAGGTTAAGAATGGTGGAGGTTTTTTCACTCTCATTTGCAGAATATTTGTTATTTAACGATGAAAAACTATATCAGATTCACAGCTCAATCAGCACAGACGAACCGGCATCAGCGTTTGAAAATACCATTGCTCCGCTTTTGGACGAATATCTGGTTTATGGGGGATTGCCCCGTGCCGCAAAGACTAAAGATCCCAGACAAAAACTTGCCATTCTGGATGACATATATAAGACGTATCTTTTGCGCGATGTGCGTACATATATCAAAAATGAACATACGGTAGGGTTCAACAAGCTGCTCAGATTGCTTGCATTGCAAACAGGGAACCTTTTAAACATTAACGAATTAAGCAGGGAAACAGGACTAAGCTACCGTAATTGTGTTGAGTATGTGGAATTGCTACAGCAAATGTATATTATCAAGCTCGCTGAACCTTATCACACCAACAAGCGTACTGCTATAACAAAGATGAAAAAGGTGTATTTTTGTGATACCGGCCTGCGCAATATCATTAACAGCGATTTTGCTGAAATAGACTTCAGGCCTGATAATGGAGTCATTTTCGAGAACTATGTATTCCTTGAATTGCTGCGCAACCTCAACCCGGGCGGTGAGATTCGCTTTTACCGTACAAGGGATGGGGCAGAAGTTGACTTTATTGTAAACCAGGTATTTGAGCGATGGGCGGTTGAGTGCAAATACAAAACCCTCGACAAACCTTCACACAGCAAAGCCTTGACAGTTTTTTCAGAAATGGAGCAAATCAATAAACGCTTTCTGATAAACAAAAACCTCAACATCAGCGACCGTGATGTGAAGTTTGTTCAGGGATACCTTGCCGGGAAAATAGGATGATGCTTCTTGCGATTTGGCGAATGACAGAAGACCGAAAGTTATCGAGCGAAGGGATGTGGTGAGCCTGCCGAAGTTTCAAGAACACCGTATTTTAGAAACTTCACTTGAATGCTTGATTTTTCGGAGAATCCTACCCATAGCCTGTGGATTTACCCCTGGGTTATATGGGATCAGGATCAAATTTCACGCAATGGATTTATCCATTTATAACTTGTATTACTCCCGAATAGCATGTTTTATTCGTGAATAATAAACCCATCCGTTTCATTTTACAGAAACCTTAATCAACCAAAAAACCGTTAAAACGGTTTGTGTTTCAGGCAATCCATTTATTGCCCACGGATGAATCCGTGAGCTATGGAGTGTTTGCGCTGATGCCGATTCGTAATCGATGTTCTCGCTATCTCAAAATACCCCAATGGCGTACAATTGCCTGGACTGCGATGACCTGTGCTGCCCTGAGCCTGTCGTAGGGAGCAAGCCGAAGGTAGCCTGCCGAAGTGTAATGTGTGCCCCTGATAATTCAGCCAAGTTCGTTCCGGCCATCCGGGATGTAATCCGTATCCAGATTAAAAAGTTACACACCACAATTTACACTTAAAAACATGAATTCATTGATGAGAATTGATTAGTTTTAATGTCCGAACTTAATGCAAGACTAATAAACAGTGTGGACATTTTAACCAATACGTCTAATTGAAACCAGATGATACAGAGGGGTGAATTTATTTTAAATAGCCATTTTTATGGTCACCGATTGCCTCCCGGATGGCTGGGAGACGCCAGCCGGGAAGCTAATATTTACAATTATTTGCAAACCTGTCTTCGTTTACCTTTTTATAAGTTTTTCCTGTTTAACAACCTCGCCATCAACAGAAACTACAGCAATATAAAAGCCATTTGTTAATTCCTCGATGGAAATACGCTGATTTGTGTTGGATAAATTTTTCAATAGCTGCCCCAGATTATTATAAATAGACACTTCGACATTCCCTGCTTCAAGGCCGCTAATATTTAGTGTTCCTGACGTGGGATTTGGTGAAATCCATACTTTATCCTCCTCGGCTAATTCTTGGGTTGAAACAAGCCCTTCCGAATCTAACTTCTTCAAAAATATATTGGTTTCGTTGTCCAAACTACCATTTTCTGTGCCCATAATAAGCATGTCGTTGGATGGCAAACCAAGTATATCAACACCCATTCGCGGAGAAGCACTGGGGTAAGTTCTATCAGACATACCGGATAAGTCATGATCAATAAACCAAGCGGCAAGCTCTCCATCAATTGTTCCTGTAACCAATATCTTATCTGTACCAAGGATACCGGATCCGGTTACAGTATAATCCTGATGAACTATATCAAAATATTCCCCGTAAACATCTCCCGTGTCTCCAATATTATTGATCAATAGGCCAATGGATTCTCCTGATAGCCGAACAACACAACCTTGGGTAGGTGAATATCTATCAAGTCCCGCAATATGCTCCGCATTAAACGACCATATAAACCCAGTTCCTTCATATCTTGTGCAAACAATCAGTTCTTCGCAAGCAAACCAAATTTCATCAGTTGCCATTTGACCGGACAAAAAAACCGGATCGTTAATAATGCCTGGATTTTCATCAGATTCAATAAAATTGCCACTTTCAGCATCAAATAAATAATAGGTTATTGGATGGGGAGAGTTGGTGGTTAATGCCGCATGCAACCTAAAATCAGTTCCATTGCTAAGCTCATTCACAGAGCCAAACCAAAAACCCTCGGATGTATCATCTTGATATGACCATATTCCCTCACCTGATTCACTGTTTATTAAGCTTAAAAAACCATAATTGTTTTTACTTCCGGCAAGCGCAATATGACCGCTTTCTGTAATGTAAAGGGCCATGTATTTTGAAGTTTCTTCTGAAGTTATCCTCCAAACTTCCTCTCCATAGTTGTTTACTTTGAATGCAAATGCCCGTTGGTTTTCCTGATTTTCATCCTCAAACCAACCACAAACGATAACATTTCCCGCTTGGTCAGCAACATAGGCAACCGGATGATCAATGATACCAATATCAAAGGTGCGGTCGTAGTATACTTGTGATGACATCAGCATGGGGTAAATAATCATTACCATTAGGAAGTACAATCTGGTTTTCATAACATTCAGTTTTTTTTTGGTTTATAATCGATGCTAAAGGTAAAAAAACATTTTACAAATCAAAAAAAATCAATGACTGCTACAGCTTGATTTTTCGGAGAATCCTACCCATAGCCTGTGGATTTACCCCTGGGTTATATGGGACCAGGATCAAATTTCACGCAATGGATTTATCCATTTATAACTTGTATTACTCCCGAATAGCATGTTTTATTCGTGAATAATAAACCCATCCGTTTCATTTTATAGAAACCTTAATCAACCAAAAAAACCGTTAAAACGGTTTGTGTTTCAGGCAATCCATTTATGGCTCACGGATGAATCCGTGAGCTATGGAGTGTTTGCGCTGATGCCGATTCGTAATCGATGTCCTCGCTATTACTAAATACCCTGTCTCCGATTTATTAACAGCCGAAGGGATCTCCCTATACCTTTAAAGCCAAACACTATTCAGTGATTTAGCTTGCCGCTCAAGGGCAAATAGTCTGCTGATCAGTTCCAGTAAACCCACCTACCCATTTTTTACCAGTTTAATGTGTACTTTTTTTAATTTCTTTGCGTTATGTATTTCCTAGCTGTATAAGGTATATGTCGTGTGCAGAAGCTACCGACTTAAGGGAAATAAAACTTTGTAATTGTGCTTGAATCATCAAAATTAAAACGCTGATTTTTCAATGCTAATTTTATGTAATTTTGCGCCATGATAAAAAAACTGCTTTTTTTGGTTAGTATCATAGGATTAACTACGCTTTTTTCTTGCGGAAAATATCAAAAACTCATCAAGAGTACCGATAATGAAGCAAAATTTGAGGCAGCAATCGATCTCTTCGAAAGAAAAGACTACAGCCGTGCTTTGGAATTGTTCGATCTTTTGCAGGCAGCATACAGGGGCACCGAAAAGGGCGAAGATCTTAGCTATTACACTGCCTACTGCTATTACCACATGGGCGATTATACAGTTGCCAGCTATTATTTCAAAAGATATGTGCAATCCTATCCGCAATACAGCAGGGCAGAGGAATGTTTGTATATGAGTGCCTATTGTTATTACCTCGATTCGCCGCGTTACAGCCTCGACCAAACCAATACCTATATGGCAATCAATGAATTACAGCTTTTTACAGATACCTATCCAACTAGTGATCGGGTAGCCGAAGCCAATCAGCTGATTGATGACCTGCGCGAAAAACTTGAGCTGAAAGCTTTCAATATCAGTGTGATGTATTATCGCATGAGCGACTATATGGCAGCGATAACATCATTCGAGAATCTGATCAAAAACTATCCTGACACAGACCGTAAGGAAGAAATCTTACATTATATGGCGCTAGCTTACTACGAGTTTGCCGAAAACAGCGTCCTTGAAAAGAAGAAAGAACGCTATGAAGCCGCCGTAGAAACCTATAATAACCTTTTGTATTTATACCCTGAAAGCAATTACCTGAGCGATCTTCAGGAAATAGATGTAAAAGCCAGACAACGTTTAGAATCGTATCAATAATAATTTTATGGACTTTAAGAGAATAAAAACGGACACAACTGCCGTTACCAGGCAGAAAGACCAGTTTTATGAAGAAACCGGTAATATTTACGAAACAGTAGCGATTTTGGCCAAACGAGCCAATCAAATCTCTGTTGATTTAAAAGAAGAACTCAACAATAAGATTGCAGAGTTCAGCTCCTCATCTGATAACCTTGAGGAGGTCTTTGAAAACCGTGAGCAGATTGAAATTGCAAAGTTTTACGAACGTTTGCCCAAGCCATCACTGATTGCAATCCACGAGTTTCTTACCAAAGAGATTTATCACCGTAATCCTCATAAAGAAGAAAGCGACTTTTAATCTTCAATTGCATGCTGAACGGAAAGAAAATCCTTATTGGAATTACCGGAAGCATTGCAGCCTATAAAATACCGCTGCTGGTGCGGTTGCTTATAAAGCAGGGCGCTGAAGTTCAGGTTGTAATGACGCCAGCGGCGCATGATTTTGTAACAGCCCTAACCCTTTCAACACTCAGCAACAAACCCGTGCTTACTGATGCCTTCGATCCCGAAACGGGTCAATGGGATAGTCATGTAGCGCTTGGACTTTGGGCTGATTTGATGTTGATGGCACCTGCTACCGCAAATACTTTGGCAAAAATGGCCCATGGCATCGCGGATAATTATCTATTGACAGTTTATTTATCTGCGCGTTGTCCTGTTTTCTTTGCTCCGGCAATGGATTTGGATATGTACAAGCATCCGGCAACACAGCAAAATATTCGGGAATTGCAACAAAGATCCCATCAGTTGATCGCGCCTGCCAGTGGCGAATTGGCCAGTGGGCTGTGTGGCGAAGGCCGCATGGAAGAGCCTGAGATGCTGTTCGAGATAATCAAGGCACATTTTAAAAATGGGAAACGCTTCGCTGGAAAAAAAGTACTGATAAGTGCCGGCCCTACCTATGAAGCCATTGATCCTGTGCGGTTTATTGGAAATCACAGCAGCGGCCGCATGGGAATTGAACTGGCAAAAACCTTCGCTTCGCAGGGAGCAAAAGTAATTTTGGTGCTGGGTCCCGTTGAGCTGGACACGAAGTTGGGAAATGTGGAAATAGTGCCCGTTACCTCTGCTGCAGAGATGTACGATAGCTGTATGGCATTTTTCGCGGAGGCCGACATTACCGTGATGAGTGCTGCAGTAGCTGATTACAGGCCGGAGCAACAAGCGGATAGCAAAATAAAAAAGAAGGACGAAACCCTGACGCTTAGCTTAGTCAAAAACAAGGATATCCTTGCTGCAATGGGTCAACAGAAAAGAGCGGATCAGTTTTTGGTGGGTTTTGCCCTCGAAACAGATCATGAAATTGAAAATGCAGTGAAAAAGCTACATACGAAAAAGCTTGATTTGATCGTTCTCAATTCGTTGGCTGATGAAGGCGCAGGTTTTGGAAAGTACACCAATAAGGTTACCTTGATTGATAAAGCAGGAGAAAAAACTGCCTTTGATCTGAAACCAAAACGCGAAGTGGCTGCTGATTTGGCCGATGCTATCTTCAGTAAAATTGTATAAAAACAGGAAATAGAATGCTACGCTGCTATAAGTTCAAACGGATGATGTTTAAAAAAATCCTTTTTTTTGCCTTTACTTTTTTGCTGTTGCTGCCCAAAGCGCATCCGCAGGAGTTTTTGGCAGATATTCGCGTAACGGCGCCAACCATTGAAGGTACCGACAGGCGTGTGTTTGAAGCACTACAGACGGCACTTTACGATTTTGTGAACAACAGGAAATGGACAAACATCAACTTTAAGAATCAGGAACGTATTGAGTGCTCTATCCTTATTACCATTAAAGAAAGAGTTTCGTCGGATGAGTTTAAGGGCACCATAAACCTCGTTTTACGCCGGCCGGCCTACAAGTCATCATACAACAGTGTGTTGTTGAATTATGTTGACGAGAATTTTCAGTTCCGATACATCGAATCTCAACCGCTCGATTTTATTGAAAACACCTATTCTTCAAGTCTTACCTCAACCCTTGCGTTTTATCTATATTATTTTTTGGGCCTCGATTTTGACACCTTTTCGCTCTATGGCGGTGATCCTTTTTTCCGGGTTGCCGAAGGCATTGTTAATGCAGCTCAGAATGCACCCGAAAGGGGCTGGAAAGCTTTTGATGGTAACAGAAACAGGTATTGGCTTGTTGAGAATATGACAAATCCTGCCTACCGGCCACTGCGCCAGTTTTACTACGACTACCACCGGCTGGGCATCGATGTGATGTCGGAAAAGCCTGACGAAGGACGTGCTGTGATCGGGCAGAGCCTGAATTACCTGCAACAGACCTGGAAAGAGCGCCCGAATTTGCTGATGCTGACTTTGATTTTTGATGCCAAAAGAGATGAAATAATCAATATTTTCTCTCAGGGCAGCCCGCAGGAAAAAACGAAAGCGGTCAATATCATGCGCGAAATAGATCCTGCCAACGCCTCAAAGTACGAGAAAATCCTTGCGCCGAAATAACATTTGTCACGGGCTTTTATGTTGGGGTATGCCCCAATCCGGCTATTGCTCAAATAGGCTTTAATTGTGCAAGATGAGCGCCTCTGAATTAGCAAACCGTTAATATTATTGTTGGCAACAAGCAGGCGTTTGCGGTGATGAAAATTCATGTATATTTGCGATAAAACAGGCTATTTCATGCTGCAGAAAATTTCGGTTTCCAACTATGCTTTGATAGAAGCACTCAATATAGACTTTGAAAAGGGTTTTACTGTTATTACAGGAGAGACAGGCGCCGGAAAGTCTATACTGCTGGGTGCCCTGGGTCTTGTGTTGGGAAAGCGTGCTGATGTTGGTGTTTTGTTGGATAAAGAGAAAAAATGTATTGTTGAGTTGGTTTTTCAGCTTGACAATGATGCGCTCCTTGCCTATTTCGAGCAATGGGATCTGGAGTATGAAGCCGAATGTGTGATGCGCCGTGAAATTAGCCCCAATGGCAAATCCAGGGCTTTTATCAATGATACACCGGTTAATCTGCAACAGATGAAAGTCGTTGGAGGTCAGCTTATTGATATTCACTCACAGCATGATTCTTTATTGCTGACCGATCATGGTTTTCAGCTTAAGATGCTTGATGCCCTCATTCCTGATCAGTCGCTTATTCAGCAATACAAAACCCATTATCAGGAATACAATAATTTAAGAAAAGAGATTGATAAATTGCAGGAAGACCTTGACAGTAGCATTGCCGAGATGGATTTCCTGCGCTTTCAGCTGGACGAATTAGAGCAGGCAAAACTGCTCGAAGGCGAATTGGAGGAGCTACAACAACGGCTGCTGACCCTTGATCATGCCGAAGAGATAAAAACAACCCTTTTTGAAGTAAACGCCACGCTTCAGTATGCCGATCAGCCGCTTATGCAGCAGCTTGCAACGATCAGTCAGCATATTGGGCGCTTAAAAAAATATTTGCCTCAGGCTACCGAACTGGCCGAGAGGATGAATAGCGTTCATATCGAGCTGAAAGACCTGGCATTTGAATTGTCGCAACTGGAAGCGGATACCCAATTCGACCCGGGCGAATTGCAGACAGCGCGCGAACGCATGGATTTGATCAACCATTTGATGCACAAGCACCGGATCAATGACTTTGAGCAGCTGCTACAGCTGAAATCTGAGCTGAATCAGCGGCTCACAGGTATTGACAACTCAGAAGATTTGCTCAAACAGAAATCAAAATCCCTTGAGCTGCTGCAAAAGAAAATAACACACTTGGCCGCCGAAATTCATCAGCAGCGCATAGCTGCAGCCTTGCCTTTTCAGGAATCCGTTACCGGCCTGCTGAAACAACTGGGTATGCCATATGGCAGTTTTAAAATTGCCTGCGACAAAACAAACCTCCTGCAAGAATCGGGACAGAGCCGCATACGTTTTTTGTTCTCGGCCAATAAAGGCATAGCTGAAGCCGAAATAGAGATGATAGCCTCTGGCGGTGAGCTGTCGCGCCTGATGCTTGCCGTAAAATGGATGATAGCCGGAGCTGGATTTGTTTCGACGGTAATTTTTGATGAAATCGACACTGGCGTATCAGGTGAAGTAGCTGCAAAAGTTGCCCGATTGATGCGTCAAATGGCCGAAAAAGTACAGGTTATCAGCATTACACATCTGCCACAAATTGCCAGCAAAGCCCATGCGCACTTTTTTGTTTATAAAGCAGAAACACCGCTTCGTACCTATACCAATATGCGATTGCTCAGCCAGGAAGAACGTTATGAGGAAGTCGCAAAAATGCTGAGCAACGATGCCGTATCCGATGTGGCGTTGAAGGCGGCCAAAAACCTTTTTGAGATACAATAGCTGAGACAGAGGTTTTTCAGCTTGCTGCTAATCAACGAGATAATTATAAAGCTGTTTTTTTATTAATTTGTATCTTTGCCGCCGGTTAATTTGAAATTTAAACAACATGGCATACAATCTTTTAAAAGGCAAAAAAGGAATAATTTTCGGAGCGCTCGACCACAAGTCCATTGCCTGGAAAGTAGCAGAACTGGCTCATGAAGAAGGAGCGGTATTTACTTTGAGCAATACGCCAACAGCATTGCGTTTTGGCGAACTTGATGAGTTGGCAAAAAAAACAAACTCCACCGTAATTCCGGCTGATGCTACTTCTGTTGACGACCTTAGCCGGGTTTTTGAGGAAAGCATGCAAGTACTTGGCGGAAAGGTAGATTTTGTGCTACATTCGATCGGCATGTCGTTGAACGTTCGCAAAAAGCGTGTTTACAGCGATCTGGATTATAATTTCCTTGGGAAAACCCTGGATATTTCTGCCATCTCATTTCACAAAATGCTTCAGATTGCCTTTAAACTTGATGCCATAAACGAATGGGGATCAGTGCTGGGCCTTTCGTATGTGGCTGCACAACGCACCCATTACGGTTATAATGATATGGCCGATGCCAAAGCACTTTTAGAATCTATTGCCCGAAGCTTTGGCTACATTTATGGCCGCGATAGGAAAATCCGTGTTAACACAATTTCACAATCGCCTACTATGACAACAGCAGGCGGGGGCGTGAAAGGTATTGACGGGCTGATGGATTTTACCAACAGGATGTCGCCGCTCGGTAATGCCACGGCGGAGGAATGTGCCAGCTATTGCATCACCCTCTTTTCTGACCTTTCGCGTAAAGTTACCATGCAGAACCTGTTCCATGACGGCGGATTCTCGAGCATGGGGATGAGCTGGAAAGCCATGCAGATGTACAACAAGAGCTTTAATTGCGATTGTAACGATGAAACAGAGCTGATTTCTGATTAGCAGTTATTTAAAATTTGTTTGTAACTTTCGGCAGTAAACCCAGCGCTATGAGGACTGCCAGTTGTCTGTTAATTTGCTTTACAGTATTTTTATTGAAGCCGTCCGCGGCTCAACAATATGACGCTGACAGCCTGCCGCCGCAATGGGAGGTTTCAAACGATTATTTTGCACGGTTTTCCGATTTTTTACCCATAGATTTTAATGATATCGGCACTGTTTCTGATATCATACAGGATCGGACGGGTTTTATCTGGCTTGCCGGCGATAAAGGTTTAGGACGTTTCGATGGCTATGAATTCAGGATCTATCGTGCCGATGATCGACAGGGATCACTCAATGGCGATCTTATCAGTAGTTTGCAGATTGATGATGACGGAAAATTGTGGGTTAGCCACTCGGGAGGCATCGCTTTTTATGATAAGTTTTCAGACAGTTTTTCCAGTGTTTATGGTGCTTATACTCCTTTCGGAAGCTATCACGACAGCATTTATGTGCGCGCAATGCATATTGATGCCGACACGCTGATATGGTTTGAAACAGTTGATGGCTGGTTGAATTCATACCATATCAATAGCAAGGAAATTAAGCGTTACAGTAAACACCTACCTGTTTACCAGCCGTATTATCGCTACCACACGATTACTAGAAGTAAGGCAGGTGAATTGTATATTGGCGGAAGGGGCGTTGGCCCCCTAATTTTCGACGAGGAAAATAATACCTTTATCTCACTCAAAACCAACAAGAGTGATATCCCTGGCTATAAACGTGAAAACGATGTATCGCTGATTCTTCCATTTAATAACACACAAACCTGGATTGGTGGTTTGGAAGGGCTTTATCTTTATGATCGGCAACAAGATTATTTCTACAAATATTTTAAGGGTACGGTTTACGATATGATTGCTGATAAGCAGGGCAATTATTGGTTGGGTACGGGGCAGGGGATATATCAGATTGAGCTGGAAAGTGGACAGATTTTGCACTATCAATTGGATAATAACGATCCTGGTTCGATCGGTGGGGAAAGAATTTTTGATATCTATGAAGATAGAAGTGGTCGTTTTTGGTTTGCCCATGAAAATGGAGTATCTACCCATTTACCCAATAATCAAGGGGTTAAGTATTTTTTTCATATTCCAGGAATAGATAATACGCCAGCTTCAACACGAATTACAAGTTTGGCTCAAAAGTCAGCCAATGAAATTTGGATCGGTACTGCCGACGAAGGTCTTGATGTGCTTGACTTACGTAACTTGACTTTCAAACATTTTAATCCTGAAAATAACGACCAAATTGTGTCGCAGCATATAAGAAGTCTGGCAACTCACCCTGACGGATCCTTATATATTGGTTATTGGGCAGGCAGGGGATTTGGGAGGTATTTGCCCGAAAAAGATATTTTCGAGCAGTTTCGGTATGATAATTCCGGCTTTTCCCAGGATTGGTACAACGATTTTGAATTCGATAAGAAAGGGAATGCATTTTTGGGTTTTTGGGGCGGTCCCGGCCTTACGCTCTTTGATCATAAAAAAGCTGATTTTGCTCAACCATTAGCCGGGAAGCTGCCAAATCCATATCAATCGCGCCTCATTACCGGGCTGGAAATGAAAGTGGACAATCACTTATGGATCAGCACTTCTCATTCTGCGGTGATTTTTTATGATTATGAAGCTGATACAGCGCGTTCCTACTACAGCGAAATCAATCCTGAAGGCGGTATTGAGGAAGAATTGATCAACGATATCGTAATAGATAACAATGGAATCGTATGGGCCTGCGCCAAAGGATTGTATCGATACAAGCCTGAAAAGGATCGGTTTATAAAAGTGAAGTTGGGATTATACGCCCAGCATTTAGAGATATATAAAATGCTGGTGAATAGTGCCAATAGTTTATGGCTGCTGACATCGAAAGGCCTTATGAAATATGATCAACAGAACGATTGGGTAACGGATTATAGCATGCTGGTAAACATTGAGTTTAATGAAAAACAAGCAGCGATAATGCAATTGGATACGAATCAGCTAATAATTGGAGGAAGCAATGGATTGGCTTTGCTGCAGATTGATAAGGTGGGACTTCAACATGCTTTTCCAAAAGTTTTTTTAACGCACCTTGATGTTTTTAATGAGGTTTATATCCCCTTTATTTCCAATATTGAGGTAGTTAATTTAAATTATAATCAAAACTTTTTCACCATAAATTTTGGTACTGACCGATGGGAGATGAACAGGCTATACACCTATTACTATATGCTGGAAGGTTTTGATAATGAATGGCGTAGTTTAAGTTCGAATCAAAAGTCAGTATATTTTACGAATGTTCCTGCCGGTAGCTATCATTTCAAAATGCGCACCGGTGATATTTATGGAAACATGGGAGAGCAGGAGGCCGATCTGGTAATCAATGTAGATGGTCCCTTGTGGTTACGTTGGTGGTTTTTGTTGCTGGTTTTTGTGCTGTTGGTTACTCTTATCGGACTACTTTGGATGATAAGGCTGCGCGATGTGAAAATGAAATTGCTCAATATGGAGCTTAACCAGAAATTGTTGAGGCTACAAATGAATCCGCATTTTATTTTTAATTCATTAACCTCGATTCAAAATTATATCTATTCCAATCAGACGCATCTCGCCGGTCAATACCTTTCTGACTTTGCACGGCTGATCAGACTAATACTCGAAAACAGCCGTCACGAAAAGATAAACCTGGCTAAAGAAATTGAAACCATCAGTTTGTATATGGAACTGCAACAACTCAGGTTTACAAAAGAATTCAAATTTGAGGTGATTGTTGACCCCGCTATCGATACCGAGGTTACTTTTGTGCCTCCTATGATGGTTCAGCCTTTTCTTGAAAATGCGCTTGAACATGGACTAAAAAATAAGCTTCAGGGCGACGGCAGCATAGAAGTGCGTTATTCCCTATTTAAAAACAAGCTTCAGTATGAGGTAAGGGATAATGGCATTGGCCTTACTGCAGCTGCCCGGCATTCAAAACTACATGATGGCGAATCCCTGTCGATTGCCATTTGCCGGGAACGACTTCAATTGATTGAAAAACAATCCAATATAAGTATTACCTTCACCATTGAAGAGTTGAAAGAAGACGATACGGTAAAAGGCACAAGGGTATTATTTTCGGTGCCATTAACAGGAAAATTTGTAAGAAAATCTGATGAGTTATGAAGATCAAAGCGATATTGGTTGATGACGAGGAAAATGCCAGAAAGGCCTTGTCGAATATGCTGGAGTACTATTGCAAAGAGGTAGAAGTCATTGGCCAGGCGGCAAATATTTCAGCGGCCCATGCACTTATAACCGATCTTGAGCCTGATGTTGTTTTTCTGGATATTCAAATGCCGGGAGGCAATGGCTTCGAGCTTTTGAAGAAATTTCGCACCATCCCCTTTAAAGTAATTTTTGTGACTGCTTTTGATCAGTTCGCCCTCAAAGCGATAAAACTGAGTGCCATCGATTACCTGCTCAAGCCTGTAAGTCCGCGCGATCTTATTAAAGCGGTTGAGAAGTTGGGGCAGCGAATGGAGGTTGAAGAGCATTTTGAACAGCAACTGGAAACCCTCGAAGCCAATATGCAGCCCGATAAGCAGCATAAAAAAATAATACTCAACACATCAAATAATATGTATGTGCTGCGTATTGAGGATGTTATAAGATGTGAAGCCGACGAAAACTATACCCGTGTAATTAATCTTGACGGGAAATCAATCATGGTTGCTAAAACCCTGAAAGATTTCGACGAATTGTTGTCCGCATTTGGTTTCTGTCGCATCCATCAATCGCACCTGATAAACCTCAATCACGTGCTGACTTATGAAAAAGGTTCAGGAGGTATGGTATTGCTTTCTAACAAAGAACGCATTCCGGTATCAAGTCGCAGGAAAGAATTCTTTTTGTCTGCCTTGCAAAATCATCTATAGTTGCTGCAAATACTAAATTAAATCAGGCATATAATCAAAATTTTGATTCATCGACCATTTGAAATTGACTTCAGGGGAGAGCAGGGTGTAATTTGCGTGCGTAACCCCTTAAAATCAAATATCAATGAAAACAAAAAATGTGCTTATCACCCTTGGCGTGATTATGATGACGGTTTTGATCACTACCTCATCATGTAAAAAGAAAGATGATCCAGCACCAGAGCCGACTCCAACACCTTATCAGCCGGTATTCTCAGCAACTTCAATTGCTATTGATGCTACAACCATCGATTTCTACATTGCCTGCACCACCGATGATTATGAACTAATTAAAGTTGAAGTGAAATCGCCGGGAGCCTTACAGGATGATACTTTTCTTGGAAATGGTATGTTGCTGATCCGGAATGAACCGATTACTTTCCCGAATTTCTTTGTCAGGACATCCGGAAACTGGACGTTTATCATTACCGGAACGATAAAAAGTGGCGCTAATATTGGAAAGTCATTTACTGCCACAGCCACTGTATCAGTAAGTGGTAAGTAAGTTGTTCACATAGGTTTCATCTGTTGATTGGTGCTGTCATGATTAGGTTTAAATTGGTTATTTTACTTTTTCTATTGAGCCTGATAACATCATGCAGAAATCAGGCAACAGATGAAACCTTTCCTTGCGATGGCGTATTTTATTTGAATATCGAAGGAAACAACGGCAAACAAGTATGTTCTAAAACTATCGAAAATTATCACATTCATAACAACAAACTAATTTTTAGTGTGCTGAATAATGAGTTGGCAGGAAAAGTTATCTTTCAAATTGAGCTGGAGCCTTTTGATGGGCCCGGATTATACCAATTAGGAAAGAATTATCAGAACAAATGCGAGCTTATTGTTCAGGGAGCATCCGATGAATTTTACAAATGTACTTCAGGAACGTTTACGGTTCATGAAGCAGGCCCTGAAAATCTAAATGCGATTTTCGACATCGTAATTGAGGGATTTTATAACAAAAAAGTCATTCACGCCCAAGGAGGGGTACATTTGTAGTTTTCTCGTTTGATGTGATCAGTTGGAGCCGGCCTTAGAGTCGGCTTCGCTGTTTTAAGTAGCTTATAATAGGGAGTTTACACTCATATAAAACAGGGCCAAATCATATTTTACAGGATCATTTGCATCCAGGGCAATCAAGCTGTTAGTTAGTTCAACAGCAGCTTTTCTGTCGTTTTGTTTTCTGCTCAACAGATTCAGCTTGCGTGCGGCCCTGCCCGAATGTACATCAAGTGGGCAGATAAGTGCCGATGGGGCTATGTTTTCCCAGATACCAAAGTCGATGCCCAGCTCATCTTTTCTTACCATCCACCTCAGAAACATATTGATACGCTTGGCTGCTGCACCTGTTTTCGGATTGGCGAGGTGCTTTTCGCTTCTCGGTAGGTGCGGATAGTGGAGCATTAAATTACGAAAATCGCTGATGGCCTCAAAGGCATCACCCGTTTTAAATCCTGACGTAAATATAGGCTCAAGCCCTCCATGATGCCTGTAAATCATGGCCAATGCATGTACAAGAGCATGGCAGTCGGTGCCGTTGAAAGTCCTGTACTGAAAATGTTGAAGGGCGCTAAATTCGCGATCTGTAGCATGCAGCAAAAAATCAAAAGGAGCATTATCCATCAGCTGCATCAGTGTTTTTGCTTTGCTGATAATTTGCTTGCGTTGACCCCAGGCGATCAATGCAGTGAGTAATCCTGCTATCTCAATATCTTCTTTAGTGCTGAACTGGTGGGGCACACAGATGGGATCATGCTGAACGAAATCCAGATCAATAGCAAGCTGTCTTAGTTGTTCGTCAAGCCGACTTTTAATAAGCATAGGCAAATGTATAGAAAACTAAAAAGCCTTCCCGGATGTCGGGAAGGCTTAGGGTCTGGTTTTTGGTTCAACTATTTCAATTCATGTATCGCTTTCACATTTTTTATGCCCATATTTATGGCATCTTCGTTGAGCGGAATCAATTTATGGTAGCGTTCGGGCAAGGACTTTTTCAAACCCCGAATCACGTTTTCAATCTTTACGATAGGCTTTATCTTAAGATAAGCGCCAAACACAATCATATTGAAGATTTTGGTACTTCCCATTTCTGCTGCTAAGCTTGCCGCTTCAATTTGAAAGATGTTTATGTCTTTTCGTTCAGGATGACGGGTAATGCCGTTGGGATCGTAAAGCAAAACACCACCAGGCCTTACACCCGATTCAAACTTATCCAACGACTGCTGGTTAAGTATGATAGCTGAATCGAAAATTGTTAAGATAGGCGAGCTGATTCTTTCATCACTAACGATAACAGTAACGTTGGCTGTGCCGCCGCGCATTTCGGGACCATAAGATGGCATCCAGCTCACTTCCTGGTCTTGCATAATGCCACTGTAGGCTAAGATCTTACCCATCGAAAGCACACCTTGTCCACCAAATCCGGCTATGATTAATTCTTCAGTCATTTTGTTATATTTTTAAATTCAACAATTAAACCAACTGACCATCTACTTTGATGTCGCCTAGTGGGTAGAAGGGGAACATATTTTCTTCCATCCATACATTAGAGTCGGTTGGAGTCATTTTCCAGCCTGAATTGCAGTTGGAAACAATTTCTACAAATGAAACACCGGATTTGCCATCACGCTGGTTTTCAAAAGCTTTTTTTATGGCTTTTTTAGCTTTCCTAACGTTAGCTGGTTTATGCACCGCCTGGCGTGTCACGAAATAAGTGCCCGGAAGCTGTGCTACCAACTCGGTTATTTTTAGTGGGTTTCCCATTGTTGGGACATCGCGTCCAAAAGGCGAGGTTGACGATTTCATGCCGGGTAGGGTAGTAGGAGCCATTTGTCCCCCCGTCATACCATAAATACCGTTGTTGATGAAAATAATTACAATATTTTCGGCACGGTTACAGGCATGAATGGTTTCGTTGGTGCCGATAGCAGCAAGGTCGCCATCACCCTGATAGGTGAAAACGATTTTTTCGGGCCATACACGTTTGATGCCTGTGGCAACCGCTGGAGCGCGGCCGTGTGCAGCCTGCTGCATGTCGATATTCATAAATTCGTAGGCCAACACAGAACAACCCACAGGAGCAACACCGATGGTGTTTTCCTCCATGCCGAGTTCTTCGAGCACTTCCATCGTGATGCGATGAGCCGTACCATGTCCGCAGCCAGGACAATAACTCAATGCCTTGTCAGTCATGAGTTCTGTCTTGGTATAAACCATATTTTCAGGTTTAATGATATCTTGTAATGTGATGTCAGCCATTGTTTATCCTCCTATAATTTTTTGTTCCATTGCTTCCAGCACCTCTTCGGGTGTGTGCACGATACCGCCATATCTGCCAAAATGCTCAACTTTGGAGCAGCCTTTTACAGCCAGAAGTACATCTTCAACCATTTGTCCGGCACTCATCTCAACAGCCAAAAAGCCTTTGGCGCCTTTGCCGCACATGTCATGAATTTGTTTGGAAGGGAAAGGGAACAGTGTAATCAATCTGAAAAGCCCGGCCTTAATACCTTTTGCACGGGCAAGTTTTACGGCTTTTTGAGCAATACGAGCACTTGAGCCATACGCTACAAAAATATATTCAGCGTCATCACAATCGATTAACTCATAACGTGTTTCATGCTGAGCGATTGTTTTGTATTTGGCTTGCAACTTGATATTGTGCTCTTCCATTTTGTGACTGTCAAGATCGAGCGAAGTAATGATGCGACGCGCTGTTCCTGATTTTTTGCCTGTTGTAGCCCAGGGATACTTTTCTTTAATTTCTGCATCCGTCATGCGGGGAATAGGATCAAAAAGATCTACTTTTTCCATCATCTGACCAATAACGCCATCCGAAAGGATCAAAACAGGGATGCGGTATTTGAAGGCTAATTCAAAGCCGTCTTTCACAAAATCTGCCATTTCCTGAACAGAAGCCGGCGCCAATACAATCTGACGGTAGTCGCCGTGTCCACCACCTTTGGTGCTTTGGAAATAATCGGCCTGAGAAGGCTGAATGGTGCCCAAACCCGGGCCGCCTCGAACTACGTTGGCATAAACACAGGGCAATTCAGCGCCTGCGATATACGAAATGCCTTCCTGTTTCAAACTGATGCCGGGACTTGATGATGAGGTCATAACTTTTTTTCCGGCTCCTGCAGCTCCATAAACCATATTGATGGCTGCAATCTCACTTTCGGCTTGTAAAACCACCATCCCCGTTCTGTCGAATGGTTTTTCGGCCATCAGGTATTCTATTACCTCAGACTGGGGTGTGATCGGGTATCCGAAATAAGCATCAGCACCTGCTCTTATTGCCGCTTCGGCTAATGCTTCGTTACCCTTCATGAGTTTTAATTCGCTCATTATGCTATTTTTTTATTGTTTGACAATGTACTGTTAAAGTTTAACCTTATAAACAGTGATAACACCATCCGGGCAGACGATGGCACAGTTGGAACAGCCGATACATGCCTCCGGATTGTCCATATAGGCATAGTGATATCCTTTGCCATTCACTTCTTTTGCCAGGGCGATAACATCTGTAGGGCAAGCCGGTATGCATACTTCGCAACCCTTGCACTTCTCGACATCAACCACTATGGCTCCTCTGACTTTTGCCATTTTTTTGTATTTTAATTAGATTATATCAATTGCACGAAATTAAGCTTTTTAAGCTGATTTTTTAACTTGCTGAGGCCTCTTAATGCTTATAAATATCTAATTTATAAAGAGTTTAAATAGTAAGCCTGCCTGGCTATTACTCGCTGTATCAGGTTTTGCGCTCAGCTGCAATTCCTTCGCCATTTTTAAGCCTTGTGATCCGCATCAAAGCGTTTCAATCTTTCTTCGAGCGCTTCCATCTGATCCATTCTGATCAGGGAAGTGCAAGCCCGTATGCCTTCGTGACGCTCGCTACCGGTAATATCCAGCGAAATGGCACTGATTCCGTAGTAAATCATCTTTTCAAGCAATTCAACGCCGGAAAATCCCGGATAGGAATAGGTGAAGTAAAATCCATCGGCGATGGGCTCTTCTTCATCCTTGTCATAAACGATCTTGAAACCATGCTTCAGAAACAGCTTTTTCATCAGGGCAGCTTTTTTGCCATAGATTTTAACCGCTTCAACAAAATTGAAACTGCCGTTATTGGCGGCTTTAAGCATGGCAGCAAGCGCAAATTGTGCAGAATGCGAAGTACCTGAGCTTAGTGGATAGAGCGTTCCGAAAACCATGGTATGACCAAAAAGGTCGTTCGAGTAATAGCGCTTCAAATCGGGGAAATGCCTGTTGAATAAGGCATCGGATATCACCATCATACCAATGCGTTCGCCGGCATAACTGAAGGCTTTAGAGCTGGAGATGAAGAGGATATAATTGTTGGTGAAGTTTGCTACCGAATGCTGATAAGGTGGCTTACCGGCTTGGCTAAAATCTTTACGAAAATCCATACCGAAATAGGCCAGATCTTCCATGATGACGATATCGTATTTGTTGGCCAGCTCTCCAATGATTTGCAGCTCTTTTTCAGTGAAACAAATCCATGATGGGTTGTTGGGATTTGAATACAATACCGAATGAATATGTCCCTTGGAAAAATAGCTTTCCAGTTTTTCGCGCAGTTTTTCGCCGCGGAAATCATACACATCAAAAGATTCAAATTTCAGATCAAGTACCTTGTGCTGCTGCATATGAACCGGAAACCCCGGGTCGATAAACAAGGTGGTGTCCCGATCCTTGTGAATCCGGCTCAGGGTAAGGAATGAAGCAAAGCCTCCCTGCATGGAGCCTACGGTAGGTAAGCAGCTGGAAGGACTGACATTGATATTCATAAAGTTCTTCACGAAATTTGAAATCTCCTGTTTTAATTCAGGGATTCCCTGAATATCAGGATATTTTGCAGCAACACCTTTTCTGAGGGCTTCAACTTGTGCATCAACACCAATTTTTGATGGCGGAAGGCCTGGAATGCCCATTTCCATGCGGATAAATTCTACGCCGCTGGCTTGTTCAATGGTATCGACAAGTTTTTTTATTTCCCTGATGGAGGCATTGCCAACCGCATTCAGGCCGCTTTCTTTGATTTTTTCCTTAACAATCTGGCTTGGGACGGGGGTATTTTTCATTTAAGTAGCTTTTATAAAATCATTCTTCATGGGTTTTGTTATAACCCTAAATAGTTCAGTAACTTAGTTGTGGAAGCCCGAAATAGACTCTTCCAGTCAAAAATAACACAATTGTCTCAATGTTTTGCAAACGATTGCAATTTAGTGCTTATTTAAAATGATTTTAGAAAAGCCACTGTCTGAGGTCGGCTGCTTATTCGCCTGCCCGCTGCTGGAATGAGCAGAAAATGTGCGTTTGATTAACGTTTTAGGCTTTGGTATTACTGGTGAAAAAGGACAGGTGTTGGCAATAATTTTTGTGCAAACAACACAACCAAAAATCTAAAATTGTGTCGGATTGAATTTTCTCAGGGCTTTACGTTTTTAAGTGTGGCAAAACTTAAAATTACGCCTAACGCCACTCCTAAGAGGGCCGCGAACAGTATTTGGTAGTCGGCGGGTAACAGGAAAGTGATGGTATGCGCCGGAATCCAGAAGAACGGAATGGTCTTTTTGAATACAAAATTCCATTGGGTATCCCAATCCAGGTGACGAAATATCTGACGAATATTTATCGGGCTGAATAATCCCCTTAGACTTCCTCCGGTTTTGCTAATATGGGTGTCAGTGATTTTGTGTATGGTCATCATCACTGGCGCATAGGTCAGGTTCATGGCAGTGCTGATGGAAAAAGCCGTGAAAAAAGCTGCCCAACTCAAACCTGATGGCAATGCTGTTAGGGCCTCTTCAAAACCAAGGTAAGCCAGCAGGACAGGCGTGCCATTGGCAAAAATCACAAAAGCTATCTTGATGGTCAAACCAAGAAAACCCCAAACAAGGGCTCTTGGCAGTAATCCAAAACCAGGACGATTGTAAAAGCCTGTTTTGATGCGAAGCGCCAGCGACTCGCCGAAGGTTGCAAGCAGCGCAAACTTAGCAAAGCTCATCCACATGCCGTGTGTGGCGTTCAGGTTTTCGTAAGCAGTTTTTAGTCCGGGAACAAAAACGAAAGCTGATATAAGCAGCGCTACGATTAGTAGTATAACCCAATCTTTTAATTTCATGCAGCAGCTATTTCTCGATTCTGATGCGGGCATCAACAGCAACTACTGTTTTGGCATTGCCCAGAAGCGGATTCATATCCATTTCGGCAATTTCGGGCGCGATAGTCAACAATGCAGAAAGCCGAACCAGAATATCCCTGAGTTTTTCTTCATGAATGCCTTCTTGCCCGCGAACGCCTTTGATAATAGGATAGCTCTTGATGGACTGCACCATATCTTTTGCCTCTTCGGCAGATAAGGGGGCCAATGCCGAAGCCACATCTTTGAGCACCTCGATAAAAATACCTCCCAGACCAAAGAAAATAAGATGGCCGAAATTGCCTTCTTTTGTAGCTCCGGCAAACAATTCTGTGCCTTTTAGCATGGGCTGCATCAAAATGGAGGTCGTATCCTTGATGTTGATCATGCGGTCAAATTCAGCAATCACCGCTGCTTCGGAATTGATGTTCAGCATAACACCGCCAACATCTGATTTATGAACCGGTCCAATGACTTTCATCACCAGCGGGAAACCCAGCTCAGCGGCTGCTGCCAGGGCTTCTGTTTGTGTTTTTGCCACGGCTTCACCTGCGCGGGCTATTCCGGCAGCATCCAAAAGCTGACTCACCAGCTCGGGTTTCAGGTAGCTTGATTCAGCGCCATCAATGATTTTTCTGATTGTTTTGCTATCTATATCAGCGATTTTTTCGGCTGATTGAGCCGATTTTTTAGTTCTATAAACTTTGGCCAGTGCACGGCCAAGATTTACCTCATCAGGAAAATTTATTCTGCCTTGAGCCAAAAAATAATCTACCTCCCTGGCTGCCGTAAGGGTAGAGGGTAAAACGGGAAACAGGGGTTTGCTGATGCTGTTCATTTTTTCATGAAGCACCTCATATACATCAAAAATTTCAAAGAGGCCGGGTGTTCCAAAAATAACAATCATGGCGTCGATCATATCGAACTCCTTGTCGCAGGCCTCGATAATAGTACCCAGCTGCTCTGCTGTTCCGGTGGCCAAAAAGTCAATAGGGTTATTGACGGAGGAGCCGGGAAACAGTTTTTCTTTGAGCACATCTGCTTCTTTTCCGCTGATGGCAGGCACTTCAAGTCCGCCGTCAGAAAGTGCATCAGTGAGCATCACAGCGGGACCTCCGGCATGGGTAATGATGGCGATGCGTTTGCCCTGCATTTCGGGATGCATAAAAACTGAAGCCACGGTGATGAGTTCTTCACGGCTGCTGCATCTTACGATTCCGGCTTTTCCGAAAAGTGCTTCCACTGCCGTATCGGAGCTGGCAAGCGCACCGGTATGTGAAGAAGCGGCTCGACTACCTGCTTCGCTGCTTCCTGCTTTGATGGCAGCAATTTTACATCCTTTGCGGATGAGCGAACGTGCATGGCGGAATAATTTTTGTGGATTGGAAATCGTCTCGATATACAACAGTTTCACCTTTGAGTCCTTGTCAGGGTCAAAGGTTTCATCCATATATTGCAATACCTCTTCAACACCCATTTGTGCTGAGTTGCCAACACTGTAAACATGCGCAAAACTGAGGCCATTCGGTATTCCGGCTTCCATGATAAAGCAGGCAGTAGCTCCTGATCCTGATATAAAATCGCAGCCGTTGGCATCTAACTTGGGAATTGGCTGCGTGAAAATACTGTGGTGATGTGGTGTTAAAATACCAACACAATTTGGTCCTATCAGCGCGCCATTAACCTGGTTGATACTCGCGACAATACGTGTTTCGAGCTGCTTGCCTGCTTCGCTCTCTTCGCTGAAACCGGCTGACAAAATAATAAAGGCTCGGGTGTTATTTTCTGCAATCAGGGCATCTACCAATTCCGGAATATATTTTGCTGCGATTGCAATTACGGCCAGATCAACAGCTGGCATCTCTTTGTTGCTGGCAAAGCTCTTTATGCCCTGAATGCTGGATTCTTTGGGATTCATCACAAAAAGTTTGCCTTTGAATCCGCCATCAATGATGTTTTTCAGGACTTTTCCGCCGGGTTTCTGTATATCGTTGGAAGCTCCTACAACCACTATGCTTTCGGGATGTGTTAATGCGCTGTTTATCATGAGTTTTCGTATTGTTTATTAGTTAACACTATCAGTGGCAAAAGTAGCAATTTGGCCGAAAGGCTTGCTGTGTTTTTGGTATTTAGAATCAATACAAAAAGGCAGGCCAACTCAATGACCTGCCTTTTAAGCTTATTTATTGCATAAATAAAATTATTCTAACATTATAGAAAGCGCTACCACACCCGGGCCTGTGTTTGTAACCAGTACAGGTGAGGCTTCCTGAATAAATACAGGTTCTTTGCCGCCGGTAAGCGCTCTCACCTGATCAGCATACCACTGTGCGGTTGAAAGATTATCGGCATGTGAAATAGCATATCCCCAAACTTTTTTGTCGCCAACAAAACGTTTCATTTCATCCATCACAATTTTCATGCTGGCTTTCTCATTTAATGGCTTGCCAAAAACTTCTGTTTTACCGTGATTCTTCACTTCCACGACAGGCCTGATGCCTAATAGCTTACCAATTAATCCTTTAGAATAGCTAACGCGGCCGCTTCTTACCATGAATTTCATGGTTTTGGAGGTCACCAGGATTCTGGTGTTATCAGACCATTGGGGAATATTTTTAACAATTTCGTCGTGTTCCATTCCGCTTTCGATGGCCATTGCCGCACGCAAAACAATCAGTCCCAGCGCGCTGGTTAACTTTTTGCTGTCGACAACATCAATTTTTTTACCACATTCGTTGTGTATTTTTCGGGCGGCATTTAAACTGTTTTGCCAGGTGCCACTCATGCCCGAGCTGATATGTGCGCTAATTATTGATTGATAGTGTGTTGATAAATAGTTGTAACGATTCACAAACTCACTGATGGCAGGCTGTGCGGTAGTTGGGTATACATCAGAACTCACCAGTTTCTCAAAAAACTGTTTGGGCTGCATGGTAAGGCGGTCGATAAAGAATTCCTGACCAAAATGTACCGTGAGCGGAACGATCTGAATCTGGTATTTTTGGATAAGTTCCATAGGCAGGTCACAGGTGGAGTCGGTAATAAGTCCGATATCAAATTTCCTGTTTGAGGCCAGGTCGTTTTGTAGCACCATATCATCTACCTTTTTAAAGGTAAAAGTACCAAGTGGTGCCAGTTTTTGAAACAACTCCCAGGGCTCATCGGTATGAATGTGAATACGAACTTTTTTATCCGAGCCTGCAATCACCTGTGAATCACCAAAGGGTTTCATGATTTGGCTAAAGTCACTGCGTTTGAGGTCTGTACCGCTAATCATGGCCTCGGTGCAATACCGGAAATTGATATCCTGATGATCAATAGAATCAACGGCCTCTGCGATTTCTATTTTCTGGTTTTCAAAATTAACGGCAACCTGTCCGTTTTTAAAATAGTCGAACATGCCTTCCAGAAAAACCACAAAACCTTTGGCTCCTGCGTCAACTACATTACTTTTTCTCAGAACTTCTAAATTTTCTGTGGTCATTTTGAGCGACTCCATGGCTTTCTTTAAACCATCGAGCAGCATCCTCAAAAAGTCTTCAAATTTGTCTCTCAACTGATAAATATACTCTGCCCAGTCTTTGATTACCGAAATCATTGTGCCTTCAATAGGATTGGCAATGGCTTCGTAAGCATAGCGCACCGCATTTTTCATATACTCCGCAAATGCGCTGACGGTGAGGGTTTCTTCTTCCTTTATTTCATTGCTGAAACCATAAAGGAACTGCGCAAAAATAATTCCGGAATTGCCCCGGGCACCCACCAAAGCTGCATCGGCCAGCGCTACAGCAGTAAATTTCAAATTTGGATGGGGTTCGGCAGTATTAACGATGCTGCGCATTGTTGAGGCAAGGTTTGTGCCTGTGTCTGCATCTGCTACCGGAAAGACATTGATTTTATTGAGCAGTTTCTGGTTTTCAAAAATACGCTGAGCACCGGCCATAAAGCTGTGATACAGCTGTAAACCATTAATTTCAGTTATTTTATTTTCCAATGCTTAAGGTGTTAGTGAATATTCAAAGCTTTATAAAATATTGATTCAGTGATGAATACAAATAAAAATAATTAATAATTCATCCCCTGAACGATCCAAAAGTGGTACAAAGATACTAAAAGATCAATATGTGGATGGTTTTGGTTGTTTGTGCAACAGTAAGATTAAATTTGATATTCGTATTAGGTCTTGATAATCAATACATTAAAGTAAAATTATTGAAGTGGTGTTTGTTTTTTTTAACATATCCAAGGTGCTTATTGTCAGTTGTGTGCAGCTTGAAGCTGTTGATCAGGATGCGGCAGACTAAAGTCGAAAAGTTGCATAAATTTTGGGTTAGACTTGTAGGCACTCCTTTTGAGCTAGCTTTCAGAAAAATGACTTCTTCAAAAATCCATTTATTTATAAGGTGTGAAGCTAATGGTGGTTAAACAGATTAAGTAATTGGCCAGTTCAGCAAATGTTCTTTTATGACCAATCATCCTCACTGTAAGTCTCCAAAAGTATTGCAGCTTGGCATGTTTACTAAAGATTGCGGTATTACAAGCTGCCCAAAATTTAAATAATCATGCCTTGCGATGAAAGCTCGCAATAAATTGCGTATTTTTACTCATTAAACAGAACGAAACATGACCAAAATCTTTAACAATATTTTAACTTTTATTGTTGACAATCAGAATTTTGGATTGCCAATTGAGTATGTTCAATATGTTTTACATTCGGCGGAGATACGTGCGATTCCGGAGGTAAACCCAATCTTGTATGGGCTTTTCGATTATCATGGCGAAATAATTCCGGTGATTAATTTGCGCAGGCGTCTCGGACTTGGCGAAAAGCCGATTAGTGTGGACGATCATTTTGTTTTGGTAACTAAAAATGATCAATCCTACATACTTGTTGTGGATGAGGTATCTGAGGTTTACAGCACTACTGAAGGCGAGGTGGTTAGGAAGCATTTTGCTGTTCCCAGCAAACAAAAAGATTCAGATGTAGATGCCGGGCTTGAGCTGATGATTTTCAAGAAAGAACAGCTGGGTGTCGTGTTGATTTATGACTTGGGAAAACTAATCAATACTGAGATAGAATTGAACGTTAAAGATGCACTCAAAAAACTAATGAACTAGAAACCTTATGCGTCAGGAGCAGGAATTACATGCTATTCGTAATCAACTGGGCTTGCTTTTCGGATTAAATTTCACCGAAAATCAGGACAGCTCATTGATTAAAAACCTCCAAAATGCAGCTACTGAGCTTGGACTTTCATCGGATTTATCAGCGATAAAATCATGGTTGAGCAAAAAAAGTTTTACGCCAGAGGAATCCAATACCCTAGCCAAACACCTTACCATTGGCGAAACCTATTTCTTCAGAGAAAAAGCTGCTTTAAAGCTATTTTCGGAAAAGATAATACCAGATTTAATCAACAAATCCTTCAAAGAGGGTAAACCGATAAAAATCTGGAGTGCCGGATGTAGTTCGGGCGAAGAGCCTTACTCTTTAGCTATCCTTTTAAAAGAGGCTAACCTAAACCAAAAAAACTTAAATATCAGCATTTTGGCAACAGACCTTAATGTAAACGCACTTAATAAAGCCAGCAAAGGCATTTATTCAGCATGGTCGTTCAGAGAGACCTCAGCGGAAATAAAAGCCAAATATTTCACACAACAGAACAAGCATTATCTCATCAACAAAGAAATCCGGGATATGGTTGATTTCAGGCAGTTAAATCTTGCCACGGCAGATTTTCCTTCTGCTGAGAATCAAACCGATCAAATTGATGTAATTTTTTGCCGCAATGTGCTGATGTATTTTTGGCCGGAAACTGCAAAAACGATTGCAGCAAAATTTTATCAGGCCTTAAATCCTTACGGTTGGTTGATTACTAGTCAGGTAGAACTAATTGATGAGTATTTTTCTGTCTTTTGCCGTGAAAATTATGCCAACGGAATTTTTTATCAAAAGAAAGAAAAGCCCGTTGCCTTAAGCGTGAATAATATTGTGCAATCAGCTTTGGATGCAAAACCAAATAGACTTGCAAAACCTGCAAAAAAGCAGGCTGATCGAAAAGTGGAACTTAAGAGAAAATCACTCGATTCATCGGCATCACTTTCAACTACGCAAAAAATCAAACCCAAATCTGATTCCAGGCCATCACCGGAGCAATTATATAAATCAGCAAGTTATGCAGCATGCATCGAATCCTGTCAGGAACAATTAAAAATGCAGCATGACAATAAGCAGTTAAGATTACTTTTAGTAAAATCCCTGGCGAATACCGGACAGCTTAACCAGGCGGCTGAAGAGGCAGAAAAACTAATGAAAGCAGATGCAATAAACCCTGAATTTTTAAATATTTTTGCCAATATTCTTATGGAGCTTGAAGAATGGGAAAAGGCCAAAATCTATCTTACCAAAAGCCTTTACATCAATCCGGACTTACTTGCAACGCACTTTAATATTGGATACGTATATCAAAAATTAGGAAAAGCAAAGCAAGCCGAGAAACATTTTCAAAATCTTTTAAAAGACCTTGAAACTATGGAAGATGATGCTGTTGTTTCAGAAATGGATAATATGACCGCAGGCCGGTTAAAAGAACTCACCTTAATGATGGCAGGTTTATGAAGAACGAAATTGAAATATTAAAAAAACGCGCTGCGCAGTATGCCAGCCGAACAACAGAAGATGATTCACAGAACCAACTTTCTGTGATTGGGTTCTACCTGCATCCTGAAATTTATGCTATTGATTATGATTACGTTAAAGAAGTTAAAACCGTAATCGAAATCACATCAATACCCGGCACACCCGACTTTATTATGGGTATAATTAATTTCAGAGGCAATATGCTTTCGGTAGTAAATTTGAAAACTTTTTTCGGGCTCAAAGAAAAGGGACTTACTGAGTTTAACAAACTTATAATCATAGGAAAAGGAAATTTTGAATTTGGGATTATGACCGATGGCATCTTGGGAAACCTCCGGCTGGATCAACATAAACTCAGCACGCCGCCACTCACCTTGTCGGAATCAGGTTCAGCCTTTGTCAAAGCCATAAGTGCCGAAGGCATTATCCTGCTCAACACAGAAAAAATACTGAACAGCAAACAATTAATAATTGAGCAATAGCAAAAAACATAAAACTGAACAACATGAAAAATTATTTCAACATTGGTTCCCGTGCGAAAATCGCCATTGGATTTACGGTTATCCTTGCATCATTGGCAGTGATTCTGGCAATCTCATTCATCAATATTGATCGCATCTACAATATCCAGCATAAGCTGGATCACTCCCTTCAAGTCACCAATAAAATGACACAAATTGAAGCCCATGAAAATATGATGCACAGTTTGGTTTTAGAAGCGATGTTATACGATGATGAGGACAGGCAGAAATTAGTCTTTTCGAAAATAGAAAACCTTGAAAAAGAAATTCTTGGTAATATTGACCAGATTGACAAAGATTTAGTTTCAATTCCGGAAGCAAATGAGTTATTTTATGACATAAAAAAACAGTTGGATGAGTACAGAAAAAATAGAAACGAGCAGATCGCCCTTATTAATGAAGATAAAAATAGTTGGGCCATGCAAATTTCCCGTACTATCCAGACGCCACTATTTGATATCATAAGCGATAAACTTAATCAACTTGAAAAAATACTTGAAACCGAAACCCAAAAACTTGATAATGAAGCAGTAGTTATTTTGTCGAAAAGCAAAAATATCATTACGATTCTCGGCGTCATATTATTTATTGCAGCCATATTGATCATACTCGGTATTTTCAGAATGTTTTCCAATCTATCGAAAGATATAAAGGAAGGTATACTCGTTTTGGGAACTTCCTCGGCAGAAATTCAAACCACCGTGGCAGAAATCTCAACCGGCACTACAGAAACATCCGCTGCTATTTCTGAAACCACCACCACTGTGGAAGAGATCAGGCAAACCTCTCAGGTTTCGAATCAAAAAGCCAAATCGATGCTCGATAGTGCTCAAAAAGCAACCGAAATCGCCGAACAAGGCATGGAATCTTCCCAACATATGATTGACTCCATGGCCAAGATTAACAATCAAATGAAGGTCATCAGCCAGACTATTCAACAACTCTCGGAACAGAACCGATCTATTGGTGAAATAACATCTACGGTTGCCGATATTGCAGATCAATCCAATCTTTTAGCAGTGAATGCCGCCATTGAAGCCGCCAAGGCAGGCGAACATGGTCGTGGCTTTGCTGTAGTTGCCCAGGAGATCAGATCCCTTTCGGAACAATCCAAAAAATCAACAGCTCAGGTAAAAGAAATTCTAAACGATATACAAAAATCAGTGGTTCTGGCTGTTGAAGTAATTAAAGAAGGCAATATTACTGTTGAAGAAGGTAGCAGGTTAGTTCATGAAGATCGCGAAGTGGTTGAGCAATTATCAGAAACCATTGAAGAAGCCATGCAGGCCTCGCTTCAGATTTCATCTTCCAGCGAGCAGCAAATGGCTGGAATGGATCAGATTGTACCCGCTATGAATAATATCAGGCAGGCAAGCGAACAAAATGTAACCGGTATCAATCAGGCGCAGCAGGCTGCCAACGACCTTAACGAACTGGGTCAGAACTTAAAGAAAATCATTGAGCGTTATCGACTATAATCAGCATGAACAAAAAAGATGAAGACTTTTTAAAAGAGCTGCTCAACGATTTTAAAATTGAGGCAGCAGAACACCATCAGGAGATTGTAAGTGGTTTGGTAAAACTGGAAAAAGAAAACCCACAAAATCCTGACAAGAATCTTATTGAGACGATCTTTCGTGAGCTTCACAGCATGAAAGGTGCTGCCAGGGCTGTAAACCTCACAACAATAGAGCAGCTTTGTATGAACATGGAACATCTGTTTCATCATCTCAAGGATGGGAAAATTGATTTAAAGGCCATCGTATTTGATGATGTGTATATGGCGGTTGACGTGCTCGAAGAGTTGCTCCAACAGATCGATAAAAAACCTTCGCCTCATACTCAAAAAGCAGTAGATCAGATAGTCAGGAAAATTTTAAAAATACTTAACAAGGAAGAAGACAAAAAACCGGCTTTGTCCTTTTTTGATGAAGAAACACCGAAAGAAACAAAAAAAACTTCGGATAAAGTGGCTCAGGATGAAGAGCCTACTTTAGGTTCTGAAAAAAATAAAATCCAAAAAACAGATGCTGCCCAGGACGGAAATCAAGAAGAAGCGGCAACAGTTCCAACTGAAGATTCCCTTCCTGAATTTGGAAAAGAAGAAAATCCAGATGCACAAACCGTAAGGATTACCCTTTCGAAACTTTTCAGTATCATGCATCAGGCTGAGGAAATGATTGCCCTTAAATCTATTCTGGATCATCGCGTTGAACAGTATAATCAGATTGGTTCAGATTTTAAGAAATGGCGGCGAGAACACAAAGAAAAACTCATTAAGGAGCAGGAAAATTCTGAGCCTTCCACTTCGCTCAACGACTTGTATGATTTTTTATCCAGCCACGAAGAAACCCTGTTCAAACAAGCTTTTCACCTGGATCAACTCAAGCGCATGGCAGCCAAATCTGTTGACGAATTATTGATAGATGTTCGCAAAACGCTGATGCAGCCTTTTACAATTTTATTGCACATCGTTCCGCGCCTTGTAAGGGATTTAAGTAAAACGCAGGATAAACAAATCGAAGTAGTTACCACAGGCAGCGAAATTGAAATTGACCGCCGGATTCTGGAAGAACTGAAAGACCCGCTCATTCACCTGATTCGAAATAGTATCGATCATGGCATTGAACCTAAAGAGGTTAGGACTAAAAAAGGGAAGCCCGCCCTGGCAAAATTGATCATAAATATTGCCATAAAGGCCGGATCAAAAATCGAGTTAAGTATTTCGGACGATGGAGCAGGCATCGACAGGAAAAAGCTGAAAGATTCCGCTGTGAAAAAAGGTTTTATCACCGCCGAAGAAGCGAAAAAAATGTCGGATAGTGCTGCTGCAAACCTTATTTTCTCCTCTGGTATTTCCACTAATTCGTTCATTACGGATGTTTCCGGGCGCGGCTTGGGAATGGCCATCGTTGAAGCAAAAGTGACCAAGCTTGGCGGGACAATTCAATTGCAGTCTGAGCCTGACAAAGGAACCACTTTCATCATATCGCTACCACAATCACTTTCCTCTTTCAAAGGAATTCTTGTTAAGGCATCGGGCCATGCGTTCATCATTCCAACGGTTTCCGTTTTAAGTGCCGAGCGGATCGACAAAAAAACCATCAAAACCATTGAATCAAAGAAAACCTATAAATACCTTGGGCAAACCATTGCACTGGTAAAACTTGGCGATGTGCTCAACCTAAAAAAACAGCGCGCCAATGCCAAAGAAGGCGAATATTTTACGGCTTTGATTTTGCAGTCGTCCAATAAACAAATGGCCTTTATTGTAGATGAAGTTTTGGGAGAACACGAAGGAGTTGTTAAAGGCCTTGGTGCTCAGCTAAAACACGTGAACAATATTGCTGGAGCAACCATTTTGGGCGACAATACAATAGTTCCTGTCATCGAAGTTTCGGAGCTGATCCATAGTGCTTCAAGAGATACGAGAGCAGGCTTGTTCGATACCGATCAGGAAAAAACTGCAGCACCCGATGGCAAAAAACGTATCTTGGTGGTAGAAGACTCCATTACCGTTCGAAATATGTTGCGCAATATGGTCGAAGCCGCTGGTTTTGAAGTAAAAACTGCCGTAAATGGTTTGGAAGGCTTAAACCTGGCTAAATCTGAAGACTTTGATTTGGTTGTTACTGACATTGAAATGCCACGCATGTCGGGATTTGAACTCACCTCAAAAATCAGAGAAGACAGTGAATTATCAGAAATGCCGGTTATTTTGGTTACCACGCTCGATTCAGATCAGGATAAGCAAAGAGGGATGGAAGCCGGTGCAAATGCCTATATCGTGAAAAGCAGCTTTGAGAAAAGTAATTTAGTTGATACCATAAACAGATTAATCTAAAGCCTTGAAACGAGCTGAAACAAATAAAAAAATTAAAGTATTGATCGTTGATGACAGCCGCGTCAGCCTGCGATTGTATAAAGGTATTTTAGCTACAAGCGCAATCTTTGAAATTGTGGCGACAGCTAATAACGGGCATGAGGCCATTGAATACACCAAACGCTATCAACCCGACGTGATCAGTATGGATATCAATATGCCCTTGATGGATGGTGTGGAAGCCACCAAACGCATTATGGACGAAAATCCGGTGCCAATCTTAATCGTGAGCAGTTTGTACGAGAATTCCAATGTCGAACTGGCGATGGAAGTGTTGGAAGCCGGCGCTATTGCAATCATTCCCAAGCCCAATGGCCCTGGTCATGCGCGTTTTACAGCTGATTCGGCACGCTATATCCGCAACCTGAAGCGGATGTCGGAAGTTAAAGTGACCCGGAAAAAAATCAAGCCAAGCAATCAAAAAAATGCACAAGAAGCGAGTAAAACAGAGCCAAAAATTCACGATGGTCTTGCGCATTCCAATTATGAAATTTTGGTCATTGGAGCATCTGCCGGCGGACCTGAGGCTGTGAAGGCTATTGTGAACAAATTTGAAGCAGATTTCCCTCTACCCATTGTTTTGGTACAGCATATCGATCCGGACTTTACTGTAGGATACAAAAACTGGCTCCAAACCTGGACGAAACTGGAATTGCAGATTATAGAAGATCAAACGGTATTGATGCCGGGACATGTTTATCTTTCGCCGGGAAATAAACACATTGTACTTACGAAAAAAGGCCGTGTTGGTCTTTCGGATGACCTGCCTTTCAAAGGTCACCGGCCCTCGGTGGCCCAATTATTTGAAAGTGCTGCTAAAGTTTATGGCAAAAATGCTATTGCCGTGCTTTTATCGGGCATGGGAACGGATGGTGCTGCCGCACTAAAAACCTTAAAAGATCTGGGCGCACTTACCCTCGTTCAGGATGAGGAAAGCTGCCTTGTTTTTGGGATGCCCGGAACCGCTGTGCAACTGGGCGCTGCGTGCAGCATTGCACCACCCGACGAAATTGTAAAGATTATCATGAAATGTACAAACCATAAATAAACACAAACAAATGAATGCTCTCATAGATTTAGAAGATGGATATATTCTGGCAGCTGAAGATTCGATGGTGCAGTCGAAAAAGTTACAATACTTTTTTGATGAACATCAACTCAAACATATCATTTGTAAAAATGGTGAAGAAGCCTTTAATCAGGCTCTGAAAGAGAAGCCAATACTTATTATCAGCGATATTGTGATGCCTGTAATGGATGGCTATACTTTTTGTAGCAAAATTAAAAGCAAGCCGGACCTTAAAGACATTCCTGTTATTCTGCTGACTTCCTTGAGCGATCCGCTGGATATTATCAAAGGACTTCAGGCTGGTGCGGACAATTTTATCACCAAGCCTTACGAAAGCAATTACCTGATTTCGAGGATCAAGTATTTGCTTGCTAACCGTTTTTTACATAAACATGGTTCTGCTAATATGAGTATGGACATCATGTTTCAAAACCAGCGTTTTCAGATCAATTCCGATAAAAAACAAATACTTGATCTGCTGCTTTCAGTGTATGAAGCCGCGATCAGTCGCAACGAAAAGTTACTGGAGGTTCAAAAGGAATTGCAAAAAGCCAATGATAACCTTATTGCTGCTAATGAAGAGCTGGAGGCTTTTGCGCATACCGTTTCGCATGACTTAAAAACCCCACTTAACGGCATCATTGGCTTTTCGGATTTGTTAAAGATGGAATATGGTGATAAGATGGATGAAGACGCGCAGGAATACATCGACTGGATCATAAAATCCAGCAATAATATGTCGCATCTTATCGAGGATTTGCTGCAGTTTTCAAGATCAGGCAGAGCTGAGATAAATCCTGAGGAAATCAACCTGAGTGTTATGACCCGCGAAATCATTAGCGAACTGCGTTCTTCAGCTTTCACCAGTGATTATAAGGTAGAAATTGAAGAGGATGTCATCGTCAATGCTGATCCAAAAATGATGCGGGTTGTATTGCAAAATTTGCTTGGCAATGCCTTAAAATACTCCCAGAAAGCCAAATCCCCTGAAATTACTTTTGGAACGCGCGAATACCATGGCCACCATGTTATTTATGTAAAAGACAATGGTGCTGGTTTTGATATGGCTAAAGCCGATACGCTGTTTCAGCCTTTTATAAGATTGCACTCCAACAGCGAATTTCAGGGTACTGGTGTTGGATTAAGCACCGTAAAACGCATCATTGAAAGGCACGACGGAGAAATATGGTTTGAATCCGTTCCCGGAAAAGGCGCTGTATTTTTCTTTAGACTGGACTGAGTGTTAATGTTTACGAGTTTATGGGTTTAAGAGTTGATGGGTTTAAGGGTTTATGAGATGAAGAGGTATATGAGTTTAAGGGTTTCGTTTTAGTAAAAAATGCTATACTGTTAGCGTGAAATTTTCGAAACCTTTCTCAACCTTAACCTCAACTTCAACCTCCCCTGATAACTATCGTGGCAGCCTCCGTCTCAAGCATTTTTCTTCTTCATTCCGCCATCCGCACTAATCAGGATTTCAACTGCTGTTCCGCTTGCTTTCCCGGCTGCATCTTTAAGGTCAATGATTTTATAATCGATAGTCGTTCCTTCCAGCTTTTTATAAAGGCCAGCAATCTCTTGCATCAGTTTCAGTCCTTTGCCCGTGCCCTGGCTGCCATTGCTCCCGGCATTTTTGCGGCCGATACCGTTATCTGTGATGTTGATTTTTAGGGTTTCGTTTTTTTGGCTGACATGAATCACCAATTTACCCTTTTTGTTAAGCAGTCGCAGGCCATGTTTTACGGCATTTTCGACAAAGTTTTGAATCAGCATTTTGGGGATGGGCAGGTCTGGATCCACTTCATCTTCAACAATAAATTCGAAGCTAAATGCATCATCGAAACGTTTTTGTTCGAGCAGGAGGTAGTTTTTTACAAACTCCAGCTCTTCTTCCAGGCTGCGGCTCACATCGTCGCTGTGCTCGAGGGTTTCGCGAAACAAGGTGCTAAACTTTGCAGCAAGCTGAAAGGCTTCTTCTTTTTGCTCTTTAATAATCGCTGAGCTCACAGTATTCATGGCATTCAGGATAAAATGTGGGTCAAGCTGATGGCTTACGGCCTGGTATTGCAGCTTGATCAGTTCGTTTTGAATGTGTTGCTGCTGCATCAGCTGATAACGATAGAGCCTTTTGAGCAGGATTAAAAGCAACCAAAGCCCGCCGAAGATAGCCAAATGAACGATAAACCTAAAAGGATAATAAGGGTTAGGCTTGTAGGTAAAAGTCATGCAAAGCGGGCCACTCTGAAGGAATATTTCTGGTGGAGAAGTGCCATTGTACTTAATGCCGGTTGTGTTGCGGACGTCATTTACAAATGGCAGGGAAGTGGTTGTAACGGTTTTAAAATCTGGTTCCACAACCTTTAGGATTTGATGTGTGGCAGCATTGCAGAGGAGCTCTTTTTCGCCATCCTGATCAAGATCATATTGCTTCTGGTAATAGAAATTGGGAATTTTAACAATAAACTCTACTGAAAAATCTGCTTTTAATCTGAAAATGCTGTCGAATTTCGTTTTGATGTAAAATGGATGCTCAGGGTGCTTTTCCAGCTGGAAAATATCCACATCTGCTGTAGCTGCCAAACCCCTTATTGGCGTTTCATAAACGAGATCACCTGCTTCATCTAAAAGCTTAATAAAGTGTGGTTTTGGATTTTTAGGACGATAGTCAGAAAACACGGCCATGATTAAATCCTGACCCTGATAATGGATGGGGGAGGTTATGGTTTTTGATCGGTAAACCGGGAATTCAACAGGTTCAAAAAGAAATTCAAGCTGGTCATTCAATACCATCGCGTAAGAGCTGCTGTCGTGATAGGGGATGTTACTATGCGTGCTTATATTACCTCTGGTAGAAGTGCCAACAAAAAACTCCTGCCGTCCATCTTTATTCAGGTCATAAATGGATAGAGGTGATGGATAAACACCAGTTGCAGGGCTTTTGATCAGGCTTTTCTCTTTGAAATTGTAGAAATAGAGTTTCCTGGGCTGGAGCGAAAAGCCTGCAATTACCTGAATGATAGCTTCATCAATACCATCGTCATCAAAATCAAATCCACCAAACAAATCAGTGCTGAAATCGCGCTCGGGATGATAATCGCCAATCTTGTCAATAAAAATGGTGTGTCTGTTCAGTCCATCTGGATCGAGCGGACTAAAGCATTCATAAAATATGCTGTCGTTGCGCCACCAGGGTACGAGCAATTCAAGATAGCCATCATGATCGTAGTCCATACTAAAATAGCATGCCGATGCCAGGCGAGGAATTTCCTGTCCGGGAAAGTTGTATTGATCAATAACATTACCATTCTGCGTTGTAATTTTCAGGGCTTTTTGATCGGCGCGGTTGGTAAATGAGATTAAATATTCGCTGATGCCATCACTGTCGAGATCCATATAATTTACAAAGCCACCCACCTTCTCTTCTTTAAACTGACTGGTTTGGACCAGCTCAAAAGGATGCTGTTTGGGAATAAACAGGATAATAACGACAGCCATCACCAATGCCAGCAAAAATGGACTAAAGAGCCATTCCATCGGGTAGTTGATGTGTGCAAAATTCCTGATATTTCTCATGTTGGGGAGCATGAATTATACTGGTTGAGCAGGGCTAAATTAGGAATTATTTCTATATGCGCATTAAAAACAAACTACAGTATTATGCTTAATAACAAGTGAAAATATGCTATTTTAAGCCTTAGTCGTTTTGCAGACTAAATTTCGCAGTATAGAAATGGAGCTACTTTTTGCACACGAATAAATCATAGCTGAATAAGCAAGTACCATTTCCTTGACGCAAGCGAAGACAGGGTTAAAAGCATGAATTGGCTGACCTCATTATTTCTGCTTTATTGCACAATGCATGCGGCTTGTGATTATATTTGCATGGAAACAGCAGGAAAAATACCGGACCTTGCTATTGACCTAAGAAATTAGAGCTGATGCGAATTTAGTGTTCCTGAAAGTATTAATCAGTGCCACAAGAAAAATGAGACTTGAAAATTACTTAAAATCAGACAGCTTCATACTTACTGAAGGTGCTTTAGTTGAAAGACTTAAGAGTGAGTGTCAAATAAAACTTGACAGTTTTATTAATCATGCCGGATTAATCTATGACGATTCTGGCAGCTTGACTAAGCTGTATAGGCAATATATTGAAATTGCAATAAAATATGATATTCCTATCATGTTAATGACGCCAACAAGAAAAGTCAATTTTGAAACGCATAAGAAATCAATGTATTCAGAAAGCGCGCTCATAAAAGACGGGTGTACTTATCTGAAAAATTTGAGAAACGAATATCCTGCTTTTTGTGAAAAGGTATTCATTGGAGGTCTTCTTGGATGTAGAGGTGACGCATTTAAATCTGATAAGGCGCTGGGAATTGATGATTCATACGAGTTTCACAAAATCCAGGTTAGTCAATTTAAAGATGCTCAGGTTGATTTTCTGTTTGCAGGATTAATGCCGGAAATAAACGAGGCAATTGGCATGGCAAAAGCGATGGCTGAATCAGGAATTTCATATATCATTAGCTTTACGGTTAGAAAAAATGGCTGTTTGCTTGATGGAACCAGTATTGCAAACGCAATCAAATTAATTGACAGTAAAGTGTACCCCAAACCTATTGGATATATGTCAAATTGCATTCACCCGTTGAATTTAAAACTTGCTCTGGAGCACGAAGTAAACAGGGATGCTCCCGAAATAAGTAGATTTTTGGGCATTCAAGCAAATGCTTCTTCGCTTAGTCCCGAGGAACTAAACAATAGCGCAGAACTACAACAAGAGAATTTTGACGATATGATTGATGAAATAACTTACCTGACAGCCAAATTTAATTTAAAAATTTTAGGCGGCTGCTGCGGAACGGATGAAGAGTTTTTCGAGAAATTAGCTAAGAAGCTATTGCAATAATCTGTCAAATTTATGACCAGCTGCGAAAACCGGATTTAGTAAATGCGGGTTGTATAGGCTTGCTTAAATTTGAATTCTGCAAAAATGGTGACCAAACAGCAGCTAATATACTTTATTATCTTCTTTGTCTGAGGGCTTCAAACACGACAATTGCTGTTGAAACCGAAACATTCAGCGAGTCGGCAATTCCACGCATGGGGATAATCAGATTTTGGTCTGCTGCTTTGATCCATTGTGCTGAAAGTCCCGAAGCTTCTGTCCCCATCACTATGGCAGAAGCTTTGCGGTAGTCAGCATCCAGGTAGTTGGCTGCTGCTTCGAGGTAAGTGGCGAAAATTTTTATCTCTTTCTCTTTCAGCCATTTAATTGCTTTATCGCTGCTGCAGACAACCACCGGCACCGAAAAAACACAACCCAGACTGGAGCGGATCGTATTTGGATTATAAATATCTGTTTTGGGATCACAAACGATTACTGCATCGGCTGCAGCTGCATCAGCTGTGCGAAGTACTGCCCCCAGATTGCCTGGTTTTTCAACTGCTTCAAGAATAATTAGTAAAGGATTTTTTTTCAACGAAAGGCTTTCCAGACTGTTAACTACCGGCTTAAAAAGCGCTACAAGTCCATCCGAATTCCCGCGATAGGCTAATTTCTCAAAAACCTCTGCTGATACCCACACTATTTCGCCGGCTTGCAGGGCAGAAATATCGCCGCAGATTTCAGCACAGGCATACAGTTTCTCGAGCTGGAAATTGTTTTTGAGGGCACGTTCAATTTCCCGCCTGCCCTCTGCTACAAAAAGCTGTTGACGCTTTCGTTCAGAAGCTTTTTGCAGGTGGATGAGGTTTTTTACCTGGGGATTGGTTTTGCTGGTAATCATCCGATCTCTTGTATGTTTTCTTCAAAATAAATCGCGCGTTCAGCAAGTTTTTCGCGAATAAAAGCCACATGTGAAGCTTGTTTTCCTATTTGCTCAGGCAGGTGGATGCCGGCTGTGTTAAACTGCCCCGAAGCAATCAAGCGTAGTGCGGCGGTTGCTGCATAGCCTGTTGTGCGCGCCATCGAATGGGTTTGGGTTTGCATGTCATACTGATCAAAAAGCTCAAAACTATGCCGAAGTTTTCTGCCGTCATTGTGAGTCCCCTCTACCAATACCCGCATCACCGTGATATCAGCCTCACCCGGGTTTAGTTTCCATTGATCAAAAAGTAGCTTTTGAGTCATTTCGAGGGGCACAATGTTTTGGTTTTTTAAAGATACTGTTTCCGTATTTAAAAAACCGCTGTCTTTTAGTAAGCTAATCATTTGGGCGTGACCAGGGTAGCGTAAGGTTTTTTCGACCATCTCATCTGCTTCCAGATTGGTGAGCAACGACCGCAATCCATCACTGTTGAAGGCTTCTAAAGTGCCTATCCCATCAAATTCCAGCATTTCAAGATCAGAGAGGGCTTCTTTGATGACAATTTCTCCATGCTCAATTAACCGCGCCGGACGGGTGTATTCTTCAATAACATCGGCAGGCGAAAATACCGCTTTGTACTCCCAGGGTTTTGTCCGCACTATGGGCAATCCGCCAACATAGATGGCAATACGGTCAACTTTTTTTAGTTTGGAAGCTGCATAGCCACTCAATAAATGACTCATACCGGGAGCCACCCCCATATCACATAGCACACAACTCCCGCTATCTTTGGCTTTTTGCTGCAAAAGCTGCGGGTCTTCTGCGTAAAAGGCAATATCAATAATGGGTTTTCCGTAGGCGATTACCTTGTCAAGTACCTTAAAACCAATCGATCCGGGAACGGCATTGACAAAAATATCGAACGAAGCAAACCAGGCTTCATCATCATTGCTGAGCAAATCAGTTTTTATCGTTTTTAACCCAAAATTTGCAGCTGCCAGGAGTCTTTCTGCGTCCAGATCAGCTATGGTTACGTCAAACTCATTATTGTGTACTAAATCACGGGCAATTGGCAGACCTACCAGGCCGGCACCCATTACCAAAACATTGTTCAAATTGCTCATAAAGCTATTTTTTTTCTGAATGATTTTCTGTTTTGAGATAGCATAACACCTATTATAACACATAAAATGCCAGCTAATTTGTCAAAAGTAATGTTTTCACCAATAATTACAAAGCTGAAAAATGCAGTAAACACAGGAATCGTGTTGGTGTAGATATTGCTTTTGGTGATCCCCAGTTTGTGCACGCCGTAAGTAAACAGCACGAATGCGAGAGAACTGGCAAAAACACCCAATAGAACGAGAGGGATGATCCACGAAAATTCCCATTGTATTGTTGTAATGCTTTCGTATTCAACAAGAAATACAATAGGTATAAAGAACAAGACTCCGAAGAGATTTTGCACAAAAACAATGGTAATGGCATTGTAAGAAAAGGTGAGTTTTTTTAGTACAATACCATAGACGATGGCCGAAAATACGGCCAAAAACAGAAAAGCGATCCCAACCGGTGAGGCTGTAAAGCCTGCTGTTCTGTCAATTAACATTATCAGAATACCTGCAAAGGAAACAAAGAGGCCGAGAATATTTAAAGGTTTCAGTCTTTCGCCCAGAAAGAGAAACGCAAACACCGGCGTGAACAATGGAATGGTAGAGATAATTACAGCACTTATTGTTGGCGTAACTTTCTGTAGGCCATAGCTTTCACCAATAAAATACAGAAAGGGGTTAAAGAATGAGGCGATTATTATGAGCCCCCAGTGTTCCTTTTTTATTCGTATTTTTCGGCCTTGCAAGCTGAAAAGGATAGAAAAGAATACGACTGAAATCAGCAAACGAAACCACACGGTTGTTGCGGGTTCCAGAAACTTAAAGACCTCTTTTGACCAGATATAGGAGATGCCCCAAAAAAACATGGCCAGTAAGGTGTAAATATGGGGTTTGAGTCCTGAATTTTTCAAATGTTGCAATTGGGATGCGAAAGTAAAGGAAATTTTATTTCCTTTGTATAGCTATTTACTTTCTGCATAAACTAATTTATGAGCGAATTTACAGAAGTACTTATTAACCTGCGGAAAATTGTTCGGTCGGTTAATCTGGAATCCAAGCGGATTCAAAAGGAGTTTGGTGTAAGTATTCCACAGCTGCTTTGTTTGCATTACCTTGCTACAAAGCCGTGCTTTCAATCTACGATGACAGGTATTGCTGCTTACATGAATTTAAACTTAAGTTCTGTAACAGGTATTGTAAGCAGGCTCGAAAAGAAACATCTGCTCGCCAAGCTGCCCAAGTCGGGCGACAAAAGAATCACCATCGTGAGTCTTACAGCTTCCGGAATGAAACTGATCGACAAGTCGCCAGAGCTGATGCATCAACAACTTTCGAACAAACTGTCTGCCTTATCCGATGACCAGATTGCTTCGTTAAAGGAATCACTTCAACTGTTGGTACAAAGTTTTGATCTTAGCGAGGAAACGGCTTCACCGCTTATTACAATGGATGATTTTTCTATTTGAAAGGGCTTATTTTTTAAGCAGCTTTGTTCTACACCCATTCTCTTTTGTATCACATTTTCCTTAACGTATCATATTTATAGCCTGTGAGTTAGAGGTCTGTATTTGTTTTTTCAGGCTAATGGCCTGTTTTTGGAAATAATACCAAACCGGTAAGCTCAGCAATGATTATTTTTTTGGCCGGGCAACAACTTTCAACAGATCTTATTTACTTTTTAGTCAAATTAATACTGCTGTTTTTATCATCCTGAGATTTTCTAAAATGCTATCTAAGGATTTGTATAACAACAATATAACGTATAGTAATTCTCTTGAATAGTAAAATTATATTTGTCGGTTAACCAAAAAAGCAGTAATTTTGTTTCTGTACAAACTAATTTCTAACTGCATTCCAGAAATGACGAATAAAAAAGACGTAATTACTACTTTCAGACGCTATCTCAAACTAAAAGGATTTAAAAACGTTAAAATGATTCAAGCTGACACTGTTCATCAGATTGAAGAACCCACCGTCGGGCTTTTGCCAGATATAACGGCAGAAAACAAAGGAATACTTTATTTTTACAAGTATTTCGAAGGCCGTCAGAATATAGCAGAGCTTATAAAAGATGTCAAAACTTTTTATAGGCAAAAATCTGAATCTCAAAACAGGAAACTGAAACTTAAATTATTGGTGCCTGTAAAGCAAAGTGATGCCGTGATCCAAAGCCTAAATGCACATCAGCTGGAAGGTGTTGGCGTGATTCGGGTGAGCCCAAAAATGGCAATAGCCTAAAATATGGACGGTATAGATAAACAGATCAACTTTAGATTCGCTGCATGAATTGGATAGATTTAATGTTGTTTATTGTCTATATGGCGGGCATGCTTGGTGTTGGCTATTATTTTCATTTACGCAACAAGAGTGTTGATGATTATTATGTAGGTGGCCGCGGCATGGGACGTTGGCACATTGGTTTATCTGTTGTTGCAACGGATGTAGGTGGAGGATTTTCGATAGGACTCGGAGGTCTGGGATTTGTTATGGGGCTTTCGGGCTCGTGGATGCTCTTTACAGGATTGATTGGTGCATGGCTAGCCGGCGTTTTCCTGATTCCAAGAATAAAGCAGCTCTCCGACAAAAAACAGTTTTTTACATTTCCCGAAGTCTTTGGCCATTTTTACGGAGCCAAAGCAGCTTTACTCGCCGGGTTAATTTCAGGTATCGGCTATTTGGGCTTTACAAGCTCCCAGTTATTGGCCGGCGCCAAATTGGCATCAGCAGCTTTTGTAGACCTCAATATCACACTTGCCCTAACAATTATGGGCTTTATTGCTGTAGTTTACACCGTTTTGGGCGGGATAAAAGCTGTTATTTATACGGATACCGTGCAATGGATTTTGCTGATGTCGGGATTGATATTCCTGGGTATCCCGCTTTCATGGGTTGCCGTAGGTGGTTGGGAGGTGGTTTCTGCAACTTTACCTGATGAATATTTTTCGTTTAGCAACCTGAGCTGGCAACAGTTTCTTAATTGGATGGTCACCATCTTGCCAATTTGGTTTGTCGGGATGACGCTTTATCAGCGTATTTATGCCAGCAGATCTGCTTCAGAAGCCCGAAAAGCCTGGTTTATAGCAGGCGTTTTCGAGTGGCCTATCATGGCTTTTATGGGTGTAGGTTTGGGCATGTTGTCGCGGGTGGCTTATTTGAACGGGATGTTTGCTGAGCTTGGATTCCCGGCCGGAAGCGATATGGACGCTGAAATGGGATTGCCGCTTTTGCTCAGAACCATAATGCCCGTTGGGTTAATGGGATTGATATTATCAGCTTATTTTTCAGCTATTTTATCTACTGCCGATAGCTGCCTGATGGCTTCTTCGTCCAACTTTTTACATGATCTGATTCAGAAAATATTCCCAAGAGCCATCAGCGATAAGTTAATTATGAATGCGTCTAAGCTTCTCACTTTATTGTTAGGCGTAATAGCCGTGCTTATCGCATTAAAACTTACCGAAGTATTGTCGCTGATGCTTTATTCTTACGCGTTTATGGTTAGCGGATTGCTTGTTCCATTACTGGCAGCAGTGTTCCTGCATATCCGTGATGAGAAAGCAGCGATCGTGTCGATGATTACAGGCGGAGGTACCACCATATCACTTATTATTTTGGCAAAAGATTTGCCTTTAGGACTGGATGCCAATGTGTTTGGAATTTTTGTATCTTTAGCGTCCTTTATTATTATTAATTCATTTAACAAGAAATTAAAACATGGAAATTCAAATTTATGACAGTTATCTGCCAATGGGCACTTTAGAAAAGAAACAAATTGTTGATTTTTTACATCAGCACCTCGATGAGTTTGGCGACACCAAAGAAGCCATCAAAAAGGCTATTGAGTATGCTGTTGGCGAGTCATCTGTTGTTGGTGGTTATGTGCTTGTTGGTAGTGTGGATGGTAAAATGGCCGGCGCTGTAGTGGTAAACCGCACAGGCATGGAGGAGTATATTCCGGAGAATATTTTAGTATATATAGCTGTTGATGCTGCCCTTCGTGGACAAGGTATCGGAAAACAGCTGATGAAGAAATCTATCGAACTGGCCAAAGGCAATGTGGCATTGCATGTGGAGCCAAACAATCCTGCACGCTTCTTATACGAAAAAGTTGGATTTACCAATAAGTACCTCGAATACCGTTTGATTAAAAACTAATGAGAGAGCCCGGGTTTCAAACACCTTCAGTAATAGAGCTTAGCTTTGATGCCATACAGCACAATCTGCGCTTCATTAAAAAGTTTGTAAAAAAACACGTACGTATTTCTTCTGTGATCAAAGGTAACGCCTATGGCCACGGCATCGAAATATATGTACCTGCCGCCGAACAATGTGGGATCGACCATTTTGCGGTTTTCAGCGCTGATGAGGCACAGCGCGTGGTAAAAGTGAAAAAACCAGAGACAGATGTAATGATAATGGGGTGGATTTCACCATCGCATATGTCGTGGGTGCTTGATAATAACATTCAGTTTTGGGTTTTTGAAACGGAAAGGCTCGAATACGCACTCAAACTTGCCCATAGCAAACAAATTAAAGCCCAGATTCACATGGAGATGGAGACGGGCATGAACAGAACCGGCCTGAATCATGCTGACCTGGAAGTGGTATGGCCACTTTTGGAAACTTATCGGGATTCATTCAATTTAGTCGGTGTATGTACCCATTTGGCCGGTGCCGAAAGTATTGCCAATCATGTGCGAATTCAGCGTCAGATCAAGCGTTTCAGGGTGATGGTAAACCTCTTCAGATCGCGCAGTTACGAACCCGATGTGTTGCATGTTGCCAGCTCGGCTGCTACAATGGCCTATCCGGCTTTTCAATATGATATGGTAAGGGTAGGTATTTTGCAGTATGGTTATTGGCCTAGTAAAGAGACTTTTATCCACTATATTAGTCGCAGAAAAGATAAATTGGATCCTTTGCGTCGAATCATAAGCTGGCGCAGTTGCGTGATGGCTGTAAAATTTGTTAAACAGGGCGAGTTTGTTAGTTATGGCACTACTTACCTGGCTACCGACGACAAAACTATCGCAATTATACCTACTGGCTATTCGCATGGCTACAGCAGGTCATTGTCCAATTCGGGAAGGGTGCTCATCGGCGGACAGCGGGTTGCTGTAATCGGCATGATCAATATGAACATGCTCATTGCAGATATTACCAGTCTTGATGAGGTAAACATTGGAGATGAGGTTACACTCATTGGAAATCAGCAAGATATTTCTATCAGTGTGGCATCTTTTAGCGAACTTAGCGATCAATTAAATTATGAATTACTAACCCGGCTTCCTGCAGGTATTGCTCGTCGCCTTACATCTTAAGTCATGGCATACATAGAACTCGATTATCAAAAGCTTCATCACAACTTCCAGTTTCTGGATCAGTTTTTCTCGAAGAGAGCTATTCAATGGGGGGTTGTTTCGAAGTTGCTTTGCGGCAATGAGAAATACATCAGAGAGCTAATAGAAATGGGCATTCGTGAGGTGCACGATAGCCGGATCAGCAATCTGAAGGTGATCAAAAAAATTAATCCGAACGTCCAAACGGTTTACATCAAACCTCCTGCCAGAAGGGCGGTCAACAGCCTTGTAAAATATGCCGATGTGAGTTTTAATACGGAATTTGACACGATTAAACTGATATCTGATGAAGCTGTCAGACAGCAAAAAAAGCATAAAATAATTATCATGGTCGAGATGGGTGACCTGCGTGAGGGTGTGCTTGGAGATAACCTGGTGGAGTTCTATTCTTCCATTTTTAAGTTACCCAATATTGAAATTGTGGGTTTGGGCACCAACCTCAATTGCCTGAATGGCGTGATGCCCAGTCATGATAAGTTGATTCAGCTCAGCCTTTATAAACAGCTCATTGAGGCCACTTTCAAGGTAAAGATTCAATGGGTTTCGGGAGGGAGTTCCGTCACAATTCCACTGCTTTTGAAGAAGATGCTGCCTACGGGCGTAAACCATTTCAGAATAGGGGAGACCCTGTATTTTGGAAATAATCTGGTGACACAGAAGACCATCAAAGGCATGAAATCAAACGTGTTTACGCTATATACTGAAATAGTTGAACTGATGGAAAAACCTGTCGTTCCGATTGGTGAGCTGGGCACAAATGTTGCCGGTGAACGCTATGAGGTGAATGAAGCGGATTATGGTAAATCTTCGTGTCGTGCGCTGCTTGATGTGGGATTGCTCGATGTTGATCCTCAGCACTTAACGCCAACAAAGCCCGGTATTGAAATTACTGGTGCAAGTTCGGATATGTTGGCCGTGGATTTGGGTAAAAATCGCAGAAATATCAAAGTGGGTGATTTGCTGGCCTTTAATCTGGATTATATGGGAGTGCTTAAAATACTGAACTCTAATTATATAGAAAAACGTATCACGAATAGAAACGCTTAAACGAAGGAATAATCAGGATCGGCCTTCTTCTTTTAAAATTGTGGTGTAGTGTTTCAAGCTGCGAAGCAATAAGGTGACTACCAATGCGCCGCCAAAAACATAAACAGAAAGCCTATTGCTATCGAAACTGCCTGTCTGGAAGTAATTTCTTAGCAGATCGATAAACACAAAGCCTGTTACTGTTGCCATCATTCCGGAATATTCGCGTCGCAACACACTTTTCAGGCTAAAAGGTATAGTATTCTTTTTATACCCTCTGATGCAGGGAATAAATGCAGGTGTTGATAACGACCATTCCAGGTAGGATGCGCCAAATTTCTTTTCCAAAAAGCGTTCTTCGGCAAACATAATCCGCTCATAGTATAGCCAAAATGCAAGTGAAATAATCACCACAAAGCTAAAATTGAACGTAAACAATACGATTCCGATCCACATAAAATAGTTGCCAACATATAGCGGATGTCGCATCAGGCTGTAAATCCCCGAAGTGTTCAGGCTCTCGGCAACTTGCCCTTCTTTGGTGTTTCTGCCCGAGGTGCCTTTGGGAGTGGTACCAATACTTATGGCCCTGATGATAAAACCAAGCACACTTAAGAAAACTGCAACAATGGTTATAATGATTTGTGCATCAGCACTTAGCCAGGTTGTTGGTGTGAAATATACTACCGGAATAGCCAATATAAACAATACCACCGGGAGTTCGCCACGATGGCGAAAAAGCCAGTTTCCACTGTTCTCGAAGGAGTGAATGAGTGCCATAATTATTATTTTTTGCGGGGCAAAGGTAAGTTTTTCAACTATATCATCTGACTATTTGATCGCAGTGCTCAAGCTGCCAGTGAAAAAGTGATATGGAATTTTTTAATCATAGCTTTTCAATGTAAGGTATGCTACTGTCAATGTCTTTTCCACGAAAACCCGTCTTGCGCTTCATTCTTCCCGTGGGTCTTTCTTCACGGGCAGGCGTGCCATCTTTTCCACCTCCAGCATCGGATAGCCAAACTCCTCTACTACACGTCCGAGCAGCAGGTAAACGCCTGCCCCCTGAAAAGGATACTGTTTCAGCGAAGGCGGAAAATGTACTGTATCGAACATTGCTCCCTGGTAATCCAAAAAGGTGCCGAAATGCATCAGCTCACCACGCACTGTTTTCACATACTTTATCGTCACCAGCTTGCCCAGCATACGTTTGCGTTTACCCACATGCTGCAGCATCTCTTCTGCCTGTGCCTCTCCCCTAAAAGGCGTCACCAGCATCTCAAAGTCTGTCATGCTCACTGGAAAACCCAGCAGTTCCAGCTCGTCATAGGCATCCTCCAGCGGTTCAGTATCTAAGTTTGGAAGCTGATAGTGCCGTGCCTGCTCCTTAAATAGCAGTGCCGCCTGATCCAGCGTATGGCTCTTTTTGCGATACAGGTGCGCCTCCCAAAGTAACCCGGGCTTGGGCTGTCCGGTAAATGCAAAAGCGCCTGCTCTGATCAGTAGGATTAGCTGCTCCATGCCGGGCTTTAAGCGGTCGATAAAGTCGTGCAGATCTTTGAAGTGACCCCGTTTTTTGCGCTCTTCGATCAGCTGCTGTGCCAGTTTTTCTTCCATCCCGGCCACATGAATAAAACCAATATATACCGTAGTGTCGCGCAGTGAAGTCAGATAATGGCTTTGGTTTATGCACGGAAGGTGGATAAAGCCACCCTGCCGCCTGGCCTCATTAAAATAGACCCAGGTGTGATAGAAACCGCCAAAGTTATTGATCACCGCTACCTGAAACTCCAGTGGATAATGTGCCTTCAGAAACAAGCTCTGAAAACTCTCTACTGCATACGAAGCCGAGTGTGCTTTGGAAAAGGAATAGCCGGCAAAGGATTCAATCTGTCGCCATACCTCTTTGGTAATTTCTTCGGGATAGCCACGCGCACTGCAGTTGCTGAAAAAGCGGTCTATAATGGCTTCGAACTCTCGTTGCTTGCGTTTTTTGCCACTCATGATACGCCGCAGCACATCGGCATCCGCCAGATCGAGGCCTGCAAAATGATGGCACACCTTGAGCACATCTTCCTGATAAACCATTACCCCGTAAGTCTCTTTCAGCTGTTCTTTCATCACCGGATGGATGTAGCTGAAGCTTTCTGGATGATGAAAACGGTTGATATATTCGCGCATCATACCCGACTTGGCCACGCCGGGGCGGATGATGGAGCTGGCAGCCACCAGGGTGAGATAGTTGTCGCATTGCAGCTTGCGCAACAGTCCGCGCATGGCAGGACTTTCGATATAAAAGCATCCGTTGGTCTCGGCGCGTCGCAGCTGGTCTTTTACCTTGGGGTCGTCCTTAAATTGCTGTATCTGATGCACATCGATGGTGATTCTTCGGTTATCCCTGATGATATCAGCTGCATCTTTGATATGTCCGATGCCGCGCTGGCTCAGGATGTCGAGCTTCTCATAACCTAAGTCTTCCGACACGTACATATCCCATTGGGTGGTCAAAAATCCCTTGGGAGGCATGTCGAGGGCTACATAATTGGTGAGGGGTTCTTCGGAGATGAGTATGCCGCCGGCGTGAATGCTGCGCTGATTTGGGAAGTCAACGATCTCTTTGGCCAGTTCATGGATATGGCGTGTGATTTTATTGAGGGTGTGAAAACGCCCGGGATTGCTCACCAGTTCATCGATTTCCTGTTTGGGAAGCCCATGCACTTTGCCCAGTTCGCGGTAGATCGATTTGCCCCGAAAAGTGGAAATGGTACCCAGTAAAGCGGTATATTTACTGCCATAGCGCTTAAAAATATAGTCGATCACTTCATCGCGTTCCTTCCAGGAATAATCGATATCGAAATCGGGTGGGCTGCTGCGTTTAGGATTTAGGAAACGCTCGAAATACAGGTCGAGCTCAATAGGATCTACATCAGTGATACGCAGGCAATAAGCCACCACACTGTTGGCACCGCTCCCGCGTCCCACATGGTAAAAGCCGCGCGACATAGAATAACGGATCACATCCCAGGTGATAAGAAAATAGGCCGAAAAGCCCAGTTTGTCTATGATGTCAAGCTCATTTTCTACCCGTTTGCGTGCTGTAGCATTGGTTTTGCCATAGCGGTAAGCCAATCCGTCGTAAGCCAGTTTGTGTAGCAGCTCGCGGTCGTCGGAGACATTACCCGTAAAGGTTTTCTTGTTTTTGATCGTGGTGAAGTCGAAGTCGATAGCGCATGCTTCAGCAAGCTTTTCTGTGGTTTTTAGCAAGCCGGGATACAAGGCGAAAGCTGCCCTGAGCCTTAGTGGCGGCAGCATTATCTCATCTGCAGCAGCAAACTGATCAGGGCCGAGTTTGCTGAGTAAACAATTGTGGTCGATGGCCCGCAGGTTTTGGTGAACATACCAGCTTTTTTCATCGCTGAAACTAACAGGCTGCATCAGTACGAGCTTCTCCTGCTTAAAGCGTAAATCGGAATTGAGTAGCCTGGAAACTTGTGAGAGCCGCACACCCAGAAATTCGTTGTCGCGCAGCTGCGATGGCTTACGACTTCCGGCCGGATAAATCACAAATACCTCATCAAAAGGTGGAGCAAGCTCGGGATAGGAATCGCCGCTGAGATTATGGCGGGTAAGTAACTCGTTCAGCTCTCTGAAACCGCTATTGCTGCGCGCTAAGCCTACATACTGCAGCTGATCTCCATTGCGAAACTCAACACCTGCAATGGGTTTGATGCCTTGCTTGCCGCATTCGCGCACAAAATCGACCATGCCCATGCTGTTGTTGATGTCGGTGAGTGCCAGCATCTGTATGCCCATGCTTTTTGCACTACTTACCAGCGATTCAATGGAGAGCGTGCCATAGCGAAGGCTGTAATAGCTGTGGTTATTGAGGTACATAAAATCCCGCTTTTGCTGATGTAAACTTGCTGAAGCAGGTGTTCAGCTGAGCTGTTGTGCCTGTCAAAATCTGATAGCAGTGCATCATGGGTAAGTCAGTCTTAAAATGATTAAAAAAGCGTCAAAAATTACGATGTTAATTTAATCATTTTAGTAAGGCTGTCAACTAAAAAATGCGTGAAGGTGTGATTTTGATTTGGAACAGGCTTTCTGATTAGCTGACAAACGATGAACATTTTGAGATTTTTGCGGTTATTAAGTTCTATTGCAATTGCTTAATGTTCATTTCAAGATTGACATCAACGGAGATAGCTTCGAGACAATTTATCTTCTTGAAATGACTGTCACACAAACCGTCAAAATTGATAACAACTACAACTATGTTTGGATTATTTAAAAAGAAATCAGCAAAAGACAAGCTTCACGATCAATATGAGAAGCTGATGGCGCAATCACATGCCTTGTCGAAAACAAATCGTGCAGAAAGTGACAAAAAATATGCGGAAGCTCAGGAATTAATCAAGCAGATTGATAATCTTGAATCCTGATTGACGAAGTAGTGTTTGTCCATAAAATGAGTGTTTAGTTCATAATGTCTTGGGCTTGAGCTTTAAAGTTTGAGGGCAAGGCTTGCAAGGAGTGAATGCCAGAAATCCCGAACTTAGGGGATGACTGGCATGAATGACGCGCATAACGCAGCCATCAGACTTTAAAGACAAACACTAATTAAACACCCGCTTCGCTAAAACTAACCAATTGCTGTCGTTGCTCGTCCCACAACCTGAGTTTTAGTGTATAGAAGCTGTCCACCAGCTTCACGGGTACAACTTGCTGAAAAGGTTTGTTCTCGTTATGGCAGCGTTCCAGTTTGTAGTTCGGGATTTTAGAACTCAGGTGATGGATATGGTGAAAGCCGATATTGCCGGAGAACCATTGAAGCACCCGTGGCAATTTCAGGTATGAAGCCCCGGTAATGGCTACAGTGCTGTAATCCCATTCCTCATCGCGATACCAATGCACATCAGGAAACTGATGCTGTACATAAAACAGAAATACTCCGCCAGCAGAAGCCAGATAGGTGATAGGCAGTTGTATCAGTAAAAATGTTTTAAACCCAATAAGCAGGCTGAGGCCACCTACAAGCGCCAGCAATCCCAAATTGGTTACGTAAACACTTATCCGTTCTTTCCTGCTGAAATCCTTACGTGTAAAACGGTTGCTGATCAAAAACATTAAAGGGGCGCCAATTAGAAACATTATAATCGGATTTCGATAAACGCGATACCAGCGTTGGCGCTTTTTCGAAAGGGCGTTGAATTCATCTACCGTTAAAGTCCATACATCGCCTATGCCGCGTTTGTCCAGATTTCCAGCCGTCCGGTGGTGTATAAGGTGTGCATGATGCCAGCGGTGGTAAGGTGTAAAAGTGAGTACGCCTAAAACAATGCCTACAGCATCATTAGCCAACTTCGATTTAAAAAAGGCGCCATGTCCGCAGTCGTGAAAAATGATAAAAAGTCTGGCAGTAAAAGCGGCGGCAATGGCTGCCAAAGGAATCACTAACCAATAAGAGATTTGGATGGCATAAATCATGAGTATCCAAAGACCAATATAGGGGAGGAGTGTGTTGGCGATTTGCCATAGGCTACTGCCAAGTGAAGGGGTTTTATAGTTTTTGATCAGCTTGAGCAAGTATTTATTATCGCTTGCTGATTCTATATTTTGTTGCATCGATTCTTTTTTACAAAGGTACAACAGTAGCGTTTTTAAAAGTCCAATTTTTGATTTTTTAAGAGTTTTCTAACAATTAAAGGGCTGATTTTATAAGGTGTTTATAGTTTTATCGTTCCTGATCAGGAAATCTGCTGGCAGTATAGCCGCCTTTCAAAGTGTTTTAGAAATTGATTCAGAAGGTTTATTTTTGCAGAACAAGCGCCTTTATCATAACCGCTTTACCTCAATAATATGGAAAGCAATCAGCAGGAAAAACGATATGCCATTGTGGATGTTGAAACCACCGGTTTAAAGGCCGGACAGGAGAAAATCACAGAAATTGCTGTTGTTTTGCACGATGGTAATGCGGTGCTCGATACTTTTAGCACGCTCATCAATCCGGAGAAGAAGATTCCTTATCGCATCACCCAGCTCACGGGCATCAATGACCAGATGGTTGCCGGGGCGCCCAGGTTTTATGAAGTAGCCAAACAGTTGGTTGAGATAACAGATAGTGCTATTTTTGTAGGACACAATGTGAGCTTCGATTACCGGTTTATTCAGGCCGAATTTAAAAGTCTGGGCTATGATTTTAAACGACAAACCCTCGACACGGTAAAACTAAGCCGAAAGCTTATCCCCGGATTGCCTTCTTATAGTCTTGGAAAACTTTGCCAGTCAATTAATATCAAACTCGAAAACCGTCACCGTGCCCTGGGCGATGCGATGGCAACGGCGCGCCTTTTTGAGATGCTGTGCGGCATCAGCGGCGAGCCCGAGAAGCTCAGCCTGAAAGGAACACACGCAAACCTGAATCCGTCAGTGATAGAAAAGCTGCCGGAAGCGCATGGTGTCTATTATTTTTTCGATTTTAGCGGAAAGCTTATTTATGTGGGTAAGTCTGTCAATATCAAATCACGTGTTTTGCAACATCTTAGCAACAACAGCACCCGCCGCGCCATCGAAATGAAGCAAAATATTGCTGATGTCGATTACCGCCTCACCGGAAATGAATTGGTAGCCCTCTTGCTTGAGTCGGATGAAATAAAGAAACAGAAACCGCTATATAACAGGGCGCAGCGCCGTTCGCTCTTTAATTACGGGCTTTATCATTATGAGGACGAAAAGGGTTATCACTGCCTCAGAACAGCCAAAACCAGCGACAAACAGCAGCCGCATTACACCTATGCCACAGCCAACGAAGCCCGCGCGCACCTTTTTATGCTTACCGAACGCTTTCAGTTGTGTCAGGGCTTAAATGGCCTGTATCCGGGTAATAGTACGTGTTTTCAATACCAGATAGGACAGTGTAAGGGTGCCTGTTGCGGACAAGAATTGCCCGAAACCTATAATCTTAGGGTTCAGGAGGCACTGGATCGCTATCATTTTGACCATGAAAATTTCTTAATCGTGGAAGAGGGCATTGCCGCAGATCAGAAAGCTGTGATAAAGATTCAACATGGCGTTTATAAAGGCTTTGGCTTTGTTCCTGTTGAGTTTCTTAGTCATGGTTATGAGCTCGCTGACGATTGTATTACCACATATCCTGATAACCGGGATGTGCGGCAAATTATCCAAAGCTATATGCGCAAGCATCCAAAACTGAAGATCATTCCTTTTGATTTGGTGTAATAAGCTTGTTTTTAGGATTATATATGGTATTAAATTGGCAGAAACGTATTTTTTTTAAGCTCAAAGTAGCTGCGTGAGAAAAATGTTGTATCTTTGCAGCGATTTCATGATTTGAGAATTTGCGTTTTCGTTACTTTTTTTGACTTTTCGTTCAATTTTTCGTGACCTGCCTTTTGATTAAATCCTGATTTTTATATGTGTTGCCGGTTGGTAAGAAGCGCGTGGAAAAAAACCGTTTCTTTGGATAAAACCCTCGCTATTACTTACAGGCCACAGTTTTTTATTACTCATTTTAATTTTATTTACATGAACATTTACGTAGGAAATCTAGATTACAACATTAACGATCAAGATCTAGAACGTTTTTTCGCGGAATATGGTACCGTGGAATCAGCAAAGATTATCATTGACAAATACAATGGCCGCTCCAAAGGTTTTGGATTTGTAGAGATGAACAACGAGGAAGAAGCACAAAAAGCGATCAAAGAGCTTAATGGCGCTACCCTCGAAAACAGAGAAATGGTTGTTAACGAAGCACGTCCAAAAACGGATGCCCCCCGCCGTCGTTACTAATCGTACTTAAAAACTTAAAGCGGTTGGGGACTGTTTGATTTAACAATAGTTCGCCAGCCGCTTTTCTTTTCTTTATTATTAGACAAATCTGCCCTGGTGTGGACTTTAGTGCTGCACCAATTTTGGGCCTTCAAAAAAAATTAAATTTTAAATCAAGTTTATGGGAAGATCACAGGAATCAATGAACAAAAAAGCCGTCAGACAGAAAAAAGAAAAAAAGCGTAAGGATAAGGAAAAGCGCCGTCTGGAAAGCAAGGATCAAGAGAGTAACAGCTTTGATGACATGATTGCCTATGTGGATGAGTATGGAAACCCAACAGACACACCACCTGATCCTGACCAGAAGAAAGAAGAGATCGATATAGACTCAATCGAAGTGAGCGTTCCGAAAAGCGATCCAAACGATAAGCCCGATTTGGTGCGTAAGGGCGTTGTCAGCTTTTATAACGATGCCAAAGGATTTGGCTTTATTCGTGATCTTGAAAATGACCAGCGCGTATTCGTGCACACTTCTAACCTGCTCGAAGAAATCAAAGAAAATAATATGGTGCAATTCGAGATAGGTAAAGGCCCTAAAGGGCCAACAGCAATGCAGGTTTCTGTTGTAAGATAAGAGCTGTTTGTTGCACGCGTCATATTATGGCCATTAATGTTATTTTTGTCCTGATAAACTCAAATCTGAAGTTTGATGGACGATCAAAAACAGCAGCTTGAGCCCGGTAATACCTACTTTTTAAGGTTTGATAAGGATAAGGCATTTCTTGCCGATCGTGCCTTAACATTTTCGCAACTTGGCCTGGCAACAACACTCAAATCCTTTGAAGCTAAAGCCTGCTGGCGTATTCGGGTCACCAAATTCAACCCGGCAACGCAATGCCTGCATGCTGAAATCCTTTCCTATTTTTCTGAAATTTCCGAAATTGATGAGCTGCCTGATGAAATCACCAACGCAGCATTAAATCGCGTGGAAAGCATGCGGTTTAAGCATATCGACACCGATCGCATGCTTAAAAGTGCCACGGCTAGCCGGATGCCACGTGTTAGCTTTACCAAATTGCCCGGGAGCGACACCGACATGGATGAAATATCCGACCAATCGTCTGGCTCCGAACCCGAAGAGGTAAAGCCAGCCTATCAGATTATTCAAAAACAGTTTAAAGTACCCATCAACCAACTCAGATTCCAACTTGGTGCAGTGAGTTTTACCCGACAATTTAGCTTTTATGATCAGGCTGTCGATTTTCTGATTACGAACTTTGAACTGCGCGAGGAGTTTGATGCAGTGAAAAATTATTTTTCTAACGTATTGAAGACAAGAGAGATAAATGTAATTGCCAAGATGGAGATTAATGGTGGGGAATTAACTGTGCTGGAGGTGCAATCACCCGAAATAAGTAAAATCGATAAAAAACTCATCGAAAGTGTTCGTTTTGAGTTTGTTGCCAGCATGAAACGCAAAAAGTTCATGGTAGATGTTGATCAGTCATTATTTACGATGGAAGAGCTGCTGGATAAATATGGAGCTGAAGGCTTCCGGTCGAATACCTTTTACCAGAATGAGCAAGATTTAATGGCTGATTTGCTTCAAATTACTGATACCAAACATTACCGCAATCTACGTTATCTTTCTTCGGTGCATGCGCACCATATTATGAAGCTACGTTTTGTGCACAAACCTTTTTCTTTTGTTTTTTTAGTGGAAGGCGAGAAACAGTATCACCTGATCTGGGAGACTTTGGATACCGAAGAAGCAACTTATATATGGCATTGTGATAAAAATCTTCCGGCCTTAAAACAAAGTGTGCGTAAACTCGACGACATCCTGAATGTGATCAAAGTCCAGGGTAAAATTGCATACCTGAATACCAGCGATGATCCTTTTCGCCGCGTTTATCACGATTATTCCGATCTGGTAGATGGCTTCGTGAAATGGAAAGCAGAGCTGGAACAATACCTGAGCTAAATAAATTACACTGTCTTTCTTGTCCGGGGCAATGCGAGAAATCCAGCCCGCCTTTCGCTTGGATCGCTTATAAGTTCAAAACGTAGGGTGTCGGAATGGATACTGTAGGTGTAAATCCCCGGTCGTGGATCGCTTGAAATCGAATCAGTGCCATGTGTGTTAATAAAGGTGATTTTGGGTGGCTCAAGCTCAAGTTTTCCTTCAATCTCTATCCCATCAATAGAGATGAGGTTTACATTAAAAGTGGCGTTAGAGCGGATGAGCAACTCAACTTCGGCTTGCTCACTGGCGAGTAGCCAGCTGCTGTAAAGGTTTTCGTCCGAATACAGTTTCTCCTCTTTTTTGTTACAAGCTGTAATGAACAGGAGGCTTATCAATGTGATGAGAAAAATATTGGCTTTATAGAACACAATTATTTAGTTTTTTTGATTAGTTGACACAAAAACATCCACAAATGAAAGCGATTAATCAAGGCGGGTAAGTTTTTTGGTGATATTGTTGTAAATGGCTTTGTTTTTCCATTTAGCTGAATTACCGTCAGTTTCTAATCCCCAGAAATCGTAGGCTGCCAGATTACGGTCGCCGGCAGCATTTAAGCTGGTCCAGCCGGTAGCACCAAAATACTGATTAGCCTGAAGCACAAAATTTTCTTTGAGGATTTCAAAACCAGCCTGATGCTGCACTTCCAAATAAGTTTTTGCTGACAGCCAAGTAGCATCGTAGCTGGTAAAGGCAAAAATCTCTGGTTTTCTGTTCAGGTTTGCTTCCATTTGTTGCATAAGGGGTTTCCAGATTGGAGCAGCCTCAGGATCAAGGCCGAAAGAAGGGCACCAAAGCTGGTGCTCTGAGGCAAAAACTGCAGTGGCATAATCGGTTATAATACGCTGATCTTCAGCGAAAGCAGAACTGCCATACCATTTAACTTCTGTAAATAGCGGAAGTTCTTTAGCTGCTTTAACAAATTCGTATCCTTCTCCGTAGCTAAGCATATAAATCCCAATTTTGGAAGCTTCTGTTTGTGTCAGCTGATTTTCGAGCTTTATGGACAGTTCTTCTACTATGCCTGAAAAATCTACAGTAGCAGGATCATAAAAAACAGCTAAGTCAGCGGTGAAACCAGCTGCTGAAAATTGTTGCGTGGTTGCTTCAAGTAATTCGCTACCCCAAATATCGTTTCTTACAAGGGGAATAATTACTTCAATCTGATCATCAATAAGTAAGGCTGTCATCGCTTCGCCCTGGCTTGTAACATTTGGCAGCAGTCTGAAGACGTTATCGCCTTCAAGAGTTATGGAGCTGGCTACGGATGCCGGACTAATTAATAGTATTCCATCACGATCGGCATGAGGTTTCAGGCTTTTGAGCACAGCGCTGCTATATGGGCCAATAATAATTTTTATGCCATTGGCTTTAAGTTTGTTATACTTACTTAGCGCTACCAGTGTATCAGTTTCAGTATCTTCAACCTGCACATCAAATCGCCAGCTGGGATTGTACTGTTGAAGATGCGTCTGGATTTCATTCATAGCAAGCTGTAACCCCTCAAAACCTGCAGCTCCAGGTGAAGAACCTGCGCCAGAAATGGGTATCAGCGCACCAACCAATATTTGACGACTGCTTATTTGTGTTGTGTTTTCTTTGGTGCATGACTGCATTAGCAATAAAACAAGGGAACAACAAATCAATGTTGTGGGTTTTAAAAATAGATTCATTTGTTAGCGTTAGTTGGTTTCAAACTATATGAACACGCCATATAGCAGAATGTTTATTATTTTTCAGCGCGAAAATAGCATTTTTTGTTTAAGTTGTTTCTTCATTTTATTTCATTGTTGTCCGGTAAACTTTAACATAAAACTATGAAACCCCTGATATATCGCGGCCCTACGGACTTTAATGCATAAGGGGTTCTTTTGCGTTCTGCCAATATTTCGCCCCTAACGGGGCTGTCCCGTAGGGGCAAATTATTGGTAGAGAGTTATATATGATGAATATTAAGTTCCGTCAGCGACGAAATAAATTTTTACCGGACAACAATGATTTTTTTTATGAATTGCCCGAGTTAATAAAAAGAATTTTTAAATTAGCAGCGACAATAACCAAAACCTGACCATGCCAGCAATAATCCGACTGAAATTTCCACCCATATCACGATCAAAGGATTGGAGAGTGCACTCAGCCCATGGGATGGATTGGGTATGTTGGCGTTTGATAAGTTTACGGACTAAGAAGCTTTTAACCATGGAAACAGGAGATGCAGATAAGGGGGAGATAGACGTATTGGGGTGGGGATTCGCTCGTTGGGGTGGATTATGAAAAAGACAACATCATCTGAAAAATTGTAACTTTGAGAAATGAAAGATTCGACAATATATTCAATAGGTCACGGAAATAAAAAGATTGAAGATTTTATTAATGAATTGAAATCTTTTGATATTCATTTTTTACTTGATATTAGGTCAAAACCTTATTCCAAGTGGAATCCTCAGTTTAATCAAGCCCAACTTAAAACAGAACTTGAAAAAAATGGAATTTCATATGTATTTGTTGGAGATGTGCTTGGTGGACTTCCAGAAGATAGGTCTTGTTACAGTTTTGATGGAAAAGTTGTTTACGATTTAATAAAAGAAAAAGAGTTTTTTAAAACCGGTTTAGAAAGACTTACAACTGCAAATGAGAAGCAAATAAGACTTGCAATTATGTGTAGTGAATCTAAACCAGAAGAATGTCACCGAAGCAAATTGATTGGACAAGAACTACTCAAAAAAGACATTTCCTTAAATCACATTATTTCCAACTTACGAATTAAATCTCAACAAGATGTAATGAATGAACTAACAAAAGGAAAAGGAACCGTCGACTTGTTTGGTCAAGAAATAGATTTCACTTCCCGAAAATCATATTAATAATGGAATTCTTTACAATTGGAGTTTATAACTCAACCGAACAGGAGTATTTCAATAAGTTAACCGAAAACAACATTGATACTTTTTGCGACATAAGGCAAAGGCGTGGTGTACGTGGTGCAAAATACTCTTTTGTGAACAGCAATAGACTACAATCACGACTTAATGAGCTTGAAATTAAGTACGGACATATTCTCGACCTCGCACCAACTTCTGAAATACGTGATTTACAAAAAGAAGCTGATGCTCAATTAGGAGAACAAAAGCGAGACAGAAATAAATTAGGACAAATATTTACAATAGCATATAAGAACAAAATTTTGGCAAAGTTTGATTTCGACTTATTTATCGACAAACTTGAAGAAGTTGGAGCAAGTAGAGTTGTTTTGTTTTGTGTAGAAGAAAAACCTGAGGCGTGCCACAGGTCTATTGTTACAGACAAACTTGAAAAATTAGGATACAGAATAACTCACTTATGAAAGAAACAGTATTAATTCTCTCGAAAACACAAATGAATCATAATCAGGTTTGTGTAGGCGGCTTAACACTTAAAGGCAGATATGTTAGGCTTTTGGATGAGAATGGAAATAATCAACATGAAAATACTGATTTTGCACCAAAACAAGCTTGGGAAATTGAATTTTTAGAGCGTCCGCATAACGTAGCCCCGCACCTTGAGGACATTTTAGTTCAATCACGTGTAAGAAAAGGAAAATTAAAAGACGAGATTACGATTAAAGACTTTATCGAAAAAAGGAATATTCCGATATGGAAAGGACATCCTGATGAATTATTCAATAGATTAATACAATGGACACCAAGTGGTAGTGGGTATATTGATAGAGAAGGTGGAGTTCCTGAGCACAGCGTTGGATTTTGGATTAGTGATAGGGATTTAAGACGAAAAGATTACAAAGGAATTAGATATCAATACCCCTCGTCAGTTGGTTGGAGAAGTGTCAAATTTAAAGGACTTGAAGAACCTGTTGATATTATACCTGCAGGTACCTTAATTAGAGTATCATTGGCAAGATGGAAAGTGTTTAATGAAGATGAACAACCAAAATGTTGGTTACAACTTTCTGGTTGGTATGACCTTGGAGTACATTCTGATGAAGAAGATGACTTACCTTTTTAAAGGAGAAAAATAACGACACCCTAACAATGTATAAAATAATAGCCGATTCATTAGTAAATTCAAGGGGTGTGGCTCGCTTCAACTTTCTTGTAGTTTGACAGGAAAGTGCCACATAGTCCGCAAATAATCATACTTACGAACCGTTGGCAGCAATCCTAAAAAGACGACAACCAATAATAATTAACGACTTATGCAAATTGACATTAAAGGAAAAATAAACGAGAAGAAACTTGCCTACAGCAACACGCTTCTACCTTTGTTTGAAGCTATAGTTAATTCCATACAAGCAATTGAAGAAGAAAGTGCTACAAAACCAGGAGTTATTGAAATTGATATAATTCGTTCAAACCAAGGCGATTTGAAATTAGACGGACAAGAAAAACTCCCCGACATAATCGACTTTATAATTAAAGACAACGGAATTGGCTTCAATGAGGACAACTTCGAATCATTTAATTACGCACACTCGACATACAAAAAAGGTGGAAGAGGTGTAGGCAGATTTACTTGGCTTAGAGCGTTTAACAGAGCAGAAATTGAGAGTAGATATGAAATTAAAGGGAGTTGGAAGCTGAGAAAATTCAGTTTTGAGCCAACAAAACGTGGAATTGAAAAACATTCGTTAGAAGATGTAAATGGGACATCGGAACGATTTACTATTGTCAAACTAAAAGGACTGAAAGAAGATTATAGAAAGTGGTGCAATTCTCAATCTGAAGATATTGCAATGAAAATAATCGAACATACTTTTATCTATTTTCTTAATTCAGACTGCCCACGAATATTTTTGTATGACTTAGGAAATTCAATAATTGTAAATGACTTGTTCTTTCTGTTCACAAACGGTCAAGTAAAAAACGAGAACGTTAAAATCAGAAATAATTACTTTAAGTTAAGTATTGTAAAACTATATAATGACAGAGTTGACAACAAAATTCACTATTGTGCAAACAACCGAGAAGTTCACATAGATAAATTATCAATTGACATTCCCGAGTTGGACAACTTCCTAGTTGATGATGAAGGAATTAAGTTTTCATTAGCCGTTTATGTTGAGGGTAATTATCTAGACCAAAATGTAAATGATGAAAGAACCTTAATAAATTTTGCTAAGGGTGAAGTAGAGTTTCCAGACCAAACAACACAAGAAGAACTTAGAAGAGCAATTTCAGAATTAATTCTTTCAGAATTTGTAGAGCAAATTAACCACTTATCTGAAACACGATTAAACAAGGTTAAAGAGTTTGTAGCTCAACACCCACGTTATAGACAACTTTTAAAATATAAGCCCGATAAATTAAAGAAAATACCTTCTACCTTATCAGAGGACAAAATGGAAATTGAAGTTTTCAAAATCCAACAAGAACTAGAGCTTGATGTTAAAAAAGAAACGAAAAGGGTTTTAAAATTCATTGATAATGAAGACGACGTGGAAGATTTTGACGAGAAACATAAAGAGTTATATTCAAAAATAATTGAAGTTGGAAATGCCAAACTTTCTGAATACGTTATACATAGGAAATTAGTAATCGACCTTTTCGACAAACTATTAAAGAAGCGTGCGCCTGAAAAAGCGGTTCATAGTTTGATTTTCCCACTACAAACACTATCTGACGAAATTGGATTTGAAGACCATAATCTTTGGATGCTTGATGAAAAACTTTCCTATCACAAATATTTAGCTTCTGACAAATCATTCAAACAAATAGCAGAAGTAAATTCAGAATCAAAAGACAGACCTGATATTTTAATATTCAATAAACCGTTTGCATTTACGAATGAAGATAAGCCATATCAATCAGTTGTTCTTGTTGAATTTAAAAGACCAATGAGAGATGACTACTCGGAAATCGAAAATCCAATTCAACAAGTAAATAGATATGCAAGAGAGATTATTGAAGGAGATGCGAAAGACAAACACGAAAGAGAATTTGATTTAAGAACAAATACTCCTATTTACGCATACATTATTTGCGACTTGACAAAAAAGCTGAAAGCATTTGCAAAAGATGCAGGATATAAGTTGCTTCCAAGTGGTGACGGATATTTCTCCTTTAACGACAACTACAATATGTATGTTGAAATTTTAAGTTTTGACAAGGTATTGAAAGACTCCAAAGAGCGTAACAGAGTGTTATTTGAAAAACTAAATTTGACATAATGACACCAATGACAAAAAATAGGGCAGCTGCAAACAGGCATTTGGCTCAATGGAGGGTTCAGTTGTTAAGTGGGAATATTACCTCGTATAAACTTTTGTGGTTTATTGACAGTTTTGTGCTCCGCAATCCGCCTTTGCGCCAAACGCCAAACCTTTATCTTCAATAAAAACTTAAAAAATGAATATTCCAGTAACAGACGTTTTAGCCATCTTATCTATTATTCTTGGAATAGTAGCATTAATAATTACTGTAGTTGGATTCTTTGCATCTTTAAGATTTTACCGAGATGGTATGAATCTACAAGAGAAAGCAACAAATGCACTTACGAAGATAGAAGAGAAAACTAGTTCAATCCAAACTCAAATTGGCGGAATGTTTGATAAAACTTTGGATGCTGCTATTAGCAATAAGGGACAAAGGATTAATCAAGATTTTGAGGACATTAGTTTACAAATAGAAAAGTCAAAAGAAGTTTTAATTAAAGACGCAATATCACAAATTAAAAATATTGGAGAAGGTGAAAAGAAGAAATTAGAATCATTCATAAGTGAACAATTCAAAATAATTAATGACCAAGTAAATATTAGTCAAGAAAACACTGAAGATATAATTAGCCAAGATGACGAACATATTCCGATTTCTCAGTTCCAAGCAAAAATTATAAGTGTAATTAAAGAGAATAGAATGGGACTCTCTCTAAAAGATATTTCTAATGAAATTGGTTTTAATGAGTTTGCTGTAGAAAAAGCTCTTAATAGGTTGCTAAGGAAGAATATTGTTTCAAAAACCGAAAATGAAAAATATACTCTAAATGTTAAAAAGACTCAGGAAAAATCACTTCTTGATAAAGCATTTGCAATTTCATCAAAAGATGGAAAGACTGTCCTTATTGCTCAGTTAGGTGGAGCTTTGAAAAGTTTGGATAAGTCTTTTCATCCAAGAAATTATGGGTACAATAATTTATCTGAATATCTTATAAGTCAAAAAGGGTACAAACTCATAGACAATGTAATAGAGGGATACAATCATCCAATACTGACAAAAGAATAAAGCAGATAATAAATAGGACTCTGAGCGGTCTGCAAGACCCAGCGATGAGTCGGTGTTGAACTACATCCTGACAATTACCGAAAAATGTTCTATGTACTTACCGACGGTATTATGTTGTTTCTCATTGAATTACAGCGAGTTGATGGGTGTCAACTTACATTTATGAAGCATGAATATGAAATGCAAATTTACAAATAAAAACTTTGATACCTTTTAAGTGATGGATAATGACAGAACAGATTATTTTAAAATAGGTAAAAATGTAGAGAAAGAGTCCTATAAAGAAGCTATCCCGCAGGGATTTAGTTCAACAGCACCTACCCAATAGTGGCGACTCATTAGTTAATCAAGCTTTGTGCTTCTATCAAAGTTTATACTTGGTTTACATGAAGTGATTCGAAATGCCATACGTTTCTTATTGCCAACCGCATCGACCAAACCAACACCCCCCCCAAAAAAAGAATAACCCTTTAGTTTTACCAACACACAACCAAGACACAAAAAACCCAAAAAAACCATCTATTTACCACTGCACCCCTCCCAACAAAGCGATGAAAAATGTATCTTGCACACTTAAATGATAAACAGACTTTTTTGAATGAATGTTAAATAACGAAGCACACGCAAGGATTAAGATCAACAAACTGCTTGTTGAGGCTGGCTGGCGCTTCTTTGATACGGAAGAAGGCAAGGCTAACATCTTGCTTGAGAACCATATAAAGATTACGCAGCAAGAGATCGACGCCTGGGGTAACGACTTTGAGAAGATAAGTTCAGGCGCGCTCGACTTTTTATTGCTCGGTACGAATAACAAACCAATCTGTGTGCTGGAGGCCAAAAAGGAAAGCCTGCACCCACTCGTTGCCAAGGAACAAGCCAGAAAATATGCCCATACCGTTGGTGCACAGTTTATCATTTTGTCAAACGGCATCGTTCACTATTTATGGAACATCCAAAAGGGAAATCCCAAACCGATTTATAAGTTTCCTTCGCCTGCCGAGATAGGAGCTATAAAAGACTGGCATCCCGACCGAAATGCCCTGGCCAGCGAAAAAGTTGGCATGGATTACATCGCTTCCATTCAAATGCCCGACTATGCCGAACGCCCCGAATGGAAAGGGACACCGGAAGCCAGTAAGGATTTTGTCTGGACGAATGGGCTAAGGTTTTTACGGTATTATCAATTAAGTGCTGTCGAACATTTACAGCAAGCAGTTGCCCAAGGCAAAGACCGCTTCTTGTTTGAAATGGCAACAGGAACAGGAAAAACACTCACTGCCGCTGCTGTGATTCGTTTGTTTCTGCGAACGCAAAACGCAAGAAGGGTTTTGTTTTTGGTCGATCGTTTGGAGCTGGAAGACCAGGCCTGGAAAGCCTTTACCCAATACCTGAAACCCGATTACAGCACTTTTATCTATAAGGAGCACAAAAGCGATTGGCATAAGGCCGATATTATTGTCACCACCATTCAATCGCTGATGTTCAATGACAAATACCGCTACGATTTTTCGCCAACGGATTTCGATTTATTGATTTCGGACGAGTCGCACCGTTCCATTTCCGGAAACGCCAGGGCGGTTTTCGAGTATTTCCATGGCTATAAGCTGGGCCTGACGGCCACACCAAGGGATTACCTCAAGGGCGTTGACCCTGATAAGGTAAGAGAAAACGACCCCAGAGAAATTGAACGCAGGATGCTGCGCGATACCTACGCTACCTTTGGTTGTGAAGGTGGCGACCCCACCTTCCGCTATTCCTTGCTGGATGGCGTAAAAGATGGTTACCTTATCAATCCCAGGGTATTGGATGCCCGGACGGAAATCACCACCCAATTGCTTTCTGATGAAGGTTATGCCGTTGTTGTGCCCACCGAGGAAGGAGAGGAAACGGAAACCTTTATATCCCGCGATTTCGAAAAGAAGTTTTTCTCCGAGAAGACCAATAGCGTATTCTGCCAGACCTTTCTGGATAATGCCTTGCGCGACCCCATTACCAAAGAAATTGGCAAGACGATCATCTTTGCCGTAAGTCAGAATCATGCCCGTAAACTCGCTGAGATGCTCAATGCCTTTGCAGAGGAGCTTTTCCCGAATAAATACCATTCTGATTTTGCGGTTCAGGTAACTTCGCAGGTGGGGGAGGCGCAGCAAATGACCATCAATTTTACCAATAATAACCTGAACGGGAAAACCACCTGGCTGGAAGGGTATAAGTCATGCAAAACAAGGGTTTGCGTAACGGTTGGCATGATGACCACGGGTTATGATTGCCCCGATTTGCTGAACATCTGCATGATGCGTCCGATTTTTAGTCCTTCCGATTTTGTGCAGATCAAAGGCAGGGGAACGCGCAGGAATACCTTTGAATACACCTATAAAAACGAACTGAACGAAGAAGAGACCCAACGCCACGAAAAGCATGTTTTTAAGCTATTCGATTTCTTTGCCAACTGCGAATATTTTGAAGAGAAGTTCGACTACGACGAAAAACTAAAACTTCCGAAACCCAAAAAAGGAGGTGGTGAAGGCGGTGGCGAAGGTGTTGATCTCGACAAATACACCACCTTTCAGCCGGATCCTTTATTGACCTTGCATGAACAGCAAATCGGTTATGAAGGGATGAAGATTGACCGCATGTTGTTCAAGAAATTTGAAGACCGTATCAGGATGGACGATATCATCCGGAAAAATGTGGAGCTCGGCAATTGGGAACATGTGATCAGCCATATCCAGCAAGAGATTTTCGACAAGCCAGAGGAATATTTCAACCTTGAAAAACTGCGGAAGGCTGCAAGGATCGACCGCAAGGTATCCATCCGCGAAGTGGTGGAAAAGATTTTCGGGATCATCCCAAAATTCAAATCAAAAGATGAATTGCTCGAAGAAGAATTCGATAAATTCATTTCCATTTACCCACCCGAAGAAGACGTGAATGTGAGGGCGCTCAAGTATTTTTTCAAGGCTTATATTGTCGATCAGGACATTCGTAAAATCATTGAATCAAAAGATTTTCATGCCCTGCAAACCAACGCAACCCTCACCATTTCGCAATTCAAAGAAGTGGCAGCCCAATACCGTATGGTAATCCCCGAATACATCAGGGATTATGTGAACCTTAAGAAATTTGCTGCCTAGGCAATAAAACAACTAAACACTTTACATTATGAGTAGCTATCGCCAGATTTATTACCACATTGTATTTAACACTTACTACCGCAGAAACACCATGCCTGCTGAGCATCACGAAGAATTATACAAATACATTTGGGGCATTATCAAGAATAGAAAAAGCGTGCTTTATCGGATCAATGGAACAGAAAACCACATTCATATTTTTTCTGATTTGCATCCTACGGTTTGTTTGGCTGATTTCATCAAAGAAATAAAAACGGCGTCAAACAGATGGATGAAGGAATCAGGAAAGTTTCCGAAATTTGAGCATTGGGCCGAAGGGTATTGTGCTTTGACCTATGGTGATCGGGATAAAGACATGATTATAAACTATATTAAAAAACAGAAAGAGCATCATGCAAAGGTGAGTTTTGAGGATGAATACAGGAAATTGCTTGAAGAGAACGGGATTGAATGGGATGAGAAGTACCTTTTTTAGTGAATAGGAAACTCCTGCGGAGTTTTTGGTGTTGGCTGCGCCTTTTTGCCCCTGGAACCCCTGGATGAATCCAGAGGATATGAGAAGGGGCACTCCTTCGGAGTGTTAGGCTGTCGACGAAAAGACTGAAGGGCTGGACTGTGCATGGTTGAATGGGATGAGAAGTACTTTTTTTAGTGAATGGGAAACTCCTGCGGAGTTTTTGGTGTTGGCTGCGCCTTTTTGCCCCTGGATGAATCCAGGGGATATGAGAAGGGTCACTCCTTCGGAGTGTTGGGTTGGCGACGAAAAGCCCGGAGGGCTGGCCTGTGCTTAGCTCCAGAGGATATGAGAAGGGTCACTCCTTCGGAGTGTTTTGCTGGCAACGAAAAGCCCGAAGGGCTGGCCTGTTTGTGGCTCCAGGGGATATGAGAAGGGACACTCCTTCGAAGTGTTGGGCTGTCGACGAAAAGACTGAAGGGCTGGACTGTTCCTGGCTCCAGGGGATATGAGAAGGGGCACTCCTTCGGAGTGTTGTGCTGGCGACGAAGTGCCCAAAGGGCTGGCTTGTTCCTGGCACCCAGATTTATCCGGGTGATCAGGCGACAAAAGCCCGAAGGGCTGTTAATCGCTGCCTTTGATCGTCCATCGCAATCAACCGTGATCAGGCGACAAAAGCCCGAAGGGCTGATCTGTGCATAGCACCCGGATTTATCCGGGTGGTTTTATCCGGTTGATCGATAAACCAAAGCCCGAAGGGCTTACCTTTGCATTCGCCCGGAGTTATTCGGTCGCAGTGAAAAAAGATAGAATCAAAACCCTGCCAGGGTTTACTTATTATAACTACAAATAATGTTAGACACCCCCACAAAAAAAAGAATAGACGATTGCAGGGATATTTTGGTAGGCAAATTGCCCGACCCCAAGGCACAGATTGAACAGATTACCATTGGCTTGATTTACAAGTTTATGGACGATATGGACAAAGAAGCCATTGAATTGGGCGGTGCTGCCAAATTCTTTTCGGGTGATTATGCAAAATATGCCTGGGACAAACTGTTCGACGCCCGGGTAACGGCTGCCGAAATGCTTCGCTTGTATTCGGAGGCCGTCGAAAGCATGGAGAAAAACCCGAACATTCCGCAACTGTTTCGGGATATTTTCAATAATGCCTATTTGCCTTACCGTGACCCTGAAACACTGAAATTGTTTCTGAAAACCATTGGCGCATTTGAATACACCCACAGCGAAAAACTGGGGGATGCCTTCGAATACCTGCTTTCGGTGATGGGTTCGCAAGGTGATGCAGGGCAGTTCAGAACACCCCGACACATCATTGATTTTTTGGTGGCGGTTATCGACCCTGACAAAGGCCAAACCATTCTGGATCCGGCCTGCGGAACGGCGGGTTTCCTGATTTCGGCCTACAAGCATATTCTGCTCAAACATACCAAAGCCAACAAAGAAGGATTGAATATTTACGAGTACAACAAACTCTCAAACCTAACTGCCGGCAAGGCAGGAAAGCCTTTCAACGATTTAGGCGACCAACTCACCCCCGACGACCGCAAGAAGCTGATTCAGAATTTTGCCGGCTACGACATTTCGCCGGATATGGTGCGCCTGAGTCTGGTGAATTTGTACCTGCACGGCTTTTCTGATCCCCATATCAACGAATACGACACCCTGAGCAGCGAAGAGCGCTGGAACGAAAACGCTGATGTGATTTTGGCCAATCCGCCTTTTATGAGTCCGAAGGGCGGCATACGGCCGCACAAGAAATTTACCATCAGCAGCAACCGCTCCGAAGTGCTTTTTGTGGACTACATAGCCGAGCACATGAACCCCAATGGCAAGGCCGGCATCATTGTTCCCGAAGGGGTGATTTTCCAAAGCGGAACGGCCTACAAAGCCCTGCGCAAAATGTTGGTGGAGCATTATCTTTATGCCGTAGTGAGTTTGCCGGCAGGGGTGTTTAATCCTTACAGCGGTGTAAAGACATCCATTCTGCTGATGGACAAAGCCATTGCCAGGCAACGCAACGAAATCCTGTTTATCAAAATTGACAACGACGGCTACAACCTTGGTGCACAGCGCACAGCCGTAAAAGGCAGCCAATTAGAAGAAGCCATTTCCCTGGCCCATGCATTTGTGGCAACAGGCGAAATTCCTGATTCCTTGATTGCGCATGCCGTTTTAAAAACCGAAATAGCAGCAAATGGGGATTATAATTTGAGTGGGGAGAGGTATAAGGTAACTGTTCAAAGAGAATCCTGCTTTCCATTAGTCGAAATTGGAGATGTCTGCGAACTTGTTAACGGTAGGGCATTTAAACCAAGTGATTGGGAAACACCAGAAAAAGGTGGACGACCTATTATCAGAATTCAAAACTTAAACAACAGAGATGCAGAGTTCAACTATTATTCGGGTGAAGTAGCTGAAAAATATATTGTCAGACCACAAGATTTGCTTTTCTCATGGTCAGGATCCAGAGGCACATCATTTGGTGCTCACATATGGTATGGTGAGGAAGCTATTTTGAATCAGCATATTTTCAATGTTTACTTTGATAAAGAGAAAGCGATCAAAAAATATATGTATTATGTTTTAAATCAGGTCGTTGAAGAGGTTGAGCAAAACCTACACGGTGGAGTTGGTTTGGTGCATATTACCAAAGGAAATCTTGAAAAGATTAAAATCCCCCTTCCCCCCATTTCCATTCAAGAAGAAGTAGTAGCCGAAATAGCAGCTTACCAAAAAATCATAGATGGCGCCAAAGCCGTAGTAGCCAACTACAAACCCAAAATTGAGATTGACCCAGATTGGGAATTGGTGGAGTTGGATTCAGTAGCACAAGTAATAAGTGGCTATGGTTTTAATAGTTCAGATTTTAATGAAGACAATCCGATTAGATGTATAAAAATTACTAATGTTGGTGTACGTGAATTTGTTGATGACGATTCCAGCCGATTACCTGAAAATTTCTTAATAGAATATTCAAGATACGCTGTAAGCACTGGTGAATTAGTTATTTCATTAACTCGTACAATAATTTCAAGTGGATTAAAAGTTGCTATTGTACCTGAAACATGGGACAGCACTTTGGTAAATCAACGAGTTGCAGGTTTAAAACCAACCAAAAATTCAAATATTCAATTTCTATATCATTATTTGTGTTCAGACTTTGTCTACAAATACGTCGAAGAAAAATCAAGGTCTTTAATGCAACCCAATTTGTCAGTTACTGATTTGAAAAAATTACCTGTACCTAATCCATCAATTGACATTCAAAATGGAATCGTTCAGAAAATTCAAGTTGAGCAAGAATTGGTCAACGCCAACAAGCAGCTGATCGAAATATTTGAACAGAAGATAAAGGACAGGATTGCCAGGGTGTGGGGAGCAGATCAATCAAAAGCAGAAACCTTAAACAGTCCTGCTGAGATAGGCCTAAGTGCAGCAGCTGAGCCGGAAGGAGCATATTTGAAGGAGTAAAAGTTGAGCTTACAAGTTTAGGAATCGAAAAATTAAACAATATTAGTAACTTTGAGCCATGAGAAATGAAGTAAATGTAAACAATAACATGCTAACCTGGGCCATTACCCGGGCTGGATATGATATGCCTGCATTTGCCGAAAAGTTCCCGAAAATATTGGAATGGCTCGAAGGGCAAAAAAAGCCTACCGTAAAGCAACTGGAAGCGTTTTCTAAAAAAGTTTATCTCCCTTTTGGCTATCTTTTTTTGCCGCAACCCCCACAGGAAAGACTTCCAATTCCATTTTTTAGAACCAATGGAAATCAAGTTGACCAAATAAGTATCAATGTATATGATGCCATTTTGTTGCTGCAACAAAGGCAGGATTGGCTTAAAAATTATTTGATAGACAATGATTTTCAGCCTTTGTCTTATGTTGGTAAATTCAGAAATAACAATAACGTAAATGCCATTGTAGCAGATATGCGTCAAACACTTCAGTTGCCCGAAAACTGGGCAAGCCAATTCAAAAACTGGCAGGAAGCACAAGACCATTTGATTATACATATTGAAGACAAAGGAATCATTACTACATTCAACGGAATAGTTGAGAATAATACGCACAGACCCATTCCTGTTGACGAGTGCAGGGGTTTTGTATTAGTGGACGAATATGCCCCATTTATGTTCGTCAATAATTCCGATTTCAAATCTGCACAGATGTTTACCATTGTGCATGAGTTAGCACATATTTGGACAGGTCATAGTGCAGGATTTGATTTCAGAAGATTGCAACCAGCTAGCGACCCAATTGAAATTCTTTGTGACAAGGTGGCTGCGGAGTTTTTAGTTCCAGCGTTTGAGTTTAATGAAGTGTGGAATCACAGACCAAATAATTTCGCTTTTGCGTCTCGCTATTTTAAAGTGAGTGAAATAGTAATTGCCCGCAGAGCATTAGATACAGGAAAAATCAGCAGACCTCAGTTTTTTAAATTTTATGAGGAGTATTCCAAGCGGGAATTTGCTAAAAAAGAAAGTCAGGGTTCTGGAGGCGATTTCTACGCAACAACGAAAAAGCGAATCAGTATCACCTTTGCCAGTCATGTTAATCAAGCAGTAAAATCTGGTAATCTGTTGTATCGTGATGCTTATAAACTCACGGGCTTAAAGGGCGATACATTTGAAAATTTCTTCTCTAAACACCTATAGCACGAATGCCAGTATATGTTCTGGATAGTAACTTTTTTATTCAAGCTCATCGGTTTCATTATCCGATAGACGTTGCTGCGGGATTTTGGAATAAAGTTCGTCAATTGGCTGAAGAAACCAGAATTATTAGCATTGACAAGGTAAAAAAAGAACTTTACGACAAAAATGATGCATTAGAAGAATGGTGTAGAAACAATTTACCTGCTGACTTTTTTAAAGACACCTCTGATGTGATGGGAGCGTATAGTCAGGTTATAGCTTGGGCAAATTCGAGAAGTGGTCATTATTTGCCATACGCTTTGAATGAGTTTTTGGATGCTGACGAAGCAGATGCATTTTTAGTAGCCTATTGCCTTACAGACCCCGCCAACATATTTATAGTAACACAAGAAGTTAGTGAGCCGAACCGAAAAAGCAAGATCAAGATTCCTGATGCATGTTTAGCTTTAAATGTATCATTTGTAAACACTATCGAAATGTTCAGACAATTAGGAGAAACCTTTTAACTATGCATCAATTGCACAAATATCCAAAACAAGCGTTCATTGATGAGAATTGATTATTTTTGAAACATGAGCCGAAAAAGCATGAAATAAAAAAGAATGTGCAGACATTGATTGCATCCCGGAAGGCCAGAATGCGCCAGCCTTGGTACAATAAAAAAATAAAAATAATTTATTATATTGATATTCAGCTTATTAGATTGCTTTTTATTCAAATTCTTGCCCTCGAGATTCCGAATTTCTTTTTTTAGAAAGTTTCTTTATAGATTTGTCAACCAATAACAGGATTAGTCAGTTGACTTTCAAGGATAAAAATACATGAAATGAAGAAGGAATAAAGCACAATGACTATCATTAAAATGCCCTCTGTTAAAAAAAACCTAAGTTTTCATTAAGCTTTCTGATTTTAACTTTTCTGTTAATGAATTATTCCCTTGTGTATGGGAACCAAAGTAAAATAGACTCATTGAAAAGAGCTTTAACTGAAGTCAGCAATGACTCAATTAGGTATGAAATAAATTTAAATATAGCACTGCAATTGGAAGCTACAGATTTTGATTCAGCAATGATGTATTATAACAATTGTATTGATATTGCTGACACAAACAATTGGACTGCAAAAAAAGCACAAGCCTTCATCAATATTGGTTATGCATATATGTATAGCAAGCATTCAAAAGACGCTGGAGAGTTTCTTTTAGAAGGTCTTAAATATTATACTCTGGCCAATGACAGCCTTGGAATAATGAGAAGTTATTATAATCTGGGTTATTTCTATGGGACATTTGAAGATTTCCCGAAAGCAATCGAAAATTTCAGAGAAGCAGAAGAGTATGCCATAGGTTTAAATCATGAGAAACTCTTAGCCAGCATTTACAATAATTTAGGACTCATGTACAACTATGTTGGACAATATGATATGGCAAATAATTATCATTTCAAGTCACTGCAACTAAGTGAAAAAAATGGAGTCAAAGCTGTTGGTAACACCCATCTTAATATTGGATTGAATTATTATAAAGAGGGAAATCTTGAAAAAAGTATAGAACATCATTTTAAAGCTCTGGCCATTTTTAAAGAGAATGGTGAAAAGCCATATATTGCTCTGGCACTTAAAAATATTGGTGATGACTATTTTGGTCACAACCTTGACAGTGCACTTCGGTATTATAATGAGGCCCACCTAATATAGCAGGAACTTAATGATTTTGAATCAATTTCCCGGCATTTTATGCTGATGGGGAATATCAATTATCAACAGAATAACTATAACGCTGCGGCTACAAATTATCAAAAAGCCATTGATGTTTTTCCGGCAAATGGGAGTAAGAAGCTTCTGTTTTCTATTTACTCGAACATTGTTGAATTAAATCTGCACCTGATTTGCATATACCGGCCAATGTGTGCCAGCTAAACCGGAGTATTTGTGCCAGTGTAAACGCGCATAAATTCTAGACCAAAATTAAACATTAATTTGATTGTTAATTGTCACCGTAATTTGATTACGATTTTCATTTTATTAGAGGAGTTTATTTTTTCTCAGTGAGTCGCCTTTGAGTTGTAAACGATGAGACGAGTTCACCAGACGATCCAGTATAGCATCAGCTACAGTTCCTTCACCAATAATTTCATGCCAGACAGATACTGGGATTTGAGAGCTGATAATCAGTGATGAGCGATCATACTTGCTTTCAATGATATCCATCAGTATTTGACGGGCTTGGTTGTCAAAGCCCGAGAGGCCAAAATCATCCAGGATGATCAACTCAGTTTTTTCAATTTGTTGTAGTGTTTTGGTGTAGGTGCCTTCCAGCCGTGCCAGTTTTAGGTTATCAAGTAGTCTTGAAGTGTTAAAATAGCGTGTTTTAATAAGCATCATACAGGCTTGATGACCAAGCGCTTGTGCAAGGTAGCTTTTGCCTGTTCCGGTAGCTCCGGTGATGATGATATTTTCATGATTTTTAATAAAATCAAGCATGGCCAGACGTTGAAAGAGCCCTTTATCCAGTTGACGATTTGCTGTATAGTCGATGTCGCTGAGTGTGGCAGTGCTTCGGAAACGAGCTGTGGTAATGAGTTTTTTTATTTTGTTGCCTTGCCTGTTTTCCCACTCCTGATCCACCAGCAGGCTGGTATACTGATCAATGGTTAGATCCATGTTCAAGTTGTTTTGCAGGTTGTTATAATGTACTTGTGCCATTGCGCCAAGGCGCATTTGTTTCATGCGTTCAATAGTGTTTTGTTGATTCATAGCGATGGTATTTTTTTGATTTATTGATATGTGTTTTAATACAAAACTTTAATTGTATATAGCTGCACCTCTGATGTTTTCATGTTTGCTAATAAGCGGATCAGGCTGTGGATGTGTGTTTAGCAGATCGATTTTATTAGCCAGCATGTTTTTGATGATGCGATAGCTGTGGCGGGACTGGCCAAAGGCCAGCCGGCAGGCATTTTCGATGCGCTCGGGCGCATAATCTTTGTTCATATGAAGTATGCCCAGGCATTGCTTGTAAGCCACTTCGGGATAATCAGCCTGTGCAAGTATTTTTTCAATATAGGCTTTAAGGTGTGGCCCTTTTTGGGAAGCCAGATTAAGAAAAAAATCAGGACTCCACTGCTGATAGAACTTATGTGAACTGCTTAGATGTTCTTTGTTTGTGGTATAGGCGCCAGGGCGATAATTAAGTTTGTGACTGGCTATGCGTTCCTGTTTGTAATAGATTTCTACCTGATTGCTGTCATATTGGATCTCTACCTGCTGACCAATATAACGGAAGGGAACACTGTAATAGTTCCGGTTTTGGTGCAGATAGACGTAACCCATCTTTTGTACCTTGGCTTTACGGAACTCTTTGAGCTCATAGGGTGATCCGGGCAACGGAGTAAGTAAAGCTTTTTCTATTTCCAGGTATTGCTTTACGCGGCTTGTCTGAAGGAGCTTCATCACCAGTTCATTGAAGCGTTTTAAAAGGGGATTGATGGCCTGATTTAAACTATGTAAATCAAAAAACACCTGATTGTTAAGCGGATAAAATATATGCTGGTAGATCAGCCTGACAGCGCCTTCAACAAGGGCTTTATCTTGAGGAGCATAAGTGCGTGTGGGATTTATAGTGGTATTGTAATGTAATCCCAGCGCTTTGAGACTTTTGTTGAGGATGGGTTCATATTTACTGCCTTTGCTTACAGCTGATTTAAGGTTGTCTGTTACCAGTGCTTTGGGTGCACCACCAAAGTAGCTCATGGCATGATTTACACTCTGGATAAAGTCTTCTTTTTGCTGGCTCTTGCTTGCTTCTACAAAGGTGTAATGGCTTGCCGGTAGCAGGGCTACAAAGACTTCAACGCTTTGTTGTTCTCCTGTTTGTTTATCGGTGATGTAGAGGTTTTTACCTGTATAATCAACATATAGCTTATCTCCTGCCTTATGGATAAGTTTGCCACTGCCTTTTAGCTTGTTGCGCCATCGTGCAAAGTGCTCGTTAAACTGGCTATAGCTGTATCCTGATGGGTTTTCAAGGATATATTGTCGCCATAGTTGTTCGCGCGTACAGCCTGGCTTTTTGAGTTCCTGCTCAAAATAACTGAAACGTTGTGCCAAGTCACTATAGCGCCCCTGATCAACAGGGCTACGAGGGGGAAACATGTCACGCAAAGCTTGATCATCAAGATCCAAAAGCCTTTGATAGCTTTCTCCTGTTGCCCTGAACAGCTTCACATAATGGTTGATCGTGTTGCGATGAAGGCCTGTATGCTCTTCGCAATTGCGATTGCTTATGCCTTGCTGCTTGAGTGAAAGTAATTGTCTTAAATCCATAAGTTCTACCTTTTTTGCGGCCATAATCTTTGATTTTTGTTTTCAAAGATTATACGATAGAATTTATGTTTGTTTACATTTTATGCCTTAACTTCATTTTGTGGCACTCTTTGAACCGGTACAAGTGGCACAATAAGGCCGGTATGAGTGGCACACTTTGCTCCGGTTTGAGTGGCACAACTTGCTCCGGTTTGAGTGGCACTCTTTGAACCGGTACAAGTGGCACAATCACTCCGGAATCAGTGGCACACTTTGAACCGGTTTATCCACCTGATTGATTCTGACGGTGCCAACAGACTACAATTGCTCAGAGAAACTTTAAGCTATGCCAATAAAATGAATGAATTTGCCTTGGAAATTGGATCCTTCAAAATGGAAACAGAAAGTTATGAAAAACTCTACAGAACCTATATGAAATTTGGCGATTTCCAACAAGCCATCATTTACGCACAAAAATATATGAATGCAAAAGATTCACTTTTTTCTGAACAAAAACAAAGAACAATAACTGAACTGCAAACGAAATTCGAAACCGATAAAAAAGAACTTGAAATCAGTCTTCTCAACACCGAGAAGGAATTGATTAACACAGAATTGGCACAGAGTGATTCACAACGAAAAATCCAGTTGATAACTATCCATGTGCTTATTATAGGATTTGTGTTGGTCATCATTTTTATCTTCATTATCCTTAAATTTTATCGACAAACAAAAAGATCAAATAGTAAATTAGTCAGTCAGCATGATATTATTTCAAAACAAAAGGAAGAAAAAGAAGTATTGCTAAAAGAAATCCATCACCGGGTAAAGAATAATCTCCAACTCATTTCAAGTCTGCTTAATTTACAAACTCAAAACATTGAAGACGAATCAATTATTTCCGCCATTGCAGACGGTCAAAGCAGGATAGAAGCAATGGTTCTAATTCACCAAAAACTATATCAGGGAGCCAATATATCAAGCGTTGATTTTAAGGATTATACATTACAATTACTTGATCAGATTTCGGGGCTTTACCCTGAGCTAAAAGAGGTGGAAAAAACGGTTGTTGCCGGTAATATTAAACTAGACATTGATACATCCATACCCGTTGGGTTGATCTTAAGTGAACTGATCACCAATGCTTTTAAGTATTCATATGCCAATAAAAAAGGATCAATTGTCCTCACGCTTACAAAAGATGAGCATGACTATGTGCTGGTGGTTCATGACAGTGGTCCCGGACTACCTAAAGATTTTGACCCATCAACAACATCAAGCATCGGATTGCATTTGGTAAGACGGCTTGCCCGCCAGTTATACGGAACCTCCCGTTACGAGTATGAAAATGGCTCGAAATTTATTATTAATTTTACCGACACTATAGGAAGAAGGAAGAAGGAATAATGGGAAAAGTTAAAATACTTGTTGTAGAAGATGAAATTATCATCGCAGATGATATTTGTAATATATTATCAAAACTGGGATATGATGCACTTGATCCGGTAATTAATTACACTGAAGCTATTGAAGCCATTGAAAAGTATCAACCTGATTTAGCCATTTTGGACATACAACTTGCAGGCAGTAAAGATGGTATCGATTTAGCCTGGAAGATAAAAGAGGATTATGAAATGCCCTTCATTTTTCTGACCTCAAATGCCGACCCCGCTACCGTTGAACGCGCAAAAAAAGTAACTCCGCCAGCCTATTTGGTTAAGCCGTTTAACAAAGATGATTTATATACATCCATCGAAATGGCTTTGTATAATTATTCAAGTAGCCTTGAAATTTCAAAATCTGCGACCACAGCAAACAAAGACATTATAATTAAAGATGCCTTTTTTATTCGGAGTAATAACTTGTTTCATAAGGTGAAGTTTGTTGATATTACCTATGTAAAAGCGGAACATGTTTATGTTGAAATTTACACAAATGCCAATCAAAAACATTTGTCGAGGGGAAGCTTAATCGACTTTCCCAAAAAATTACCTGATAACTTTTTCCGTACACATCGCAGCTTTATAATAAACCTTTATTATTTAGATGCCATTAATTATTTATACGTAATTGTTGATGGAACTGAAGTCCCTATCGGGAAAAACTACCGAAACGAATTACTTAAAAGGGTAAATATTGAGTAGAATTTTTATCTGCCGACTTAATAAGTAAAAAATTGCCTTTCAGCGCTATGGTTGAGTAATGGATGGGAAATGGCATTACAAATGCTTGAGGATAAAAGCATCCCTGTTACAAAGGCGGACGAGGGGGAATATAGCAAATCCTCAGGTTATTAAACCATTTTTACAACCTACCCAAATAGCTTGACAAGAAAAACCGACTTCCCCAAAAATACTTTCAGAACAAAAATCCCGGAGCTCAGAACAAAATTCCCATCGCTCAGAACATTCATTTGGTAACAGCGTGTTTCGACAGTAATCTTGCCGCAATTTATTTTTAATAAAAAAAATGAGATGAAAATGAAAACACGATTACTAATTTTAGTAACCATACTATTAACCAGTATTGGCACTATTAATGCAGAAGTTATCTTTGTTGATAGTAATGCTACCGGAACCAACTTGGGCTTGAATTGGGCAAATGCCTACATACAACTACAAGACGCTTTGGATAGAGCAGTTTCAGGTGACCAAATATATGTAGCCAAAGGAACTTATTTGCCAACTGCAACCATTGGAGGCTCCACCGACAGATACAAAGCTTTTCAGATGGTAGACAACGTTTCCATCTTTGGTGGTTTTGCGGGAGATGAAACTGCAGTTACCGAACGAACTGATTATGGATTTGGCGAAACAAATGAAACCATATTAAGTGGTGATTTTAATGACGACGATGTGATTAGCGGAAGCGGAGCTACCTTGTCAATAACTGGCAATTCCGAAAACGCCTATCATGTTTTTCATCATCCGGCAGGCTACACCCTTGGCTTTAATGCAGTACTCGATGGCTTTACCATTAAAGGTGGCAATGCAGACGGCAGTGCTGATGATGGCGGAGGAATTTATAATGCCGATGGACAAACGCCACGTATAAACAATTGCTATTTCATAGGAAATGAAGCAGAAGATGAAGGTGGTGGCATGGCCAATCAAAATGCTTCACATGCAAAAATAATAAATTGCACATTCACCAATAATTATTCCGGTGCAGCTGGTGCCTTGCGCTATGGTGGTGGAGCAGGACTGGCTAATACTTCTTCTTCAGGAGAAATAGCCAATTGCCTTTTTGTTGGAAATAGAGTTGATGGTGGCAATTATGATAATGGAGGAGGCATCCTTAATGATGATGTTTCAAAACCTACCATAACCAATTGTACTTTTGTGGATAACTACGCAAAAAATGGTGGTGGGATTTATAACAAAGATGGATCAGACGCGATCATCACAAACTGTATCATTTGGGGAAATACAATAAATAATGGAGATGGTACGCAGGTAAGAAATGACAATAGCGACCCAACCTTTACCAATTGTGATATCGATGGAGGCTGGAATGGCTCAGGTGTTGCGAATTCAGGTAGTACTCCCATTGATGGGGGCGGCAACATAAACAGCGATCCTGAGTTTGTGGGAAGCACATTAAACGCGCTACATCCTTATTCAATTTGGGGTACTTCTCCCTGTGCCGATGCGGGAAACGGTGGTGCCAACGCTCAAGCCTATGACATTAGAGGGGCAGGATATGGCAGAAAGCTCTCTAAAACAGACGGAACAGCCGGCACAATTGATATAGGTGCCTATGAATTTAATAATAACAGCGATCCGGTAAACATAGGGAGATATTATGTTGATGTCGATGCCTCAGGCAACGATAATGGATCAAACTGGACAAATGCTTTTACCTCATTTCAATCTGCTTTAAATATTGCAGTAACCGGTGATGAAATTTGGGTTGCCGCAGGAACCTACAAGCCAAGTTCACCCTACGATGGGCCTACCGATAGCCGTTATTATCATTTCAGGATGATCAATGGTGTTACCATATATGGAGGTTTTGCAGGAACTGAAACAACTGTAGCTCACAGAACTAATTATAGATCAGGCGGTGCTAACGAAACCATTCTTAGTGGTGATATTGGAACTCCTGATGATAATTCTGATAATTGTTATCATGTTTTTTATCATCCGACCGGATTAAATTTAGATGGCACAGCCGTATTGGATGGTTTTTCAATTACCGGCGGCAACGCAAATAGCGGAAGCGCACACACATGGGGAGGTGGCATGTACAATTACAGTTCATCACCAAGTATCATCAACTGCACGTTTATAAATAATACTGCCTTAGTTTATGGTGGAGGAATATGTAATTATGTTAATTCTTCAACACAAATAGAGAATACAGTTTTCGTGAACAACACAGCATCACTTGGTGGTGGATTGGCTGATTTCAATTCTTCATCAAGCATTATTAGCTGCACATTCAAGAACAATACGGCATCAGGTCCCAATTTTTCTGACGGCGGAGGGCTGTATTTAAGAAATTCTGCTTCTTCTATAACGAATTGCCTGGTCAATAATAATACAGCTGGACATTATGGTGGGGGAATTTTTATCATGGATGCTTCCCCATCTATTATAAATAGTACAATAACTGAATCATCTTCCTCAGCACTTTTTTGTACGGGAGCCACAACTAGCCCAACAATCAAAAACACAATAATTTGGGGCAATAATAATGAAGCCGTTTTAAATGTAATTGGCGGCAATCCTACATTCTACTATTGTGATATTGAAGGAAGTGGTGGAAGCACTAGTTGGGATACTAATTTAGGAACAGATGGCGGAAATAATATTGATGCAAACCCAAGATTTGTTGGCAGTGCTGTAAGTGCTGAACACCCTTATTTAATTTATGGAATCTCACCTTGTGCAGATGCAGGAGATAATGGAGCAATAAGCGAACCTTATGATATTCGCGGAAATGATTTTGCTCGTAAGTTAAGTAAGGCTGATGGCTCTGCCGGAACAGTTGATATGGGTGCTTATGAATATAAATTTGGCATTGACCCCAACGCAACTCCTATAATTTATGTTGATATTGCTGCTTCAGGCAGCAATGCTGGCACGAGCTGGGCCGATGCCTATACTTCTTTACAAAGCGCTTTAAACGAAGCGGTTACAGGACAAGAAATTTGGGTTTCCAAAGGAACTTACTATCCAAGCTCTGCTTACGACTTAACCAACACATCCCGCTACTACCATTTCAGGATGATAGATGGAGTAGCTATCTATGGTGGATTTGCAGGTACAGAGTCAGCAACATCTGAACGTACTAATTATGGTGCCGGCGAAGCCAATGAAACCATATTAAGCGGTGACTTTAACAATGATGATGATATTAGCGGAAGCGGTTTGACATTATCCATAACCAACAATACCGAAAACAGTTACCATATTTTCTATCACCCGAGCGGAATGAATTTAACAACCACTGCTATTCTTGACGGCTTTACCATTTCGGGCGGAAATGCTAACGAAACCTGGCCTCATAATGCTGGTAGTGGAATGCATAATAATGCTTCTTCTCCAAGTGTGAACCAATGCACATTCTTAGGTAATTCAACTAGCGGAGATGGAGCAGGAATCTACAGCAATAATTCTTCAGCATATATAAGTAACTGTGCTTTTATCACTAATTCTGCTAAATATGGTGCTGGAATAAACAATAATTCAAGCACGACCAATATTAGTAATTGTAATTTTACCGGGAATTCAGCTTCTTTTTACGGAGGGGGAATAAATAATGCTAATTCTTCATCCCTTATTGTAACCAACTGCCAGTTCAGCAATAATTTTGCTGACCAAGGCGGCGGAATGTTTACCAGACAGTCAACACAAATAGTTACTAATTGTGTCTTTACCGGCAATTCTGCTCAGTACGATGGTGGTGGAATGAATATTAATATATGTTCACCTACTATTGTCAACTGTACATTCTCACAAAACACAGCTTCACGATATGGTGGTGGAATATATTTGAGTTTCACTAGTTCTATGCCAAGCATCAGCAATACCATAATATGGGGCAACACAGCCTCAAACTCAGGCGACAATATCTATAATTATTCCGGAAGTCTCCCAACATTTTCCTATTGCAATATTGAAGGCAGTGGTGGAAGTAGCAGTTGGGCAGGTGCTACTTTTGGAACCGATGACGGCAACAATATAGATGCTGATCCACAATTTGTGGGTTCAGGGGATTATCCGTATTCAATTTATGGTACCTCGCCTTGTGCAGATGCAGGAAACAATAGTATAAACGCTGAAACCACGGATATTCGTGGAGGATCGTTTGGGCGCAAACTCGATAAAGCCAGCGGTACTGCCGGAACCATCGACATGGGTGCTTATGAATATAATTTCAGTAGTGATCCTCTTGCTAGTCCTATTACCTGGAATGGTTCTTCAAGTTCAGATTGGAATACTGCTGCAAACTGGAGCGGAGGTGCCGTTCCAACGGCAAGCGATGAGGTAATCATTCCAACAGTAGCAACCAACAATCCGGTTATTGCTGCCCTTGCTTCGGCTGATTGCAACAACCTTACCATAAACAGCGGAGCTACGCTTACCATACAAAGCACAGTTGCAGGCACAGGCTCGCTTATTACCGCAGGTACTTTTACCAACAATGGTACTTTTACAGTAGAACGCTATTTAACTGATGCTGCATGGCATTTTGTTGCACCATCCACAACGAATGTAACCGCCAACGACTTTTATTGGAATGAAGCTCCTATTTGCTGGCTTACCGCTCACAATGAGTCCGATAATTCATGGACTTACAATACCGACTTAGCTACGTCAATGCCACTTGGAAAAGGCTGGTCTGTTTGGGTAGACAATGCAACAAAATCACCGGCAACTGTTAGCATGACCGGAGATATTCAAACAACAGATCTTACTGTAAACTTAGTTAAAAGCGGGAACGGTTGGAATTTGATAGGAAACCCATTTACCTCAGCCATTGATTGTGATGCGATTAATTGGGCCTCTGCAAGTAGGGTCCCTTTTACCACGGGTACTCAGTATGTGTGGGATAATAACTTTAATGGAGGTGATTATAGAACCTGGAATGGGACGACTGGTACTCTTATAGACGGAATCATACCCATTAGTCAGGCCTTCTTTGTTCAAGCATTTTCTCCCGGTAACCTAAGCATTCCAACCACTGCCCGGGTTCATAGTGCGACGGATATTTATAAATCACCCACAAACAAAGGTGAAAGCCCCTATGTGCGTCTACAGTTAGATTTTGAAAATCATGGAAATACGGTGTTTATTGGATTTCCTGAAAATGGAACCGACTATTTCGATTATAAAGGTGATGCAACTAAAATATATTCGAATGACGAATTCCCTCAAATATATACCGTCGAAGATGGACTAAAACTCAGCACAAACGCTTTAGCTCCGATAAATGGCGAAAGCAAAACAGTTCCATTGCAATTGGATCAGGTAGTTGATGGAGCATACACTTTTACACTTTTACAATTGGAAAACCTGCCCGATATGATGGTAAGTTTGGAAGACCTGCAAACAGGAACAATCCACAATCTGGTAAATAATCCTGTTTACACATTTAATGCTTCTACAGGCGATGATATGAGTAGATTTCTTCTACATTTTAAATCTGCAACTTTTGGAATAAATGAGGATTTGAGTAATGAAAATGAGTATATGAATATTTATACTGCTAACAACAGTATCTACATTGGTTCAAAAGGAGCAGCAGTTCACGAATCCGGTAATGTTGAGATTTACAGTATAATTGGCCAAAAACTTCTTGATCAAAAAATTAATGCAGGCACCTTAATAAGAATTCCATTTAATGCAAACAACAGTTACCTGGTTGTAAGGGTTAAAAAACCAAGCGGAACGGTTGTCAAAAAAGTATTCACCAAGTAAAATCACACACAGATGAAAAATTTAATTTTTAATTCGATCAGAAACATATTATTAGTTGCAGCGCTTACAATATCCTTTAATTCATTAGCACAGGCACCACCTCCTCCTCCGGGTGGAGCTGGCGGCGCAAGCAACACCGGAAATAACTCCAATGGCGGTAGTGCCCCTATTGGAGGAGGGTTATTTATCCTGTTGGGATTAGGTGCAGCTTATGGTGGCAAAAAAATCTATCAATTTTACAAGGAGGGTGAAGAAACCCTTGAGGATTAGCTAGTATAACAAAGATAGTTTCCAAAAAAAGCAAGCTTTATCTTTAAATATAGCGAAGAAACTCTTTTCTGTTTGAGTTTCTTCGCTATTTCATTATAGAGAAACTTGCAAATAACTGTTAAAGATGAAACCAACTTTAGATATTGAATACTGCATTGAATGTCTGGTTCAAATATTTGCTAAACTAAATGGGAATTAATTCGTAGCTGTCTATAATGTCCGATTTACGCATTTAATAATAAATTTAAGCGGTATTCGTGAACTCGGTATCACTTGGTTCTGCGTTGCAATAAAAAAGTTATATCCCCGAATACTTTATTATACTGCGGTTTAAAATTATTATGCGCCCTGCTGTCTGCTGCCAGGTAGATCTGCCCTACCGACAGGCTTGCTCTCGAACATTATAGTTCAAACACTTGACTTTATGGACAAACACGATTAAGCACAGAATAGAATCTGATAACGATGATACCGCTTTCACAATACAATTCCGGTATTTTTGATGGGCAAGAGTTAGATGGCATTCATTAAAACTGTCTTATCTTTGACGGCTCAAAGCTTATCTCAGCATGAAACTTTCGATCGTAATTGTAAACTACAATGTAGAGCATTTTCTCGAGCAGTGTTTGTATTCTGTCCGAAAAGCAGTTAAAGACATAGAGGCCGAGATTTTTGTGGTTGACAACAATTCTGTTGATGGCTCGCTGCGCATGCTGCGGGAGAAGTTTCCTGAGGTTGTTTTAATCGACAATAAAGAAAATCTGGGTTTCAGTAAAGCCAATAATCAGGCTATACGGCGCTCTGAAGGAGAATATGTGCTTTTGCTAAACCCTGATACCGTGGTGGAGGATGATACCTTTACCAAAGTCATCAGCTTTATGGATTCGCATCCCGATGCGGGCGGGTTAGGAGTAAAAATGGTTGATGGCAAGGGAAATTTTCTTCCCGAGTCCAAGCGCGGACTACCAACGCCTGCCACTGCTTTTTATAAAATTTTTGGGTTTGCAAGTCTTTTCCCCCGATCCAAACGTTTCTCAAAATATCATCTGGGATATTTAGATAAAAACCAAATCCATGAAGTGGACGTGCTTGCCGGTGCGTTTATGCTGATGCGCAAAGCAGTGCTTGACAAAACCGGCCTGCTCGACGAAGCTTTTTTTATGTACGGCGAGGACATTGACCTTTCGTACCGCATCACCAAGGCAGGATACAAAAACTATTACTTTCCCGAAACCCGCATCATTCATTACAAAGGTGAAAGCACCAAAAAAAGCAGCATAAATTATGTGTTTGTTTTTTACAATGCGATGATCATTTTTGCACGCAAACATTTTAGTCAAAAAAGGGCTTCCACTTTCACCTTTCTTATCAATATCGCCGTCTATTTTAGAGCAGCAATAGCCATCATGGCCCGTTTTATCAAACAGGCTGTATTGCCTGGTTTTGATGCTATATTGGGTTTTGCCGGCCTTTTTGCGATTAAACAGTATTGGGGCGAGTTTACCATTTACCGCGAAGGCGGAGATTATCCGCTGGTGTTGGTTACGGTGGTTCTGCCGGCTTATCTGCTGATATGGCTCTTCTCTGTTTTTTTTAGCGGAGGCTACGACAAACCCTACCAAATCCCGAAAGCCTTGCGCGGTTTGGGTATCGGGACTTTGTTGATTTTGGTTTTGTATGCCTTATTGCCTGAAAATTTGCGTTTTTCGCGTGCCTTGATTCTGTTAGGGGCAGTTTGGCTCGGCGCCGTTTTCAGCCTTAACCGCTTTGTAGGGTATATGCTCAAGGCAGATGGTTACTCCTTTGGTGGCGACATCAAAAAGCGCTTTTTAGTGATCGGCCATGCCGAAGAAGCTATACGTGTTGACTCCTTATTAAAAAGTACCGCCATCAAACCTGAGTTTATTGGATTGGTTGAAACAGCATCAGAATTTCCGTTGCCGGATGAATTTATCGGCCATATCCATCAGGTTCCCGAAATGATTCAAATTTATCGCATCAACGAAGTAATCTTTTGCTCCAAAGATATCCCCCATCAGCTTATTATTGATAAAATGGTGGCCTGGCATGCGGCAGGTGTGGATTATAAAATTGCTCCCGAAGACAGCCTTTCCATCATCGGAAGTAATTCAATCAATACACGTGGCGACCTCTATACCATTGGAATCAACGCGATCGATTCCAGGGCAAACAGGCGAAGCAAACGTCTTTTTGATGTGAGTGCAGCCCTGATAAGTTTGCTCGCCTGGCCTGTAATTTTGTGGTTTGTTAATGCTCCTTTTGGGTTTTTTGTCAATGCCTTGTCGGTATTCTCAGGGCGCAAAAGCTGGGTGGGTTATTGCGGAAACTTCGAAGAGGCCGGACAGCGACTGCCAGCCATTCGATCAGGAGTGCTTTGTCCGGGTTCGGCTTTTAAAAAGTCGCCCGAGAATGATGAAATAATCCGTAGAATCAATCTGTTTTATGCAAGAGATTACAAGGTCTGGAAGGATGTTGCCTTGTTTTTCAGGTCGTTCAGGAAACTTGGAGACTAAATTTTACAATCATTAATAAATGGGTTGTGCCAAGTGTTTTTTTGTACCTTTGCGCCCTCATTAGCATTAATATTATTCCCTTTTCCCATTATGCTCAGCAGAAGGCATCTAAGAGTCAAAGTTCTACAAGCGATTTATGCTTATTTTCAGGCCGGTAATCAGGATTTATACCAGGGTGAAAAGCAGTTGATGCTAAGCATCAATAAGCTATACGAGTTATTTATCTGGCAGTTGTCTTTTTTTATCGAATTAACCCGTTTCGCTGAAAATAGGATTGAAGACAATAAGAAAAAACATTTCCCTACGGCAGAAGATCTTGATCCTAATATGCGCTTCATCAATAACAGCTTGCTTCAAACGCTGAGTAATAACAAAGATTTTAAACGCTACGAAAGCCTTTACAAAATTAACTGGGGAGAAGATCAGGAGGTCGTTCGTAAGTTTTATCACCAGATGCGCGAAACGCCTGAATATCAAAAATATATGCAGGCCGAAAAGGATGATTTTGCCAACGACAAGAAGTTGCTGATTCAATTGATCGAACGCTATTTTGCAGAGCAGGATTTGCTGGAATCGTTTTATGAAGAGAAAAGTATCTACTTTGTTGATGATTATCACCTGGTTTCCTATTTGCTTATCAAATTTTTTAAAGGACTCGATGAGGATTTTAATGAGTTCACTGCAATGCCACATATCCTTAAAACCGCCAATGAAGAGGATAATGAAGACTTGGATTTCGTGAAAAAGCTCTTCAGAAACAGCATCATCAAAGGCGAAGAATATGCTTCGATGGTTGCGGCAACAACAGCTAACTGGGAGCAGGATCGCATCGCTGTAATGGATATGCTTATCCTAAAAATGGCGCTGGCAGAGATATTTACATTCCGCTCCATTCCGATCAAAGTTAGTATGAATGAGTACATCGACATTTCTAAGTTTTTTAGTACTCCACGAAGCAAAATTTTTGTCAATGGTGTTCTCGATCGCCTGATACAAACCCTCAAGGCCGAAGGCAAAATTATCAAGACAGGGCGAGGCCTGCTCGAAAGTTAACCGACTTTTTTACAAGCTTTATTGAACGCTTTTGATCTTTTTGTGTTATTTTTCTAAGTACATGACAAAAATTTACAACAATTTCTAAATTCATCTAAATCATTTGAAAACAACACCTTAGCAAGATAAGTCAACCCATACTTGAATAAGCTTTTGGCTCTTCGCCCGTGCTTTTTAATCTTGATTGGTCGTA